>NZ_FUZF01000014.1 GCF_900168125.1 Sphingobacterium nematocida
ATATGGACCGTCTCCCTTGGAGAAGATGGCTATGGCCTTTTTTAGAATATCACGCTCTAACTCCGCATCTTTAAGTCGCTTACGCAAAACCCTCAGTTCCTGTTCCTCGGGGCTTATCTTAGGATTGTCCGGGAGAACCTTATTACCATTGTAACGTGGGTTCCTGCGCCATTTACTAAGTAAACTGGGATCAATATCCAATTCGCCTGCAACTTCTGCTACTGAACCTTTAACAACGCTCAAATCGACCGCCATTATCTTAAATGAATCATCAAATTTTCTATGCATCTCTACAAATTTATAATTACTTATTAAATCTGTCTCGCATTAAAGGTAGCAACTCCAGACTGATACGGAAGAGCGTCTGTCCCTTCTGAACAAAATCTCCCTCTTGGACGAGGACTTCGGACAGATAACCTGTAACCTGTGGTTTGATTTCGATATTTACGATTCCCTCAATGGCTCCTGGATACTCTTTATGGGTATTTACATTCTCTACTTCAAGGCGGATGAAATCCGTTTCTACAGCAGGCAATGCTTCATCATTTTGCTCTGATGCTGATTGTCCACAAGAGGTCATGAACAGAGCGATTGCCGATGTAAAAATTAAAGCGGTTTTTACGTGATTCATTGTCATCATAGATTCTACTTCTTTGTATTTTAAGGATGCAAATAAACGTAGACGTTTGATGTGATAATGTTATTATCTTACTGAAGCGTAGAAAATGCAGACTGAAATGGAGGTGATTAGTAACCTAACCAAGTTTTGAGTTGCGGTGCTTTCTCTCTGCTGACAATGATTTCAACATTGCTATCCCGTTTCAAAACAATTTTCAACTTTGAATTGAAGTAGTTGAAGATGCGTCCTATCGAATTAATATGTACGATGTATTGACGGTTTGCACGAAAGAACAATTTAGGATCCAATTGTTTTTCTAATTCGTCCAAGGTCTGGGGGAGAATAACCTCGCTGTTGTCAGTGAGTGTAGCTTTGGTAATTCGTGATTCGGAAGAAAAATACTGTATGTCGTCGGCCATAACTGTTTTGAATTCGTCTCTATAAGGAACCAAGAATCGGGTACGGTATTCTTTTGGATGAAAAACCGAGAGTAATTTTTCAAAAGATTGTCGGTCCGAACCAGCGGTGATATAATCTAGCTTTTCAAAAGCTGCTACGAGTTCGTCCCGGTCTACCGGCTTTAGCAAATAGTCTACACTGTATTGCTTAAAGGCTTTGATGGCATATTCATCATATGCCGTCACAAAGATAATAGGGACGTCTATCTTGATCTGATTGAAGATTTCAAAACTTAAGCCGTCTGAAAGCTTTATGTCCATCATTATGACGTTTGGGAATGGGTTGTTGGATAGCCATGCCACACTATCAACGATGCTTTCCAGTACTTCAAGAACAACAGCTTGCGGTCTGATTTCATGAATCAACCGCTTTAACCTTTCTGCATTAGGCTTTTCGTCTTCAATGATTAAGATGTTCATACAGTTTGTTTTAATAACGGTACAGTGACGCTGAATATTTGGTCATTAGATTCGATATGGGGTGGCGTAGCGTTCAATAGTTTGTAACGTCGAACGATATTAGATATGCCTATTCCCGATGAAAGTGCGACAGTCTCGATAGGTCGTCGACTATTCTCAACAACGATACATTCTTGGTCGTTGGAGTATATCCGGATGATGAGCGGGGCTTTGCGAAGAGTCTTATTATGTTTCAACGCATTTTCTACCAACATCTGCAGCGTCATAGGAGGGATATAGAGTTGATTATAGGTTTTATCGATATCTGTTTCGAAGCTGACACCTTCTCCAATACGTTGTTCCAGTAAAAATATATAAGCGTTGAGAAACTTGATTTCCTCCTCAAGTTGAACTAGATTCTTTTTGGAGTGAACGAGTAAATAACGATACAGCTTGGTGAAATTTTCGGCGTATTCGTGTCCCAGTTGTTGATCCGTTAATATAAGTTCCGACAATACACTGAGATTGTTGAACACAAAATGAGGGTCCAACTGTAGTTTCAAGGATTGCAATTCGGCTTCTACAGCGAGCTGATTCAGTTCTACTGCGGTTAAAGCTGCATTTTTCCAACTTGCAATAAGATAATCCCCCGTGTTGATCGCCATAATCACAAAAGAAATGATTAGACTGACCACCAACCAGCGAATTCCTTCTATTGTATCTTCCACGGTAAGAGGCATATCCGCAGTCTGTTCATCTTCTAAAAAAGTGATAAAGAATAAGGTTTGAATGTAAAGAAGTATCAGCACGGTCACTAAAATTACACTGGATTCGATAACTAGTCTTTTTACGGGATTGTCTTTCCAGGATACAAAGTTGTTTAATCTTCTTCCGATTACGATACTGGCCTCGGATACGGAAAAACAAAACAAAAATGAAATAATACAATCTGCTAACAGATATTTCCATCCGTGTTGAAAATAGTTTTGCCAATAGTCAGACAAAGGATCTATGATGTAAGACACGATATTGTATAGAAAGAATGCCGATGTAGCAATGAGAATCCGTTTGCCCATATCGGTAAAGAAAGCATCCTTGTGAGAAGCTGTATGATTGATTACTTTAAATTTGCTCTTCAATATCTTTGCTATCAATTCGTTTCTTGTCTACAAAAATCCATAAAAAACCTGTATAAACCCACTTAAAGCCGATAAAAGTTAATTCACTTCCAAAGCCAAGTTATTGTACTGTTGTTTCAAATATACGGTGCTGTCGTTCAGCTTCCCTGCTGTTTCCGAGTCAGACGAAAATATTTCATACTGAAACGTGTGTAACCGCGTTTGAAACATTTATTTAAACTAGATACTATTTTTTGTTCTTTGGACTTTTTGTGCTTATTTTATACTTGTTTTATACCTCGTGGAAGTATTTGATAGGTCTATTCAATTATTCTAGAGGTGGCTTTAAGAAGAATACTTATGGAATATGATCATATTATAGCACAGATACCTTACTTTATCAAAAAAAATGTACGACATTCTACAGAAGATGTGGCGTACTGTTTTCACGACGAGACCCATGTGTTAGATGTAGTAGCGGCTGTACGAGAGATGGCAGATTACTACATGTTATCACCAAAAGATCGCTTTATTGTTATCTGTTCGGCCTATTTTCACGATATAGGTTATGTTACGGGAGGAGCCGATCAACATGAAGAGCGTAGTGCTGATTTTGCAGACGAGTTTCTGAAAGAAGTGAACGCTGAAGAAGATATTCGTCAGCAGGTGATCGCCTGTATCTTGGTGACTAAGATGCCACAACATCCCGAAGGCCTGTTACAGCAGATTGTATGTGATGCCGACCTGTTCCATTTGGGAGGAGTTAATTTCGCTGAACGCAATAAGCTAATGCGTAAAGAAGCCGAAATGGTCAAAGGAGAAGAAATAGATAAAAATCTCTGGAGAGCGCACACGATAAGACTAATGGAAAATCACCATTATCATACTAAGTATGCACAGGAAAGGCGAGAAAATATAAAGAAGGAGAATTTGAATGCTTTATTGGAGAAAAATAGTAAGACCAAAGGAGAAGCTGTCTCTAGGCAAAAGCCAATTAAAGTGGGAGGAAAAACACCAAGACCTGAGCGAGGAATTGAAACTATGTTTCGGATTACGTCTTCGAATAATCAACGATTGAGTGATATGGCCGACAATAAAGCGAATATATTGTTGACGGTCAACTCAATTATTCTATCTGTTGTTGCAGCAGGTCTATTACGAAAATTGGATAGCAACGAGCATCTCATTATACCGACGTTCATCCTAATGACAGCTGTGGTCATTACTATGGTACTGGCTATATTGGCAACGATACCAAAGATTCCCAGTGGTTTCTTCAAAGAAGAAGAAGTTCAGAATAAGACGGTTAACTTGTTGTTTTTTGGTAATTTTTTTAAAATGCCTTTTGATGCCTATAAATCTGGAATGGAACAGGTAATGGAAGATAGTGGTTTTTTATATGGGATGATGACCAAAGATGTATATTCTCAAGGGGTAGTGCTGGGACGAAAATACAGGTTACTTCGTTATGCTTACGGCATATTTATGTTTGGTTTAGTTTTATCAGTCATTGCTTTTTTTATAGCAATAATAACCTACTAGAGATATGATGACAAATAACTTAAAGAGCCCCATGAAGGGATTAAAGCCCCTTTTATGCCTAGTTTTCGGAATTGTTATTAATAGCCTTTGGGCCTGCAATTTCAACCTATCTAAGCAGGAAGAAACTATCATTGAGTCAGATACCAGCCAGTTTTCTTATACGTTGACTTCGGCTGAAGCCTTTACGATGCCGGCAGCATTGGATGAAGTCTCTGGGATCACCTATTTAACGGCTTTTCCCAATACGATTTTTGCGGTGCAGGATGAAGAGGGCATTCTGTTTACATTTGATCTCCTTAAAGGGGAAGTTACAAATCAGTTCAAATTTGCTGGCCGTGGCGATTATGAAGGAATTGCCAGTGATGGGAAGCGGTTCTTTGTATTGAAAAGCAATGGTGATATTTATAGCTTTCCGATAGGGGCGACCGACAACTCGAACGTGAAGCAGCATGTCGCTTTATTGCCAAATGGTGAGTATGAATCGATGGCCTATGATTTTCAAACGAATAAGTTATACCTGCTTTGTAAAAGCTGTAAAGAGGATAAGAAGGCAAAAACGACAACAGGGTATGTGCTCAGCCTATCTTCTGACGGAGAGTTATTACTAGAAAAAACATTTGCGATACAAAATCAAGAAATAAGGAAGTTGGACAACACAATGGGCAAATCTTTCAAAGCTTCGGCAATGGCCAAACACCCCACAAAGGAAGAGTGGTATATTATCTCCTCTGTAGATAAAGCGCTTATTGTCACCAATAGCGATTTTGGCGTTCAGCAGGTAATCCGTTTCGAACGAAGTGCATTCGAACAACCTGAAGGACTGACATTCGACGAAGAGTTGAACTTATATATATCTAGTGAAGCGGGAAATAAGGCAGAAGCCAATATTTATAGGATAAAACCGAAAAAATAAGAATGATAAAGACAAAAAATGTCTATATAAATAAATTAACTGCTGTAACAGAACAGGAAGGCGGATTGTCATTATCTAATTTTTACAATTGCTTGAGAACCTTCGATGAGACAGATACGGTCACTGATGGGATAACCCAGATGGTGGTAGACCGTATTGAAGAGATGGAACGACGCAAAGGAAAACTGTCCTTAGACACTGCTCCCGAATTTTTAGAAGCATTTCAACTGATATTTGGCTGGGTAAATAATTTGGCTGAACGCAAGACCATTGCATGGGGGCTATCTACGCCTATCCCATCCGTTTTATTTGCAGGGACAGCGCCGATGTATAGTTTGTTGGAAAAATCGCTACAGCCTGTCATCGATAACAACTCCAAATTATTTTGCAAAGACGCTATTTTTACCGATAATATCATGTACGAATTAGTACTTGATCGACTCTATGGAATCCCTATGACAGGCACTCCCCATATCTACGAGTATGTTGATGAATCAGGAATAAAGAAATACGTACAACTAGCTATCGATTTTAGCTATGTTTCAGTACGGCCAAAAGCAGGACTGCCAAAAATAGACTTTTCTTGTATAAATAATCGGGAGATGTTGGAAGAGGCAAATATTCAACCTCTGTTGGAAAGTATACATTTGGACAACTTTATTTTTGATGGGTTTTCCATGCTGCAGTTTACAGATGCAACGGTTGATTTTGTGATAGATCGGATTCAGGAGATGATTGCGGATTTTACCCAATACACACGCACTGATTTTATAAATAGTCTTTTGGACAAAATTAAAAGTGTACTTGATAAGCAAGATGTAAATTGTTCCCTTTTTCCCATTTTGTATCTTAACGGTGTGCCTATTCTCAAAGAAGGTGTAGCTAAGAATTACCTGCTTTTTAATGACTATATCGATGGCAATTTAGATAATATTGAAGAGCACATCTTTAAATATTTAGAGGCGCCATTTGTCTTAGCCTATAATATAAATCCCGATTTTGATACACAGCACGAGTATTTTGTAGCGAAGATAGAATCTTTGGGAATACATAGTTATGTCTGCTTTCCGCTCAAGCATCAAGGAGAACTTGTCGGTTTTCTAGAGTTGTATACGCGTGGTGATTCCCAGTTGACACCATCTATTTTAACGCGATTGTCACCTTTGTTTCCAGTGTTGACACTATTAGGCTACGACCTTCGCCTACGGTTCAAAAACAAGCTAGAGACCGTTATATTAGAGCATTACACTGCCCTGCAACCAGCGGTGCAGTGGCGATTCAACCAAGCTGCAGCCAAGTTTCTTAAAGACGATGAAAGTCAAAATGAACACCTAAACTTAGAACGAATCACGTTTGCTGATGTGTATCCTTTATACGGTGGAGTTGATATTAAGGATTCGACCATTCTTCGCAATTTAGCCTTTAGAAAAGATAATAAGCGTCATCTGGATAGGTTAGTAAAACTCATGAGTTACTTGCCTGCGGGGAGTTATCCTGACGCAGCAGCCTTGAACAGTTTTAATAGAAAGGTGGCTAAGGTAGAAACTTGGCTGGCTACAGATAATAGAGTCGAACACATGCACGATATCACAGCTTTTTTTCAAGAAGAGGTTCCGACCTTTATCTTAACATTAACGTGGTTGGATGCCGAACTCGATAGACAGATCAAAGTATATGCTGAATACCTAGGCACCAATTATTACCAAGATGCTTTCGAAACATCGCTACAGGCTGTAAATACAGTCATCGGCAAAAATATAGGGCAGTTAAATGATTTTATCCAATCAAAGTTTCCTTCTTATTTTGAAAAGTTTAGAACAGACGGGATCGAATATGACTTTTATGTAGGACAGTCTATTTCTCCGTCCATAGAATTTAATCCTGCGATCTTAAGGTTATTTCGGCAGCAACAGATTATATCCATGGCGCATATTTGTCGGCAGATTGCTCAGATGCAAGATACACTGCAGGTTAATATGGATACTACCCAACTTATTTTTGTCCACCCCAAAGCAATCGATATTTCGTTTAGAGATGACGAAAGGCGATTCGATGTCGAAGGAGGATACAATATCCGCTATCAGATGATAAAAAAGCGAATCGACAAAGTATTGGTTCGGGGTACAAAAGAAAGACTCGTTCAGCCTGGCAAAATAGCGGTCGTCGTACAGGGGGAAGCTGAAGTTTCTATTTTGATAGAGGACCTCCTTTCTGTCGCTAACCAAGGACTAATTGAGGCTCATGTCGAAGAATTGGTGTTAGAAGAGCTTCAAGGCGTCAGTGGTTTACGCGCTTTGCGTGTCAACGTAATATCATGATGAATAGAGGGTATGATAAAATACAAAAGATATGCAAGGTAGTAGAGGAATGACAATATTAAGCCGCAAATTCGTTCAGTGGGGAATGTGGTTGTTTTGTATAATATCGCAGCTTTCATTAAGCCTATATGCACAGAAGGCGGATAGTACAAGCGCATTGATAGCGCCTGAATATGATAAAGTTGGCCCTGTTCGTCGCTTTTGGTTTGGTGATAGTTACAGAAAACTATACAACACACCTGTAAAGATGCGTGTGATGGATTTGAGTACTGAACGAGGTGGATTGCAGATTGTAAAATTAGGTGGAGGGATGCAGACCCAATCTTTACGGATGGTAGATCCCAAAGGACGAGAATGGGTATTGCGTTCCATTCAAAAATATCCCGAACGGAGTCTCCCCGAAAATCTTAGAAAAACCATAGTAAAAGATATCGTTCAAGACCAGATTTCCATTACACATCCTTTTGGTGCATTGACGGTCCCACCTTTTAATGAAGCATTAGGTATTCCACATGCAAAACCAGAATTAGTATATGTAGGCGATGACGAAAGATTAGGAGAATATAGAGAGCTGTTTAAGAATAGAACCTATATTTTTGAACCACGGATGCCGTTCGAAAGTGAGAAAACGGATAATACAGAGAAAGTTATCCGCAAGTTATTGGAAGACAACGATACACAGGTTGAACAGAAACTTACTTTACGAGCTCGCTTATTGGATATGATTCTTGGAGATTGGGATCGACATGAGGATAATTGGCGGTGGGATCCCGAAAAGGAAGAAGGTAAAAAGACATATACCCCAGTGCCGAGAGATAGGGACAAAGTATACTACAAGACCTCTGGAGTTTTTCCCGTATTGCTTTCCCATCAATGGTTGAAAGCACATCTACAGCCATTCGGTCCGCATATTCGCAATATATCCCATTGGAATTTCAATGCACGACACTTTGATCGTTTCTTTCTGAACCGATTAGATCGGTCCGAATGGGAAAGCGAAATAAGATTTGTACAACAGACGCTTACAGATTCTTTGATTGAGAATGCAATGTTGGCAATGCCCGATACGATCGTAAAGTTAAGTGCCAATGAATTAGTTCATAATATCCGTTCCCGAAGAGATGAGATGTCTCGTACAGGAATAGATTATTACAAAGCCTTAGCTCGCGTAGTAGATATTCCATTGTCAGCGAAAAATGAGTTTGTAAAGCTAGACTACAAAAAAGATGGTGTAGTCTCGTTAAAAGTAAATAATAAAAAAAAGGACGGCACAAAGGGCAGAACGCTTGTAGATCGTGATTTTTTTCCCCACGAGACTAGAGAACTACGTATTTACGGAATTGGAGGAACGGATAGTTATCATATCGAGGGAAAAGCAACTTCGCCTATTAAAGTACGTTTAATAGGTGGAGATGGAAGTGATGACTATACTGTATCCAGCACTTTCCCAAATAAAAAAAAGCTATACCTCTACGAGGATAAAGATACGGTCTCAAATACTATCCCTCGGGATTTAGGATTAAGACATAGACTTAGCAAAGATACTGCGATCCATGCTTACGATTACAATGCGTTTGTGTATGACCGCAAAGGCGTGCTCGTGGATCTCAACTATGGTATCGATCGCGGGTTGATATTAGGAGCTGGCTATATCATCGAAAATCAAGGCTTCCGGAAATCCCCATTTGCGATTAAACACATTTTTAAAGCCAGCTACCTGACAGGCAGAGAGTCTTTTCTGTTCAGTTACCAAGGTATTGCAAAATCTGTTTGGAAAAAACAGGATTTATACGTCGATATAGCTTCCCAAGGGCCTTGGAACTTAGCCAACTTTTTTGGATATGGTAATAATACCGTATATGAAAAAGGCGAAGGAAAAGGAATACACTACTACCGTAACAGGTACGATGTAGTCGATGCAGATATTGCACTGCTGCATCCAATATCCGATAAGATACGTTTGGGGTACGGTTCCACATCCACTTTTTTCAATGCATCAGAGGGTAATAACCAAGGTCGTTTTTTAGCAGACTTTCAACAGCAAATGCCAACAGAAAAACTGTATGGCAGTATGTTTTTTACCGGTGCTAAGGTAGGGATAGACTACGACGGTAGGGATAATGTAGAGAATACAAAAAGTGGATTTCATGCTTTTGCTAAAGTAAGTTGGGAATCTGAAATAGGAGGAGCGAGCAAACAACACACCTATCTGAATACTGCATTTAGTATTTATCATACTTTTAGAAAAGATGCGGTAACCCTGGCAAACCGTACAGGGTTGGATGCGGTATGGGGAGATCCTTATTTTTTTCAGCATGTGCAGCTTGGCGGAGAAGGTAGTCTTCGAGGTTTCAATTCGAGACGCTTTACAGGTAAGACGATGGTCTATAATAACCTAGAAATGCGTGCCAAGCTATTTAGTTATGATTCGTATCTCGTTCCTGGCACTGTAGGTCTAGTCGGGTTTTATGATGTAGGGAGAGTATGGATGTCGCAAGTGCAATCACAGACATGGCACCAAGGCTATGGAGGGGGGCTATATTTTATCCCCGCCGATCTGATGTTGATACAGGCTGCTTGGGGAATCTCTAAAGAAGCCGTATTACCCTATATCCGTATAGGTTTACGTTTTTAGTTTAAGTTATATGCAGGGAATATTAGGTGTTTTTGGTGTCAGACAGCCAATCAACTATAGAAATGAAATTTTAGCAGGTCTCACCGTAGCAATGACTATGATTCCCGAATCGTTATCATTTGCAATATTAGCCGGCCTCTCACCACTCACAGGACTTTATGCCGCGTTTTTGATGGGACTAGTGACGTCTATTATAGGTGGTAGGCCAGGTATGGTCTCCGGCGGGGCGGGGGCTACGGTAGTGGTATTAATAGCTCTAGCATCGTCACACGGTGTCGAGTATTTATTTGCAGCGGTTATTTTGGGTGGAATCTTCCAGCTATTAGTAGGGTTATTTAAGCTTGGTAAATTTGTGAGGTTGATACCTCAACCTGTGATGTATGGTTTTCTTAATGGTCTAGCGGTGATTATATTCATGGCTCAGGTAGCCCAGTTTAAAATCATCGAGAATGGAGCCACCACTTGGATGCAGGGAATTCCTTTATATTGGATGGCTGCTTTGACCCTCCTGACAATAGTTATCGTCTTGCTGTGGCCTAAGGTGACCAAGGTCATTCCGGCCTCTTTAGTAGCTATACTACTGGTGTTTGCGCTGGTATTCCTGTTCAATATAGATACAAAAAAGGTAAGTGACATCGCATCTGTCAGTGGTTCGTTACCTTCATTTCATATTCCCGTTGTTCCATTTACCATAGAGACCCTTCAGATTATCTTTCCATATGCCTTGGTGATGGCCGGGGTAGGATTAATAGAATCGCTTTTGACCCTCAATATGGTAGACGAAATTACCAATACCAAAGGGAAGTCAAATAAGGAAGCGGTAGCACAAGGTGTAGCCAATATTACAAATGGTTTCTTTGGAGGTATGGGGGGATGTGCCATGGTAGCACAGACCTTGGTCAACATTGGAGCAGGGGCACGGACCCGATTGTCTGCGTTTATAGGAGCTATTACCATCTTACTTGTGATATTAGTTGGCGCCCCGTTCATCGAACAGATACCTATGGCGGCATTGGTAGGCGTGATGATGATGGTAGCTATCCAAACTTTTCAATGGGTAAGCTTTCGAATTGTTAATAAATTTCCAAAATCAGATATTTTTGTTGGCATCCTAGTCGCTGCGATAACCGTTGTACTTCATAATTTAGCCTTAGCGGTATTGGCGGGTGTGGTTGTATCTGCACTGGTGTTTGCCTGGGATAATGCAAAGCGAATTCGAGCGCGAAAATATACAGACGAAGCAGGGGTAAAGTATTATGAAATCAGGGGACCTTTATTCTTCGGCTCTACAACGGCCTTTGCCGAAAAGTTTGATGTGCTCAATGATCCGACCGAAGTTGTGATAGATTTTAAGGAAAGTAAAGTGGTCGACATGTCTGGAATTAATGCGCTCCATAAACTCACTGAAAAATACCAACAACAGGGCAAAATCCTCCGTCTACGACATCTCAGTGAAGACTGTAGGCGTTTGTTGAAAAATGCAGAAGGAGTCATTGATGTAAATATTATCGAAGATCCAACTTATAAAGTCATGGTCTGAAAAAGTGATTAAAGCTGAGAAATTTCTCTTCTGATTTCTTACAACCCAATATGAATATCAGGGCTAATAATAAGAGCGATTATCTTAACCCAAAAGTGTATTTGGCAATTGATAATCCCGGCAGAGCGCTTTCATTTTATTTGAAAAGGCTTTGCGGTAATATAAGGGCATATGCGTATCATTAGCAAAGTATCGTTCGTATTTGGATAGGAGCTCTGGATAGTGTTTAGCAATGGCTCTCAACAAAAGAGGTTTACTGTCCGACAAGTTATGACCATGTAATGTCAGCGTTGCAGGAAAAATATAGGAGATATCTAGTGCTTTGAAAGTTTCAAACATTAAGTCAAGCTGTTCGGTTGTATCGGAAATAAAAGGAAGCAGGGGCATAAGGCTTACGCCACAATGTAACCCTTGTTTGCGTGCTGTTGCTATACTCGATAGCCGTAGAGAAGGAGCTGTAGCTCCTGGTTCAAAGATACGTGCTACAGCGTCATCAAGGGTCGAAAAGGAAAAACTTAAAAATGCTTTATGCGATAACTTACCCTGTAAATCTTCAGGCAGGATAGCATCGCTGTCTATAGCTTTTAGCAAGTCTAAATCCCGGAGTACCAAGTCAGACTTGGTGAGTATGTGTACAGGAAAGCGATGACTATGAATTACTTCTAAGAGTCGTCTGGTCAATTGTTCAGAAGCTTCAACATGGAGATAAGGGTCCGTAGCCGAAGAAAGTACAATTATCCCATATTGCTTTTTACGCGCCCTCAATGCCAATTCACGGTCCAATAGCTCGACAGCATTGGACTTGATACTCAGCTTCTCCGCCATATTTACGCCGTACTTACTCCCTCTAGTATAACAATAGAGACAATTGAATGAACAGCTACTATAGGGATTAAGGGTATAATCGTCCAAAAACCAAGGATCTCTTTGTTTGGTTTTGTTGAGAATACTTTTTGCTAAAATACGCTGTGTCATGACTTTTTATTGCGGAGGAGGCCTATATTGATTTTCGTACGAAACCATTGCTTCGTCGTTGGATCCACGATTTGGGACGTATACCTAGAAATGATATCCGGGTGAAATCGTGCTACGGTTTTAGCACCCCAACCAATGCCCTTTTTCGTATGAAAATCGGTGGTATTAGTACAGGTTAACAAAATCTGAAAAACAGATTCAACAAAATGCTTATCCAACCCTTTTTTTACCGCATAGTGCGTCGCTACACCTACTGTTCGGACAATCCATTTATCTTCATGCTTGGCAAGTCGCTTTAGAATAGGGGTCGTATCTTCTGGCTTAGTCAATAAAGCATAGCCCAGTACACGTTCGCCGATAATGTCGCACACGTACCACTCGTTACCATATTGGATATAACTACAGGCTTTCGCTATCGAGCCTTCAAAATCAACCCCTAGGCGTCGCTGTAAAGCAATACCTGCGAGTACCTGGCTACCAATTGTACGAAGTTCGATGATAGGGTCTATGAGTTCTATTTGTTGCGCCAGCGGTACCGCATCCATGATTCGTGCAGCGGCAAATTCCAATAGCGGAAATCTTATTTTCTTTTTCAACAGCTCGTTATGTAATGCCGTAAGAAATTCATCTTGCCCCTTGATTTTCAGGATTTCAAGTGATTTCATTACGATGTCATTTACAACGGTTTTAGAGGTTATTTTGTCCATGAAAACGTTCCTGATTTGCTAGGAATAAAGATAAGTATTTCCAATGCCACTCGTCGAAAATTTTAGATAGAAAGAAAACCGAAACTATACATAATAAACTAATTGAATATATTTACTTAGTTTTGAGCTGCTATTTAATAGCCTATGAAGTATCCATCAATTTGGTAGATGGGTTTAAGTTGATAGATTATTTTGCATATGAACATCCTAATTGTCGAAGATGATAGTCGCGTAGCTGAACTTATCCAGCGAGGTTTGACAGAACACGGATTCACCTCCATGATTGCCTATGATGGAGTCTCAGCAAAGAAGCTGGTGCTACAGAACGATTACAAGCTTATTATTACAGATATTATATTGCCGAAAATGGATGGTTTGGATTTATGTAAAGAAATCCGACAAATAAGACCTGATGTGCCTATTATTATGCTTACCGCATTGGGCACAACAGACGATAAGGTCGAAGGATTTGATGCCGGAGCCGACGATTACCTGGTGAAGCCTTTTGAAATGCGAGAGCTCTTAGTTCGCGTTCGCGCACTGTTGAAAAGAAATGGCCGCACTTCGGCCAACACCGGATTTGTTGTCAAGTATGCTGATCTGGAAATGAATATGCATACAAAAGTGGTAAAACGGGGAGATGTTGAGATAAGTTTGACACCCAAAGAATTCAAACTGTTGGAGTATATGATACAAAATCCTGAAAGGGTACTATCTCGGGTAGAAATTGCTGAAAAGGTTTGGGATACACACTTTGATACGGGTACCAATTTTATAAATGTGTATATCAATTATTTGCGCAAGAAGATCGATGAGAAGTTTGACGTCAAACTTATACACACCAAATCAGGAATGGGGTTTGTCTTAAAACATGATTGATGCAGATTCGGACACGACTTACTTTAGTTTTTACCTTGCTCACAGGAGCTATACTTATTCTGTTTGCATTTGTGGTTTATCGTACATCCGTAAATAATCGTGAACAGGAATTTTATCTACTATTGGAAAAAGAGGCTGTTACCAAAGCTAATGTTTTTCTTAATGCCCGTGTCGATAAACAGACCCTACAAGATATATACCATAATAATCGAAAGATATTAAATGAAGTTGAAGTAGCTATTTATGATACAGGTCACAATCTCTTGTATCACGATGCGGTGGATATTGATTTTGTAAAGGAAACACCCAATATGTTTCAGAAATTGATAAAAGAGAGGAAATTGAGTTTTTATCAAGACAAATGGCAGGTAATAGGAGTGTTATATCCGTATCAAGGCAAGGATTATATAGTCACCGCCGCTGCTTATGACGAATACGGCTACCGGAAATTGGATTACTTATTAAAAGCCATGTTTATGGGGCTTATAGTCTCCTTATTGGTCATCTATATAGCAGGCAAGTACTTCTCTAGACGATTCTTTGAGCCGATAAATGTGATAACCAAGCAAGCACGAAGTATCTCTGCTACAAATCTAGATTTAAGGATTAAGAGTTCAGCAAACGGCGACGAATTAGCGCGTTTGGCTGATACTTTCAATAATATGTTGGATCGTTTAGAAAGCTCATTTGATGCACAAAAACATTTTGTATCCAACATCGCACACGAATTGCGCACGCCATTGGCCGCTATTATTGCCGAACTCGAGCTCTCTACTTCGAGAGAGCATCTCATCGAAGAATATAAGCTTATCATACAAAAAGCATTGAATGATGCCAAACGATTGACCAAGTTGTCCAACAGTTTGCTTGACTTGGCAAAAGCCAGTTACGATCCTACGGAGATAACCTTTAAACCCACTCGAATCGATGAGGTACTGTTGGATGCCCTGCATCAGGTACAGACTGCCGAACCGTCGTACCGTATAGGTTTAGAATTTGATGCCGAAATCGAAGATGATACATCTATTTCTGTGCTTGGTAATGCCTATTTGCTTAAAGTAGCATTTGCTAATCTGATAGATAATGGATGTAAGTTTTCCGAAGACCATAAATGTACCGTATCTATCGGTTTCGATGCCCATAGCGTTATTTTAACCTTTGAAGATAATGGAATCGGTATCTCTGCCGAAGACGTAGAACGTATTTTTACTCCTTTCTTCCGTGGAGAGAACAAGACATTTACGGATGGTAATGGGATAGGGCTCTCCCTGACCCATAAAATAGTGAGGCTGCATAACGGAAGAATAGATGTCGTTTCCACCCCAAGAGAAGGAACAATATTTAATCTCAAACTACCCCATCTATAGAGTTTTCTAATAAAATTCTAATCTTTTTCTACCAAGACTCTAACCGTCATTTTATTCTTGTTATAGGATCTTTGTTGTCGTAAACAATAAGAACGGAGACAATGGGAATCCTTGACTTTGCAACAAGACTAGCGGTCGCTTTTCTATTAGGCGCATTAATTGGAGTCGAACGGCAATGGCGCCAAAGAAGTGCTGGGCTACGAACTAATACATTGGTGTCGTTAGGGGCGGCTTCATTTTTGTTGCTTGCAGCAGACATTGCAGGCGACGCGACAGGAAGAGTCGCTTCCTATATCGTAAGTGGTATCGGTTTTTTGGGCGCTGGAGTAATCATGAAAGATGGAGGGACGGTGCAAGGATTGAATACCGCCGCTACAATATGGTGTTCAGCTGCCGTAGGTGCGCTCTGTGGAGTAGGACTGTACCCGCAAGCGACGCTTGTCGCACTAGCGATTATATTTACCCATTTACTACTAAGACCTCTAGGGCTTTTTTTAGGGCGTTTGAGCTTTTACAAACCAGAAGATGAGCAGCTCGACTACATGCTAAGACTTAAGTGTAGCACGGATGTTGAGAATGCCCTGCGGATTTCATTGGTACAGATGCTTGGCAATGAAGATAAGATTTTATTGAAATCGTTGTCCAGCGACGATATCGATGACAAGTTTCATGTTATAATCACAGCTATCATCGGGGCAGTGACTCCACAGGATAGCTTGATAGAACGGGTAGCAAGTCGTTTGACTATTCAGGAAAAAGTTGTAAAAGTGGGTTGGGAGATTATTGGTGCTCAGTCAGAATTATAACACGATAGTTTGCTGTTAAATAGATTATTAACTGGTTTTATAACCTCGATATTAGAATAAGGAGAGAAGTTATGGCATTAAAAATGAACAGACGAATTAAGGATGCACTCCAAACCACTTTAGGTTCCATAGGAATGAATCTTGGAACCGTTACCAAACTACGTAACGCAGCAGCACAAGATAGTAGATGGGTATATGCCATGCTAGAAACAAATGAAGATGGTATTACCGATCGGATAGCTGAAGATCGACGCGCAAAATTTGGTCCAAACGAAGTCCACCATCAAAAGGCTCCCAAGTGGTATGTACAGTTGCTTCAGGCATTTGCCAATCCCTTTATTTATATATTATTAGCGATAGCTCTTGTATCTTTCTTGATTGATGTATGGCTGGCTCCTCAGACTGAGAAAGATTACATGACCGTTACTGTAGTTTTAGCTATGGTATTTCTTAGTGTGCTTTTACGTTTTATTCAGGAGTTTAGAAGTAATAGTGCGGCAGAGAAGCTAAAGGGAATGGTGAAGACCACAGCTACTGTAGTACGTAAATCGAAAACAAAGCGTGAAATCCCCATTGTAGAGTTAGTTCCTGGAGATATCGTTTACCTGTCGGCAGGCGATATGATTCCGGCCGATTGCCGTATCTTAACTAGTAAGGACCTTTTTATCAGTGAAAGTATGCTGACGGGAGAAGCCCTTCCTGTTGAAAAACACCATCTCCCAATACGTGATGCTGAGAATATGCAGGTTATAGAACTACGCAACCTTTGTTTTATGGGAACAAATGTCGTGAGTGGTGCCGCAATGGCGGTGGTAGTGGCTACAGGCAATTATACTTATTTCGGCAGTATCAGTAAGTCGATTACAAGCGAACGACCAGAAACAAGTTTTGATAAAGGTATTAATAACGTCAGCCTACTGCTGATACGCTTTATGCTCGTCATGGTTCCGGTTATATTCCTTATCAATGGTTTGGTCAAGGGCGATTGGTTAGAAGCACTCCTTTTTGCAATTGCAATTGCAGTGGGATTAACCCCCGAAATGCTCCCTATGATTGTTACCGCTAATTTAGCAAAAGGTGCTGTCAATATGAGTAAGCGTAAGGTTATTGTAAAGCGTTTAAACGCTATACAGAATATTGGAGCGATGGACGTATTATGCACCGACAAGACCGGGACGTTGACGCTGGATAAGATAGTGCTAGAAAAACACCTGAATGTGTACGGTATGGAGGATGATGAAGTGTTAAAATGGGCCTACCTGAACAGCTATCACCAAACTGGTCTTAAAAATCTGATGGACAAGGCCGTATTGGAACATGTGGAACTCCATGACTACCTAAAAGTTGAAGAGCAATACTTAAAAGTCGACGAAATACCCTTTGATTTTGAACGTCGTCGTATGTCGGTTATTTTAAAAAAGACCGAAGGAAAACATCTGTTGATATGTAAAGGAGCAGTAGAGGAAATGTTGACGCTATGTGACTATGCTTTCGAACCTGGAGAAGATAGGAGTCTGCACGTAGAGAATGATAAAGCTATTCCTATGGACGGTGCAATGCGTCAGATTGTAATGCAGACTTCTAAGAGAATGAATGATGAAGGTTTACGGGTCCTACTGGTTGCCATTAAAGAGTTTGATGCTTCACATCCATTGACCTATGGTGTTGAAGATGAAAAAGGAATGACATTAACAGGTTTTATAGGCTTCTTGGACCCCGCGAAACCGTCAGCCCAGCCAGCTATCGAGGCATTGCATAAATTGGGGGTGACGGTAAAAGTTGTGACAGGAGATAATGAAATAGTGACGCAGAAAATATGTAAAGATATTGGGATTCCTGTACAGCGTATCGTACGTGGTAGTGAACTGGAGGAAATGTCTGATGAGAATCTTTCTAATTGTGTAGAATCAGTTTCTGTTTTTGCCAAGCTGAATCCGCTTCAAAAAGTTAAGGTAGTTCGGGCACTACGCAAGAAGGGACATACGGTAGGGTTCATGGGAGACGGTATCAATGATGCGGCTGCATTAAAAGAAGCAGATGTAGGTATCAGTGTCGATACGGCCGTCGATGTAGCCAAAGAAAGTGCAGATATTATCCTTTTGGAAAAAGATCTGATGGTCTTGCGTAAAGGGGTAATCTATGGCCGCCGGACATTTGGTAATATCATCAAGTATATCAATATGACTACCAGTAGCAACTTTGGTAATATGTTTAGTATGTTGGGAGCGAGTGCATTTTTGCCATTCCTGCCCATGCTACCGATGCACCTCCTAATCCAAAACTTACTATACGATATTTCACAGATTTCTATCCCTTGGGACAAAATGGATGAGGATTTTATCCAGAAACCGCGTAAGTGGGATGCTGCTGGGGTATCACGTTTTATGCTGTACATCGGCCCGATAAGCTCCATCTTTGACTTTGCAACATTCGCAGTATTGTACTTTGTCTTCAAGGCCAATAGTCCAGAACATCAGACGCTGTTCCAAACAGGTTGGTTTGTAGAAGGGCTACTTTCACAGACTCTGATTATCCACATGATACGCACACGTAAGATTCCATTTATACAAAGTTGGGCAGCGGCACCGGTTGTTGCATTGACCTCGTTGATTATGCTTATAGGTATCTTACTACCGTTCTCACCTTTTGCTGAGGCATTGAAAATGCAGCCCCTACCACTGAGCTATTTCCCATGGCTGATTGCGATATTGGTAGCATATTGCTTGTTGACACAGACTGTAAAGAATTGGTTTATCAAAAAATTTAACTCATGGTTGTAATCTTGAATTTTTGTCCCTTGTTTTGATAATACCGTTGCGGTACAAATCCAGAGCAGCTTGAAGGATTTTGGAGATAGCTTCTATATCAATATCCTGAGAAGGGGCTATACGCCATATTTTCATACGGGAGCGTGTGCCCGTCTCTAATTGTGGATAATCCAGATACTTGCCTTCAACAAATAAAATATAGGGTTCCATTTCTTTTTTATCCATCCAAAGGTAACAGAATGCCTTGTTTTTATAACAAAAACAAGGCATTCCATATTTAGTTGTCTCCGTAACAGCCGAGTCTTGCCCTAATATAATCGTCCTTAAAGCAAGTAGGCAACCTTTATTTGGCTCCTCTTTATCCAGATAGAAATGTTGTAGGGACTCGCTCATTGTTTCGATTGTTATAATAAACTACTGTTCCAGCTCATCTTAAGGTCTTTGGCCGAAGTCGCTTCGTCTATCAGCTCTTCATTCACCTGAAAACCATGCTGCCGATAGAAATCAACTGCAGCAGTATTCTCCGTATAGACATTTAATGTCAACAGCCTTGATTTTGTTTTTACAAATCGTAATAGATGAGAACCCAAGCCGTTTCCCTGTTGATCGGTCGCCACGAATAAAGCAGCGATGTGATTATCTATTAACGATGCAAAGCCCTGTATACAGCCGTTTTCATCCTCGAGGACCCAAGATTGACTTTGAGGTAGATAGATTTGCTTCATATCAGAAGCTCCATCTTTCCAATATCCTTCAGGGATAAAGTGATGCGCTTTGATAGAAGCAGCCAGCCAAATATCGACCATACGGTCATAGTCTCGTTCTTCTGCTAATCGTATCATTGGTTTAAATACTTTTGGTCATCTCCAATTGATTAATATCATTTTGAAGCCCTTGTTTTTTCAAGAGTTGTTTTAAATCAGCGGCAGCTTCGTCCAGATTGTTTATTTGTATGGATTCTTCTGGAATCTGCTGCTCTATAGCTGCAATAAGCTGTTGGGCCACTCCTTTACGGCGTTGGTTAGGATTTACAGCGAGTTGGTATATTCTTCTTTTTGTCGTATTAAAAAGAACATACCCCACCAGTTCATCCGCTATAAAAGCCCCGAGGATAGACGGAGGTACAAGTTGCATACTTCGGGTATCACTTTGCCAGCTTGGTGTAATATCCCAAAAATCCGATAGCGTACCCCAAGGGAGAGAAGACAAAGGCTTCAGTAACGCTGCGTTATTCCCTTTAGATTCTTTCAGTGTACCCGAAAAGCACAATAGCTTACGCTTTATCGTAAAGCCTTCTTTTTCATAGGCACGGATAGCAGACTGATTACTTTCAATAACCTCCAGAACCATTTCTTTCACTCCTTGAGCTTGAAGAAAAGGAACGATATAAGCGTACATGTGTCCCACAAGCCCCCTTCCTCGGTAATCAGGTAGTACACCCGTCCCCGCATTATATACCTTATAGCCATTATCTATAGGACGTACCCCATGCATTATAAATGCAACTAATTTTCCATCTTCAAAGACACCGACCGAATAGTCCATTTGAATGTCTTCGGATGTCATTTTAAAATCCAGCTGTTCACTATTCAACTGGAACGGAACAATATAGTCCGCAAACGCAACATTGATGGCAAGAAGTAAGTCTGGGATATCCTGATTCGTTAGTCTTCGTATTTGCATATATTTCTGGTCGATGTTACGTGTGTGATAAGAAGGGGATAACAAGTTTGTTTTCATCGAAAGCCTGTCTCAGATTTGGCGAGACAAAAAGGTGCAAGTCATCGTCCTGCCATACCTCAAAGTCAAATCCGTCCTGAAGAGGTGTAAAACCCAAAGCGATCTTATCAAAGGTAAAGTTCCCTAATGAAGCAATGACCTCCTGTAGGTTAACCTTATTGGCACTAAAAAGCTCAACGATACGTAAGTTGCTCGCCTCTAGTTCCACTACTACAGCGCAATCTAGTTCTGGGATGAAATAGAGTGAGTCCTTATAGCCCATATCGGGATAAGCGTAAGTGTAAAAAAAGCTAAGGCCTTTACTCTTACAGGTAAGAGCACTGTTAGAGATACTACTTTCAACCAAACGCTCAAATAGATTCAGATCGTCAGTATCATCAAGGTTCAGTTTTCGATTCGATAATTGAGAATTTGATTTGATGTCAGCGCCTTGCTGTACTGCAATAAACTCAGAAGCAGGGACCAGGCCAAATTTTGGGTAATAGTCCAACACTGTTTCATTGGCAAATAAGAACATGCCATCAATCTTATCCGCAAAGTCTGCCTGTATCCGTTTCATCAAGAAGCGGCCAAGTCCTCTTTTCTGATAAAGCGTGTCTGTCATGACGGTACCTATTTGTGCTAGTTTTTTTTGCTCCCCCATTAGCATAACGTCAAAAAGACTAACGGTGGCGTGGGATATAATCTTATCGCCATCAAAAAGCGAATACAGAATACACTTTTCATCCCAATAGCCCGATTGATAGTAGTTTTCAAAATCAAATCCCCAGAACTCGTTTGTCATCCGGTTAAATTCCAAGCGTAGCGTTTCTTCTTTTTGATATTGTATATAGAGCGAATAATTGTCTCCGCTGATTTGTATGTTTTCTTGTGTCATTACTGTTCTAATTCTTTATACCACTGTAGGGCATTCTCTTCTTCTTTCTTTAAAAAGGCGTCCTTTCCTGCATTGTAATCGTTGCTATCTTCCCAATCTTGCTGTATCAACCTTTCTTTGAGTTGTTGGTACGCATCTAAGACAGCTCGGTGGGTACGAAGATAGTCCCGAAAGGCGATATGTCTTAGCCAATGTTCAGAATCAATAGGGATAACATGAATATGTGCTATACGCAAAGTATGATCATGCATTTGTTCTGGTATTTCATCTGCAGGGCCAATGATATCAGGTAATCCTAGTTCTCGGGCATTTGCGCTCAATCGCACAAAAAAGCGACGGTAAGGCGTATCATCATTATATTTCTCGTAGTAAACATAAGCCCCACTGTTTAATAAGAGAGGGACTAAATCCAAGTCACTATTGTTTCCTACCCCCACCATAATATCAATGATAGGTTTAGCGGAAAGACCTTCTACCGATGTACTACCAATATGTTCGATACGGGGAGAGATATTAGCTAATTTTTTGCTGAGCTCTTCCTCGAGTGCTTCAAATATTGTTTTCCAACTTGGGCTATAAGATTCAAAAGGTAACTTCATCGTACTGTTGTTTTGGTAACCGTTAGGACTGAATATACAAAGTTATGCTTTTCGTCCAACCAATAAATGTTCAATTTTCACAGACTAATGTTCGATTTGTAATAGTTTGCCGAATAAAAAATAACCATACCCGTAAATTAGGGCATATATATTGCTATACTTTGTCTATGAAGGGATTTTGTTTGTGTCTATTATTAACCGGATTTTTTGGTATATCGGAAGCTTCTGCCCAAATCTTTAGTTTAGGAATGAAATAGGATCGACGGCCTATGTTTCAGGCTGCTCTAAATTTGCCACTTGTGTTTGACAATGATAAGAACTACGATTTTACTGTAGGCGTAGATTACACCAGCAAAAACCCCAGACAGCCTTCTGGATTAGCTCCACAAGTGGGCTTTGTAAGGTATATAGTCGATAATAGATACAAAGATTTCTTGGTCTCGGCCAATGTGCAGACCGGGTATCTGTTTGATTTTAATAAAGGAATAGACAATCAGTTTAGAGTTAGCCCACATCTCTATGTGGAATACCAAGGTTTTTTCCATTGTAGAGTAGGTTATGACTATGCCATGCCCTTACAGAAAGGCTATCCTTTTGTTTCCATAGGAATCGGGGGGCTGATGATGTTTAGACATTTTAGCATCATGTAGACAAGCGATTAATCGCGCTCACTTTTTACGGCATATACTGTTAGAAAAGTACGCTTTACAGGTGTACCATCTTTACTCGTTGTATCGTCGGTATAGGTCATTGAC
Source organism: Sphingobacterium nematocida (assembly GCF_900168125.1). Taxonomy (GTDB): domain Bacteria; phylum Bacteroidota; class Bacteroidia; order Sphingobacteriales; family Sphingobacteriaceae; genus Sphingobacterium; species Sphingobacterium nematocida. Next base: position 23,016 of record NZ_FUZF01000014.1, read on the forward strand.
TGTATATCTTCAAATCCAATCTGATGAAGGTAATTAGCGATTTCATCGTCTGTATACAAGGAGAAACCATGTTGCGTAAAAGGAAGCTTTACTCCAAATTCTTTTTCCACGAAGGTCAGTACCAATTGCCCTTCATCTTGTAACGTGCGGTATATTTCTCGCAGTGACAGGTCGATGTCAGGCCAGAAATATAAGGTGTTTACAGAAAATATATGCGTGAACTGGTTGTCAGAAAACGGAAGTAAGCCACTGCCGTCTACCTTTTCAAAGTAAGCCCTATCCGATTCGACAGCAGACTGGTTATGATAGATAGCCAGGTTATGCATCGCTTCGGAGATCTCGATCCCATAGTATTTTATATTGGGAGATATATCAAGCAGTTGAGCGATATGCTTGCCATTACCAAAACCTATTTCTAGTATGACGCTCTGATTCTCCAATGCTAACGTTTGGATAGTCTCTTGTATCATATTATGATTGGATTTAAACATATTGTCTGCAATGGTTTCTGCTTGATGCCCAGAAGGACAGCGGAGTTGTTCAGCCAGTTTCTTCATTGGGTCTTTGTCGTCCATCATAGGTTTTCTTTTCTAAAAGTCGTGTTTGAGAAATTCGACCTAAATATAGTGATCATATCTAAAAATATAAGTAGTAGCTAGTTTTTAATAGCCTATTTTAACAAGGAATGTAAATCCTACTTGTATTTTTTAGAATTAGGTAGATTAGTCATTAGTTTATGTATTATAACACAACAATCCCTAAATTTGCCAACCACGGCATAAATAAAACTTTCATGATGCTACTGCATCACCAACAGAGATGAACTGAACCCGATCGTGTAGGGTGAGCTTTTGAATGTCAATAATAAAGAACAATGTTATGAAAAAAGGAACATAATGGAACAGCGGATAGGAATTAAGACTTTTGAGGAGTTGACCAATGTAGAACTCTATGAGATACTGCGTTTAAGAAGTGAGGTATTTGTGGTAGAACAAAGTTGTATCTATCAAGATATAGATGGTAAAGATAAGGCATGCCATCATGTGATGCTGTATATTGGTAGCAAATTGACTGCATACAGTCGGGTGGTACCAGCAGGTCTTTCTTACGAAGAAGTCTCTCTAGGAAGAGTGCTTGTCAATCCGGATTTCAGAGGATTGGGATTGGGAAAAACGATTGTGAAAGAAGCTATACAGTCGTGTTATGCTATTTTTGGTAAATCCGATATAAGAATAGGGGCGCAGTACCATCTGCTAGCTATGTATCAGTCTTTGGGCTTTGAACCTCAGGGAGAACCTTACGATGAAGACGGTATCTTACATATTGATATGCTAAAGCGGTATGAAGAATAGTTTCAGATTTGTAAATAATGCTCAAGAAGTGTACAGAAATGTTTCTCAGCTTCCTGAAAATAGGGTTCATTTATCCATAAGGTATCATCTGCATCAAAGGCTATAGTTGTTATGTTATTTTTCATTGTGCTTTTGTTCTTCTTTGTCAGTTGATGACTTTGAATTAGGATTAACCCTTGGACCACGCTTATAAATAATTAGTCCGTTTAGAAAATTTCGGAGTAGTTGATCGCCACAAGGCTTGAAATTTGGGTGATCATCTTTGCGGAATATTGCACCCAACTCGGTTTTTGTTACTCTAAAGTCCACCAAGGATAATACCTCAATAATATCGTCGTCTGTAAATTTTAAAGCTACACGGAGCTTTTTCATAATATCATTATTACTCATGCTGTAAAAGTATGAAAACTATGTGGAAAAATAATTAGCTAGCTAATCATTCTATCCATGAATGATGAAAAGGTATTTAATTTATGGAAAGCGATTTTGATTGATAAAGTAGGGGAGGATACCATTGAAACTTTTACGAATCAAAAAAGGCTCCGATTTTTCGGAGCCTTAGGTATATAGAAAATTAACTCTTCCAGATAAAAATAGTTGACTACTATGGGTATGTGGTTACTACTTTACTTACTTTCCATCCCTCTTTAGTCTGTACCATAGTAATGTAATCTACACGGGTGAAATTCTCAAATTTCATCGTGGCTTTTGCTACGGATGTAGCACCAGCTTCGTCTAATATTTCGTAGGTGGTTTTACAGTTGTACTTAATGTCCTTGTTTGCTTTCAAGAATGCTAGGTATTCAGATCTGTTTGAAGACTGGTTGACTGCTGCATTTGTATACTCAAAGTCCGCTGTAAAAAGGTGCTTATTGAAATCAATATTACCTAACGAGATAGCCTCTACATAGGTAAGTGCGATTTTCTTTGTATTCAGATCTTTTAGCGGATTGGTTGTTTCTTTTGCAAAAGAACTGAAAGAAAATGCTAGTGTGAATAATGTTGCGATGGTTGCGATAGTCCGTTTCATAGTTGTAATTTTTTTTAGTTGTTGTTATTTTATATTTTAACTCTTGTCGTATTTTGTTGATTCAAAAGTAGCGTAGAATCTGTCAGGACAAAATGATCTTTCGACCAATATTTTCTATTTCTCGGTAAAATCACCGAATATTTCGGTGAAAAATGAGACTATAGTTTTACCGAGTTTGGTCAGGGAGATACGTGTTAAAAAGTGAGTACATAGGCGGAATAAGTTATCTTTTGTTTAATTTAGATTGTTATTCACTTCTTATGATAAAAAGACACATCTTCAGTTTGGTCATTTTTTTGCTGTTTTCAACGAGTTGTTTTTCGCAAATGAAATTTAGGTTTAATAATGTAGATACCATAAGTGCCTTAAATAGGGGTCTGATAGATTTTTTTGGAAAATATATCGAAACGAAGTCTGCGGGGAAAGACGATGCTGATTTTTGGTCCCCGCAAAATAATTTTAACCTGCCTAGAAACGATAGCTATGAGCCATGGCTTTACAGTATGTTTTCTTATCGAATACAGACAATTTTGGGATTGTCAAAGGTGTCCGATAATCAATATAACGTCAAAGTGATGTTGGAAACAAATATAGATAGTGCTTCTACCATGGTGTATGCGATACAGAACTATATTATCAAAGAGACTTCATCTGGCTTGAAAATGCAGGACATCCTTGGATTTAGACTCGACAATGAAAACTATCAGTTTAAAGAAGATCAATACTTTGATTTTTATTATCCAAAAGATTACCCCTTTTCAGCAAAGGACATCGATCAAATAAATAACTATGTAAGAAAAATAGAAACTTACTTTGGAAAAGAACTTCCCTTTAAGTTACGATACATCTATGCCCCTGGATGTGAGGCCTTATTTTACATGCGAGGTTACGATTATGTTGCCAATATGATGTCCACCAAAAGCACAGTATGTGGCTTGACCGATCCTAAAAACCGTATCTTGTTTAGTTCGGATGCTATGTTACACAAACATGAGCTTTTACGCCTATTAACCGTATTGTATCCAAAGTACCCAGCTATAGTGATGGATGGCTTTACCAATTTGGTAGGCGGAGCTGCAGGCAAACCTATCATGTATCATTTACGTAAACTAGCTCCATACATCCTTGAAAATCCTAAAATTTTAGATGATTTGAATGCCTTTTATTATTACGATGATGAAACAAATCCTCATTTTGTCTTTAATGCAATAGCGACTAACTATTTTATCGAAAAGAAAGGAGAGCAGGCTCTTAAGGAATTTATGCGAAGAGAAGATAGTAGAAAAGACGATGTTGCTAGTTTTTTGAAAAAATACTGTGGCGTGGAGGATGTGAAATCTTTCTTTTTACAGCAGTTCAAAACCTATGCCGATACCGAAAGAGATCTTGAATTTATTAATATTTTATAGTGTCTTTCTTTCAGCAATTTTGGTTCGCTGTTTTCAAAATTAGTGAATTATCTTTGGTAAATTACAAGAAAACTAATCAAACAATTTATACACTGATGCGAATAATATTATCTAAACATTCTACTTTAAAATCATTGGGGCTAGCGTGTACGCTGGCATGTAGTACTTCTGTTTTTGCGCAGAATAAGGACGCAATAGTTTCTGCTATCGTTCAGGAAGCAAATACAAATTCGCAATTAGAAAACTATGCTTTTGAATTGGTGGATATGATTGGACCGCGTATGGTAGGGAGTCCACAGATGCAACAAGCGCACGACTGGGTTGTAAAGCAGTATACGGCACTAGGTGTAGAGGCGCGCAATGAAGTTTATGGCGAATGGCGATCGTGGGATAGAGGTACCTCGCAGGCGACAATGATGTTTCCGAGAATAAAATCTTTAGAAGGTACGCAATTGGCGTTTAGTCCGATGACAAAAGGCAAGGGGGTGGAGGCTGAAGTGATCGCGATGCCCGTATTTAATTCTGCTGCAGACTTTCAAGCTTGGTTAAAGACCGTTAAAGGCAAGATTGTGCTTATCGGAATGAACCCTCTATCGGGCCGATCGGATGCCAATTGGAAAGAATCCGCCTCTGCAAAAGGATATGAAAGTTATCAGCTACTGAAAAGTGAACAGCAAAAGAAATGGGATCTCAGTATGACCTATACCGAGAACACAAGACGCACTATACCTATGATTCTAGAGACGGCCGGTGCAGTGGGTGTGATTGACTCTTATTGGACCGAGTTGCCGGGATTAACCCGGATATTTGATGCAAAGTCAAAGCAGATTCCAGTCTTTAATATTGCGTTAGAGGATTACGGTTTGCTATATCGTATGGCCGAACGAGGGATCAAGCCCCGAGTACTTTTAGAGGGGAACTCAAAGGAGCTTGGAACAACGAAAACTTATAACAGTATAGCGGAAATCAAGGGCAAGGAAAAGCCGAATGAATATGTAGTTTTGTCTGCCCATCTGGATTCTTGGGATGGAGGAACTGGGGCTACAGACAATGCTACTGGTGTCATCACGATGATGGAAGCCGTACGTATCTTGCGAAAAGTATATCCCGAGAATAAAAGGACAATCCTTGTTGGAAACTGGGGTAGCGAAGAGCAGGGATTAAATGGTTCTTCCGCTTTTGTAGAAGATCATCCGGAGATAGCTAAAAATATTCAGGTCGTATGGAATCAGGATAACGGTACCGGACGTATTGTACGTATTGCCGGTAGTGGATTTGAAAGATCGTATGAATACATCGGCCGTTGGCTTCAATATTTGCCAGAAGACTTTCGACGTGAAATCCAGACAACATTTCCTGGTATGCCGGGCACCGGTGGAAGTGACCATTCTTCCTTTGTTCAAAGAGGTATACCAGCTTTTGGTCTGTCGTCTACCTCATGGGATTATGGGAAGTTGACTTGGCATACCAACCGTGATACATATGATAAAATAGTCTTCGATGAAGTAAAGCAAAATGCAATTATCGTCGCTATCCTAACGTATTTGGCCTGCGAAGAGCCTGAGTTGGTATCGCGCGAGAAAATAGTTTTGCCGATAGATAAGCAGGGCAAACAGATGGAGTGGCCGACTAATATCAAAGCCAAAAGAACCAGCGGTAATTAAATTTAGCAAGTGTCGTATTTCATCAATAACAGGGGCTTCAATGTAATTGAAGCCCCTGTTATTGATGGTGAGAATACTGTACCAATAACTTGCTAAAGAGACACTGTAAACATAGACGTAAAGTACATTGTCTCCGCAATGAGTCCAGAGTGAGTCCAGGTCAAGTCCAAGTTAGACATGGATTCAAGTTGCAAATATATTAGATACACCTTGCTAATACCTGCTTTTGATCGTGTATTGGGAGTATATAGACCGTGAATATAGTATGAAACATAGGAGAGACTCGGACTCAGGGAATAAAATGAAACCTTTAATGCGATACGACCATGCTTTCTGTTTCTCTTCTCTCTAATGCCCAAACACTATCCAGAACCTTCAAGAATCGAACCCTTGGGTTCTTATCTCTCTAAACGCAAAAAACCTCCATCTTTCGATGAAGGTTTTTCTGCGGAGAGCGAGGGATTACCTTCGGTCAGCCCCAATTGGGGAGGCTTCAAATAAACCCAAAGCATTCGCTTCGCTCATTTCTTTTGTAGTTTTCCTCTTTTTGCCTTAAACTGTGTTTGTCAAAAAGCTATAAAACGACAAAACCTGACTAATGTCAGGCTTTGTCGTTTGTTTGGCGGAGAGCGAGGGATTCGAACCCCCGAACCTGTGACAGTTAACGGTTTTCAAGACCGCCGCATTCGACCACTCTGCCAGCTCTCCGCCACAAAAGTAGAAAAACTAACTAATTCTGCAAAACTAAAATTAGCTATTACTTCTTACCGGCTGAAAATGAGAGTGATTAATTTGTTTTTGCCTGTTGTAGCAATTAAAAATCGGTAAAAATCAAGGTAAAAGTAGTTCTCCGCTATGTTTTTTTATGTTGGCAGTGATTTTATCAATAGGTAGATCGTCCGAATCCCGACCAAACGGTTCTTCAATAGATTCACCAATCATCTCGATGCTGATAAGGACATAAAAGATAAAAGGAACTGCAAGTGTTACAAAATAACCAATTGAAAATACGTAACCAAAAGGCAAAGTAGCCGTGTAAATGATGATAAATATTTTGATGAAAGAACTGTATGCAATTGGTATTGGCGTGTTCTTTATTCTTTCGCAGGCTCCACATACCCCCGTCATTGCGGTGATCTCATCATTGAGCATTCGGAACTGTTCTCCCGTAATGATTTGCTGTTCGTAAAGATTGTTTGTCTTCCGGAATATAAGCGATGCGACTTGATTGGGACCGTGCTTCTTGTCATCCAGTGCATTTAGTTCTGGGTGTAAGGCTTCATCGAGCATAAACTTGGTATAATCTGAACGCAGGAAGTTGTACAGCGTCTCGGCATAGAGCGGTATTGCTTTTCGGTAGAAGCTACGATTTACTTTGTCATCCGGAGGTAACATAGCATTGAGTTTGATCGCCAGTGAACGACTGACATTGGTCAATGCCCCCCATTGTTTGCGGGCCTCCCACCAGCGGTCGTAAGCCGTATTGGTTCTAAATACTAAGATCAAGGATAGTACGAATCCCAATAAACTATGAACTATTGTAATATTCTTGACCCAACTCTTGTCCGATAGTTTGAGGTATTCTAACTCGAGATAGGCCACTCCCCAGGAAAATAATGCAGTAAGAACCAATAAAGGGGCTATTTTTTTGATATAATCCGATTTGTAAAAGTAGCCGATGAGATTAAACCAATCTTTAGGATTGTAAACTTTCATATATAAATTAATTGTTCTTTAAAGGCTATATGGAATATCCAAAGTACAGCTATTTTTGGTTGTGTAAATTGTGCGAAATGGATATTTCATATATAAAAGTATTGTTTGGAACTGATAAATACATTATTTTCGGTGCAATATGGCAAAATATCAGAAAAGGAGCAAGGATAAATTGGTGTCAGGGGCCAATGATAGAAAGCCTTATTTGATTTGGAGTATTCTTATACCCATTGGCTTGATTTTTCTGTTTGCAATCTGGCATTATCGCACAGGTATTTTTTATTATTTCAAAGCGCTGGTCGGGAAAGAAGCCCGCTTTACGGATTCGGATAAAAATAAGCACGACGCTCGAAATATATTTCTGATGTCTGAACATCGTGACAAAATTTTTGGTGTAGACGTGAGCGAATACCAAGGTAAGATCGATTGGCCTTCGGTCGTGCATATTAATGGAGAGTTTCCCGTGGATTTTATTTTTGTCCGTGCCACTATGGGACAGCGGAATAAGGATAAAAGATTTCAGAAAAACTGGATTGGGGCACAACAGCACAACAAGCTGCGTGGAGCATATCACTATTTCAGACCTAATGAAAATTCAGTAAAGCAAGCTCAGAATTTTATCAATACAGTGAAGCTGGAATCGGGAGACTTACCACCTGTCCTTGATATCGAAGAGCGGCCCAAGAGTCAGTCCATGGATAGTTTGAAGGTGGGATTGAAGCGGTGGTTGGATAAGGTGGAAGAACATTATAAAGTAAAACCTATCGTGTATTCGGGGGATAGTTATTTTTCTGATTTTTTGGAAAAGGAATTTGCAGATTATACGTTGTGGATAGCAAACTATAATTTTTGGGTCGAAAAACCCAAAAGACATTGGGATTTTTGGCAGTTTTCAGAACGGGGAGCAGTCTCCGGAATTAAGGGGTACGTCGATTTGAATATGTTTCAGGGAGATATTGAAGATTTGGAAAAGCTCTGTATTCCTTTCAAGTAGTCGGAAGACAGCATGATTTTAAAACAAAAGATAACTTTATTGGTTGTTGTAATAATATGGCAAATTTTAACGAATTAATTCAAAAAAATAAATTGGTGCTTATTGACTTTTCTGCAGCTTGGTGTGGACCTTGCCAGACACTGGCTCCTATATTAAAAGAGGTGAAAGATCACTTTGGCGAGCAGTTGTCCATATTGAAGGTTGATGTAGACCGAAATCAAGCTTTAGCCAAAAACTTTGCCGTACAGGGAGTGCCCACTATGATTCTATACAAAGATGGCACGCAAGTATGGCGACAAAGTGGATTACTCACCAAGGCACAACTGTTGGCTGTCGTCGATCAATATCGGAGTTAGTCTATATTCGATATTTCGTTGTTGTTGTCGTGTATCTTGGATAAAGCAATTTTGTCTATGCGGTTACCATCCATATCTAATACTTCTAGGCGATAGTCTTTATAAAATACAGTTTCTCCTTCGGTAGGCATATGGTCTAGTAACAAAAAAACAAGTCCTGCAAGGGTGGTGATATTACCAAGCTCTTCTTCATCTTCTTCGGAAATCCCAATTTCGAATTTTTCAAAAAAATCGTCGAGTTGATAACGGCCTTCAAGGATATAGGTGCCGTCTTCACGTTGTCTGAATAGCTTGGATTTGCTGTTGGATGAATATTCATCAAACCCTCCGACCAAACCGGTCATAATATCTTTTAACGTTATTATTCCTTGTGGACTGCCGTATTCATCAATGACTACAGCTTGTAGTACGCTTCCATACTTTAGAACTTCAAGAACGGAATAGATACTGCTATTTTCATTGACAAATGGAATTGGATGGACCAACTTCTCCAAGTCTATTTTGCCTTCATTTAAAATGGCTTTCAATAGGCTCTTGGCATGTACTATGCCTTTTATTTGGTCAAAATTGCCGTCACATACCGGATATTCGGTGTGCTCATTCTTAATGATGTATGCTTTGATATCCTCAATAGAGTCCTCGAGATCTAAATAAGCGATATCGCTGCGGTGTACCATCATATTGATCGCCTTCTTATCTCCGATGTTAAGAATACGGTCTACCATGTCGTGTTCAAAATCTTCAATGATGCCGCTATCCACACCTTCATCTACGAGTGCCTTGATTTCCTCTTCGGTAACGGTATTTTTCGAAACTTTGATATTAAGTAGTTTTACGATGAAATCGGTGGAGGCAGATAATACCCACACAAAGGGCTTAACGATTTTGCTCAGCGTATCCATGGGGATTGCTACCAGAGCCGCATATTTTTCGGGAATTGCCATCCCGATACGTTTAGGAACGAGTTCGCCTATGACCAATGATAGGTATGTAATACAGATTACAACAAGAAGTACCGAAAGGGATTGGCTATATGGAGCTAGTGCAGGAATGGTTTGTAACACATCTGCAATATAGGTGGAGATAGATCCACCAGAGAAAAAACCTGTCAATATACCGATTAAAGTGATGCCAATCTGTACGGTAGAAAGGAATTGATTGGGGTGCTCTTTTAGTTTTAAAGCCCGTTTTGCTCCGAGATTATTGCCAGCTGCAGCTTGTAATCGAGCTTTTCGGCTGGAGACAATAGCAATTTCGGACGCAGAGAAAATACCATTTAATAAAATGAGTAGAAGAATAATGATTATTTCAGTTATCATGTGGATATACAGGGTATATTTTACGAATATAGTAAATCGGTAAAATAAAACGTAGAATATTCTAGTATATATTATCTTAAATTGTGCAAACGTTTGATTGAAAAAAAAGCTTTCTTTAATGTTTTGAATTATGGATATTGCATTAATTTAAACTGTTTTTGAATAAAATAATTATAAATCTTATCTATGTCAGTGTACGATTCCGAGGAAGTGGAGAGTGTAGCAAGTAATTTTGAATTAAATAGTAAGGTTGTTAGTATAGAGCGTTTTGGGTCTGGGCATATCAATGATACTTTTAGACTTAAGATGGAAGATGAAAAAACTTCCTATTTACTGCAACGGATTAACCATAATATCTTTCCCAATGTGGAGGGGTTGATGCACAATATTGACCTAGTCACTACGCATCTTAAATCTGTTCTGAAAGGAGAGGTAGTTGATGTTGATAAATGTACACTGACCATTATCCCTACGAAAGCAGGAGCAAAGTATCTTCAAGATGCTAATGGTGAATACTGGAGGGTTTTCATTCTATTGGAAGGGACCAAAAGTTATGACATTGTGGAGACTGCCCGTCAGGCTTTTTCTGGGGGATTGGCGTTTGGAAGATTTCAAAAGCAACTCTCTACATTGGATGCAACTAAATTGGTTGAAATATTGCCCAATTTTCATAATATTGACTTTCGTCTGTCTAACTTAAGAAAAGCGATAACGGAAAACAAAGCAGGTCGTCTAGATGAAGTTAAAGAGATTCTGGATTATATCTTTGAGCGTGAAGAACGCATGCGTCGAATTATCATGATGGGCAAAAATAATGAATTGCCAGTGCGTATCACGCATAATGATACCAAATTTAATAATGTATTGTTGGATCAGGATGATAACGTACAATGTGTTATTGATTTGGATACAGTAATGCCAGGGTATATCGCTTATGATTTTGGAGACGCTATTCGTACCATTATAAATTCTGCCGCAGAAGATGAAAAAGATCTGAGTAAGGTGGTTTTAAATGTGCCTTTATTTCAGGCTTATACGGATGGATATTTCAGCGAGGCCAAGGACTTTTTGACAGAAAAGGAAATCGAGTCACTGTGGTATGGTGTTTTGTTGTTGCCTTATATGCAGGCTGTTCGGTTTTTAACCGATTACATCGATGGTGATCTTTATTATAAGACACATTATGCAGATCATAATTTGGTCAGAACGAATACGCAGTTGAAATTGGTGAAAGAATTGGAAGCTTGCGAGGAGGAGCTGAAGGAAATCTTAAGTCAGAGCTTAATCAATCAATAACATTCAAAATTGATTCGATGGTCTTATGGTTTTGTTGTAGGCATTCTAGGATATAACGGATTTTAGTTAAGTTTGGTTATTCCATACCGACTCGTTGGGACAAGATATTGACATTTGAAAATCAAAACGTTCCGTTAGCTAACGGATTATGAGTTCCATCGAGAAAACAATTAAATGCACGAATAATTATAGACAAATGAAAAAGCTCACTGTTGAAAAGATAACGGATACTATTGCCGATTTTAATAAATTAGAAGCGGTATTCGCACAGCTTCCTTGGAATGCTATCGATCAATGCCCCTGGGAATCTGAATTTCCGAATCGTCCGCAAACTAGATTTCAAATGGCTCATTCTGAGCATTTCATTTATCTGCATTTCGACGTCGAAGAGGAGTTTGTAAAAGGCCAATATATGCGTCCGAATGAAAATGTATGGGAAGATAGCTGTGTAGAGTTTTTTCTTTCACTGGATCAAAAACAAACCTATTATAATTTTGAATTTAATGTATTGGCCACGGGTCTGATAGGGTATGGGCCGGCAGTTAAATCAGAACGTAATAGATTGTCCAATGAACAAGTTGATAGTGTCGATGCTTGTGTTCAGTTAGTGAAAAAGGATGGTGTCAAGAAATGGGAAAGTTACCTTTTAATCCCGAAAAGGATATTTGGAGAGGTGTCTTTTTCGGGCAAAACATACCATGCTAATTTTTATAAATGTGGTGATGGATTGCCTGATCCGCACTTTATGGCCTGGAATAATATCGATAATGCTAGCCCTAATTTCCATTTACCTCAGTTCTTTGGAGAGGTTTCTTTTGCTTAGAGCGAGCTTAAGTATAAGATTTTGATATAAACTAAATAAGGTGTCCTTTAGGACACCTTATTTAGTTTATGGGCTTAAAGCTCTGAAAGGGATGCTTTGGTTCAAAGTGATTCCAGATTATGCTAGAGAGTTTTCTTGTTAACTCCTCAGCTTCGTTATCATCCGTCCATCGAGCATCTTTATTATTTTTTGTTAGTATACAGAATACATAGTCCCCGCTAGGTGCATTGACTAATATAACCTCGCCCCGCGCTTGATCTACAGAACCGGTTTTTGCAATAGCGTTGACCTCAGGAGGTAGCTGTGATAGGGATCTGCCGTTGTAAAACTGGTTCTTGAGGTATCTATACATCTTGTCCGAATGGCGGGCATCTACTACTTGTCCGTTACGGATTAAAGTGAACAGTTTGGCCATTTCCCGAGGGGTGGTCTGTCCCCAACCGTATTCTTCCCATATCTTTTCACGGCCTGGAGTTCTGGAGTTGACTTTTGTCTGCTCTAAGCCTAATTGATCCATCAATGGGTTGATCATTGCTCCGCCACCAGAAAGCTCCTGGAGCCAGATAGAGGTAACATTGTCACTGTAGGTAAGCATGAGCGAAATCATTGTAGAAAGATCCGTTTGTGCGCTGTCTTTATAAAATTGCATGAGTCCCGATCCTCCATAGGCCCTTTTGTCCGAATATTTGAACGCTTGGTTTAGTTTCAGTTCTCCCTGAGCAATCTTTTGAAATACACCCACTAAAATCGGCACTTTAACAATGCTGGCAGTCGGAAAGACCGTGTCCGCATTTATCGATACGATTTTATTGGTCTTAAGCTGATGCACGTAGATGCCAACATCCCCTTGGAAACCATTGATTTCCTTCTTTATTTTATGTTCTAGGGCACGATCGACTTTTTGTGCGTAAGCCATAGTGCAGCTTAAGCACAAAATCGAAATTATACTGCTTAATTTTAACGTCATATCAAGAAGTTACTTATCCGATTTAAACTTTTTGTAGGAGTCGAGGATATGTACTTTTAAATCTTCGTTAGAGGCCTTTTTGATGAAATCAACCGTAGGCCTGAAGCGTTCTCTAAAGAGTGCAATCTCATCGGGGCTCAATGGTACAGTCGAGGCTATCAGCTGTGTCGTGAACCTGCGATCTATCTCCCTTTTCTCCCGTTCAGCTATCAGCAAGTTAAGGTTACTACGGGCCTCTTTCGCTTTTTTGCCAAATAATCTGGATGGAGAAACGCGTAGACCTCCTCGTTGTTGACTTACATCTACGGCCTTACCTTCGTTTTGCGCTTTAGCAATTTCTGCTGCTAATCTGCTGTCTGTCATTCGACTTACCACAACTTCATCGATCAAAATTAAACTCTCATCTCGCGTCATGTATACCCGTCGGATATTATCTTCGTAATAGAATATAGTGTCTTGTTTGTATCCAGGGTTCGAAAAAATAAGATAATCATTTAGTTTTCCCCCGATTTTAAAACTCCCATCTCTATCTGATTGTACGATTTGCTGCGTTCTCAGGTTTTTTATGGTGGTATTCCAAAGAGGATTACTGCTTACCAGTTCGTAGACGAATCCCTTTATTTCCTGAGCTTGTACTGTAGACAATTGAAGTCCAATTGTCAAACATATTGCTGTTAATATTTTTTTTATCGTCTTCATCTTTATTTTGTTGGCCATGTGTTGTTATCTGGGTTAGTGTCTGGAAAAACACTACGTGGATCTAATTTTATTTGGGTGAGTTTTTCTGTGCTTTGGAGCTTGAACGTCCACTTGTTATTTCGTTCCCAAATTTCAACAGGTAGCTTAACAGTAATTTTTTTGCCACTTTCAGTGGTAGCTTCTAGTTCTACAGGCATCGGGAGCTTGTCTAGGTTTTCTATGGTCACGATAGCTCCTTTTGCTGGGTCAAGCTCCACATAACGTACGTCTGTAATAGCTTGATCCATCTGCCAGTTATTCTGAAAAAGACCTCGCCAGAACCAATTTAGATTCTCACCTGTTTCATTCTCAATGGTGCGGAAGAAATCATTTGGTGAAGGATGTTTATAAGCCCAGTGTTCGATATATTTACGAAAAGCTTTGTCAAATCTGTCTTTTCCAATGATTTCGTCCCTCAACAAATGTAGGGCAAAAGCAGGTTTGTAATATACAAGGTACCCGATATTACGCTCTTTCATCGTTTGAGGGCTGTTGATCACAGGTTCCAATGAAGGATTAAATAATGCTAAGGATAGGCTGTTCTTTTTACCGTATTTCATCGCATATTCCCCTTTGTTAAATACTTCTGTAGAGATGTCGTTGATGAATGTATTAAAGCCCTCATCCATCCAGCCATGCAGTCTTTCATTGCTGCCTACGATCATTGGAAACCAGTTGTGTCCAAATTCATGATCTGTTACACCCCATAAGTTTCCTGCTTTGGCTTTGTAACCACAAAAGGAAAGGGCTGGATATTCCATTCCTCCTACATTAGATGCAACATTTACCGCGACAGGGTATGGGTATTCAAACCATTTTTGAGAGTAATGTTCAATGGATGCTTTCGTATATTCAGTCGAACGTTCCCAAGCATTTCCACCATTACTTTCTTTGGGGTAAGCAGACATTGCAAGGGCAGATTTTCCTGAAGGTAGTTTTATGCGGGCTGCATCTATGATAAATGCCGGCGATGATGCCCAGGCGACATCGTGTGCGTTTTTTAAATTATATTTCCATGTTAATTCCTTTTTGTTAGGACGGGAGGATTTTTGAGTAACTTCCGCTTCGTTGCGTATCATCAAAGTGCGATCTGAAGTCTTTGCTGAGTTGTATCGTTGCAGTTGTTCTGTTGTCCAGACTTCCGATGGATTTAAGAGCTCGCCGCCTAATACAACAATATGGTTGGCTGGTGCTGTAATCTCAACATCGTAATCTCCAAACTCTAAGTAAAATTCCCCAGGTCCTGTGTAAGGATGGGTATTCCATCCTAAAATATCATCGAATACGCATACACGGGGGTACCACTGCGCTATTGCATAAATCTTTCCATTAGCTGTAGTCAAAATTCCGGTGCGGTCCGCGCCATATTCAGGGATAGAAAATTCAAAATCCATACTCAATGTGACAGTTCCACCTTTGGATTTTAGAGGAGTTGCCAAGTCTACACGCATACGTGTATCGGATATTGTGTAAGAAGGTGTCTGATCCTGACCCGAGACCTTCATATTATTAATCTTATAACCGCCTTCAAATTTATTATTCGAACTACCGTAACGACTATCAGTTAAAGGAATGGTTGCTTGTCCTCTAGACTCGTTGCTGAAGAGGTTTTGGTCCAACTGAAGCCAGATAAAGTCTAGGTCTTCGGGGCTATTGTTGGTGTATTTGATCTGTACCGATCCTGAAATTCGATCTAATTGATCATTCAGCTTTGCTTTTATAGCGTAACTGGCTGCATTCTGCCAGTAAGCGGGACCAGGTTTGCCGCTTGCAGATCGGTATTCTGTACCGTTAGAAGTATAGAAATTAGGTCCGAAAGCTTCCGAATAATTATAAGTACTCTTTTGCTGAGCAAAGGCAGGGATCGTAAGTGATGCCAAACCTATGTAAAGTAAATATCTGAATGTTTTTCGAATCATTATTTTGCCAGTTTTTCTTGATATATAGTTTCATCGAAACCTAATATTATGTCGTTTTTTAACTCAATAACGGGTCTTTTAATCATGCTGTTGTTGCTTAGAAGTACCTGGTTGGCCGAATCACTATCGATGACCTTAGCTTGCTCTTCCGGGCTTAACTTTTTCCAGGTTGTACCCTTTTTATTTACTAATTTTTCCCAACCGACGCTTTTCTCCCAAGCTTCCAGTTTTTTAAGGGTAGCAGGTTCCTTTTTGTAATCGTGAAACGTATAAGCAATTTGATTTTCATTCATCCAATCCAGTGCCTTTTTTACTGTATTGCAATTTTTGATTCCGTATATGTCCAGCATGCCGTATTTTAATTGAGTTTATATTTGTTAAACTTAGATAATTTTGCTCTCATATGCAATAGAAATCTCTTCCGTAGCAGTGCTGTCAGGTGAATGAAAGGCTATTGATTAGGTTTTCTTAGTGTATTTTTTACACTACTATTTTCATTCTCATTTAAAACACTTAACTTTATCCAATCAAAGAAGTAAAACTAAAAGAAAAAAATCATGAGCCTAAAAGATTATAAAGGTGTACTAACCGGGGACCAAGTTCAAGAATTGTTTGAAATCGCTAAGGAACATAAATTTGCACTTCCAGCTGTAAACATAATAGGTACAAATTCTATTAATGCAGTGATGGAGACAGCAAAGGCTGTGAATTCGCCGGTGATCATTCAATTATCAAATGGTGGTGCTCAGTTTTATGCAGGAAAGTCTTTAAATAATGACGGATTGAAAGCTTGTATATTGGGAGCTGTCTCAGCTGCGCAACATGTTCACTTGTTGGCAGAACATTATGGTGTTGCTGTTATTTTACATACTGACCATGCTGCAAAGAAATTGCTGCCTTGGATTGACGGTCTTTTGGATGCAGGAGAGAAGTTTTTTGCAACAAACGGTAAGCCTTTGTTTTCTTCGCACATGTTGGATTTGTCAGAAGAACCTATCGAAGAGAATATAGAAGTGTCTAAGCGTTATTTAGAGCGTATGAAACCTCTAGGGATGACTATAGAAATTGAGTTGGGGGTGACAGGTGGAGAAGAGGATGGGGTAGATAACTCCGATGTGGATAGCTCTAAGTTATATACACAGCCAGAAGAGGTTGCTTATGCCTACGAAGAGTTGTCAAAAGTTTCTGATAAATTTACCGTAGCTGCTGCTTTTGGTAATGTGCACGGCGTTTACAAGCCTGGAAATGTGAAACTACAACCGGTTATTTTGAAGAATTCACAAGATCATATACGTGAAAAATACAGCTTGTCAGCAGCTAAGCCTGTTAACTTTGTATTCCACGGGGGGTCTGGATCTTCTCCAGAGGAGATTGCCGAAGCAATTTCTTACGGTGCGATCAAGATGAATATTGATACAGATATGCAATGGGCATTTTGGGATGGTGTTCGTGGTTACGAAGCAAAGAACCATGACTACTTACAGGGACAAATTGGAAGCCCTGAAGGAGCTGATTCACCAAACAAGAAATATTATGATCCACGTGTGTGGTTGCGTAAGGGAGAAGATGCTTTTGTAACCCGTTTAAAACAAGCATTTGAAGAGTTGAATGCTATTGATGTGAATAGTAAATTATAGAGAGAATATCGCTATAGATAATTAAGAGAGGCTATCCTTATTAAGGGTAGCCTCTTGTTTTTAAGACATGGTCCGGTCTTAGCGTAAGGATACGGTTGTTTTTGTAGAGTCTTTAAAAAGAATCATCAGAAAAAACAAGCTTTTTCAAAAAAAAAAGTCACTTAAATACAGTATATTTGCCGTTTATAAAAAGAAGGCATAAAACCTATATGAAGCATATACGCAATTTTTGTATAATAGCACATATCGACCACGGCAAGAGTACCTTGGCAGATAGATTATTGGAATTTACAAATACAATTTCACAACGGGAGGCGCAAGCCCAGCTGTTGGATAATATGGATTTGGAAAGGGAGAGAGGGATTACAATCAAGAGCCATGCTATTCAGATGGACTATGTTCAAGATGGACAGCAGTACATATTTAACCTCATCGATACTCCGGGACACGTAGACTTTTCGTATGAAGTATCTCGATCCATCGCTGCGTGTGAAGGTGCTTTATTAATTGTAGATGCATCTCAAGGAATACAGGCACAAACTATTTCCAATCTGTATCTCGCTATGGAGCATGATCTGGAGATTATTCCTGTATTGAACAAAATGGACTTGCCTGGTGCCATGCCGGAAGAGGTTAAAGATCAGATTATTGATCTTATCGGAGGTAAAAGAGAAGATATTATCCCTGCGTCAGGAAAAACAGGTCTGGGAATACCGGATATATTGCGGGCAATCGTCGAACGGGTTCCTGCGCCAGTGGGAGATCCTGATGGACCTTTGCAAGCCCTGATTTTTGATTCTGTTTTTAACTCCTTCAGAGGTATTATGGCCTACTTTAAAGTTGAGAATGGTGAAATTAGAAAAGGAGATAAAGTTAAATTTGTTGCTACTGGTAAAGAGTACTATGCAGATGAGGTAGGTACCCTGAAATTGAACCAAGTTGCTAAAGATGTGATTAAGACTGGTGATGTAGGTTATATCGTCTCTGGTATTAAAGAAGCCCGCGAAGTAAAGGTGGGGGATACAATCACCCATAAAGACCGTCCATGTCAGAGTGCAATTCAAGGGTTTGAAGAAGTGAAGCCAATGGTCTTCGCAGGTATTTACCCTGTAGACACCGAGGATTATGAAGAGTTGCGCGAATCTATGCATAGGTTGCAGTTGAATGATGCGTCGTTGGTGTTTGAACCAGAGTCTTCTGCTGCTTTAGGATTTGGTTTCCGTTGTGGTTTCTTAGGTATGCTCCATATGGAGATTATTCAAGAGCGCTTAGAAAGAGAGTTTGATATGACAGTGATCACTACTGTTCCAAACGTGTCATACCGCGCATTCTTGAGTAAAGATAAAGAGGAGGTTGTAGTACACAATCCATCAGATTTACCTGATCCGAGCAAATTGGACTCTATAGAAGAGCCTTATATCAAAGCTAACATCATCACGAAGGCAGAGTTTGTGGGACCTGTAATGTCACTATGTATACAAAAGAGAGGTACGATAATGAACCAATCTTATTTGACATCAGATCGTGTAGAATTGGTTTTCGAAATGCCTATGGGAGAGATCGTATTCGATTTTTACGATAAATTGAAGACAATTTCAAAAGGCTATGCTTCATTCGATTACCACCAGATCGGTTACCGTACTTCAGACTTGGTTAAGTTGGATATACGTCTTAATGACGAACCTGTCGATGCTTTATCCTCGTTGATTCACAGAAGTAATGCTTATGATTTTGGTAAAAAAATCTGTGAGAAATTAAAAGAATTATTGCCTAGACAACAGTTTGAAATCCGGATCCAAGCTTCTATTGGAGCAAAAATCATCGCTAGGGAGACGATATCAGCTTTACGTAAAGACGTAACAGCAAAATGTTATGGAGGTGATATCTCCCGTAAACGTAAGTTGTTAGAGAAACAGAAAAAAGGTAAAAAACGTATGCGTCAGGTAGGAAATGTTGAAATTCCACAATCGGCGTTTATGGCGGTATTGAAATTGGATTAATAACTTAGTGATAAATACAAAAGAACGAAGATTAAGTGTGTTATTGTAGGAGATTCTTTCTAAATACTTAATACTAACTACTTAATACTAAATACTATGAAAATACTAGACGGTAAAGAAGTATCTGCAAAGATTAAAGAAGATATAAAAGTTGAAGCTGCAGCTTTTACTGCTGTTGCAGGCAGAAAGCCTCATCTTGTTGCTATCTTAGTTGGAAATGATGGTGGAAGCGAAACCTATGTAGCCAGTAAAATGAGAAACTGTGAATTGGTAGGTTTTGAGTCAACTAATATCCGTTATGATGTAGGTGTTTCTGAAGCGGAATTGATTTCTAAAATTCAAGAAATAAATGCAGATCCTACTATTGATGGTTTGATTGTACAGCTGCCGTTACCTGCTCACATTGATCCGGATAAGGTCACGGAGGCTATTGACTATAGAAAAGATGTGGATGGTTTTCATCCGATTAATTTAGGTCGTATGCAGCGTAATTTACCTTGTTTCATTCCTGCAACACCTTATGGTATTATGTTGATGCTTGCACATTATGGTATTGATACTGCAGGAAAACATGCTGTTGTTGTAGGAAGAAGTAACATCGTGGGTTCACCAATGAGCATCTTGTTGGCTAGAAATAGTAATCCTGGAAATTGTACGGTTACCTTAACGCACAGTCGCACAAAAGATCTTAAAACAGAGGTTTTGCGCGGAGATATCATTGTAGCGGCTATTGGCAAAAAGAATTTTGTAACGGCTGATATGGTGAAGGAAGGAGCAATAGTAATTGATGTAGGGATCAACAGAGAAAATTCTACCGAAACGAAATCTGGCTTTAAGCTTTATGGCGATGTCGATTTCGATAATGTAGCACCAAAGTCTTCATGGATTACGCCGGTACCAGGAGGAGTAGGGTTGATGACGATCGTCGGTTTGTTAAAGAATACATTAGAGGCGGCTAAAGGTACAATTTATCCCAAAAGCTAGTTCCTTTTGATTCAAGAGCTTTCGCGGTACAATCAGCGACGGTCCTATTTTTTGATAAGGGGGAAATCGGGAGAGTTTTGGTTTGGCACACAAATTGAGTATTTAGTAGGGTTAACTAAACTCATTTGTATGGATCATTGGTCGTATTGTATTTTAAAAATATGTTAGTACCGCTAATAGATCCATCGCCATTTAAAAAACTATATCTAATGAAAAAAATTGCATTATTAGCAGTAGTAGCCGGAGCAATAACATTTGCATCGTGCAACAATTCTCCTTCTAAGGACAAGAATGCGGACGGTGAGGTTACGGCAGGTGAACAATTGGATCACTCTTTGGACAAGATGGACCAGGTCTCCTCAGATGCAGCGACAAAAGCGGAGGCTGATTATAATAAAGCCAAGGCAGATTTAGATGCTGCCATTGCAAAAGGCGATAAGCAAGCTGAAGAGACTGCACGTAAGACACTTGCGGACGCTGAGGCTGCTTGGAATAAGACTAAAGAGGCGCTGAAAGAAGCTGGCGATAAGGTAGAATCAGGAGTGAGTGGTGCTGTAGATGCTACAAAAGATGCAGCCAAGAAAACAGGAGCTGCAATAGAAAACACTGCTGATAAAGCTGGAGAAAAATTGAAAAATGCTGGTGAAAAAGCGGAAAATGCTGTTAAGGAAACAGCAAATGAAGCGGAGAGAAAAGCTAAAAACGTAAAAGAAGCTTTGAAAAACTAGACTTCCAGATACAATGATTTTGTGAACGCCCGTATTAATCGGGCGTTCATTGTTTATAATAGCAGTGACATACGATGAGATAGCCATGTCGCAATAACTGCCAAATACAAATGAACACAATCGAGCTTACGAGCTCTACGGAATAAATCAGGATCTGCCAGCTGGCGGATCATCAATGATAATTATATATGAATAGAGAAGATATACTGGAGGCATGTTTTGAATATGTACAGGGTAGAATCAAGGAGATTACTGTGGCTATAGATTCTGCTAATAACTCCCTGTCGGAAGATACGAAAAGTAGTGCAGGAGACAAGTATGAGACTAGTAGAGAAATGATTCAGCAAGACTTAAGTCGATTTCAGCAACAACTAAGCTTAGCTAATGAAGATTTACAGAGTCTTGAACGAATTAAGCATAGCTATCAGACTTCATCGATTTTGTCTATTGGTAGCTTAGTCGAGGTTAATAACAGCGGTTGGTACTTCATAGCAGTAAGCATAGGCCGTCTCCCAACATATCCAAATGTATACGTTATTTCTCCAAAGTCTCCGATCGGTAAATTGTTTCTAGGTAAAACGGTAGGAGATAAAGTAGCGTTTAACAATCAATCTTTTATTATCAACCAAGTTTTATAAGTGCTAGGTTCGATTCTTTTTCTTTTTTTTATTATTTTGGTAGAGGCTTCTCTTGCATGCAGCATACAATGGCCTTTAATTGAAATAGAACAACTAATTGTTTATCTATGATTTTGATTGTGGATGATAAGCCCGAGAATATTTTTTCGCTTAGGAGCTTATTGGAATCGAAGAGTTTTGAGGTGGATACTGCGCTTTCTGGCGAGGAAGCACTGAAAAAGGTCTTGAAGATGGATTATGCATTGATCATCCTGGATGTTCAGATGCCCGGGATGGATGGATTTGAAGTCGCAGAGATATTGGCCGGGTATAGTAAAACAAAAGAGATCCCTATTATTTTTTTATCCGCAGTCAATACAGATAAGAAATTCATAACCAAAGGATATGCTTCTGGGGGTATTGATTATATCACTAAACCTGTCGATCCTGATATCCTGATGCTCAAGGTAAAAACTTTTTACCGATTGTACGAGCAGACTTTAGCCTTGAATGAGGTAAAACGTAAATTACAATTGGAGGTCGAGAGCAGAAAGAAAGTGCAGGAAGAGCTTAAAGTTAAAGTAGACTTCTTTCATACTGTACTGGAAGCTATTCCACAGATCGCATTTACAGCAGATTCTTTAGGAGAGATTACCTTTGTCAATGAAAATTGGTTTAAGTATGCAAAAACTGCGATAGATTTTCCAGAAATTCACGACGGTGATACTTCTATAGATACCTTCTATAAAGAAAATATAAAATCAGGAGAGCCCTTTGAAGCCGAAGTACGTATCCGAAACGTCGATACAAAGGCATATCGTTTCCACTTGCTTCGAATCATACCTGTTAAAGAAGGGGGGGAAAGAAATAGCTGGGTTGGTACATTTACCGATATCGAAGATCAAAAACAGATCGAGAATAAGAAGGATGAATTTTTAAGTATTGCTAGTCATGAACTGAAAACACCACTGACCAGCATCAAAGCGTATATACAGCTTTTGGAAAGGATGATTGTCTCTTCTGGG
Organism: Sphingobacterium nematocida; assembly: GCF_900168125.1. Taxonomy (GTDB): domain Bacteria; phylum Bacteroidota; class Bacteroidia; order Sphingobacteriales; family Sphingobacteriaceae; genus Sphingobacterium; species Sphingobacterium nematocida. Next base: position 45,590 of record NZ_FUZF01000014.1, read on the forward strand.
GATGAAAAAGTTTCTACTTACATCCATCGCGCCCAAGATCAGATAATTAAGTTGGAAAGTCTTATTGCTGATTTACTGGATATTTCTAAGATAGAAAACGGAAAACTAAAGGTCAACTGTAAGCCCTTCGATTTAGAATCTTTGATCGTTAATGCAATCGATACCATATCACATACCCATCAACATGTAGATGTGCGCATCGAGCGTAAGGGAGAACCGTTTGTAGATGAGGTGAATGCCGATGCTATTCGGATTGAGCAAGTACTGATCAATTTTTTGACGAATGCGATAAAGTATTCTCCAGGGGCTGAAAAGGTATTGGTCAAGACAGAGCGACGTGACTCGCATGCATATATTGCGGTGCAGGATTTTGGAATAGGTATCCCCAAAGAGAAGCAGGACTATGTTTTTTCAAAATTTTATCGCGTTGAAGAATCTTCTGTTAAGTTTCAAGGACTGGGCATAGGATTATATATCTGTGCAGAAATAGTGAGACAGCATAAAGGTACTTACGGTGTCAATAGCGAAAGTGGAGAAGGAACGACTTTTTATTTTAGTATACCATTAAATTAAGGACGGATGCCCAAACAAATTATCAGAAAATTACAGATAGGTTTCGGAATATCACTGCTTGTTCTTATTGCAAGTTCTACAGCTTCCTATATCAGTATTAAAAAGCAGATTGATAACCGAAATCAATTAGTAACTACCCAACAATTGATTCAATCTGTAAATCATATTCTTATTGATCTTCAGAATGCAGAAACTGGACAGAGGGGTTTTTATCTCACCAATAAAGAATCTTTTTTAGAACCCTACTTGGAGAGCAAAGTCTCGTTATCTCAATCCTTTCGCGATGCGAGATCATTACTATCCAAAGACTCGAATCAAGGGTTGCGCTTGGATAGCCTTTCATCGTTGGTAGATACAAGGATGTCTATTCTAGGCAAATGGGAAAAACAAAAGAGGACGGGGGTAAGCATAGAATCGGAACAATTGGAAGAAGGTAAGGTCTATATGGACAGTTGCCGGAATCTGATAGATCGATTTTTAGCTGTTGAGGATGTTGTCCTTAAGAAGCAAAATGCAGAACTGGACAGTTCTTCTAATATTACTTCGTTATTTATTGTGATAGCAGCTATTTTCTCTTTATTGATCACTATTGTGTTTTATATGCAGATCCGCGGTGAATTCAGAAGGCGTGAAAAACTGCAGAATATACTAAAAGAGAAGGACGAAGAAATGAGAACTAGGGTGAGAATGATCGAGCAGATTGCTAAGAAAGTTTCTGCTGGAGACTATTCTGTGCGAGTTGCTGATAACGAAAAAGATGAACTAGGAAGTTTATCGAACTCGCTTAATGGGATGACTCTTTCTTTGGAGAATGCATTTGGAAAAATACACGACAATGAGTGGAAACAAACGGGATTGGCATTACTGAATGAAGTTCTTGTAGGGAATAAAAATGAACGAGTGATTGCAGAAGATGCCTTAGCTCATTTGATCAACTACGGAGCCTGTATTAATGGGGCATTATATCTATTGGATAAGAATCAGTTGATCTTGCGAAGTTATTATGGCCTAGAGGGACAGATGCGTGAAAAATTAAGCTTTGGCGAAGGGATTGTAGGTCAGGTATTCTTAGATAAGCGAATTAAATTGCTGGAGCATATTGACAGTTCAGAGTTTACCGTAAGTTTTACGAATGGTCAATTGAAACTAAAGAATATCCTATGGTTACCGCTTATGCTGGAAGGGAAATGTTATGGTGTGTTTGAATTGGGGGCATTGGATAAATTTGCTGCGTTAACTATTTCTTTTTTTGAAGAGGCCGGGAGGATTATTGCATTGGAGTTATTGGCTGCGCAAGGAAGAAATAAGGTACAAAATCTATTAGAAGAGACGCAAGCCCAGTCGGAAGAATTGCAAACACAACATAGTGAACTGGAAAATCTAAACACTGAACTGGAAGCTCAAGCACAAAAACTGCAGGCTTCTGAAGAAGAACTGCGTGTGCAGCAAGAAGAACTTTTGCAGAGTAATCAGGAGCTTGAAGAGCGATCGAAGTTGTTGGAAGAAAAGAATGAGCTTATCGCTGCAAGGAATGAAGAAATTCAAAAAAAGGCGGAGGAGTTGGCTCTGACTACAAAATATAAATCGGAGTTTTTGGCGAATATGTCTCATGAACTACGTACGCCGTTAAATTCTATCTTATTGCTTTCGCGCTTGTTGTCAGAAAATGTTGAAGAAAATCTGACAGATGAACAGGTGGAGTCGGCTAATGTCATTCAGAGTTCGGGTACAGGATTGTTAACCCTGATTGATGAGATTTTGGATCTTTCTAAGATCGAAGCAGGGAAAATGAATCTCGAATACCAACAGGTGAGTATTTCGGCACTTTGTAAGGAATTAGAAAGCCTGTTTCATCCCCTAGTAAAGGAGAAGGGCATCGGTTTCTCTATCCATATAGATGATGCGATTCCTGATATTATTGAGACGGATAAACTTAGGCTGGAACAAGTGCTTCGAAACTTATTGTCCAATGCGATTAAGTTTACGATTGAAGGTGGCGTTTCGCTTCATGTGAGCTTATGCTCTACCAACGCTAATTTTATTCAATTTGCTGTAAAGGATACGGGTATTGGCATTAGTCCAGAAAATCAAAAATTGATTTTTGAAGCTTTTCAACAGGCTGACGGTTCGACCCGAAGAAAATTTGGCGGAACCGGGCTTGGTCTTTCTATAAGTAGAGAGATCATGCGTCTACTTGGAGGAGAAATAGCCTTGACAAGTAATCTGAACGAAGGGAGTACTTTTACAATATCAATCCCTCAGGATAAAAGCAAGACCGTGGAAATCGAACCTGCACAATTGGAAATGGCGCAGAATCAACTGCCTATATCCACAATTGAAGATTCTAACACTATCGATTCTTTCTCGTATCGTACAATAGAGATTCCTGATGATGTCGCTGACGATCGCGGTAATATCCAAGATGGGGATAAATTAATTCTGATTGTTGAAGACGATACAAATTTTGCAAAGGCATTGTTGAAATATACAAGACAACAAAAATATAAGGGGATTGTATTGGTCAGAGGAGATCTTGTATTGGAAATAGCCGAAAAGTATCAACCGTTGGCGATCTTGTTGGATATTCAGTTACCGATGAAAGACGGTTGGCAGGTTATGGATGATTTGAAAAATAACTCTAAAACAAGGCATATTCCTGTCCATATGATGTCTTCGCTCAAGATGAAGCGGGAGAGCTTGATGAAAGGAGCTATAGATTTTATCAATAAGCCTATCGCTATTGAGGAGATTGGGAGAATTTTCGAACGAATCGAGGATGCGCTAACCCGGAATCCGAAAAAGGTGCTTATTGTAGAGGAAAATGCAAAACATGCTACCGCCTTATCGTATTTTTTGAGCAATTTCAATATTCAATCGGAGATTAAGGAGAATGTATCGGAGACTGTAGATGCTCTACTGTCAGAAGATGTAAATTGTGTGATATTGGATATGGGTATTCCTGATAAGATCGGCTATCAAACGCTGGAAGCAATTAAGGCTAACCAGGGTTTAGAGAATTTGCCCATTATTGTATTTACCGGTAAACAACTGTCGCAGATTGAAGAGTTAAAAATCAAACAGTTTGCAGATTCTATCGTTGTAAAAACAGCCCACTCGTTCCAGCGTATTCTAGATGAGGTAGGGTTATTTTTACATTTGGTTGAAGAGAATAATGGACATATAGAAAAGAAACGAACCAATAAATTAGGTTCTTTGAGTGAGGTATTAGTCGGCAAGACCGTATTGGTTGCCGACGATGATGTTCGTAATATTTTTTCACTGACCAAAACATTAGAGCCGTATCAGATGGAAGTTCTGTCTGCCACGAATGGTAAAGAAGCATTGGATGTGATAAAGCAAAATCCGAATATTGCTGTCGTGTTAATGGATATGATGATGCCTGAAATGGATGGCTATGAAACGATAAGGGAAATCAGAGACATGCCTGCATTTGCCCGGTTACCAATAATAGCGGTTACGGCTAAGGCGATGATCGGAGATCGGGAAAAATGTATTCAAGCAGGGGCTTCGGACTATATTTCGAAACCCGTAGATAAGGATCAGTTGCTGTCCTTATTGCGTGTATGGTTGTATGAATCTAAAGTATGATTTATTGGAGATGGAAATCAAAAACCTGATATTGATAGTTGACGATGATGTGCGTAATATTTTTGCTTTAGAGCTGACATTGAAAGCTAAAGGATATAAAGTGATATCATGTCAAGGTGCCAGAGAAGCACTACAAATAATAGCGGAGAATAATCAACTCGGATTGGTCTTGATGGATATGATGATGCCTGATATGGATGGATATGAGGCGATAAGTACGGTTAGAAATTCTACTAAATACCCTAAAATTCCAATGATAGCTGTGACGGCCCAAGCGATGAGTGGTGACCGGGAGAAATGCATCGCGTCGGGAGCGAATGATTATGTTTCGAAGCCGATACAGGTCGATGTTTTGCTGGATGTTATAAAAAAGTGGATGTGATGTTAGAACCGGATATCTTGAAAGATGAAGAAATCAATTTGTTGCTTAATGATGTAGCGACAATATATGGCTATGATTTTACACAGTATAGCCGGGCTTCTCTCAAGAGACGGTTGAATAGAATTTGCCTTGTTGATCGTTTTTCGAGCTTTGCTGAATTAAGGTATCGGGTTGTTAATGACAGTTCGTACCTACAACGGTTTATTGAAGAAATCACGGTAAATGTGACCGAAATGTTTAGGGATCCGAGTTTTTATAAAATGCTCCGGAATGAGGTGATGCCTAGACTTGGTACTTATCCATTGATTCGCATCTGGGTAGCTGGATGCTCTACCGGAGAAGAAGCATACTCTATTGCAATATTACTTAAAGAAGCAAATTTGTATCATAAATCATTGATGTATGCTACGGATATTAATCCTACTGTACTAGAAAAGGCTGCTAAAGGAATATTTCCACTGAATCAGATGAAATTATATTCAGAAAATTATATCCTTTCTGGAGGAAAGAATGATTTTTCCCAGTATTATGTCGCTGGTTATGATTTTGCGAAATTTGATTCTTCATTGAGTGAAAGAATGATATTCTCTACCCACAACCTAGTCTCAGATACTTCTTTTAATGAATTTCAATTGATATTATGTCGTAATGTACTGATTTATTTTGATAAGGACTTACAGGAACGTGTGTTCAGAGTTTTTGACGAAAGTCTTCAAAATTTGGGTTATCTGGCATTGGGTACGAAAGAAACATTACGCTTTTCGAGCATAGAGGGGCGGTATAGACAAGTTAGTGAAGAGAAAATTTGGAGAAAGCACTGAAATATATGTCAGGTAGATCAAAGGTAGTATTAATTGGAGGATCAGCAGGAAGTATACACGTCCTGCTGGAGATTTTACCTCGTCTTGATCCTCATTCTTTGCTGAGCATTGTTATTGTGTTACATCGAAAAGCTCATCCAGAAAGTACCTTAAGCATGCTATTGAATGCCTATAGCACCTTGCCTGTGCTAGAAGTGACTGATAAAATGATTCTGGAAAAAGGTAAAGTATATTTAGCTCCTGCAGATTACCATTTGTTGTTTGAAAGTGATGGATCGATGTCCTTGGATGTTTCGGAAAAGGTTAATTTCTCTAGACCATCTATCGATGTTTCTTTTTATTCGGCAGCACAGGTATTTGGAGCCGATGCTGTAGCTATGTTATTGTCGGGGGCAAATAGTGATGGGGTTGAAGGGTTGTCTTATATTACGCAATACGGTGGTGTGATATGTGTACAGGACCCCAGTACTGCAGAGGTTGATTTTATGCCTAGACAGGCTTTGCAGCAGTTGCAGGTCAATGATGTGTTGATTCCTGCAGATATGGCTGCTTATATTAATAATTTGAGTGATTGAAATTTTAAAAGATTCATCTATTTATGAGTAAGAAAATCATGATTTTTGACGATGATAAGACGATATTGAGTATTTTTTCTATTGTCTTAGAAGCCTCTGGCTATACGGTTGAGATTTCCGAGACATCACATGATATTATTGAAAGAGTAGAGGTGGCAATGCCAGATGTGATAATTATGGACAATTGGATTCCGGATATAGGAGGCATTGAAGCAACTCAACTCTTGAAAAAGAATGCTAAATTCAAACACATTCCTGTGGTGTATTGTTCTGCCAATAGTGATATAGAATCGTTGGCAGATAGAGCGGGAGCTGAAGCCTACCTACCTAAGCCCTTTGACTTAGTCGATCTGGAACAGACGATTGAGCGATTGGTGGGTTAGTTGCTCGAATAGAAATTTGTTATTTCATAATTTTTTTATAGCTTCGTTCAAAGCCAAATTATGAACAAGCAAACCATTCTGAAGGAATTTTTTCTTAATGAAGAGTTGGTAGAAGAAGTTTTTCAACTCTACTTCGATGATTTGTGCCGTTTTTTGGGATATTATACAAGAGATACCGGGCTAATTGAGGATTGCCTTCAAGATATCTTCGTCAAATTATGGGAAGACCGTACTTCGCTCAGCATATTTCATATTAAGACCTACCTCTATAAATCTTCGAGAAATCGAATGCTCAATGTGTTGCGCGCTCAGAATAGTAGACTGATACGGGAAGAGGTATGGGCAACGGAGGAGATGAATCGTGCCTATGCGCAGGAATGCGTTAATATGGAGGAATTTACAGCCTTTTATAATGAAGCTGTAGATGCGTTGCCTGAGAAGTGTCGAATAATATACCAATATTGTAAGGATGCTCAAAAATCGTATAAGCAAGTAGCCGAGGAACTCCAGTTATCCGTTAAAACTATTGAAAATCAAATGTCCATAGCGTATAAGAAGATCCGTTCTCATGTCATTCATAAATACCAGGTTTCTGATCCTAGTTCTCTACTATTGTTATTGACTTTACAGGGCGCAGCATTGGCTATCTAATATTTTTTAAAAAAAACTAAAATCCTTTTGGGGGTTTTCTTTAGTGGTTGTGTCTATTAGTCGTAAACCCAAATGCGATGAATAGCAATTACAAACCATCTTTAGAGCTGTTGGCTCAGTACTTGTCCAAAAAGTGTACCCAAGAGGATATGCAGCGTGTGGAGAGTTGGTTGTCGGAAGATGCTCAAAATGCTGTGTATTTGGATCAACTGAGGTCGGAGTGGAAATATCTCGAGAAAAGACCTATTCAATTAAACACAGAAAGAAGGAGTAAGGTCTGGAATCAAATCTTAGAACGATTAGGGCCTAAACCCAAAGTGTTTGTCTTTAGTCCGAAGCGATTATGGTATAGCGCAGTGGCCGTTGCAGTAATTGCTGTTCTTATAGGCGGAATATCTACATCCTTACTCCAGAGAACATCCATACGCCAACATTTACAAAGCCAATTAACAATAGTAAAGACCAATCCTGGACAGAAGTCAGAGGTCTTACTCCCAGACGGCTCTACGGTTTGGCTTAATGCGGGGTCCAAAATTTCTTATAGCAATACTTTTAATCAGAGCGAAAGAAATATCACATTGGAAGGTGAAGCTTTTTTTGACGTTCAGAAAAATGAAAATATCCCCTTTGTGGTACAGACTTTAAATCTGGATGTAGTCGTCAAAGGCACAGCTTTTGATGTTTCTGCCTATCCCGAGGATCCGCATACAGAGGTTTCGCTTTTGAGGGGTAAAGTTGACGTCGTTACTAAGAAAGGTGGATTGATTCGTAATTTAATTCCTAACGATCTAATCCGGTATGACAACAAAAAAGGCACCTATGCTTTCCGCCAGAATAACAATGCTATACAATATAGTTCCTGGAAAAATGAAGAGTTGATTTTTGAAAACGAATCATTGGATCTTGTCGTTAAAAAGCTAGAAAGATGGTACGGTGTAGAGATGGACTGGGAAGTCAGCAAATCGGCCAAACGATATACATTCATCGTAAAAACCGAGAGTCTACGTGAAATGTTACAGCTAATCAACGTAATTACGCCGATAGATTACAGTATAGATGGAAAAATGGTGAAAATCAGGCAACGTTAAAAGGGACTAGGAAAACACAAATTATGTAATCACTTAAATAAACAAATTATGCTAAAAAAACCAATTCTGATGAGCTTTTTGCTCCTCAGCCAGACACTTTTTGGCCTTAACGCTCAAGAAGTAAGTGGTAGAGACAAAAAGCCTGTAAACCTAAAATCACTTATTGAAGTGGTTGAAAAGAAGTATGGATATTCTTTTATGTTCAGCAACTCGGATATCGACGTTAACGCCCTTGTTTCCTACGATGAAAATGCAAATAGCCTAGATGGGCTCTTAAAAAGTGCTTTAGGGAGTAGCAACATGTCCTACGAAATTTCAGGTAAACGTGTCTTATTAAAAAGAGCGGTAAAACTTCAGCAGGGAGAAGCAAAAGGTCTGATACGTGATGAACATGGTAACGCATTATCAGGTGTAGGGGTATCTGCTTTAAAAAGTGGAAAGCATACTGTATCCGATCGCAATGGAGCTTTTGTTGTTGAGGCGCATGCCAACGAGCGATTACGGGTAAGCTACATCGGGTATTTAGATCAGGAGGTAGCGGTTCAGCCTGGCGGTTATCTGAACATAACCCTGGTGCCGGCAAACGAGGAGTTGGAAGAGGTGGTAGTTATTGGTTATGGTACGTTGAAAAAGTCGGATGTAACCGGAGCGATCACTACAATAGATGCGAAAGATCTGGCAAAACGTGCTACTTCGAATCCTGTTGAGGCATTGCAAGGTATGGCTGCAGGTGTCAATGTACAGAAGAATAGTGGTATAGCTGGAGCCGGTATACAGGTCAAAATTCGAGGGGTGAATACTTTTAGGAGCAATGAGCCTTTGTATATTATAGACGGCTTTCCGGGGTCTATCAGCAATGTGAATCCCAACGATATCGAAAGTATGGAAATCCTTAAGGATGGAGCGGCAGCAGCTATATACGGCTCGGTGGCGGCCAATGGGGTTATTATCGTGACGACCAAGGCCGGTAAGTCCGGAAAGGTGTTGGTAGATATTAATAGTTTTGCCAATGTAACCTCTACTGCAAATCGTTTGGAGGTACTGGATGCCAACGGATATGTCAAGTTACATCGCCAGATGTATGAGGAGAATAATAAATATTCCTCTACACCGGTGAGTTTGCCAGATTACATCAATAATCCTGGAGCAGTAAATACAGATTGGCAAGACGCGGTGTTCCGTACCGGATTGAATACAGCACATAGTTTGGCAGTACGAGGGGGATTCGAAGATACCCGCTATTCTTTATCCGCCAATCTTGGTAACGATAAAGGTGTTGTCATTGCCAATAATTTTAAGAAGGAAAATGTACGGATGAAGCTAAGTACGCGTAAGAATATATTTACCATAGAAGGTAATATGGCGTATACCAATTCCAAATATGCGGGCCCCAACTTTAATCTTAAAGAGGCTTATATGATTTCGCCGCTGGTATCGATCTATGACGATAAGGAGAAGGATGGATTTGGCTTAACCAATTGGGGAGGGATACCCAATAACGTAAATGTGGTAGCGGACGAACATTTTAAGACCAGTTGGGCCAAGAAGCAAGACTTTGCAGGAAATGCTTTCGTGAATGTGGATATCTGGAGAGGGCTTACGTTTAAGACAAGTTATTCTTTCAATGGAATAAATAATCAAAGCTATTATCATAATCCACCTTTTGCCTCGGACGAGAAAAATCCTTATGAATACCCATACTATAGCGAGGAAAGAAGTTATTGGCAAGAGCAGGTTATTGACAACTTGTTGAATTATCAAGCTGATTTTGGTAAACATAGCATCAATGCTTTGTTGGGTACTTCATTGACATTGCAGGAATCCAACTGGAATGCAATTGGGGTAGAGGGCAAGAATATCGTGTACTCGGTCGAAAATGGTGGGTTAGTCACCAAAGAGACTGCTGAGGGATTTTTGGATCCTTATTTTATGACCATAGATGCGGGACAAGGTGGAACATATACAGGGACTGGATCAAAATTCGAATATAATCGTTTCTCTGTATTTGGTCGTGTTAATTATGCTTATGCCAACCGTTACTTGTTACAGTTTACATTGCGGAGAGATGGTTCGTCTAAGTTTGGACCAGATAATAGGTATGGTAATTTTCCTTCTTTAGCATTGGGATGGAAAATAGATGAAGAGAACTTCTTTCCTAAAGGGGGATTGGTAAATCAATTGAAGCTGCGCGGTAGCTGGGGAAAACTGGGGAATGAATCTGCCTTGAGATACTACGATCATCAGGCGTTAATTTCGTCCAGTAATGGTTTGATAAGAGGTTATGTACGTGGAGGTGGAAATCCCTGGCCAGGAAGTATTGCTACAACCTTGGAGAATAGAGTTATAGGTTGGGAGACTACAGTATCTCAAAATATAGGTGCAGATTTTGGATTGTTTAACAATACAATAAAAGGGGCTATCAACTATTTTTCCAACACCACAGAAGATTTATTGATTACTAAAAAAATAGCGCCGTCGTCGGGCTTGGTCGATCCCATTTTGAATGTGGGTAAAATCCGTAATAGTGGTTTTGAACTGGAATTGAAATATACGAATCAGAATAATCCTTTTGTCTACAATTTAGGTCTTAATCTAGCCACCTTAAAGAATAAAGTCGTTTCTCTGGGGGGAAATGATCAGACGCTCTATGGTGAAGGTTTGAAGTTTGGATCCGAACACTTTCCTAATCAAACACGGATTGGATCACCTATAGGTGGATTTTATTTATACCAAGCGAATGGTATTTTCCAAAGTATGGATGAAGTAAATGACTATGTCAATGCTGATGGAGATTTACTTCAACCCAATGCCAAACCAGGCGATATACGGTTTGTCGATACAGATGGTAATGGTACCATCAATGACGATGATAAACAATATAGCGGTACAGGTTTGCCAAAATTGGAGGTGGGCCTTACGCTAGGTGCTTCTTATAAAGGATTTGATATGTCTGCCTTGTTAGGTAGTGGATGGGGACATAAGCTTTATAATGGTAATCGCTACTTTTTTGAAGCAATGAGTTCGGGATCGAACTTTCTGAGCAGTACTCTTGATGCATGGACCGAAAACAATCGGAACACCGATGTGCCTAGAGCGGTATTAGGAGATCCCAATGGTAACAGTAGGGAGTCGACACGTTTCCTAGAATCGGGCGATTTTATTCGTTTACGTCAAGTTCAAATCGGTTATACGCTGCCAAAAAATGTGTTGGGAGCCATCAAGTCCGAAAATTTAAGGTTTTATGTAAGTGGGCAGAATCTGTTTACCTGGACCAAGTATACTGGTATAGATCCTGAATTCGGAAGTCCAGGAGTGTTGAGTACCGGGGTGGACCGATATATCTTTCCTTTTACCAAATCCTACACGTTTGGTTTACAGTTTTTATTCTAAAAAGTAGTATACAAGCATACTTAACAAAGAAATAATAAAGATGAAAAGAACAACATTAAAATATATGTTTCTCTATCTGGCATTGACTTCGACAACATTGTCTTGTAGTGATAAATTGGACCTGTCAGCTCCTGATCAGTTGACCTCAACTAATTTTTGGCGTAATGCAGCTGATGCAGAAGCCGGATTGGCTTCTGCGTATTCGCAACTAGAGTCCTCTACCGATGTCTGGGAATTTTCCGAGATTAAATTTCCCGTAGAAGCGTACAGGGAAGATATCTGTGTTATAGGAAGCGACGCAATGAACTACCAGACCTGGGTCGAATTGTACAATTTTACCTATACCAACGGAAATAGTCAGTTTTCAAGATATTGGGATATTAACTATACGGGGATATCTTTCACCAATCAGGTAATAGAGAAAGTCGGGTTGATCAATATGGACGTGGCCTATAGAAATCAAATTATAGCAGAAGCTAAATTCCTGCGCGCATACTATCACATGAAACTTCTACTCAATTGGGAGAAAATTGTCTTACGGGACGAGTATATCACCAGCGAGAGTCAATTAAATAAAGCGTTGTCAACACGTACCGAGGTGTGGGATTTTATTGTCAAGGATCTAGAAGAAGCGGTCGGCAGCTTAGTTCCCAAGCATACAGAGGCAAATGTCGGGAGGGCAACCAAAGGAGCAGCCTACGCTTATCTGGGATATTGTTACCTCACGCGTGCGTATGAAGAAACTTCACAACGATCGGAAATGCTGGACAAAGCGGAAAAGGCATTTCGAAATGTAACTGGTTATAGTTTGGAAAAGAACTTTCTCTCGATGTTTGATGGCACGAATAAAAACAGTAAAGAGTCTGTTTTTGAACTGCAATTTACGGATAATACGGCCAACGGTGCGAGTTACCGTACAGCCATACATAAGTGGATTGCTACCGGCGAGCTTGGCGGATGGGACGAGATTACTCCAAGCAACATGTTGTTAGCGGAGTTTAAAAAGGAGGGAAGGGTAGCTACAACGGGACACTACGATTCACGCTTGTACCACACTTTATTCTGTGAAGATCCTTATTTTAATGATGCCAATAATCCACGGGTATACGGATATACCTATGATGCTGTTTTTGAAAACGGCTCTGGTCGCATGAGTTTCAGAAAATATCTACCAGCAACATTAGTAGATTTGAATAAATCAAGAACGGCAGTAAATCTACCGCTCATGCGTTATGCTGATGTGCTCTTATTGCTAGCTGAAACATTGAACGAGCAGGGTAAGCCTGCTGACGCAGTACCATTGATCAATGAGGTGCGCAAGCGTGCTGATATGCCGAATCTGCCTACAGGAATGAACGCTGCTGAAGTTCGGAGCCGTATTGAGCATGAACGTATTTTGGAGTTTGCTTTGGAAAACACACGATTTTACGATCTAAGACGTTGGGGAAAAGCGAAAGAAGCTTTACATGCTATCGGTAGAAACAACTTTGATCCAACTAAACATAATTTTTATCCTATACCTTTGTTAGAAATTAAATCAAACGATAAGGTAAATTAAAAGTTATGTTGATTGTATTCTGCATCATGTTGGTGGGCGTAGGAATAGGGATTGGCGTCAGGTCAGTCCCTTATTTCAAAAGCACCGGAAAATGGATTTCAGTTGTCATTTACTTTCTCCTCTTTTTATTGGGGCGAGAGGTAGGGACGAATAAACAACTGTTGATGAGTCTAAATACTTTGGGACTTCAGGCATTCTTGATTACGAGTGGGGCATTGATCGGAAGCATCTTTTGCGCATGGATCACCTATAAATTCTTTTTCCAGAAAAATGAAAGGTAGCTTAATAATCGTCGGTTTTTTTGTCCTAGGTGTCTTTTCTGGAATTGGTAACTTTATTCCGAATGATTTTTTCCCAGAAGAGATAAGCCAATATGTGCTTTATGTTTTGATGTTTTTAGTGGGATTGAGTATAGGGTATGATAGAGAATTACTCCTTTCGCTACGACAAACCAATTGGAAAATACTTTTGGTGCCCATGGGGACCATCGTAGGTACATTGGTCGGAACTGCGGTAGTGGGTGCATTCATCCCCCAATGGTCTATAAGCGAAAGTATGGCGGTGGGCTCTGGATTTGGATATTATTCCTTGTCGAGTATTTTTATTACAAAATACAAAGGCGCCGCGCTAGGGACAATTGCACTCATGTCTAATATTATGCGAGAAGTTTTTGCCCTTTTGGCCACTCCCTTGTTAGTACGTTGGTTTGGACGGCTAGCACCTATATCAGCTGCAGGCGCGACCAGTATGGATACGACTTTGCCCATAATTACACAGTACAGTGGCCGGGATTATGTCGTGATAGCGATCTCACATGGTATTATTGTAGATCTTACAGTCCCCTTTTTAGTTACTTTTTTTTGTTCCCTTTAACAATTTAATTATGCAAAAAAACTTCACTTTGGTAGTGACTATTATCGTATTGATTTTGATTGTGGCATGTTCTGGAAAACGGCAAGATACCGTTCAAACTGCTTTTGATATGGATAGTTATGCTAATTTGTTTGACATGCGACAGGACCCGCTCTCGTTGGCAAGAAAGACGAATCCGTTTTATACCGATATGGGAGCTTGGTTAGGATTTGGTATACCTACGGATAAGGAGGTTGCTGGTTTCTGTGGCCCCTATGATCTGGCTTCCCGTACTTGGTGGAGTCCTGTAATTGTAGAGGTTCTTTCCGAAGAACCGAAGGATAATTTAGCCTTACAGCGTCTGGGTAGGGATACCGTGATCTCTTATGTAGACCGATTGTGGATGCGCTCTACTTATGCAAATGGACAAATCGAACAGACACTTCGTAGTATTTCAGCTTCGGCATCTTTGCTCTTAATCGAGAACAGATCGGATAGGCCGTTCTGGATCTCAGGCGAGCTTTCAAAAGGAAGCTGGAAGCAGGAGGGAATGCACCTTTGGACAGAACAAGAAAGTGGAGAGGTGCTTATGTTGTCATTTGCTGAAGGTACGGAGTTAGAGGTCAGCGGTGCACGATATAAAGCACATTTGACAGGAGCCGAACATGTAATAGCTATTACACATACGGTCAAAGACTTTAATCTTCGATCTGCAACAGCTGTGGGCAAGACTATCATTCAGGACAGTAAAGAATTGATAAAAACCCAGACCTCAAGATGGGAGAATTATCTAAAACCTAACTTCCGCGACGAATTATCTTCAGAGGCACATCGTGTGATGGTTAAAAGTGTAGTGACCTTGATGAGCAATTGGCGTTCCGCACGCGAAGGGATAAAGCACGATGGAGTTGTACCTTCTCATGTGGCAGACTATTTTGTAGGGTTATGGGCTTGGGATTCCTGGAAACACGCTGCAGCTTTAGCACATTTGGATTTACAGTTAGCAAAAAACCAAGTGCGTGCGATGTTTGATTTTCAAGATAGCGCAGGTATGGTTGCTGACTGTATCTATCCGGATAGTACGGAGAATAATTATAGAGACTCCAAGCCTCCTCTTGCAGCTTGGGCGGTAGACGCTATATACGAAGTAGATAAAGATAAAACCTTTGTAGCAGAGATGTATGATAAACTATTACATTATCACAGGTGGTGGTACCGTTATAGAGATCATGATAATAATGGTTTTTGTGAGTACGGGGCGACAGACGGAACGCTGGAGGCTGCAAAATGGGAAAGCGGTATGGATAATGCTATTCGGTTTGACGATGCAAAGATGCTTCAGAACAGTACTAGGGCATGGAGTATGGATCAAGAATCTGTTGAGTTAAATGCTTACCTGCAATTAGAGAAGCAATATTTGAAAAAGTTTGCGACACTTTTAGGACGTGCTTTTGACGATAACCAACAGGATGTGGTTTCTCCTTTTTTTGATAAAAGCAGAGGTTATTTTTTTGACCGTAAGCTCGGTGGGTCATGGATCGAACATTTTGGGCCAGAAGGCTGGGCTCCGTTGTGGACAGGACTAGCGAGTAAGGAGCAGGTTATGCAGGTCGTAAAGGTCATGACGGATACCTCAAAATTCTCCACGTTTATACCATTTCCCACAGCGGCAATTTCAGAAGCTAAGTTTATGGATAGGGGATATTGGCGCGGGCCGATATGGTTAGATCAGGTTTATTTTGCTATTTCGGGCTTAAGACGTTATGGTTATGCAGATTTGGCCGATTCCTATACAGCTCAGGTTTTCGATCGTCTTGAAGGATTGAAGGAGCAAGGGGCTATTCATGAGAATTACGAAGCGCGTACGGGTAAGCGATTAAAAGCACCGCACTTCAGTTGGTCGGCAGCGCATCTATTTTTGTTGTATAAAGAACTTAAGACGCCATAAAAAAAGAAGGCATCCTTTAGGATGCCTTCTTTTTTGTGTTTTATTTTTTTAAAGCTTTTTCGTATCTATTGCTTACTTCTTTCCAGTTGATAATGCTCCAGATTGCCGCTAGATAGTCAGCGCGTTTGTTTTGATATTTTAGATAATAAGCGTGTTCCCACACATCCAATCCAAGAATCGGCGTTCCTTTTTCTTCAACCACATCCATGAGAGGGTTATCTTGGTTAGCAGTAGAGCTAACAAATAACTTACCGTTTTTATCAACGGCTAACCATGACCAACCTGATCCAAAACGTGCAGCTCCAGCAGCATTTACTTTTTCTTTCATGGCATCTATCGAGCCGAAAGTCTCTGTGATTGCTTTTGCTAATTTGTCGGAAGGTTTTGTGTTTTTTTCCGGTGTCAAGATTGTCCAGAACAGCTCATGGTTATAGTGTCCACCACCATTATTTCTTACGGCTGCACTTTGTCCTGATATTTTGGATAAAAGTTTTTCGATACTTTCTTTTTCAGTTGCGGTTCCTGCTATTGCCTTGTTTAAATTGGCTGTATAGGCTGCTGCGTGTTTTGAATAGTGAATCTCCATAGTTTTTGCATCGATTGATTCTTCAAATGCATTGTATCCATATGGCAGAGGTGTCTGTTTAAACTGTGCAAAGGTAAATTGCGCGGAGAACAACGCCGCAGCAAATAAAGCTGTTTTAACTAGTTTCATGAGTTTTCGTTTTTAATTATATCCAATATTAGCAATATCAATGTTAATTAGCGATTAAGATTGATATTTCATGTTGTTTTTCGACAAAAATATTACATTAGGCTACCTTAATACATGCAGAAGAGAGAACATACTTAACTGATCGCCTGATGAAAAAAGATATTTAAAAATAACGCTTTTTGTGCTTTACTTATTATAGTTTTTCTATTTCGAGGGATAGCGCCATCAGTTCCTGCTTTAATAGATTAATATGGGATTCTACCTGATCATACATATCTGCCCGGTTATTAAGCTGATCGGCATTATATTTACCGCCTTTTCCGAAATATAGATTATCGAGCTGTTGTTTGTCGTCATCTTCATCAATTTGACCAAAATTCTTCCACTTTTCGATTATCTGTAGCCTTACCGATTTGCCTTCCGGTACATTCGGATCGGCATAATTGAGATAGTACCAGATAAATGGTGGAAAGTTTGCAGAGGTATTACTACCCAGCCACACATCCTTTAGCGCATTTCGTTCGTGGTAGAAATCTATTTTACGTTTGTTAAATAACATCAATAGACCTAGCGAGGCTTCAGCGATACCAGTACCTATACCGATACTATTACTTACCCTTTCATTACTGATCGTACCACCGGTAGCTATAGCACCACTGGCACCGATGACAATAGCGCCAATGGTCAATTTGGATTCGAGATCACTTTGTTTGCCTTCTAAGAAGTTGGCTATTTGACTGGTCCGTTCTTCTTCACAGTCCATTTCCGAAGATACAGCAGAGACGATCAAAGACGCATTGTTTATTTTCTGAAAGATATCCAACTTCAGACTAACTCTGTCTAATTTCTTTTCGACAGATGTAGAGTTGTTATTTTCTTTGGTGTTAGCATATTTAGTCAACTGATTTATGATACCAATAGCATTTGCTATATTAAGACCCTTTCTTGATATTTTGGAGTTGAGCACACTATCTATTTGCAATTGATAGAGTGGGGTAGGTAAGTCATTCTCACCATAACTGTATATATTTTGTTGGTTACAGTTGCTGTGCCTCAGTTGGGAAGAAAAAGAGGAATTATTGTAGGAAGCACAAGAATCTAAAAGCAAGGTTGAAGAAAGTAAAATCGTCCGGATAGTTTTGTTCCACAAGGAAAAATGAATTGTGCGATAGCTAAGTAATCCTATCTGAGGGTGATTTCCTTTTAAGTTCATAATATTCGATATCTAAGTTGATATAAATGTAAACTTTAGAAGGTTAAGCTGCAATAATGTTCTTGCTTTTTTATCGGTTTATAGATAACTTTCCCAGAGATTGCACGTTGTGTATGCAGTTGATTTATTTATAACAATATGATTGAAGATTTAATCTGGAACGAAAACTTTCAAACAATTTTAGTTTCTCTTCTTTGTGGCTCCGTGGTGGGCATGGAACGTGAATATCGGAATAAATCGGCAGGGTTTCGTACAGTCATTTTGATTTGCCTCGGT
This sequence comes from Sphingobacterium nematocida, assembly GCF_900168125.1. Classification (GTDB taxonomy): domain Bacteria; phylum Bacteroidota; class Bacteroidia; order Sphingobacteriales; family Sphingobacteriaceae; genus Sphingobacterium; species Sphingobacterium nematocida. The sequence goes on from NZ_FUZF01000014.1 coordinate 63,624, forward strand.
GCAACAATCTTTACGATGGGGTCTCGTTTGGGAAATCTTTCTGATGATAGAATTGCGGCCAATATTGTGACAGGTATAGGTTTTCTAGGTGCCGGGGTTATATATCAGGGCAAGTTTTCTGTTCAAGGACTTACTACGGCTGCGGTAATATGGACCATGGCAGCTGTTGGCATGTTGGTTGGTTTTGGACAGTTTACGTTAGGAATAGCACTAGCTATCCTCATGGTGGTCGTGTTGTCGTTGTTTCAAAAAATGGAAACATTCTTGTCTAATGTCTATTTTTCAAGAACAATCAACATCACGTTTGTTGACAACAAGGCAAGCCGTCTTCACGAGTTTGAAACATTCCTTAAGGATAGTGGGATACACGCACTGCGAAAGGGAATCGAGAAGAATGGGGAAAAATTGACGGCAGTCTATGAAATATCAAGTCAAAAAAGGAGGGTTAGAATGATGAATGAACAGATAATTTCCTTAGACTATGTACATTCATTTAGTAATTTTTCTTAAAATAGAAAAGGGGTGCTCCATCGGAACACCCCTTTTTTATTACACTTAAAATGATTAGAATGTCATTTTCACTGATCCGTTCCAAGTGCGGCCCCATCCCATTAATACGTAGTTAGATGTGTCTATACCTTTCCAGTATTGTGGGTCTTTCTTAGCTGTGTTATTGGAAGTTGCTTCAGAAATATAGAATGTATCAAATAAGTTGTTAATATTAACACGGAAACTTAATGTGTTTTTATGACTTACCTGCAATTTATATGATATACCAGCATCTACCAAATCGTAATTAGGCAATTTTAATGTTTCCTTATCTTTAGGTAATGCACCATATAATCTTTCATAACGGCGGTAGTTGGCATCCGCAGATAACCCTTTTAAGAAGGCGTATCTAAAGCCAGCCCCATAAGAAGTCTGTGCGGCGTCTCCGACATGTACCCCAGTGAGATCTCTATTTTCTACCCCTAATTCTACTCTGTCTTCGTTACGGACAATAGTTGTAGCATTTCCATCATATAACCATTTCCCTACCGAAGCGAATCCTTTCAATTCAAAACCACGGAATGGACGGGTTACGAAATCCAATTCTAAGCCTTGATGATCTTGTTTTACGCCATAGTTTGATTGATAAATTAATTCACCTACAGCCAACAAACCATCTTGGTTATTTGGATTGTATTTATCTACATCTTTCTGTGCAGCAGTGTATGAGCTACCAGTTACTCTATTTGCCCAAGTGGTGCGGTATGCATTTAAGTTTACATCAACATATTCAGATGCAAATTTGTAACCTAACTCAAGACCTAGAATTTCTTCATTTTTCGCGAATGGATTTACATCATTTTTATAGTTCATGAAGATATTATTTTGGTAAGGTTGACGGGAATAGAAGCCTGCATTACCAAATAAGGTGTGATTTTCTACTGTGTAGCTTACTCCTCCTTTTACGTTGTATCCGAAGTTGTTAACATTTTCTGATCTACCTTCCCCAATTTTGTAAAGGAAATAATCTTCACGGATGTTCTGTTGTTGTGATGCTGATCCTTGGAAGAAGGCTGTAAAACCATCTTTCGCAAATTCAATCTGCCCGAAAAGACCACCGTAACGAATTATTTGGTCATAGTCCCAAGCAAGACGGTCTTCGGGTTTTGACGGTTTGTCAGACCAGGTTTTCCAAGGATTGGTCGTATAAACATTTGAAGTTATTTGATTCCCTGGATAATTTACATTATCCTTATGCTCTATTTGCGTAGCACCTAATATGTCAGTAACTTGACGATAATGTTCTCCTTTGTAGTCACGTAAGTCAAATCCTATGTTAAAGTTCCAGTAATCATTCAGTTTACGGTTATAGTTAGATACCAAACCGAACCATTGGTGATTATTAACATCTGCAGCTAAGTAAGGAACTTTGGCTTTGCTTGCATCTGAGCGAAGAGACTGACCACCACCTCTAGCCATAGAAGCATACACTACTGTAGATAAAGAAGCTTTGTCTGATATTTGCCAATCCCAGTTGACATTTGCTACTGGTTTGTGGTAGTAGTTTTTTCGGGGGTTGGTCTCGATACCGTTAATAATTGCTACGTTGTCATTGTATTTTCTACCATGTTCTAGATAGTTGTTCAAACTAGAGGTATAACCTTGGTTATGCCATTGTGGTGCACCAGTTACCATTAAGTTCAAGTTGTGCTTTTCGTTTACTTTGTATCCGACGGATAAAAAGTAGTTTTGACCAGCTCCTTCGGTTCTGTCCATATAACCATCTCCACGCCAGTCTGTAATCATCGCTGATACAGCAAATCCACTCTTTAACAAACCTGTATTATAAGCTAAAGTCGATTTACGGTACATGTCATTACCAATAGAGCGACTAAAGAAACCACCTTCTTTTTTATCTGTTGATTTGGTAACAAAGTTTGTTGTACCTCCTACCGAAGATATCGCAAGTTTTGAAGATCCTAATCCACGTTGTATTTGTACTAAAGAAGCAATGTCAGCTAGACCATTCCAGTTAGACCAATAAACACGACCATTGTCCATACCATTGATGGGTTGCCCATTTAATAGGAAAGCGGTGTTGGATTGATCAAAACCACGGGTAGTCATAGACGATTCACCAAAACCACGTGCCTGACTCGTAATGTAAACAGATGGTGTATTTGCTAGTACAGCAGTAATATCCTGAGCACCTACCTTTTCTTCGATTTCTTCTTGGCGAATAGTGGATACGGCAATCGGAGTCTGTCTACCTTCGGCAATATCAATTACTCCCTTTCCGACAATAACGATCTCATCTAGCGATTGATCGCCTGTAGGAACGAGGATGATAGTACCAATGACATTCTTGTCCGAAAATGTAACTGATTGTGTCGCGTGACCAATGTACTTGATCTCAAGCTGTCCATTGTTGTTTTCGGTTTTTAAGGTGAAATTACCATTGGCATCCGAAGATGTTCCAATTTTACTTCCAGAAACTAAGATTGTTGCGCCGGCGATAGGGTGCTTTCCGTCGGTGATTTTACCAGTAATTACTTGTTGGGCTAAAGCAATATTACCAGTAAGCATGCATGCTAAGGTAGCATACAAGAGGGTGGATTTTTTTTGCATTATTAGATTAACTTATAAATTTGGTTGCAAAGATAACTTTTTTGTTAGTATAAGTATATATATAAGAGCGAAATAGTTGTTTTTTGTGAGTTTTTATTCTGTTCGGTCAGATTGTTATTTTGAATGAAGTTTTATTGTTACTTGAGGTTTAATTTCTTAGAGTTTATTGATGTAATCTTGAAAATGTTAATTTTTGTTAAAATCATAATTTAGACTCTAAAACAATTGTAATTTTTTAATAGGAGTTTGTTATTTCTATCATGTTTTGAAATATACTCAATTTTTATTGCAGAATGTCTATGGTTTTGTTCATTAGTTGTTGGTTTACTGTATATTAAGTTTATGTTAAGTGTATCTTTTTGATAATACTCTTGTTAGTTTTGTGGTCGATATAACTATCTAAATTTAATATGAAAAAATCTTTACTTTTTTTCGCTTTGGTTTTGGCCAGCTATGGTACGATCCAGGCACAAGTTACAACTAGTAGTATGACAGGTGTCGTGACCGAGTCTGCTGGTCAAGCTACAGTTGGTGCAACAATTAAAGCGACCCACATGCCATCGGGTACGGCTTACTCTGGTTCTGCAAATTCCGCGGGACGTTTTAACCTGGCGAATATGCGGGTTGGCGGACCTTACCGTGTTGAAGTGACCTATGTAGGACAAAATCCAATCGTTTATGAGGATGTGTACCTTCAACTTGGACAAGCTTTCGTGTTGAATCCTATCTTCGGTGACGTGGCCAACGCTTTAGAAGAAGTGACAGTGACAGGTAGTAGAATTAAAAGTGAGAAAAATGGTACGGCAACAGTCGTTGGTCGCAGCCAAATTGAAAATCTACCATCGATTAACCGAAGTATTAATGATTTGACGAGATTGACACCTCAGGCAAATGGTACTGCTATCGGAGGTGGAAATTATCGTGCTAATAACTTTACTGTAGATGGAGCGAATTTCAATAATCAATTCGGTATTGGACAAAATATGCCTGCTAATGGTTCCCCTATATCAGTTGATGCGATAGAACAGATTGTTGTAAATGTAACTCCTTTTGACGTTCGTCAATCTGGATTCACTGGAGCTGCTGTTAACGCAGTAACACGTTCGGGACGTAACGAATTTTTTGGCTCGGCATTTTATACAGGCCGATCCGATCAACAACAAGGAACACGTGTCAAAGACAAGCAAGTAGCATTCAATGAAATGAATGAGAAGCAATATGGTTTTTCATTGGGAGGACCTATTATTAAGAATAAGTTGTTCTTTTTTGTAAATCTTGAGCAGAATAAGACGACAGAACCAGGGCCAACAAAGATTGCTGATGATAGGGATGCTAGACAGTATGGTCAAGGGAATACAAATATAGCGAGACCTACTTATCAGTTTTTGGATGATGTTAGAAATTACTTAACTAATACATACGGATATGATCCAGGAGCCTATCAAGGGTATTCAAATAAAAGTAATAATGATAAAATCTTTGCTAAGATTGATTGGAATATAGCAGATAATCATAAAGTTAACTTTAGGTATAACCAAGTTAAGGGAAAATCCCCATCAAATATAAGTAACTCGTTTACGGGTTCTGGTATTTCGAACTTGAGTCGTACAGGCTCTAATGCACTTCACTTTGGTAACTCAAATTATTTTTCGGAAACAAATTTATATTCAGGAGTTGCAGAATATAATGGTAAATGGGGCAATACTAATAATACTGTTCGTATAGCTTACGTTAATCAAAATGAACCCCGTTCGATAGCAGGATCTGATTTTCCTTTGGTCGATATTAAAGATGGAGATAATATTATTACCACTTTTGGGTACGAGCCATTTTCGTATGGAAACTTACGTGATGTAGAAACAATTACGGCGTATTGGGATGGTAATTATACATTGGGTAAACACGATTTTACTTACGGTGCTCAGTATGAAACGAGTATTACTAAAAATGGTTTTCAGCGTTTTGGTGCTGGATATTACTTGTTTAACTCATGGGATGACTTTGTAAACGGTAATAAACCCGCAAATTATGTTTTAACATATCCTTTAACCGAAGATGGTTCTCAGGCGTTCCCTTCATTCAGATTTGACCAATATTCTTTTTTTTTACAAGATCAGTATACTGTTAACAGTAAATTGAAGTTTATGGGAGGTATTCGTTTTGAATTGCCTACTTATCCAAATGTTGACGAAATGAAAACTCATCCTCTTGTTGCTGATCTGACGTTTGCGAATGGGTTGAAATTAAATACAGGTGCCATGCCTAAATCTCAGTTACTTATCTCCCCTCGTATTGGGTTTAATTATGACGCAATGGGGGATCGCTCTCTGATTTTTAGAGGAGGAACGGGTATTTTTACAGGTCGTATTCCTTTTGTATGGATCGTGGCTCAATCTAGTGATGCGGGGATGCTTCAAGCAACTAAAATATTCCAACCATCTGAAATGCCTGATTTTTCACCAGATATAAAAGCAAATTATCCTGCGACACTGCCGCAGCCCGGAACTTTCATTCCAACAACTATTTCAGCTATGGATGAAAAACTTAAATTTCCTTCAACATGGAAGTCAAGTTTAGCCGTGGACTATTCTTTGCCTTGGGGAATTCAGGCTACTGTGGAAGGTATTTACAATAAAGATATTAATGCTGTTGTTGCGAAAAATGTTAATTTGGTAGATCCTACACAGTTGAATATTTCTGGATATAATGATCATAGATATATCTATCCTTCAGCTGCTAAGGATAAATATATTAATAAACTTACAACTGGAGGTGTTGTAGAATCAACAGCGGTAGGTAGGTTTGATCCAACCTATATGACAAATGCTAAGGGGGGGCATTATTATTCCGTAACTGTACAATTACAAAAAAATAATTGGAATGGCTTTTCAGGTTCGTTAGCATATACTCATTCTGGAGCAAAGAATTTTGGAGACGGGGCTGGTGATCAAATAGCTAATCTATGGTCAATACCTCCCACTAATACGGGTAATCCAAACGATCCATCGTTAGGTTTCACAACCAATGTTGTTCCTCATCGGTTAATGGGTTTTGTTTCCTACAAGAATAATTGGATAGGTAAACTGAATACTTCGATGACAGTGTTTTATTCAGGTTCTTCAACAGGTCGAATGAGTTACGTTTATGGAGGAGATTTCAACCGCGATAATAATAGTAATAACAATGATCTTATCTACGTGCCAAATGATCCTTCAGAAATTACTTTTGTTAATATTGCTGCGAGTCAGGCTGGTTCAGGAAAAAACTATGCTAAAGCTTACACCGCAGAAGAGCAATCTGATATGTTTTTCAAAATGATAGATGAAGATGATTATTTACGTTCACGTAAAGGTAAACATGTTGATCGTAATGGTGGAGTAATGCCTTGGAGAAATCAGTTTGATTTTAGATTGTCTCAAGAAATTGTTAGAGATATTGCCGGAGGCAAAAATGCACTAGAATTTTATTGGGATGTATTTAATATAGGGAATTTATTCAACTCGAATTGGGGAGTTTATAAATCTTCAAATACACAGCTGTTAAGACCTCAAAATACAGGTTCACTGACTCCTGATGGTACAACAAAACCTACATTCCAAATTGGATATAATAATGGGGATGCTATTAAGTCTACTACGTATGTTAATGAATCCATTACCTCAACATATTATATGCAGTTCGGTGTTAAGTTTAGTTTTAACTAAGATTAACTATCGATTTGGTTAAAAAAGAACCCCTTCGGAATTTCGAAGGGGTTCTTTTTTTGTAAACTAAATTTCTCTAAAAATTCGGTTTCAACAGGTACTTGTCATAGAAACGGAAGATATGTTCTACCGCCTCTTCTGCCGAATCTACCAAACGGTAAAGCTTAAGGTCTTCCGACGAGATGTAACTGTTGGTGAGCATTGTTTTTTCGACCCATTCCAGTAAGCCGCCCCAATAATCCGAGCCTACTAAGATAATTGGAAAGCGAGCGATTTTTCCAGTCTGAATCAGCGTGATCGCTTCAAACAGCTCATCCATAGTTCCAAATCCTCCCGGCATTACGATGTACCCCTGTGAGTATTTCATAAACATTACTTTACGGACAAAGAAGTAGTTAAACTCCATAATCTTGTCCCTATCGATGTATTTGTTGTGAAACTGCTCAAAAGGCAACTCAATATTTAGACCTACAGATTTACCTCCAGCAAGGTAAGCCCCTTTATTAGCAGCTTCCATAATACCAGGACCTCCTCCTGAAATCACACCGTATCCTTTCTCTGCCAGTAGTTTTGCAATTTCTACCGCCATCTCATAATATTGATGGTTGTCTGGTGTACGTGCAGACCCAAATATGGATACACATGGGCCTATTTTTGCTAGTTTTTCAAAACCATCTACAAACTCCGACATGATCTTAAAAATCTGCCATGAGTCCTTAACCTTTATTTCTTGCCATGTCTTATTGGCGAATGAATTTCTAATTCTAGTTTCTCCTGTCATATATACTTAAATATCGTGAACAATACGTCACAATATAGCGAAACGTGGAGGAGTATGCAACAGCAGAATTGAAAAGAGTTTGTTAATGCTGTAAATAGGAAATTACTTTTTATTTTTGCGGAATGAACTTCTCATCCAAATTATTGCAAAATGCCGTCGAAGAGTTCGGTCGTTTACCAGGAATTGGTAATAAGACCGCTTTACGTTTGGTTTTACATCTATTGAAGCAATCCAATCAGGAGGTAAGCCGTTTTACGCAAGCAATAGACCAACTCAAAGAGAAGATTCGGTACTGTCAGGTATGTTATAATATCTCAGATGAGCCGACCTGCGAAATCTGTCAATCGGTAAAGCGGGATAAAAGCATAATATGTGTGGTCGAAGATACGCGGGATGTGATGGCTATTGAAAATACAAATCAGTATCAAGGAGTATACCATGTTCTAGGTGGACTTATTTCACCGATGGATGGGGTAGGACCTTCCGATCTAAAGATAGAAGGCCTTCTGGAACGCTTGCGCAAGGACGAGGTGAAAGAAGTGATATTAGCACTGAGTGCTACTATGGAAGGTGATACCACTATATTTTACCTCTATCGCAAGTTACGTGAATTTGATGTGCAGGTAAGTACCATTGCTCGAGGTATTGCATTCGGGGGCGAGTTGGAGTATGTGGATGAAATTACTTTGGGACGATCCATTTTGACGAGAGTCCCTTATGAACGCCATGTTGGTTAGTTTTCCTTCATCTTAGATATTATCCAATAGAATGCTATACTGACAAATAGTAAAACTGTTCCCGTGGTAGTCCATAATACCTGATAGCCCCAATGCTCAGCTACATAGGTGCCCAGGTAAGGCGAGAAAACATTAGCAGCAGCGAATGCCAACGAATTGAATCCCATGTACGCTCCCTGAGTGTTTTTATCTGCACGTTTGATAGCTATAGTTGCCGTAAAAGGTAAAGTTAGCATCTCGCCGGTAGAGAGAACAAGCATTGCTAGAAAAAGCCACGCCATGCCAAAATCCAGGTTAAGCATATAATAAGATACTGCTGATATAGCGGTGCCGACCAACATAATTTGTCTTACCGTCATCCGGTGTTCAATAAGGTGGATTAAAACCATTTCAAACAAGACGATAACAAAACCACTAAATCCTAACAATAAGCCGATCTGACTGGCATCCAATTGGTGTACATCCCGATAAAACAGCGGTAATGTAGTGATTAATTGGAAAAAAGCCATAGAGAAGAGAAAACAAAAGATATTGAATCCGATAAAGAGCCCATCCCGATAGGCATTTTTTTCGGGCGTAGTTTGCAACGTTGTCTTTTTTGTTTCTTCGAGCTCTATAGGTTGCTTTGTTGTAGCCTTTTTATTTCTGAAGAAATAAATAAAGACAATGACGGCAATACTAGCAGCTATGGCATTGCCATAGAAAATCCAATTGTATGAAAATGTCGCTAGGAATCCACCAAGAGCTGGGCCTATAGAGAATCCTAGGTTTACAGCCATTCTATTGAGTGAATAAGCTCTTGTTATATTTTCGGGTTTAGCATAACGAGCGACCGATACCGAGTTTGCAGGTCTAAAGGTATCGGCTACCAAAGTCAGTACAAATATCATGATCGCTAAACTCTCAAAAGAGCGAAATAAAGGCAGGACAAGGAATAAAGGGATGACCAAAATTAGGCTCCAGGTTTGTACTTTAAAGTTGCCAAATCTATCCGTGAGCCAACCACCAAGCCAAGAGCCCGCCACCGACCCCAATCCAAAGCAGCCCAATACCAACCCGATCTGTGTTTTCGAAAAACCAAGCTCGGATGACATATAGATTCCCAAAAAGGGAATGACCATTGAACCGGTACGGTTGATCAACATAACCAGTGCCAACAGCCAAGCTGCAGGAGATAATCCTTTGTACGAATTTATATACAGGCGTATGAGTGTTTTCAATAGGCTTTAGATTATACAGTTACCTGTTCTAACATGTTGTCTATCGTGTAGTTATTACTCAATAGAACTTGTTTTTGTTTCGTTTTTGGATTAAATATAAAGTCGATCCGTCCGAAGCTGGCTCCACCAAAACCTACTTGGTTTACCAATGTTACTTTTCCATCCAGATTCTTTACCTCCGTAGGTTTTTCCAAAAAAGTATGTGTATGTCCACCTATGATCAGATCTATATCTCTGCTATTAGCGGCCAGTTTCAGATCAGAGATCGTATCTTCTTTGTAGGAATACCCCATGTGCGACAGACAGATGATCATATCGCATTTTAATTCATTCTTCAATTTCGGGACTAGGCGGTTGGTCACTTCCATTGGGTCGAGGTATTTCATACCTTTATAGCCATTTGGATCGACCAATCCCTCGACATTGACACCAAGAGCGAACACACCTATTTTGATGCCATCCCTTTTAAAGATTAAATATTCTTTCGTTTTTCCCGCTAATACCGTTTCTGAAAAATCGTAGTTGGAAGTTATAAACGGGAAATTCGCTTTGTCAAAATGCTTGAGAATACCCGCGATACCATTGTCAAATTCATGGTTGCCGAATGTTCCTGCATCATATTTTAGTTTAGACATCAGCTCAAGTTCTACCTGACCATCAAATAAATTGAAATAAGGGGTACCTTGAAACATATCACCCGCGTCAAACAACAGTACATTTTTCTCCTCCCTCCGAATCTTTTGAATTAGCGTGCTACGTCGGGCGACACCACCCAAACCCTGCATTCTTGAACCATCCATAGGAAAGGGTTCGACACGACTGTGTACATCGTTGCTATGTAAGATAGTTATCTTGACATCTTTGTCGCTGGCTGAATTGCGGGCAAAACTATCGAATGGAGCAAAAGAAGCGAAAAGCCCTAGTGTAGCCGCTTTTTTCAGAAATAACCGCCTATTTAATGATTGAAACTCTTCCATCTAACTCCGTGTTTATGTTTTTGCCTGCTTTAGTTAATCCTTGTACGTATTCTATTAATCCCTCTCTTACCCGAAGACTGCTGTCTGTCCGTTTTAAGGGATGGGTAATACCTTCGATATAGTCACCACCATTTGCGAGATAATCGTAAGTAACCAACTTATAAGAACGGGTAGGGTCGATTTCCTTTCCATCGATACGTATTTCGGCAGCTTTTTCTTCCTTAATTTTTACGGTAAACCCAGCAATGGGTTGTCCACCGGTTTTGGCAATAAAGTCGGCTAAAATAGCTAGATCTTTGGCTGATAATTCCAGTATAGTGACCGTATTTTCAAAAGGCATCAATTCAAACATAGAGCCTATCGTGACATCACCTTGTTTGACCTCAGATCTAATACCTCCCTTGGTCGCCAGAGACAGTTGTGCTTCTGGATCTATTTTTTTACCCATTGCCAGTAATGCGTCGGCAAAGAAGTTGCCCGCTAGACTTTCTGCATCAGATCGACTCTTTGTTAAATGACGCGTCGAATAGCCTATCGTTCTATTCATTTCTTGATCCAATTGTTGCTTAAAAGGAGTGTAGTAACGAATAATAGTACTGTCTTCCGGTAGGGATGAGTTGATGGCATATGTAGTCGGCTCGCTGAGTTTCGGGACGTAGGTAGTTTTACAACCGGCTAATGTCCATGCAATAACTATAGCTAGAGATAGTGTCTTAAAAGTACGCATAGCATTAAAATATATTATGCGAAGCTAAGAAGAATGGCGTTAGTAACAAATTAACTTATTGTAATTTTTTGATTCTACATATCAATGCATGTGACCTTAAGACAGGTTTAAAGGGAGAAGCATCCCTGAAAACAGTGAATCTTGTACTTTTTTTGTATTAAAATGTGATTTGGAATAGCTTTTGTACTTATGCATTCATTATTTTTTGAAGGTACTTGTTACCTTTACAGCGAATATGAAATATTCATTTTTGAAAAAACGAATACAGATGAATATTCCATATGACAACTGAAAATCAAACCGATCCGCCAGCTGGCGGATCATCGAAGATAATTATACACATATGAATTTAAGAAATTAAGATATGACCAACACCAAAATAATAGGACGTAAGCTCTTCGTTTTCTTTTTGTTTTTTAGTACTGTTTTTAGCTTAACCAGCTGTTTTGATGTAGTCGAAGAGATTTACCTCAAATCGAATGGAGCAGGAGACATTAAAGCGACATTCAACTTAAGCAAGAGTAAGATCAAAGCCGCCTCTTTAATGAAATTAGATAAAGTTGACGGTGTGAAAGTACCTTCTAAGACCGAAATACAAAGTGAAATGAATGACGTGGTGAAGATTTTGAGACAGACACCAGGTATCTCGAATGTTAAACACAGCTTAGATTTTAGTAATTTTATCGGCACGTTGTCCTGCGATTTTACCAATGTGACAGCTTTAAATAGCTTTACAAAGACCCTTTCTACACATTTTAAAACTAAAATATCCAGTTACTCCAGTTATTCCTACGATCCGAAGACAAAGGTATTTGCCCGTAGTTACACGCACAGCACTGAAGCGAAGAATGGATTGGCCAAGTTAAAAGCAGAAAACCAAAAATCATTTGCAGACGCTTATTTTACCAGTATTTATAGATTTCAAGATAATGTGATCAAACAAGACAATAAAGCAGGGAGAGTCGCCGACAACAAAAAAGCCGTTATGATGAAGGTCGGCGTTTTGGATCTGGTAAATGGAAACGTCGGTCTATCCAATAAAATAACTTTAAAATAAACGCTTAACAACTTTATATTTTATATATGTATTTACACAAATTTGCCGCACTGATTTTCGGCTTGTTCATTACAGTGTCTCTGAGCGCTCAGGATCTGATTCGAAAAGTGCCCCACGATGCTACTGTGGTTGTGACCTTCAATAACAAAGCTGTATTCGATCATTTAAATATTGCTGATGTCAATCTTACGTTGACACGTCTAGGTTTCTTTGATAAGATTAATGGCGACGATATGCTTAAGACTTCAAAAATTGAAGATCTGGGCATCGATTTCAAATCCAAAGCCTATGCCTACGTACGTGGTACCGATAGTATTCAATATATAGGAGCATTGATTCCGCTTGCTAATCGGAGTCAGTTTGAAGCGATCATACCTAAGCATAAAAAAGTAGAAATAGTAAACTCTCTTCCTACAATTTATTCTACGGATAGATCTATGCGTTTAAGCTGGGATGACAATACGGTCTATATATTGGGAGGTTTGGCGATGGATTATTATTTCCGTAAAGAAGAGGTTATCAATCGTTACGGTTTGATTTCAACGGGTTACGATGCTTATGAGGCCGAGTATGCCGAAGAAGCATTAGTCGATTCGGCTGCAACCGATTGGGATGCCTATGATTTCGATTCAGCTGCGGTAGACTCAGCGGTTGCCTCTGTGGAGGTGGAAGAAGAGGAAGAAGAATTGCTTGTGCCAGTTGGTCCTCCGATGTTGGCAGATGCGGCAATAGATACACTGGAAGAGGATGAGTATGCCATTGTTGATTCCATTTTGGAACAAGATGAATATTCCGATGATTACTATTCCGTATACGATAGCATCAATAGACATAATGATTCGATAAAGAACGTACTTGTAAAGCAATGGGTAAATGCGGAGATGGAACTGGTTTTGGCCGGACATTACAAGTCTTTTGATGCAAAGCGTTTACCGAAATTAGATGCAAATACGATTGCGCATATCCATGCAAAAGATGTATTCTCCTACTATAAATACCTTTATCCAGAAGAAGCGATTAGTGAGTTGTTTGGAGTCAAACCTAAATTCGACTATGGTATAGAAGGAATGGATGCTAGTGTTGTCGTACAAGGCAATAAATTAAAGTTTATTGGTTCGGCTACACTTGATAAAGACATGGCATCTTACTATAAGGCAATTTACAATAAGAAGCTAAACCCTAAGTTTTATCCATTCCTGGAAAAAGATGCTTTGGGTTTCTTTTCTTTCAACCTGAATACAGAAGCCTACATTCAGAATATCCCTAAAATTATGGAGAAGTACTACGGTTCTTTCATGCCGAGGTATTCTAATTTTATCAGTTTAGGAGCCACACTATTTGACGTTGTGTTAGATCAGAAGGCGATTGGAAAAGTTTTCAAAGGGGATAACCTTTTCGTGTTGAATGGTGTCACCAAGGTAGATGTTACCTACACGGATTATGAGTATGATGAAGATTATAATTATACCGAAGTAGAGAAGACTAAGACAGAGACTATACCTCAGTTTTTGTGGATGTTCTCCTCGGATGATACCCGTATCTTTGAAAAATTAATACAGATCGGGGTACAAGAAAATGAATTGCTTGATCACAATGGTATTTACGAAGTTAAGGAAAAAAACAATTCTGGTATTACGGTGTATTTCTTGATTAAACAGGGGATGGTGTTTATCGGTAATGATAAGGATAAAATGGAAGCGATAAACTCAAATCGTGTGACTAGTAAAGGGCACGCTCCATATGTAGCTATGGCCAAAAAGAACAGTTTAAGCTTGTTATTCAATACCAAACGTATTCCTGTTTTATTGGACGATTTAGATATTCCTGTTGAAAGATCTATCGAAGAAACTGTTTCTGATTTACAGCAATATGGAGACTTCTATATGACTTCTCCAGGCGTAAAAGGGAATAGACTAATAGGAGAGATCGGTGTCGAGTTCCCGAATAAAAAAGGAAATGCATTAGCATTCTTATTCGATGTTCTAGATCGATGGTCTTTGAAACTTAAAGAATAATGAAGTTGTTAAAAAAACTCATATTTATAATACTGGGGCTTATCGCATTAATTGCGATAAGCCTTTATCTATTTTTGAAGGTACGTGAGCAGCGTTCTAAAAATATGCTCGTACATTCCGAAAGCGAGTATGTGATGCGTGTTTCAGTGGATAAGATTTTATCGGACATAGCATGGAATGCCATTATGAATCCAGGGTATTATTTGACTAAAGATACCACAAGTAGTACGACTCGTGATAGCGTAAAAAGTTCTGATCTAGGGCTGCATATACCAGCAAGCATCTATCTTTTCGCTTTGAAGGACAGGGAGGCGACATGGTATACTATGTTAGCTGTTGACAACGAGCATAAGTTGCAGACATTCATTAGACAGCGCGTTGTTGGAGATTCTATAGCCATCGAACGCGAGGGCGACAACTGGTGGATTAGTGGTAAAGAGGGTAGAATCTCGGTTTACGGGGATTCAAAGAATGTGTTAGTCGCGCTGAGTCTAGAAAAGACAGATAAAAAACAAGATATGATGGAACTCTGGAACCAAAGTGCAGATCAGATGGTACCGATATCTACTGTTAGCGACTTTAAACTAGACAACAGCTCTGCGGATATACAATGGCAACAGCGGGGTGTTTCGACATCGGGGCTACTGTCATTTAACCAAGGAATGATTGCATCAGAGCTTTCTCTGGCGCATAGCGTTCTTCGGCTGCCGAGCGAAGCCCAAGCGCGGGCATTGCCGACATCAAATGTGTTAAATGTCTATTGTCAGGCAGATTTAAGACCCCTGTTAACCAAGTATAAGGATAATCTGAAACGCTACAATATACCAGTTGATACCCTAGCGCGTTATTATGGAGGTTACCTTGATGTACAATGGCGTAGCGAAGATGTCGTACAGATGGATAGTGTCATTGCTTATGATTATGACGATAATTTTAATCGCATCGAAAAGAAAGAACTTCGGGAAGAATCGGTGCCCAATCTGTTGTTTACGTTCAGTGCATCCCCTCATTTAACATCTTATCTGCCCGAAAGACTGTTTTATAAGTTCTACAAAACCATGGATGGGGATCAGATTGGATTAAGTACCGATGCTCAGGCAAAGAATAATTACCCTTATCACCGTACAGATCATGCGCTTCACATTTCTTATCAGCAAAATGAGGCGGTACAAAGATATCTGGGTTGGATACCTTTGCTGAATAATATTGAGCAGATCTCGATAAGTGGTCGAGGACAGGGACAGGCCAATAGCTTCGATGGTAAAGTTGTGCTGAGCGAAAGAAAAATACACGCACTCTATCAGTTACTAAACTGATAGAGATGTTTTTGAAGAATACAGCAAATAGCTATCAGCACTGCACATAAGCAGTGCTTTTTTGTAGGTCTTGTGTGCACCAACCTAAGGCGCTACTGACATATAGTTGTCATTCGGTGATTCTATATTTGTTACCAAGCAAACGGGCAAATAAGAAGTAATTAATAGATACAAATGATCAATCAGACTATTCAAAAGGTTCACATAGTTGGAATCTCTACCAGAACAATCAATACCAATGGACAATCCGCGATTGATATTGAATCCCTATGGCAAAAATTCTGGACAGAAGAAATTCAGAATCAAATTCCGAATAAAATAAGTGAGGAGATTTATGCCGTTTATACCGATTATGAAACGGATTTCACAGGAGAATACACCACCGTTATAGGTGTGCCAGTACAGTCGTTGGGTGAAATTCCTGAAGGCATGACTGTAATAACCATAGAAGCTGCAACGTACTATAAGATTGTTTCCAAAGGAAAAATGCCTGAAGCCATTGGAAATACTTGGTTAGCAATATGGTCGGATTAGGAACTGGATTCTAGACGAGCCTAAACAGCAGACTTTACAGTACACGGTAGTAAGTACTACGATGGAGATAATGCCGAAGTAGAAACTTATCTTTCCGTAAAAGAACAATAGCTGTTTACAGTTAAATACAAAATCCGAGTCTCCATAGTCGGATTTTGTATTTTTGGGGTTGAAATAGTTAAGATTTTTCAAGTTAGGCGAACGAGCTATAGGGCTAGTTCGGGAATCCTGGAACTGAAAGTAACAGGCGCAGTAATTGCTGGAATTAGTTCCTTCTTAAAATCCGCTTTGGATATGTTGACCGATCCGAATTGGGTAAACCAACTATCGGCAGCCCCGCTGATATGTAACTTAAACCCATCCTCTTTTAGCTTGGTTAGTAAATAACAAAAAGCAACTTTACTGGCATTATCAATCGTTCGGAAAAGGCTCAGGGTTATGAAGTAGCCATTTAAAGACACGCCTAAAACGCCACCAACCAGTTTTCCATCTTGGTAGGTTTCCACGCTATGGGCTATTCCCATTTCATGGAGTTCTAACATGACCTTAATGTATTCTGGTGTTATCCAGGTCGTTGTTTTTTCTCCTCTTGGTTTCGAGCAGTTTATTATCGTCTGTTCAAAATTGCTGTTTAGTCTGATTTCGAATCGCTTATCCGCATCTTGTACTCTGTCTTTTTTTAAACAGCGCAACAGATCATTCCTTATCTTAAAGTCTGCTATAGGTATTATTCCCCTTGGATCAGGATCAAACCAGGTAAAGGTCCTGTTATCATCTACTTTGGGCATAGGGAAAGTGCCTTGTAAAAGCCCCTGAACCATCGTATATGGCGTTAGCTTGGCTTGCGCATAGGCCCAGAATAAAGCTTCTTCTTCTCCGCCCGATAATCTTATCAAACCCGAGTGAAGTACTTTTTGAAATAGTCGGATGGAGGAATGTTTATATTTCCTAGGGATAACAGATGATACTATTTTTCGCAATATTCCCATATTCTATGATCGTATTTAACGGAATGAATAGCTGCCTACTTCTCAAATTTAATAATTTATTCTTCCAAACAAGCAAACAAAGGAATGCTAACGTTTCTTCAACTGTATATTTTTTTTCACAATTGTTTATAAAAAAAGTTAACAGATAGGCTGCCTCCACTCCCTTGTTTGATGGTCTGAGGTATAATTTTCGTTGTTTTCATTATCCCGTAACTTTGGCATAAGATTTTAACTGTAATATTTCTTTTTGAGCCATAAGCTCGCTCTCACGAGGGCAATGAGTACGGGGACTTCTACAAGAGGTCCGATAACGCCAACAAAGGCTTGTGGCGAATGTATACCGAAGACCGCTATGGCTACTGCTATAGCGAGCTCAAAATTATTACCGGTGGCGGTAAAGGATATCGCTGCATTCTTGTCATAGGCTACACCCATAGATTTGTTCATGAAAAAACTGATAAAGAACATCAGAACAAAATAGACCACCAGTGGCACTGCGACTTTCAGGACAAGCATGGGCAACTGTACGATCTGTTCTCCCTTAAGGCTGAACATCAATACTATGGTAAATAATAACGCATATAAGGTAAACGGAGAAATCAAGGGTAGAAATTTACGGGTATACCAATTTTCACCTTTTATCTTTGAAAGATATCGATGGCTAAGAAAGCCCGCTAAAAAAGGAATTCCCAGATATATTAGCACACTTTTGATGACTTCGCTCATCTCGATAGAAATAGCATACTCTGCAAAACCAAAATAAGTAGGCAACACATTGATAAACAACCAGACAAACATACTGTAGAAAAGTATTTGAAAGACACTGTTCAATGCTACAAGTAGGGCTGCGTATTCACGATTTCCTTTTGCCAGGTCATTCCAGACGATCACCATAGCTATGCATCGGGCCAGACCAATGAGGATAACGCCTATCATGTAATCTGGCTCGTTTCTTAAAAAGATAACAGCCAGAATAAACATGAGAATTGGGCCTACCAGCCAGTTGAGTATCAGGGATAAACTAAGTACCTTTTTATCTTTGAACGCTAATGGCAGTAAGTTGTAATTAACCTTGGCCAATGGTGGGTACATCATCACGATCAATCCTATAGCCAATGGAATGTTGGTGGTGCCCATAGATAGTTTATCCATCATATTGGATATTCCAGGAAATATATTTCCGATCAGTACGCCCAGTGCCATAGCTAGAAAGATCCAAAGGGTGAGGTACCGGTCCAGAAACTTCATTTTTACCTGCATAGTTTGTATTATTTAATTTGTGAAAAGACGTAAAATAGTTCTGCAGCTATTTCTAAACTTCGGTTGTAATATACCTCGTCCTGTTGTGGCGTGTTGTCCGACAATTTCGGGTCTTCAAAGGTAATGGGTATCCGCTGCTCAGCACCTGGGATAAAAGGACATCCGCCATCTGCCTGTGAACAGGTCATAATTGCTGCAAAATCAGACTGTGGATTGAATGGATCATCGTATTTTTTGGAAAATCCGATAATTGGCAGCGCATTGATATCGTGCTTCAAGGCATAGATAGGGTTAGCGGCTTCTGAAATAATTTGAACATCCACGCCCTGATTCCGGAGTGTGTCGGCGATTTTTGGAAATAATGCCGTCTCTTCCGTACCCCCAGAATAACAATATACATTTGGTACCTGATAGTGTGCTGCCGCAATCTGTGCCCATACCTGGCATAGGTGGCTGCGTCTCGAATTGTGCGTGCATATAAAGTTGAGGTTTATATCTTTGCCCAAATCCAGTCTATGCTGAATGTATTCAACCAAAGGACGTAAAATAGCATTACGCCCTTGGCTGATCTCCAATTTCTGAATGAACGAAATAGTATCGGTTAACTTTGAATACATAATAGATTTTTTTAACAACAGCCGGAGCCTGGTGTACAACTATTTGAATTAGATTCGACCACGTTCAAACGACTCGGTATTCCACAGGCGTCTTCTGCTAAGCAAGCTGTGGTTTTACTCGTTAGAATAAAATGCTTACCATTAAAGTCCAATCCATATTTGCCTATGGTGCCGCTCTGGTACTCGACTTCAATCTCGTAGTCGCCAATGTTTAAGGTCTTTTCAGATAGTTCGATAATGCGTAATAATTTTCCCGGTTTCAACCTGTGCTCGTAGTCGTCTGCATTCCATAATTGGAAATTGACGGTGTTTTCGGTTCGTGTCACACCACCACAATCAATAAAGTGTTTATTGATTTGGCCGACTTCGGTCACATGGAAATGTTCGGGCACAAAAGAGCCGTCTTCCAATTGAAAAGCTACATTCTCCAGTGTAGGTAGGATTGTTTTGATTTCTGATAGTTTCATCGTGTTTTAAATTTAAGTATCGTTATATTACGATATATGTAAACAAAAAAAAGCAAGAGCAAAATAGACTGTTCATATTCATTTGTTTATGAATCAAGTCTAACAGCATTTTGTACTACTTGCTGAAATTATTATAGCTGCAAAATATTGTTTCAATACGGCAAACGTCGACTCTTCTATGCAGTAGCATATAGATGTACCTTCAATGCTACCTTTAATGAGACCTGCGTTTTTTAATTCCTTAAGATGTTGTGATATGGTCGACTGAGCCAAAGGCAGTTCATCTACAATATCACTGCAGATGCATGCATTAACTTTTAGAAGATGTTCTATTATCGCAATACGTGCAGGGTGTCCCAATGCCTTTGCAATGTTGGCAATCCTATTTTGCTGATCGGTAAAGTGATTTGTTTTACTTACGCCCATAGTATCTTTATATATCGCAATATTACGATATATAGTCGAGCAATCAAAATAAATTTTAATTGCTATCATTTCCCGGACTAATTAATATATTTAGATTTGGGCTACATTTTATATTCTATAACATAAATATCTCGAGCAAAATCAAATCAATACCTATGTCATTATCGGACAACTATTTTTTCAATAGACTGTTATTGTACATAGGATGGATTTTATCAAAAAATAAAAGCGATGGAAAATATTAAGAAATTACTTAATGATATACGAACCAATATAGTTGTTGCTTTAACAATTCTAATTCTGTTAAACGCGTGCGCGCCCGTAAAAGTCCCAGATTATGCAACACCCGTGACCAATTTTGATCTCAATAAATACGTGGGTAAATGGTATGAAATAGCCCGTTTGGACTTTAAACATGAAAAGGATTTAAATAACGTAACAGCCGAATATACTTTACAGGAAGATGGCTCCGTAAAGGTGCTCAATAGGGGGTACAACTATAAGAAGAATAACTGGGAAGAAGCAAAAGGTAAGGCCAAGTTTTTAGGAGGCACTAGTCTCGGTGCACTGAAAGTCTCTTTTTTCGGGCCTTTTTATGCCGGTTATAATGTCGTGGCATTGGATGAGGATTATAATTATGCACTTGTATTTGGGCAAAAGACAGCGTATATGTGGATATTGTCGCGAGAGAAAACAATTCCTGATTCTATAAGGACGCGATATGTGGAAAAGGCAAAAGCTGCTGGATACAATGTCGAAAATCTAGTATGGACCGAGCATGACTAAGACTAGTTAGCGCAGATATCCCCCTGTCATCTGATCCAAAGTTGAGCATATGGCTCGCCAGTGGCGGATAAATAATCCAGACCAGTATGTTGACAATGGGTTACAAAGGTTATCTTACGTCTACATACAATGGCAAGGAATTAAAATGGTTTAGAACAATCTGTTAGTTCCAGTTTTGTGATTTTCGTGAGTGTTCCCGCTTACAGACTAAAATCCACAGATTAGATTATTTTATTTATACTTTTTTCTGTTGAACCATAAGCAAACGTAGGTCATCTGAAGCTGGAAGTTCGAATATTTCCAATTTGAAGAATTTGATGGCAGCAAGTAAATGATCGAAAATATCTGCCATAGTATTTTCAAAATAAGACCATTGTGTACCTTTTGTAAACATATAAAGTTCCAGTGGGAGTCCGTATTCCGTCGGAGCCAGTTGGCGAACCAGAAGTGTTAATTCCTGATGAATATTTGGATTGTGTTTGGCATGCGCTAGTACGTATGCCCTGAACAAACCGATATTTGTCATCCGTCTGCCGTTGACTGGAGAAGAAATGTCCGTATTCCATTGCTTATTATAAGCTGCTATTTCCTGTTCACGCTGATTGATATAAGGTTCTAGCAATTTTATTTTTTTTAACGCTATTATTTCGTCTTCGTTAAGATATCTAATGGAGGATATTTTGATATTTAAAGCACGTTTTATGCGTCTACCTCCCGTTTCCTGCATTCCTCGGTAGTTTTTGAATGAGTCGCTTAGCAAAGTGTAAGTTGGAATAGTTACAATAGTTTTATCCCAGTTTTGGATTTTGACATTATTGAGGTTGATTTGCAAAACGTCGCCGTCTACTCCATATTTTGGCATTTCTATCCAATCGCCTACACGAACAGAATCGTTTGCAGATACCTGAATACTCGCTACAAAACCCAATATAGTATCTTTAAAGACTAACATCAATATGGCTGAAGCTGCACCGAGAGAAACCAAAAATGACCATGGAGAATTGCCTGTCAATAGTGAAATTACTAACGTCCCAAGTATAAAGATCAAAAATATCTGTATAACCTGTAAATAGCTGTCAATGGGTTTGTCTTTAAAAGCTTTAGAAGAACGTAGTATGTCCCTACAGGTCTTCAGTAAACTGTTTGACAAGCTATATATTGCTAAAATAATCAGCAAGTTAAGTAGCTTTTCCAATGAGGAAGCCAATAATGGAAATCCTAA
The DNA here is from genome assembly GCF_900168125.1 of Sphingobacterium nematocida. Classification (GTDB taxonomy): domain Bacteria; phylum Bacteroidota; class Bacteroidia; order Sphingobacteriales; family Sphingobacteriaceae; genus Sphingobacterium; species Sphingobacterium nematocida. Next base: position 85,576 of record NZ_FUZF01000014.1, read on the forward strand.
AAAAATAAATAGCAATACTTGTCTAGATATTATTGTGATAAGTATTCGGCTTATATGGATATGCACCTTATTCTGTAAGACAAAGTCATCCCATTCATTCGAAGTCTTTTTTACAATTTTGTTTAGTGCAGTATATAGGAATTTGCGTAAAACGTAGTCAATAATAACCAAGCACAATATGGAAGTAACAAATAGGCTGCCCGCAGTAATGATATGTGTTTGCTGTACCGATAAACCTATCTGATCAAAAAGATCAAAAATGTACTGATAAACTGAACTGGAATATTGTTCATTGAAGTTGAGTAAATCTAAATTTTTCATATGAACTCACAAAATTACAAAAAAATAAATTAACTATTGATTACTTGTTTATAGTGTTGTTTTGTAGTGTTTGAAGGGTTTTATTTGTTTAATGGTTAAAATTTTTATATATTTGTATCGCAATAGATAAAACCAGTATGCAGAAATCCTAGTTTCTGCTTCTTAAAAACCCCCAATAATTTGAATGAGATTAGTGTTATAGGTGGCGGGAGTTGGGCTACGGCCCTGGTGAAAATTTTAACGGAGAATAACATCTCGGTAAATTGGTATCTGAGGAGAGCTGAGCAGGCCTTTGCGATTACCACGGATGGTGTAAATCCTGACTACCTATCTTTTTTAAAACTTGAAAATACCCGTATCTACGCATCGCATGATCTGGATGAGGTCATCGATCGTTCAGATGTTCTGCTCTTTGTTGTGCCCAGTGCGTATTTACCCCTTCTATGTTCTTTAATTGACAAAGAAAAGGTTTCAGATAAGTTTGTGATAAGCTCCATCAAGGGAATGGTAGGCGAGAGCAATATGCTTCCAAGCTCCTATTTAGCGAGTTGTTTTGATCTTACACCTTTTCAGCAATGTATAATTGCAGGGCCATGTCATGCTGAGGAAATCGCCAGAAATAAAAAGACCTATATGACCTTATGCGGTACAAACGAAGGTTTCATTGAACAGATCTCAAATTGGTTTAATAGCGGTTATATACAGGTCAATGCAAGTAAAGACATGGTAGGCGTGGAATATGCAGCAATCTATAAAAATGTTGTCGGTATCGCTTGTGGAATGGCAGAGGGGCTACATTATGGCGATAATTTTATTGCTGTATTAATGGCCAATGCGATCCATGAATTGAATCTTTTACTTGATGCGCTGGGAGTAAGGTTTTCAAGATTGGGAATATCCACTTATCTGGGTGATTTATTGGTTACAGGGTATTCACCACATAGTCGCAATAGGACCTTTGGTAAATATTTGGGACGAGGGTATTCAGTTGTGGAGGCGCATGAGATGCTGGGTATGGTCGCTGAAGGATATTTCGCAACAAAAGGTTTGAAAGATACCGTGCTAAAGTTACATCTGGATCTCCCCTTATTAAATACAGCTTATCGAGTACTTTATAACAGGATGTCAGCAATTGATGAATTTAAACTTTTAGAAAGGAATATTAAATAATATGTTATTAGCAACAGATTTAGATGGAACTTTTTTGGGCGGGAAAATGGAAGACCGTCTTAGACTATATAGATTTATAAAGGCGAATCCCGAAATTCAGCTTGTTTTTGTAACAGGCAGGGGGTTGGAGTCAGTATTGCCACTTTTGAGTGATCCACTCATCCCTGCGCCTGATTATATTATAGCGGATGTAGGAGCTACCCTAGTCAATGGACATACGTTGGAATCAATAGAACCACTACAAAGTGAAATTGAGGAGAAATGGCCTAAAACCTATGCTATTCGCTCAGAATTGGAGGAAATATCAGGAATTAGCTATCAGCGGGTTCCGCAACAACGTCGGAGCTCATTTTATTATGGACCGGATTTGGACATGGCTGAGGTGCAACGTGTTGCTAATAAGTATAATTGTGACATCATTACTTCTGCGGATAAATATTTGGATTTATTACCCAAAGGGGTCAATAAAGGGACTACGCTGAAGAAATTGATTGAATTTTTAGATATTTCTGACGATAGTGTCATGGTAGCGGGTGATACCTTAAACGATCTAGCTTTGTTTCAGGTGGGGTTTGGTGGTGTGGCTGTAGGGAAGTCTGAGCCAGAGCTTTTCAATGCAATAGCAAAGATGAAGACTGCTTATCAGGCAGATGTTAGTGGTGCTGGTGGTATATTGGAATATATGGCAGCCCATGCACCATTTCAACTGCTGTTAGCTAATGAGAAAAAGCTATCCCCAAAAATAAAACAAAAGGATACAGAACAATTGGTGATGGTCTATCATCGGTTGCCTTTCGAAAAAGAGGTTGTCGGAGGAAAAAGCATTCGTGTGGCTCCTAAAAGCCCGAACGGTATCATCCCTTCTTTACTTGGATTGTTTGAAAAAGGGAGGTCCGGTCTCTGGATAGGCGAGGAAGTTTTGCAGGATGATAATCTGGTCCCTAATCAATTGGTTGATGAAAATAAATATCCGAATTTGGTTGCGGCTACCATTCCGCTTTCCAAAGAAGATATTGACAAGTTTTATCGTGTTTTTTCGAAGGAAGCGTTCTGGCCGACCATATTTTCATTTGTTGACAAAGCGAAGTTTAATCATGAGGATTGGGAACATTACCTTAAAATAAATAAGATTTTTGCGGATCGTATAGCAAGGGAAGCTGATGAAGGAGCGCTCGTCTGGATACATGAATATAATTTATGGATGGTACCTTCATTTTTGAAAATGATGCGTCCTGATTTAAAAATAGGATTTTTCCACCATACTGCGTTCCCTGCTGCCGATATCTTCAATATAATCCCTTGGCGAAAAGAAATCATCGGAAGTCTTTTACAATGTGACTTTATTAGCTTTCATATCCCTAGGTACGTTGAGAATTTTGTTGACGTAGTCCGGAGTCACACGCCGATTAAGGTGATGGATAAGATTGACGTAGCAAATAGGTTCCGAACCTACAGCTGTGCGCTTGGTGTAGATCAGATGACAAAAGTCATTGAAGTAGATGGCCGGAAGATACGTTTGGGAGCTCAACCTGTCGGCGTAAATTGTGGTCATATTAAACAGATCTTAGCAAAAGAGTCGATTAAGGAACATATTAATACATTTACAAACGCCAAGAATTCAGCAGATGTCAGGCGGATTATATCCATTGAACGATTGGATTATGTCAAGGGACCGTTGGAGAAAATACAGGCATTTGGCGAATTTCTGGAAGAGTATCCTGAGTTTAGGGGAAAGATCGAATTGGTAAATGTTTGCACACCACCGTCTCAGGGGATGACTATCTATGATGAAATCAGGGATCAGGTCAATCAGGCTGTTGGTGAAATCAATGGCAAATATGCAACAATGAACTGGAGTCCTATTCAATATTTTTATCGTGCTTTACCTTTTGAGGAGGTCGTGGAGCAATATGCGTTGAGTGATATTGCGTGGATTACACCCTTACGGGACGGTCTCAATCTAGTGGCAAAAGAATATATAGCAACACATGGCCTTCTTGAGACATCAGGTATACTAATCCTTTCTGAATTTGCTGGAGCATCTGTCGAGTTACCATACGCGATATTGACCAACCCTTATGATCGAAAAGGTATGAAAGAATCTTTATTGAAAGCATTGGTCATGGAACCTGGAGAAGCACAGGTAAGGGCACGGAGATTATATGAATATATTGAACATTACGATATACATTATTGGGGAAAAGACTTTGTGAAAGAGCTGGAAAAATCAGGGAGAACTGAATAAAAAAATAGTGCTTTTTAAGCAAAGTAAATAAAGCCACGGATTAGATATATATGGGAAATAGCAACAATAGTAATGGATATCAAGAAACTTTCAGGCTAAATCACAACTATTACTTTGATAATTTTGCGAACGGAAAGAAATTTTTTGAGTCTACCCAAAGGTGGCTTGATGATACATATTTCTTGATCTTCTTTGGTAGCTCAAATAATACACATCGAGAACAGCACGTCTTGTTATTTTTCAACCTTCAATATTCTCACTTGCAAGAGATGAGTGCGCCTCTTAAAGAAGGGGTTTGTTTTGCCATCCGTTCAGATCTATTCAAAGAATATAGTAGGCGGAATAGACTAAGAGATTTTGGCTTTTTAGAATATTCAATTCAGGAATCTATCATATTGATGGATAGCGATTATGGGCTTATAAAGAATATCTTTGAGTTGATACACCAAGAAACCAAAGCCCCGGCTAGTGATATTCAATCAAGCATACTTGTTGCATACCTTAATTTGCTTTTACGACATATGCAACGGTTTTACCTGCGGTCAATGGAGGATAGGGTAAATGAATTGAGATTGTTATATCAAGATTTTATTAATGATCTGCAGTCTCTTTTTGACACAGAAAGAAAAAGTATGATTATACTTCCCAGCTTAGCATTATTGGCTAAGAAGCTAAGTTGTACTCCTCGATTTCTAAACGATGTGTCTTTAAAAATATCCGAAAATACAGCGCAGCGTCATATTGACAATTTCATTGTTAAGAGAACAAAAGAATTGCTTGCTGAAACAGATTTGTCTGTCGCTGAAATTGCTGAAAAAATGAAGTTCAATCAACCTCAGTCTTTAACTAGGTTGTTTAAAAGGATAACAAGAATCAGCCCGCTGGACTATCGCATTTCTATTATTTAAAGAATTACCTAGTATCAGAAGTTGGTTGTAAATAAGTTATTTTAGCACCAGATTATTAATTTATTTATACGGTAGCTTTAATCTACTCATAAAAAGGGTTTGTTTTTATACTTTTGTTATTAAATTAGCACGTGATTCGAAAACGGTTATTTAATCCTGCTCAACTATTTATTTCCAGCTTTCTGGCACTTATTCTTTTTGGAACCATATTGTTGAAGCTTCCTATTGCGCTACAGCAGCCGCTATCTTGGCTAGATGCTTTATTTACAGCCACCAGTGCAGTCTGTGTCACGGGCTTGGTCGTGGTTGATACAGCTACTCATTTTACGATATGGGGACATGTTTTCATTATGTTACTTATTCAGGCCGGCGGGATTGGTATATTATCATTTGCAGGATTGTTTACGTATTTTCTCAAAGGTGGAAGCAGTTATGAGAACCAATTGGCTATACGTGATTTCTCAAATACCGAGCGTCTGGGAGAAGTATTCGTTCTTTTGAAACGAACTATATTAATCACCTTTGGTATAGAGCTGGTTGGCGCTGCCGCTATTTTCTGGAGTTTGAAAGGCGTAAATAATATTGGATTTCTGGAAAAAGTTTTTACGTCTGTATTCCATGCCGTTTCTTCTTTCTGTAATGCAGGATTTTCTACACTGCCTTTGGGCTTGATGGATAGTACCGTGCTTCATAATTATGGTTTTCAATTGGCCGTAGCATGCATTTATATTTTTGGAGGACTAGGTTTTCCCATTGTTATAAACGTGCTTAAATACTTCAAGCATGTGTTGAATAGATTACTAAAAAAATGGACGTTGAACGAAAACTACTACCGTCCATGGGTCATGACGATCAATAGTAAGATCAATCTGATCACGACGGGATTGATTACAGCTATTGCAACTCTGGTATTGTATATTAATGAATACGGACATGTACTAGCGGGACATGACAAAGTCGGTAAGTGGGTAATAGCTTTTGCTACAGCTACTACACCAAGGACCGCGGGTTTTAATAGTATTGATTTTTCGCATCTTCATTTCTCAAGTATTCTTTTTGTTATGTTGTTGATGTGGATTGGTGCTTCTCCAAACTCTACTGGTGGAGGTATCAAAACCAGCACGTTTGCAGTGGCAGTCCTTAATGTATGGAGCCTGGCCAGAGGCAAAAATAGAACCGATGTCTTTCGTCGAGAGATAGCTACTATTTCTATACAAAGGGCCTTTGCAACGATGTTCTTATCTTTGATCGTGATCGGATTGGCCGTGTTTGGTATTTCTTTTTTTGAACGGGAAAGACCGTTGTTAGATATCGCTTTTGAGTGCTTTTCGGCTTATAGTACGGTTGGATTATCGTTAAATGTTACAGGAGGCCTAATGACGGGCAGCAAAGTGATTTTGGTTCTGCTTATGTTTGTTGGACGAGTAACGATGCTTTCAGTACTGATAGCATTTGTGAAAAAAATAAATTATATACAGTATAGATATGCTCCAGAAGAGCTAACAATATATTAAGAATATGAAGTTTATAATCATAGGTTTAGGTAATTTTGGAGCATCGCTCGCAGAGAAATTAACCATTCAAGGTAATGAAGTAATTGGAGTAGACCGTCGTCTTGAAAAAGTAACTGCGCTTAAAGAGAAGATAACACATACCGTGTGTCTGGATGCCACTGATGAGGTTGCATTCTCTTCTCTGCCACACAAGAATACAGATGTATTTGTGGTAGCTATAGGAGAAGACGAAGGCGCGAATATTATGGTTACGGCATTATGTAAAGAAGCTAATGTTAAAAGGTTGATAAGTAGAGCCGTAAATCGACTACATGAAAAAGTACTGGGCGCTTTGGGCGTATCCGAAATTGCTCATCCGGAGGAAGAATCGGCCGAGCGGTGGTCAAAGCGTTTGTGTATGTCGGGGCTTGTAGATTCATTTGAATTGAATAGCAACTACTCCATTGTGGAGGCTATAGTACCCGAAAAATATGTGGGAAAAACAATACAAGAGATTGGATTTCGTGAACGATATGAACTGCTTGTGCTGACCATCTTAAAAAGTACCGAAAAAGAAACAACATTTGGTAAAAGTGTTGTAACGACTGTTTTGCATGGTATACCCAAGCCCGATACAAAATTAGAAAGAGGAGATATCTTAGCAATTTATGGTTATAATGATCATATAAAGTCATTTTTATAAAATTTCTTTTCTTTAGAAGCTGTTTTTTTATTTCACGGAAATCAAATCATTCCGTTAGAGTATTAAAAAATCTCATCTGTATTAATATATTGCCGGTATATCTCAATTTTCACCGATAGAAATGTTGCGAATAGAAAAGTTAGATATTCTGTCCCTATACGATATTTTTGTGAAATGAAAGTAGCAAGTTGATACTTTCCATGTGGTTCTGCAAAAAAAAGTAAATTTTCTGTGGGACTTTTCAAGACTACTGGGTCATGTTATATAAAGCGGCCTTATAATGGGACGTATTACATGATAAACCAATTTTATGAGAAGGTATTTTTTTTGCTTAAAATTCACTTTTATGGTGCTGATATTGTCGGGATGTCAGAACCAAAAACGGACTGATCCGATTATAAAAGAGAGTTTTGAAGCTGCAGCTCCTCTTTATGATAGTTTGTTGCAGGTAACAGGGAATAATTTTACCGATTATCCCCATTCCTTAAATCCTGATGGATCCTTGAAATTTTTACAGATAGACGAATGGACAGGTGGTTTTTGGCCAGGAATACTATGGTATATGTATGAATATACAAAGGAAAATCATTGGAAAGAGAAAGCACGAGTATGGACCGAATCATTAGAATCTAACCAATATAATACTGCCCATCATGACATTGGTTTTATGATGTTTTGTAGCTACGGCAATGCTTTGCGCTTTGAAGACAACGCGCGATACCGTGATATCTTAATCCAATCAGCCAGCTCACTTTGTGAACGTTATTCGGACACTGTAAAATGTATTCAGTCGTGGAACAGTAGAAAGTCTAAGGGGGATAAAAACGTGTGGGAATATCCGGTAATTATGGATAATATGATGAACCTCGAGTTATTATTTTACGCGGCGAAAGAGACCAAGGATTCCAGTTTCCGAAATATTGCAATAAATCATGCGTTACAAACGCTAGAAAATCACATACGACCTGATTACAGTTCATATCATGTTGTTAACTATGATCCAAAAACAGGAAAGGTGTTACATAAGCAGACTTTGCAAGGGTTTTCCGATCAATCTACCTGGGCCCGCGGGCAAGCGTGGGGGATATACGGATTTACTATGACCTATCGCGAAACAGAAGATACACGTTTCTTAAAGACAGCGGAGGGAATGGCTGATTTTTTTATAAATCATTCCAGATTACCTTCCGATCACATCCCTTTTTGGGATTTCGATGCCGGAGTGGAGGGCTATGTGCCCGACTGGGACTATCGCCCACAACAATTCGCCGAAATACCTAGGGATGCTTCTGCCGCTGCAATAGCAGCATCGGCATTAATAGAATTGTCTAACCTCACGAATGATATAAATAAAAAGGAAACATATAAAAAAACGGCTGTTAATATTTTGCGCACATTGGCTTCCGATCGTTATCGTAATATACAAGGCGATAATCCTTATTTTCTGTTAAAGCACAGCACAGGGAATTTGCCCAGCAACAACGAAGTAGATGTACCTTTGATCTATGCAGACTATTATTATCTGGAAGCGTTGTTACGCTACAATAAACAACTGGATAAAGAGAAAACATAATGGACGATTAGATTTTTTTCAGTAGAAACTACAATTGCTGTATGCCGATTGTAGTTTTTTAGACGATCTGATTATCTTTAATCTTTTATTAAATCTTCGACTATATATAACCTAAAGTAAACATGTCTGAGTCGATATATGAAAAAGCGCTAGAAAACGAACTACTCAAGCAAATGGCTACTGGAGATCGTCTCGCTTTTGATGCGATTTATACCAGGTATTGGGAGCATGCCTTTTCCGCTGCTTACAAGCGGTTGAAAGATATGGAGCTTGCCCAGGATATTGTACAGGATATTTTTTTACAATTATGGTTAAGACGCGAAGAACTCGTTATTGAGAATCTTGGCGCCTATCTTTATATAGCTGTTCGGAACCGGGTATTCAAATGTATGGACAGAGCACAACGGTTTACACCTTTACCCGAATTGTTTGATCAGCTTTTTGCTACCCGAGAGCAGTCAGATACAGAAGTGATACGCAAGGAGTTTTTTGTTTATTATGAAGCTCTTGTAGCCACCCTAAGCCCCTCACAACAGGAGATATTTCGTTTGCGATATCACGACGATCTATCTACATTAGAGATTGCTGATCGTTTAAATATAACCAGAAAGACGGTGCAAAATCAGCTAGGAAAGAGCGTAGCACAACTTCGTCAATCAATGGGACTGCTAATTATTATCCAGTTAATGAAATTCTGGTAAAAAATGAATGTTTACGTGGGACTTTTCTGTCTATTAGGGTCTTATAGGAATAAGGTATTAATAAATACATAACAATTAACCAAATATGGATAGAAAAGATTTTTTGATTTTGCTTCGAAAGTACCGTAAGGGAAAAGCGTCGAAACAAGAAGTAGATTTTTTAATGGCCTACTATCAGCTTTTCGAATCCCAAGAGGATATTTTCGTCCAAATGGAAGCAGAGGAAAAAGATACTTTGGGGAGTGATATCAAAGTCAAAGTGGACGAGTTGATTCGGCAGAAGGAAAAAAAACGAGACTTAAAACAAAGGCCGCTTTGGCATCGATTGCCTTTTGTTGCGCTCCTGGCTGCAATATTTATTTGTGTCGTTCTATTTGCCTATTGGCGTTATGTGCCTGAGAAAAATGATAAAGTTGAGCTTTTGCATGCTAATACAGAAACCATTAGGCCCGGCAGGGACGAAGCAATATTGACATTGGCCGATGGTACCCAACTTATTCTCAACGATGAGATGAATGGTTTTATTTCCCGTCAGTCGGGCGCGGTGGTAGAAAAAACACCGGAGGGAGAACTTATTTATCATGTAAAAGGAAATGGGAAGGTAGTAGAGAATACAATTGAGACGCCTAGGGGAGGGCAGTACCGTTTAGTATTATCAGATGGTACCAAGGTCTGGCTGAATGCAGCGTCATCTATTCGTTTTCCCACTGTATTTGCCGGAAATACCCGGCAGGTCGAAATAAGCGGTGAAGTTTATTTCGAAGTTAAAAGAGATTCCAGCCGCCCTTTTAAAGTGTTATCCGAAAACCAAATGATTGAAGTGTTGGGGACGAATTTTAACGTTAATACGTATAAAGACGAGACGTCCAATAAGACCACACTTTTAGAAGGAAGTATCAGGATTACCAAATTGGATAAGGATAAGCGTCCAATGGCTGATATATCGAAAGTGTTGCATCCCGGGCAGCAGGCACTTCTTTCGCCTGTGAATAACCACATTGTTGTAGAGAATAGTCCAAATGAAGATGCGGTAGCTTGGAAAGATGGGTATTTTAAGTTTAATCGTGATGATCTACAGACTATTATGAGACAGGTCGCGAGGTGGTATGATGTAGAAGTTGAATATCAGGGTGAATTGAGCAAGGATCAATTTGTTGGTGAAATAAAAAGGGGAGAAAATATTGAAGAAGTCTTGCGGATACTTAAACTTAACCGTATTAATGTGAACATAATAGGCCGAAAGGTTATAATTTATAACTAACCATCACAAAACTTAAAATATGAAAACATAAAAAAACACCTGATGGGCTAAGGACAAGAAAAAACCAACCGTGCTGGTAACACGGCTGGTTATATGTTCCAAAAAAATGGAACAGCTTGGATTAACCCATAATTTTTGATCGTACATTTATTAATCCATTAACCCAAACATGACAAACTTATGAATTTTAATGTTTATGGAAAAATCCGGATGTATTTCGGAGTTATCCTCTTCAAACAAATCCTTGTTATGAAACTCATTATATTGCTCACTATTGTTAGCTGTTTTCAGGTAAGCGCCCACAGTTTTTCGCAAACCATAACACTAACAACTAAAAATATGCCGTTGGAAAAGGCATTGATAGCGATAGGCAAACAAAGTAACCACTATTTCTTCTATAAGTATAACGAACTTAAAGATGCAGCACCAGTGTCGTTGGAACTCCGTAATGTCACTTTAGATGAAGCCCTTAAGGCCAGCTTCAAAGGCCAGGGGTTTACTTATACGATTGATAATAAAACCATCGTAGTAAACAAAGTAGGCATTACACCTAGAACAACAACTCCTGTACAGCCTGCCGAAATAAAAGGTAGCGTTTTAGACGAGCAAGGAAAGCCCCTTCAAGGAGCTTCGGTGAAGATAAAAGGGACGAATCTTGGTGCCGTGACTGATGCTAGAGGATTATTTTCCATAGCTACAGATCAAACAAAAATCACCTTATTAGTGAGTTATACGGGATACCAGATTCGAGAGGTAGTTGTTGTAGATCGGACTAATGTCATTGTATCGCTTCGAGAAGAAAATCAAAATTTAAACGAAGTCGTGGTAGTAGGATATGGTGTGCAGCAGCGAAAAGATGTTACAGGTTCCATTAGTTCTATGAATAGTGAAAAGATAAAAAACCAAGTTGTTGTTTCCTTAGATAATGCGATGGCAGGTCAAATGGCCGGAGTACAGGTCAGCCAAGCCACCGGCGCACCTGGAGGAGGTTCTTCGGTAAGGATTAGGGGCGCAGGTTCGTTAAGTGCTGGCAATGATCCGCTCTATGTGATAGACGGATTCCCTATTACCAATGATTTTAACCAAAGCAATAATCCATTAAACACGATTAATCCATCTGACATTGATAATATTCAAGTGTTAAAAGATGCTTCGGCTACAGCCATATATGGTTCTAGAGGATCCAACGGCGTAGTAATCATTACGACTAAATCGGGCAAAAGTGGGGTTTCTCGTATAGACCTCTCTATAAATAGTGGTGTACAAGAGGTAGAAAAGTATTTGGAATTATTGAATGCGAGGGAATATGCATTATATATTAACGAAGCGCGTAATAACGCTTGGGTCAATTCAGGGCCAGGAAGATCTGCTTCCGACCCAAATAGTGTCCGTACCAATAATGTGATGTACCAGTTACCTGAGATGACGAATAATCCAGATGCACTGGGCGAGGGTACGGATTGGCAACGCGAGATTTTTAGGTCGGCGATGATGCACAATTACCAATTGAACTTTTCAGGTGGTAACGAAAAGACCAAATACTTTCTATCCGGTGGCTATCTAGATCAAGAAGGTATTATTCTGAATTCTGACCTAAAGCGTTTCTCTTTCCGCGTAAATGTGGAATCTGATGTGCACAAAAGGATAAAAGTAGGTGCAAATCTAACACCATCCTATACCTTTAACAACCTTGTAAACGCAGAAGGAAACTGGCAAGGCGGAGGTATTGTCCAATCAGCGATAACAGCTGCACCGTTCTTAAGTCCCTACGATGGTCAAGGCAACTATACAAAGATAACGGGATTGGGTATAGGGACTAGCGAGGTCGACAACCCTGTTAAATTGGCTAAGGAATCTTATTTTAAGCAAGGGACTCTCCGTTTGTTAGGGACTGCATTTGCTGAGGTAAACATAATGGATGGTTTAGCATTTAAGACATTAGTTGGAGCAGATGTTCGCAATTTCAGGGAAAATGTTTTCAGTCCGTCCATAGTCAATCCGAATAGTGTAAATGCTACTAAAGTACCGACTGCTACGGCCATTTCTTCAGAAAGCAAAAATTGGTTAGCAGAATTTACCTTGGCTTATCATAAAAAGATGAATAAGCATAGTATCGATGCTTTGGTCGGATATACGGCACAAAAGGAGTACATCGACTTTAGTAGCATGGCAGGAACCAACTTTGCTAATGATAATATAAAAACTATCAATGCTGCTGGCTTAATTACAAATGCACTCACTACACAGGAGGAGTGGGCACTACTTTCGTATTTGGCTCGTGTCAACTACAGTTTTGCCGATCGTTATTTACTTACAGCTACTTTGCGTAGAGATGGCTCTTCGAGGTTTGGGACAGATAACAAGTGGGGCGTTTTTCCTTCAGTATCGGTGGGCTGGCGTTTGTCCGAAGAGGAATTTCTTAATGAAGTCTCTTGGTTAAACGATTTGCGTTTGAGAGCGAGCTACGGCGCGACAGGAAATAATTTCATCAGCAACTACGGTCATATTGGTCTTACAGGTATCGAAAACTATATTTTCGGAGGAAGCGGCGGCGCCTTGATCAATGGAACACGGATCACCAATATCCCGAATAGCATGTTAGGCTGGGAGAAAAATAATCAATTGGATATCGGGTTAGAAACAAGTATTCTTAATAATCGTTTTGCTTTGACCGTAGATTATTATAACAAAAAAACATCTGACCTGTTGCTCAATGTACCTGTTCCTACGTTAACAGGTTATAGCACAGCATTGCAAAATATAGGGAAGATCCAAAACAAAGGCTTGGAGTTTACTTTGACGAGTCGTAACCTTGTAAATGCTTTCAAATGGACGACAGATTTTAATTTGTCTACCAATAGGATTAAGGTGTTAGCACTAGGTTCTGATGGTTCACCGATTATTTCAAGGCAATCCACTTCTGCAAATGCACCAACCCACATCACGCGAATAGATTCAGAGCCGGGTAGTTTCTACGGCTATAAAGTTATTGGGGTATATCAGGATGCGACAGATATTGCCAATAGCCCTATCATCGTGAATGAGTCTAAACCGGGGCAGCTTAAGTTTGAAGATATTGATGGTGATGGGCGCATTACCAGTTCAGATCGTACCATATTGGGAAGCCCCTTTCCTGATTTTACATACGGAATGACCAACACCTTCCAATTCAAGAATATAGATTTCTCCTTTACATTACAAGGCGTTCACGGATTTGAAGTGCTAAACATGGCTCGTCGTTATTATGGTAATTATGCTGGATCATATAACGTCTTGAAAAGCGCTTCCCAAGGATGGCAATCAGCACAGAGTCCAGGCGATGGAAAATCGCCGATGATAGATCGAAACTTTGGAGCTTTCCCGGGTAGCAATTTGGTGAATAATGTTACCTCTGTATTTGTCGAAGAAGGTTCTTATTTGCGACTACGTAACGTTACTTTAGGATACAAACTACCCGCTTCGATTGTTCGGTCAATAGGTATAGCACAGGCTCGGTTGAGTTTTACGGTGCAGAATGCGTATACCTGGACCGATTATGAAGGCTATAACCCTGAGGTTAGTATACAAGGAGGTAGTACGCTAGTTCCTGGTGTAGATGCAGGCGGTTATCCACTAGCCCGCACGTTTATGTTCGGTTTAAATATTGGCTTCTAAAATTTGACTACATGAAATATCCATGTAGCAATGGCTACACAAACACGAATGACCGCAAAGCAGCATGCACACCAATTAAAAACAATTCGTGCATAATATAATTTGGATATTCCATCCCGACAGGTCGGGACAAGTTAATGACCATTGAAAATCAAACCGAGCCTGCGAGCTCATGAAATAATTGTATACATATGAAAACTATAAAAAATATCGTTATTATAGGAGCGCTTTCGATATTATCGTTGAGCAGCTGTAAGAAGTTCCTGGATCTTGCGCCTATATCCCAGATGAATGGAAATAATTTCTATAAAACGCCAGAGGATATGAAAAATGCACTGACTGCTGTATATGGTGCTCTACAGTATCCAGGAATGTACTATTCATCGATGCATGTTATTGGCGACTTAAGGTCTGATAACACTTGGATCCCCAATCCAAATGCCGGTGCTAACCTGCAGGAGGTCGACGAGTTTAAAAATAATGCTTTCAATACGATAAGCAGTACAACCTGGAGCGCACATTATCAGGGTATACAGGCTGCAAATATTGTAATAGATAAGATTGACGCCGTGAATATGGATGAAAACCTGAAAAATCAATATCGCGGAGAAGCTAAATTTTTACGGGCACTCATGTATTTTAACATGGTGCGCATTTTTGGAGACGTGCCATTGGTGCTTGAGGTTATCAATAACCCACAAGAAGGTTATAGTTATGGTAGAACACCTGCAGAACAGGTATATACCCAAATTGTGACAGATCTCCTTGATGCAGAGGCGGTGTTAAGTTATGAATATACTAATGCGGATATTGGCCGAGCTACCAAAGGCGCAGCTATGTCACTATTGGGGAAAGTATATTTGACACAGAAAAAATGGGATCTTGCTGCTCAAAAACTAAAAGAGGTTGTTGATCAGACGAACCTAAATAAATACCAATTATTGCCCAGTTATGCCAATGTTTTCGGCATCGCTAATGAAAACAATAAAGAGTCTATTTTTGAAGTGCAATTTAAAAAAGGATCCTCAGGCGAAGGTAGCCCGTTTACCAATCAATTTGCACCGATCGGATCTGGTACAGCAGTGACAGCCCTTGGCAATCCTCTGGGGCAGAATATTCCGACAGACAACATGCATGCAGCTTACGAAGCAAATGATGCAAGAAAGACCCTGTCTATGCGCACGAGCTATATCCTCAATGGCAATAATGTGACACACAATTATGTGTCCAAGTATTTAGGGGTACCGGCGGCCAACTTAGATAGCGACAACAATTGGATCGTATTACGTTTTGCAGACGTGCTACTAATGTATGCTGAGGCCTTAAACGAACAAGGGTATGTTGCAGACGGTCCTGCATTTTCGTATCTCAACCAGATTCGTAATCGCGCAAATCTATTGAGCAAGACTAGTAATCATGCTACACCAGCACTTAGGATTTCTGATCAAGCTACTTTTCGATTAGCTATTGAGCAAGAGCGTCGTGTCGAGCTTGCTTTCGAAGGGCACCGTTGGTTTGATCTTATACGCACTGGACGAGCGGATGCCGTACTGGGATCACTTGGCATGCAACCACATCATGTTCTTTTTCCAATACCCAATAGCCAAATAGAGATTAATCCGGGATTGATGACACAAAATCAGGATTACGATTAGCATATAGGTTTTATCAACTGGTAGTTGGTTACGGTGTATCTTCATCATGAGATACTTTTCGGGATCGACTATCAGTTGTTTCAATCGACATATTCCATACGCCATTGTGTAGTGTGTTTCTAATCATATATACAGATGAAAAAAATATTACTTATACTATTCATAGGGTTTGTAAGTAGCGAACTATTTGCTCAAACTATACTTACCTTAAACAAAAAAGACGACGGCTATCGCGGAATATGGTATAGCGATCAACCTTCGAACGATCAGTACCGGTTCAAGTATAGCGGAGGTTTGGGGACCTATCCTGCCAATCATTATCCATTTTCTATCTACGTAGAAAAGGTAAACAAGACATTTTTCTGTTACGGCGCGACGGATAAAGACCAAAAGACCTTATTGCATGCTGTTTCATATTTTGATCATAAGACCAAAATGGTTCCTCAGCCAACTATCGTTCTGGACAAGAAAACCGATAATGCCCATGATAATCCGGTTATGAATATTGATCAAGAAGGATATATTTGGATTTTTTCGACATCACATGGTACTAATGCTCCATCGTATATTCATAAAAGCACAAAGCCGTACGATATTTCTCATTTTGAACAGATATATGCCACCAAAATCCAAGATGGTAAGTCGGTACCCCTAGATAATTTTTCCTATCTGCAGAGTTGGTACAAAGCAGGGAAGGGGTTCCTTAATCTTTTTACACATTACGATCGCGGGGTGATACCGGGACAGCCCAAAAAGCCAAGACGGACGATAAGTTTTATGTATAGTGCCGATGGAAAAAGTTATGGAACCTGGAACGACCTAGCTATAATAGAAGAAGGACATTATCAAACCAGTGGAAGTTTTGAAGACAGTATCATCGGCACTTCATTTAATTATCATCCGGTTAAAGTTGGTGAGAACGGGTTAAATTACAGAACCAATCTGTACTATTTGGAAACTAGAGATTTTGGTAAAACATGGCAAAATGCTTTTGGCGAAATTGTGGATATTCCTCTTCGCGTTATAAATAATCCAGCTCTGGTAAAAGATTACGTTTCATCGGACAAAAAGATATATATTAATGATTTGACTTACGATAACGAGGGGCATCCTATTATCCTGTTCGTAACCACCAATGGCTATCAATCTGGTCCTGAAAATGGGTCTAGAGAATGGTATACGGCCAGATTTGACGGGTCAGAATGGATCATATTTCCAGTAACATCTTCCGACAATAATTACGATATGGGTTCTTTGTACATAGATAAAAAAGGGATATGGCGTATTATAGCTCCCACTGCTCAAGGCCCGCAGGCTTACAATACCGGAGGAGAAATGGTCTTATGGACAAGCAAAGATCAAGGAAAAAGCTGGAAGGACAAACAGCTAACATTTAATAGTCTGTATAATCATTCCTACGCCCGACGACCAGTGCATGCCCACCCTGATTTTTATGCTTTCTGGGCGGATGGGCATGCACGAGAGAAATCTTCTTCGCGATTATATTTTGCGGATCATAAAGGGCGTGTATTTATGTTACCCACCTCGATGAAACAATCCTTCGAATTTCCCATACCGGTAAAGAAATGATGAAACTGTGTTTAGTAGTTCTATGCGTATTTATTTTCTTTTTCATTTCTTGTTTTAATGAGCGTAAAACTGGTCTTTCAGTATTAGATCATATACAACTGGATAAAACTACATTAAAAGTAGAGGTATTATCTTCAGATATGGATGTTCCTTGGAATATGCTATTCGGTTCCGATGGTTTTCTCTGGGTAACAGAACAGGGCGGAACTATAAAAAGAATAGATCCAAATACAGGATCTGCCCAATTGCTTTTGCGTCTTCCAGATGTTTATCGTTATCGTACCCTAGGTTTACTCAGTATGGTGCTCCATCCCGATATGGAAAAAAATCCTTACGCCTACATACATTATACTAGGAGAGATGGCGGTGCTTTGGAGTCTCTTTTAGTGCGCTACCAAGTCAAGGAAGATACCTTGATCAAACCAAAGATATTATTGAAGATTCCTGCAAATACAGGACATAATGGTTCGCGTTTGGCCATATCTCATGATCACAAGATCCTTTGGGCTACAGGTGATGCACATCATGGCGAATGGGCGCAGGATAGCACGAGGTATAACGGAAAGATTCTTAGGCTAAATTTGGACGGTTCTATTCCAGATGATAACCCTTATAAAGGCAGCTATGTGTGGGCTTATGGTTTTAGGAATATACAAGGGATGGCACTGTCTGATAAAGGGTTAGTATATACATCAGAGCATGGCGATGCTATTGAAGACGAGATTAACTTGGTCATGAAGGGAGAAAATTACGGATGGCCTATTATTGAAGGATTTCATGATACAGACGCTGACCGTAAACAGGCATCCAGCAAGAAAATGATAGAACCATTGCGATCATGGACTCCGGTCATTGCCCCGGCAGCATTGGCATTTTTCGGTGGCAACCAGATTCCCGAATGGAAAAACAGTTTGTTGCTCGCCACGTTGAAAGGACAGTCTTTACGGATTATGAAACTTAGCGACGATGGAAAACGCATCATTGACGAACAGGCACTATTTGAAAATCGATACGGTAGGTTACGATCAATAGCCGTTTCGCCGCAAGGTGATTTGTTTATTGCAACCAGCAACAGGGATTGGAATCCATCGAAGGGTTTTCCCAAAGAGCGAGACGACCGTATTCTAAAAATAAGCCCATCGGATAGTAAGCCTACAGCAGTCTTACATCCCATCCATTTGAAGCAGAAAGATGTTCAAGCTCAAATACAGGAAGGGGCGCAATTGTACACTTTGTATTGTGCCTCCTGTCACAAAGAGGACGGAAGTGGAGTGTCTGGAACATTCCCTCCATTAATCGGAGCTGAACTGGTAGTGGGTGACAAAAACAACCTATTAGATATTTTGTTGAATGGTCTTTCAGGTGAGATAATTGTCAATGGGCAAAAGTACGATCAGCAGATGCCTGCCTTTTCCTTCCTGCGGGATGAAGAAATTCAAAGAATCGCTAATTACATACGTAGTGGATTTGGTAATAATGCAGTTCCTGTTTCCTTATCTGAGGTGAAGGCTAAACGAAATAAATAATGAAAACAGTAAAAAAGAACATAAAGCTGTCTGAATGGCTGAAAGGCTTAGTGCCGGGAATAATCATAGCTGCGGTTGTTTTTGGCCCCAGCAAAATGACCATCACATCCAAATTGGGTGCTACATACGGCTACAGTCTGGTATGGATCGTCCCGATAGCTATATTCTTTATGGCGATATTTACGGGTATGGGCAGTCGTATAGGCATGCACAATGAGCTTTCTTTAATACAGCTTATTCGAAAAAAATACGGACGCTGGGCAGTATTGGCGGTAGGAGCAGGCATATTTTCAGTAGCAGCTTCTTTTCAAGCAGGCAATGCTATTGGTGTAGGAATATCTATTGCAGAGCCTACTGGAACTTCAGCCCAGATTTGGATTATACTATTTACAGCAGTTGGGGTATCGTTGCTTTTTTTTAAATCATTTTATCGCGTCTTGGAAAGATTAATGCTGTTTTTAGTTCTTTTGATGCTATTGTCCTTTCTGATCACCGTGGTTATTGCAAATCCGGATATAACACAGCTCATTTCAGGTACGATCCCTTCTATACCCGATGGTTCAGAAGTATTGATCATTGCATTTATGGCTTCTTGCTTTTCGATAGTGGGCGCTTTTTATCAAGCTTATTTGGTACAGGAAAGAAAGAAGTCAGAATCTATCCTTGTCTATCAAGATAAAAGCCTAATAGGTATCATTATGTTGGGTATCATGAGTATGATCGTTATGATCTGCGCGGCTTCGATTCTATATCCAAAGCAGATCATGGTCAGTAGTGCTCGTGATATGGCTACCGTTTTACACCCCCTATTTGGAGGGTATGCTTCGGTCGTATTTCTAACCGGATTATTTGCAGCCTCTTTTTCTTCTTTGGTAGGCAATGCTACCGTTGGAGGATCTTTGCTGGCTGACTCATTGGGTTTTAAGCAAGGGATTAATAGTTTGGAAAGTCGTATCAGTGTTGCATCGGTTATGCTGATCGGAGCTAGTGTTGCTATTCTATTCGGAGGCTTACCCCTTCAGCTTATTGTACTAGCGCAGAGTATCACCATTTTTCTAGTGCCTTTTATCGGCTATATGATATTGAGTATTGCGAGTGATAGCGCAATTATGAAGACTAATAAAAATTCCAAAATTCAGAATATAAGTGGTGCTATCGGTCTATTCTTTTTGACCGCTTTAGCAGTCTATAATTTTTACGATATGTTCATTAAATAAGATTAACGCAACTATGGATTACACATTGCAAGAACTGGAAAAGAGATTTGCCGAGCCATCGGTAGATCTGATTGAAGATATAAAAAAGATCAAAGGTGATATTTTGATATTAGGTATAGGAGGCAAGATGGGACCTAGTATGGGCAGGTTGGCCGTGCGAGCCGTCCAAGCTGCAGGCGTTAATAAGCGAATTATTGGAGTGTCACGTTTTTCAGATCCACGGGTACAGATGGAGTTGGAGCAAGCTGGTGTAGAGACGATATCCTGTGATTTATTGGACGACAAAGCCTTGCAAAGCCTTCCCGATGCGGATAATGTGATTTATTTGGCTGGTCATAAATTTGGAACCGTTGGCAATGAAAGTTTCACCTGGGCCATGAATGCCTACCTTCCGGGCAGGGTAGCTGAGCGGTATAAGAATTCCAATATAGTAGCTTTGTCATCCGGGAACGTATTACCTTTTGTGAGTCCTATGTCTGGAGGGGCTGCCGAAGATACGACGCCAGAGCCCATAGGAGAATATGCACAATCTTGTTTGGGTAGGGAGCGTATTCTTACCTATTTTTCGAATAAAAATAACACCAAGATGCTTATTTATCGATTGAATTATGCTGTAGATTTCCGTTATGGCGTGGTGCTGGAAATCGCAAAAGCTGTACTGAACGGCCGACCGATAGATCTGCGTACCGCTATGGTAAATGTTATTTGGCAGGGCGATGCCAATGAAATTGCACTTCGCTCCTTGTTACATACAGACAGTCCAGCCCGACTTTTAAATGTAACAGGTCCAGAAATGATAGGAGTCGCTTGGTTAGCCTCCGAGTTCGGCCGATTATTCGGGTTGACACCTGTATTTGTTAATGAACCCGCGAATACGGTGTTATTGAACAACGCATCAGCATGCCATCGCTTGTTTGGTTATCCGAAGGTTTCTATTCGTGAGATTATAGATATCACAGTAGCTTGGTTACGTCTCGGTGGCGAAGAGTGGGACAAAGCTACTCACTTTCAGGAAAGAGGAGGAAGCTTTTAATGCACAGGTTAACATCTACACTTAAGGAACACCTGCTTCAAGGAACGGTGATTCCCGCACATCCGTTAGCGTTAAATATGCATCGAGAGATAGACGAGCAGCGTCAACGTCGGCTCACACGGTATTACCTGGCTTCTGGTGCCGGTGGTATCGCCGTGGGCGTACATTCCACGCAGTTTGAAATTAGAGACCCTAAGATCAATCTATTGGAGACAGTGCTAGCGTTGGCAGCAGAGGAAGTCGAACACTATGACATGAAAATGCCTTTTCTTAAAATAGCTGGAATTTGTGGATCTACGCAGCAAGCCATTATAGAGGCGAAGCTCGCACGTAGGTACGGTTATGATATGGGTTTGCTGAGTATGGGCGGGCTTCAGGGGGTCACAGAACAGGAAATATTGGAGCGTACAAAGAGGGTCGCCGAAGTCATTCCTGTATTTGGTTTTTACCTACAGCCTTCGGTAGGCGGGCGGGTGTTTAGTTACGACTTTTGGACAAAATTCGCTGAGATAGAAAATGTAGAAGCCATCAAGTGTGCTTCATTCAATCGATATCAGACATTAGACGTGATGCGCGCAGTAGCCAATTCTAGCAGAAGTAAGGAGATTGCTATGTATACCGGAAACGATGATAATATAGTTATCGATTTATTGACACCTTATCGATTTGAGGTTGGTAGTACGCCTGTAGAGATCCATTTTAGAGGAGGACTACTAGGGCACTGGGCGGTATGGACACATAAAGCGGTAGAACTGATGCGCGACATCCAAAATTACCGTTTACAGAAGACAACACAGCTATTAGATGAACTTCTTCTAAAAAGTATTCAGATAACAGATGTAAATGCGGCGCTGTTTGATCCATATAATGGCTTTCACGGCTGTATTCCGGGTATACATGAGGTGTTACGTAGACAAGGTTTACTAGCAGGAAGATGGTGTCTTAATCCCGATGAGGACCTTTCTATAGGACAGTTAGAGGAGATTGATCGGGTATATATTGCTTATCCAGATTTGCATGACGATGCATTTGTAAGAGATTTTTTAAATAATGAGAAGTAAGGAAATGTACTATAAAATAATATTTATTATATCGTTGTTTAGTATACTAAACAATAAGATTCAGGCTCAGGATACAAAAATGGGCCGACTCGAAAATTTGGGAGCGCAGATCACGGCAAACATGATTCAGGGTAGTGTTTTTTTACATGATGTTGGTGGCAAGAGCTATGCTTACACGGTAGTAAGAGGTGAGCCTGCCCATCTTTTAGGATACGATTTATCGAGCAAGGAATTGATATTGGATCATCCCTTACAGCATGCGGATGGGGCATGGGATCTAGCTTTTACGACCGACGGTTATTTGTATATTCCGGGCGCCAGTGGTATTTTATTTAGACATCGGCCAGGTACACATATTGTAGAAAATTTAGGACAGGCTTTGGCCGGAGAGACTTACGTATGGAATCTTGCCGCAGGAAAAGACGGCGAAGTATTTGGAGCTACCTATCCTGGTTGTAGGGTGTTTCGCTATCACCCTATCGATGGCTTTTCAGATGTAGGGAAGGGACCTATTGTTCAGTCCGAAAATTATGTGCGCAGCTTAGCTTATCATCAGGATACCGATCGTTTGTATGTAGGTGTTGGATCACATGCGCACTTGTTTAGATTAGATCCCCGTACAGCGGAAAAAGAGGATCTGCTACCTGAGAAATACAGGACTAAGGAATTTGTATACGGGCTGGAGATCGTACCTGGACGAGATGGAGCGGATCGTCTATTTGCACTTCTTACCTCAGGTCGCGAAACTTTAGTATACAACCTCAAAACCGGCATCTTCGAACAGGTAATAGACAGTATGGATATGAAAGCATTGGCATTTAATGCCAATCAGGTATATTATACCTCTGGCGGAAATCTTAAAACTTTTGATCCCACACAAGATGTTAACACGGCTCAAACACTTTCTGAACAGGTAGGGTCGGCCAATGCATTATCAATTTGTAGAGATAGTTTGTATATGCTGAATGCGGCAGGGAAACTCTTTGTCTACGATCTTCGAACAAGAGATAGCGCTATGACAGCATTGGAGATTCCAGGTCAACCAATTCCTATTAACGCGTTGCTTTTCGGTCCTGATCGTAAGATCTGGATGGGCGGCTATCTGGCTGGTGGGCATGCAACTTTTGATCCCGAATCCGGCATAAGTACCGAATGGAAAGGTCTCGATCAGACAGAGGGTATGGTAGGTTATGGCCATGAAATATTTTTTGGTATATACCCCAAAGGAAGGTTTTATAGATACGATACCAACAAAGCTTGGAATCCCGAACTACAAAATCCGCAAAAGCTTGGAGAAATAGAGGAACAGGGACGATCGTTCGCACTAGTTGCTGCAAAGGATAGAGAAAAGCTATACTTTGGGATGATTCCCGAGTACGGTCTTTTAGGAGGTGCTCTGGTCGAATTTGATCGTAAAAAAGAAAGCTTGATTTCTCACGGTGTGCCAATAGAAGATCAAGCAATTAGTAGTTTGGTATATAAAAATCGCAAATTATGGATTGGTACGACTATTTCTGGAGGATTGGGTGTGAAGCCGTCGACCCAAGAAGCTAAACTATGTGTTTGGAATCCAGATATGAAGACCATTGAGCAGGTCATTGTCCCAGTAAAAGGGGCGCCAGCTATCACAGGATTAATAGAAGGAAGGGATGGTAATCTTCTTGGAGTTGCAGGAGGCAAATTATTCGTTTATGACACGCAGCATAATAGCATAATAGAATCTTTTGACCTATATGAACAAAAGCCAATGGGATCCCACATATGGAGAAGTGCTTTTTTGGTTTTGCATCCCTCTGGTGATATCTATGGCACGGTGGATAACAAATTGTTTAAATTGGATGTTGTGAAAAAAATGATTTCTATTATACATAATGGCGCCAGTTTGTTGACCATGGATGATAAGGGGCATCTTTATTTTAGAAATAAAACAGAACTTTGGAGATATATTCCTGAATAGAATAAATTACACGATTTGTTCGTCAAGATACTATATCCAACATTTTTCCACGGCCAATTTAATCAACTGACCGATTGAATTGGTTTTTGTTTTTCTGAAAATATTCCTTCGGTGTGTGCTTACGGTATGCGGACTGAGGAATATTTTACCTGCAATATCAGCTGTATTATAACCAGAAGCCAAAAGTACCAGGACCTCAAGTTCCCTTTTGCTTAATGTCGAACTTACAGGAGTTAAGGTACTTTTGGAGTGTACATCTACATACGATGGAGCACCATCCAAGCCAATAAAAGATAGTTTCATTTCATTGTCGCTTTTGAGATAAGTCACGTCTGTATGAATAACGAAATTTCTAAGTACTGCACCTTCTAGGTCAGATTGTACCGTTATCGATTGTTGGAGAATATGAATGTAGTTGCCATCTTTCTTTCTGATGCGGTAATTATAGCGTGATTTATATTTTAATAGCTCTTCCGGGCTCAATCCCTTTTTAAACTCCACTATAGAGCTTTCAAAATTAACGAAAGTTGGAAGGTCATCTGGGTGGATGATACTCATCATCAATCCAATCGTAAATTCTTCTGGCTCGTAGCCTAATACTTTGCCTATAGTAGGACCAACATACTCGATTGTATTCTGAGGTGGATTGAAAATAAAATAATAAAAATCGCCCACTAAAAAAATCTGCAGCATTTTTTTATATAGTTCTATTTCCTGCATCAGTTCTTTTGTGGAGGGATTTTTGTATTGACCAATTTCCGCCCACCTTTTCTGAACCTCTTGTATTAAATCGTTATGCATGTGCGGCCAGTTATACTTGAATCACTTCCCCTATGTCCGGAAGAATTAGCGTTTTATTTAATTGCTTAAACTGATTTTTAGCCGCCTCATGATCTATAGCTATTAGCGGATCCGTGTCAAAGTGGACACCCATTATGCAGTCACATTTGACAAATTGAGATGCTACCAGTGCTTCTTCCACATCCATGGTATAGTTACCCCCGATGGGCAGAATCGCCATATCCAGCGTAAAAAAACTCGGTATCAATTGCATCTCCAATGTTAATGCTGTATCACCAGCGATATAGATCGTTTTTCCATTGTTCTCTTGCAAGACGAAACCCACAGGATTACCTCCATAAGTACCATCAGGAAAGGAAGAAGAATGAGCGGCATATACCATTTTTATTTTTCCGAATGGAAACTGAAAACTACCTCCGGGGTTCATTGCGAGTCCTTTAATGCCTGAACGTCCATAATAGGTTACGATCTCATGATTTGCGATAAGTAGAGCTTTGGTTCTATTTGCAATTGATTCAAAATCAATTATGTGGTCGTAGTGTGCATGTGTCAGAAAAATGTAATCGGCCTCAATAGAATTGATATCAATATGCTTGGCCAGAGGATTGAGGGAGATAAAAGGGTCTACCAAAATTTTATAATTATCTAACTGGATGTGTAAGCAGGAATGGCCCAGGTATCTTATGTTCATTTGGTTTTTTTGGATTTGGTTCAACGATATCACTAAAATAGTAAAAAATGGAAGCTCCTGCAACTTGTTCTCATAGAAAAAGATAGTGGGACTCTAATCTATTTTCCAGTTGTTATCTAGGTTCCCTTGGTTAATGTGAAATTACAATCTGATCCAGGTCGTTTTCTATCCCGGTAGATTGAAAAGGAGTAAAGTGTAGTCTGAGATATAATATAACGAAAGCGTTTCCAAAATTAATTTGGAAACGCTTTTTTTTTGTGCCCGATTTGTGATTTTTCTCTGTTTTAACTAAAATTTATCTTATGAAAGAGGCAGTTCCTACGAATTACATGTTTTTAGGAAACTCATCCAGCCAGTTGTTATCCTTCCAGCCATCAATCTCTTTTTCCGTCAGTAAGCACTGCTCTAGGTCAGCGATGTATCTGTCTTTATCCAATTCCTGACCTATAAAGACGATTTCATTTTTACGGTCTCCCCATTCTAGATGCCATCTTTTTCGTAAGTCGTCTCTCATTTCTGCGTAGGAGGGGTAGTCATAACGTTGTTTTTCAGGGATGCTACACCACCATGCCCCCGCACTTTCCAGTCGCAAACTTCCCCCGGCCTGACTTAAGCTAAGTGCTATATCAGGTCGAGAAGCCAGCCAGAATAGTCCCTTTGCCCGGATGATATTATGTGGATATACATCGTTAAGGTATTTATAAAAGCGTTGGGGATGAAACGGCCGTTGATCCCTGAATACAAAGGAAGAGATGCCATACTCTTCGGTTTCTGGCGTATGCTCCGACTGCAATTCTTTTATCCAACCAGCAGAAGACGAGGCTTCCTCAAAGTCGAAAGAACCAGTCCCTATGATTTCAACCGGATCAACCTTTGCGAATTCCGCACAGATTATCTTCGCTCCTGGATTCAGTTTGCGGATTGCAGCTTCCAGTATTCGGGCAGTCTCGATGGAGACAAGGTCGATCTTGTTGAGGACAATCACATTTGCAAACTCGATCTGATCTGTTAGTAGATTTACAATTGTGCGATTGTCCAGGTCATCTGCTGTCAACTGTCTGTCCCAAAGTGTTTCTGCACTTCCAAAGTCCTTAAAGAAATTATAGCAATCCACAACCGTTACCATAGTATCGATATAACTAAAAGAAGAAAGATCAATGTTATTGTTCGGATCGGTATAACTAAAAGTCTGCGCTACAGGTATAGGCTCGGATATCCCAGTACTTTCTATCAGCAGATGGTCAAATCTTTCTTCTTTAGCGAGGCGTTCCACCTCCACCATCAGATCCTCCCTTAGCGTACAGCAGATACAGCCGTTACTCATCTCGACCAGACGTTCCTCCGTTCTGGATAATACGTTTTCACGTTCGACAGCCTGCGCATCAATATTGACCTCACTCATGTCATTAACAATGACTGCGACTTCTAATCCCTGCTTGTTGTGCAGTACATGGTTCAGGAGTGTGGTCTTTCCCGCGCCCAAAAATCCACTTAGGACAGTTACAGGTAGTTTATTCTTCATTGTGCTTAAAATATAAGATTGATTTAACCGTTTAGAATCTGGGAGAACCATAGTTTTATGCGCTCATAATGTTCCGCCCCATAGTTAGCTATAAAACGCTGTGTCTCCGGAAGGTCTTTATTCTGATAGACATCAAGGCGTTCCTCTGCAAATGTCCGCGTCAATGTTATTCTACATTTTTGTTGGATACAATATTTCCACTCTTCAAAATCTTTAGGGATACTATTCATGTGATTTGTTTTATCGAAGGTACAAATATATTTATTAAAAGCAACAATGTTGCTTTTAATAAATATATTTGTAGTGCCCAATCAACCATTTACGCAGGGTAAGCGCAATTGGTTTACTGCTTTTATACCAGAGAGCTGTAGCTCCTCGTAAGTATTTTGTATACTGTTTTCTAGTTTAATTTCCTCCCGATTCATAAGTTTTAAACCTAATGGTTTTTATCATGCAAATGCTGTCGGTATATCGCGCTGGTGTAACTACCAGGCTAGATTAAGGAAAAGGATAGACTCCAACCCACCAATCCCAAAAGTAACTTGATGAACATTCTACGTTTTCTGTTTTCAGGAACATACGAACTAAAAGTATATATTTGTACTTATTTTTGTTGATTTAGTTTTTTTTTACACATGGAATATCTGTTATTTAGAGAGCAACAATTATCCTGCGATGTGGATACGGCTTGGGATTTTTTTTCCAATCCCCATAATTTAACAAATATTACTCCTGAGAACATGCAATTTGAGGTATTGTCCAGAGATCTTCAAGAGACGATCTACGAAGGGATGCAGATTGATTATAGAGTTGTTCCGATATTCGGTGTGCCCATGCGTTGGAGAACTCTTATCAAAGATGTGGATACGAAAAAGAGTTTTGTAGATATTCAAGAAAGAGGGCCCTATAAAAAATGGGAGCACACACATCAATTCATCCCGAATAGTGATGGTGTTCTTATCAAAGACAGTGTACGTTATATATTGCCTATGGGTATTTTAGGTAGGCTGGCGCATACCTTATTTGTAAAAAGAAAGTTAAAAGAGATATTTGATTATCGATACCAGGTTTTAGAAGCAGCGTTCAATAACCTGCAATAAGTTTATTAGTATGAAGTATAGTTTAATGAAAGATGTTATCGGACTTTTAGAAGAGTTCGAGGAAGGGGCAGTAGAAGGAGGCTATCCCCAAAATATAAAAGGTTTTGAACGTTGGGTATCGGATAAGTCCCCTAGCAATGATTTGGAAATAGAGCCTTTTTGGATTGGTAAAGAGAAAGGAAGAAGTGCCGATAGCGCCATTAGTACTATGCTCGTACATATGAACCGTTATGCTAAGAGCTATTCAAAATCAGCCATTTCAGGCTCTCCATTTTCTACGCAAGAAGAGTTTATTTATCTGATAAATTTACAGGCGTTTGGTGCGATGACTAAAATGGAGCTTATAAAACGGAATATACATGAAAAGCCTGTAGGAATGCAGACTATCAATCGTTTGATTAATTTAGGTTGGGTGAGTCAACGGGAGTCTAGTACCGACAAACGCAGTAAGGTAGTGATGATTACAGAAGAAGGCATTAAGATATTGAATGATCAGATGGGCCGTATCAGACAGGCCACAAGTATTGTAACGGGTAATTTGACAAATAAGGAGAAAATGGATTTGATTAAGCTTCTAAGCAAGCTTAATGATTTCCATCATGCTTTATATATGCAAAGCATAGATAATGACTTATTACTTGACGTCGCCTACCAAACGTATAAAGAATCACAAGCCACACCGGCTTAGGTTTAGATGCCATAATCCTTATAAAAGTTCATAAATAAACTATTTAGATTTATTTATGAACTTTTTTTATCTTAATACGATTAATAAAGTATATTTGTATACTAATTTAATCATATTAATACTATGCTTCCTATATTTCGATTTCCTAAAGTTGCCATTATCGGATCAGGTTTTTCCGGGCTCTCCGCGGCCTGTTACCTTTCCTCGTTTGGGTATCCGGTGGATGTATTTGAGAAGAACAATTCCTTAGGAGGCCGGGCTCGCCAGTTTAATACCGCGTGTGGCTTCCGTTTTGATATGGGGCCGAGCTGGTATTGGATGCCCGATGTGATAGAATCTTTTTTTTCAGATTTTGGATTTTCCACGGGCGACTTTTATGATCTAGAGGCATTAAATCCTCAATTCGAAGTCGTATTTGATGGAGAGAGCATAGATGTCCCAGCAGATATGCAGCAGCTTCGGGAGCTTTTTGAGTCGATTGAAACTGGGGCAGGTAAGCAGTTCGATCGATTTATGGCAGATGCACAAGAGAAATATGAGATCGCCATGTCCGATTTCATTTATACACCTTCATTATCTTGGATGGAGTTTCTTACACCCCGGATGCTAGCAGCATCTACACGTTTAAATCTATTGACTTCGTTTCGTACCTACGTCCGTAAATATTTCAAAGATCCCCGCCTGCTCGCATTGATGGAGTTTCCTGTTATATTTTTGGGAGCTTCTCCGAAAGATATACCCGCTATGTACAGTTTGATGAGTTATGGTGGATACGGTTTGGGTACCTGGTATCCTCAGGGAGGTTTTAAGTCTGTTGTGGATGCGATGGTTTATATAGCGGAACAAAAGGGTGTCAAATTTCATCTTGACACTGCAGTAGAGAATATACAGGTTGATGATAGTCGCGGCATATCTTTAAATACATCACGGGGTGATATTGAAACTTTCGATTACTTAGTTGGTAGTTCTGACTACAAGCACACCGAAAGCCTCTTGCCACAAGTGTACCGCAACTACAGCGAGCAGTATTGGTCGAAAAAGACACTTGCTCCGTCATGCCTGATTTACTATCTGGGGTTTGACACCAAGATCCAAAATTTAAAACACCACACCCTGTTTTTTGAGCATGACATGGATGCCCATCTCCGTACCGTATATGATACCAAGGAGTGGCCTGAAAATCCTTTGTTTTATGCTTGTTGCCCCTCAAAGACCGATTCGGAGGTTGCCCCTGTAGGCAGTGAAAACCTGTTTTTACTTTTGCCTCTAGCGGTTGGCCTGGATGACGCAGAGGATATCCGGGAACAGTATCTTGAAATGATGTTATCCAGACTGGAAAAACACACCGGAGCTATCGGTTTAAAACAACACCTCGTATATAAACGGAGTTATTGTGTCAGCGATTTCCAAAAAGACTATAACGCATTCAACGGAAATGCTTATGGACTTGCAAATACACTAAAACAGACCGCTGTTTTAAAACCAAGCATCCGTAATAAGAAAGTAAAAAATATTTTTTATACAGGTCAGTTGACTGTACCAGGTCCCGGGGTACCACCATCTATTATTTCGGGGAAGATTGTAGCTCATGAGATCAAAAAGCAAAACCTATAGATTATGAAGAAAATTTTTGACGACTTATCTTCTCAGGTGAGCAAGATAACTACCGAAAGATATAGCACTAGCTTTTCTTTAGGCATATTAGCACTGGATGCTTCTATACGGCCGGCGATTTATGCGATATATGGTTATGTGCGTTTAGCCGATGAAATCGTAGATAGCTTTCATGGCTACGATAAAAAGCAGCTCCTGCAACGGCTGATAAAAGATACCGATTACGCGCTCAAAGAAAAGATTTCACTCAATCCGATTTTGAATGCTTTTCAGGCTTCTGTACATAGTTATAGCATAGATCGGGCGCTTGTCGACAGATTTTTGGCCAGTATGGCTATGGATCTAGAGCCTATGTCTTACAATGATCAACGTTATAAAGATTATATAGTAGGGTCCGCAGAAGTGGTAGGTCTTATGTGTCTTCAGGTTTTCGTAAAGGGCAATCAACAACATTATGAAGAGCTGATGCCGTATGCGATGCGACTCGGAGCCGCATTTCAGAAGATAAATTTCCTACGCGATATGCGCGAGGATTATTTCACTTTGGGGCGAATCTACTTTCCAAATTTAGAAATGGAGAAATTTGATGATCGTGTAAAAGCGAGCATTGAATCCGATATTAAGAATGATTTTACGGCAGCTTTGGTAGGTATAAAAAAGCTTCCTTCCTGTGCCCGGTTTGGAGTCTATCTGGCTTATAGGTACTATTGTTCCCTATTTAATAAAATCCACAAAATGTCTGCTTCTGATATAATGTCCAAGCGGGTGCGTATTCCCAATGGGTATAAACTGTCTATCATGATGGAAAGCTATTTTAAATATAAAGCAGCGGTCTTATGATGTATGTAGCAGTTGTCATCGGTGTCTTTATACTTATGGAAGGATTTACATGGTGCGTACACAAGTATGTCATGCATGGCTTTTTATGGTGCTGGCACAAGGATCACCATAATCCTGAGCACGACAAAAAATTGGAGCGAAACGATTACTTTTTTGTCGTTTTCGCGATACCCGCCATTTGGTTGCTTTATATAGGCAGCAGATCTGAGTTGGGACTCTTGTTTTTTGTTGGTTTAGGTATTGCAATTTACGGTATGGCCTATTTTTTTGTACATGATATTTTTATTCACCAGCGTTTAAAAATTTTTAAACACACCGATAGTCCCTACCTCAAGGCCATTCGCAGGGCTCATAAGCAGCATCATAAACACCGCACCAAAGAGCAGGGGGAGTGCTTTGGTTTTTTGTGGGTTCCCCTTTATTATTTCAAAATGTATTTTAAAAAATAGGTATATGGAAAGATTCACCTACCTGGCAGTAGAGTTTTTTGCTATTATTATCTGCTTTCTATTTTCATTTCATCCCAAAATTAGATTTGACCGTTATTTTTTGACGTATTTGAAGGCCAGCATAGTAGTCGCCTTGCCCTTTTTACTTTGGGATGCCTGGTTTACAGATATGGGGGTATGGTGGTTTAATGATAGGTATATAGTAGGTTATAGGATATTAGATTTACCTATAGAGGAGATACTATTTTTTATCACTATTCCATTCAGCTGTGTATTTACCTATTTTTGTCTCACCAAGTTTTTTAATCTCCGGTGGTGCGATCGAACTACCTCTATTTTCGTTATTTCAGCGACAGTGCTGCTGGTTGTCTTAACTATTCTATCGATAGGCAAGATCTATCCATTACTGACTTTTCTGGCTACCACATTATCTATAGTGTATTTACATTACATTGCTCGCTTCCGCTATTTTTCAGAAGCGACCAGTGTGTACGGAATATTATTGATTGGCTTCTTTCTGGTCAATGGTGTGCTTACAGGCACGGGCTTAGAAGAAGCCATTGTAAACTATAACCCCGATGATTTTTGGAACTTTCGTATCGGTACAGTGCCTGTAGAGGATGCCGTTTACGGTTATACAATGATATTATGGAATGTGTATTTTTTCCATAGGTTCAAGAACGATAATAAAGAAATAGAATAAAAAATACTTATGAAAAGAAATACCGTATTACTCGTTAATGAACGTGATGAGGAACTTATGGAGATGGATAAGCTCGACGCACATCGCCAAGGCTTGTTACATCGGGCGTTTTCTATTTTCGTTTTTAACAGTATGGGACAGTTGTTGTTGCAGCAGCGCGCACCGCACAAATACCATGGAGGCAGTTTATGGACCAATACCTGCTGTTCGCATCCACAGTTGGGAGAGCAGGTCGTAGACAGTGCTTTAGAGAGGCTAGCGTTTGAAATGGGCTTTTCAACAGATTTAGAACAGATCTATTCCTTTATTTATCATTCCCCTGTTGAAAATGGTTTGGTGGAGCACGAGCTTGATCATGTGCTGATTGGTTTTAGTGATACGGTGCCACGGCCCAATCCAGATGAGGTCAATGACTTCAAGTGGATGGATCCCGATGAAATCGAGATTTGGATGCTAAGCCGACCTCAGGATTTTACGGTCTGGTTTAAAGAAGCTTTTCCCGTACTGATGAAAACTTTGACTAAGGAAGATTGATAAATCGCGTAATAAAAATATCATCTCAGTTGTATTATACTTTATTGTTAGCAGCAATACGATTGATCATTCCTTTGAAGATAAAGCCATGAAAAGGTAAAACAGCATACCAATATAATCTTCCTGAGATCCCCAAAGGGCGGAATGTAGCCGTTTGAGTAAGTTCATTGTTTTCATCGATTTTAAACTCTAACCAAGCCTCACCCGGGAGTTTCATCTCAGCATATAATAGTAGTCTCTTCTCCGGTTTGTCGGCTACTAGCACTCGCCAAAAATCTAACGCGTCGCCTGGATATATATTCAAATCACTCTTTCTACCACGTCTCATGCCTACGCCACCTACGAGTTGATCTATAAAACCACGCATTTTCCATAGCCAATTCCCATAATACCAGCCTGTTTTTCCACCAATAGACCATATTCTAGCCAGCGTAGTTTCCACATCGGCAAGTTTCACCTTACGTACATCTTTAAAGCAGCCATATACAGGGACAGATACCAAAGTGGTTATACCTTGGTTTAAAATAGCACTACTTTGGGCATCTTTCCAACTCGAGAGTACGTTATTTTGTTCGATTTTTTCAAAAGCAAGCCTGATAGCGCTCTTATAGTCAATTGGCTGTATATTCAGTAGTCTTGTAAGATTATTAGCTTCGGCTATCACTTCAACTTTCATGCTGTCTACCAGATTTTTAGCTAGCGGGTAGGACGTCGAAGTAACAAAATAAAGCCAATAAGAGGATAGTTTTGGTGTCATTACCGGAACGATAAAAATCTTTCTTTTCAGACCTCTGATTTCGGCATATTGTAGTAGCATTTGTTTATAGGTCAAAACATCTGGACCTGCGATATCAAAACTCTTGCTGTACGTTTCAGATTGACAGATTACTCCTACTAGAAATTCAATTACATTTCTAATAGCAATGGGCTGACATTTCGTTTTTAGCCACTTAGGTGCTACCATTACGGGGAGTTTTTCCACTAAATCTCTGATTATTTCAAAAGAACCACTTCCTGATCCTACAATAATTCCCGCTTTTAGTACGGTAAGAGCATAGGTTCCTTGAGCAAGAATTGATTCTACGTTCTTTCTTGATCTTAAATGCTTTGAAAGATATTGGTCGTTGTTTATACCTCCCAAATAAATAACTTGCTTCACCGCTATCTTTGATAGGACGTCTTTAAAATGGTGCGCACAGATTTCTTCCATCCTTGCAAAATCGCCCTGCTGCGTAGACATCGAATGAATCAAATAGAAAGCAACATCAATATCTGATGGAATGTTGGCAAGTGTCTCCTCTTTTAAAAAATCCACTTCGATTACAGATATAAATTGAGCAAGCTCCTGGTCGTAAGAAAATCTGCTCTGATCCCTTACACAACATACCACGTGATGTCCTTTGTGGACGAGTACCGGCAATAGTCTTTTTGCAATATAACCTGTTACTCCAGTCAGCAATATGTTCATATTTCATTTTTTAGACAAACCAAAAACAAGAGTATAGTAATTATAACATGGAGTTTTAAATAATGTTTGATAAATAGATAGATTGATCGAGATATCTTTAAAGATATTTCATCTTATGAATGATAACCTTGGCCAATATATACGAGTGAGGACGCTCGAATTTGTTGCGAGAATTTACCTGTCTACCATATAACCTTCATACACTTCAAGAATTGAAGCGGCGGCGAGTGGATTACTCAATCCGGCCTTTTTTCATTTTTTTAGGAGCGGCTAGGCATTATTTGTGAACGAACAACGCCTGCCTTCCTAAATGCCATTAAGATCTAATCTCTCGGCGCATAAAAAGATAATAAGATGTAGCAAACATAAGTAATGTAAACGCTATCAGGCCACTGAGCTGAGGCCATACCAGCATTAAGCTATTCCTTACCGATATAGTACTTGGTATCGCGGCTACCATCTGTTCCATGGAAACAGGCCCCAAGCTCCGGACTGTCGGCATTAGTAGCGTTGTCGAGGCATCAACGTACAGCTGGTTCGGAGATATACGCAGAACATTCAGAATTATTTCGTTATAGTAAGCTATCTTGTCGGCAGAAAGATAGTTGGGATCGGGAATAAAGGCTTTTATTGCAATGTTTACCACTACTTGAAAAAATATGGTGAAGAATAGCCAGATACCAATCGCCGTCAAAGCGGAAGTCGCGGGTTGCTTAAAACGTATTGACAATAAAATAGCTATGCTTAGCCAGAAACCTACATACAGGACGGTCATCCCGTTAAAGGCTATGATACGTACGATTTCCTGCCACTCTATAGGAATACCACTGATATACATAGCATATCCAACGATGAGGAAAGTCAGTGCCAAGAATAGAACCGCGACAATCAATAGAGGTGCTATAAATTTAGCTACGATAACGTTATCTCTGTATAAAGGCTGTGCCATTAAACGTATCAGCGACCCATTGTTATGTTCCGAGTTGATGGCATCGAATCCCAGACTAATGCCAAGGATCGGAGCTAGAAAACTAAGGAATATATGGAACGGCGGGATCGTATCATCCGTCAATGTCAATAACTTCAAGTAGAAAAGAGACTCCTTGCTATTTTCAGATGACATGAATGCAGATTTAATATTGCTCAGCGACGAATACATAGATGCTGTGAATGTCAATAGGATCAATGTCAGCAATATAATGAACCTCCAGCTTCTAATATGTTCTGCAATTTCTTTACGCAACAGGACGCGCATTGGCGATTTGATTCCGTTAAGCTTATTTTCTCTTGAAAAACGTCTTTTTAGAGACTCTTTTAGATTTTTCATTACTTACATCTTGATTTTTTTCGTTCTTGAAATATTCGAGATAGATTTCATCCAGTCCGTAGGTCTTCTGTTCGACTCCTACCAGTTCATATCCTTTCCCAACTACATGCCTGACCATTTCTACGGTTTGCTCATGAGCGGATATTACCTCTAGTTCATTACCATTTATTATAACCTCTTGCAAACCAGATAGTGATTCCATAATATCATACTTTAGTTGAATGGTTGCCTCAGCGCAGTTTTGAAGGCGTAATAAGGTGACATAGCCATTTTTGTTAAACAGTTGTTTCGACAAGCTAGGGATATCGCCGTTGGCCAATAATTTGCCCGCGACAAATATGCCGACGCGGTCACAGATCTGCTGTACATGATGCAGGTGATGTGAGGAGAGGAGAACAGTCAAGTGTTGTTCCTCATTCAGTTTTTTGATAAGAGCCAGAAAGTCCTTAACACCACTCGGATCTATTCCAAGTGTAGGTTCGTCCAAAATGATCACCTCTGGCTCCTTGATCAGTACATCAGCAAGGCCAAGACGTTGTTTCATGCCTCTGGAAAAGGTCGTTGTTTTTTGATGTGCATTATTTTTTAGCCCTACGATCTCTAACAAATTGAATGCTTTTGCTTCGGCTTCACTTTCTGAAAAACCATTCAGCCTACCGACAAAAGAAAGGTTTTCCAGCGCGGTCATATTGCCATAAAATCCTAGGTTGTCAGGTAAGTATCCAACCTTTTTTTTAACGGCAATGGGGTTTCGGGTTGCGTCATGTCCACATACATGAGCTTGCCCCAATGTAGGTTCACTAAGTCCAAGCAGCATAAGGATAGTTGTCGTTTTACCAGCCCCATTGGGACCTAAAAGACCGAATATTTCACCCTTATTAATCTCAAGAGAAAGGTTGTCGACAGCAATTTTATTTTTATAATGCTTGGATAACCCTTTTAGCTTTATAATAGGATTATTCATATGTATATAATTTGTCCTTTAACGGCCATATGGAATGTCCAAAGTATTTTTATCCGTATTTGTGTAGCCATTGCTACATGGATATTTCATATGTATATAATTATTCGTGTACTTAATTGTTTTCTCGATGGAACTCATGAATGCTTCGCATTTATTTCATTATCCGACCGTGGAGAAGTCGGTTTGCCTTGAAAATGTTTTAAGCTAACTTAGCGCCTGCCATATTTGCGCACCAATAGATAAATAAAAACGATAGCCAAACCAATCAGTAACATCCCTATCCACCCGGTCAATAAAGAAGTCTTGACCTCCATACGGTAAGCCAGAGAAGAATCCAAATGATTATTTTTTGCCGACACATTGACCATGTAGTCCCCGGCTATTGTTTTATCGGGTACCTTTATGTTGACCTTAATATCCTTTGTTTTGCCAGGTTCCAATTTATCTATTTTGTCTACTTCAAAGCTGGATTCCCACTTTGAGGGTAACTGTGTCGTTAGTTCAATGTTCTCTAGCGGTATAGTACCCGTGTTTTTTACTGTTATGAATACTTCCTTCTTACTGCCAGTCGTTGTGCTACCGCTCAATACTTGGTTTTGGGTAGATATTTCCATCTTATATGTCCCCTTTATAACCGATTCCAAATTCACTACGGTGGTATCGCCTTGCGCTATAGCTTTTATTGGGATAATGTGTTTTTTGATATCCGCGGTGTACGATGGGGTTATTTCTATACTCACTTCTTTGCTGGCATGTGGCTCTAGATTAATGGAGGTAACCTGCATACCTTCCGTTTTGTAGGCAACCGACCATCCAGGAGGCAAGCTAGAATGGAGCTCATAGATTTTTTCCTGTCCGCTGGGATTAGTGATTGTACCACTATATCGGAATACTTCTGTCGAAGGTACTTCCAGATTGATCAATCGAACTTTAAAATTGGGGCTTACAGCTTTGTTGGCTTCCTGAGCCAGCACATTTTGGTCTGCGATTGAAACAGAGACAGATGCGAGAATTAAAGCTTTTGATACGATTCCCGACTTCAGATGTTTGGTAAAAATGAATCCTTTAAACATGATGTAATAACTAACAATTTTATATTAATAGCTTTTAGAAAATGTCTTGAATAAAAATTATACCTTCTAGGTTTAGGACCCAAATTTAGTTATTGTAGATACTTGCGTCAAGTAGAATTTTAAAATTTTATTCTTTACTCATTTTGAGAAGATAGGGTGTAATTTGTAAATCTTTTTGTATTTTCATCTTGATGCTTTTTGCAACATTAGTAAAGACTGGCGCATTAAATTGGCCAAGATGAAATACATCAATTAGTTGAGGTTGCTTTATTTAATTCATCCCATGTTGGATATTATAATAGAAGTTGTATGAGAGTAGGATTCTTTCAGTATGCAGTTATTTGGCGTGATAGAGATGCCAATTTATCTTATATCGAATCGAGGATAAAGGGGCAAAAGTTCGATCTGTTGGTATTGCCCGAGTTATTTACCTCTGGCTATGCTTATGATTATAAAGGAGAATTACTTGCCTTCGCCGAAGATTTATCGAACAGTCCAACAATAAGGTTTTTCACCAGATTGATGCAACATTGCGGAGGCTACATCACAGGTACTATACCCGAGCTTTATAAGGGTAAGCTGTATAACTCATCCATCTTAGTAGGAGCAGAAGGGTTAGTGGCGTCATACCGGAAGATTCATGTTACAGATTATGAGAAGCGGGCTTTTCAGCCAGGACGTGAAGTCGTTTGGGGACAATGTCAAGATGCAAAAGTCGGCTTGACCATCTGTTTCGATGCTTGGTTTGCTCCGCTTTCTTCTATGCTAAAAGCACAAGGAGTAGATATTATTTGTAATTCCGCTAACTTTGGGGGCGAGATTACGCCAACCATAATCCCTATTCGCGCGATCGAAAACCAGTGCTTTTATATCAATTGTAATAGAGTCGGATCAGAACTTTTTGAAGGAGAGGAAGATGCCTATCGTGGAGAAAGTCAGATTGTTAGTCCTGACGGAAAAATATTAGCCAAAGCTGACAACAAAGAGTCCCTGACCTTTATAGATATAGATTTGGCAGAGGTCAATCATCCCGCATTCGGTAGTTTGATTACCAAAGATTTTGTATCAGAACACCGTAGATATAAGGTAGAGATTCAATTTGAAAGATTATAGTGATGTTCATGCGTTATGTTCAGAAGGCAGTTCTAAAGTTAGCTAAAGAAAGCACAGACAAAGGCTAGAGCTTGGTATTAAAGATCGCTGGCGGGATCAAAAAAGTGATGGCTAAGGAATTTTTATTATGGACATGGGTCGATTTGAAAATAGTAGGGTATTATTGACACCATACAGAGAAAAGGAGTTTTAAGTTTTCTACTTTCGCCACAAACTTAAACTAAAATGAATAGATACCTTATTCTACTCTACCTTTTATTATTTGCTTATATTGCCGCGGCACAGCACACCAAGCTCTCCGGTACAGTTAGAGATTCCTTATTGAACACCCCGATTCCGTATGCCAGTATTGCATTATTAGATAATGATAACCAAGTAGCCGACGGAATGATAACCGACTCGACAGGGCAGTTTGTATTCTCCAAAGTCAAGAAAGGAAAGTATAAGTTAA
Source organism: Sphingobacterium nematocida (assembly GCF_900168125.1). Lineage (GTDB taxonomy): Bacteria > Bacteroidota > Bacteroidia > Sphingobacteriales > Sphingobacteriaceae > Sphingobacterium > Sphingobacterium nematocida. The sequence goes on from NZ_FUZF01000014.1 coordinate 124,982, forward strand.
TCGTTAAAGTAATTGGTTATAATCAAATAGATACCTCCATTGGCATTACCGATCAGAAGGTGGTCGACATAGGCACTATACAACTATCTTTTGCCGCTAAACAGCTGGATGAAATAGCCGTTACCGCAAGTAATGCTCGCCAAAAACATAGTAGCGACAGGCAGTCCTACCAAGGGAGTCAATACAAAAATGCTGTGGGAGGGACCGCCCTAGACATTGTGAAAAACCTGCCTTCAGCAGCTGTAGATCCACAGGGAAATATCAGTATGCGTGGCAATACAGGCGTCATCGTATTGATAAATGGCAAACCCTCTTTATTAGATCCTTCAACGATCTTAAGTCAAATAGCGGCCAATGACGTGTTAGAGGTAGAATATATCACTACCCCGACAGCTCAATTCGATCCAGATGGTAAAGGAGGAATAATAAATATAAAAACCAAGAAATCAACCACCGATGGTTTTTTATGGCAGGTTAATCTTCAAGGAGGTCTACCAAGCATAGACGATTACAACAATCAGGAAAAACAAAAGCGTTTTGGCGGTGATATTGCATTTCAATTTAAAAAGAATAAGCTCGAGTTGAATGGTTCGGCAAACTACTTAAGGAACGATAATGCAGGATTTAGAGAAGGAGATGTCAATACGCTGATCGGTGATAAACAAACCTTTTTTCCTTCAGAGGGAGAGCGCAGCTTTGACAAGTACAATTTTGGTATCCGTCTAAATGCCGATTATGAAATTTCCAAAAATCAAGAACTTACATTAGGTATCCTGGCATCGCGAAAGTATCAGGATAGAGTTGCAGATATATACTACGATAACAAAACATTTCGACCATCCACCGGCGAAGAAATTTCAAGAATCAAATATTTCAATCCCAACCTCCAAAATAAGCAGGGAGAGTTTTACCTCGCTAACTTCAATTACAAATATAAGCTCACGTCGGCTCACACTTTAGATTTCGGAGCGATCTATGAATACGCACATATATATGGATCAACAAAAAATGGGAATATAGAGAATAGTACAGATACGATACAATGGACGCACAATCGCTATAAAAATCCATTGCATGGGTTACGCCTTTCGTTACAACATCAATGGCAGTTTAAGCAAGGCCAGCTTTTGACAGGCTACCAGTTAAGGTTGGACAGGCAAAAAGGAAATTTTGAGTATTTTTCATCTGAAAATGGGCGTAATAACCTTCAGCTGGTACCCGAGTTTACCGGTAGGATGAATGCCGACAACACCGTTCACGCGCTATTTACCCAGTACGACCGTAAATCTACCCATACGCAGCTATCGTTGGGCTTACGGTACGAATACTACAGCCGGGACCTATTTTTACTCCATACCAATCAGGCATATCCCTATTCCATACACCAGCTTTACCCGAGTTTTAGTCTAATGCACGATTTAGGCAATGAGTGGTCATGGAAAGTAGCTGCTTCGAGGCGGGTACAACGGACCAATAACTTTGAGCTAAACCCGATTCCCGAGCGTGAGCACTCCGAAACATTAGAACAAGGCGATCCCGAGTTATTGCCCGAGTTCATCATCAATACAGAGACGGGGTTGGTCAAAAAGCTATCGACAGGAAGCATCTTCCTAAATGGTTATTATCAACATACAAAAAATCCGATTCAGCGCGTTAACTCCGTTTATGCCGATACCATTCTCCATCGTGTATTTACTAATGCCGATTATGCTTTCCGCTATGGTGCAGAGGTAGGAGGCGAGGGGAGGCCGGTCTCTTGGTTGAAAGTTAATGGCGGGCTCAACCTATACAACTACAACATCTCAGGACAGGTTCTCAACGATCAACATACGCGTACCAATCAAGACTGGGTATATTCAATCAATGCGGGTATACAGGCAGACTTTTTGAAAAATTGGAGCACCGGATTACAGGTTAATTATCTATCCGAACGGCCTACTGTACAAGGCAAGGATTCCAGATTTGTAGCACCACATTTTAACCTGAGCAAAGCCTTTTTAAAAGGAGCACTGACAGCCCAGTTGCAGTGGCAGTTTATCGAACTTGGTGATTGGGGAGTCAATGAGCAGAGGATCACAACATCTTCCCACGACTTTTATACGACTACCAACTATATTTACGAAAAAAATATATTCTTGATCAATCTAAACTTTAATCTACATAAACTGAATCAACTCCTCAAACTTCCCAAAAGCGAGTTTGGCGAAAAGGAATTTTAATATTCCTGCCTTTTGAACTCAGTCGGAGTTATTCCCGTATAACGTTTAAAGTATTTAGCAAAATTAGATTTGTCAGAGAAGCCAAGTTCAAATGCCACCTCAGATACAGAGCAGGTTGTATAAAACAATAAGCGCTTGGCTTCTTTGATAATGTATTCGGCCAGCAGTTCTGATGCTGTTAGGTTGGCGTTTTTCTTGCAGACAGCGTTCAGGTTTTGAGGCGTGGTATTCAGTTTGATCGCATAATGAGCCACATGGTTGATCACCTTGTCCTCACTGTTCAGTAGCGCATAGAATCGGTCGTAGATGTTTTCAGATGCTGCTTTAGCTTCATTAGTACCGTCTACATGTTCCAATGCCTTTGCCAGAAAAGCTTTGAACAAGCCCTCTTGGCATGTCTTATTAGGTTCATCCACTAATATGCGCAAAAGGGTTTCAAATATAGGTTCCTGTTTAAAATATATCGTGTCATATTGACTTATTTTAAGCACCAGTCTATTGATTTCCGAATCAAGACTCTGTATCACAAAAGAATCCTTTACAAGAACAACAAACCCTTTTACAGGATTTACCAATTCCCAATGGTGTACATTGTCTTTTCTGATGACCAGGAGGCAAGGCGTCCTGATGGTAGATTCTCTACCGTCAATCACGTGCTTTCCAGAGGTCGAAGAAAGAAAAACCAGTTCCAGATAGCCATTGTGCCTATGCGGTTTGGTGATATTTTTCGAGCAATCAAATTCAACGATTTTGATTTGTCTTTGATCCTCGATTTTGTCTTTTACGATAATCTGTTTATTACCATTCATCACTAACAATTATACAACAAATAAAAGTAATAATAACATACGTAGCTTCTCTCATCACCCGAGCGAGGTATGCCAAGTACGAGGAGGTCACCTCCGACCTTAAATCCGATCTCCCCAGCTAATGCACGCGTACGGCGTGTATTATTAACCAAATAACTACTAACCAGTTTCGTAAATCTTCAATTTCTATTAACCCCTTACTTCCGCTATAATCAATTGCACTACTGTATTTCCAATGATAGGGTTTTGAAATTTATACTTTCGGAACATTACTTGTTGTTTTATTGCATCATTGGTATATCTATGTCATTCCTTATTTAGTGAAACACACGAAACGCGTGCGCCAGCCTTGGGAGACCTAATTTTGTTTGGCCAATTTAATATGGGCAAGATGATGTTCACAATGCCAAGCATAGATTCCTACATTCGTTTTTAGTGAAATCCGCTCATTATTTTCAGGGTGTAGAAACACCTTTTCTAACTGTGCTTCGCTCAAATTCTCTAGAAGATAAACCCAGCGCTCGTGCAGACCTGTTAGAATCTTCAGTGAACTCTCTATTGAACAATCTTTGGAGTCGGGCAATTCAGCCCACAAATTTTCTAGATACGGTTTTATCGCAGGAGTCTCTTCCGTTAATGCCAGCTTAAATCTTATCAAGCTATTCATATGACTATCCGCACAGTGATTTATAATTTGTCTTATTGTCCATCCATTAATTCTATATTGTTTTTGAAGATCAGCTTCAGTTAGATCTTTGATTTCTTCGTTCAGTTTGTTCGGAAAACACTGAATTGTTTTTGTCCATTCCCTAAGCTGTTCTTTGGTAATATAACCTGGCTTTTGAAATTGTCCTATTGGATATTTTAGGCTTTCGATATAGATTTCCATGGATAACTTTTTTTTGGTTAATTTTATGTCAAGTCACGCTGAATCCGACAATTTATTATAGTACCAAGATACAAAATACTAACTTATAATTGGCTAGTCTTTAATCCGAAAAGTAACCCATTAAATAATACCTCAAAAGTATACAATATAGATCCCCTCTTACCACATAAAGTTTAGCAACTTCATTTTTCCAACCCTTTAGATCAGAAACCTGTGGCGAGGTTAGATTGTCCCATTTTATCGCATCTATCCAGCGTTCATGCATTTTTTCACTATCGAGAGACACACCTAGGATAGTAAAGTTTTTGTCTTTGTAGGTATCAAAAGCTTTCACCAATGTCGACTTTTCATGCCTGCAAGGACCATATTTCCAGAATTCACTACGAATTTAAACCCTTCACAAACGTATTTAAAGCTTTTCCATACGCATTGATATTGGACTGATAGGTGTTATTTATTTTTCATATTCTTGTAGTGAAGAAAAATACTAAAACTATGCAAATCTTTCAGTGTATGATCAAGCATATCTTATTTATAGTATTACTATCTTTTTTGTTTTCTTGCGGCACCGGACTCAGGATAAGCAAAAGCGATTTTAAGCCCATTGAGAATGATTTCTCTACATCTTTTGTCAATCAGTCTTTCAAAACAAGTAAGTCTATAGCAGGTTCCACAACCGGTCCTAAACTTTTGGAATTATTTGGTGTATCAGAAAGTGAGGCTGAACGTGTTACCTTAACATTTAAGGATGATAGTCTGGAGCTTGTTTATACTGACAAATCTGTTGTTAAAACACTATCTTTTCAAGTGAAACATACACGCAAAGGGTATCTTGAAATTTTATCGGTAAATAAGAAAATCCAAATTCCGCCCTTTCTTCCTTTTCTGTACAGCAATGTTGATTTTAATAGAACGCGAATTGGTTTTACAACCCGTGGAGAATTGGTCATAGACGACAAATGGGAGAAGTCGGGTAACGTCTTCATTTTTATGGGCGGCGCAGGCGGACGGACACAGTACTTTTTTAAACCATTAAACAATTATTAAATAGTCTTTATTTTATGAGTCAGTTTCTAATGAATAAGGTGATGATAAATAAAGGCATTGTAGTAAGGCTTGTATTTCTCTTGTTGCCTTTAGTCGGCATCACGCTTTGGTTTCTGCACGATGAAGGCATTGGCTTTGGATGGAACCTCATCTGGTACTGGATATGCATCATCGGGTTTCTGTTGCTTTACCAGTTTCTGTTGCTGTTAAACCTGATGCTGTACTATAAAAAGAGAGGGTTTACCAAAGTGAATAAGATTTTTATGACAACCGGGCTGATCTTATTGTTGCTGGCTATTGCTGTGTTTGTTTCTGAGCTGTAAGGCCGTCGTGTAATTGAAAATAATACCATAAAGTATATGAAGCATTTATTATTAGTTGGATTTCTTTTTTTAGGAATCACCTCATTTAGCCAAACAAGGAAAGTTATCAATGTCGATGAACTGACGGAAGTCCAACTTGAAAATTTAGATGAAATAGTAGATAAAGAAGGTTGGGTAAACATCATCTTTGAAGGGGAAAGCTCCACCCGGAACTTTTCCAATAAAGAGTACATTCTCACTGTATTGATGAATTGCTCAGACAGCAGTTATGTTCCAAAATATTTGATAGAATTCACTAAACACTATAGAGATGGCACTTATGCTTATATTGATTTTGTAAACTCCGTAACCAACAAGTTCACAAAAACCAGTTTTTATATTGATAGGAAAGATTTCGGAGATCCTTTTTCTGAATTTGATAAAGAAAGTTTCGCTGTATTCCATCATGCTTTAAAATCAGGCAAGCTGCTTACCATTTCTTTTTATCATATGGCAATGAATCCCGAAACCGGAGATGACGAACTATCCTTGAACCGCTCTATTGATTTTAAACTGGCAAATGGTGAATTATTAGATACTCCTGTTGATTGTAATGTATTTAACCAACAAGAATCACCTGTTGAAGAAGCTGTCGATGACTATTAAATAAAAGGAGATCAAGCTATCAAATGGTGCATAGTATGAATCATAAGTTTTTATTTCTAATTGTATTGTTTTACAGCTCATTCTGTGCATATGCGCAGCAATGGAAGCCTGTTTACAATTCTCAATGGTGTTTTTTACATAAGGCTCCTGATACTGATTCCGAGCAATTAGGCATTCTTTCTATACAGGCATCGTTGATGGTCTTGGACTCTGTACAAGATTTTTATAAAGTACAGGTTAGCAACGGCGATATTGGGTATATATTTAAGCAAGAACTGCGAAGCTGGCAAAGAGGAATTACAGAAAGTAATGAACCGGAACAGTATTTTTACAGAGGCGAACAGGGTACACAAGGTCCGCACCGTTTTGTAAACGTATCCCGTTTAAGGTCAAGAGCTCAGCCTAATGTGCAAAGCAGCATAGTACAAGTAGTGCCAATCAATAAAATGATTGCTATTGATTATATCCCTTTCTATAAAGACGGCTGGGTCTATATCGGCGACCATTTCCACGAAAAACCGGAATACATCCAATACAAATATCTGGGGGAACAGCTCACTTTTGATAAGGTATTGGACGATTACCGCAAAGCTGCCAATGCATCGGTCAGAGAGCAACAAAACATTCTTGAGCGGCTGGTGGAAATGGGTTGGAAAGATAAGCCTGAAAATACCCTAAAAGCACTGCAAATGCAGCGGGACTTCCACTTTGAAAATGGCACTATGGCTGAAATTCCCAATATCGACTTTGATTTGTTTTTGGCGGAGCAGCAACTGAATCCAATGTCGTGGGAAGAAAAAGAGGCCTTTATCCATAAAAGCGATATTCACTTTGTGGTCAAAGGTCAAAAGTTGTACGATGGCAAGATTACCGAACAACAAACCATCCTTACAGGCGCGGTAAAAAATACCTATATATCAGAGACTTTAGGATGTGATTTTCTACCGGATTTTCTTTACTTCTCCAAGGATTTGTTGATCGCTTTTGCGGAATATGAAACAGGGGATATAAATGGAACCGTTCACAAAATGAATTTTAACGAAGATCAAGCCCTTGTTGTCGGTAACCATATCATAGATAATCAATATGGCGAAAAAGACTTTGTCAGAAATTTTGGCAAAATAGTGAATGTTAATTGTACCGAAACTCCGCATAGCTATACCATTCAAAATGGTGATACAGGTTTGTTTATCATAACCTTTAAAAATGGGTTTGCCTTCAAGTATGAAATGATTTATTTCTGTTAAATTATGATGAAAAATACAATCTTCTTTTTAAAACTGATATGCATAAGCTGTTTCACGGGAATATGCGGTTTGGTGCAAGCGCAGGAGCAGTCGAAAATAAATCAAAATCTAGGTAACGGCACCATTCTGAAATCCTATGAAGACGATCATCTTTTTAAAAAGCAAAAAGTATATTCGGTGTTCAGTTATCAACTTGCGAAAGCAAAAGATAAAATAGAGAAGACTAAATATTTTGATGGCAAAAAATTCAATCTCCTATCCTATATCGAATACTTGCCAGATGGGAGAAAACGATACCAGGAATACGAGTATGATCAGATTGATAGGATTGAGCAATACCATTATGACGAAGCATTTAAAAATTTACTGCTTTTAGAACAAATCGAAGACCATAAAAGATTTACTTATCATTGGCTTTTTTATGACAAAGACCAAATTCTTGCTGAAGATATCCATTATAGAATATATGGCAATAATGAGTTTGATTATGAGGGCTATACACAGTATCTAAAAAAAAGCATCGGTGATGAACATATGATCAGTGTACACAATTTTGATTATGACACCATCCCGGAGCCAGCAGAGACCTACATATTCAAGTTTCCCACCCTCACAAAAGAAACACCTATCCTCGGTCAAACAAGAAAATCCACCTACAAAATGATGAAGGATTACTACCTGCCCGTAACGTTCAATAGTTACGTAATAGACGGCAGGGATGTTCACTTTAGCTATGATGAAAAAGGGCGTATAATAGCCGAAATTTGGCTTAAAAACAATACACTTGAGCATAAAGAAGAATACAGCTATTCGGAAGATGGAAAGGAAAGGATAAAGCAGGATTACCATATGCGGGGAACACAAAAATCAACCAAAACAACAGGAAGATATGATGCAAATAATAACCTGATATTTAAACAAAGTATAGAATATACAGGCAATCCTTTAAGCATTGAAACATTTGAGTATAAATACGATTCCGAAAAAAATTGGACAGAAAGAAAAAGCTACCGTCAATCGGTAAATAATGGTATTGTTGGAGAGCGGATATTGGTGAATATTGAGATTAGAGAAATCACGTATTATTCCGGGACGAATAAACCACGGCAGTTTCAATTACCGCCATTTCCGGCTCAGGCAGATGCCATCAGAAAAACAATCCCGCAATTGAGTTTCGCAAAGCAGGAACGGATAAATGCTTTTGATAAAGTGGTTGAAAGTGGAAATTTCGAACGTGAGATTACCCTGAAAGAAGCCGTTGCTATTGATGATTTTACGCCGGAATTCTGGAAACGGGTAAAGCTGGTTTATGGAAATTTAGACGCTGATGCGGATGAAGAAGCTGTAGCGGTATATGAAACGCCTATTTTGGTAGATCCGGGCTATAAACATTGTTTGGCCGTTTATAAGAAAACAGACAACGGCTGGAGACTTTGGCACCAGACTACCTCACCAGTTTTATCCACACAAGCCGGTGGAATGATGGGTAACCCCTTTGACGGGATAGCTATTAAACGGAAGTGTATAGTAATCAACCATTTTGGAGGCAGCAGGCAAAAATGGAACTATACCCACCGCTACCGCTTTCAGAATAATAATTGGTATGTAATAGGCGCCACCATAAACTTTGGGGCACCTTGTGATTATTTCAAGACACTGGACTATAATCTGGTTACGGGCGATATCCTTGTGGATTATGCCACGGAATCCTGTGATGAAAATGGCTTTGCTGATGCCACGAAACGTGAAGAAAAATTAAAAATAAAAAAAGCACTCCAACTTATGGATGTTTTCACGCCGGGCGAAAATGAAATTGAAATATGGGGTGAGTTGTGGTATTACTGATAAAATTTTATGAAGTACTTAAACAAAATATGCCTGAAATCAATTTTAAAAAAATGAAAAGTATATCAATATGGATAACCATGGCACTATTGTCTTCTTGCCAGACAAACTCTAAAGTTCCTGAAAGAAATAATACAAATACAAGCATTGATTTAACGGAGCAAAAAAAAACACTCAATAAAACCATAAAATTCCTATGGCGGGAGGACAAATATGATGAGGAACTTAAGGGGACATATAACCTAATTACCATTAATACTGAGTTTTGTAAGACCATTACGGGACCGGAAAAGGCTGCATTGGCCTATGTTGCCACTTTTATCGGCAATGAATGTAGTTGGGACGGAAAGGCTACAGCAGGCAGAACCAACCTTAAATGTAAAATACTAACGGCTTTGCAATTGGGCTACCAATGTTCGGAACAGCATTTGGGCTTTCTTCGGCAATGGTTCCGAAATGATGAAAAAAACGTGCAAAAACTGGAAAGCTGTCCCACAATACCCGATGGAGCAACGGTGCAAGATACCTTTGATGAAATCATACTAACTGTTAAAGGAAACCAGATCATCGTTTCCTTTAAAGCCAACGGAGTAAATATTCGGGAAGGAAGACGGTGGTATTGGACCCAGTCTGATTACTTTGAATTTCGTGAAAACGAAATCCGTTGGTTAAAAAAAGAAAAATCGCCCTTGACCTATGAAACTTTTAAAATAAGTGCCAATTGATACCTTAACGCGTATTCAAGAAAGGATGCTGGTTTTTAGCATCAACTCACTAAAAGAAAAGTGATGAAATATTTAATATAGGTATTAAGTATTGATATTGGATCCGTTTTGAGAAATGAAAAAAAATGAAAGGATATATAAAAGGAAGCGTTTTTACAACAGTAATATTAATAATCATTTCGTGCAATTCTAATTGTCAGGAAGAAAAAAACATCAAAATAGAACCTTTACATCCTGTTCATTTTGAATTTATTGACAGTGAGGATAATTTATGCAATATTGATTATTTTTTCTTAGAGGGAGACTTCCAAATTAATGATGATCTAAAAAACAAATTAAAAGATTTCATTACGAATTATAGCAATAACAAAATGTATGCTTTTAATTCTGTTTATATATACAAAGAAACAGAGGTATTAAACAAAGAGTACAGGGGTGATGAAAGTTCATTCGATGGTTTTAATACCGATTTGATCGCTTATGTTCGATTTAGGAATAATGAACCCGATATTTTCTATATACTGGAAAAGGGAAGTGTAGTTTTTGATCTGATAGCAGACAAAGAAGTTGATTTTGAATTTGAACAATAATTTTTTAAAATCAGACTAAATGAAAACGATTTTCAATGTAATATGTAAAAACACAAAAATGAAAATACTAACCTTATTCGTATTTATGGCGATAATTTCTTGTGATAGCAAAACCACATTCATTCATTTGCCAAAGCATAGTTCAACGGGAATATATGATCGGGACGGTGCACATAAAGGAAAAAAATATGTTTACCAGAGCGTCCTTGTCGATAACCCTCCTAAAGACAAGGTAGAATTGGAGAAATTGTTAACTTCCTATCACTTAGAAAACAGAGACTCCATTTTTTCTGACCGGGAAATGAGTACATTCTTGACCTTGTTTTATCAAAAAAACTATACAACATCTTATTTTATCAACAAAGCAGACGATCCTGGTGGGTTTTCCAGCGAAATACTCTCTGATTATTATGAAAAATTTGGTATTGCAACAATAGAAACAAAGCGGATAATTGAAGCCAATGAGTTAAAAACAGAAATTACTTTTAGAGGCAGTCCATAGCGCCAATAAGATTACAATGATTAACTTCGCTATGTTACTATTCACAACAAAATTATGATGAGTTTACCTAAAATCCTTATTGTTGAAGATGAAGCCACTATCAGAAAAGAGTTGGAATGGCTGGTGGACAAAAGACCGGAGTTCGTTCTTTTAGAAAGTGCGGTCTGCGTTGAAGATGCTGTGAAAAAGATCAATAAATTGAAGCCTGACTTGATTTTAATGGATATACAATTGCCCGATGGCACTGCATTTGAAATATTAAATCAGGTAGCGGATACGTCATTTTCTGTGATTTTTATTACCGCTTTTAACCATTTCGCGATAAAGGCCATTAAACACGGCGCTATAGACTATCTGTTGAAACCAATAGACGAAACAGAACTCTATGAAGCGCTCGACAATTATAATAGCGATTATTCCTCCACTACTTCCGAGCAGATTGAAATTATCAGTGAGCATCAAAAAAGCATCAAGCAACAAAATTCCAGAATATGTATCGCTACACTAGAAAGTTTAGAGTTTTTAAAAATTACGGATATTATGTGCCTGTCAGGTGACGGCAGCTACACCCATTTCTATTTAGAAGGTGACAACAGAATTATCAGTTCGAAACCCTTGAAATTTTACGAAGAATTGTTGCCTGCAGATGATTTCATTAAGTGCCATCAATCTCACATTGTCAACATTTCATCCGTCGTGAGATACTTGAAATCTGGGTTTGTCGTTTTGAACAATGGTGCCGAAATTCCCGTTTCCACACGTAAAAAGGAAACTGTCATTAGGCTGCTTTCACAATTATAGCCTGCGATGAGAAACATTCTGTATCTGCTGCTCTTCACGGTCTTACTTTCCTGTCAAAAGAAATTAGAGAAAAAGGACGTATCACCTACCCAATTGCTTGAACAGTTAAAACAGGAAGCAAAAGGCATTGTAAACAACGATTCCGATAGCAACATCGTTTTTTGGAACCAAATGTTGAATCGCTCTGTATATAATCAACAGAACGCATCGCTTGCCTATATCCATTACGAATTAGCCAAAGCGTATGCAAAAACAGATCTGACAAAATCAAAAACACATATTGAAACAGCTTTGGGGCTGATTGAAAAAGAAACTGATTTTTTCGACATCAAAGTTTCTATTTACAATGGGCTGGCCAATATTTATCTAATTGAAGGAAAAACCTTTCAATCCAATCACTATTATAATAAAGCAGCCGCCTTAATTACCGCCCATCCTGATAAAATAGAACCTAATGCACAGATCATCTGTTTGGTAAATTGCGCCCAGGAAAACTTCAATTCGTCCCAAGTTGAAAAGGCATCTGAACAAAACTATTTAGCCTTACATACAGCAACCAAAAACAAAGGAGATTTAGAAGAATACTTTTACCACAACAATCTTTTCAGGATTTATACACAATTGTTTAGAATCTACGAGCATGCCGGCCAATTAGATTCCCTAAAGCTATATAATCAGAAAGTTGGCGAAATCTACAAAATTCTGAACAACGATAAAGTGCAACGGTTCTATTACGAGCAAAAAGCTATTATCTATACCGAGGAACAGCAATTGGATTCGGCCATCATCTACACTAAAAAATGTGAAGCGTTGGATAAAAGGAGTTATGCCGAAACAAAACTGGGTATCCATCAACTTAATCTATATAAAGATTATACCAATTTAATTACGCTTCATGCGCTATCAGAGCAATTTTATTCAGCCGAAAAGTACATACAGGCTGCACAGGAAATCGAAGAAACAAGTAGCGTAAATTATAGTTCTAAATTCAACAATAGAATGGCGCAGGCCCAATATTATCTTCAAAAAAGAAATCTGGATGCCTACCGTAAACTCCATCTGGAAAGCTTGGCAATCAAGGATGCTTTGCAGGCCAGCAATAGCGCAAAAGCCATCGCGGAAATATCCGTTTTTTATGATGTAGAAGCCAAAAAGAAATCTATAAGCCAGCTTAATGAGACGGTTGCAGCTACCAACGAAAAATTGGCAACAAGAACCCTGTTATTGATCATCAGTGGTTTGTTATTCCTTATAGTCATTGGGTTTATCAGCTTTTATGTATACGTCCACAGGCAAAGAAATCGGCTGGAAGCAAAAGAAAAAATGCTGTTGCAGCAAAAATTGCTGCGAACACAGATGGAGCCCCATTTTATTTTCAATACCCTATCGTCCTTACAGAGTTTTATCCGCTTTGAAGAGAAGGAAAAATCGATCAAATATCTCAAATTATTCAGTAAACTGTTAAGAAGCAGTCTGGAGATGAGCAGAAACGATTATATTTCGTTGGAAGATGAGCTTGAAGCTATAAAAAACTATCTGGCTCTTCAGCAGATGCGCCTTAACCACAACTTTGAGTTTGATATTTTAATAGCAGATGACATCTTCGGAGCGATGATACCACCCATGCTGATTCAGCCTTTCGTAGAAAATGCGGTAATTCATGGTGTTACACCCTTGAAGGAAAAAGGAGAAATCCACATTCGTATTGATTTGGATGACCATTTTATAACTGTTGCCATTTTAGACAACGGTAAGGGTAGTAACAAGCCTTCCGGTCACACGTCGCTGTCAGGAAGTATAGCCAAGGAAAGAATGGAGCTGTTGTTTAAGGAGACTTCCAAAAAAGGTACGATACAAATCACCCAAACGCCAAACAGTTACTTGGTCGTTTTAACGATCCCTTATAAAACGACTTAATCTTTCCGTTTTATTTCAAATTTATACTATATCCATACGCATCTATATTTGCTATCAGCGTTTTTATATCCCTGAAAAATACTGTCTCATATCTTTTTATATTTCCTCTATAAAAGAATTCAAACGGATGAGGAGAACTGCAAAATTCGCTTTTATATTACGACGCGATTGTATTGTGCGTAAAGGAGAATTTGTGGAGGTTTGGGTATATACGCTTGCATCTTAAAACTACTTCAAATTGATCAAGGTTGTGGTTGCGGAGTATTGGATTCCTATACAAACTATTTGGTTGGTCATAATGATAATACCTGTCGTGAGAAAAATATTTTTAATGATTTTACCTGTTATGATAAGCTGCCAAGAAGGCGATACATTTGATTTGTCTAAAATAGACGATAAAACAGAAGTTAGCACAACGTTGGATAATTTGAACATTTCTAATGCCCAAACCCAAAACGGATATTGGGAAATAGTAAATAAAGGAGCGAAAGTAGAAGCCAAACTTCAGGATAATGGGAGTATCTCTACAATTTATTCCTTAAAAGGCGAGCAAGAGGAGAAATTGTTTGCTTTCGCTGATTTTGATATTGAAAAAAATACCGGTGGCAAAATAGTAGAAAATAGCAATAAAATAGTATTTGTAAATATAGCATTGGAAAAAGCAGAAACATTTAAGGTCTTAAATAAATTAAAAGAGATCTTAGGTGATCCGGATCAAATTATTAATGATAGCGTCTTCTATAATGCGGCAGACAACAAAGTGAAATTAATTTTAAAGCATGTTGAGCAGAAAGATGTAAAGAAACAGAAAGACGAATTTGAAGACGAATATCTGGTTTATCCATTACATTTCGTTTGGAACATAAATGGGTATATCTATAAATACACCTTGTTTATTAATGAAACAGCATTCGGCAACGATTTAGTGATCCTGTCAAATAAAGCCTTTAATGAAAAGCTAATCTTTGGTTACCATAACCCAAAAGAGGATCCTATATTCAAAAAGTACTATTATGAATGATTTTAAAACGTTCCGGTTTAGTGGTAGTACATTTGAGAAAACGCACATATGAGAAGAAAGATCTACATCATCATAGGAATATTAATACTTGTCATTTTATCAATAGCAGGGTACGTTGTTGTGGACCAATTAAGTCATTGGGGAAGTCCAACCGGTGGAAGAGGTCCTAATTATCCCTATTTCATTACAAATGAGCCAACAATAGTTAAAAAAATAGTCGTACCAAAAGGAACAAAACTGACTTATGAAGAGCACTTTTTCAAAGCGGGACAGCAAATTAAAATAATGAATGAAAAAAAGCTCACGGGTATAGAACTACCTGAAGGAAAAACGATAGATTGGGGTGGTGTTCCGGTGTTTATGATTATAAAGTTTTACAATCCTGGAATGCAGGGATATTCATTATATCCGGATTTTAACCAATTAAACAACAATAAAAAAACTAAATTCTCTAAACTCTGGGAAGGCGCTGGTTGTATTGATGCCTTGGGTATCACCGTGAAAAACACGGATGATTGGTCTTTCAATATCAATAATATTACTAAAGTAAGCGATTGCGGTGTAAATAGTTTATACTACATAGATGATGAGAAACGCAAAAAGCAAGAACAGCTTCCAGATGAACTTTATAAAGAGCTCAAAAAAGTTAATTTGCAGTAGTTTAATTGTAAATCATTTGCAATATCTTGATATTCCATCCAAGAAAATCTTAACAACTAAGACAAAAAATGATAGAATCTATGAAACAAACCATCTTTTTAATAATGTTCAATATTCCATTCTTACTTTTTTGTCAGACTCAAAACAACCAATGTAAAATTCTGATAAATGATTTGGATTTAGGAATAAACGTTAACACTTTTTTTGTTGAAAAAATAATCAAAGAAGATAGTAATCTATACGCTACAGAATACGGAACAACAATTGATGCTATTGAAGCATTTAAAAAGTACGAAGAAACAAACAACGTAAGCAAAAGTAACTTGACAGAAAAAGATATAGAAAAAGAATTTTATTTTGAAGATGATGAAGAAATAAATATAGCTCAACTTTATGCTATAACTCGCTACACAGAAGACGATAAATTGGTATGTTACCAGAATATTTGGTTTCCTAAATTTGAAATTCTAGCCACAAATGATGATAAATTTGTGGCTCTTATCGCAGAAAATAGAAAAGTAGCTGAAGAAGATTTTAAACTATTGATTGAAAATTTAGAAAAAGACAAAAAGTTAAACGCTACAAACTCAGAAAATTTTGAAATGTATTCATTTGATTTTGCGAATTATTATCTTAAGCTTAGAAAAGCCAAACCAAGTTATAGAACTGAATCAAGTATACAAATACTAGATGCACCTAAAGAGAACATAAAAAAAACAATTGATTTAGAACTTATAATATTAAACAAGTCAGCAAATGAGAAATATTTGAATTGGTTGAACAAAAATTATGGAAAATAAATTTTCTAAGTGCTTCATCTTCATGATTTTTATTAGTTGTAACAATCATGGAAAAAAGGATGATTTATGTGTTTTTGATCAAGCTTATAATTCAACAATTATTGAGTTTAATGGTTTTGAGAAAAATAGTATCTCTAAACTAGAGATACATAATTTGAACAATGAAAAATTTAATATAGAAGCTTATAAAAAGATAGATAGTGAATGGTAAAAATAAAAACGACTTAGATAAATGCTAAAAAGCAGCAGTTCAATTATTAAAGCAAAATCACATTTCATTTCAAATTTGGAATATATCCACACGAATTTACATTCGCTATCAGCGCTTTTATATCCCTGAAGAATAGTGCCTTTTGGCTGTTTATATTTGAGTATGCATAGAGAACTCAAAAAAGTTAAATGAAAACAATCGTCATCTCTTTATCAATCATAGCCTGGATTTAAAGTTAAACCAAATGAAAAATGAACATAAAAATGGGCTAAAAATGTTTGACCAACATGTAGAAAATAAAACGAAATGATAATTTAACTGGATAAACAAATGAAAAAGTTCCTTTTAATAATTATAACTGTTTTTCTACTTTTAGCAAAGGTGGAAATGGTTTTGGCACAATGTCCTTGTACTAATACAAAAGAAACAAGTTATTGGGAACCAAACCTTAAGAATAGTTATAAAACTGGAGTTTACGGCGGATACAATGGGAATTTTGGAAATACAATCAATGGTGTTTATGTAGCTTCGGACAAAGATTCTATTTATCAGATAAAAATTCTTATCGAACCACATTCTTACGGAACTTTTGTGCATTTTCAACATATTAGCTTTAGTAAAAAAGAATTTACATTTAACAATACCGATGTACAATGTAGTGAACTTCCAAATGTAAAGGATGGCGGTTGGTTTGGTAGAAATATTTTCAAGCCAAAAAAATCTGTCAACAAGCGTTTTTTAGCTTCCGAATTTTTCAAAGGTGCCAAATATTTCAAAGTAGATAATCGTCATTTTTATGAACTTTACAAATGTGATAAGGAATATAGATATGGCATTATGAACAGAGCTAGAGAACTGTACTATCGAAAAGTGTATTGGCAACCCGATGGTAATTATCCCGAAATATCGTTGTTTAATTTAGGACAAAAAGATTTAAAAAAATACAACAAAGAACAACTTGCCGAAATGCGTAATGAAGTTTTTGCACGATATAATTACGCCTTTAAAGAAGACGGGAAATGGTATAAGATTTTTGATAAATTGGGCAATTATAGGTGGAATTATTTCAAGGATGTATCGCCTTTTTTAACCACTTTAGAAATAGCAAATTTGGATTATACCAAAAGATTTTTGAGTGCCGATTATTATGACAACCAGCAACAAAATGATTTTTTAGATTTTTGGCAATCCTTTCGGAAAATTGTATTGGAACAACATATGGAAAAGCTAAAAACACAAGTGAAGTTTCCATTTGATGTACATGGAGAAGATGAGGAGGCTGTAATTAAAATCAATAAAGAGCAATTTGAAAAAGCGTGGTCTATTATCTTATTGCAAGAAAGTTACGATATAAACTATGAAGGAAAACCAACTACATCACTAACCAAAAGTATTTTTAACCTTTCTGGGGCTTTTGATGATATAATGATTAAAACTAAACAAAATTTCATCAACAACCTTAATTTTGCTAGAATAAATGATGAGTGGAAAATTAGCAGTGCTAATGTAGGCTTTGAAGCTTATAAAACAATTGAGAAATTGATGAAAAGCTGTAACTCGAATATTGAACCCCAAAACCAATCTGTCGAAAATGAAAATAATCTTCAAGAGCCAGAGATTATTTTTCCAGCTTCGCCTAATGATATAATTATTGAAGCCTACAAACAAATAAATTTATTGGGAAACCAATTATAAGGGAGATTAGTTGAAGAATAACTTTAATACACATAAAATACATCGTACAAATGAAATATTACAAGCGTAATCATAATGGATTTGAGCTTAAGGAAAATAAGATTTTTAGCGCCATATTGTTGTTCCTGTTTTTAGTAATGTCAGGATATTTATTTTACACAGGGGAGAAAAGCAGCAATATTCCGATTTGGGTATTTTGTCTTCCTCCCGTAGGAATTTTCTTTTTTAGAACTGCAAGAAAAGTTCAATTCAAAGAAAAGGAAAAAGTGTTGGAAATATCAATGCTTGGTATTTCGATTCAGAAGTACGCGTTGGCTAATTTTAAACAAATTCTGATCGTAAGGCATAAAGCATATTACTTTTTAAATAATGGAAAAGAAGTAAAGTGTGTATTTGCAGAATTGGACGGAAAAAAAGAAATAAGTTTAATACGAAAAAATAGCTTTAAGGATTTGGAGGTGTTTGTAAATGAAACCAATGAGCTGATAGAAGGTCTCTTAAAAGGAAATTTAAAATGAAAAAATACATTGATTTTTATTATTCTCATCTTTTTAATTCTTATGAGCATAAACAGTTCCGCACAAAGTGAATACCAAGGCTTGTACCCTATGGGTGGTGGCGCAAAAGCATATTTGTTTGACGACGGCCGATTTGTGATCGGGGCTTATGCAACTGTAGTTGTAGGAGATTGGGTAAAAGAAAAAAATGTACTTGTCTTAAAACCCCAAAAAGCAAAATTTATGCTGTTTGGCAAGCAAAATCCGGAACTAAAAAAAGAGGAAGCTCATATCGAATTCAGGAACTTCGGAAAGGACGATTCATTTTTTTGCACAGATACAAACGACTGTAAGCCCATTTTTGATTTACAATCAACTTGCGAACCGGAAAAAACATATGCAACAACAGTGTCCATAAAAACCAAGACCATTCTTTTGGGAGGTAGAGAAACCTATCAGTTCCAAACAGGGCTTTACAACGATTTTATAGCACTCTATCATAACAGTAATGCTTATGATAGGGATTATCGTATAAATATATCACAAGAAAATAACGACAAAGCCAATATAAAGCAGCTATCTGATCTTTCTGAAGAGGAACAATCATTTTGGCTAGATTATAAAGCGGTTTTTGACATTGAAAAAGCCAATACCCATTTTGCGATAGCCCCGGATTATAAGCTGATAAAACCACAAGTGGATCCCAACAAATGGAGTATATCAGAAACAGAACCGCTTTTTGAAATTAAATGTAACTAATGAACACCGTTCCAATACTTAGAAATTTCGTAGTTTTAATTATCGCCATTTTATTACTGTCCTCTTGTGTATCAAGACTGATACGACCTTCTTTAATCGGTACTATTGTTGATTTTGATGGAAATCCCGTTGAAAATTGCACGGTAGGTTCGGCAAAAACAGATAAATATGGTTATTTTAAATTAGCCGAAATCCGTAAAAACAGATTTTTCTTCACCGAGGTTTTTGCCATGGAAGCGCCTTCGATTTTCGTTTCCGAACACATTCATAAGGATGGATATAAAGATGAGAAAATCGAGATCTTTCATAAATATGGGGGCGGCTTGCCAAAGGGAACACAATGGAGTTTGGACAGTATCCATATAATGGAATCTTCATTTGATGATTATGCAAAATTATTGCAAAACTCCTGGATAGCCGTAGATGTGTCAGATGAAAACGCGCTCTATCTGTTGCGACATAATTTCAAAGAGCGGTGCAAAACGAAAAAATGCAACATTATTTCCAACAAACTTTATCCTTATATCAATAAATCGTCCGGAGATACCATGGCCATAAGTACCCATCTCAACCTTAAGGAAAATGGACAAATGGACGTCGTCAAAATAAGGCACTATGGCTACAAGAGCAGTTCGGCCCCTGATTTTAAAGCGAATGACACGCTTCGAACATGGGGCAAATGGTCTTTTAAATCAAACAATCTCTTACTGTCTTCCGACTTTAAAGAAATTAATGGAAACTATCTCGTTTCTGAAGCTGAATACGTTGGATACAATTATATAATACTCAGAAGATTCGAATATAAGGAAGTAGAACAGTCAAGGTCGAACAACTAAACGCATTTTAATGAAAACAAGTGTTATTTTTTTTCTCATTGTGATATTAATTACTGCTTGCCACAACGAAAGCAGTAAAAACAAAAATATCCTTGTTGATGAAAAGCCATCTAATGTACAGGTGCTAAGTGACACTACAGCTTCAAACAAAGCAATTAATAAGACTAGCCATTCTACACAAGAAATCAGTCTGCAGAAAAAGCAGACTGACACCGTATTGTTTAAAGCGTTTAATGATGAAGGAGATTACTTCTTGTTTATCGTAAACCAAGGAAAAAAGGAAATGGCACTGATTTACAATGACGATATACCCAATCGCAATGATTTTGTAAGAGGTGATAAAATAATCATCGAATGGGGATTGGACAGCATTCGGAATGCTGGCGATGACGAAGTGCTTGATTTTGTGAAACGGCTTAGGAAAGCCAAAAAGATAAAGGACGGAAAGCTGTCCCTGTTCAGGAAGGAATACAGGAAAACCATTATGTATGTTTCCAACAACGCAGTTGATAATTATAGTGAACATTTTATAAATCAAGTTTATAATATTGTAGAATATGTGGTAGCAAATTCCAGGGCAGAGACATTACAACAGGTGCTGCAAACTCCAAAAGTCACACTATTTTATTCCATTACCGAAATTGAAAAAGCCAATAGAATGTATTATGTCTTTCACATATCCAGTAAAATGGACGAGCAATTTGAAAATATTCAACAAATATATCAGGATGTAGAAAGCGCAACGTTGTACGAATACGACCCGGTTACCGATGCTTTAATAGCTATTGATTGAGAAATACACTAAAAAATTATATACATATAAAATATCCATGTAGCACTGACTACACAAACACGAATGCATATAGTTTGGATATTCCATATGACCATTAAAAGACAAATTATATACATATGAAAATCACATCTTTTTTTACCTGTATTATCCTGATTCTGACAGTAAATACGCTTTTCGGACAAGCGGCACCTCAAATAAACATCAAATATTCAAAATTGCTGGCTACCTACGATTTTGTTCAAAAACTATCCGATTACTATCCTGACAATACGAGCAAAGAAATTTTTAAGGCATCAAAATATAATGTGTCAGAATATAACGATTTACTAATTCAGTTTGATACTTTACGTATTGTAGAATCCTATCATTTTCAAGGTTATCCTTCAGGTCAGAAAAGCCCGGTATCAACAACAGCGCTTATGGAAAGAAATCTGATAAACGCTTCTTCAATAGAAGAGTTTAAAAGTCTTAGTTTCGGGATAGTACCCAATACAGAGCTTTTTGCCTTTTCTAGTATTTTAGCACAGTTTGAGCCTGTTTACGATGCACTAATTTACCAGCCTAATAGAGAGAAATTTGAAGAAAAGTTGAAATCTTTGGATTATTATGTACAAAATGTTCATTTAGCCGACTACTTTGAAACCGGATTGAAATTTTATAATGCGCATTGGGATTATTCCGTATCTATCGATATCGCGATAATACCCTCCATTAGTAATGGTGGTTTTACGGCAAACGCCTTCCTAAATAATGCTGTAAGCGAGGTGCCGTTGAATTTTGTTCACAACGATATTTTATTCTGTGTCTTGATGCACGAGATATTTCATAATGTTTATGACTGGCAATCTTTAGAAGTAAAGAACAATATTGAATCTTGGTTTCACACCAACTCTTCACCTAACAGCCAGTATGCATATTTATTACTCAATGAAGCATTGGCAACTGCTATGGGGAATGGATATATCTACGAAGGATTAAACGGAAAATTAGATAAAGATAGTTGGTACAATAATAAATACATCAATCAGATGGCTCAAGCAGTTTACCCAATGGTAAAAACGTATGCCAATAATAAAAAGCCGATAGACAAACACTTTATCGACCAGTACATTAAAACCTATGATGAGAAATTTTCTGATTGGACAAAGGAATTAGACCATCTCTTAACCTACCGATATATCCTCACCGACAACGAAAATGATTTTAGCTATTTTAGAAAGAATTTCAGATATGCCAATCACTCGGCTTATGGAACGCCGATAGACCAAAATAGCTTGGAAAAAATGAGGCAAAGACCAATTACAAAGATTGTGATAGTGTCTCAAGAAAATGAAGAAAAGCTGAACTGGATTAAAAAGACGTTCCCGGAACTCAAAAATTGGACATACAACGCCAAGAAAGAATTTATATATACAATTGATTTAGCCGATAAAACAAAATTGATCATAGTAAACAGTATAAATTCAACTTTTCAGGAACTATTTGAAAAAAGGTTCGAAAGCAAACAAATAAACTAAATGAAGAAAGCGAGTCTATTTGTTGAAATATCTACCGCAGGGACATGCACCAAAAACTAAGCCGAATGTGATTACGATCTATGTCGATGATTTGGGTATGGTGATCTTAGTTGTTATGGGGCTCCAGGTATCACACGATTAATAGAAGGAAAGGATGGTAATCTTCTTGGAGTTGCAGGAGGCAAATTATTCGTTTATGACACGCAGCATAATAGCGTAATAGAATCTTTTGACCTATATGAACAAAAGCCAATGGGATCCCACATATGGAGAAGTGCCTTTTTGGTTTTGCATCCCTCTGGTGATATCTATGGCACGGTGGATAACAAATTGTTTAAATTGGATGTTGTGAAAAAAATGATTTCTATTATACATAATGGCGCCAGTTTGTTGACCATGGATGATAAGGGGCATCTTTATTTTAGAAATAAAACAGAACTTTGGAGGTATATTCCCGAATGCAACAACTTACAGTAGTTGTTGCAACTATAGGTTAAAGTTTTTTTGTGTAAAAAAAATATTGCACTGTGTGTTCTGATAATGTTATCTTTATTCTATGCCGAATAAAATCTTTATTTGTGATGATACCAAAGATATAGTTGACCTTTTAGTGTCTATTTTTAAGTTCGAATTTAAGGATGTGCTGGTTTTTACCGAGACAGACAGTCGTAATGCATTGTCTCGGATGTGGGACGATCGGCCTGATGTTTTAATTGTTGATATCTCTATGCCTTGGCTTTCTGGCGATCAATTAATACGAGCGATTAGGAAAGATCCAGTTTTAAGCCATATTTTTATAATCTGCATGTCTGCAAATCTAAATGGAGAAGAGTTGGCGCTAGAATCAGGTGCAGATATATTTTTGGCAAAGCCGTTTGATTTAGATCAGCTTTTTACTACAATTCATAAAGTCCTCAGCAACCTCTAGATAGTTAACCTTTCCTACGATAGAGTTCGTTATAGTGAAACTGTAGAAGGTCAGAGCTACCGGATCACCCATAGCGACAGGTTGGAGCCTGGTATCACGGTGGGATAGGATATTGAGCCGGACAAGACCGATGAAGCGTTAATACTTCGGAAAAATCTACGCTGGGACCCCCGGTCGAGATTTGAAGTCAAAGGCAATAATTTCAGCTTCAAACAGCTAGAATACAATCTGATTCAGGTGGTTTTCTATCCAGGCAGCCAAAAAAGGAGTAAAGTGTAGTCTTTATCAAATATATTTTACATTTATTGCTTTAGTTTTTTACAAGCCTAATAATTAAACCGTGGTGTCATATTTTATTTTTGAGATACAAATGTGAGGTTGTAAGAATATTAGGAATATTGGTAGTCTGAGATATAATATAACGAAAGCCTTTCCAAAATCAATTTGGAAAGGCTTTTTTGTGCCTGATATGTGATTTTATCTGTTTTTAACTAAAATTTATCTTATGAAAGAGGCAGCTCCTACGAATTACATGTTTTTAGGAAACTCATCCAGCCAGGTGGTATCCTTCCAGCCATCAATCTCTTTTTCAGTCAGTAAGCACTGCTCTAGGTCAGCGATGTATCTATCCTTATCCAATTCCTGACCTATAAAGACGATTTCATTTTTACGGTCTCCCCATTCCAAATGCCATCTTTTTCGTAAGTCGTCTCTCATTTCTGCGTAGGAGGTGTAGTCATAACGTTGTTTTTCAGGGATGCTACACCACCATGCCCCCGCACTTTCCAGGCGCAAACTTCCCCCAGCCTGACTTAAGCTAAGTGCTATATCAGGTCGAGAAGCCAGCCAGAATAGTCCCTTAGCCCGGATGATATTATGTGGATAGACATCGTTAAGGTATTTATAAAAGCGTTGGGGATGAAACGGCCGTTGATCCCTGAATACAAAGGAAGAGATGCCATACTCTTCCGTTTCTGGCGTATGCTCCGACTGCAATTCTTTTATCCAACCCGCAGAAGATGAGGCTTCCTCAAAGTCGAAAGAACCAGTCCCTATGATTTCAGCCGAATCAACCTTTGCGAATTCGGCACAGATTATCTTCGCTCCTGGATTCAGTTTGCGGATTGCAGCTTCCAGTATTCGGGCAGTTTGCTCAGAGACAAGGTCGATCTTGTTGAGGACAATCACATTGGCAAACTCGATCTGATCCGTTAGTAGATTTACAATTGTGCGATTGTCCAGGTCATCTGCTGTCAACTGTCTGTCCCAAAGTGTTTCTGCACTTCCAAAGTCCTTAAAGAAATTATAGCAATCCACGACCGTTACCATAGTATCGATATAACTAAAAGAAGAGAGATCAATGTTATTATTCGGATCGGTATAACTAAAAGTCTGCGCTACAGGTATAGGCTCGGATATCCCCGTACTTTCTATTAGCA
>NZ_FUZF01000016.1 GCF_900168125.1 Sphingobacterium nematocida
CAGAACAACATACAATGGCAGTTTATCCAACCAGGAAAACCTACACAAAATAGTTTGATAGAACGGTTTAACAGAACTTTCAGGCAGGATGTGCTTGATAGCTATATGTTCAATAGCTTGCCTGATATTAGGAAATATGCAGCCGCATGGGCATGGATGTACAACAATGAAAGACCTCATTCTGCTTTGGGGCAGTTAACGCCGACTGAATTCCTGTTGAAATATGGAAAACTCTCCGAGTTTCCTACGTTCCAACAAGATAGCAATAGCAATTCCGATTGGAATTCTTTAGTTTTGGATGTAGCTAGCTAGGGTAAGATTACAAATGGACTTGTGCCTCCTGAAAATGAGCTTACCCCTCTTATCCAGAATTCAGAGTTGTCATAACCAGGCTCGCCCGATCTTTGAATAGCAATTAATCCTGGTAATTGACCTGCAAGATTGTTTGTTAAATTACGAGTTGGGAAAGAAATGTCTGACCCTTTTACCGTAGAAATAGAACTGACTACGCTGGATTTTTTTTGTTTACCGAAGCCAACTACTACTGCTTCATCTAAGTCTTGAGCCTCACTTTCCATTGATACAGAAATAAGCTTTAAATCAGTAGCTTTAAACTCTACTTTTTTATATCCAATATAGGAGAATATGAGAATGCTCCCTACATTTCCTTTGATCGAAAATGATCCATCGTCGTTAGATAATACAGATTCTTTCGTACCTTGCACCGTAATACTTACCCCTGCTAGTGGGGTTCCGTTGTTATCTACTACCTTTCCTTGTAGCATGTTCTGCACTATTTTTTTGTTTTCAGGATTGGCTTTGGTCGTTGTTTTGCTTTTCACGACAATGTTCGTCCCAACAATTTCGTACGAAAGACTAGTTTGAGCAAATACTTTCTTCAACGCATCAGTTAGCTTTTCATTGTTGAAGTTTGCATTTACCTCAATATGATTAACATCTTCAGATTTGCTAACCACATCATAGTTAGTTTGCTTTTTAACTTCTTTGAAAAACGATGTTAATTTTAGATTATTTTGTTTTAATGTAATTGTCTGACTATGCACTGATGCTTGTGTATACATGATGCATGAGATAATTAAAAATGACACCAGTTTCATTTTCAATGTAATTGATCGACCACCCCATATATTATATGGAGCAGAACATAATTGAGATTTTTTCATTAATTTTGAATGGTTTATTTACGAGTTAGTGAATGGTTAGCTAATCGAATAAATTCTTAAACGGGGAATGCCAGTTCCTCGTTTTTTCAGATTATATTAGTACTTATTGTCTTATTTCTACCCTCCTTCCTTCTCTTTTGAACTTAGCTACTCCTGTTAACTCAATAATATGAAGCACTTCATCAATGTCCTTGTATTTGGACATTGTAGCCCATATTTTATGGTTTTTCAAGGTAGTCTTACTCGTGAATTGCAGGTCATACCACGCCTCTAGATTGCGCAATACTTCATCCAATGGGTAATCTTTAAAGATAAAGTATCCATTTTTCCATGCAATTACATCAGCTACATCGACTTTTACAAGGGCATGATCCACTTTGTCTTGCGTAGTGAGTTGCTCATTTGGTTTAAGATGCACTTTGCCATCATTAATGGATACGCCACCCTCAATTAAAGTTGTTTGGGTTTTACTGTTATTACAGGAGACATTAAATGCTGTGCCCGTTACTCTTATTTTTTGTTGGTTTGTATGTACTAAGAATGGCCTTTCGGCATTCTTTTGCACTTCAAAATATCCTTCGCCTTCAAGCCAAACTTCTCTATTTGTAGATTTTGAAGAGGTGTAAAAACGTAATTTAGATCCCGCATTCAACCACACTTTTGTTCCGTCTACCAGTTGTATTTTATATTCACCGCCTTTCGGAATACTAAGTTCGTCATAGCTATTTGTTCCGTCATTGTTTGTCAGTGCAGTGTACTTCAACGTACCATCTTTCAATCTATCTATTTGTAGATTTTTCTTTACTATAGGAGCAAAGGATGTTAAGCTGTCTAGGATTATTTTTTCTCCACTGTGCAAGATCAGCTCGGCTTTTTGAGATCCTGCGACCACGTGAGTCGCGCTAGTTTGTTGCTCTAATCGGTTTTTGATCAGGATAAAGCTTATTATACCAACAAGCACAAATGCTGCGGCAACCAGCGGCCATTTATAGAAAAAGCGGAAAACTTTTTTTGAAGAAGCACTATAGTCGATATATTTTAATTCATTTATGTCTTCTAATAAGTCTTCATTAGCATAGTTATCTAAGGATTGAGAATCGGCAAAAGAGTTATACCACTGCATCAGATAATCTCTTTCCGCTTTGGTTAACTTTCCTGCTTTATATTTTTCTATTAATTCCTCGATGTCGTATGGCATAATACCTTCTTTTTAAGGTATGACGGACGACATCGAGATTGGGATGACAAGCGCTTTAAAAAAAATAGGTAATTTTTAATTTTAACGCTTTAAGTGCTCTTGCTATTTGAGTTTTTACTGTATTAGTCGATATGTTTAGTTGCGAAGCGATCTCTTTGTGAGATTGTTCTTCGATACGGCTCAATTGGAAGATTAGTCGCATCTGAGGCGGTAGTTTGTTTATTTCGGCGTCTATACTAGCAGATAAATTTCGAGCAATTTGTGCTTCATCTTCGATTTCAACTGTTTTAGTTGAAAATGATTTCATGTTTTCTTTATGCTTTTCACTAATCTTTCTAGAAGCTATCTTATCCAACACGGCATTTCTTGTAGATTTATACAGGTAAGATTTAACAGACTCTTTAATGCTTATTTCATTCCGTTTATCCCAGATTTTAAAAAAGACTTGTTGTACAACGTCTTTGGCCTCTTCCCGGTCATCCAGCATACGTAAAGCATGAAGGTACATTAAAGGGAAGTAAGATTCATAATAGCTCACAAAGCTATTATGATCAATATATTTTGAGTCTTCTATTTTTCCCTGTATTTTTTTCATGCCAAATACATTATTTTATAAACGGAATGAGTGACACATGTTAGTGTGCCTTACCATCCAGTTTAGCGATGTCTTCGTAATGATAAAGCCCTATTTTATCAACAAAAGGATTTAATCTAGATTGCGTAATTTTGATTCGGATATGATTTGATACTGTAGTTGGGAGTACCATTATGCGTTTGTAGCCTATTGTAGTACCATTAGCAATTGATTCCCAATTATTATTCTTTTTCACTTGAATTTCAAATTTCTCTACCCGTTGTCCCCATTTAATAAATTCACCCAACTGGAGTATGTTGAATGTTAGATCTTTGGTAGATTCATATTCAAAAATCAATTCTTGGTTCTCTTTTTTTGTAGTCCAAATGCCTGTTCCGTCATTTTTTAAAGATTTTCTATTTCCGTCTTTTAATAATTTGACTCCTTTATGGTGTAGTACATTGTTACCAAATATTTGATCCCTCAAATTTTTCCATTCTATTAAATTAGTTTCATCAATCTGATGAATTAGGCCCTCCTTAGTTGGCGGAATATTGAGTAGGAGTACGCCATTTTTACCGACCGAGTGGAAATAGATATCTAATAGTTTCTCCTTAGATTTAACTTTAGAATCTTCATGGGCATGGTAAAACCATCCGGGTCTTATCGAAACATCCGTCTCTGCCGGGTACCATACCAAACCTTTTGCTTTTAGTATTTTATCACGACTTCCGACATCTTTATTTTGCATATCACCAGCCGGTTTTATGTTCATTTGTTGCTGTGAGCCAGCCGCAATATTATTTTGGTCTAGGTTGTTTGCAGGTACTACCGACCATTCTGTCTCTCTACCGTATCCGGTTTCGGTACCTACCCATCTTACATCAGGGCCCATTACCGCAATGACAGCATCCGGTTGTAGTTTTCGGATCAAGTTGTAATAAGAAGACCAGTCATATTCCTGCTTTTTCCCATTAGGGCCTTCGCCATTAGCACCATCAAACCATACCTCATCAATCTTTCCATACTGACTAAGTACTTCTGTCAATTGGTTCCTGAACATTTCGTTATAGGCTTCAGAACCATAGCTTTTGGCATTTCTATCCCAAGGAGATAAGTAGACGCCAATTTTCATGTCAAATTTTTTGCAGGATTCGGCCAGAGACTTTAGGATATCTCCCTTTCCATCTAAGTATGGTGCATTTTTGATGGAGTACTCTGTTGTTTGAGTGGGCCACAAGCAAAATCCGTCATGATGTTTTGCCGTTAGAATAAGAAGATTAATACCTGCTTTTTTAGCCACTTTTACCCATTGATCCGTATCCAATTTGCTGGGGTTAAATAGGGACGGACTTTCGCTGCCGTCTCCCCATTCCTTACCCGTAAAAGTATTGATGCCAAAGTGTAAGAAGCCGGTAACTTCTAATTTCTGCCAATTTAACTGACGTTGTGTAGGCTTTACTGAAGCAGCCTTTTTTACAATTTCTTTTTCGTCATCATCAGGCTTTATCTCAATATAATTCTGTGCATTTACTAGACAGTAAAAGCAAAGCATAAACGCTGATACTATAATCTTCCGAGTAGTGATAGGTCTTATATTCATAGCGGGGTTAGCTTATATGGTCATGTATTAAATTATACATTTACACAAATGTAAAGGAGAGATATAGTTAATTTGTAAATTATTTTACCTAAACATTAAGTATTATTAACATGATGAGGGTTGTTTTTTTACATCTTTATACAAGAATATTTAATGAATTACAATAAAGGAAATTCATGTTTTATGTATAATCAGATTAAGATTAATCTGGCCCGAAGCATTATTCCTCCTTTGTAGGTAATGTTCTAAATAACGGTCAACTCCCAAATTGGTGATTAAAGGTGACGAAAAGTCGACTGATTATTTATTTGTAGTTTTTGTGGTTATAGCCATAAAAACTACAAATAATTCATTATTTTTGTGGTTATAAGCGTAAATGATGATTATTAGATCCACATATTTAGAGGAAATAAAGCCTTTTATAGACAAGCCATAGGTGAAGATTTTGACTGGCATTAGAAGGTCGGGTAAATCTACTGTATTACGGTTGCTACGTGAAGAGTTATTGAAAAATGGGGTTCATGAAGAACAGATTGTTTTTATCAATTTCGAAAGCTTCGTTTATGCGGATCTCTTATCTGCTAAAGCCTTGTATCAACATGTCAAGGATCAGCTTAAAGAGTCGCAGAAATATTACCTGCTTCTGGACGAGATACAGGAAGTAAAAGAATGGGAAAAAGCAGTCAATTCTTTTTTAGTCGATTTTAATGTAGATGTGTATCTTACAGGATCTAATTCTCATTTGTTATCCTCAGAATTGGCTACTTATCTTGCAGGTCGATATGTAGAATTTCCTGTTTATACGCTGTCTTATAAAGAGTTTCTGAATTTTAGAAAGGTTTATTTACCCGAAATACTTAATGAAGCGAGTCTCTTTATGGAATACTTGCGAAAGGGCGGGTTTCCAGTAATACATACGGCTGATTATTCGGATGAATCGGCCTATAAAGTGGTTTACGATATCTACTCTTCGGTGATCCTGAGGGATACGGTGCAGCGGTACAAAATCCGTGATGTGGAATTATTAGAACGGGTGGTGAAGTATGCTTTTGACAATATAGGAAATACTTTTTCCGGAAAGAATGTTGCGGATTATTTCAAAAGCCAACAACGAAAGGTAGATGTCAATACAGTGTATAATTACATGAATGCCTTGGAAGGGGCATTTATATTGTATCGCGTACCGCGCTATGATATCAAAGGGAAAGAAATATTGAAAACGCAAGAGAAATTTTATGTGAGTGATATCGCTATTGTCTATGCTACTATGGGCAGGAGGGATAGAATGATTGGAGGCCTTTTGGAAAATATAGTATTTCTGGAGTTAAAGAGAAGAGGATATAAGGTGTATGTGGGCAAATTGGATAATATAGAAATTGATTTTGTGGCGGAAAGAAAAGGACAAAAAGTTTATGTACAGGTCGCCTATAAATTGGAAAATGAACAGACTATACAGAGAGAATTTGGAAATTTGCTGTCGATTAATGACCAATATCCTAAATTTGTAGTCACTATGGATGATTTTTGGAAAGATGAAATAGAGGGAGTCGAGCATCTATTTATCAGTGATTTTTTGAATCGTGAGTGGCGATAAAACCTAAATCTGTGTACTCTAGAAGGTGGCAATTCCATGCTTATGGACACACTTTTCTGGAGAGAGGGCAGGGCTGAAGGAGAGCGAAAAAAAGCTGTTGAAAAATGGTTTTGAGGTCAAGATGATCTCGGAGATTCTTGGATTAACTGTTGAAGAGATAGAAAAACTGAAATAGAATCTAAAAGATGATTATTGAGAAGCCGTTTCGAAGTAAAATTTGAAACGGATTTTTTCGCTTTTCATTGCTAGTACTTGCGTTTATGTCCACCACAAGAATTGTGACGGCAGTAGACGTATCACCCTTTTGCCCAATATCCTCCGCTTTTTGGGGCGCCTCTGAACTCAATTTTGTCTTTCATCTGTAGTTCCTGTATCCATCTATGTATACTGCTTCTTGAGGTCTTTAAAGCTTTTTCGAAGAAAGGTCTTCTTTGACCAGGGTTTGCAATAATCAACTTGAAAAGTTCATTTACAGGTTCATTTACAGGTTCATTTACCGGTTCATTTACAGGTTCAATGCTATTCGTGTTTGAAATTTTCTGCTTTGTATACGATAACGAAGTTACAAAGCCATTTCCCTGTTCATAGAAATCAAAGCGCATGGTAGGATAGCTTTTTATTTCATCTCTAATACGAGAAAAACCAGTTCCATATTTTTCTATGTCTTTGGTAAGATAAAATGCTTCAGCAATCAGTTTGTTTCTTAATTCTGATGCGTATTTGTTTTCTTTTAGTTCATCTATGTCGATGTTACCGTATAATCTACCCGGATTGTAGATCGTAATCTCTTGGTCGAATATCTTAATCTGTACGTCTGAAGGACTTGTGAAATCGCGGTGAACCAATGCGTTAATTACCATTTCGCGAATTGCAGCAGTAGGGTATTCAAATATTTCAGTACGTTGAGATGTAGCTCCAGTAATTTCGAATGCAACTTTGATGTGTGAAGTAATAAAACGTAAAGTTTCTTCAACTACATCAAATAAGTTCCCACTAATCATTTTTTCATCTATAATCAAAGATGGCGTGCGAAATCGACCCACATGAACATTATGGTATAGGTTTTCTTTCGAAAAGAGGATCATGGCTGCGTTGGTAACGGCACTGTCCTTTATAAGCTTTAGAAGTTTTAACGCTTCTAATGGTTTTTTCGGTAATTCAAATCGCCCACCGATATTTACCCTGTTGATGAAATTATGGAGTTTATCTTCGTTAAGATCTTTATAGGTTCGGTTAGAGAAGGGGTAGGAATCCCATGACAGTTGTAAAGACTGTATATGTAGATCGCTGATTTGAGAACTGTTAAGTAAATGATTTGAATTGCCCATCCTTTTGTAATAGCGCCCCTTGAAAGCTATCGGTTTGATTGGGAATTCTGATATGGCCAATTCGGCGATATCAATACCGTCAATATTGATGATGCTCGCATCGGGAATAATACTCGGTTGAGTCTTGCTCTTAACCTCGTTGATCCACTTTTGAAGCGTCTCGTCCCCTATATTAAATCCTTTGATTGGGGTGCCATTATCATCGATCCCAATAAGAACACGACCACCTTTGGTATTCGTAAATGCTGATAATGACTCTATTGCGCTATCGTTAAATGAGCTTTTGAATTCAGTGGTAGAATCTTCAATTAGACTTTTTCTCATAATCATAATTTGGCAATCTGGTTGGATGTTTGTAGAGCGTCCTTAAACAGATCTATTTTTATCTAAATTAGTCGCCTTCGTTAGCTGTTTTCGTTTTCCTCTCCGTCTTGTTTCAGTCGTAGTACTTCCTTGCCGGCTTCGGTTGTGTAGTAGCTTTGGTTTTTAGCATTGGGTTTTTCTGGATAGGTCATGTTGATCCAGTCCATCTCATCGGCTATTTTGAGGCAGTGGTTAAAATGTTTTGTGTAACTATCGAGGTCAAAAAACTTCTTTAGATCTGTTTTTCTTATCTTTTTATCATCACAATAGGCCAACATTAGGTATATTCTGTTTATGTGGTCGGATTTTAAGGCCTTAGCTACTTTTGTTCCTAGCTTCGTCTCTACTTGTAGTCTGAGTTGTTGTTCGGTTTCAGAAGGCAATGAAAATTCGCTATATTTATGTAGTCCGGTTATTAGGAATGTGAAAGCTTGAATAATTTCTTCGTGAGTTTGTCCGTTACCTCTAAGCAATGTGTAAAGCCTTGAGACTGTAAAGTTGGACTCTCCACGTTCGCCTGCGTAAATTGTGCTTTTGTCAATGTCCACTAATGCTGTATAGGATTTTATTTCTCCATGAATGGACTTTTCTCTTTCTTGTTTCAATAGTTCTCCTAGCTTTTTTTGGAGTTTCTTGATGTCCTTTTCTAAAGATTTTTCATAACGACTTTCCATTTATAAATTAAAGCTTATAATTGGATTTGTTTGTATAAATAAAGTTCTACTTTTTGTATTTTTATTTGTATTTATTTTGTATATTTGAATTAATAATGATTTATGAGTTTATAAGTTGCTTTATAAGTCATTAGTAATTGTAGTTTACGAGTCTCGTTTCCCAAGTCTCACAATTTTATTGAAGTCGAGAGCGGTAGATTACATCCATTGTCCTTTGTTTGCTATATTCGCAATATAAAGGCGTGGATGCTATCGTTTGATGCGGACTTCGAAGGCGTGAGACCCGGGGGATAAAGCTAGATAGCACTCCACGTTTTTTTGCTCCTCTAGCAGAGACTCACTAAATATAAAGTGAGTTATGAAAAAACAATTCGAAAAAAATCTAATCTCCGCCCCCGAATAGTTCGGTAAGGGAGGTTTGGTCTCAAGACGGCCAAACTAATCGGTTTTGCGCTCCATATAAACCACGATAAATCCAATTAGACATAAATTGTGAGCTCGTCCGATATTGAATCAATCAACATTATTTTTTAACCGTGTGGCCTGATCTAGGATTAGGTACGGTAGGATATTGACCGGTCTATTTTTCCGGAGCCACCTTCGTTGGGTCACACTCAATGAACCAAAAAAAATGAGAATTTTTAATTGGGGTGGAAATCGATTGCCTTATTTTGAAGATAATGCAGCCTTATTCAAGAGCCCGATACATAACAAAATAAATGTCCTGCGAGCGGGGATCGTGTGGTCAATAGAATCTATCATAATATTCTGTGTGTTGTTTAGTGGCCCTTGGCCTCCTGCCCGAAGGCAGGAGGCCAAGGGCCTTAACAATATTGTACCTCTCAAAATCGGGGATGTTGCGCCAGACTCTTTGTGGTACCACAGAATGCCATTGTACATAGGGACGGATCTAATTGATACTGTCTGCCTCGCTGATTATGCGGCTGAAGACAAGGTGCTGATTATAGATTTCTGGCCGACTTGGTGTAGTTCATGTATTGAATCCCTTCTACATTTAGATTCGATAATCGCTAATAGACGTTATAAAAACATTGAATTCATTTCTATAAATGTGATCGATACGGAGCACAGTTACCGTAGTTTTGTAGCACGAACGGGGTTTGATATCCCGACCTTATACGACTTTTCTTTTCTTGTCAACCGGATGTTGACGCGATATAACGGTTATTATGGCATATTGATGATTAAAGGTAATGAGATTCTTGGTGCACCAGATAAACGTACGCTCACCATAGACAACCTGGATCTTGTGGAGCAAAGAAGGTGGGATGAAGTGAGTATTGCATACTGGCCGGAAAAGAAAAAAATAGAATTTGCGAACGAGCTTGTAAAGGAGGTTGGGCGATGAAGATTATAGTAAAATCCCTACTTGTTTTGATGGCCCTCCTAACAGCAGGTGGTTCGCATGCTCAGTTAGATCTCAAGCTGCAGGTACTCTCGTCACGTGATTCTATGCCTGTTGTGGGTGCTTCAATCAATAGTAAAGACGGTAAACTTCTCCACACAGACAATAAGGGTTGGGTGTGGCTTTCAGGAAAGGATATAGGAAGTACTGTTATGATCAGACATATGGCTTTTCAGCCTTTAGATTACAGATTGCTGTCCAAGACTGATCAGAAGACATATTTAATTCCGAAAGAAGGTGCTATCGAAACGGTTGATGTCATAAGCACAGGATACTTTTCTGCTCCGAAAGATCGCCTAGCGGGTAGCTATGTACATATCGATAACAAGTTGTTGAATAGAAGTGCCTCGGGAAATCTTTTGGATAGGCTAGAAGGGGTGTCCAACGGATTGCAGTTTGATCGGGGAAACTTAACCGGAGAAAACACATCGGGTGCACCAGACCTACGTATCCGAGGTTCTTCAACCCTTCTATCCGACAATAAGCCATTGATTGTAGTCGATGATTTTCCCTTTGATGGTGATCTACGAAGTATCAATCCAAACGATGTGGAATCTGTCACGATTTTAAGGGATGCCTCGGCAGCCTCCATCTGGGGGGCCAAAGCAGGAAACGGCGTAATCGTGATCAATATGAAAAGGGGGGCATTTGATAAGCCCGTTGAGATTACGGCAAATACGGCCTGGCTGATCCAGGAAAAACCGGATCTGTTCTACAACCGGGCGACACTTAACCCGGTAACTGTAATGGATTTTCAGAAGCAGTTATTCGAAAAAAAAGGGTACACGGAAACGAATGTTTCTGTTCTACCGGCATATGTGGAGCTGTTAATAAAGAAAAGAGATAAACTCATCACTGAAGAGGAGTTTGTAAGACAGGAAGAAGTTTACCGCAATAGTGATATTCGGAGAGATGCAGAACAGTATATCTATAGAAACGGTTTGCAACAATTACATAATATTGGGTTAAGAGGAGGGGAGAGCAGGTTCCGATACAATATGACCGCCGGTTATCAGCAGGGACTGAGCAACATCGAGGGGCAAAAAAATAGCTCCTACAACCTGTCTCTCCAAAATGCATTAAGCGTCGGAAAACGGTTTGAAATCGAAGGGATAATTCGTACGCAGCAAAGGAAAGACGTCTCTAGTAATGTGGCATTATCGCTGCTGGGCAACGAGAATATATATATGCCTCTTATGGATAGTGAGGGAAATAGCCTTTCCATTGTCAGGTCTATGCAGAGCCTGCGGTACGGTTATCAAGAGAAGGCCATTGCAGCAGGTTTGTTGGATTGGATGTATAGACCTATAGATGAACTTTACAACAACAGATTTACCAGCTGGAATAAAAACACTTCTTTAGTCGGGAATATTCGGTACAGCACGCTGTTCGGACTGCAACTGAAAGGAAGTTATACCTACACTGCTGTAGTGGCAGACGGCGAATCGTATTATAATGAGGACAGTTATTTTGCGCGTAACCTGATCAATACCTATACGCAGGCTGATGGTTCAAGAATCATTCCTCTGGGTGGTGTATGGAAAAAAGAAGCCCAGTTAATTTCTGGTACCCATGCACTGAGACTGCAGTCAAACTATAGTCGTTCATGGATTGACAAAATCGATATTGATGCGTTGGCTGGATTGGAAGCATCATCTCAACAGTCTAGAAATGCTGTACCATTTACCTATTACGGCTATAATGAGTTAACGGAATCCGGGACTTCGCAGCATATGTTTGGTCGGGAGGAATACTACGTACGTCCCGAGGGATATCAGGCTATGGTTCCAACTGAAAATGGACTACCCAATAGAATCAATAATCGATTATTGAGTGCTTATGGTAATGTTGGTCTATCCTTTTTGAAACGTTATATTTTGAGTGGTAGCATACGTTGGGATGGAAGCAATCTACTTGGGGTCAAGACCAATGCACGTGGTATTGCCTTGTGGTCTATAGGATCTAGCTGGGACATGAAGAATGAACCGTTTTTTGATGTTGATATCTTCTCTCAGCTAAAATGGCGGGCTACCTACGGCAGCTCCGGGAATATCAACAAATCTCTGGGCCATTTGCCTGTGATGAATAAACGTGAAGATACACGTTATCAGCTAAGTTACGCAATATTAAATAGCCCAGGTAATCCAAGTTTGCGCTGGGAACAGGTAAATATGTTGAATCTTGGTGTAGACTGGGGCATGAGAGCATTTGGATTGACAGGTTCGGTTGAGTGGTTTGATAAACAATCGAAATACTTGTTGAGCAGTATGGCTATAGATCCGACCATCGGTGTATCCTCAAATTATATGCAGAATTATGCGGATATGCGTACGAGAGGAGTTGATTTCTCGCTTGGGCACCATCTATCCTTTTCGGGAATCTCGATACAACAACATTTTTTATTGAACTACGCGTCCAGTAAAGTGAATAAAATCAAAAGTGATCCGCTTAAAACTGTCAATGACTACATGGTCTCCAGATATTTCATCAAGGATGAATCGCCAGATGTAATGTACAGCATCCCATGGCCTGCATTGGATGGACAGACAGGGCTGCCGGTTTTCTATAATAGGGACGGCAGCAAAGCTTCAAGTTATCAGTCTTATTATGAAGGGCTAAAAATTGATGATTTAAGCAGGTCGGGTGTTAAAGTGGCTCCCTGGTTTGGATCCTATCGACTTGGTATTGGTTGGAAAGGAATTGAAGCGAGTACATTGCTGATCTACAAATTCGGCCATGTGGGTCGAATGAAAAGTTATGGACCCGGTGCCGAGCAAACGAGAACAGGCTATAATTTCTACCATATGGATTATTATGATCGGTGGCAGAAGCCAGGTGATGAGGCGCATACCTTTATTCCGGCCACTACGGAAAAGTATGATATAAATTTGATCCGCCTGTATCAATATGGAGATGTACATATTGTTCCATTGGACCACTTAAAGTTACAGGATTTAACGGTTAGTTATTCGTTCAACAATATGCTGTTAAACAGATCAGGCATTAAAGGAATACAGTTAGTTTTTTCTGCCAACAACCTGGGCATACTGTGGAAAAGAACCCGTCGACACATAGACCCCGAGTATCCGAATACGAATTATCCAATGACAAGGCAATTTAATATGGCACTAAGGATTAACATATAAAATATTTAGATAATGAGAGAGTTATTTATAGGAATGTATACAGCTGTCATAATCGTTGTGGTGAGCTGTAATTCGAGCTTTTTGGATGTGAAGCCCAATATGCAGACGGTTGTACCCGAGACATTAGAAGACTACGGGATGTTACTGTACGATTACAATATGTTTGCCACTTCATCTATCACTACACTTAGCATGATCGGTTCTGATGAGTATGTAATATCAGATGTTTTGTACAACGGACTTTCTTTGAGCGTGACCGATGCGTTTCAAAAGTATGCTTATACCTGGGAGAAGGATATTTATTCCGGTGACGAGGCTAGCACAGATTGGTCAAAGGCATACGCAAGAATATTGCAGGCGAATGTGGTATTGGATGGATTGCCCAAGATCCAAATGGACAATGGTAATCAGGCTTCTTATAAAAGTATAAAAGGGACAGCATTATTCCACAGAGCGTACAATTATTATATGCTGGCACAACAGTATTGCGCCGTATATTCGGAAGATTCCAAACATGGCCTTGGATTGCCTTTGCGAAAAATTGCTGATCCGACATTGTTAATAGGCCGTTCAACATTAGATGAAACTTATCGTTTTATAGAGAAGGATCTTATGGAAGCACTTTATCTGGTTGATCCTAAGCGAACAAATTTATCTCCATTACAAGCAAGTCAGATGGCCGTGAATGCGTTGTTGGTTAGGTTGTATATGCAGATGGGAGATTACGTCAGGGCTGAAAAACATGCTAAAGCTTGTTTGGTGATTCCGCACCAGTTGCTGGATTATTCAACCTTTTCGGCAAATCAGAGTTATAGTTTTAATGCAAATGGGATTGGTAACGATGAGATTATATATATGAATTCGTCTGCCTCTTTCCGGATTTTAGGGACAACGGTGATGGACGTTTCTCCATCTTTTCTCTCGCTATATGAAAAAGGAGATCTCCGTAAAGATTTATATTACACTAAAAGTGGGACACGAACTATTTTTAAAGGTTCCTACGTCGGCAATTCATTTTATTTTACGGGCCTCGCTCTGGATGAAGTATATCTAAATTATGCGGAGTGTTTATGCAGAAATGGAGTGCTTGACAAAGCTGTGGATTACTTAAATACATTGAGGCAAAAGCGTTTTTCTTCCCAATACTATGTCCCTCTCGGAGCGTTATCGAAAGAACAATGCATGGATCTGATTTTTACAGAGAGAAAGCGGTCACTTTTTTTTAGAGGAACACGCTGGCAGGATCTACGTCGACTGAGTAAAGAAAATGAATATAAGGAAACGCTAAAAAGAAGTATTTCGGGCAAGGAATTTCTTCTCGAGCCTGGCTCCAAAAGATATGTTTGGCCTATTCCACCCAAAGCAATAAGCGTAGGTGGCTATCAACAGAATGATCGCTAAATTAATAAAGGGTACCTAAAATTAGGTACCCTTTACTCAGGTTTTTGAGATAGAAAATATCAGCTACAATTCTGGTTTGCGGGAATAACCGTCCTGATCCTCATCAACATCTGGATTTGAAGATGCAATACCAACAGCATCTGTATGGTTGTTGATAGCGTCCTGTAGGTCTGTCCCTGATAGCGTGAAATTTGTAGTTCCAGGGGCAAACTCTACTATAACGGCGCAAAAGTCTCCGGCATTGTTTTCTCTAGCACAATCCAATGGATTGGTTTGCGATGGAGGAGATGACATAGGGGAGCCTGTTAGCAATTGTTGAGCTGATGTACTTGTGTTACTTGTAGGTATCAAAGCATACCATTTATAGACTGGAGCAAAAGCGTTTGCTTCAGCGGATACTTTTTTTTCCACTTTATCCGGTTTCTTTTCCGAAGCATTTACGGCAAAATACCCTACGCTCAGTGCGAGCGTTAATCCCATAATGGCTTTGAGCCAATTTTTTTTTAGATTTTCCATTTCTTTGTATTTATAATTGTTTTGGTCCTGTTATATTTTAGCTCCTTCAGAACCTTGAGGAGCTAATGCTATCATGAGCAGTCTCTACGTTGTACGATGCCAGAGCTGTCCACAGTGATAGTCCGAAACACCTTCTGGCCGGTGCGCCCTTTTCATTGGTACCTGGTACCGCCGAGCCGCTGTACTTGCGTTTTGATAATACTAAGGTAGTGGAGTTGTAGAGGGTGGACATCTGTTATAACAGACAAATGAAAATAGTTTTTATGATGATTCTCTGTTGTTGTAATAATCTAGGGCACGGTAATACTGGCGGTCATCACTGTAGCCTAAAAGGGAACAGAGCTGCCTGACAGTCATTTTATCTTTTACCTCCGGCAGGTGATCATATAGGTAAGCGAGTCGCTCCTCACGCGTAATGCTGGGGATACCTAAGAAGATATCTCTCATATCCAGCTCATGCTGCTTCATGATATTGTAGATCTCATGGAGTTCGGCAAATTTTCTGATTCCTGTTTTTAGATCTTCATTGGAGATGGTATAGATGGTACTTGGTTGTAAAAACTGTATGGCTGTCCGGGGTTTGCTTTTGCTAAAGATGTGCTTGGTGCCTACAAAGTAATGATTGATAGGGCATAGCTTTATGTATTTTGCGTTACCTTTCTTATCGATGGCCTGATGGCCAACTAATCCTTCTAATAAGAAGCACCAATTGTGCTTTGCCTCATTTTGCATGACATAATAAGCATTCTTATTAAATTTTATGATCCTCCCTTTGGAGCGAAGATAATTTCTAGCTTCTTCGCTAAGAAGTTTATATCTCCCAAAGTAGTTTTCAACTCTATCCATAGCAGCTCTAATTTTTAATAAAAAATCTCCCCACAAACCGCGCTCTAACCCATAGGGAGATTATGAAGGATGATCTGGGACATGTCTAGGTTTCTAAGTTCACCTTATCAAAACGATCGCGCCTGGCTATCGTAGCATGACGGATATAATATTCAATCGGATATTCGGGCTTGATATGAAGTGTCTCCAATGCTTTGGTAAGGCGCTCCTCCATAGTCCCGGACAAGACAATGGGATTGATGCCCATCTCAGCATAGCAGGCCAGCAACCGCTTTTCAGACTCCATGCGGAACCGCTCGGAGGTAGGTCTATGCCCGTCGGCAACAAATGGGAACTCTACGGGCAGGTGAAAGAAAAGGTCGTAGTGGGTATGGGTGTAAGCTTTGACCATGCCCTCAAAACCTTTTAATAGTTTTCGAAAATCCGGATAGCTCCGATAATTCCAAAGTTTCTTTAATTTCATCTTCCAGGGATACTCATCGGGGTAGGCTCCAGTGACCAGTCGGGTACTGCCGTATAGCCATTCCTGCAAGGGGCAGCCGTCGGATATAAAGCCATCAGGTAATATTACTTCGCTATGGATGCGGTCTTCAAAGCGGCGCATGCCCAAGGTGATGAGTTCGGCATAGTTGCATTGACGTAGGCTTTTTCCAGGATACAGCAGCGGTAATATCTCGCGCATGGTGAGTGCATGGGTAGCGGGGATACGGGTTGCTTTTTCCAGTGCCAGACTGAGTGTGGT
Source organism: Sphingobacterium nematocida (assembly GCF_900168125.1). Taxonomy (GTDB): domain Bacteria; phylum Bacteroidota; class Bacteroidia; order Sphingobacteriales; family Sphingobacteriaceae; genus Sphingobacterium; species Sphingobacterium nematocida. The sequence continues at coordinate 16,596 of NZ_FUZF01000016.1, forward strand.
CTTGCCGGTGCAATAGGTGCCGGAGATGACGATTCGATTCATAATGGTTGATGGTTAATGATACGCTACTTCAAAACTTCCTTCATAGTTGCCTACGGTGCCGGTCAGGCTTATCAGGTTCCAAAGTTTGTCACCCTGTTTTATTTCTCTGATCTGGTCAAAAGTGACTATGGCTTCTGTGCTGCCCGAGAAGTGCTGCCTGTCCAATGTGAGTGTCATCTTGCGTAGCCAGATATTGGGGCACTGCAGGCGATTACTTTTGTTGAGTTTATAAACCAGTATCTGCATCAACTGTCCAAATACGCGTGTAGCATCTGTAGATAGCAGGCTTTCGCGCGAGCTGCCTATACCCTGCATGGTTCCTTCGGCAGTGAGCTGCTTGTACTGTAGGCTACATTTGATCTTTTTTTTTGCCAATCTGTAGGTTATATTGTCCAGCTGCAGGGCGGTATGCTTATAGCCGAGGCTGTGCATATTCTCCATGTCCAATGATAGGGTCTCCTGTGGCGGGAGGTCCAAAATCCGTCCGCCGCCGCTATGGTCCACCCCTATGATAATTTTGTTTTTACCGATGTTGATCTCGAATGTGGAGACCGTTCCCTGCATACAATCGTCGTCCCATCTGCTATGGAGGAGCCTGCAGGAAAATGGGTGCGTACCCATCTCCAGGGTTTTGCTGATGGTCAGCGAATAGCGACAGAGAAACGAATAGTTTACGACCTGCAGCTTATAATAACCCAACCTGTTCAGTCCATAGCTGGCTATCCGCAGGGCCAGACTGAGGTATTCTATACTGCCCAGATGGGGAGCTTCGTTCCGCGGACGGGCCGGGCCGTAATAGCTGCATTTTATTTTTCCGGTTATTAGTTTTTCCGCTGCTTTGAATTCGATTATATTGCTTTTGAAGTATTTGAAGCCTTCACCAAAATAACGTTCTTCTGTATTGCCCAGTAGTCTTTCTGTCATCTCACGTTTTGTCCTTTTTGTCGTTTCCATATTATTAAATACTTGTGATAGACGAAGCTACTGGATAATTTAAATCGGAAAAACCCCATTGTACGGGGAGTTTTGAGGGGAAAATAAAATTGTTCCCCGTGTGGATAGGAACTTTTTCCTGAAAGGGCAGAAGTTCCCCTTGTGGCGGGGAACATTATTTTAACTCCCCCGCTACAAGGGGAAGAATCGTAGAAGTGAACAAAAGTTCCTCATATAATGGGGGGCTTTCGGGTTTTTCTTTAATAGATAATTTAGTAAGTTTGAGATTGACCGGATTATTAATTTAAATCATACCTTATGTTCAACACCCAGAAAGAATTATTTGAGCGTATAGCCATACACTACAAATCGAAAAATGCACTCTGTAAAACAATTGCAAAAGCGATGAATGCCAGTGAAAAAACAGTTGAAAAATGGATCAGTGCTGATACGGAGCTTAAGTTTAACAGGCTATATGATATCGTCAACTATTTAAAACTGACCCCTATGGATCTATTTAAGGACAGCCAGGGGCTGGTATACTTTCAGTTCATGCTTATGGATATGAACGATCTGGATAGATATTACAGCTATATCAGTATGTTGGCTGTGACGTTCAGGCGGTTGGCCGATAACAAGGATGGCAAAATTTTGTTTATGGCCGATGAGATCCCGATCTTTCATTTTATGCCATACAAACAGCTGACCTACTTTAAGCTATACCAGTATTACTGTGATATGCAGAAATCGGAGGATAGCGATGAGGTTAAAGCGGAACTTTACTATGAAGATTTTACTGCTGAACTTGATAAATTGGATCTGGCCCCGCAGTTTGAGGCTATCCATGATGCCTATCAGCAGATAACAAGTAGGGAAATATGGGATGATACGATTCTGGACGGTCTGCTGTATGGGCTTTACGAGTTGAGCTCGTTGTGTAGGTTTAGGGATACCAAAGTGATACAGCCTATATTGGCCGAGCTGAAAGAGCTGATCGAACAATTTAGGATCAAAGGTAACAGGGGCAAAAAATCTGGCGGTGTGCGTATAGATGTCTTTAAAAAACGTACGCCGGTACGGCAGGGGTTTATGGTGTGGAAATGCCCCGGACAGGATTTTCTGAGTATCAAGCTGGATACCATCAATAGCATGCTCACCTTTGATCCTGAGATGATACGGATGTTCAAAAGTAAATTTAAAGCCGATATGGATAGATCTAAGGCTTTTGGGATGGGGGATATAGGTGAACGTATTTCTTTCTATGATGGCCTTATCGAAAAAATTGAGCTTGCTATGCAGGAGTTAGGATGATGATTTCAAGATGGAAATGTTTCTTTTCAAGAAGGGATTTGGGAAAATTCACTGAAATGTAACCTGCCTTAACATCATTTTCGCAGTAGGTACCATCGGTTACATATTTAGCCGGTGGTACCTACTGCGCGCTCCGGAAGAGGTGCTGTGGCACATCTTTTATCTACCATGGAAATCTTACTCCAGCAACTGGCCGATCAGGCGGTCAGAACCAATGATTTATTTGAAACACAGCATCAGACCATCCTGGTGCTGCAATCTATTTTACAAAAACAACAGGAACTGTTGGACCAAAAGGAAAAACGTTTAGAGCGTATAGAAGATCTTATGCTGCGTATGTCCGAGATTCTGGACCGTGATCTGTTGTCTTTGTTGGACCAGCCATTGCTGTTCAAGCAGGATGTGATGGAGAAGCTGGCCATCTCGGATGCGACCTTTCGCAATTATGTAGCCGATGAAAAACTGAATCCGATGAAGTTGGGCAAGATTGAGTACTTCTTTGCCCGGGATCTGGCAAAGCAGTTGTTGGAGACGAAATGGAGGCGCAAGTAGGTCTGTGCTGCTAGCTGTTGTATGCTGGTAGCTGACTATTTTGTAGCTTTTTAAGTAAAGTAGCCGATGTACTGAATGCAGTCTGTCGGCTACTGCTTATAGTGCGCTATGAACTTAATGCAGTAGGTTAGGTACTGTTTTCAGTAGCTGTGCTATTGTGATGAGTAGGTGGTTTACTGCTTTCGGTAGCTTTTGTACTGACGTGAGTATGTCGGCTATTGTGATGAGTACGTAGCGTACTGTTTTCAGTAGGAGAGCTACTGACGTGAGTATGTTTTGTACTGCTTTCAGTATGCCGTGTACTATGATGAGTATGCTGCGCATTGGTATCAGTACACCGGCTACTGTGTTCAGTAGGATGTGTACTGAATTGAGTTTGGGCTGCTTTGGCACTATCCCGTAAAGTGTGTAAACAGTTTTTAAAGATTTTGATCAGCGCCAATTAGCGCGAAACAGCGAAAAACCATCCTTTATTTTATTACACGATAATACGCGCTAAGGGCTTCATTTTGCCTTCATTATGAGGTTATGTTTGTGGTGTTCAAAGACATCTCGCGAGTAAAATGAACATGGTACAAATATGGATCGATCGGGAAATGAGCAGCCCCGTGATCAAGTGATGTAACTATTTGCTTGACACGATAACTGGATAACCTGATCACAAATCGACTAAAATGGCTATAAAAATGAAAGCACTGATCGGGTTTGGCGGTATGCTGGACGATCAACTATTACTGGCAGCAACAACGATAATTGCTGCCATGACGGGGAATGCAAATTTTCCTACACCGACACCAGCACTGGAGGATATCCAGGATCTGCTGGATGATTTTTCTACCAAGCTTGCTGCAGCACGCAAGCGTGGATCACCAGAGGATACAGCGATCAAGGACGAGAGTATTCCTGCATTGGTATCTGCCTTACAGAAGCTGGGCTACTATGTCAATTCGGTAGCGGAGGGGCAGTTGTCTGTGCTACTCAGCTCAGGCTTTCCGACGAATGCACCGACTACGGCATCGCTGGTCCCATTTACGGTGCAGAATGTAAGACTCTCGGACACCAATCAATCGGGACAGGCAAGGCTGAATTTTGCCAAACAGAGGAATGTGCGTGTATATGAATACAGTTACCGTAAGGTCAGTACGCCCGAGGAGCCATGGAGTGACCGCATAGCTATAACCTCATCGCGCAATAATATCATTGCACCGTTAGAACCGGGACATTATTATGAGGTGCGCGTGCGTGCCGTCAATAGCAAAGGTGCAGGAGACTGGAGTAATACGGCGAGGTTGTTAGTGAGGTAAGGGAGCGAATCAAATTGACCTCAAAAGCTGGGACCTTTGCTGCGCAAACTTCCTAGGCTTTCTCTGGTCAATTTGATTTTTAATGGAGAGGATGATGAATACTAAAATCTAGAAAAAATGAAAATAGAAGTCAAACGTATCAAACAGGGGAATAACAGTACGCTGTCTGAAATCTATATCGACGAGGAGTTTTTCGGCTACGGGCTGGAGGATCTAGTAAGGGACGAAAAGGTGAAAGGGTCTACAGCTATACCGGCAGGAACCTATGAGCTGCGCTTGAATACGTATGGTGCTATGAATGCTAGGTATAAACGTAAATTTCCGGATATGCATTTTGGTATGATCGAGATTAAAGATGTACCCAATTTTAAATACGTGTACATCCATATCGGTAACTACTTTTCGGATACGGAGGGCTGCCTATTGGTGGGCGAGTACTTTAAGCGGTATGATGGTGATTATGCAGTCTACGATTCTGGTAAAGCGTATGAAAGGTTGTATGGAATGCTGGTAGAGGCTGTAAGGAAGGGAGAAGTGATGATCGCTATTCATTGACCAAGTCAGCTGGAACCTTTTCATAAGAAAAATTCCTAGGCTTCCTTGTGTCAATAAATAGCTCATGAAGGTGAATAGGTAAGAAAAGTGTAGGGCCGATTATATAAAGTGTATAGCATAAAACATTAAAACAATGAACAAAATAATCAAGAAAATAAGTCAAGTGGTACAGGTGATATTGCTGGCCCCGATTAAACTGCCTGGTAAGGCGTTGAATATTGTAAAATACATTGCTGTAGGGCTAGGGGTGCTGGAAGCAATAAGTGGAGACGAAGATGATAAAGCTGAAGGAGGAGATAGTAATGAAACTTGATGAGATCCGTGCAGGAACTCTAGGTGGTACACTCTGCTCCATTTGGGCTTCGATCACACTGGGTGATCTCATTCAGACTGTTATCATGGCTGCATTGGGGACATTGGTTAGTTATACGATGTCTCAGTTATTGCAAAGGAAAAATAATAAGGGGTGAAACCTTAATGCGACCGGGTAATTCCAACGGTTTAAAAAAACACATAATAAAAATCGAACGCCTATGGTTGATAGCTATAGGCGTATTTTTATTTTTAAAAATCTATGTGAGTTTTGTCCTCGGCGATTGTCTATATAGGTAATAAGCTGAAAATATGACTGACCAAGAATATAAAAGACTTTATGATCGATGTACACAAGGGGTGGCTACTAAAGAAGAGCAGCTGCTTTTTGAAGCGTACAAAGATAGTTTTAATCTGAATGATGATTTGCCGTGGCAAGACACGATGGGTGATTATTCAGAAATTAAAGCGAGAATATCTGATGATCTCCATAGCCGTTCGGTAAATATGTGCTAACAAGTTGGCTGACTAGACCAACCAATTTCAAAATAGTAGTAGATTTACATGTTCATAAATATAGAAACATGTTTAATTTTTTTAAAATAGCTTTGGTCATGTATAGTGTTGGTTCATTTTTACCAACAATTGTACACGGGCAGTCGGACAAAGCACCCATTATGGGCTGGAGCAGCTGGAACAATTTCCGAATTAATATAGACGAAAATATGATCCGTGAGCAGGCGGATGCACTAATTAGTAGTGGACTGTATGATGCGGGCTATCGCTATATCAATATTGATGACGGTTTTTTTAAAGGACGGGATAAAGCGGGCAATTTACTAACAGACTCAACAAAATTTCCTTCAGGGATGAAGGCCTTGGCCGATTATATCCACAGTAAAAAGTTGAAAGCTGGCATATATACTGATGCAGGAAAAAATACCTGTGGTTCTATTTGGGATAATGACAAAAATGGATTGGGTGTTGGTATATACGGACATATTGAACAGGATTGTGATTTGTTTTTCAAGCAATGGGGCTATAATTTTATCAAAGTAGACTGGTGCGGTGGTGAGAAAATGGGGTTGGATGAACGCACGGAATACTTAAAAATATTAGGTGCGGTGAAGTCGATTAACCCTGATATTGTATTTAATATCTGTCGATGGAAGTTTCCGGGCACTTGGGCTATTGATAAAGCCGACTCATGGCGTATATCGGGAGATATCAGTGCGGATTTTGGATCTATCTTGGCGATAATAGATCTGAATGTGGATCTACATAAATATGCTTCGGCGGGTCATTATAATGATATGGATATGCTACAGGTAGGTAGGGGAATGAGTTATGAGGAAGATAAAACTCACTTTTCGATGTGGTGTATGCTGAACTCTCCTTTGCTGGCGGGTAATGATTTGCGATCCATGACCAAGCAGATTATAGGGATACTTACGAATAAAGAGCTTATTGCGTTAAATCAAGACACTGGATTTCATCAGGCAAAACGTGTGTTTGCAGAGGCTGGTGTAGAGGTATGGATGAAGGAACTAGGTAATGATGGGAAAAGTAAAGCGATAGCAATCATGAATAGAGGAAAGGGAGAAACTAAATTTACATTGAAAGCAGGGCAGTTTGGACTGAAAGCCAACAATAAGATTCGTGATCTATGGGAACATAAAAATAGGGGCAAGTTGAAAAAAGAGACCGTATTTGATATACCTGAACATGGGATAATTGTATTAAAAATTTCTTAATAGATATCAGACTCTACAAGCAGGGTGTAATAGATATCATTTTCCTTTACCGACTCTAATAATTCCTCATCTGTCATAAACATGATAACCAAATATAACGTAAAGCTCAGTTCAAGATTTTTATCCTACTAGTTTTTTTGATTTTAGTTGGTTTTATATCAAAAGTAATAAATTATGTTATACTATTATTTTTTTTAAAGCTTAAACGGTTTAGGGTTGTATAGTTTAATTTTATGTTGTAGGTTCGTAACATAATAAACTTAACCAAAAGTGAGGGCCTCAGGTAAAGATTTAAGTCTACTTTCCGATCAGGAACTTATCCCTTTATTAAGAGATGGGATTGCGGATGCTTATACAACCATGTATGGTAGACATGCAGGATTTGTCTTTACTGTGGCGATGAAAATGGTGAAAGACGAAGACGAAGCTTATGATCTGGTCCAGGATATATTCACTAAAATATGGGAACAGGGATCGCTCGATATTCAGACAGAGATTAAACCTTATCTATACCGGGTCACGCGCAATCGAATTCTTAATCAGATAAACCGTAATAAATTTAAAGAGCAATATTTTGACTCACTGCAGGTATTTTTAGATAGTGGTGTATGGACTACGGAAGAAAAGATACTAGAAAATGAGATGGAGCTCCGTATTGAGCAAGAACTGGCTGCCTTGCCCAACAAGATGCGCCAGGTATTTGAATTGAGCCGTAAGGAAAATCGAAGCTATAAGGAGATTGCCGAAGAACTGGGTGTGTCGGAAGAAACGGTTAGAAAACAGATACATAGGGCCCTGAAAATCCTGCGTTCAAGGCTTACCGCAATTTTTTTTACTTTTTTTATTTAAAAAAAGTCCACTTCCATCCTTTTCGTTTGTCTTCTATATAAATGGACCTCAGAGGGAGATAGAAATTAATGTTAGCAAAGGAACTTATAGACAAATACAATACAGGTAATTGTACCGATGAAGAAAGAGCTTTGGTAGAATCCTGGTTTGAACAGGAGCTTGGCAAGCAGCCCGAGGTACAGTTATCTGCCCAGCGTCTTGAACTCATTAAGCAAAAAATGCCGTGGATACCCAAGGCAAAGATTAGAACATTCAACTACCGCTGGGCGGTGGCAGCTGCTGTGTTATTGTCTTTGGCTATTTCGGTTTATATATGGCAATATTCATATCCTGCTTTTAATCCCGAAGCACCTATTTTTACCAAACGTGCCAGTGTGGTATTGCCTAATGGGCAACAAATTACATTAGATAATAAGCTGGACCCAAATGACTCTATCCTGTTAAGACAAAATGGTCTTGCGGTGAGTATGGATGGAACCATACGGCTGATGGATGAGAGCATGGGGCATCTGGAGCCAAAAGAAGTGATGACACGTATCGAGACCCCCAGAGGTGGAGAATATAGCGTGGAGTTGAGCGATGGTACGGTGGTACAGCTTAATGCAGAGTCTAGTCTTGAATTTCCGGTACAGTTTGTAGGTGATCAAAGACAGGTTAAACTGCGTGGTGAAGCATACTTTGACGTGGTAAAAGATGCCAAGCGTCCGTTTATTGTCAATGCAGATGATAGAATGGGGGTAAAAGTATTAGGAACCTCTTTTAATGTATCTACCTATACGGATGTGGTTTATACTACATTGGTTGAGGGTTCTGTCCGTGTAAATAAGCTAAATTCCAAAAATCAAGGTGGGATGGTGATTAAACCGGGCGAAACAGCAAGCTTAAAAGGTGGTGGCGATCTGAAGTTGGAAAGTGTAGACCTAGATAAAGCTATCGCCTGGAAATACGGGCTGTTTAACTTTAATAACAGTACACTACAAACCGTAGGTGAGGAATTGGAGCGCTGGTACAATATAAATGTTGTTGTGGATCCAGCAATTGCGGATGTTAAGTTCTATGGTGAATTTGAACGTGATCAACCACTTGCCACTACTATCAAACTTTTAGAAGCTGTAGGGGTAAAAGCAAACATTAAGGGGAATACGCTGAGGCTCGATGAAAACTGATTTTCCAAACTAACAAATATTAACTATTGAACTATTATTTCTAAGGATGATTCTTATCATCTTTTGGGATGGTTTTAAAATTGAACTAACTAAAATTATAACTATAAAATTTGAAGCCTATGCGTAGAAAATGTACTTTTTTATTACTCCTGCTTGCCTCGGTTTCGCTACCATTGTCTGCTCAGTTCATTACCATTAAGAATAAGAGCTTGACACTGAAGGAGGCCTTCGAGGAAATTAAAAAACAAACGGGTTACACCGTTTTTTTAAAGGCAGACGTGTTTAATTCGGATGCTAAAGTTCTTGTAGACGTAGAGAAAATGGACTTAAAGCCATTTTTGGAAAAAATCTTAAAAGACAAGAATATAGATTATACTGTCAATAATAAAACCATCGCCTTGTCAAAAAAGGCAGATAATGTGGGGGCAGCTCAGAATTTTTCTGTGCAGCAAAATAGTGTTACTGTCAAGGTTTTGGATGGTAGTAAGCAGCCTATCGAAGGGGCGACCATTATGATTGTCAAAAGCCGAATCCTACGTAAAACCGATAAGGATGGAACTTTCGTAGTACGCGATATCGCGGTAGGAGATGAGTTGGAAATCAGATTTATGGGTAAGAAGACAACTCGGGTTAAATATAATAACGAGCAGAGTTTGGCTATAACCTTAAAGGATGAAATAAATGAGATTGAAGAATTTGTTGTAACCGGGTATCAAAAAATCGATAAGCGCCGAAATACTAGTGAAATTACGACGCTTAGCGTTCCTGATCTATTGGTTCCGGGAATGACATCCCTTGATCAACTCTTAGAAGGGAATGTTCCAGACTTGATGTTTATGCAGAACTCAGGTGAGCTTGGTGCTACGCCAAGATTACGTATTCGTGGTACATCAACATTATTGGGTAATAGGGAGCCATTATGGGTATTGGATGGTTTTGTAATGCAAGATCCGGTCAATGTGAGTAATGATGATCTTAATAATCCAGATTATGTAAACATCATTGGAAATGCTATATCAGGTATTAATCCGCAAGATATTGATAGGATAGATATTTTGAAAGATGCGTCGGCTACAGCTTTGTATGGAACGAGGGCGGCCAATGGTGTTATCGTGATTACAACCAAACGAGGAGTGGTCGGTAAACCGAGTGTAAGTTTTAGACAGGGTACTAAAATGTCGCAAAGACCACGCTATACAGATAAGAGTATTTATTTAATGAATTCAGCCGAACGTGTTGCTTTTGGTAAGGATTTGGTGGATTTGCACTATGCATTTCCTGCTAATATGGCTATGGTAGGATATGAGGGTGCTTTTTATAGGTATCAAACCGGAAAAACTTCTATTGGAGAGTTTCAGCAAGAGGTGGACCAATATGCAAATGCAAATACAGATTGGTTTAAAGCGTTAACGCAAGATACTTATTCTTTCGATCAAACGCTTTCATTGTCGGGAGGTTCAGAAGATACCAGATATTTTACGTCTTTCGGCTATAACCGTGAAAATGGAGTTCTTAAAAACACGTATTCCAATCGTTTTACTGGAAGAATTAATATCAATAGTTCATTCTTTAATGACAAGATCCAATTAAATGTTGCTCTTAGTGGTAGCGAAGCTAAACGCACAAATCAGCAACAAGCGATAGGAACAATGGATTATGCATATAACACAACGCGAGCTCTCCCTTTATACGACCAGGAAGGTGATCCATTTTTTTATGACGTGTTGATGTACAATCACAATAGAGCTTTCAACCAATTTCAATTTAATATCTTAAATGAAATTGATAATAGCTCTGTAAATATCAATTCCCAGAATTTAAATTCGATATTATCGGTCCGCTATAAAGTGAACAATAGCCTGGACTTAGATCTTTCGGGGAATTATTCTACTAGTGGTTCTGGACAGGAGTCATGGTGGGGAGAGAAGACACACTATATAGCAAAATACAAAAACGGTGAATGGTGGGAAAAGCCACAAGAAGGTGAATATGGATATAGCGAAATTCCCTATGGAGGTATTTTAAATGCTAATAACTCGTCTGCAGGGTCTTATACTTTTAGGATACAGGCTAATTATAGAAAGCAGTTCGGTGAAGACGATAAACATAGTATCCACTTTAATGGCGGATATGAAACTTATGAAAACAGAACGTCTTCTATAGGAACTGAAAGTCGTGGATACCTAAAAGATCGTGGAAAACAATTTGTTGATAATTTAGATCTAGAGTTGTTTCCTCGATATAGAGATTGGATAAACAAGAATCATACAAATCTAAACGAGAACTTAACGCGTACCGTATCGGGCTATGGGGTGTTAAGTTATAGTTATAAAACGTATTTTTCCTTGAATGCGAATTCAAGATTTGATATTTCTAACAAATTTGGGAGTAGATCTAATGAACGGTTATTGCCGGTTTGGTCTGTTTCGGGGAATAGTAATTTCAAGCAAATTTTATTTAAAGACATCGATTTCATAAATACCTTTTCAACACGTGCTTCTTTTGGTATTCAAGGTAATATGTTAGATGATCAAAGTCCTAATTTTATTATGCGGTTGGGCACTATAAATCCAATGTTTAATGAATATGTATCGTACTCTGCACGAATTCCTAATCCAAATTTACGCTGGGAGCAAACGAGACAATGGAATTTTGGTGCAGATGCTTCCATTTATGAAGGTCGTATAAACGTAGGTGTAAGTCTTTATGGTAAGCGTACGAACGATGCCTTTAGTACAGTCTCTGTCGCTGCAGAAAATGGTACAGAGACGTATGTGATGAATAGTGGTAAGATTAAAAACTCAGGATATTCGGTGAGTTTAGCCTTATTCCCAATCAAGAAAAAGGACTTTAGCTGGTATATGTCTACATATTATGGCGGAAACTTTAATCGGGTACAGTCTGATAATGCCACTGTATATACCGCGGCCAGTTATTTAGGAGGACATGCTTTAGTAAATGGCGAATCTGTAGGTACTTTTTACTCGTATAAGTTTTTAGGATTAAATCCGGCAGATGGATCGCCATTGATGTATGATTTTGAAGATAGACAACATCTTTTGCAAGGTAAAAACTTAGAAGAAACGGTTAAGATGGTTATGGTTAACTCTGGTAGTCGTGAACCTAATTTTTCTGGTAGTTTGACCAATAGATTGAATTATAAACGTCTTTCCGTTTCGGCCATGCTATCTTATAGTTTAGGGGGCAAAGCAAGATTGTTTGGTTTGTATAAGCCTATTATTAATGGTGTTAAAGCTGAAAATAATGTAAGGAAGGAAATGGTGGATCGTTGGGTGGTGCCGGGAGACGAAACCAAAACAAACATTCCAGCAATTATTAGCCCATCATCACCAAACTTTGTTGTTTATAACTATCATTACTCAACGATGTCTGATATTCTAGGCAACTCTTTTAGATATGCTGATAATCTTTGGTCTATGTACGATCAATCTGATATTCGTGTAGTGAGTGCCAATTATTTAAAGTTGACTTCGTTAATAATGCGATACAATTTAGAAAATAAAACCTTGAAAAGAACGCCATTTAGATCAGCATCTTTAGGTTTCGGCGCGATGAATTTATTTACCTGGTCTGCTAAAGAGTTACGTGGACAAGCACCAACGCAAGCTGGTTTTGATAAGCCTAATCTTTCTTTGAGACCTCAGTATACATTTGAGCTTTCTGTAAGCTTTTAATTTTAAAAGTATGAAATATCCGAATATGAAAAAATATATTATTACTTGGATTTCAATGGTATGTATACTAGGACTTTCTTCATGTGAAAAGTATCTAGAAGCATATTCACCCAATTTAGTCACAGTAAAATCAATATCTGACCTAGATGAAGTATTGATAGGTAGTGTTTATATTCCTTCTAGAACTTTAACATCTACTACATCCAATCAATTGGCAACTTGGCTTAATTTTGTGGATGATGATGTAAATACAGTAATGGGAGCGTCAACAGCAACGAGTCCGATAGATCCCCGGGCTTCTTCCGCTCAGATGAATTTTATGTATGGGTACACCACATGGCAATATGATGTGTCTCAATCGTATGATAAAACAAGCTCTTTTGCTGAGTCTGGAACATGGAAAGATTTATATGCTAGAATAAATATATGTAATATAATCTTGAACGAGATCGAAAAGATTGATGTTAAAAAAGATCATGAAATAGCTGATTACCATAGAGTAAAAGCAGAGGCACTGTTTTTAAGAGCCCAATTTTACTTTATGCTGGTTAATATTTATGGACAACCATATGATGTAGCTACGGCATCACAGACTTTAGGTGTTCCATTAAAATTAACACACTACGTGGAACATGAGAATAAGAAAGATCAGCAATTTGAACGTGCACCACTGGATAAAATATATACGCAAATTAAAGAGGATTTATTAGCATCTATTGAAAATTTTGCAAAAGGATCTATAAGAGAAACCCATCTTCGTGCAACTGGTAATGCTGCTAAAGTATTGTTGAGTCGTGTAGGGTTATTTACAGAGCAGTACGATATGGCTAAAAAATACGCAGAGGAAGTGGTTAAAGATAATGCGTTATTACAGCAATTGCCAGAAGCGAGTGCCGAGTTTACGTTTTTTACAATGGAGAATCCAGAAGTATTATTTAGCCAGGGAAGTTTGAATTTTCAAACTAGTTTTTCAGCAGCACCTCGAGATTTCTGTGTGTCGGCAGATTTAGTCACTACGTTTGATGCCAAAGATAAAAGGAAAAATGTGTTCTTTAAGACTACGCGTTATTCGGATAGCACAGCTCTTAATTTAAAGTATAAAAATGGTATACATCAATCTTATTTTTCTGACCAGTTTTTGATTCGTTCAGGTGAAGCTTTTCTTAACCTTGCCGAAGCAAGTGCTTTTTTAGGGGATGAGTCTACTGCCAATACCTATCTCAATAGACTTAAAGGTAACCGAATAATAGATTATAAAGAGGAGACTTTAGCTGGAAAAGAGCTGGTCGATGAAATACGTGCTGAAAGAAGACGTGAACTTTGTTTTGAAGGTCACCGCTGGTTTGATATCAGGAGATATAGTGTAAATAGTAAGTATCCTTTCTCTAGACCAATTGTAAGAGCATTTGGCGTATTCACTGATAATGGAACTTTTATACAGAAAGAAGAGTATATTTTGAAAGAAAAAGATCCGGCATATACATTGCAAATCCCGGCTGATGTCCGTGAATTTCAACCAGGGATGCCTGTGAATGCCCGTGAAGTTAGGGAACCAAGTAAAGTGATTAATATAAAATTCTAATTATGATACAAAGATTTATTTTCGGAATTATAGCCTTTCTTCTTGTTTTAGGATGCAAAAAGGAGGAAGGGTTGTTTAAAACAGAAGTCAGTGATCTTTATGTCTTCCGTCCAGATGACAGCAGTCCAGTCAAGAAAAAAGTTTATGAACTGTATAGAGATTATGGCGTTGCCGTGTTTTTTAAAGATACAGTGGGCGAGTATTTTGTAAGAAATGATGTAAATGGTAATCCAATATACCGTACAGAGCGTTTAGATCTGGGATGGACGTTTAATACTTACAAGAATTCAACATTTATAGTTGACCCGATAACCCAGATGGATGAACAAATGGACGCATTAAATTATGCTGAGAAGTATTTGAAATCCATATCAAAACCTCTTTATCCATTTTCCATATTACTGGTACGAGCTCTGAATGAGAAGTCTAGCTCGGGTGATATTATCACATTTAAATCGGGCGAAGCTGTAAACTATTTTAGAACATTAATGATGACCGATAAACTTACGTCAACAGATACCGCTGGGCACTTTAAAGAAATAGTTAAAAAAATTATTCGTGTAAAACTAGATGGTTTTCCAGACGAACTAAATAAGTTTGGTGCTGTCAGTAAAAGCGATTGGTATGGCGGTAAGAAATATTCTGATTTGGATAAAACTGTTGCTGCAGGAACAAGTGTTGGTATATTGTATACTCCTAATTTGGTAGAAAACCTTCGTAGACAAGGATGGACGGAAGCACGTATTGAGGCAGAAAAAGTGAAACTTCGTCGAGTATGTGGTCAGTTTGGTTTTGTCGGGGGTAATGACCATGGAGGAGGATATTTTACTCCAGCACATATGGCTATGGATTTGGATAGTTATGTTCGAGAAATGCTTAATTCAGATAAAGTTACCTTCAAAAAATACTGGGGAGATCATCCGTTGGTAATGAAGAAGTATACACTATTGCACGATCTGATTTTAAATCAATTGGGGGTTGATCTTTAATTTTTAATAAATAATTAAAAAACAAATTATCTAAACATGAAAATATATTTTAACATTTTCATTGCGTTCTTTCTACTCACAGGCTGTAAAAAAACTGAAGTTGATGTAACGCCTGTTGCACAGGACGTGTTGCTGGAAAGTAGTTTTGAAGATACTAGAGACCAGCAACAATATAAAACAGTAATAGTCGGAGACCAAGAGTGGATGATTGAAAATTTGCGTTACCGTAATAAACTAGGATCTATTGATGGCTGTTGGAGCTACGGTGAGTCTAGTGTCGATACCACACAAGTGGTTATCAATAAAGAGGAATTTCGAGAAGGCGTATTGAAGAAATTTCCGACGATTACGAAATTTAACGACAAGTATATGTGGCCCTGGATGTTGGTCAACGATTCGTTCATAAGTAGCAGAGGAGACTATTATACACGTAGTTGGTTGGCTTTCAAAACAAATTTGTATAATCCTTATTATGGATCAGTAGAAGCATACTCACCTTTTATTACTGCTTTGGATAGCATAGCTTCGAGCTTAAAAGAGGCGGCTCTTATTAAGACTTTAAATGCTTCTGTAAAGACCGAAAGCCTATCAAAGTATGGTTATCTATATGAGCATAGAGCATTAGAAAAAGCTATACCTGCTGGTTGGAGATTGCCTTCGGACGAAGATTTCATTCAGTTAGAAAAGCATTTGAGTATCAGTGATAATGATCTTTATAAAATGGAAGAATGGAGAGCTAGTATGAGTCATTTTAGGGACCTTTTAGTGAAAAATAATAATTTTGGTGGAACCATAATTTTTGGAATTAATAACCAAACAAGACCATTTCGCAATGAAGGTTTTAGATCTTATTATTGGACTAGTACAGCTGTTGATCCAGAAAACATAGAGTCTGATGTAATGATTCGAGCCTTCCAAGTAAATGAACAGAAGATTTACCGTGGTACAAATACAATTATAAAAGTTGCGAATAGTGTTATTTGCGTGCGAAATAAAAATTAAAATAAACAAATAGAATATGATAAAAAAACTAATAAAAAGCGTGCTTTTTATGGGCGCTTTACTAGCTGGTCCCATGTTTAGTAATGCACAGAGTATGTATGGCGATCAAGTTAAAGCTGATGTAAAAGTTAAATATGTTCATTCACTTGAAGAGGCTATGGCAGTAGCTAAGAAAGAGAATAAATTAATATTTTTCAATTGTTTTGCAGACTGGGCAATGCCTTGCCATTCAATGAATAAAGTGGTATTCTCTGACCAAGAGTTTGGCGATTTTTTAAATAATAATTTTGTTAACCTAATACTTGATTTATCCCACAGAGAAAACATTCCTATCAAGGATAAATATAAAGTGCGTTTTTTTGCACATTACTTAGTGTTGGATAGAGATGGAAATGTTGTACATCGTATAGCAGGTGGTTCGCCTCTCCCTGATTTTAAAAATAAAGTTGCCCGTGCACTTAGCCCTAAAACTTCATTAGCGGGTATGGAGAAGGAATATGCGAAAGGTAAACGCACTGTACAATTTTTGAGTGAGTATTATAAAGTTGTGTCGGATGCTGGTTATACAGAAGTCGCTGAAGAGGTACGTGATCTATATGTTAGTAAAATCCCAAAAGCAGACATGGCAAAAGCTGAAAACTGGAAGATGTTTACCAGTATGATTGATGATGTTGACTCGGAATGGTTTGCTTATTTCAAAAAGAATAAAGCTTTATTTATTAAGCATAATGGTGATAAAAAAGTAAAAGATTATGCGGCTATGCTATACATGCGAGCGGTAATGCCATTTATGAGCAGCACGGTTGGTTATTCTCCGGATAAAATGGCTTCTTATATGAATGACGCTAAGTATTTTGAGCTTGAACCGGAAAATAACTTTTATATATATCATACTTTAGCATCAAAAAGAAATCAGGGCAATCTTGCTGACTATGTAAGTTATCTGGAGAAGAATATCGCTACAATTCATCCAACATTTGCTGTAGGTGTTGATCTTTCTTTAAAGAATATTGTAAATGTAACAGCAGATGAACAAAAGGTAATTACCGAGTATTTGACACGTAGGATGTCGGATATGCAGGGTAGCTCTTTAGAACAGTATCAAACTGCGATAAAGGAAATTAAGCGTGAAAACGGAATTATTTTTGAACAAGGGGAATTTGCCGAAACTTTGAAAAAAGCTAAAGCTGAAAATAAGCTTATCTTTTTTGATGCCTATACAACTTGGTGCGGACCCTGTAAAATAATGGCACAGCAGGTGTTTACTCAAGATTTAATCGGCGAGTATTTTAATAAAACTTTTGTTAATTATAAAATGGATATGGAAAGCGGGGAAGGTCCAAAATGGGCAAAAGATTTTAAGATTTCTGCTTACCCTACTTTTTTATTGGTAAATGGCGATGGAGAATTAGTTCATAAAATAGTTGGGGCTCATCCTCCAAAAGAGTTTGTTGATTTAATCAATAAAGGTTTAAACCCTGAAACAGCTTATGCTAATGTTAAAAATCAGTATGATATGGGTAACCGTGACGCAAAATTAGTAGCCAACTATCTTGATGCCATGAAAATAACAGGTGAGGTACGTGATATTGATATTTTCTTGGAAAAATATTACGCGGCATTAACACCTGATCAAAAATCGCCAGAAAAGATATGGCCCCTAATAGAACGTTACAGTGCTGATATCAACAATAAGTATTGGAATGCAATTATTAACGATAAAAGTGCTATCGGAAAATTAATGACCGATAGCTCATTCATAAATAAGGTAGAGTCTGTTTACGGTCTGCATATATACAATGCGATAGCTAAGAATGAAAAAGGCGAGCAATACGAAAAAGCTAAGAAAGATCTTTCGAACTTCTCTTTAGCCGATAATTCGCTTTTGTCTAACTTATTAATTGTTGACCAATTGAAAATGAAGGCAAACTATACTGAAATCGTGGATTTTTACCTTAAAAATGTTGCAGATATGAAGGATTTGAAAGGTAAGACAAACATGGATTTACTTTGGAAATATATGATTGCTTCTTGTACAGACGATCAGAAAAAAGAAGTACTTAGCTATTTAAAAGAACAACACGCATCGGCTGGACCTCGCGCTGTTAATTCTTACAAAAATCTATTAGATGCGGTAATGTAATATGAGGTTAAAAGCGTTATTTACAGTTACCATCAGTTTATTAGCTTCAAATTATGCTTTGTCGCAAAAGTTTGATCAGCAAATGTTTGATTTATTGTTGAGAGGACAACATGTTGAGCTTCCTAGTAAGTCAATTAAAGATAAGAACATTGCCTCTAAAAGAGCAGACGTCTGGAAGAAGTGGAAGAAGGCGGTAATTACACATTATGGTTTGCAATTGGATGAAAGTCTTTTATCATCTTCAAAGGAATACAGCTGGCAACTAGTCGATGAAGATCCGCTTCCGTTTGTCTTTGTGAAGAAAGATGAGAGGCCAACAAATGGCTATCCTTTATTCATCAATTTGCACGGGTCGGGACCGAAGAGTCAAGAATGGTCTGCTAGTAAACAATTAAGTAAAGGATATAAAGGAGGTCCTTCTTTATATTTTGTTCCCCAGATCCCTAGCGAGAAGCGTTATCGCTGGGGATTGATCCCTATGCAACAAGCTTATGAAAAGCTTTTGCGACTAGCAATGGTCTCTGACCAGATTGATAGGAATAAAATGTATGTAATGGGTATTTCTGAAGGAGGATATGGGTCTCAACGTTTAGGTGCATTCTATGCTGATTATTGGGCGGGAGTAGGGCCTATGGCTGGCGGTGAGCCACTCGAGAATGCACCCGTGTTGAACTTTAGAAACACGGCTTTTGCCATGGAAACAGGTGAGTTTGATACGGGATTTGGCCGTGATAATTATACCCAACAGGCAAAGATGGCTTTTAAAGAAATGAAAGAAAACTTTCCCGCTGATTTTGAACATCGAGTTAATTTTCAGGCAGGACGGGGACATACTATAAATTATAATTTGGTAAGCCCTTGGTTGATTGAGCAGGTTCGTAAGCCGATTCCTCATCATGTTTCTTGGGTAAATTTTCCATTATATGGTCGCTATCGTCAGGGGTTTTATAATCTTGCTGTAGAAGAACCATTTGGTGTACATCCTGATAGTACGGTAGATCGCACATCATTTGATGTAAGGATTAAAGCAGAGCGAAATGAAGTGGAATTGATTGCCTATGCGATAGATAGAGGAACTGATGATACTCTTCCGCTTAAAAGTGGTAAGTTGGCCATTTATCTTTCGGAAAAGCAAGTTAATTTGAATAAGCCAGTACGCCTATGTGTCAATGGTAAGGAGGTGTTTAACGGTGTCGTTAAACTTGATGAGGTTAATATATGGCGGAGTTGTCTTTTATTTGGCGACCCCGACCGTTTATTCCCTGCTAAGCTGCTTGTCGATTTTTCAAAGTTTTAAAACCAAAATACTTAATAATTAGAGCGCCTGGAGATTTGTTTCAGGCCTTTTTACATTGATTAATTTATTCTCCATGAATAAATTAATCAATGTAAAATCTAAGTTACGATACTATTGGACAGGAGTGTCGGTTCACTTGGTTAGCGTTTGCTCTATTGGGAAATGGTTGATGTAAAGGGTTTTGTTTTATAAGGGAGTAGGGTGTTCACGGAAAGAGAGTATGTTATTCTATAATATTCTTGTTTGTTTCTGTTTTCGGACTTTATAAGTTAGTTTTAATTTATTAAGTTTGACTTTCTGTTTTCCAAACTAACCATGGGAAACCATGTAATAATCGTATACACAATTAAAGCCTGCTATCTTGGATGTAATTAAAAGTTTTTGGGTTGCCGAAATGCGTAGCGGTAGTCAAAGTGCATTTGAAGATATTTTCAGACATTTCTATCCATCCTTATGCTTTTTTGCGGGAAGGTTTTTGACTAACGATGCAATTGCGGATGAAATCGCACAGGACAGTCTATTAAAAGTTTGGGAAAGGCGGAATGAATTTGAGAACCTCGAATCTGTGAAGGCCTTTTTGTACATAAGTACCAAGAATGCCTGCTTTGATGAAATAGATAAGCAGGAACGAAAATTAAATCGTGATCACCGTTACTATTTGTCTACTCCTGAAGTAGAGTCTGCTGTGGATGAGGACATTATATATGCTGAATTATTGCGTGACCTAGCTCAAGCTATTGACCAGCTTCCTGAACAGTGTCGTAAGATCATGAAAATGCTTTTCCAAGAAGAAAAGAAAACCAAAGAGATTGCTGAAGAACTTAATATTTCAATCAGTACGGTGAATAATCAGAAATCTAGAGCTATTGTTCTTCTTAGGAAAAAACTATTAATTTCCAGTGCTACCATGTTGAATCTATTATTCGTTTATGGTCAATTAAAATAAATTTTATTTTCTTTTAGAGATTTTGTGGTTTGGCGTCGTTTCTATTTAAAAGCAGAAATAGATGAGCCTGAATGCGGATAAAAATCAAATAGTAGAATTACTTTCTCGAAAGGTGAGAGGTAGGTTGTCTGAGGAGGAGACCGAGATTTTAAATCGTTGGGTGAAAGAGAGCGAGGAGAATGCGGCCTTTTATGAAAGAATACTTGATAGTAACCAGCTAGGACACGATTTGTATTTGATGCAAAAGGTAGATACGGAATCCGCATTAAATCTTGCTCGTGCTAAAATTAAAGCAAATCAAACTGTAATTCGATTGCAGAAAAGACGCAATTATGTGAAGTGGGGTGCGGCAGCGGCCGTATTAATTATCATAGGCTTTTTAAGCTATTTCCATTACCATGGCAGTGTAGATATCAAATCAATCCTATCTGAAAACAAAAGCGATTCTACAGCCAATAGATTGGTAACACTAACTCTTCCAAATGGGAAAACCCTAGAGCTTCCTATCACTAAAGATGGTATAGTGATGGCTGAGGGGGCTGTTGAGTATCAGGATGGTTCCTCCATCGATGTGGAAGGAGACTTCTTGCAAGGTCCATTTTCTAAAAAAGAAAAAGCCTATTTGACACTGACTACCCCCAAAGGAGGCCGCTTCCAGATCGTGTTGTCCGACGGAACTACCGTATGGTTAAATGCGAATTCAACCCTGAAATACCCAGCACAATTTGAAGAAGGAGAGCGACGAGTTG
Source organism: Sphingobacterium nematocida (assembly GCF_900168125.1). Classification (GTDB taxonomy): domain Bacteria; phylum Bacteroidota; class Bacteroidia; order Sphingobacteriales; family Sphingobacteriaceae; genus Sphingobacterium; species Sphingobacterium nematocida. The sequence goes on from NZ_FUZF01000016.1 coordinate 37,777, forward strand.
AACTGGATGGGGAAGCCTTCTTTGATGTGACCCATATGCGTAAAGTCAATCAATATTTTATTGTGCAAAGTAAGTGGCAAGAAGTTAAAGTACTGGGTACGCAGTTTAATATAAATGCGTATGCCGACGAGCCTTATAATCGAACCACCCTGATTGATGGCAAGGTGTTAGTAACCTCAGATATTAAAGATGCAGAAGGTCCAGAGATCGTATTAAGTAAGGCAGGACAGCAAGCTCGCGTGATGGGGAAAAGTTTTCAAATGACCCAAGTAAATGCCGAACATATAGTAGCATGGAAAAATAATAGGATGCAGTTTGATGAACTTGATGTTTATTCGATTATGCGTACGTTAAAGCGTATTTATCCGATTGAAGTTCATTATGCATCCGATCTGCGGGGAATCAAACTAGGCGGGTCTATATCCAATGATAAGTCAATAGAAGAGGTTTTGAAGGTACTGGAGGTGACGGGCGAAGTACGATTTAAAGTAGAGCCTCTAGCTAACCAAGAGTCAGGAAGGAGGGTTACTGTTATGCGCTAAACAGTGAGAGATAAATAAACGGAGCGCTGAAAACTAGAAGTGCGCTAACACTTCTAGTTAATATTTGGGCTAGTTTATTTTCAACTACTTGTACATAATCTAATTAACTAATTTCCAAATTAATCAAATGTATGAAATTTAATGCAAATGATACAGGGCATCGCCATGCCTTATATCATAAATTATGGCTAATAATGAAGTTAACCTTGTTATTTGTATTCGCAGCTCTTATGCATGTTAGTGCATCCACCTTTGCCCAGCGAGTTACAATTTCGAAACCGAACGCCAAATTAATAGATGTTTTCTCTGCCATTCAAAAGCAGACAGGTGTCGATTTTGTCTATTCAAACAGTGTTCTATCCAAAGGTCATACGGTAAGCCTGAATGTCAAGGATGCTGCACTTAAGGAGGTACTCGATCTGTGTTTTAAAAACCAACCCTTTGCATACGCTATTGAAAATAAAACTATAGTGGTCAAAGAAAAAAGGACGAGTGTAGACGCAGCGACCGGGGAAATTCAAGAGGGTGTCGTCTCGGGGAGAGTAACCACCAAAGATGGTAAGCCTTTACGTGGTGTGACCGTCGTTGTAAAGGATCAGACATTTCGTGGTGTTACCGATCTCAATGGCGATTTCAAGATTAATGTGCCCGGATTAACCAAGTATACGCTGGTCTTTTCTTATCTAGGGATGAAGACAAGAACCTTACAGGTTACGAAGCCTATGCAAGTTATTGTGCAACTTGAAGAGGGGCATGATGAACTGGATGAGGTCCAGGTCACGGGCTATGAAGTAATCGATAAAAGGCTATCTACCTCGGCAATTACTTCTCTTCTGGTAGAAGATATATTGGTGCCCGGGATGAATAGTATAGAACAAGCTTTAGAAGGGCGGGTGCCCGAGCTTGTTTATATGACCAACTCGGGGGAGGTTGGTTCTACACCTAGAATACGAGTAAGAGGTACATCCACTATCCTTGGAAATCGTGAACCGTTGTGGGTATTGGATGGATTTATTATGCACGATCCCGTAAATATTACGAATGATGAACTGAATGATCCCGATTATATAAATTTAATCGGTAATGCTATTCAGGGAATCAATCCACAGGATATTGAACGGGTAGATATTTTAAAAGATGCTTCTGCTACTGCGTTGTATGGCACAAGGGCGGCTAATGGAGTAATTGTAGTAACAACAAAGAAAGGGGCAATTGGACCAGCTCGGTTTACCTACAATCATTCGTCCAAAGTGTCGCTTAGGCCCACTTATACCGATAAGAATATCAACTTAATGAACTCACAGGAGCGTATTCGTTTTGGGAAAGATTTGGTAGATCTACACTATCAATTCCCGTCCAATATGCCATTGGTAGGGTATGAAGGGGCTATACAGCGCTATTACAAAGGTTTACTTTCTTATGAAGAGTTTTTGAGCGAAGTAAAATGGTACGAGACCGTAAATACAGACTGGTTTGATATACTAACGCGAAACTCCTATTCACAAGATAATACCTTAGGTGTGTCTGGAGGAACCAACAATGTTAGATATTATACATCACTTGGATACAATCCAGAGATGGGGGTAACAAAAGGTACAAAAACACAGCGTTATACTGCTCGGGTAAATCTAGATTTTGCCTTCTCAGAAAAACTAAAGGCCAATATCTCCATTAATGGAAATACACAAAAGAAAAACAACCTCATTGGTGCTCTAAATGCCATGGACTATGCCTATAATACTACCAGAGCTTTACCATTTACCAATCTGGACGGATCCTTATACTTTTATGAGAATATAGGCTATGGAGGAATGAATAGGCCATCTAATCGATTTGATTATAATATTGTAAACGAGATCGAGAATAGTTCAAGCACGTACGATGGAAATACATTGGGAGCATCGCTGTCTATGCGTTATAATGTGATTAAGAATATGACCTTGACTCTTGCAGGTAGCTATAATAACTCCGGAACTTTACAAGAGCAATGGTGGGGGGATCAAACGCATTATGTTGCGCGTCTAAAAAATGCGGAGTATGAAGAGGCTCCGAAAAAGGGAGAATCGGGTTATAGTATTTTGCCTTACGGTGGTATTTTAAATAGCACAAATACAAAGTCGGAAGGATTTACTGTACGCACTCAGACCGATTATCGCCACTTTGCGGGAGATGATAGACAGCACTTGTTTTCAGGTTTAGTAGGCTTTGAAGTCAATGGCTCCACCTCTAGAAGTATGAATTCAGAAAACAGAGGTTTTGTCAAGGAGCGTGGACTACAATTTGTCCAAAATATTGACATTGATGCTTACCCCCATTACAAAAGTTGGGTTAAAAATAATAATCCAAGCTTAGGGTACAATATTTCTAGGCAAGTATCTGGTTATTTTAGTACTTCTTATAGCTATCGTAGCTATTTCTCTTTAAATGCGAATACGCGCTTTGATGCATCTAATAAATTTGGAAGCCGTAGTAACGAACGGTTATTACCTGTATGGTCTGTATCGGGAATGTGGAATCCTAAAGAGATATTCTTGTCGGATGTAGATTTTATATCAGAAATCCGTATGCGGGCATCATTTGGAAAGCAGGGAAACATGTTGGACGACCAAAGTCCTAATCTAATTATAAAGATGGGGACCATAGATCCAAATTATAACGAGAATGTTTCGACTATCGCTAGGTATCCAAATCCTAATTTGGCGTGGGAGCAAACCAATCAGTTTAACAGTGGTCTTGATATTTCCCTTTTTGAAAATAGGTTAAATGTTGGAGCTACATTTTATGTTAAGCGTACCAAGGATCTGTTTTCTTCTGTACAGGTATCGTCAGTTAATGGTGTCAATGGCAATGTGTACGTCATGAACAATGGTAATCTAGAAAATATCGGGTATTCCTTACAGCTAAGTGGTCAGCCAATAAAAAATGAAACATTCAGGTGGAATATGTCTACTTATTTTAGTGGTAACTACAACAAGGTACTCTCAGGTACAGTAGATAACTTCCGGATAAATGATTATCAAAGTGGCCGCGCAATTGTAGACGGAGTTCCAATTAGTTCTTTCTATTCTTATAAGTTCTTAGGGCTAAATTCTGGTAATGGAGCGCCGGTATTTGATGATTATTCAGATCGCAGACATTTGCTAGAGAATAAAACGTTAGAAGAAACGGTTTTGATGACTATGGTAAATAGTGGTCAGCGCGAACCCATATTTTCTGGCAGTTTATCCAATTCATTTACTTACAGAAGATTTGGTATATCGACCAATCTAAGCTACAGCTTAGGATCTAAGATGCGCTTATTCCCGATGTATAGCCCTATTGTAGGTGGTGTGAGCTCTGCTGTAAATATTCGTAAAGAATTTACAGAGCGCTGGCGAGCATCAGGTGATGAGCAGTTTACCAATATTCCCGCAATTATAGGTCCTTCCGATCCGGATTACTGGAATTACTACGTTCACTATTCGTCAGCATCGGGTCCTACAAAGCCTGTGCAGCAATTTGCTAGCAGTGTGTGGGATATGTACGACAAGTCCGATTATAGAGTGGTAAGCGGTAATTATTTAAAGATGACTTCTTTGGCGTTTAGGTATTCGTTTGATCCGAAGTTCTTAAAGAAAACACCATTTTCAGCAGCAAGTATGAGTGTCAATGGTACCAATATATTCACTATTTCTGCAAAAGAATTAAAGGGGCAGGATCCAATGCAGGCCGGGTTTGCAAAGCCTAGCCTATCAAACCGACCATCGTACACCATGCAGTTTAATGTTACATTTTAAATGAGCTAAGATGAAAAGAAATATCTACATATATTTAATAGGATTGGTTCTCTTAACCGGTTGTAGCAAGTTTTTGGAGGATTACTCACAAGATTTAGTTGTTGTAAAGAAGATTTCTGATTTGGATGAAATATTGTTAGGCTCAGTATACCTACCATCTACAGAAGTTAAAGAGTTGAATTACGGAGACATAGGTTGGTGGCTACATATTCTTGACGACGATGTGAATACCGTCATTGAGCCTAATGCAATCAAAGGCAGAACCGAAATGGATGGTAGCTTCTACGGATATACTACCTGGCAGTTTGAAGTAGGCCGTAGTTATGATGGAGGCAATTTAGCGGGCGACAAGCGTCTATGGGAAGAGCTTTATCAGCGTATTAATGCGACAAACATTATTCTTAACGAAATTGATGGCATAGACCAGGCCAAAGAGACAGATAAGCTTGATGCATTACGTATAAAGGGTGAAAGTCATTTCCTGCGGGCACAGTTTTATTTTCTGTTGGTCAATATTTACGGATCAATGTATACGGCAGAAACTGCTGAAACTACAGCTGGAGTACCACTTAAGCTAACACATTTTGTGGAGCACGATAAGTTAAAGACCAGTCAGTTTACTAGAAGTTCAGTAGGGCAGGTTTACCATCAAATTGTAAAAGACCTAGAAGAGTCTATTACCTACTTTTCGGAAAGTCCGCAACGCAATATTTTCTATAGGGCCAACAAGAGAGCTGCTATGCTATTGTTGTCGCGCGTGTATCTGTATATGCAAGAATGGGAAAAAGCAAAGCTGTTGGCAGAAGATTTACTAAAGTTAAACAAGGATCTGATGGATTATCCAGCTATCCCCGCACAAGGCATAGCTATCGCTGAGGGCAATCCTGAAATTATTTTCTCTCATGGATCAGCCAATCTTCAGAATGCTTTCACAGGCCGAGGCGGTGATTTTTGTATTACAAGAGATCTTTATAATACCTACGAGGCTACAGATGCACGTAAAAGTCTCTATTTTACACACGCCTTTAGTTCGGACAGTATTGCTCTAAATACTAAATACAAAACTGGGCTACATCGTTCTACAACTTCAGATTTATTTTTATTGCGAAATGCCGAAGCCTACTTAAATATGGCTGAAGCCTGTGCCATGTTAGGTGACGTAAATGGGGCAAATCTGTGGCTTAACAACTTAAAACGTAAGCGCTTTGTGAATTATGTAGACCTCAACCATGATGTATCAACTATCATTGAGGAAGTTCGTCGCGAACGCCGTCGTGAGTTGTGTTTAGAAGGCCACCGTTGGTTTGATTTGCGTAGATATGCGGTCAATAAAATAGCTCCATTCAGCAGGACGATAGAGCATGTTTATGTCTCCTACAATTGGGATGATAAAAATATACTAAAGCAAGCAGAGGTCTATCAATTATTGCCAAATGATCCGGCATACACTTTCGCTATACCCAAAGCTGTGTTAGATTTTGATCTCGATATGGGAGATAATCCAAGAAATGTTAGGAAACTAAACCGATTAATAGAATTCGAATAACTATCATGAGAAAGATATTATTTTTTTTAATAGCCTGTTATGCATTGTTTTCTTCTTGTGAAAAGGAGAAAGCATTAACGCCGGAGATCGAGTACGAGCATCTTTATAAAATTGTGGACGATCCCAATGACCCGATGAAGCACCGTATCTATGAGATCTATCAGAAATACAATGTGCCAGTCTATTTTAACGATACCATTGGGCAGGTGATGGTAGCAAAAGATGTAACAGGAAAACCTGTTTTTAAATACGAAAAGTTAGATCTCTCCTGGGGGTTTAACTATTATGGTAATTTCAAATACGACTTTGAGTACATGACCGATCCTGTCGAAAAGAATAAAGCTTTAGATATCATAGAGCGCTATTTGGAAAAGGCAGATCGCGCACTGTATCCATTTTGCTTCTTCGTTACGAAGTCTGCGACACGATACAATGCAGACAAAGTATTAGAGGATTATAAGAATGGTAAATTCGAAATTGGCTTTAGAACATTATTCTTAACAGGTAATTGGACTGTTGCATTACAGAAGAGCCTTCCGGATGATATGATGCGACAAATGGTGGCTAACAAAATTATGAACTATCCTGATGAGATCGAGGCATTTGGGAAGATAAGTAAACAAGAGTGGTATGGTGGAAAAGCATGGAGCTCGCTTACGAGTGCACCTGCTGGCTGGACATGCGATGCGTTGAATGACAACTATTGGAAGGGACCATCGCTAACACCAGCAGCTTGGGAAGCAGAGCGGGTGCCAGCAAGAGCTATTGTCGGAAAACTTGGTTTTGTATGGGGGCATAAAAGCACCAGTTTGCAAACGCCTGAAGACGTAACCCGAGATTTAGCAGGCTATATCAATCAGATGTTAAAGTACTCACCCGAGGAATTTGAGCAGCTATGGGGAGCAAATCCGCTTGTTATTCAAAAATATCGTATCGTGAATGATATCGTAGTCAATAAATTAGGTGTACAGCTATAATAGTTCATTAGATTAAAAAATTATACATATATGAAGAAGTATATTCTTATAGTCGCTTGCAGTGTATTCCTATTTTCTTGTAAAGAATCAAGTCAACCAATCGATGAACCATCTGTTTCGGTTATCCAACATGCTGATTTTGTAGATGAGCGTGATGGACAGGTATACCGTTGTGTCACGATCGGTAGTCAAACCTGGATGGCCGACAACTTAAAGTATAGGATCGAAATGGGCGGTTTGGGTGGCTGCTTTACCTATGGCGAAGAGTTAGTTAGTGTCGCTACTGTTGTTGTCGATAATAAATTGTTTGCAGCAGCAGCTACAAAAGCCGTTGCAGATGGTAAGATTCAAGATGTGCCAGGAGTGGCAGCAAACCAGCAGCCAGCTTATTTAATTCGTATACAAGCGTCCCTTATACCATCAAAAACATTTATGACTAGGATGTTGCCTTATCCCGATGCCTACAAGGTGCTAGAACCTATATATAATGAGTTATTGGTAAAGGCTACAGGTGTAGCTGCGACCTTAAATCGAGACAAGGCAGAGAAGTCAAATGGATCCTTTGCAAAGCGTTATGGTTACTTATATACGTTTGAAGGAGCCAAAAATGCTATTCCTGCTGGTTGGAGATTACCTAGCGATGCCGATTGGCAAGAGTTGGAAGGGACTCTAGGGATGAAAAGAGAGCAAATCGATTTGTTAGATCAATGGCGAGGCACTGTGCAAGGCAAGCTTTTAAAGAAAGGAGAAGGAGGTTTAGGTTTTGATGCTGAGTTTGGTGGCGCTCGGGTTTTTGGAATCTTTATGTACGGGTCACCCTATGGCAATAAAGATGTAAATGGTTATTTCTGGTCATCTTCAGAACTGGCTCTTAATGACTCTACTCAGGTTGGGATCACACGCTCCGTCATGTTCGATCGCTCAACCATTTTACGTGGTACTTCAAGAAAAGAAGCTGCATATCACGTACGTTTAATAAAAGAATAATAAATAAAATTTAAAAAATAGCAGATGAAAAAAATTATCACAGTATTAACGTTCCTGGTACTTATTACGACATCAACCTTTGCACAGTCTATGTATGGAGATGCGGTCAAGTTCGACGTTAAAATGAAATATATTTACTCTTTTGAGGAAGCGTTAAAAACAGCAAAGAAGGAAAATAAACTTATATTTTTTAATTGTTTTGCCGATTGGGCAGGGCCTTGTCATGCTATGAATAAGCATGTTTTTTCCGATCAAGCATTCGCCGACTGGATGGACAAGAACTTCGTAAACTTCTTTATGGATGTGACTTCTAAAGCTGGAAACGCATTTGCCAACAAATATGGTGTTAGGACAATGGCTCACTATCTTGTTCTTGATCAAAATGGAGAGATTGTACACCGTATAGTTGGGGGACACCAAATTCCTGAATTTAAAGCTATTTTGGAAAAGTCCTTAAATCCTAAAACCTCTTTAGTAGGTATGGATAAACGATATGCAGCTGGTGAGCGCACTATCCCATTTATGAGAGATTACTTTGAAACATTACGCCATGCCGATCAAAATGATAAAAGCAATGTCGTTTTAGACGAGATCCTAGCTAAATTGAAACCCGCTGAATATTCGAAAAAAGAAAACTGGAGGCTGATTACCGCAAAGATCCGTTCCAGTAAGGATCCTTTATTGGCACATGTAATAGATAATAAGGCTGCATATGTCAAGGCTTCTGGTGACTCAATCGTCAATGATTTGATTTCTAAAATTTATTTTAAAGAGTTGTATCCTTACGCTTCTGGAGATAGCCTATACTCAGGCGACGTCTTTTTAAATAGCTATTTGGCTATTCAGAAAGGGAATCTTCCTGCAGAAGACAAGGTTTTTACAATTTACGATATTGGGAAATATAGAGGAGAGGGTAAGTATAAAGAAATGCTTACGGCCATAAGAACCAGAACAGAAGACTGGAATAAATCTATGCTAACCAATTTGGAATTGTCTTTAGGGAAGTTTAAAAGTGTATCGATCGAGGATAAAAAGATACTAGAAGATTATTTATTAGAGAAGTCTTCACAGCTACCAGAAAAGGATGCTAAAAGCTATAAATCAGCAATAAATAAATTAAATAATGTTGATGGTATACAATTTGAAAACATAAACCTTGCTGAAGCATTGAAGAAGGCTGAAGCCGAAAATAAAATGGTGTTTATGGACGGTTACACGACTTGGTGTGGCCCTTGTAAATGGTTAGACGAGAATACATTTAGAGACAAGCAGGTGGGCGATTTCTTCAAAAAGAATTTTGTGAGTATTAAAGTGGATATGGAAAAAGGAGAAGGACCAGCACTATTGAAAAAGTATGAAGTGAAGGCGTTTCCTACATTATTAGTTTTGAAGCCAGATGGAACAATTGCTAAACGTATGTTAGGAGCAATGGATGCCCAGTCATTATTGAAACAAGTGGGAGAAATAAATTAGAAAGTTAGGTCGCCTGGATAATCCGGGCGACTTTCGAGACGGCTTGCTGCGAAATATTTAGTTCAGCATTAGCCAATTTTTGAATAAACCAATGTTTTAAAGTTAAATGAGAATAATTTTTCAAGAGTAAAATTATGGTGGACGAAGCGAAACTTTTCCATAGTTGTTTCTTATTTGGAGATCCGGATTGTTGATTTCCGAGACAGCGTCGTTATATATTTTACAAATATTTAGAAAGGTAATATTTACCTTTTGGAGTGCCTAATATTCATTTAGGCACTTCTTATAATCAATCTTTCAAAACCCTTCATTTTGTTTCTTTTTGTGAATTAGCATTGTTACATTTGTAATAATCCGAAAAAAATTAGTTGTTGAAATATTAAACTAGCGCAAATATTTGACATTTCACACATTAATTTTTCAGTGATTTTCCATTGTATTACTTTTTGACTGTAATACTTAATCACACATTTTATTATTAGATCTTGACTAGTGATATCCGCTGAGGATATCGTACCCTATTTAACTGGCATATTAAAAATTATTATATAGTAGCAAACCATGAATCATTTCTTCAAACGTAAATTTGTCTTTCAATTTATTATACTTCTATCTGCCTTTGTCATTGTTGGGCGATTGTTTTATATCCAGATTGTTGACAAGTCCTATCTAATGGCTGCAAATAATAATGTATTGAGGACAGAAATCATTTATCCAGCTAGAGGTGTCATCTATGATAGAAATGGTATTGTACTGGTTCAAAATGAACCTGTTTACGATCTTTTAGTTGTACCTCGCGAAGTAGGTGATATAGACACTGCACTTTTTTGTCAATTGATCGATATAAATAAAGATGATTATGCTCATAAAATTTCAAAAGCAAGGGTTTATTCTCCCTATCGTGCCTCAATATTTGAAAAGCAGTTATCATCACTTAATTACGCTCGTTTTCAAGAGCATCTTGATAAATTCAAAGGATTCTATGTCCAAAACCGAAGCGTGAGAAACTATCCAGACACTATTGCTTCACAATTATTGGGATATATAAAAGAAGTAAGCCCTAAAGAGATTGAACAATCGGATGGCTTTTACCGATCCGGGGATTATATAGGGGCATCAGGTATCGAGGGATCGTATGAAAGTCTACTAAGGGGCGAGCGAGGAGTAAGGACGAGTGTTGTCGATGTTTTTAGTAGACCAATGGGCTCATTTATGGAGGGCAAGTATGACACGTTAGCCACCCCGGGTCAAGGTTTAATTTCCACGTTGGATCATGATTTACAAGCGCTTGCTGAGCGCCTTATGCAAGGTAAGATAGGATCCGTGGTAGCAATAGAGCCTAGTTCTGGTGAAATACTGACTTTTGTGAGTGCCCCATCTTTCGATCCCAATCTGATGGTGGGTAAAAAGAGAGGAGATAATTATATGAAACTCTTACACGATGCAAACCATCCTTTATTTGTGCGCCCAATACAAGCCTATTATCCGCCCGGATCTGCTTTTAAGATTGTATCGGCCCTAATAGCTCAGCAGGCTGGAGTGATTAGCGAGAGCACGATATTTAATTGCCCTGGGGGGTATCGATACGGTAGAGGGAGCGCAGTGATGGGGTGTGAACATGTAGATGGTCCTACTGATCTCGTTAAATCGATACAGAAGTCATGTAATACTTACTATGCACACACCTATGCAAATATGATTGATGCCCGAGATATGCCAAGTTCAGAAGCCTATGGTCTTTGGAGGGAAGCGCTTATAAAATTTGGATTAGGCAGAAAATTGGGGATAGATCTTTCCGGCGAAAAACCAGGAATGGTACCTACAGCTGATTTTTATTCTAAGCGATTCGGCAACGATAAATGGAGGTCGGGATATAATATCTCACTTTCTATAGGTCAGGGCGAACTCGGTATTACCCCGTTACAAATGGCCAACATTATGGCGATAGTTGCCAATAGAGGCCACTATTACCGTCCGCATCTTGTGAAAGGGTATGGTAGTGAGAGTCTTGTAACGGAAGAATATAAAGAATGTATAAGCGCGGGTGTGGATGCTGCGTATTACGAACCTGTTATTGAAGGAATGAGTCGTGTCGTCAATTTGCCTGGCGGAACAGGTTATAAATTGCGCATACCCACAATTGAAATGTGCGGTAAGACAGGAACTGCGCAGAATCCACATGGTGAAAATCATGCCGTTTTTTTTGCGTTTGCCCCCAGAGTAGACCCAAAAATTGCCATAGCCGTATTTGTTGAAAATGCTGGGTACGGTGGGACTTGGGCAGGACCTATTGCAAGTATGTTGATTGAGAAATACATTAATGATACTATTTCGCTCCCGACTTACATTCAAGAGCGTATTTACAACGCAAATTTTTTGCCGAAAAATAAGTCCAGTGAAACTAAAAAATCTGATGTAACAACGTAGCATATTTGTTAATGAAAGTCAGGGAGCGCTTGGAGGAACAGTAAAACTATATGTTTTTAATGTAAAGAAAAGCAAACTTGGCTCCGACTTGCTGGGGACTGGGTTATGGCGCAGTCCCAGCATCGGACTGTATCCAGAATTAATTTCGGGTATAAGGCTCTCTCGATCGGTTTGCAGTGAAAGCCTATCCTACTATGTTCGTATTGGATGACAAAGGAGAGGTAATTTACCGTATACAAGGCTCTATGGATGCAGTAGAATTATTGAAGAAGGTAAGATAAAAATAAGTAAAGGCGAATACCGCTGAAATGGTATTTGCCTTTACTTATTTTCTTTGACGCTGCGCACCATATGGGGGTGTTTTAAACAATGTCAAGAAAAGAATGTACTACTGTCCCTGATTACTGGTCTTAAGTATATCTTTAGACACTTCTATTTTTCTTTCTTCCATTGGCTGCTCCGATGCTAACTTTACATTGCTAGGGTTGGGTTTGGTATTTGAGATAGATCTAGACTGTAATGTAGGGCTAGTAGCAGTGGTCCCGGCTATTGGCGACATCGAACACATCGAATTAAGCAACTCCTGTCTATTCTTTATTTGACTGCGTATGTCTTCAGTGGTCGACAAAAGGGGCGCTGTACGTTTAGTGACTGGCACCTGAGGCTTGGTGTTTTGTATATCACATGGTGTGTTTAAGACCTGTTGTAATTTCTTATTCTCTCCGTGCGACTGCGCAAATAAACTGTTTGCACACAATACGAAGCTTAAAATCAACAATCTACTATACATCTTATTTTACTTTACGTTAACGAATACCTTTATCTTATCGACACCAGTTCCTACAAACGGCTGCAAAGCTTTGCCGATCACCTGGCCTACTTTTACTTTGTTTGGATCAGCTTTCATGGCTACCCCTGGTGTAGAAGAGGTGACCAGTAGATCGCCCCGTTGGATAGGCCCACCCTCGTTACAGACTTTGGTTGGGATTACGCCTACTACTCCCATAGGTACCTTGTCTGAGATGTCGGTATCCATATCTTCTTCGGTCAGCAATACCCCAGGTTTGGTCGCATATACACCTACCACTAATGTAGAGTAGGCATCGGATGATTTTTCCACTGTACGATCCTCATCTATCGAGATCACGAGCACATCGCCAGGCTCATAGGTATTTCGCTCGCCGATCACATCAAAGGCCTCCGCGATGTCTGCCCCACTATTTTGCGTACCAGCATTGAAAAACCCCTTGCCTGTTAGGTCGATGCGTGCTACATTGGCACCATTTTTCTGAAATACGGCGAGATTTCCAGATGTCCCTTTATGATCGGCCAATAAAGCACTTCCATTTCCATTGGTTACTACTTCCAGCGTATTGGATGGGTTCTGCGTATTAAAATTTTCAAAGCGTCCGGCCCGGCCAGTGCTATTGTTAAGTCCAACCTGTCCAAATACACCTATACCGGTACCTTTATTATCCGTTGCCACAAAACCACGAACACCATAGCCTCCGCCATCGTTACGACCTACGACTGCACCAGCGATATCGCTTTTGGCGCGGCCTACAATAGCTTCTCCTCCGCTAAAGTTATCTCCGACAATACCTGCCGAGGTTTGTGCTGCAGTAGTGCCGTGTACAGCAAAGCCCGAAGTCGTATTCACATTGATTCCATTTCCATTACCTGTTGTCGAGACATCTATAACCGTTCCATTACCTACGGTGCTTGCTTTGAGTACAGTATTGTTATTGGAGTTATTGAATATAGAGATTTCAGCAGGCTTACCGTTGTTGCTGGTTGCGGTAAGACCTATACCTGCATTGCTATTTGCATACACCCCCGTACCATTTGCCGAGGCATTGCCATATACACCAAGACCGTTGGGCGTAACACCGTATACACCCCAACCTGATCCGGCATGCGAACCCCAAACACCTATTCCCAGCCCTCCGGTGCCGTTGTTGGCCCCTTTTACACCGGTAGAAAAGCCTCCTGGTGAGGTATTGTCGATCAGCCCTTCTACTGCTGTTAGGCTAGGACTGCTGCTGGTAAGTGTTCCTGATATTGCTTTTCCTTCTCCACTGTTTTTAATTAAAAACAACGTGGATGCATTGTTCTCACTGGCTGAGTAGGGGAGTACTAGTCCCGAAGACGAGCTTAGCGCTGATGGTACCCATTGTGTACCATCAAATTTTAAAATATCATTGGATACAGGGGCTGTACTGCTGATCTGCTTGCCGCGTAGACCTGCGACTTGTGGTCCAGGAAATGTACCTGTCAGATCACCTGTTGCCGCGACATTATTTATCGTAGCATCCGACCCTGCAGGACCAGCAGGCCCCTGTGGTCCTTCTTCGCCGGTTTCCCCTTTATCTCCTTTAGGACCTTGTACTCCTATGGGGCCGATGGGCCCCTGTATTCCCTGTGGTCCTTCGTCACCAGTTTCACCCTTATCACCTTTGAGCCCTTGCAATCCAACAGGTCCTATTGGCCCCTGTACGCCCTGTGGTCCTTGGTCGCCGGTTTCTCCTTTATCTCCTTTAGGTCCTTGTACTCCTATGGGGCCGATGGGCCCCTGTATTCCCTGTGGTCCTTCGTTACCGGTCTCGCCCTTATCCCCTTTGGATCCTTGTACCCCAACAGGGCCTACTGATCCTTGCACACCTCGTGGCCCATCTTCACCGGCCTCACCTTTATCACCCTTATCACCTTTAGACCCTTTCAACGAAGCTACAAAATCTGCAACTGACCCCGTATTTCCGGCCTGCAGCCAGCTATCGTAAGCCGAAAGGTTAGCTACCCACTTTGTTCCATCATTATAATAAATACCGATCTGAACATCAGCAACAGCTTTGGTATTGAACACCATGATACCAGCTTCGTGTGCGGCTAGTGGATAGGGATCTTTTGTATCTCTTAATTCGACACGGGCATGTAGGAGTCCCCGTGTTTTACTGTTCAACTCCAGGATCGCGTTTTTGCTGGGCAGTGACTTGTCTCCGCTACTGTCCGATATTTTTGATTGTGCCTTTACGCCTCCGATAATGAAGAAGCTTATGATGAATAGACTATATATTTGCTGCATACCGTTAATTTTCTTTTATTAATAAAACCCACCCTTTATATATTGAGCTATTATTCCCTTCTTTTGCTTCAATAACATAATAATAAGTCCCAGGATTTAATCCCGATCCATCCCAGCTGTTATCATACACGGGATTATAATATATATTGTTACCCCAGCGGTTATAAATGGTTAGACTGACCGTGTTAAAAGCTTCCATTGCCTGTATTACAAATCGATCATTCACGCCGTCGCCATTTGGAGTAAAAACATTGGGAATAAACAGTTCATCGGATAAAGCGATTGATTTGGTAAACCATGATCTATAATCGGTTGGTTCTGTAGCCAATTGAACAGCACTGGATTGATGTACTCCTTCGGAAACTCGCTTTGTGGGAAGGCGATCCATTTCTTCCAACTCCATAAACTGGTAGATTGCTGCTTGCTCGTCCCTATACTTTTCCTTATTAGCTGCCAGCGGATGTGTGAGCGTCAGCATTGCAGTTAGCGGTTGCGAAGCATAGACCTGCCAGTTTATATCAATACCCGATTGCGGGTACTTAGGACGCACTATACTGCTTGAATAATCGCTGCTCCGAGCGTAGATCGTCGCATCTTTGTCGCTGCCAGATACTGCGACCGGGGCATAGTGAAGCGATGCTGTAGCTATTGGAAACATAAAATGCGAACCAGAGGTCAATAGTTTGGAAACATGTCCATAATCATTGCGCATGATCAGTTTACGGCGATTGCCATATTGCGTTATGGATGCCTCCTTATCAAACGATAGGTTATAGCCGTTGAGCAGTATATCAGCCCCATCTTGTGCAAGTTTTAATTCGCCTCCTATATTTAATGCCGCTCCATCCGATCCGGATACCCCTGTTGCGCTATAGCCTGGATCATCCATGTTTTCCAGTATTATGCCGGCACTATTATGGTGCTCTACGAGTAGTTTAATAAAATTGCCATTGTTGCCATCTATTACTGTAGGTTTCTTCTTAAGGCCATTATAAAAAGGGCTTTCAGCAGGATTGTAAATTAGGATACGGCCGCTGCCGTAGATTTTTGCTCCAGGTGCTATCCAGATACGCTGGCACCAGATCTCGAGGGTGCCATCAATACTCCATTCCGCTTCGGGACCAAAATAAATCGTTTCGCCGAATAGCGACTTCGTGACATCCTGCTCTACACTCGTTACAGAGTTGTCGAGGATGACACTTCCTTTGTTGTCCTGACAAAACACGGGTCCAAATGAAAGAAGAAGTAAGAACAAGGCAGCTATCGGCTTCATTGAATAGGGTATACTTTACTTTGAAAAATGTATAATTCGGTAAAGATAAGGTATGGAAGTGCCTACTTTGAAGTTTTAGGGGTGGACAAAAGGTGGACAAATGACGGACAAGTGAAGTACAGCTAAACAAAAACACTTACAGCATAGGCAAATAGTTGTTTGAAAAACACGTTATCTGGCTAGCATGATTTTTTTGAGCGCGCACTGCAGGTATTGTAGAGGCTACCACCTAACCAAGTGGCTTTGATCGATATCCATACTTGATAGATTATTAGAGATTCGGTTTGATGCATAGATCTACCTAAGTTCGACTTCCAGTGTGGTGTTTGCTATTGGAAAATGGATGTCGATCGTAAGCAACAGCTGCTCCCTGATGTAGCAGTACCGCACGACGTTGTATATCGCCTGTGATCAGTAAATTTTGTTTAGTGTCGTAAGCTCTTCCATTTATTAATGGAACAAGTGCCTCTAACAGCTCATTGTTGGGAGCACGATACTTTGTTAATCTATTCCTAAGTGTCTTATAAAGATGATCTTCTTGCATATCTGTTTTAATTTGTATGGATTCATAAGTAACCTCATGCAGCGGACTTTCAGTTCTGCATAGGCTGTGATGATAGGAAATAAATGAGACAGCTTGATCAGTATACTGACCGCCATCCGGCATAGACTTTTGTGCTGTCTATGCCGCTAGCACATCGAAGGTGAGGTCGCGATTACGAAAAGGATGGTATATAGCAAAGGATACCGCTAGAAAAACGTAACGGGTAATGCGGATATCCGAATAAGGTATTATAAGACGGGATATGGTGTGCATAGCATTCTTAAAATACGTACGACAATACTATTGGGAACGGCTTTTACAATAATTGCTTTGACTAATAACACTAATATAACAATTTGTTTTGAATGAAAGGGCATTTTTTGATAAGCTCCAAACATTTGTCTCTCGAAAGAGTTTTATCAGAAGAGCTCGCAGGCCAGTAAAACCAGGGCGCCATATACATAGGATGATAGGGAGTGATCCCAACCGATTATACTTTTTTCTACTTTTTGTTAAACCGCATAGTAGCTATGGCCGGACTTTGACTGTGCATGTACATCATACCCATGGAAAACATGTTGCGACAAATTATTGATCAAAAGACCACAACCAATGTATTATTGAAAGAAATTAAAGAATTATTAAAGTTTTTTTTAGATCAGGGTGTTTCTCGAAATAACACGTCTGAAAAAGAAGCCGTCTCGGACACCCCGCCGCAAAGGGGGTACCTTGAAGAAGAATTGGTGACCGTTAAGGAAGCTCAGTCTATACTAAAGGTGAGCCGTTGGAAGATTGATGACCTCCGTGCACGGAAAGTACTCACCACCGTGGATAGAGATGACATTGCTGGGGTACGCCTGATCTTTAGTGAAGTGGAGGCACTGCGTTACTCCTATTCCAGGCAAAAAGGAAAATTTTAGCCATTAAACCCGTAAGGTTCTGCACCGGAACCTTATGGGTTTGATTTTTAACGATATGGGTATAGGGCATACCTTGACAGAAGCACCCTGTCGGTGTAGGGAAATAAGGAACAACGTTATGGAAGTACCGCTTTAAGTTAAGGGTTTATGTGACATCCTTACGGAAAAGTAGATGTGACGTACAGCTGGCCGTTTTAGCCTTAAGGTTTTTTTGTTTTGACAGAAGGGTACAACGCAAAGCGAAAAGGGTGTACCGTGCAGACATATTGAAATATGTCTTACCTATTTATCTATGTAGTCTAGACGTATGGAAACGGAGTGGACCTGTATGGAAGTACGGTATGGACGGACATCTGTAATTTGTTTCCTTATGGATTTGCGGTATTGCTGTATGGGTCTTTGCTTTACCTATAGGGATGCCGGACAAAACTATATAGTAATCTTACGTATACATAGGGCTAAATCTACCGGACAGAAGGAAGTAGCGTATATCCATAGGGAAGTACGGCATAGATATAAGGGAGTACGCAGTATCCTTATGGTTTATCTTTTTAGACATAGGGATATGTTGTGAATCCTTAGGGTTATATGGTTTTTTTAGTTCAGGGCTTGCATGCTGTTGCTTGGAAAAACCGCTTTTATTGTAGGTCGTTGCCTGCTGTTACCTGTTTTTTAGGTTTACGGAATGGGGTGGGCCATCTTTGGCTATGGATTCAACGAAAGGAATAAGAATGTACGGAGTTAAAGCCCATGGCATACGTGCCGAGCCAATACTGGGGGGCCGGTAAAAAGCATCAGCTGCCCAATGGGGCAAGAGAATTATTATTTACAGTTATCAAAATTTATAAAACATGAGAAGAGATCGCGTTTATATCGCATATCACAAATGGGACGATTATTCCCTATCTAGTCTGGCCGGTAAGACACTGGCTGCTATGAAAGACAACACATTATTCCCGGATCCTAAACCGGAAATGACGGACTATGAGGTGCTGGTCAATGACTACAGGGTGAAGCATGAGATCGCAGCTACACGGGGTAGCCAGTTGGAGAAAAAGGCTAGAGACAATGCCCGTGAACGGGTATTGCAAGCCATGCGGCAATTGGCTTTTTATGTCAACGTCGTAGCAGATGGCGATGGAGAAGTCCTAGCCAGTTCGGGTTTTATGTTGGTACCACCACCCAAATCGGGAACCCACCCTACAGTAATGGTCGGCATGCGACTGGAAGACGGACGTATATCGGGAGAGATCAAATTTGGATTTACGCCACAGAAGAATGTTTCGGAGTACGAATACTGTTATGCTACAGCATTGGATGCTGAAAATCAGCCTCAGTGGGGTGAGATCTTCAGCACGAGTACTTCACGGTCCAATTATATCAGTGGTCTGACTCCGGGAGAGAAGGTTTACTTCCGTGTGCGTGCTCGCAACAACAAAGGAATTGGCGATTGGTCGGAGAGTATTTATCTGATCGTGAGGTAGAGATCAATGGTTAATTATTAATGATTAGTGAGCATAGCTAGAGGGGTAGCAGGTAAAAAATACACTCTAATCTTCTTTAACTATCTCACTTTTCTAACCTTTTAGCTACATAACATGATTACAACAAACAATCCTTCATGGCTAGCCCAGGGCTGGCATCGGGAACCCATTCTAAAAGAGAAGCTATTCTTTGGCTCTTTATTTCTGATCATCGGCTGGATCATGGTATCTACCATATTGCAGCTGTTCGATCCGGCAATCGGTGTGCTGGACTTCGGTACGCTAACCGTTGCGGTTTTTGGATTGCTGGTCGGCTGGCTGGCGGTCTATATCAGCATATGGCTGCAGGAGCTACTATGGAGCCCTTTTAAGTCTTTTCGTAAGCAATTTGGTCATCACTTAAATCAACTATCATCATGGCAACAATGTATTCTTTATTTTTCGGTGTTCTTTTTACTGTTGTATGCAGTTTTAAAGGCAATGGAAGTGGTGATGTAAGCTCGCTCAAGCCGCGAGTGGCTCATACTTTCTTGCTTGATCAAGAAAGTATGCAAAGAACCGGAACGAAGTGGAGCTCAGCGAAGCTAAATCAAGGCATGGTTGCTCATCCTAAATTTAATTCGTGTTCTCTAAAAATCAAAAACTCCCCCGATAAGTCGGGGTCAAAGAGTTTGATTTTCTTAACGAGATCACCATTTAAATTCTTAACGGTTTCGCAACCTAGGCCAATTTATTCGGCTACTACTGGTAGTTACGTACATTTACTCCGTTTATCGCCTGCAAAATTTTTGACAATAGTAGGTGGATGCACCTCCTTTGTGTCAAAAGTTTTAAGCGATGAGTTTTTTGCTTCCTTTTTTGCGGAAAAAAAGGAAGAGCCCTGTCACAGTCTTGTCCCGAATTTCGGGAGCTCGAGTGGCATAAAAAGAGACCTAATAATACAAATAGCAAGCAATGAACTAGGAACCCACGAAGCTACGGGTAACAATGACGGCCCACGAATCGAAGAATACCTCCGTTATACAAATCTCGGCAAGGGCTATGAATGGTGCGCTGCCTTCGTATCATGGTGTGCGCCCGTAAAGGGTTTATAATGAATGATTTTTGGCAAAATCTAGGCTAGTGTTCAATAAGCCTATCATCAGCCAACTTATCCGCGAGGGAAACTAGACGGGGAGTGTAGCATGTTGGTAACCCCATAAGTCAGTTAGTTATCATACTGCGACTGAATGGGAAGATGAAAATGTAGATATAAGGATAAAATCATAACGGATTGAAAGATGGTTCGAGTGGTCACAGACGAGGCTGGGACGAAAGATAACTGGTAAACGTCACATCATGGTACTCCTGTTAGATCCATGGACAGAAGAGCAAGAACAAACCATGACACAGCTGCAGTAAGCAGAAAAGGACAAGTCTTATCCGAGAATCTACAGTGCCTGTCATTATTAACCTAAACGGGGATTGCCTAAATCGGAATGCCACAGAGCTGGCTATAAGGTGCAGGCCTTTGAATATCCGACAAGGCAACGGAGCTTCCGTAGTAGTCCGAGCAGGGGAAAGCCCTGTACATGGCGAAGGGAAGCAGCTAATATTTTTTAATACTAATAACGGAAAATGTGGGAGACATTAAAAGAAATCCAGAGAAAGTATTAAACAGTCTATCAGATCATAGCAGTAATCCTGACTATAAGTTTGAACGACTCTACAGAACTCTATTCAATGAAGAGATGTTTTACCACGCTTATCAGAACATATATGCCAAACCTGGGAATATGACTGAGGGTGCCGATGGTAAAACTATCGATGGGATGAGCATCAGACGCATTGAAAAGCTAATGGATGCGCTCAGAAATGAAACGTACCAGCCCCATCCGTCAAAGAGGACTTACATCCCAAAAAAGAATGGCAATAAAAGGCCACTAGGGATTCCCTCACTTGATGATAAACTGGTTCAGGAAGTTATCAGGATGATACTACAGGCCATATATGAGGGTAGCTTTAGCAATCTCTCACATGGTTTTAGACCTCACCGAAGTTGTCAGACGGCATTGATGCAATGTCAACGATCATTTTCGGGGACTAGGTGGTTCATTGAAGGCGATATAAAAGGTTTTTTTGATAACATCAATCACGATGTATTAATCAGAACACTGGAAGAACGCATAACAGATGACCGCTTTATCAGACTGATCAGAAAGTTTCTGAATGCCGGATATGTAGAAGACTGGAAATTTTTCAATAGCTACAGTGGGACACCTCAAGGAGGTATTGTTAGTCCAATACTGGCAAATATATACCTTGATAAATTCGACAAATATATGGAAGAATACATCCGAAACTACGACAAAGGGCAAAGACGCAAAGAGACTGCAGAACACTTAAAACTTAGAAGCAGAAAACAATGCTTAACGAAAAAGCTTAAAAAAGAAGAAGATACAACAGAAAGAAAAATACTGATCAATGAGATAAGGAATATCGAACAGGAGCGTCGGTTTATAGCAGAAAGCGATGACATGGATACTAATTTCAAAAGGATGAAATACGTAAGGTATGCAGATGATTTCCTGATAGGGGTAGTAGGGAGTAAAGAAGATAGCCAACAGATCAAGCAGGAGATTAAAAGTTTTCTACAAGAGAAATTGCAATTGGAACTCTCCGATGAGAAAACGCTCATTACACAGTCCAATAAACCCGCAAGATTTCTAGGCTTTGACGTTTACGTCAGGAAATCCAATGAAACCAAGCGAAATAAGCTTGGTGCACTGTGCAAATCATACGATAAGCGAGTAGTACTAAACATACCAAAAGTCGCCCTTCAGAGAAAGCTCATGGAGTACGACGCTCTGCGAATAATGGTGCAAAAGGGGAAAGAAGTATGGCGATCAAAAAAGAGGCCCTATTTACTTAACAACGATGATCTTGAAATATTAAGCAGATACAACGCTGAAATTCGAGGACTCTATAATTACTATTCGATAGCCAATAACAGCTCATTTATGCATTCTTTCAGTTACATTATGGAATACAGTATGTACGGCACATTTGCGAATAAATACAGAATAAGTCTTAGACAGGCCATTACCAAGTTCAAAAGGAACGGAGTTTTTACTGTTTACTACACCGACCGCAAAGGAAACCGTAAATCATCCATCTTCTACAATAAAGGTTTTAAACGTAAAACAGACAACGTTAGGTTAAACGTGGATAATGTACCTGGTATCATGTACACATCGGGAAGAACAAGTCTCATAGAAAGACTACAAGCCCAGAAGTGTGAACTATGCAGGAGTACAGAGAATCTGGAAATGCACCATATCCGAAAGATGAAAGACCTAAAAGGTAAAGAGCCTTGGGTTATTAAGATGATTGCAAGAAAGAGGAAGACGATGGCTGATTGCCATAAATGCCACGTTAAAATACATAATGCAAGATAGACTGCGAATATTAGTGGAGAGCCGTATACATGGAGACATGTACGTACGGTTCGGAGGCGAGTACATGGAAACCTACTATAGTAATATAGCAAGGCGCTGGGTACTTAGCCTACGCTACGGCCAAGCCGGATTCGCTGTTCCACGTAACCCATGGAGCCCTGCGTTGTTTCCGAAAGTCAGGCAGATCGGAAAAGACCAATGCCAGCCTGCGGATGTATTTGGTATCTATGGCGCAAAAGTGAGACGTATCAACCATGTGGGGCTGATTAAAGAGCGGTCTAACGACTATCTGATCACCATAGAGGGCAATAGCAATAATCGTGTCGAATCGAGACGTCGACATCTCCGAACTATCTATACAATAGCGGATTGGGTAAATTAATGGTTAATGATTAATGATTAATGGCGGATTCGCGAAATTGCAAATGAGCTACCTTAAAAACACATCACCATGCTTCACCTTGTAACTCTGTTACTTCGTAACCCTGTAACCCTTATAAACCATGAAAAATAGCACAATCATCATCTTTATCACCCTCACGCTCTTGGGCTGTCGTGTCAATCGGCAAAGGCAAGAAGAGCTGTCGCTGCAAACTCGTGAAGTCAAAAATCTTAGTCAATCTTCCGATCGTTTTCTTTGGCAACAAATAGACAGCAACCAATCGTATTGGATGTTGCAGGCCGATTCTGTCTTCTACTACCATCCTCAATATGGATTTTGGGGTACCAGAGGACGGCTTGTGGGAAGTGACATGCAGATTAAAAAGACCAACCTGGTGATGGAGAAGGATAGCCAAGAGAGACGAATCCATATAGGGTCTCAATTGGAATCTCAGGTCAATTCGTCAAGTGTAAGCAAGGAGAATTGGAATGGAATTATTTGGGGAGTTGCCTCTATAGTCATTTTGTCGGTATTGATTTTTCTAGGTGTAAAAAAATCTCGGCAATGAGCGCAGTCTGTCTTATGGGACAGTCCGCGCTGTTGTTTACATTTTCATTGGACAATAAAATTTGTACCGCAGGTTATATTTTTGCCAGTTCTGTATTGATAAATGTGAGTTCGTCTGTGCTCAATTGTTTTTCTGTGATGAGTATATTTTTCAAGTGCTGATTATAAGCTTGCTGGTAGTTGTTTATCCGTTCTTCGGTTGCATTTTTTTCGAGATCATGAAAATGAAACCCGTCAACACGTTCTAGCCCGGCAAACTGGTTCATTTTATGAAACCCAAATAGTACACCATCATCGACAGATGTCTGATCAAAAAATTCTCCAGGTAGTGTAAATGCGGTTTCGGGCGCATTCCAGCTCGTATTTACCATGTATTTCTTCCCTTGCATCAGGCCGCCTTTTCCGTAGTTAATTGCTGGGTTTTTACGGCTCCTACCGTCGCTGGCATATATACCGTTTTGATGCCCCGCCGTAAAGACTTCGTCTATATATTTTTTTAAACGATTGGGAACCTGAAACCACCAGATAGGTGTATTATAGATAATCATATCTGCCCATTTAAAATTTTCTACTTCCTCTATCGCGTCAAACTCATTATTGGTACATGTAGCCCTTACTTCGAACCCCTGTTTCTCTAATGTTTCTTGCGTCCATGTGGTAAGCGTATTGTTAAATAGACCTCCAGAGTGTGCAAATGTTTGACCGCCATTTATTATAAATATCTTTTTCATTGTATAATTATTCGTATTGATAATGCAAAGTTCTATCATTATCATGTATTATTAAAATAACTTAAATTATACATTTCCATAATTAAAATTATAGATAGACTTGTCTTCTATTGCTTATAGCTGTGATATATTGTCTAAATTTGTATCATAAATAGTATAGGATATGCGCTGGAACTTAGAATGGTTACGAACTTTTAAGGCGATCTACGAGACAGGAACGTTGTCTGCCGCGGCACAGGAGCTCTTTATCTCTCAGCCGGGAGTAAGTTTGCACTTAAATTCATTGGAATCTTTTACAGGGTACAAACTCTTTGACCGTTCGGCACGGAGAATGGTGCCGACGGAGAAGGGCAAGATTTTATATAACTATGTTTTGGATCCATTGAAGAAAATGGAAAGCGCCGAACAGCATTTTCACAAAAGATCGCAGGATGAAAGAGTGACGATTAGTGTGGGCATGTGTTTTGAAACTTTTCAATATACATTGGAAGAGCATATTGCCAATCTGCCTTTCAATCTAATTATCAGCTTCGGGGAATACCCTAAAATGCAGCACGATCTGGATAATGGGCTTCTCGATTTGATTGTGACGCCGCAAAAGGGAACACAGCAGAATTTAGATTACAAGCCTTTCTCAAAGGAGCGTATCGTACTAATAGCCGGGGCCGATACCGATACTGCGGAGGTCGAAGGG
The DNA here is from genome assembly GCF_900168125.1 of Sphingobacterium nematocida. GTDB lineage: Bacteria > Bacteroidota > Bacteroidia > Sphingobacteriales > Sphingobacteriaceae > Sphingobacterium > Sphingobacterium nematocida. The sequence continues at coordinate 62,619 of NZ_FUZF01000016.1, forward strand.
TTATTGGCCGACAACAAAATAAAAGAGGCCATTTCTGTATTAAAGCATCAACTCTGGTATAGCACGGCAGCGGATATGGAGCACTTGAAAAACTTTTGGTTAAAGCATTTTGGAGAACATCCTGATTTCAGCCCCAACTATATTGTGCCCAACATCAGTTCTATCGTACGTTGTCTGAGTGCAGGATCCGGCTTTTCTGTCGTTCCTGACTTTTTGTGTGCAGAGGCTATTGCCGCAAGTAAGATTAAATTGATTTGGGCAGGCCAGCAGCCTCTGGAGAATACGTTGTATTTTGGTACGCGTAAGAAAACAATCTATCAGAACGAGATTGAACAATTAGAGGAGTTGCTACAGGAAAGGTGGGAAGGGATAGACCTTAAGCAATCTTAGCCTGCAGCATATGAGTTAATAAGCTTTTGATTCTTAACAGAAAGAACCTATCGTTTCTTATCTTTGCGTTTATCTATTCAGTTATAATATGGCTAAAGCAATGAACGACCCTTCTTTGATCGATAGGTTGGCGGCTGGTGATCAGCGTGCTTTTGCCGATTTTTACGACCATTATTGGCAGCCAATCTATAATAAAGTGTACCGTAAGGTGCAACAGGTTGAAGCGGCGGAGGATATCGTTCATGATCTGTTTTTGAGCATCTGGAAAAATAGAAGCCGGATACATGAGGTCTTGAATATGTCTGCTTATCTGATGAGTGGGGCCCGATACTTAACATTTAAATACCTCGATAAAGAGAAGGATCAATATGTTGCTATTGATCATATAGAACAGGTCTTACAAGAACCACCCTTAGAAGATCGACTTCACTACCGTTATATTCTCGACCTAATCCACGAGGAGATCGAGAATCTGCCCGAAAAATGCAAGCTTATATTTAAAGAAAGCCGGTATAACCACAAGACAATCGATGAGATAGCAATGGAGTATGGATTATCCAGAAGCACAGTTGAAAATCAAATCAATAAAGCAATAAAACGAATTCGTTTGAAAACCAATGGATTCTATGCTTTTTTGAGTTTTTATTTATAAATTTTGGTTTTGGCGTAGGTGCTGGTCTTATTTGGGAGCACTATATAAGAAGGAACCAACGTAACACCCTATATGCCTCTTTCGGGAAAAAACAAAAATATAATTAAGACTTACTTTAAAGGGTTTGAAAGTAAGGAAGAGCTCTCTGAATTAAAACGTTGGTTTGACTCGGAAGACGGCGGCTTGTTGCCAGATAGGCGACAGCAAGAACAAAGTAAAGCCAAAATACGTACACGTTTATTAGCCCATATTAAAAAAGAGAGTAGAAGTACTAAACAGCCCTATCTGCGACCGATACTCCGGATAGCCGCTGCGGTTACATTGCTAGTATCTGGGGCTTTAGGTTATTTTTACTATACAAACAACTATGTCTATAAGGAGCTGGATGAAGGTACGATAGCACAGATAATGCCTATACAGGACTCTGTTAGGTTGACCTTTGAAGATGGTAAGGTTGTGTTTATTTCATCGGAAGGGGGAGATCAAAAAATCGGTGATGCACAGGCCATTGTAGATGGCCAATTGGTCTATAATCATTCTTCAGATAGGATTGTCACTAATACAGTGAGTACGCCGAAAGGAAATATTTTTAAGATAAATCTTCCGGATGGCACAAACGTTTGGATGAATGCAAATAGTAACCTTTCATTTCCTTCTAAGTTTCAGGGGGCAGAACGGGTGGTTCGGTTAAATGGAGAGGCTTATTTTGAAGTGGCAAAAAGTGATAAACAACCTTTTGTGGTGACTTTTGCAGATCAAAAGGTGAAAGTTCTCGGGACTCATTTTAACATCGCTGCATATGATGATGTACAGCGTACTACATTGATGGAGGGAAAGGTCCAACTGGAAAGAGGGAACAAGGTCGTGACACTAGCGCCGAATGAACAAGTCATTGTGGTAGGTGATAAGATACAGAAGAAATCCGTCGATGCCTCGGAATATGGAGTATGGAGGGATGGCTATTTTGTATTTCATAACGCTACACCAAATGAAATCATGCAACAACTGACCCAATGGTATGACCTCAAAATTAAACCAGATGGTTCGGGATCGAAAGAACGATTCAGTGGCAAAATAAATAAAGAATTGGACCTGGCTAAGGTATTGGAAGTACTTGAAGCTGCCGATATTCATTTCAAGATATCAGAAAATAAGCTGAAGCATAAAGAAATTGAACTTCGTGAATAGTCTTTTTTAATCATATAATAAACGTAACTAACTTAACCTAATGAAAAAGTACACTAAAGCTCGACCAAGAGAATTGGAATCGGGAGAGCCGTTGGCGACAACGGTGGGACAACAATGGCATTCGGACGAGAATTTATTAGGAAAATGCTATAAGTTGTTTTCTGTAAGAAGCAGTTGGAAAATACGTCTTTCTACTGTTTTGCTATCGACAGCTCTGCTTCAATTGCCAATGTCGATGTATGCTCAAAAAATTACATTAAACCTAAAGGACGCGTCTATCAAGCAGATATTCCAACAAATGGAAAAGCAGTCTGGCTATAGTTTCTTTTATAAAGACGTAGACATCGCGAATTTCAAAAAAAGAGGAGTGTCTTTTACGGATACTAATTTAAGCCAGGTGCTGGAGTCGATTTTGAGTCCTTATGGATTGGATTATGAGATCGTAAATAAGACGGTAGTCATCAAGAGAACTGCTGCTCCGATTAAAGCGGACGTACAGCAAAAACAACAGTTTACGGGTGCCGTAGTGGATGAAGCCGGTAAACCTATCCTCGGGGCTTTGGTGGTCGTAAAAGGGACGAAAACCACGGTGTCTACAACAAGCGGAGGTGTGTTTTCTGTCGATGTGAAAGAAGGAGATGAATTGACAATATCTCATATCTCTTATTTTTCTAAAACCGTTAAAGTAGGTGATGAGCCACTTAGAGTGGTGCTACAGGCGAATGACAATCTAATCGAGCAGGTCGTCATAACAGGCTATACGGATTACAAAAAAGGGAAGAGTGCGAGTGCTACTTCGTCGGTACAGGCCAAGGATATAGGAGGTGTGCCCATGAGTTCGCTAGATCAGGTTCTTCAGGGTAAGGTACCCGGCATGACTGTGGTATCGAGTTCTGGACAACCCGGGCAGAGTGCATCGGTGGTAATTCGAGGTATTGGTTCTATCCGGGGGACAACTACGCCGTTGTATGTGATGGACGGGGTTCCTATTGAAGGGGGCTACTTTCAGGCAATCAATCCAGAAGATATTGAAAATGTGAGTGTTTTAAAGGATGCCTCGGCCAAAGCGCTTTATGGCTCCCGGGGATCAAATGGCGTAGTGGTAATAACGACAAAAAAAGGAAAAAGAGGACGTTTGAGTGTCAATTATAGCTCGCAATACGGCTTCTCCACGTTAACGAGAACAGCTTTTGAGATGATGGATTCCAAAGAGCGACTCCGCTTCGAGGAAGAGGTGGGCTTGGAGACAGGTCGGGATATAGGTCCTGGGTGGAGCCTCTCTCCAAGAAATCCAGATTATAATACCCAATCGGGAGCATGGCAAAAGGATGCCAAGCAGGCATTGGATAGTCTACGTAATATGGATACCGATTGGCGGGATCTTTTCTTTCAAGACGGACGTTTCATGGAACAACAATTCAGTTTGAGTGGGGGAAATGAAAATGTACAAACCTATAATTCATTGAGCTTGTGGAATGAAGATGGTATCGTGAAAGAAACTGGGATGAATAGGTATTCTTTAAGAAGTAATACCAACATGAATTACGGTCGATTTACGGCAGGTGTAAATCTTAGTCTAGGTTATTCCAACTCTCGCTTTACGTATAATGAAGGCGGCACAGGTGTTGGTTCACCAATGGCATCTGTCTATTATGCGTTGCCTTACGAATATCCGTATACAGCCGATGGTGTATTTTATGCGACGGATACGGACCATCCGTTCTATGATACCCGGGAAGGTAGCCGGGGTATTGATGTGTTGTATGGCACATCGGACAAGACAAACCAATTCAAAACAATTTTGGGATTGAATATGGCTTATGAAATCATGCCTGGTTTGAAAGTATCTACCCGTGCCGGAGTTGATTTTAGAAATTCCGAAGATCAGGTTTTTGTGAATCCCCTTTCCTATATAGGGCAGAATCAATTCGGGAAAAAGGGCTCTTTCGAAGAGGGCTACCGAAGAAATTTTAACCTGGTATCGACCACAGGATTGACATATAACAAGGCTATTGATTTACATGATTTTGAAGTATCGGGCTTCTTTGAGTATATCCAGAGTAATTATAAAGCATTTGGTTATACAGGTTATGGACTGGATGACCGTCTTCCGGAATCGCCCAAAGCGATTGCGGTGAGCCCCGCTTTTCTTCCTGATTTGAATGGAAGTCGGGATGCGACCGCTCTATTATCTTATATGGGGGTCGGGCGCTATACCTATGATAATAAGTATACTATCACGGGGAGCTACCGTTATGATGGAGCCTCGCTGGCTTCGGTGCCCAGTAAAAATCGCTGGCATGGCTTTTACTCCTTTGGTGCCGCATGGGATGCAAAGCAAGAGGATTTTTTACGTGAGAATGAATTTATACCAGTACTAAGGTTGCGAGCCAGCTACGGTCAGACAGCAAGTCCACTAAGCTCTAGTTTTAGCCATATGTCGCTGTTTTCTGTGAATACATCCTACGGAGGTCAACAAGGAATTCGACCCGCAAATCTGGTAAACCCCGATTCCGATTGGGAATATGTAAACGAGTTTAATACAGGCTTTGATATTGGGCTTTTCCAGGGTCAACGATTAAACCTGACGGTTGATTTTTATAATAAAATCACCCGGAATATGTTTTTAGCACTACAACCCTCTGCGACAGCTGGAATGGGCACAGGGGTCACGATTCCGTTGAGTTCAGGAAGAATGGGGAATAAGGGTATCGAATTTGCGTTGAATGGGGATATTATAAAAAATAAGGACATTACCTGGAATGTAGGAGTTAATGGTGCGTATAACCAGAACAAAATATTGCGGGTCAGTGACGTATCGGATGAATTGATGGATGGTGATACACGGATTATTAAGGTCGGGCTCCCTTATGGGACTTATTACGGGCCTAGGTGGGCAGGGGTGAATCCTGAAAATGGGGATGCACAATATTACAATAGCGATGGTTCGGTCACGAATGTCTACGATTCGGATGGGCAGTCGGTGCCGTTGTCTGCGAATATGTTTCCTAAGTTTACGGGAGGAATTACAACGAACTTCCGTTGGAAGGATTTAAGCTTGAGTGCATTGCTGTCTTTTGTGTCTAACGTCGAGCGCTGGAATAATATCGATTTCTATATTGAGAATCAGGCCTACATGACGAGCAATCAGAGTAAACGAATGCTCTATGATCGTTGGAAAAAGCCAGGGGATGTCGCTGTGCTGCAGCGGATAGATGTGCCTCGTAATTTCACGTCCAAGGATATTCAGGACGCTTCCTTTATGCGTCTGCGAAATCTGCAGTTGAATTATAGTATTCCGGTCGCGTTGTTTGGAAAGACCATCTTTAAATCGGCCAATATTTTTGTACAGGGCCAAAATCTGTTTACCTGGACGACTTGGCGTGGGTTGGATCCGGAAAATAACCGACAGTACGGGCGGTTTGAATATCCGAATGCCCGGAAATATACGGCAGGTGTCAATGTTAATTTTTAATCGGACTTTAACGAGTTCATGAGATAATTTAGAGCGTTATGAATATCAAAAATATAATTGTTTTACTCGCATTGTCAGGCACTGTTTTACAGTCTTGCAACAAGCTGGATCTACCTCCGGTAGATCAGATCGATGCTAGCAAAGCATTTCGTAATCTGGAAGATGTAAATATGGGCGTTTTGGGAGCCTATGCAGCGCTGAATTCAGGCTGGATCGATGCGGTAGCTATTGTGGCTGATGAAGCGATGCTTCCGACGGAGAATACGGTGTCCAATACCTCCTCGCACCGATGGATCTACGACTCGTCTTCGGGTTCCGTGACGTCTGCGTTTTATGACTTGTATATGCCTGTAGGCAGAGCCAACCTGGTACTGGAAGCGATTCCAAAATTGAGTATAGCCGCAGCGGAACAGAATCTTTTGAACCAATATCAAGCCGAATTACTGGCTTTACGGGCTTACAGTCATTTTGAGCTCTTGAGAGGCTATGCTTCGTCTTACGAGCCGAATGGAATGGGTATTCCCTATATGAAAAAGTATGAGGTTACTTACCCCGCTCGACAGTCGGTGCAGTCCAATTTTGACGACATTTTTGCAGATCTAAAAACGGCTAAGGAGTTGATACCTGATGGTTTTAGTGGTAATAGCCGCATCACAAAGACTACCATATCGGCAATCCAGGCTCGCGTAGCCTTATATGCCAAAAAATGGGATGATGCGGTGACTTTTGCTTCAGAAGTAATAATGAAGGAACCACTGGCTCCAAAGAATGATTTTGGGAAGATATGGAGGGATGAAAGTCAAGCTGAGATTATCTGGAAATTGCCGCGTTTGATTGGTGAGTCCAGGGTTGGTGCTGCTTTCTATCGGGAGACAGGAGATATTGTGCTATATGCTCCTTCATTTAAGCTGATCGATCTATTTGGAAACTCCTTACAGCGTATGGATGATGTCCGCTTTGCAAGCTATATCAAATACGATGCAAACCGCCCTATTGGAAAATCGCAGTATTCTGTCGAAAAATATACCGGTGGTAAAGCGGGTTACCGTGGCCTGGCAGATATCAAGCTGTTTCGAACCGGTGAGATGTATCTAATACGTGCGGAGGCCGAGTTGGAGAAGCTGAATAATACAGGTGCTTTGTCGGCTGCGGCCAGAGATTTGAATGATTTGAGATCTTCCCGGATTTATAATTACATTGATCAGAGTTTTCTGGACAAACAAAGCTTGTTAAACGCTATTTATAACGAACGATTTAAAGAGCTTGCCTTTGAAGGACATCGGTTTTTTGATCTAAAGCGTCGTGGCCTTCCTATAGAACGGACTACGCAGGACGCGATCAATACAGTGGGTGCTATAAAATTGGAACCCACGGCTGCTCAATATTGCTTCCCGATTCCGGCAGAGGAAATGAAGGTAAATAAGAATATGGAACAAAATCCAAATTATGGTGGTAAATAGAAGGGGGATTATGAAAAATATTGGTTTTCTTGTTGTATTTGGTGCAATAGCGCTATTTACTTCTTGTCGGAAGGACAATACACCCAATCCGTTTGACCCGAATGCGCCCAAGCCGACTAAACCTGTGGAGCGCCCGGCTTCGATAAATATTGTCGGAGATACCGCTGATGTGACTACCTCAACACAAGCGGGAGTCGTCATCATGGGTGGGGGAGCTGATGTGGATGCGGCCCTAAAGTGGATGATCGCCCGTAGTGGTGGCGGGGATGTTGTCGTGATTCGAGCGACAGGTACGGATGCTTATAACGCTTATATTAAAGGGTTGGGTACAGTCAATTCGGTGGAAACATTAAAAATAGACTCGCGCAAACTCGCTGATGATGCGAGGGTGGCACATATCATCCGGAATGCGGAGATGCTCTTTATCGCAGGTGGGGATCAGGCGGATTATGTGGGGTACTGGAAAGGGACGAAAACGATGGCGGCTATTAATTACCTGCTGGCAGAGAAAAAAGTGCCAGTCGGAGGCACGAGTGCCGGCGCAGCTATTCTGGGTAACTACTATTTCAGTGCGGAAAGAGGTGGTGTGGAATCGGCTGATGCGTTGGCGAATCCTTACGGCCAAAGAGTTAGTATAGGAAGAGATGATCTGCTGAAAGCTCCTTTCTTACAAAACGTAATCACGGATCAACATTTTACCCAACGTGACCGCCAAGGACGATCTGCCGTGTTCTTAGGGCGTATCATGAAGGATTGGAATAAGACACCTTATGGTATTGCGGTAGATGAAAAGACAGCGGTCTGTATTGATGCGAACGGAATGGCCGAAGTGTTAGGTACTAACAGGGCTTTTTTCTTAAAAACGGATGGTAGTAAGAAGGCGGAGGTATTTGAGGATGGCAAGCCTGTAACTTGGAATAATGGAGGAAAGGCCATAGAAGTGACTGCAATAGCTGGAACAGCAACAAATAATAGATTTAATATGACCACATTTGAACCTGCTAGTACGGCAGGTTGGGAAAAATACTGGTGGTCAGTTGTAAATGGAAACTGGAGTCAGTCGGCTCGTTAAATAATAGGATCTGAGATGAAGAATATTTTTAGAATTTTTTGTTTGGTGGGGGTAGCTAGTGCGGTATTGTCCTGTACTGATCAGGCGGTGAAAACAGACGAAACCAAGTATGTAATGGTGATTCATGGTGGGGCAGGTACAATCGAAAAGCAGCATATGACACCTGAAAAAGAGGCTGCCTATACGGCTGCGCTGACGGAGGCCCTACAAAGTGGTTATGATTTATTAAAAGAAGGTAAATCATCTATGGATGCGGTGCAGGCTGCTGTCAATGTAATGGAAAACTCGCCCCTCTTTAATGCTGGAAAAGGTGCGGTATTTACCAATGAGGGTAAGAATGAATTGGATGCCTCTATCATGGATGGTAAAACGCTAAAGGCAGGTGCGGTAGCTGGTGTCACGAATATAAAGAACCCGATCAATGCGGCTAGAGCTGTCATGGATAAGTCTGAGCACGTGATGATGGTCGGAAAGGGGGCGGAATTGTTTGCGGCATCCAATGGATGTGATACGGTGCCGGCTTCTTATTTCTTTACGCAAGAACGTTGGGATCAATTGCAACGTACGAAACGGGAGGAAGAGACCGGACGTGCTGCTTTCAATGATGTGGATATCCGTAAGAGCCGAATCTCTGGTGTAGCGGATGCGGACAAAAAGTTTGGTACGGTAGGAGCTGTTGCGTTGGATAAAGATGGAAATCTTGCTGCAGGAACCTCGACCGGAGGTATGACCAACAAACGATACGGTCGTGTGGGTGATTCACCAATTATAGGAGCGGGTACGTATTGTAATAACTTGACTGCTGGTATATCCAGTACCGGCTGGGGCGAGTATTATATTCGAGAAGTTGCGGCCAATAGGGTGTCAGCACTTATTGAACTGAAGAAGCTGTCTATTGAGGATGCAACAAAGCAAGTGATCGATGAAATCGGTAAAATGGGAGGTGACGGGGGGATCATCGGCCTAGATAAATCGGGTAAGGTGGCTATGACATTTAATACCTCTGGTATGTATCGCGGTACGGTGGATGAAAATGGTAAAATATCGGTTTATATCTATAAGTAATGAAAGGAAATTTTAATATAAAATATAGTATGATGGTTGCTTTCCTGTTGTTGACAGGATGCATCTTTGGACAGTCTAAAGGGAGTCTCTTTATTATTGGAGGAGGGGACCGTTCGGACGCTCTGGTAAACACATTGGTGAAGACCGCTAATCTTAAGGCATCCGATTACATCGTCATCCTGCCTATGGCAACTAGTATTCCAGAGGAGTCTGTGGAGTTCATCAGTGGACAGTTGTTACAGCACTGCCAGAATCCAATTGCAAGTTTCAACTTTACACGGGCAGAAGCGAATGAAAGACAATCTTGGATAGATTCGGTGCAGCATGCACGGTTGATTTATATAACAGGTGGTGACCAAAATAAGTTTATGAATGTGGTCAAAGGGACGAAGCTTTATGATGCGTTGCATAAAGCCTATGCGCAGGGAGCGACTATTTCAGGGACAAGTGCAGGAGCGGCAGTAATGTCTGCGATTATGTTTACCGGAGAGGAGAAAGCCGGAGGAAGTTTTAAGGAGGTCAAAAAAAATAATGCAGAGACGGCTCAAGGGATGGGCTATCTGACGGATGCAATTATTGATCAGCATTTTATCATAAGGAGCCGCTATAATAGGTTGCTGAGTGTCTTGGCGGATCACCCAGACAAGATGTTGATCGGAATAGATGAAGCGACTGCGATTATCGTGAAGGGGAAAAAAGCGACTGTAGCAGGAGATAGTCAGGTGGTCGTGGTGTCGGCTCCTAAAAAATTGAAGGTGTTTGGTAAGGATAAGGTTTCGTTTGAAAACGCAGCATTCTCCCTTTTTTCAGAGGGACAGAGCTTTAATATAAGATAGGATATCACGGTTGAACTAATAATATAACTTAAATATTATGAACATGTTGAAAAGAGTATTGCCTACACTGTTGGTTGTGCTGGTCACAATGGTAGGTTGTAAAGACAAAAAATACAACTTTGACGATCTAGGAGAGCCAGTGAAAAGTTTTTTTACTGTCAAGGGAACAGAGTTTAAAATTAACGAGGCTATTGAATTTGCTAATGGCTCCGAGAGCGCGGAAACCTATCTTTGGGATTTTGGTGATGGAACGAACTCTACGGAGAAAGCACCTTTAAAGACGTATACGGCTCCGGGAGTATATACTGTCAAGTTGAAAGCAGTAGGGCCAGGAGGAACGGGAAACTATTCGGTAGACTTAGCAGTAATTGATCCGGATGCGGTCATTGATACGGATAAGGAACTCTATTTTATAGAATATGGAAGCAAATTGATACGTAAGGTGTCGCTTGTGCCAGGATCTGCAGCCGAAACGGTTATTAATATGACCGGTAAAGAAGGTCATGGCATGGCTTACGATGCGGTAAATGAAAAAATTTACTACTGTGATTTCCAAAATTCAGGATCGGGTAAGGTGTGGCGTATGAATGCGGACGGCAGCAATGTGGAAGAGCTCCTTACAGGATTAGGTGCCCCTTATGGGGTGGCGATCAATCTTGTTGATAATAAGATGTATATAGCAGATGGTACAAATGTGTCACGTGCGAATCTGGATGGTAGTGGATATGAGAAGGAGTTTATCAAAGTAGTGGGGGGATCCATGCGGGCCATAGGTTTCAACAGTAAAACCGGATTTATCTACTATTATGATGTGAATGAAGAAAATCTACATGTAGCGAAGGCTGATGGAACAGGAGGAAGCATACTCATCGCAGGAGCTTATGGATATGGTATGTATGTCGATGAGATCAATGAGAAGATCTATTATGATGATCGGAATGCAGGAGGGCTTATGCGGGCTGATCTGAATGGCTCAGGCATTGTGAAAATAGCGACATTCTCTGGTAATAGAGGGGGCTCAGGTATGACAGTAGATCATACTGCGAATAAAATATATTGGGCGGAAACGAATAATGGAATTATCAAGAAGGCCAATCTAGATGGTACAGAAATCGAGACGGTGCTCTCGGGAGTCAATAATCCGAGAGGAATGTTTGTTAAATAAATACGATGTGATTTTATAAATTGAGGGCTACCGACGGGTAGCCCTTTTTATTTTTTTTATCTCGAATGATAATTCAGAATATTGTTTATTTTTAGATTAAGAACAGTCCTATTATGATGTCATTCCAAAGGAATCTACTGGCTTTGATTGCCCTATTAAGCTGGCTTGCAGTTATTGCTCAATTTTTTATCAGCATGGAGGCCTCTACTGTGGACACTGTTACACAGACGGTTCGCTTCTTCAGCTACTTTACGATATTGACGAATCTGATGGTTGCGGTTTACAGTACGAGCTTATGGTTGTCTCCCAAGAGATCGATAGCTGTGTTTTTTGCGAAAAGTACGGCATCAACAGCCGTAACCCTGTATATTCTGCTCGTAGGGCTCGTCTATAATCTGGTCTTGCGTGGCATATGGCAACCGCAGGGTATGGCTCGCGTGGTGGATGAGACGCTGCATTCGATAGTCCCGTTGTTGGTTTTGTGCCATTGGTGGTGTATACCGGATAAAGGGCTTCTGAAATGGAAGGATATTCTTGGCTGGCTGATCTATCCGTTTGTCTATCTCATATATACCTTGGCGCATGGAGCTATTTCTGGATTCTATCCTTATCCATTTGTAGATGTGGATGCGTTAGGATTGAGTAAGGTGTTGATAAATAGCTTTATTGTTGGTTTGGCTGTAGTTCTAATGGGCGTGATTTTGATTGGGATAGCGCGGTTTAAGGCTCAAAAAGGGTTTAAATAGAGCTTCCGATACTCGCGACATGCATTCTAAGCTGGGTGTAGTCATGTTTTTAAATGGAGCAGTAACGTAATTGATACGCGCATTAGTAGCAGGCAAATTTGAAAATATCTAATTTAGCTTCTGGTTACTATGTAATCAATTACTAAATTTTAAGATGAACAGAACATTTTTAACAATGATGCTAGCCTTACCACTGACAGTGTTGGCACAGCAAGAGAGCTTTAAAATAGAGGCTCAGCTAAAAAAATCAAACGACAATGCAAAAGCGTATTTATCTTACCGTACCGGTAATGGTATGACGCAGGATAGCTCTGTTGTAAAGGGAGGCAAATTTTCCTTTGCAGGAACAGTAGAAGGTCCTACGCAGATGACGATTACTTACGCGCCGACAGGCACGTTGGATCGTCGTGCACAAAATGCGGATTCGTACAGTTTCTACATCGATAAGGGTACTGCAAAATTAGTGGCTACTGATTCGATAAAGAATGCAGCGATTTCAGGATCACCACTTAGTGTAGAGTACGCGCAATATGCGAAATCGCTAGAGCGCTCTACGCAAGGTTTGGCGGCTTTGGATAAAGAGTGGTATGGTGCTACAGATGAACAACGCAAAGATGGCAAGTTGGCTGAAAAATTGAGAGGTATGGCAGGCCCATTGATGGAGGAGAAGGAACGGGCGCAGAAAGATTATTTAACTAAAAATCCGACCTCATATTTTGCATTGTTAGCATTACAGGATCTTTCTGGTTCGCAGCTTGACGTCAATTTTGCTGAGCCGGCTTATAATAAATTGAGTGCTGAGGTAAAGAGTACGCCAGCGGGAACGGCATTTAGTAAACGTATTGTTGCTGCAAAGGCCACTGCAGTAGGTGCTATTGCTCCTGATTTTACACAAAATGATGTGAATGATAAGCCAGTGAAATTATCGGACTTCAGGGGAAAATATGTGTTGCTTGATTTTTGGGCATCATGGTGTGGTCCTTGCCGTCACGAAAATCCAAATGTAGTAGATGCATACCATAAGTTTAAAGACAAAAACTTTACGGTATTGGGAGTTTCTTTGGATAATCCGGGTAAAAAAGATAATTGGTTGAAAGCTATCGCTGATGATAAATTGGAGTGGACAAATGTAAGTGATCTACAAGGATGGAAAAATGCGGCTTCAACTTTGTACGGTGTTCGTGGGATTCCTCAGAACTATTTGATCGGTCCTGATGGTAAAATTGTAGCAAGCAATTTGAGGGGCGAAGAGCTTCACAAGAAATTGGCAGAATTGTTAAAATAAGGAACTTGATTCCCGATGATAAAAAGAATAGGCTGGTCATATGATCAGCCTATTCTTTTTTAGCACCTAGGTATGTCTAGAAATATTCTTTAAGAAAGGGCGATTGCCTGATAGCGGTCAGGTTGTCTAAAAGTATGGGTTTGACAAGAAAATCGATAACCATCGGGTAGCTTTCTGCTCTTTTTCTGTCCTTCGGATCTATGGAGGACGTGATAATGACAACGAAAGTGTTCTTCGCACCCTGTTCATGTAGCCTGTCTAGTACGTTCCAACCGTCTATTAGCGGCATATTGAGATCCAGGAAAACTAGAGTGGCCTCGGATGTACTTTGCCGGTCTTGCCACCATTGTAAAAACTGTGCGCCTTCATGAAGACAGATTGGAGAGTTGGAAATTGTAGCTTCTTTGAGCAGTATTTCCATTAGGAAATGAAATATTTTATCATCATCAACTATAGCGGTGGTTAGTTTCATGGCTTATAATTACTTATTATCTTAACATTTCTTCGGGGGCGGTCTTCCTTATAATATCATGAATCACTAAATCCAATTCTTTGGCAGAGTGGTTAAGTGCATCAAGTAAGGTGGTTTCGGAAGGCCCCTCGTTATATTCTTGTTTCAAATGTTGTACAAGAGCGAGTATGCGTGCTAACGGAGCCCGGACGAGATGGGACTGTGCAAAGGCAATATCTCTCAGGTTATTGTGTTGATTTTCAATCTGGTCAATGTACGCAAGTTTCTCGGTGATGTCTTTGGCAACGCCCCGCATACCTACACAGATGTCTTCAACAATAATGGGTTTTCCAATCAATAAAAGCCACCGTTGATTGCCGTTGGCTGTGATAATGGAAAGTACGGTCTTGAACATTGTTTTGTTTTCGATCGCTTCGTCGACAGATTTGTAAAAACTTGCTTCTTCTTCTGCGCAATGATAAAATTGTCTAGCGGACTCGATGCTGGGCTGAAAATCATGAGATATCTCTAGGATATCCTTAAAGCCCGTAGACCATTCCATTGTATTTTGTTCGCTATTCAACCACCAATTGCCGTATTGTGCGGAAGTTTGAGATTCGTTATAAAGCTCTTCTTGTATGACTTGTTGCGTTACGTCGGTAAGTGACCGTACAATATATTCGATCCGCCCCTCGGTGTCGAATATGGGCAGGTGATGTATCTCATAATGTCTAATATCTAAAAAGGTAGTATGGCTATTGAGTGGGGATACGAGTTTTCGAACACCCAGATTTATCGCTTTTTTTTCCTTCAATACAGATTCAAAACTGTCTGACCATATGTCGGGATAGATATAAGGATTGATCGGGAAAAGTTCAAAAAACTCTTTTCCTTTCATGTCTGCTATACTTAATGTGCAAAGTCTTGAGTACGCATCATTCGCATCAACGATTTCGAAGCCATTGTTATTGACCTTTAGGATAACAGACGGGCACGGAATTGATTTAAAGAATTGAATGTACTTAAAATTGCTCTCCATTCTAATTTCCAGTTAAAAAAAATACATCCCTTCTGCGTACGGATCAATTGATAATCACTACAGGGGATACATAAATAAAGCAGATAAAGTAATCCTAGATCAGCCTAATGTTTTTCATAGTTGGTCCATTATTATGGACCTGTGGGATACCCACATAGAGAAGTAAAAATGACTTCTCGATAAAATGTAGTTAAATATAGGTGATTAAAGTGAAAATTAGCGACTCTTTTTGTGTTCTACGTGAAAAAAATGACAATCAAAGAGATAGATTTTGTTGGTATCCATGAAAAACAATAGCCTCTTTCGGTAGGAGAGAGGCTATTGTTTTTAGAATTGGAACTAAGCAGCGGTGCTGTTGTCATTTTTCTGAAGTAAGAATTTATAGATGATACCGGCTACAATGGCCCCCAATATAGGTGCTACCCAGAATAACCATAGCTGGGATAAAGCTTCACCTCCAACAAAAAGAGCCTGTGAAGTACTACGTGCTGGGTTGACCGATGTATTGGTGATCGGAATGGAGATCAAATGAATCAAAGTTAAAGCAAGACCGATGGCTATACCTGCAAATTTGCCGTTAGCCCATTTGTCGGTTGCTCCAAGAATGATGATCAAAAAGAATGCGGTAAGCAAAAACTCGGCTAAGAATGCGGCTACCATGCTGTAGCTTCTACCGTGGTAGCCTGGCATGTCGTAAAAATTGGTAGCGAAAGCGCCAGGGCCCTCAGCAGAAAATGCGCCTGCACCATTTAGAATGGTATAAAGACAGGCCGCGGCTGCTACAGCGCCCAATAGCTGAGCGATGATATAAGGAATTAGTTCATTTGCAGAAAAACGCCCGCCTATCCATAAGCCCACAGAGACTGCAGGGTTAAAGTGTCCTCCTGAAATGTGTCCGACCGCATAGGCCATAGTAAGGACAGTAAGACCGAAGGCTAGGGAAACACCTAATAAACCGATCCCGATGTCGGGAACGCCTGCTGCGAAGACTGCACTACCACAGCCCCCGAAAACCAACCAAAATGTACCGAAAAACTCAGCGAATAATTTTTTTGTCATGATTTTAAGTTTTATAATTTTTGATTCATTAGTAGCTGTTTTTTAGCCAAATTTCTCTTAGTGCTATTTGAGAGGGTATTTTGGAAAAAAAACGTAAACTAAAGTTATTAAAAAAATACCTAGATATACTGTAGGATTGCCTCTACAAAATTGAAGTGGTTTTGTGAAAGTGGTTTCTACGTGGCTCCAATGTTCTTTTTTATACGATCAGGAGAGGAATTTGCCTTCGATTAGGAATTTATTTTTTTACGATGGATTTATCGTTTGTCACAAAAACGATTGTTTTTTGTTGATACACAGGTGTTTTTATAGGTGCCGACCGCTAGGTCGACACCTGCTTTAGTCTTCGTCCTTTTTCAATTCGTCTAGAACAGTTTTTATCTGTTTAGTATAAGGCGTATAGAAGTATTTGGTCCAGGCTAATACACCTAAGGTAACTAGAATTGTGGTAATGAAGGCTATAAGTAGAAAGGCTTTTTTAAAAGAATCCGGTATGCTAGATAGGTCTTGTCCTTTTGCTAAAAGACGACTGTACGTATACACAGAAGCCCATACCAGCACGAAAGGAATCAATAGAAATCCGAAGGAATGATAGCGCTCAATATTTAGCTTGAATTCGTAATAGATCTCGTTGAGATTGTCTTTGGTATCTGCCGTATAATGGCTGATTCGTTTGTAAAATAACCGAAAAATGTTCAAATAATATACAGAAACGATCAATACCACGGTATAGGCCGTATAATATATAAGGTAAGTGCTTGGATGTATTTCGAATAGTTGTGGAGCAAAAGCCATGAATATGATAGATGCTATCTGAAAGTACCATTCGGTTTTCATATTACGCTTTAGTTTGTCTAGGGGATGTTGAGCCTGGCGTAATTGTTTGATATGTGTCGGGATATGTACATCCTGTGTCCCTTCAGCATTCCATGCTGATTTTAATTCATCAAGATTCATAATCAAATGTCTTTATTATATGTTGTAATTTATCCTTTGTCCGGTTGAGCTTAACTCTTACATTGCCCTCGCTGATTCCTAATTGCGCTCCGGTATCCCGGTGGGAGAGTCCCTCCATAAAGTAAAAGATCAGTGCTTTCTCTACCGGATTGAGTTGTTGAACAGCGGTATAGAAGATCTCAAGCTGCTTATCTTTTTTGTTGTCGTACGATTCCGTTTCGGGCTCTTTAGCTTGCGAGTAATCGTATCTGTCACTACGGCGTTTATCTTTCTTAAAGTAAGTAATTGCCGTATTAATAGCTACGCGATACATCCAGGTGGAAAAGGCAGCGTCTCCTTTGAAGTTGGAGTAGGATTTCCATAGCTGTGCGATGATTTCCTGATGGAGATCTTCTCGGTCTTCTTTGTTGTCCATATACATACGGGCGACTTTGTGAAGGATGCCCTTATGCTCTTCCAGGCGATTCAGGAATAATTTTTCGTTTAATTGGTTCACAGTCTCACAATAGTTATAGCGTGTAGTATGTTGCCTTGTCTATCCCAGGTCTGGCTGTAATTTGCGCACGAAAGGATGCTTTGCTTTTGCAGGTGTTCCTTCGCTCAAAAGAAATTATTACTTGTCTCATCATTACGTTTTTAAATTAGTCCGTGAAGCTGTCTAAAAAGCCTTTCTACCATGTTATTTTTTTAAACTACGTCTGCTGTTTTTTCGTGTTCTGTACAGTAAGTCTGTTGTACCCACGATTTGTTACAAAAAAATAATTATTTAGTAAAGGTGAATTAATAATTTGTTGATTACGAAAAAATCGTATATTTACTTTTAAACCGTAATTATATGAGAAGAATTCTTATTTTTAGCTTCATGGCGCTAGGGGCTACACTATCTATGGCACAAGAGAAGCCTTTGGCAAAGGTGCATTATATCTTTAAACATGTGAACGACACGACCCAACGAGATAAACACGTCAGGGACGAAGTCGTGACCTACCTGGGCGAAAAGGGGACCTATTATACCAGCTATTCTATGACTAGGATGCAGGATGACGTCAAAAAACAGATTGATGATCCTGCGTTTGATGGGAACTTGACTATTTTACAGCGTACCTCCCCTGTCAGTGAGGCCTATATTATAGAGCCAGCACAACTGAAAATCACAGAGATTGCTAAAGTGGCTTCGGACGAGTTTGTATTATCTGGGACTTATCCACAGCAGGATTGGGAGATATTGGACGAGTCCAAGGAGATTGGTGGATACAGCTGTCAAAAAGCAACAACGGATTTTAAGGGACGTCATTACATCGTATGGTTCACGACGGATATTCCTTTTCCTGGGGGACCATGGAAGTTACACGGTCTACCTGGTTTGATTCTATCTGCAAAAGATAGCAAAGGAGAGGTCGAGTTTGAATATGCCGGTTTTGATAAACTGGAAGCGGAGACTACTATCCGGATAGCGCCTTCTGCAAAGGCAATTCCTTCTACGGCTGCGGAGGTTGAAAAGCTGGAAAAGGCGTTTAGGGAAAATCCGAGTGCTTATCTAAATTCTCGTAGTAATGTGACTATAGGATCTTCAGGAAGCATGGTTGTTCGTTCTGGCTCTGGAAGTTCAAGCTCTTCGACCTTGGATACCTCAAAAATAAAATCGATGAATATCAAGAAGGATGATAGTTATAAACCCTCGAAGACAACAAATAATCCGATTGAACTGACTCCTTAAGTATGTTGATAAGACTAGCCGTTTTCTTCCTTTTTATAGGCACAGCTTTTGAAACTTTGGCGCAGCAATCTACTATCCAAGGGGTATTGGTCGATAAGAACTCGCAAGAACCACTGAAAGCTATTACCGTATTACTTAAATCTTCGGAGCATAAGATAATTGCTTTTAAAGCATCGGATGCAGCGGGTAATTTCGTGTTATCCACGAGTAAAGATATAGCGGAAGCTTATCTTGAAATCAATCATCTTGGCTACAAAAAGAAGTCTGTCCCCTTGGGATCGATGCAGCGGGTGCGGATAGAGCTGGAGCAGGCGAACATACGCTTGGACGATGTTGATGTAAAGAGTAGACCTCGGGTACAGCGTATCGGTGATACGTTGGCTTATAATGTGTCGTCTTTTGCGAAGGAGGAAGATCGATCCATAGGGGATGTATTAAAGCGGATGCCCGGTGTAGAGGTCTCCGAATCGGGACAGATTAAATACCAAGGTAAGTCGATCTCTAATTTTTATATCGATGGAGACGACCTTCTGGATGACCGCTACGCGATAGGCTCAAAAACAATTCCGCATAAAATGGTGCAGGATGTACAGGTGCTCAATAACCATGAGCATAAAAAGGTGCTTAAAAACAAACGATATACGGATGAGGTAGCGCTTAATCTCGTGATTAAAGATGACGCAAAGCTTAAGCTGACCGGTCAGGTAAAATTGGGGGGAGGATTGCCAAAGCAATACGATGGGGAGGTTAATACAATCTTATTCAATAAGAAGCATAAGCTTCTGAATGTATTGCAGGGGAATAATATCGGAAACGACCTAAGCGGTGGATTCTCCGGTTTTAATAAACAGACTGTTTTATCTAGTATGGGGACTTCTGCCGTGAATAACCTTCTATCTTTAGGAACAGTGGGAGCGCCTCCCTTGGGGAAATCGAATTATTTTATGAACAATTCGGTCGCGCTGGATGCAAATAATTTAGTGAACTTGAAAAAGGACTGGCAGTTAAAGTCGAACATTCAGCTGTTGCGGGATAGAAATACACTGGAATATGCTGGAAATACATCGTACAATACCGGAGAGAACGTTTATTCCTTTGATGAAAGACAGGCTACTTCCATTAAGGAATGGCTGGGGGCGGTAAGACTGAATATGAATAAGAATGCTTCTAATGCTTATATCAGTAATGCATTGTCGCTAGAGTACGAACAAGAGGATGGATCGGCCGATATCTATAGTAACAATGAGTTGATAAATGTAAGACGGGAACACGAGATTAAAGGGGTTTCGAATCAGTTGGAATATGTTCCTGTACTTAAGAATGGGGATATCATTCAGGTCAATTGGTATTTTAACTATGCGAATAAACCGCAGACACTGTCATTGAATCCAGGTGTTTTTCCAGACATTTTTAATACGGGAGTACCGTATAATGAAACACTGCAACGGTTGAAGGTACCTACTCTTTTTACACAGGCGACTGTGGGTTATAGACTCCCAAAAGGAAGGATAGGACAGTATTATAGCGCTGGGTTGTCTATTGAAGATCAAAAGCTGAACTCTTCGATAGCCGTATCTACGGCCGGGAAGGTGGTTGATGTGGATATAGACTCTTCGCAAAATGATATGCATTGGCTCCGATCGTCGCTTTTCGTTCGTGCAGAATACGAATGGCGTATGAATCGATTTTCGTCCCGATTGTCGCTTCCATTGTCTTTGCAGCGGACGGGTTATAGTGACCCATATTTTGGCCTGGACCAGACCCAAAACAAGCTGCTTTTTAATCCTGCATTTGACGCAAAGTATATCGTCGGGCGGGAGGATGAGCTTAGTTTTTCGTACCAAAGAGGGAATAGTTTTGGCAATATAGAAAATGTGTACCGTGGATTGATTCTACGAAATTATAGAACGTTGGCAAGTAATAGTGGTGGGATTAATGAAAATAGAAGTAATAATCTGGGATTGAACTATAAGCTTTCTAAGACAGTGAAGTTGTTGTTTGTAAATTTCGGGATAAACTACAGCAACTCTTTATCCAGTACGATGCTATCCAATGAGATTAATGATGATATTACGCAGACAGAACTGATTGCTCAGGAAAACAAAGTTAACTCCTATAATGCGAGCCTTGGTGTGGATAAATATATATTTCCATTGGCGAGTACGGTTAAACTTGGTTTCAGTTGGAGCTTGATGGATTATAATCAACTTTTTAATAAGGAACTTCTTCCTTTTCAAAATATAGCCTATAACCTAAGCCCATCTATGGAGGCCCGGTTATGGAAATCGGTTAATTTATCGTATAGAAGTCAACTATCGTGGAACACAACACGACAGCTGGAAGGATCTGATGGGTTGGATCGAAATACGTTTAGTTTATCGCAGAATATCGGCTTTCCTATTACACTGTATCGCTTATTTCATTTTAACATTAGCGCCCGTCATCTGTACACAAAGCAACCTGGACTGAAGGATATCAGTTATGTGTTTTTTGATACGTTTGTCCGGTACAGACATAAAAAGTGGAACACAGATTTTGAACTGAATCTTTCTAATATTGGGAATATTAAAAAGTTCGAAACCTATACTATTTCGGCAAATATGCAGGCACAGAACAGTTACGACTTGCGGGGAAGAATGGCTGTGCTGAGGGCCGTGTTTAATTTTAAATAGCTTTATCCATTGTATTGTTGCCTATTGGTCAGTATTTGTTGCATGTGCCGGTTGGCCCAGTTGCTGATGGTATCGATCAATGGAAGGAGCTCCTGTCCTAATGCAGTCAGCCGGTACTCCACTCTGGGAGGGATGACAGGGTAAACTTCGCGCGAAATAAGACCATCGGCTTCCAGTTTACGTAGTGATACCGTCAACATTTTTTCGGAGATGTCGCCAATCTGCTTGTGAATCTCATTGAATCTCATGGTGCCTGTCTCTCCGAGAACCAAAATAACCAATATGGTCCATTTATCGGAAAGTCGATCGAGGACATTGCGTACAGGACAGGAGGTTGCATCTGAAAAATTATTCATACTTATCAAAAATTATTGTGCTGATAATCAGTAATGCTGACCTCTAGGTAAGTGAATTACGAAGAGTTAAGTTCTTGTATATCTATAGCTTACTTTTTACCTTTGACTTACCAAAAGTAAGTATAAAAAATTAAAATATAACAACTATGTATTTAATAACAGGGGTAACAGGGCATTTAGGAAATGCTGCGGCAGAAGCTTTTTTGCAACAGGAGGGAGCAAGCAAACTAACGGTATTGAGTAGGAGTCATGAAAAAGCAAAATCATGGGCTGAAAGAGGAGTGGGGGTAAAAATTGGAGATTATAATGACTATAACTCCTTGGTTAATGCTTTTAAAGGCGTTGAAAAGCTTCTTTTTGTTTCTTCTAATGATTTGGAGAATAGGGAGTCACATCATCGAAATGTGATCGCTGCTGCCAAGGCGGCCAAAGTAAATCATGTGATTTTTACAAGTTTTCAATACCAATCTACTGCTGAAGATTCGCCCAATGGGTTGATGCCTGTTTATAAGGCTACGGAGGATCTGTTGATCGCAAGTGGCTTGACCTACACTATTCTACGCAATGGTATATATATGGATATGTTGCCTGATATTATCGGTCCTGCTATCCGGGAAGGAAAAGTCCTCTTTGCCCCGGCGGGTGATACCCCCGTGGCCTTTACATCCCGTAACGACTTAGCGCAAGCGGCTGCAAACGTATTAGTAAAGGATGGATTTGAGAATAGAATAATAGATCTGGTGAATGGTCAACGTGTTCGTTTTCAGGAGATCGCTGATCAATTGGGCGATGTTCTCAAATTGAAGATAACGTATTTGAATGTCTCGGATACAGAATACCAGCAGGCATTGCTCGATGCTGGTTTGCCGCCGATCGTTGTAGGTCTCTTTGTTGGAATATTAAAAAGTATAAAGGCAGGAGAGTTTGATAAGACCGGAACGGATCTCGAAGCTATTTTAGGTAGAACTCCTTTACAGGTTAAAGACTTCCTTGAGGCGTATTATGCGTAGCCTTTAAAAAAGACATCCCGATATATCGGGATGTCTTTTTTAAAGGCTAAATCTTGTCTAGCTCCTCGCGAATGAATTGTAATTCATCCTGTGATAGATTAACCTGGATGGCTTTTGCATTTTCAATAGCCTGTGTTGCATTACGTGCTCCTGCCAAAACTACTGTAATAGCAGGCTGTAGGCTAGTCCATCGTAATACAAGTTGGGATAACGATGCTCGTTTCTCTTTGGCTAATGGTTCGATTTGATTTAGAAAAGACTTGGCCTTTTCCAGATCAAAGTTTTTGAAATATTGGTTACGATGATCTCCTTCTTGTAACGTGATGGTATTAAAGTATTTGCCTGTGAGCAATCCTCTTTCCATTGGGCTGTACGCAATAATGCTGAGGTTGTTGGCTTGGGCATAGGGTACTAGTTCTTGTTCTATGCCTCTGTTAAGCATGCTGTAAGGTACCTGATTGCTTACAACCCCTAAGGTATGACGCGCCTCTTTGACTTGATCTGTCGTATAGTTACTCACACCCGCTGCACGGATCTTGCCTTGTTGAATTAGTATTTCTAAGGCTTCCATCGTTTCGTCTATTGGTGTGGTGACATCGGGCCAGTGAATTTGCATCAGATCGATATAGTCTGTACCTAGCCTTTTCAGGCTGGCTTCGGTTTCTTTGATGACGCTTTCTTTGCCAGCATATTTGTAAATATCTATGGGAAGCCCTTCATTATTTTTGCTGTGCATAGCCAATATACCCTTGGGTTGCTCAAGGTCCCATCGCATACCGAATTTGGTAAGTAATTGTACTTTGTCACGGGGTATGCCTTTAATGGTTTCGCCAACGATCTCTTCGCTAACTCCCTGACCATATATCGGAGCCGTGTCAATGGAGGTAACACCTTCGTGGTAGGATGCTTTAATGGCTTCGATGGCTTCTTTACGATCTGTACTGCCCCACATCCAGCCTCCGGCGGCCCAAGCCCCGAAAGTAATGACGGATACGTCTATATCTGAGTTGCCTAATTTTCTGAATTCCATGTTTTTCTAGTAATTTGAGGTGTTGTGTGCATGATTATACCTATAAAGATAAACAAAATGGGAAGTATCTTATTCTGTTTGTTTGATAAAGAGTACCTTTGCCGAAAATTTTCTGATAATGCAGTTACGAAAGAACCTTATTTTAATAATAGCCTCTGTGGCCACTTTTGTGGAAGCTTTGGATATTGCGATTATAAATTTGACTATTCCATCTATCCAGGAGCAGTTTCACATTGGGGTAGAACAGGCCCAATGGCTACAGACTTTGTATGTCCTTCTTTTTGGAGGATTCTTGATCATAGGAGGAAGGATGTCGGATCAGAAGGGACGTAAGAAGGTCTTTCTTTGGGGAGGGGTGGTATTTATGCTAACCTCGCTGGGAGCAGGGCTGTCGACTTCTTTTGAATCATTGGCCATTTTTCGTGCTTTGCAGGGCTTAGGTGCCGCATTTATTATGCCCGCGTCTTCGTCCATTATAACAAACACCTTTAGGGAGACTCAGGAGCGTAATCGAGCGATCGGAGTTTTCAGCTCTTTCGCTGCAATAGGATCGGGGAGTGGTTTGTCCATAGGAGGGTTATTAAGTACGTACCTGAGTTGGCACTGGGTATTTTTGATCAATGTCCCTATTTTGGCCGTTACGCTTTTGCTGGCGTACTTTTACATACCGAAGGACGAAGCTTCTGCGGATTCGCAACGTACGGATACCTTGTCCGGAATTTTGCTGGTGCTGGGGTTGCTAAGCCTTGCTTACGGTTCGCATCAATTGCCGGATTTTAAAGAGAACCCAACAGTCGTTATCGGTTCTATTTTGATAGGGCTCCTTTTGTTAGGGATCGTTATTTATAGGTTAAAGACCGTATCAGAACCCTTGATAAAGCTCAGTTTATTTAACCATCCTTCTGTGGTGATTTCCAATTTGGTATTCTTTATTCAAGGAGCTTTCTTTATTGGCTTTTTATTCTTGATTTCTTTGATGTTACAAAGTGATATGGGGCATACAGCTGCCTCGGCAGGTCTGATGTTGGTTCCATTTAGTGTGCTTTCGGCACTTATTGCCAAATTCGTACTTCCGTCGGTCTCTAAGCGTGTTAATTCTGCTCAGATGGGCGTATTGGGTTGGTCTTTCTTGCTTGTAGGTGCGATTGTGTTGTGGGGAGCTCTTTATTTGGGTCATCCATTGACTTTGGTATTGATCGGTGCAGCCTGTATTTCGGGTGTTGGAATTACTTTTTGTTTTACAAGCATGGCTGTATTGAGTATACGTGATGTAGATCCTTCCAATTACGGCGTAGTTTCAAGCTTGACCAGTACCAGTTATTTTTTGGGTGGAGGTATCGGGCTGTCGTTTATGACAGTACTGAATGAGTTGCTTCCTTCAGAATGGGCCGTAGGTAACCTGAGTTTGGGACTCTTATTTTTGTACGCGCTTGCGAGTGTAGTTATATTAGTGTATATATCGCGATCGGAGCAAAAGACAGCGATTGCTGCTTAAATAATCATCAAAAAAGCCGGTCTAGACCGGCTTTTTTGATGATTTAACTAGGCTTTTCGTCTAATGTTTGGCAAGAATCCGGTAACTATTCCGATAAGTGGTAGAAACGCACAGATGGAGAATACGTATTCAATGCTTGTGCGGTCGGCAAGCCAGCCTAAGACGGCCGAACCTATGCCCCCCATTCCAAAAGCAAAACCGAAGAAAAGTCCGGCGATCATACCCACTTTGCCAGGGATAAGATCTGTGGCATAAACAAGGATCGCAGAAAAAGCGGAAGAAATGATCAAACCGATAATACCAGCTAATACAACAGTCGGTAGCAGGCCTACATGGGGGAGCAATAATGTAAAAGGAGCAGCGCCCAATATAGATATCCAAATAATCAATTTACGCCCGTATTTGTCACCTAATGGACCACCTAAGATCGTTCCTGCTGCGACAGATGCTAAAAATACGAATAGGTAGATCTGTGAATGTTGCACACTGACATGAAATTTTTCGATGAGATAGAACGTAAAGTAGCTCGTCATGGACGCCATGTAGAAGTATTTTGAAAAGATGAGTACTAACAGAATAATAATGGAGATGATAACGGTGCGCTTTGGTAACGTCTGTTGTGGAGCTGTGTTTGTAACCCCACTTGCAGTGGATGTCTTAACAATAATATTCTGCTGATACCAATTGCCGACGATAGTCAGTATAAACATCCCCAGTATAGCGAGTGTACCGAACCATCCGATATAGTTTTGCCCCATTGGTATGACAATTAACGCGGCAAGTAAAGGTCCAATAGCACTACCGGTATTGCCCCCTACCTGAAAGATGGACTGAGCCAGTCCTTTGCGGCCACCAGAGGCAAGATGAGCTACGCGTGAGGCCTCGGGATGAAATACGGACGATCCAACGCCTAGGAGACTCACAGAAGTAAGAATAAGGTAAAAGTTGGAAGCATAGGCAAGACATATTAATCCAGAAAGCGAAAAGATCATACCGATGGCTAATGATTTTGGATTTGGTTTCTTGTCGGTATACGCGCCTACAAAGGGCTGGAGAACCGATGCTGTCAATTGAAAGATAAGTGTGATAATCCCAATTTGTGTAAAGGAAAGGCCATAATTTTCTTTGAGTAATGGATAGACGGAAGGAACTACCGATTGCATCAGGTCATTGAGTAGATGCGAAAAGCTGATTGCAAATAGTATAGGATATACGGTTTTGTTTGCGGATAAAGTGGACATAAGATAGTATAAGCAAACATCAGGTCATCTGATGAATTTGAGTAAAAAAATTAAATTCTTCCAATTATTTTTGTTGCAATTCTTGTTGCTTTGATCGCGTCTTTAGCACTGATTGCTTGCAACAGGTCTTCATGAATCTCTTGTGACTCGACAAATGTAGCTGTGTCGTTATAGAGAGTCAGGAAGAATTTGCTGACGTGTACGGACATTGTTTTGTAGAGCTCATGTAGAATGGTATTGCCACAGCTTTCTGCAACAGTGATGTGAAAGTCTACGTCTGCATGGATACAGTGCAGCATATCTCCTTTTTCGGCATACTGTTTTCGCTCTTCCAGCTTTCTTTTCATTTTCTGTAAATGCGCTTCCGTTCTGTTGATGGCAGCTTTCTCTACGATTTTTAATTCTAGCAATTGTCTCACCTCAAATATGTCTGCAAAGTCTGCGCGTTCGATCTTCTCGTCTAGAATATTATTGCTACTATGGCTGACAACAAAGGTTCCGAGGCCTTGCTGTACGTTTACAAAGCCCAGTTGAGAGAGGTATTTGATCGCTTCACGGATAGTAGAGCGACCTACACCGAATTTTTGCATGAGCTCCGGTTCTGTAGGGAGCTTCTCGTTAATCGCAAATGCACCCCGTTCAATACTGTGTTGAAGGCTGTCTGCGACCTCCTGTGCTAGGGATTTTTTCTGTATCATCATAGCTCATCATATCATCTGATGAATGCAAAGGTATAAAAATGAATCTTAAAACAAAATCGAATCGCCGATAGCTTTTCTAAATCTATTATTTAGCTTTTGTTTTCATAATTATTGCTCGGGTGCGAATTGGAATCTTCTTGCGGCAAGTGCTTGTCATGAGCTTTTAACCCAAAGTTGAGGGCGCTCCAGCTCTGTCTGTATAAGATCTGTAGGAAGGCAAAAATCATGGCAGTAGACCAACCTATCAACATAATTCCGTTGACGGCTTCTAAACCGGCCAAAATGCGCCATTCCGAATTGATGATTTATCGCCTCATGAACTGGAAATTTATAAACGAGAGCTTGTTATAGATTATTTGCTTCCTGCATTTGGAAGTTTGGTCAACTTCTTTGATGCCAAAATTAGCGACATAGTGGCCCGATGTCAACTTCAAAAAATGGTTAGAAATCAATACATGGAATCACCCGGAACAGCAATAACCGGGTTTTTATGGTTTTCTATAGAAGCGATGTGCCACAGTTATTTTTTCAATTCTCAAAAGAATATACCTTGTGGCACTTGTATATATAAGAAAAAGGAATTGATTTTTAACGGAAATAGTTTAATCAAAGGCTTAGACCGCCAAGATTATGTCCAGATACTGGAAGATGGTTTTGTGCTTTCCATAGGATTCCCGGAGATATTGTCCCTGATGAATAAATATCGTGATTTTGATCAGGCAATCCGAGAGCTTACTTATCAACAAGGCGTATATTTCAGACAGCAGAATGCTTTTCGGGAACTACCATCACTGGAGCGTGTCAGAAAGCTCAAAGACGAACATGCTGCATTTGTTGCTTGTGCTACACAGGAAGTTCAGGCCATCCATGCCCATTTGTCTGTTAAACAATATTACAACAAAATCAAGGAGTTAAAACAAGAGGTTGGTAATATTGCCGAAATAAATCGGCAATAGTGCATGTTAAAATCGGCAATTTTTTCTAACACTGCCTTTCATTTCTAATCTACCTTTGAGTTATTCAATCATCCCAATATGAATAACCAAATTGAAACAAAGCGTAGGCCTTTTAGCTTATCCATTTCTAAGCTGACGATTAACCGCAAGATTATTGTGGAAATCATCCAGTGGGCATTTTTTCTGCTATTTCTCTATTCTGCTGGAGATAAAATTTTTGATTTTGAAAAATTCCAGCTAGAACTTAGTAAGTCCCCAATCATTACGGACTTCTCTGAATATATAGCATACAGTTTGCCAATCACTGAAGCGATTATAGCAGTATTAGTCGTGATTCCTAGAACATCTTTCGTCGGTTTGCTGGCTTCATTTACGTTAATCGTTTTGTTCACAACTTACATATTTCTCATCATGAACTATACTGATGATATTCCCTGCAGCTGCAATGGAATTTTAGAAGGTGCCAGTTGGTCTCAACATTTAGTATTTAATGTGGTATTTGTACTGCTGGCGATAGTAGGTCTCTTTTTACAAGCTAATATAGATTCATATAAAATTAACCAAAAGTCTTAAAAATATTCGTTGCGCAACAGAATCAGGGGATGCCGAAAACCTGCGAACCATAGAGTAGGCACTTAAAATTAAATAACAAAATTATGAAAAGATTACTTTTCGCCGCCTTATTTGCGACTGTTGCAATAGGCGGAGCCTATGCACAGTATACCACTGTACAAGGTGGTACAACCAGTCAGTTTAATTGTAACGGTGTCCTAGCTCCGCTATGTCGAGCATCTGCGCCCATCTATCAGGTTGGATCTTCTACCCCGGTTACCGATGATGCCATTTTAGATAGAACCAGAGTGAACAACTGATCTAACCACTGAATTCAGAAAATCAGGATCACTATATATGATTGATTCTGATTTTCTAATACTAAATTAAATTCCTAATATCGTCATGAGAAAACACATTCAAATTTTCTGCGTGCTATTTTGCATTGCGGTGTTATCGATTATAATACTTTATAAACTTTCTGGAAATAAGAAAGGGAATGGCTTTAATCGTGAATTTTCTCCGGATAAAGTGCAATTAGATAACGAGATGATTTTTGAAAATGACAATTATGCGTTTGTTTCTATAACCCCTGATCTTATCAGTCTGTATAAATTTAAAGAGCCTTATGGGCTTTTGGAGATTTCTATGGATCTTAAAGAAAAGCACAAGCATACAATACCTTTTCTTGCAAAGACTGAAAAAACTGACGGAATGAATACCGTAGCGTTGTAAATCGTCAGCATAATTTGGACACGATTGGTTAAAAACTAAGAGAGTGTTTTCCTAAAAAGATTTAACTTTAATGATCATGGGAAGACCAAAAAAAACAACCCCCGAAAACTTCATCAAGAATGTACGTCGCAGTACCCGAAGAATCTTCACCGCAGAGCAGAAAATTCTGATCGTGATGGAAGCTTTACGCGCAGAAAACTCTATTGCCGAGATCTGTCGTAATCACAGCATTAACGAGTCTCAGTTCTACAAATGGAACAAGGAGTTTTTAGAGGCGGGAAAAAAGCGACTTGAAGGCGATGTTACCCGTGAGGCAACATCAGATGAGGTGGCCGAACTCCGAAAAGAAAATGCCCGGCTCAAAGAAATGGTTGCCGATCTGGTACTACGTTACGATATCGTAAAAAAAAGCTTGGATCTGCTGGATTAACGGATAAATACAAAAAGCATATGCGATTATCAGCAGGAGAAAAAATGGAGATTATTCAGACGGTTACCCGATCGGAGATTGGTGTGAAGCGTACTTTAAATGAATTCGGGATTCCTAAAAGTACATTTTACAGCTGGTATGATGGTACCTAACAGACGGTTATGAGGGGTTAGAGCTGAAAAACAGAGACTCCAGACAACAGTGGAACAGTATTCCAGATCAGGTTAAAGAATTTGTTGTCGAGGTTGCCCTGGATAAGGTCGATCTGTCAGCACGCGAGCTAGCACATCACATTACAGATGAGCACCAGATTTTTATTTCAGAATCTTCAGTCTATCGAATCCTTAAAAACAAGGGACTGATCAGTGCGCCAAGCCATATTTTGATCAGTGCATCCGATGAGTTCAAGGATAAGACCAGTTTTGTGCATGAAATGTGGCAGACAGATTTTACCTATTTCAGGATAAAAGGTTGGGGAGATTATTATTTGAGCACCATATTGGACGACTACAGCCGATACATTGTCCATTGGGAGCTTTGCACATCTATGAAGCATGAAGATGTGATACGTAATGTGGATAAGGCGATAGAAAAGGCTAAGTTAAAAACGAAGGCTAAACCTAAGTTACTGTCCGACAATGGATCATGTTATATCTCTAAGGAACTCGGGAAATACCTGACCGAAGAACTGGAAATGAAACAGGTGCATGGCAGACCGGCACATCCACAGACCCAGGGAAAAATCGAAAGATATCACAGGACAATGAAAAATGTGGTCAAATTGAACAATTATTATTCACCAGAAGAGCTAAAAGAATCGCTAGAAGAGTTTGTAAATAAATATAATAACGAACGCTATCATGAGTCTTTAAAAAACCTGACACCAGCTGATGTATATTATGGTCGTGGAGAACTCATATTAAAACAAAGAGAAAGCCTAAAAAAACTGGCCATTAATAACAGAAAAACAGAATATTTAAAACAAAAATTAATAGCTTTATAATCAGAAAACACTCCTTAGACATTTGTCCAAATTAGTTTGAAGACATACAGATATTTAAACCAATAAACACATGTTTCGTTTTAAAAGATTATCTCAATTATTTAAGTCAGGGAAGTATAGACTTAGCAATAGATGCGGAAGAGATCATGCAACTATAATTTCTTTCAAAAAGAGAGATGATGGTTACATGTATGGAATGACAGTTGATTTTGCCACACGTACATTTTCTGTTTCCAGGTCATCCGCTATCGGTGAGTCTAAAAGGGAGTGCACTGCATATTTAAGTTATGATTTGCTCACAAAGGCTGGTAAGGAGATGGTGAAACTATATGATGATGGCAATCTTGAAGATGGCTACCTTGAATTTCAAATTTTTATGTATATAATTGGAAATTTATTTCTATAATATTATGGGGGGATCACAGGAATGAAAGTTAATGTACTAAAGGCTGAAACAGAAGAGGTTTTGCTTCAAATGATCAAGGCAGGGGAATACCCTGCGTTTGATGAATTGTACGCTAGACATTTTCAGACCGTTTATGCCATGGCCTATAATATTCTCCGGGATCACCAGCATAGTATGGATATCGTACAGGATATTTTTATTTGGTTTTGGGAACACCGTTCGCAATGGAACCTGGTTTCATGCCGTGGCTATCTTTTAACCGCTGTTAAGTTTAAAACCGCGAACTATTTTAGAGATAATAAGATAAAGGCCGCCGTCATCGCGGGCTTGGCTAAACAACAAATGTCAATTGTTGATGAAAGTCTTTTGCTGGAAGTTCGTCAGCTTAATGATATTATCCTTTCAATAACCTCCGAATTGCCGGAACGCTGTCAGCAGATTTTTAGAATGAGTCGTTTTGATCAATTGTCCAATCGGGAAATTGCTTCTAAACTTGGAATTACAGAGAAGGCAGTAGAAGGACAGATCACTTCCGCGCTAAAAAAGCTAAGAGAGAAACTCGGTAAAGGGCATGTTTTTATGTATTTTTTTATCTGAAAATCAATGTTTTAATAAAATGTTTCATTTTTATTTATTTTCGATCTAGGGGTAGAAGCTATTTATGTGCTTTACAATATATCAACCACTAGGAAATGCAGGAAGAAGAATTTATTGATATTGCAAATAAGGTAGCTGATGGATCGGCAACCGATCAACAGAAGCAGCTATATTTATGCCACCTGGCTTCTTTCGCTAAAGAAAATCCAGAGTGGGAGAAACTAAATACAGATTTTAGGCAACAGATAGAGGATATGGTGAGGGATAAAATCCGCACTCATGTTCTCCCGGAAACGATCCGAAAATCCACATTAATTAAACTTTGGCAGAGAATTGCTGGAGTAGCTGCGGCAATAGCCCTGATCGTTTTAAGCGTTTACTTCTTTAACAATGGCAATAATGCAATAAATAATGATCCGCAAATCGTAAATCAGGATGTGGCTCCTGGTTCATTTGGTGCCACCCTCACCCTTGCTAATGGTAAGACGATTAAATTATCGGATGCATCCAATGGTAAACTTGCTCAGGAAGCAGGGATAGCCATTGCCAAATCTGCAGATGGTCAATTGGAATATGAGATTAAAGGATCTGCTGACGATCCCAACAAAATTAATACGCTATCGACTGGCAAAGGAGAAACCTATAAGGTGCGTTTGCCGGACGGCTCCTTGGTATATCTAAACGCCGCATCAAGCTTGACTTATCCTGTTTCTTTAATTGAGCATGGGAAACGGAAAGTCAAACTTAGAGGTGAAGGTTATTTTGAAATTTCTAAGGATAAAGAACATCCTTTCGTAGTACAAACAGATAATCAGGAAGTGGAAGTATTAGGTACGCATTTCAATATCAATGCCTATGGGGATGAACCTGCTGTGAGGACTACCTTGCTGGAAGGACGTATAAGGGTAAATAAAAGCACTATCCTGTTCCCAGGGGAACAGGCAACATTAATAAACGGCAATTTAAAAGTATCCAAGGCTAATTTAGATGAAACAGTAGCCTGGAAAGAAGGAAGCTTTCAGTTTAACGAAGAAAAGATGGCCAGCATCGTGAGAAAACTTGAGCGTTGGTATGACGTGGAGATTGAATTGAGCGATAAGCTAGCGAACAAGGAGTTTTCGGGTAATATTTCCCGCAGCCGGAGCATAAGCCGCGTGCTTCGCATGATGGAAAAAACAAATGGCATTCAATTTAAAATTGAAGGAAGGAGGATAACGGCTATAGAAAAATAATTATACCCAATTGTAAAAGACCTTCAAGTAAAAAAGGTCATACGGGTTGGCGCCCGGATGACCTGTAAGCTAGCTGGACAGAAAATATCAGATATCACCGGCCTAGTACGATCCACCTTGACAAGTATTGCGTATTATGCCTTTAAACCAACTAAACTCAAATGTACAAAGTTTTACAACAAAAACTATGGTACCCTTCAGGTGCTATAATTAAATTACTGCTGATTATGAGGCTAACCACCATATTATTGATCACAGGTTTTTTACAGGTCAGCGCCACTACTTTTGCGCAGAAAATATCGTTGACTGAAAAGGACGCCTCGCTTACCACAGTGCTAAATCGCATCAAAGCGCAGACCGGTTATGACTTCTTCTACGAAAGTGTAAACATAAGGGAGCTAAAAACCATTAATATTCAGGCTAGAAATGAAGAACTGAAAGATTTACTAGCACGAATTTTAAATCCTCAGAACCTGGATTTTGAGATTGATGACAACTCAATCATTATAAAAAGGAGAAGGAGCCCTTCCCCTCTAAATAAGCCTGTTGTACCTATCAATATCAACAGTTTTTCAGGTGTAGTGCGAGACACTGCAGGAAAGGAAATCGCAGGTGCAACAGTTAAGCTATCCCCCGGGAAACTCACTGAAATCACAAATCAAACAGGAACATTCGTCTTTAAAAACGTTCCATATGGTAACTATACGCTTTCGGTTACTTCTATAGGTTATCAGTCATTGGAGATGGCTATTGAAATCAACGCATCCACAGAGGCGTCTTTACTTGTGCTAGTGATGAAGGAGGCTGTTTTGGCATTAAGCAGCGTCACCATTAATACAGGTTACCAGCGTATCAAACCAGAGCAGAGTACCGGTGCCGTGGCACAGATCACCACCAGAGAATACGAATCGCGCATCAGCACCAATTTCCTGGATGGTCTGGCCAACCGGCTTCCCGGCTTAATGATCAATAATGATGTTAATTTTACCAGCACAGATGCAAACGGTAATACTACTTCCAAGAGCCTCTTCAATATCCGTGGTATTTCCACAATGTCGGCCAACCAAAATCCTTTAATTGTCGTGGACGGTTATCCCACTACCCTCACACTGGATATGATAAACCCGAATGAAATTAAGTCTGTTACCATTCTGAAGGATGCTGCAGCAGCCACAGTTTATGGTGTTCGCGCATCTAACGGCGTAATTGTGATCGAAAGAAAACAGGCAAGCGTCGGCAAACCGCAGGTCGCTTTCCGTGCCACCGTGGGTTTTACACCCAAAGAGAACTACAGCCGCTATCGCTGGGATCCCGATGCCTCCGCACTGATTGTGGCTTACCAGCGGGACATCTTTGCTACGAGCGTGGATTCTAATACCTATGCAGGCTTGTCGACACCTAACTGGAAAGGCGTTCAGTCACCTGTTTACTATACCGTAGCCCAGCAGGCAGGTAAAATCATTAACCAGGCACAGGCCGACGAAACATTTGCCAATTTGGGCAGCTACAACAACACCAAAGATTACAGCCGTCTGTTCCTGCAAACAGCCGCTACCCAGACCTACAACATGAATGTGTCCGGTGGCAATGCCAATGCACTCTATTACATTACCGCCAATTATACCGACAACCTGCAGCAGCAGAAAAATAACAATAATAACAATATCCTGCTTTCGGCCCGCAGCACGCTGAAGTTCTCCCAGCGTCTTTCCCTGGAGCTGACCACCGATTTCCAGGAACTGCGCGCTACTGCTGCGCCGGTACCGGATATCAACAGCATTTATCCGTATGAGCGTCTGCAGGATAAATATGGGAACCCAAGTCCTGTTGCGTTTAAGTCGGGAGTAAATCCTTATTATAATTCGGTACTTATGGACATGGGGCTGCGGGATTACCAGTATTATCCTTTGGTAGATATCGATCATATCAGCGACAAGACACATACCCTCAACAACCGTGTTACTGCTAACTTCGACTATAGGATCGGACATGGCTTTAATCTTACTTTCGGCGGTATCTATGAAACGTCCCGTACCGACCAGCGCCATTATGCCGATGAGCAATCGTCTGAAGTACACCAGTATGTTGATAACTATGCTACAAGGAATGCCAATGGCAGCCTGGTATTCAATATTCCCATAGGGGGTTATTTACAGCAGCAAACGGCTAAATCTTCCAGCTACACCCTGCGGACCCAGTTAAATTATAACAAGTATTTTGGCAAAGACCATTCCATCAATGCCATTCTTGGCGCAGAGGTAAGAAATGAAAAGGATCAGATCGCTAACGCCGCATACTTTGGCTACGACGACCAGAGCCTGTTACAACAACCGGTCAATTACGATATTTTGACTTCTGGGTTCATAAGTCCTTTTTTGGGAACAGGTCCGTTAGCTTACAGTCATTTATTTGGTCAGACTTACCGGGAAGACCGGTATTTATCCGGCTTTTCCAATATCGTTTATTCCTTTCGCAATACATACTCGCTTACCGGCAGCTTGCGTATCGACCAGTCCAATCTGTTCGGTACAAACCCAAAATACCGGTACAAGCCTTTATGGTCGGTAGGTGCTGCCTGGAATATCGATAAAGAAAACTTTATGCAGGACGTTACCTGGGTGAAACAGCTGAAGCTGCGCTTAGCAAATGGCTTTAACGGCAATGTGGCCAAGCTGTCACTCCCACAGGCAATTGGCCAGTCCTACCTCACCACAGGCACTGTTCCGGCATCTGCCGCCTTGCGATCGTATTCGCTTGCCAACAGCGGGCTGCGCTGGGAACAGACTAATAACTTCAATGCAGGGCTTGATTACAGCATATTCAAAAATATTTATGGCTCAGTGGACTGGTATAACAAGCACAGCACGGATTTAGTAGCCAACGGTCTGATAGACCCGACCGCTGGTGCCAACTCTTCTATTATTAACACAGCAACCATTAACAATAAGGGGGTAGAGATCAGTCTGCGTGCCGACTGGCTCAGCATTCCTAAATTTAACTGGAATACGGGCTTTGTGCTTGCCCTTAATACCAGCAAGGTGCAAAAGACTTATCAGACAACAGCTGGAAACTTTGTAGACGTCAACAATAGTTACGGATATATAGCAGGTTATCCGGTAGGGGCGCTGTTTGCCTATCGCGATGCTGGGTTGGATAACAAAGGGTATGTTCAGGTAAAAGACCACCAGGGAAATGTATATACCTATGAATCCGCTACAGTTGCGGATAGAAACTATAGGGATCCAAACTATATGGCATATGTGGGATCGTCTGTTCCTGCTGTCAATGCGGGAATGAGTAACAGGTTCGATATCGGCAACTTCTATTTCTTTTGTATGATCAACTATTATGGCGGCTTTAAGGTGCGGGTACCACGTCCTAGCCCCGGCGATGTAAGGCCGCTGCCTGGTGCCGGCAGTTACTGGAAACAGCCCGGCGATGAGCAGCATACTGATGTCATATCTTTGGCTGCTTCCAGAACTCAGTGGACTAACGTTGTTTACAATAACTTAGATAGTTATGTGGTCGATGGCGATTATATCACCCTGGCAGATCTTACGGCTTCCTATACCTTTAGCAACAACAAATTTTTTAAAAAAGTGGGCTTTAGCCATTTTGAGATTAAGCTGCAGGCGTCTAATTTATATACAGTAGGGTTTAACAAATACAATTACAGTATGGCCACGCGCAATTATTATAAGCCATATGTCACGCCTACCTATACCATCGGTCTATTTACCAACTTTTAAACTGTACAACCATGAGATACAATCCTAAATATATTTTTTGGGCCATGGCCCTTTGTATAACGGCCCTCACTGCCTGCAATAAGTACCTGGATATAACACCCAAAGGTTATACGCTGCTGACCACAGTGACCAATTATGACCAGTGGCTGAATGATTACGATGCCCTGGGCCTGAGTCATGCGCCGCTCTCGCTTAACCTGCTGGGCGACAACGTAGATCAGTCGGCCATACCGGTGCCAGCTACGGATGTTAATGACCTGATCTATACCTGGGCGCCCCAGTATGCTAGAGATCAATCCACGTTACCAACATTCTGGGGACAGCACTATAGTGTTATTAATAAATACAATACCGTGCTGGCAGGCATAGATGAGGCCACAGGAGGCACGAATCAGCAAAAGGCGAGCTTGAAGGCCGAAGCGCTGCTTGGGCGTGCCTTTGAATACTGGTACCTGGTGAATGAATACGGGCCGGTATATGATCCTGCAACTGCAGATAGGGACCTGGCCGTACCCTTTGTTACCTCGAACGATGTAGCCCAGGCCACCCCGCCCCGGAGCACGGTAAAAGAAATATACGACCGCATCATCTCAGACATCAATGCGGCACTTCCCAACCTGCCCGCTAATAACAGTAGCGCCCCCTGGCGCGGCTCGTCAGCTGCTGCCTACAGCGTGCTGGCAAGGATCTTTTTTTATTCCGGTGATTACACTGGTGCCGCAAAAAATGCGCAACTGGCGCTGGATAATGGCAGAGCCACCATGCTTGACTTTAAAACGTTTAATTTGTACAGTTATGCCACAGTTTTCTTGCCCGATGCCATATACTGGCGGGGAAATGGTGTTTTCCAAGAAATCCTGCCCAGCTTCTTTAGCGCTTATGATCCCAGAGATCTGCGTAAACAGCTATGGTATTTTAGCCAGGGCGATGCCAGGGGAAAAACTTCGTTTTCCCCGGCGTTTGTTGCAAAATCTTTCACTTATACAAACTTCGGTACTTCTGTACAGGAAATGAAACTGATCATTGCCGAAGCCGCAGTGCGTAAGGGAGAGTTAGCCATTGCTTTGCAGCAGGTAAATGACATACGGGCAGCCCGCTTTCCGTCCCCTTACCAGAAACTGATATCGAGTGACCAAGAAACGGTACTAAACTGGGTCCTGCGGGAAAGAGGCTTTGAAATGCCTTCTAGCGGACTGCGCTGGTTTGATATGCGCAGATTGGACAAGGAGGGCAAAATGCCAGCAGTAAACCGGTACGATGCCAAGAATAATATCATTGCCACCCTGCCGCCGCACAGTCCGAGATATACCCTGCAGATTCCCCAGCGTGTACTGCTGAACAACCCAGGCATGCCGCAAAATCCAGGGGAATAGAGAATAAATGACGTAATATTTGATCAATAAAAAGATAAAATCATGAAAAAGACATACGGATTTTTATATTGCTGCATTATGCTGCTGCTGGCAGCCTGCAGCAAGGACAGGCCGGTGGTACCTGTATTGCCGACAGATGGTATATCCATACAGGGACTAGACCTATCGGATACACTGGAAAGGCGGGCCGAGATCCTTCGGGACCAGGTGACCATTATAGGGTTGAAAGCTTTGTCCAAAAGCGTTGTTGCTTCGGGGGTCGATGTTACATTTGGGGTTGATACTTCAAAGATGGAAAGCTACCGCGCCAAATATGGCAATGCAACTGTTTTGCCATCTACAGCTTTTTATTTCTATAAACCTGACTGCCGAATCCCGGCTGGAAGTACGGTATCCGATTCCGCGAAGCTTAACCTTGTAAAGCAAACAAGCCTGAACCCCTATACCACTTATGTACTGCCCGTTACCATCCGGTCGGTGAATGGCCGGGAAGAGGGCATTGCGCCCGGACAGGTACTGTACCTGGTTATCAAAACCGGCAAGAGCCGCTTTAACCTGACGGTCGTGAGCTTTTCATCTGAGACCTTACCGGGCAATGGTGTAAGTAATGTAGTGGATGGACTTCCGAACAGCTATTGGTCTTCAAGTCTCGGACTTGATATGCCTCAGTATTTTACTGTTGATTTTGGCACAGCGACCCCCTTTAGTGCTATCAGCTACCAATATCCGATTCGTAACGTCCTCATCGGAGCATATCCTACCCAGATCAAGATCGAATTAAGCACCGACGGTACTACCTGGACAGATAAAGGGACTTTCAATCAGGCTAACCCACCTGCGCAGGCAGTCCAGATCATTCCTGTTTCAAATACTACGGCGCGATATATGCGCTTTACCGTGCTTGCTGCTCAACCTGTATTTGGATCTCGTCAAGGAGTTTTTATCTCAGATTTAACCCTGGTGCCCTAAGTCGAAATACTCAAAATGGATACCGTACCCGGTTAGGAGTAACCGATTGGAACAACGACGGTAAACGGAACCTATTGGTAAATAAAAAATAGATAGTTATGAGAATAAAAACAATATTGCTTGCAATACTAATATTAGCAAGTTTGACCGGAAATAGTAAAGTTGCATTTACACCACCAAAGAGTTGGTTGAAAATCTTGTTTGTCGGGTACGATCCGGCACAAGCGATGCCTACATCGGTTAGGAAAATTCCGGGTAACATGACGAAGGAAGGGTTTGAGCGAGAATATCCGATTAGGATGCCTGCTTTTAAAGCCCTGTTAAGTGAATATTTTGCAGAGGTCAAAACCATCGACTGTAGAGACTGGAAACCTTCAGATTCTGATCCTTATGATGTGACAATTTTTGATTTTCCCACTAAAATAATAGAACCGGTAACGGAAGGTGTTAAATACCTTCCTGCCGATTTTTCAAAACCAGTAGTCTTTATTTCACATACTGCACCGCAAATGGGCACTCCCATTGGACTTAAGTTCGAGTGGCTTTGTTTATGCCTAGATGCTGATGCCCACCATCTAAACCGCAAACACTCCATTTTTAAAGGTCCACTTGAGAAAGTGAAGCCAACGATGGTAATGAAACCAACACCAGAGGGAGTCTATCACTATGCTTCAGGTGATAATGTTCCAAAACAAATTCCCATGTGGAGAGTAGACCAAAAGGGTTACATCGAGGATAAAGATGCAAGGATAGGTTTGGTATCCAGGGGCGATCGGTTTACCGACTCGCCTGATACTGAATTAATTTCTAGCGGGGTAAATACGAAAGATGTCAACGCAGTTGCCTTGGGACGCCATGGTAATTTTTTTCTTTGGGGATTTGGGGCCTCTCCGGCCGGGATGACAGAGGAAGGAAAAAAAGTTTTTGTAAACGTAGTAGCTTACATGAGTAAATTTGATAAAAAAACTCCTATTGCACGAAAGCTTAACGATAGAGCAGCCACTACTGACTATTTTAAAGAGATGCAGAGCATGGTTAAGCGGATGTATGAAACTTCGACCGCTAAAAAGGATGGAAAGCCTGTTCCAACGTGGGATGAATACCTCAAAAACCAAAAAGGTTTTTTCACTCGATTTGGTACCGACTCAGCCAACTACCAATATTTAAAAGACAATATAGACTACATGTATTGTGATCCGAAGGGCTTTTATTCGGCCGTAATTGATGAAGAGGCCAAAATAATAGGAGTTCCTAATCACGATCTTCGCTTTTTAGAAACCTGTATTAAGATGTTTAAACAGAATGATCGTCCAGAATTAGCGCTGAAGATGTTAAAGAAATATACCGCTGAAAATTTTGATGACGCTGATAAATGGCAGAGTTGGTACACGAATAATAAAAAGAGATTGTTCTTTACCGAAGCGCCATATAAATTTATAGTTAATACCTATAACCAATGAAATTAGTATTGCTTACAGTTCTTATGTTGACACTAAATACGTGTTTAGTAAATGCCCAGCGGGTATCAACTTTCGATGAGGATATTACCAGCTTCTCTAAAAGTATTATATGTAAAGCTCCGGATCAACAATTCCCCGTTAGTGTAGAAGCGAGGTTAATCAGTGATAGTCGGAGTGATAGTGTTGCTGTTGTCGTGAAAGTGAAAATTGCAGATGGGTGGCATATTTACGAGTTTGTTCCAGAAAATATGCCTTATCTTACCACAGAGTATATCCTCGATGTAGATAACAATATCACTAAAGCGGGTATTTGGCAAAAGAGCGAGGCTATTGAATCTCCAGCCGAGAAGGGAGTAATGTTCTATGAAAATGAGGCAATCTTCATTCATAAACTTAAAAAATCATCTCCGACAGCTAAAGGCCAAGTGAATACAGGCCTATATTATCAATGCTGTAACCTGTTCCAATGTATGCCGCCTGTGGAAAAGGCAATTAAATTAAATTATTAAAAGATGTCCCAACATGTTAAAAAATAAATCTCTAATCGTCGCATTGGTGGCAGGGCTATTATTCAGTCTGCCTAGTTTCGCGCAAGAAATAAAAAAAACTAAAGAAATTGAGAAGATAATTGATAAAGTTATCGATCGTGTGTATCAACACCGCACCCAGAGGATCAGCAGATGAGATATTAAAACTTAAAGATGTGGTTACTGGAATTAATGGACATCCAATTAGCCAGCTACAACATTATAGTGAACAAGTACTTTTCAGGCGATACGATAACGGTTGAACTGATACGGGATGGGAAGGAAATGCAAACTAAAAAATATACAGAGCTATGTTAAAAACATTAATTACTGCTGCAATTGGTCTGTTGACCTTTTCAGCAAATGCACAGTATGGATTTTCAATAAAAGGAAACATTGCCAGTGCTACAAATGGACAAAAAGTAATGATCAGTTATGTTGAGGGTAACAAACAGGTCGTGGATTCGGCAATAGTAAAAAACAGAGGGTTTCTATTGAAAGGTATAATAAAAGATGTCGTAAGAGCACAAATTACTTTGAAAGCGCTGAAAGAGGACAATGGACCTATGACTATGGAAATGATGATGGCTAGAGATGAACAGGACTTTTTTCTGGAAAATAAAACTTTTAGTGTTACTGGTTCAAATATGAAAACTGCTCTGATTGAAGGTGGTGCAGCGCAAGCGGATTATTTGAGGCTGAAGTCAGAATTAAAGCCACTTGAGGATAAGAGGAAGCCACTTAGTGAAAAAATAGGGCAGTATTTTAGAGCGAACAATGAAAAGGCAAGAAATGAACTTTCCCCGAAGCTAAGGGCTATACGGATGGATATGACTAAAGTGGAAGATGCTTTTATTTATCAGCATCCAGATTCGTATGTAAGTCTCGATTTGATTGATGGTAGAAGTCGCGCTATCGATCCGAAAAGATTTGAGCCATTTTTTTATGCGCTTAGTCCGCGTATACAAAATTCAATAAAGGGAAAAGACCTGGCAGCACGTTTAAAAGTTATGGAAGCAACTGCAATTGGAAAACAGGCTATTCCACTTCAGAAAAAGGATATCAATGGGAAGGATGTGAATCTGGAAACTTTAAAAGGTAATTATGTCTTGCTTGATTTCTGGGGAAGCTGGTGTGGACCATGCCGTTCATCACACCCACATCTTAAAAAGCTTTATGCTAAATACAAAGCAGATGGTTTCGAAATTTTGGGCATTGCACATGAGCAGCGCCGGAGCATTGAGGAGAACCGTAAAGCATGGAAGGATGCCATTCAGGAAGATGACATTTCCTGGATACAGGTATTGAACAATGAAGGAATAGAGGCCTTTGACGCTGTTAAAGCTTATGGTGTAACTGCTTTTCCAACCAAGATTTTATTAGATAAGGAGGGGAAAATTATTGCTAGATATGTGGGGGGTGGTGTCGAAATTGATGAGCAGTTGAAATCACTTTTTGGTAAATAATTGTTACAAGGATTTTTAAAAAGCTGCCTGATGTTGTTAACAGTTGGTGTGGCCCATGCAAAAAAATGGAACATTTAGGCATAGCACTCTTACTGACTATTCGACGTCAAAGCGTATGCAGCATACCTTAAAAGAGGTTTAGGCGTTTACCAAAGGAAATAAGACCCTATTCGTAAAAACGAAAATAGGTAGTTAATAAGCAGACCAGGGCTAGCGGAAGCTGTCCTGGTTTATTTTGGAAGATTGAAATAAAACAAGTAAAAAATGAGATATAAATTTTTAATGATTCTTTCGTTATCAGGAATATTCCTTCGCGCTGGTGCGCAGCAGGTAAAGTTTACTGAATACGACCTGGATAATGGCCTTCATGTCATTCTTCATCAGGATAAGACTGCGCCTGTTGTAGCCGTTTCGGTCATGTATCACGTCGGTTCGAAAGACGAAGATCCGACAAGGACTGGCTTTGCCCATTTCTTTGAGCACCTGCTATTTGAAGGTAGCCAGAACATGAAAAGAGGCGATTTTATGAAAATAGTGAGCAGTAACGGCGGACAGAATAATGCCAATACTTCTCAGGACAGGACTTTCTACTACGAAGTTTTCCCTTCAAATCAGCTGGAGCTCGGGCTATGGCTGGAAAGTGAGCGCATGTTGCACCCAAAAATTGATGAGGCAGGTGTTAAGACACAAAACGAGGTGGTTAAAGAAGAGAAACGCATGCTCACTGACAACAAGCCGTATGGTAAGTTTACTGAAAACATCTTCACTCATTTATTTGAAGGGCATCCTTACAGCTGGCAGCCGATAGGTTCAATGGAACACCTGGATGCCGCAAAACTGGAAGAATTTATTGCCTTCTTTAAAAAGTATTATGCACCCAACAATGCCGTGCTGACAATCGCCGGAGACCTGGACATTGAAAAAACCAAAGCACTGGTTGCTAAATATTTTAATGAAGTGCCAAAAGGAGCTCCTGTCGTTAAGGGCACTTTCGCGTTAAAACCGGTGACCAAACAAATTGTGGATACGGTATATGATGCCAATATCCAAATTCCGGCGATATTTGCCGCCTACCGGGTTCCGGGAATGAAGAGCCGTGAAAACAAAGTGCTTGAAATGGTCAGTACCATTTTATCAGGTGGCGGAAGTTCAAGGCTGAGCACAAAAATGGTAGATGAAAAAAAGACGGCATTGCAGGTTTCGGCTTTTAATTATACTCTGGAAGACCATGGTGCTTACATTACGCTGGCACTACCCAATAACAACACCCCTTTAAATGATCTTTTAACTGACATCGATGCGGAGGTTGTTCGCCTTCAGAATGACCTGATTAGTGAATCTGAGTTTAAGAAGCTGCAAAATCAATTTGAGAATGGCTATGTAAGTGCCAACACAAAAATGATCGGACTGGCCGAGAATCTGGCCAATGGCTATACTTTCCACAATAAGAATACCAATGACCTGAACGAACAGCTTGCGGTAATCAAATCAATCACTCCTGAAGAGATCAGAGCTGTAGCCAAAAAATACCTGAACAAGGATCAGCGTGTAGTACTTTATTACCTACCAAAGAAATAGACATGAAGAAGATATTTATATTTGCTATAGCTGCTTTGTTCATTCAAGGCGCAGCAGCTCAGAAACTAGACAGGAGCCAAAAACCAAAACCCGGACCTGCACCGATCATCACATTTGCCGATCCTGTAATCTATAAATTACCCAATGGCATTACTATTCTGGTGGTTGAAAACCATAAGCTACCAAAGGTTTCCGCAAGTTTTAGCATTGATGCGGGGCCGATCACCGAAGGTGCAAAAGCCGGAGTGATAGGATTATTGGGCGGAATGCTCAATGAGGGGACGGTTACAAAGACAAAAGCCCAGTTTGACGAAGCTGTTGATCAGATAGGTGCAGAAGTAAGCGTTTATGCCGGTGGAGGACAAGCCGCTGCGCTGACCCGGTATTTTAGTGATGCCTTTTTATTAATGGCAGATGCCCTGAGAAACCCGGCTTTTCCGCAAGCTTCATTTGATAAATTGAAATCACAAAGCCTTACCAATTTAAAATCCAGCGAGCGCAGCGCAACCGCCATTTCCGGACGCGTCGTTAATGCACTTTCATTTGGACTAAACCATCCTTTAGGAGAATTTCAGACCGAACAAAGCATCAATTCCATTGCCTTGGATGATGTTAAAGCTTCTTATAAAAAATACGTTACGCCATCGAGAGGATACCTGACTTTTGTCGGCGACATTAAACCAGAAGCCGCAAAGGCGCTGGCGATAAAAGCATTTGGCGACTGGAAGGGCGCCGTTCTGACTTTCCCTGTTTTGGCT
This sequence comes from Sphingobacterium nematocida, assembly GCF_900168125.1. Classification (GTDB taxonomy): domain Bacteria; phylum Bacteroidota; class Bacteroidia; order Sphingobacteriales; family Sphingobacteriaceae; genus Sphingobacterium; species Sphingobacterium nematocida. The sequence goes on from NZ_FUZF01000016.1 coordinate 107,472, forward strand.
AAAGTCAGCAACCCTGCCCAAACAGAGGTCAATGTGGTAGATGTCCCCAGCGCTGTCCAATCCGAGATCACAGTGACCAACCTTATAGATTTACCAATGAGCAGTCCGGACTATCATGCGGTATTGCTTGCCAATCAAATCCTGGGTGGTGGTGCAGATGCCAAGCTTTTTAGAAACCTGCGGGAAAAACATGGCTTTACTTACGGGGCTTATTCCAAAACTGGCTCAGGGCGCCTGCAGTCGAGGTTTAGTGCCACGGCCTCGGTAAGAAATGAAAAAGTAGACAGTGCTGTAGTCGAGTTTTTGAAAGAGATCAATGTGATGCGTACGGAAGAAGTGAGCGCTGATGTGCTTCAAGATGCGAAGAACTTATATAATGGGTCTTTTGCCTTGGGGCTTGAAAATCCTGCCCGGGTAGCCGGTTTTGCCAGCAGCATTCTGATCAATAACCTGCCTAAAGATTTCTACCGGACTTATCTTCAGAAGTTGAATGGTGTCACCGCAGGTGATATCCTTCGTGTGAGCAAAAAATACTTCAGTCATGACAACACCAGAATCGTTGTAGTCGGTAAATCAGACCAGTTTGTGCCGGGATTGAAAAAAGCGGGCTTTATGGTTAAGTATTATAATAACTATGCGATGCCTGTTGTTCGGTAACTTCTTTCTATTTGGTTACTCTCCAGTTTATTTATAAAACTTAAGCATTAATTAGAGGGCTGTCTCAATTTTGAAGTGACCCCAAAAGTTTGACAAAAACTTTTGGGGTTCACTATTTATGTCAAAACACACATTTGAGGAGAAAAGTTAAAATGAACGATTTAAATGGAATAATACAAGTTAGCTAAGGCGGACGTAGCGTAAAGCAAAGTTTAATCCATACGGACAACTAAATAGTTAAGGGAATTTCAAAAAAGTGAAAAATACTGATATTTCACCACCAAGGGAAAACTTCTGTTGTATTTTAGCTGAAATACGCTTTGCCGATGAAAATTGATTTTAAAAATGATAGGTTTAAAGGCTTGGAAGATGCTGCCTGTATGTTCCGCTAAAAATGTGGTCACTCCATTTCGGGGCAAACTGTACACCCTTTTGGCTGCCATGTGTGGTAGCGAATGCTATTACAACCAGGCCAAATATAATTAATTTCCAACAGGCGTGTTCTGTACCTGCCTCAATTCCAAGCCCCTGTGCTTCCTTGCGTTTTCCGATCACCAGCCCGATATAGCGACAGATTATTGATCCCAAACTCCAAATCAGAGGTTGCAGAAAGCTGTTGCCTGGATGCATAAATATTCTTTCGTATAGGCCAAGATACACAACCACAGACGGCGTTCGCCCCCGCTTTGATACAAATCCTTATTCAGTTATTTTTGACATTTAAAAGCGCTGTAAATCAGCCAAGTGACCAGGTTAGGCACATAAGTGTACACTTTGAGGGTTCTTCACTATTGGTGAAAACTATAATTTTGAATGTCGTCGGGTTCAGTAGTCTAGTTTTAAAGCGGCCTTTTGACGAATCATAATAACTATTTAATACTGAGCGCTTAATTCTTCAACAATAGTGAAGAACCACTTTGAAGCGTATTGGATGTTCAGTGTTGTACAGAATTACTTGTCATAATGTCAGGAAATTGGATAACGCAAGGTTTTTAATTAACATCTTAGATTACCTTGATCTTGCTAATTTGGTATCTGAAGAGCCGATGTTTGAAGGGGAGTGATAGCAAAAAATACGGCCTGCAATGTTACTTATTTGTTACTTGTCAAGTGTAACTATTTGATAATTAGGGTTTAATTCTATTCCGGACATCTGGCAAGCCATGACGATAGATTTTCCGACAAATACTTTCCTCGTTTCTAGGTCAAGTACCGTTAATGATGGTGAAAAAATCAATACAGCATATTTGCCATATAATATCCTGACAAGAGCAGGAAAAGCATTGGTTAAAAGATATGACGACTTTGACAGTCTTAAAGAAGGTGACCTGGAACAGTTCGACCAGATGTTAGCCGAGCTAATTGAAACCTATCAGATTCGAGATTAACCGGATTTTAAGGTTTAGAATTACTATTTGACTGTTTTTCTACGATTGGCGGTGCCAGTTTCCATGAGGGAACGAATTTCATATATTTGATTTATGAAGAAATTATTTGCCTCAAAAGACATTCGTATTCAGGAGATGGAAGACTTATATGGCGGAGGCATTAACATAGCCTATACCAGCAAATTGCTCCAACTAAATGTACTGATCGAATTTTTTGGGGTATCGATTGAGGGTGATCCCTATGTTTATGAAGAGGTGGGAGTTTATGCCAGCATCTATGAAGATGGTATTGTACATTCCTATGTTCTTTTTATAAGCGGAGAAACATTGGGGCCATTACCGACCTTTAGACTTATAGCCGATGCAGTCGATTTTATAGAAGCGTGTGATCAGTATGCCGTAAAAGAAGATTTGAAAGGGATTGCTATGTCTTATTCAGCCATTGACAGCAAAGTTTACCGAGGTTTGGGAGAACAAGAACGGCAAATGGCAGGTGAAGCGCGAAATGAGTTATGACCACCGATAAATCGTCAATAGCCTTATGAATAGCCTGATCAATCCTTATCCGTTTAAAAAGCGACGCATAAACAGATACCTTAGTTTTATATTCCTGATCCCGGTCTTTTGCCTGAATAACCTGGAATGTGCCGGGTAGAGCCGGGCAGTAGCATCAGATAACCCGCTTATTTCCCGGCTGGATTCGCTGGTCGATAAAAGCGTTCAGCGGTATTTTCAGGATAAAAAAGCGGTGGGGCTTTCCATAGCCCTGGTGCAACACGGCAAACCGTATTTTTACAATTACGGAGAGACAAAGGCCGGTAACGGGCAGCTTCCCGATAACAAGACTATCTATGAGATCGGGTCCATGACCAAATCATTTACCGGGATTATCCTGGCGCGGGCTATATTGGATAAAAAGATCAATCTGGAAGATGATATCAGGAAATATCTTAAAGGTTCTTATCCCAATTTAAGCTATAAAGGTACGCCCATACGTATTAAAGATCTGGCCAATCACACCTCAAGGATCACAAGGATATTTCCGAATATGTGGGAACGCCCCACCTATGATTCCCTTAATCCCTTGTCCAATTACTCCAGGCAGCTTTTGTACGAAGGACTGCATCAAATGAAGATGGATACGCTTCCCGGTAAAGTTTACGCTTACTCTAATATGGCAGTTGCTTTACTGGGTACGATACTGGAAGATGCTTACGGGCAGGATTACTTTTCGCTGGTGTCAAAAAACATCCTGAAACCTTACCGGATGAGGGATACCCGGATCGACATCGCATCACTTCCGGACAGCTGTATCGCGTGGGCGCATAACCCGCAAAGACAGCCGATTCCGTTTTGGGATTTGGGAGAAGTACCGGCGATGGGTGCTTTAAGATCAACTACTGCTGACCTGGTCAACTATATCAACGCCAACAACGCTGAGACGAATCCGGCCATTAAGCTTTCCCATCAACGAACTTTTGGCACCGCTCAGGAGGGTATGGGTCTGAACTGGTTTATCCACAGCACCTCAAATGGTTATCACGTATTGGAACATGGCGGCGGTACAGGCGGTTCCTGCAGTTCAATGGATTGTTTCCCGCAGCTTAACGCAGGGTTGGTGATCCTGACGAACAGCCTGGCTAATCGAAATGACCTGGAAAAAGAACTGGTCGCTATGTGTCTATGAATTGATTAATTTGTTACTTATGCAACAAAGATTAGTATTTGAGGGCGTTAATTTTTTGAGCTTACTTCACACAGCCATCAGTTTTTGATCAAGCATACTCATATCTCTGGCAATCTTGGTGTTTAAAATTTTAGAGTAGTGTTGTGTTGTTTTTAAATCCTTATGTCCGAGCATTTTTGAAACGCTTTCTATTGGCACATCATTACTTAGGGTAACGGTGGTAGCAAAAGTATGCCGGGCAATGTGAAAAGTAAGTTCCTTTTGGATGCCGGATAAATCCGCAATTTCTTTCAGATAGCTATTCATCTTCTGGTTACTTAAAACCGGAAAAGCCATATCTAAATTTTCAGATACCGGATCGTCTGTGTATTTGTCAAGTAATGCTTGCGCCCCTGTCATTAATGGAACGTGTGATGAGGTAAGGGTTTTCTCTCTGCTGGTAAAAATCCAATGGCGGCCATCATCACCTTTGCGGATTTCGGAACGCTTCAATTTTTTAACGTCTGCATAAGACAACCCTGTATAACAGCAAAAAAGAAATATATCCCTTACCTGTTCCAATCTTTTGACCCTATAGGATTTTTCGGTAATGCTTTTAAGTTCGTCTTTGGATAAAAACTCGCTGTCCTTCGCCTTAGCAGTATTTTTATAAAATAGAAACGGGTTTTCGGTAATCCACTTATGGGCAATACAGGAATTAACGATCTTCCTCAAATGCTTCATGTATTTAGCAATAGACACACCGCTACATTTTGGGTCAGTTCTTAAATAGAAATCATATCCGGTGATAAAGGCGTAATCCAATTTCTTTACCTCAATGTCTGGCCTCTGATATGACTTTAGCATATAAGCGGACAGGTGCAACAATGAAGTATGATAACCTTTTAAAGTATTCGCTTTAAAGCCTTTACCGATTAACGCTTTCATTTTTTCGTTGTGGTCTTTAAAGATTTCAAGCAGAAATAGCTTTTTGTCGTCCTTATTTTGGTACTTGTTCATCAGCGTTTCCGCTGTGACCTCCTGGTTATACTTTATAAATTCTGTATGGATGTCCTGTACTTTTCGTGCAATGGCATCAAGGTAGCCGTTCAGGGACTTTACAACTTCTGTATTTCCTTTAGCCCGGTTAGCACTGGATAACCATCCTTTAGGATCGCACATTCTTCCGCATGAGGCTTCTTTTGGTGTATCACCTGCAACAGTGATCCGCATGTAAATTGCCTTTTCGCCGCCTTTGTAGTTTTTTGGTTTCTTCAAAAAGAAATGAAGGGAATAATTCTGACTCATAATGACTCATTTTAAGTTAACAAAACTAACAATGTCATCAATGGCAGTCAAGATGTTCGATTATAGAACTAGCTGTAATTCAATTCGTTGCACCTACAATAGTGAGTACCTATATCTCGTTGGGGTACTCACTGAATTACTCACCTAACTTATGCGAAATCATGGATATTTTGGTGTGTCTGTAAACAATAAAACCCTGCAAACATCTCATTTGCAGGGTTTTATATGTTTTGACCTATGGTCAAGTAGCCCGTAGGGGAATCGAACCCCTGTTTCCAGAATGAAAATCTGGCGTCCTAACCCCTAGACGAACGGGCCCTTTTGCTTTGGTGATGCAAATATAGACCCTTTTATCTATTCTCCAAAATATTTTTTACGCAAATATTGTAATGCATTGAAAGCTAAAATATTATTTTTTAAATTAGGTCAAAGCCAATGTCTGTACGGAAGTATTTTCCTTGATAGAAGATCCTGCCTGCATCGGCTGTTGCTTGTTGAAGTGCGGAGAATAAGTCATCTTGTAGTGTTGTAACTGCAATAACACGGCCTCCAGCTGTTACGACTTCGCTGTCGACAAGCTTTGTTCCAGCATGAAAAACGATAGATTCTTTTACATTTTCAATATTGCTGATTACCTTGCCATTTTCATAATCGCCAGGATATCCGCCAGAAACTAACATGACGGTTACAGCTGTTTTTGGACTCAAGGTGTAGGAGCGGTCTGCCAAATTGCCCTGGGCAACACCTTCTAATAGATCAACTAAATCGGACTCGATACGTGGAAGAACGGATTCAGTCTCGGGGTCGCCCATACGCACATTATATTCGATAACATAAGGATCACCGCCTACATTCATCAATCCTATAAAAATGAATCCTTTATAAGGTATGTTGTCTTTCTTTAATCCATCGACGGTCGGTTTTATAATTCGTTCTTCGACCTTAGCCAGAAATACTTCGTCGGCAAAAGGTACTGGAGAAATGGATCCCATACCCCCTGTGTTGAGACCTGTGTCTCCTTCGCCGATACGCTTGTAGTCTTTTGCAGATGGTAATACCTTGTATGAGTCTCCATCTGTCAATACGAATACAGAAAGCTCTATTCCTTTTAAGAACTCTTCAATCACCACGACAGAGCTGGCTTGTCCGAATTTGGCATCAGCAAGCATCGCTGTTAATTCGTTCTTGGCATCATCTAGTGTCTCGCAGATCAAAACGCCCTTGCCAGCCGCTAGTCCATCAGCTTTCAGTACGATAGGAAGTTTTTGCGTCTCTAAGTAAGCGAGTCCTTCTGTCAGATTGGATAATTCAAACGACTTATACGCAGCCGTAGGAATATGGTGTCGAAACATAAATTCCTTGGAAAAATCTTTAGATCCTTCAAGTTGAGCGCCTAGCTTTTGAGGGCCTATGACAGCAATATGTTGCAAGTCTTCTCTTTCTAAAAAGAAATCGTGGATACCTTTTACCAACGGCTCTTCTGGTCCCACAAGGATGAGGTTGATGTCGTTGGCTAGTGCAAATGTTGCTATTCCGTCGAAATCGGTGACCTTAAGATCAATGTTTTGACCGTATTGTCCAGTTCCAGCATTGCCGGGGGCAATATAAAGATTGGTAAGTTTAGGGCTTTGTGCTATTTTATAGGCAAAGGCGGATTCGCGACCGCCAGATCCAACGATTAAGATATTCATAGCACAAACTTAGAGAAATATGCTTTAATTTTTGTTATCTTTCCTTAACAATTTAAAAATCAATTGAGACGACTATGAGATTTCTTCTTATTCCTTTTTTACTGCTGTTGTGTTGTGGGGGTGTGTTTTCCCAAGGTATTCAAAAGGTTTTAGACGATATGGCTGTGTATAGCGGTAATAATCCGCAGGAGAAGTTATATCTGCACCTTGATAAATACGCGTATACGGCCGGAGAGACTGTCTGGTTTAAGGCGTATGCAACGATAGGGATACAGAATCTATTTTCTAATCATAGTGGTATAGCTTATGTGGAGCTAATTGATGGAGCAAAGAAGGTGGTCAATTCCATGACGATACCTATGGTTATGGGGCTTGGTATGGGAGATTTTAAGCTTACAGACACTATTACTGAAGGCTCTTATCGCTTGCGGGCCTATACCAATTGGATGCGGAATGCGGATGAAAAATTCTTCTATGACCGCACGATTCAGGTGGCCAACGGTCGATCCGATAATATCATAACTACGACCTCTGTGCGTAGCGGGGAGAAAAATAATATTTACGAGATTCAGCTAAAGAGTTTGACAGGGGTTCCTTTGGCAAAGAACCCGGTTCGATATGAAGTGATATCAGATGGTAAATCTGTCGAACGAAAGCGGGGTAGTACCGATGAAAACGGAAATTTGACGGTCGAGTTAAGCAAGAAATATAGCAATGCCCATATCAAATTACGCTTTGATAATTTCGAGAAAATCCCTGTAAATAAGTTGTTAAAGATGCTGCCTCCGGAGGTGAAGAATGATGTGCAATTATTTCCAGAAGGAGGAAAGTTGCTGGAAAATAAAATTAACAACATAGCGGTTAAAGCGGTGAATCCGAAAGGGCTTGGGATTAAAACCAAAGTGATTTTCAAAGTAGGGGCAGATACGGCTGGTGTTGCGGAGACAAATGATCTTGGAATGGGGGTGACTTATCTTTTTGTTCAGCCCAATAGTGTATTCGATGTGCAGGCCGAATTTGAAGATGGTTCTAAGATGGAGTTGGTTATGCCGGAGGTCTATAAGACGGGCTACTCGATCGCAGTCAATAGTCAACATGAAAATAAGGTTTTTGCACAACTCAATCTCTCGGAGGATTTGGTGAGCCAGAAGGATGTTTATTTTGTGGTACACTACTTGGGGGAAGTGGTTTTTGTGTCTAAGCAGAAACTGAGTAAAGACGAGCTTGTGTTTTCGGTAGACAAAAAGGTTTTGCCATCAGGCGTGTTGACCATCAGTATATTGAATGATCAATTTTTGCCAATTGTAGAGCGGCCAATTTTTAATTATAATGATAAAGATGTTTTGCCGGTTGTCTTGCGTTTGAATAAGACGAGCTTTGCTACTCGGGATAAGGTGCAGGTTGACATGCAAATCGGAGCGGAGATGGATTCTATTCGTTTCGGCGCATTTTCAGCTGCCGTTGTCGATTTAACAAAAATTAAGGACAATCCTATGCTGGCGCCCAATATATTGTCGTCGTTGTTGTTGAGTGCGGATTTGAAAGGGTATATTGAAAATCCCGGATACTACTTTGATGGTACGGAGGGCAGGGTTCGAGAGGTCGATATGCTGATGCTGACGCAGGGATGGCGAAATATCGACTGGGGCGTATTAGGGGAAGATGTAAAGCCGAAGTTTGAGGTTGAAAAATCACAGCGGATAAGTGGGTATACTAAAAAATTAGGACGTACCAAGCCAGAACCGCATGCCAAAGTACAATTGATCTCTACCAAAAATTATATGGACTTCGTGGATACGACATCGAATGAGGATGGGTATTTTGTCTTCGATAACCTTTTATTCCCGGATAGTATTAAGTTTCTTATTTCAGCTAGAGACCAGAATAAAGGAAAGAACAATATAGATATTGTAATTAATACCCTTGAAAAGCCTGCTGTTGGGGACAATAGGAACTGGGCGGATGAACGTTGGGATGTGAATGCGGCTTATGTGGATCAAATTAATCTCTCCAAGCAGTTTTTTGCGGAATTGGAAAGTCGTGGCTTGATGGAGAAAGCTATCGCCATCGAGGAAGTGGTGGTGCGTGCAACGAAGAAAAAGAAGGTAGCAGAGAATTCGAGTAATCTTAATGGACCTGGAAATGCCGATCAGATAATTACAAGCGAGGAGCTCGAAACTTGTCCTACATTGGATATGTGTCTGTCGGGCCGTCTGCTGGGGGTGGTATTTAACGGAGGGATTCCTTATAACACGAGAGGAAATGTGCCGATGCAGGTCGTTTTGGATGGGATGTACATCGAAGCGGATCAATTGTCTATGATTAATGTGAGTGACGTGGAAAGTGTAGAGGTGCTTCGAAACGCGAATTATACCTCAATATATGGAATGAATGGGGGTAATGGGTTGATTATTATTACTTCAAAAACAGGTGCTTCGGCTATGCGTAGCTATGTTCCTAAAGGTATTCTGACGGTACAGCCTCAGGGATTGCATGTTAATAGGACATTTTATAAACCGGTTTATGATGCTGCGGATGGCGTACAGTTGAGTCGCGACCTTCGTACGACTATACATTGGGAACCAAGTCTTGTTGCGGATAAAGAAGGAAAGGCTTCGTTCAACTTTTTTACGTCGGATGGGAAAGGGAAATACCTTATGGTAATTGAAGGGCTTGATCTTACGGGTAGGATCTTGCGTAAGGTTATGGAATTGGAAGTGAAATAATTATTTTTTTATCTTGTCATATTCAATTAGCAGAAAAACTATGGATTATATACGTACAAAAAAGGAAGATCATATCTTACATGTTTTACTGGATCGTGGTAAATCAAATGCGATGGATCTGAAGTTGGTCAATGAGTTGATAGATGTGTTGGAAGAGGCTGAGCAAGATCCATCTGTAGAGGGGTTAGTATTATCCGGTAAGGAGGGGTTCTTCTCTTCGGGGTTAGACTTGATTACTCTTTTTGCTTACAATGAGGAAGAAATGCGTGAGTTTTGGGGTCGATTTATGGCTCTTCTTCAGCGGTTTGTCTCTTTTTCTAAACCAACTGTAGCAGCAATTACGGGGCACAGTCCAGCTGGTGGTTGTGTGATGGCGCTGTGCTGCGATTATCGGTTAATGGCGCAGGGTGATTATATTGTTGGGCTGAATGAAGTACCGGTGGGTATAGTTGTTCCTGAATCTATATTTACCCTTTACAGTTTTTGGTTAGGACGAGGTTCTGCTTATCGTAATTTATTGGAGGGGCGGTTGTTCAAGCCAGAGGAAGCCCAAGCTGCGGGGTTGGTAGACGAGGTTGTTTCCTTTGACCGTATTCAGACAGCGGCCATTAGGCTGTTAAAGATGGTAATGCAGTTTGAGAAAAATGCATGGCGTACGACTAAACTAAATTTGAGAGCTGAGCTTATCCGGGCTATGGAGCAGGATCAGAATGCGGCGGTGGAGCAGGTGTTGGAGCAGTGGTGGAAGCCGAGTACACGGGAGATTCTTAAAACAATTATTCACAATCTGACGCAGAAGAAATCGTAAGTGAATCTGTAATTAAATAAAGATATTATGGTACAAGGAGCTTTAAAAGAGGATGCCTTAAAAGGGAAGACCATTTTGGTAACCGGAGGGGGGACAGGTCTTGGCAAGGCGATGGCGACTTACTTCTCCGAACTGGGGGCCAATGTGATTATCTCAAGTCGTAAAATTGAGGTGCTAGAGGCTACTGCACTTGAGATTAATAGTAAGACTGGAAATCCGGTTGTAGCCTTGGGTTGCGATATTCGGAATATTGATGAGGTGGGGCTGCTGCTGCAAAAGAGTATAGATCGATTTGGGAAGGTCGACGTGTTGGTTAATAATGCTGCTGGTAATTTCATATCACTTACAGAGCGACTTTCTGCTAATGCTTTTTCTACGATTATTGATATTGTATTAAAGGGTACAGCAAACTGTACGTTGACCTTTGGAAAACATTGGATCAAAACTAAGCAGGCAGCGAACGTGTTGAATATTGTGACTACCTATGCTTATACCGGATCGGGGTATGTGGTGCCTTCGGCTGTTGCAAAAGGTGGAGTGTTGACAATGACCCGCTCGTTGGCGGTTGAGTGGGGGAAGTATGGTATCCGCCATAATGCCATAGCGCCGGGGCCTTTTCCAACGAAAGGCGCTTGGGATAGGCTGCTGCCGGGGGATCTAGCTGCCAAATTTGATTTTAAAAATAGAGTTCCATTAAGAAAGAGTAGGAGATCACCAAGAATTAGCTAATTTGGCCGCATTTTTGGTGTCGGACTTTGCGGGATTTATCAATGGGGAAGTGGTTACCATAGATGGAGGAGAATGGTTGCAGGGTGCTGGGCAGATGAATGGAATGGAAGCCATTCCTGAGGAGATGTGGGACGTTATCGAAAGTACAATAAAGAAAAATAATAGATAGTATCATGTATAGAGTTTTAGGGGTTGTGATTTTGCTGTCGGCATTACTGACATCGTGTGGACAGCCTAATTCAAAAGAGCGTACAACAAAGGATAGTGTTGAAATCGTGACACCAGTTACCGTTGAAGAGAAAAATGATCTTGCAGAGCTAGTAACTAGGTTTGTACGAGCCTATGCCAGTAAGGATAACAATAAGGTTAATCGGCTTGTTCATCCTGAACTAGGAATTACAGTGATTTATCGTCCCGGAGCGTCTGATACTTTTGTTAAGCTGGATAGTATTGATTTTACGAAGCCTATGCCCGATTATTTTCCTTATTCAGAATTGAATAATGATTATATGCTGACCTTTGAGAAATTGCCGGAATTTGACTGCGGTACCGAGAAGTGGAACAAGCTTGGTTTTTTCTGTGATACGACGTCACATCCCAATCAATTGTCTAATATTGTAGCTTTTGAGAAGGAGTTTGATGAAGCGAAGTTTTCAGAAGAAGAACTGGATAAATTAGAAGTGGCCGAAGCCGAGAGCTTTCGCGTGATCGTGACCACTGCTACTCCCTTGGTGTTTCACGTGCGACGCTATAAAGGGGTGTGGTACGTGACGACTTTGGATCGTGCATATGCAGGCTGTGATGCCTAAAACCGTGTTTTGGAGCGAATTGATAGAATAGAAATTTAGAAAATAGGATATAATGAATTTTGATAAAGAAACGCAAGGACGTATTAATGCCTGGATTTCGTCGGAGTATGATGAAGAAACCATAGGGAAGGTCCAGAAATTGATTGACAATAATGAAGAAACTGAGTTGATCGATTCGTTTTATAAAGAGTTGGAGTTTGGTACAGGAGGGCTGCGTGGTATAATGGGGGTGGGCTCTAACCGGATAAATAAATATACCATAGGTAAGGCAACGCAAGGGTTGGCAAATTATCTTAAGAAACAGTTTCCGAGTCAGCAGATTAAGGTCGCTGTATCATACGATAGTCGAAATAACTCCCAGTCTTTAGGACACTTGGTAGCAGATGTTTTCTCTGCTAATGATATTCATGTCTTCCTGTTTGATGAGTTGCGTCCGACACCGATGTTATCTTATGCCGTTCGCCACTATGCCTGTCAAGGCGGCGTGATGTTGACCGCTTCGCACAATCCGAAGGAATATAATGGTTATAAAGCGTATTGGAATGATGGGGGGCAGCTTGTGGCGCCTCATGATAAGAATGTGATCACTGAGGTGAACGCTATACAGTCGGTTTCTGAAATCAAGTTTGAGAGGAATAACGCGAATGTAACATTGGTAACATCGGATTTTGATGCGCTTTACATTGCGGCAAATACCCGACTGAGTATACATCCAGAAGCTGTGCGTAACAATAGGGACTTAAAAATCGTGTACTCGCCGATTCATGGTACGGGTATCACGGTTGTACCGGCGATGTTGAATGCTTGGGGTTTTGAAAATGTGTCTGTGGTAGAGGAGCAAAAGGATCCTGATGGCAATTTCCCAACGGTAGTCTATCCTAATCCGGAGGAAGAGGATGCGATGTCTATGGCGATGCGAAAAGGAGAAGAGTTGGATGCGGATGTCGTCATGGCGACAGATCCGGATGCGGATCGAGTGGGCGTTGCCGTAAAAAATGCGGATGGACAGTTCCAGTTGTTGAATGGGAATCAAATCGGAAGCCTGTTAGCGTATTATGTGCTATCATCGAAAAAGGATAAGAAAGAGCTTAAAGCCAATGATTATGTGGTTAAGACCATCGTGACGACAAATCTGATAAGTGATATCAGTACTAGTTTCGGTGTCAAATGCTATGAAACATTGACCGGGTTTAAGTTTATCGGTGAGAAGATGACCGAGCTTTTAGGGCAAGAAAATTATCTGGTTGGTGGAGAAGAGAGTTATGGCTTTTTGGTTGGCGACCTAGTGCGTGATAAGGATGCGGTCAATTCCTGTGCATTTATCGCGGAAATGACGGCCTATTTCAAAGAACAAGGTAAGACCTTATTTGACGTGCTATTGGAGCTATATGTCAAATATGGCTTTTATCAAGAGAAGCTTATTTCATTGACGAAGAAAGGTAAAGCTGGTGCCGAAGAGATTCAAAAAATGATGGTGAGCCTTCGTCAGAATGCTCCGAGGTCGTTGGGTGGTGTGGCAGTAAGAGAGATACGGGATTATGAGCACCTACAGGCAGAAGATATTCCGACAGGTCGAATGGATAAAATAGATCTGCCGAAATCCGATGTGTTGCAGTTTATTACTGTGGATGGAGATGTTATCTCTGCTAGACCTTCAGGTACAGAACCAAAGATTAAGTTTTATTGTTCGGTTAGGGAGAGTCTATTGGATAGGTCTTCCTTTAAGAATGTCGCAGAACGCCTTGAGGAGAAAGTGGAACGTATTATGGCAGATATCGTAAAAGGGTAATATGGATAAGTGGAGGTTGTTAGATTCTCGGTATATTATTCAACGGCCTTGGGCCACTCTTCGGGTAGATAAATTGGAGTTGCCCAATGGGACAGTGAAGGACGAATATTATGTTTTGGAATATCCTACCTGGGTGAATATGATTGGTCTGACGGCGCATGGAACATTGCTGTTTGTGAAGCAATATAGGCATGGAGCACATGAAATACTGGTTGAATTGCCAGCAGGAGTAGTGGAGGAAGGAGAAGATCCTGTGGATGCGGCAAAACGAGAGATGTTAGAGGAGACGGGGTATGCATTTGACCGTATTGAATATGTGTGTGAATTGTACGCCAACCCTGCGACAAGTGGGAATTTGACTTATACTTATCTCTTGCAGGGGGGTAAAAAGGTGCAGGAGCAGGAATTGGATGATTCCGAAGATATTGAAGTGATAGAGATGTCTATTGATGAAGCGAAAGACTTTCTCTTTTCGAATAAAATAGGGCAGGCGTTGCATAGTGCCGCCCTATTCTACACATTAAGAAAATTAAACCTTCTGTAAGGGAGGTGTTTTAGGCACGGTAGGACTTATTCAGCGGTTTTTATGCGGACATAGGAACTGTTTTCCGAATAATTTGTTGTATTTTTTTAACTTTGCCAAATGGCAAGAGAGATATTCGAAACAAAGCGAAAGGCGTTAAAAATAAATCTAGATGCAGCAATCTACGGCACTTTTGCAGAGATTGGCGCTGGACAGGAAGTAGCTCGTAATTTTTTTGAGGCGGGAGCGGCTTCTGGTACAATCGCAAAAACCATGTCTGCATATGATATGGCTTTTAGTGATGCGATTTATGGTGTAGAAGAGTCGGGGAGGTATGTGAGTCGCGCGCGTCTTACGAAAATGTTGTCGCATGAGTTCAATTTGTTGACCGAACGTCTGCATATGGAAAAATATGACAACAAGCGTTTCTTTGCTTTTGCGGATACCGTAACAACACTGAATTTTACAAAGACAAACGATCCACATGGTTGGTTGGGAATTCGGTTTCAAAGCGAAGTGGACGGACCTACCAATGATATTATTATTCACGTACGTTTGTTGGATAGTGACAACCGTCTGCAATCGAAAGTGCTGGGTATACTGGGGGTTAACCTTGTGTTTGCTGCCTACTACTATTCACACGATCCTCAGGTCATGATCGAGTCGCTGGTAGACAATCTTTCTGTCGGTTCGGTGGAGATTGACCTGGTCAAGGTGAGCGGTCCTGTCTTTGAAAGTGCCAATGAGCGCCTTTTAAACTTATACCTTATTGCCAAAGGTTTTGCGAATGCGGCTATCTTCAGACCGGATGGTCGAGCTGCGCAAATCAAAGATTTCCTATACAAAAAGGATATTATTGTATTAAGGACAAAGTATCGGCAAAAGTCATTGCCCAACTTTGATCTGTTTAACCTCGCTGTCGAGCAATTTAAAAAGAATACCCTGGCCGATCCAGAAAACACTGTAGTACTGATCGAGGTGTTGATGGGGAATGTGCTTGACGAAGATCTTGATTTGACCAGCGAAGATTTGCAGTATTTTGCACAGCGTGCAGAAGAGCTCTGTTCCACAGGAAACAACATTATGGTTTCTAATTTCAGACGGAATAACCATCTCGCAGAGTTTGTAAAGACATTTAAGCCTCGTAATGTCGGTATCGCTACCAACGTTTCGAACTTGCGTAATATCTTTAACTCGGACAATTATAATAAAGAAAATTATACCAACGAACTGCTTTCGTATATATCTGGAATGTTTAGTAAGAACGTGAAGCTCTATGCCTATCCTTATCTCAACAAGAAAGAGAATAAGATTATAACGACAAAAAATCTTAAGGTATCTGATGAAGCAAAACCCTTGTACGATTTCCTGATCCAGAACCACTATATCATCGATATTGAAAATTACGATGAGAAGTATGTGAAAACAGTGTAATTGTCAAATATTCGCTATAATTTAGGTTTGGCATTTGCCTTTTTGTAAAAAGGTGTAACTTGTCTGTTCGAAAGATAACATTTTCTAGTAAATGAAGGCAACCTATATCGATTACAAAGACACGAACAGCTTTTCGAAGACACTGCTGGCGTATTTAGCCGGTGAAGATAATCTAGCGTCATTCTATGGCAATAAGCCGGATATGGCCGGGTTTGCGGCACAGATTCGTTTAAAGGAATCCTTTGCTCATAGAAAGGTATTGGTGGAGTCACTGCGGTCTTCGTATTCCGGATTGTTGGAAGATGCTATCGAGGTGGAGCAAAATATTAAACAGCTTGCCGAAAAGAATACCTACACGGTCACGACCGGACACCAGTTAAACATTTTTACGGGGCCGCTGTATTTTATTTTTAAAATTGCGACAGCGATCCGTCTCGCGAAAGATTTAAAAGAAAAATTTCCTGGAAATAATTTTGTGCCTGTGTATTGGATGGCTACAGAGGACCATGATTTTGAAGAGATCAATAATACGCGGGTCTATGGCAAAAAGATCGTATGGGATGTTCCTAAGATTTCGGGTACAGGGCGTATGGATACCAGTTCCATGGGGGAGGTCGTGCGACAGTATTGTGGGATGTTGGGGCTTTCTGAAAATTCAACGCGATTGACCGCTATTGTCGAAGAGGCTTATTTGAAGGGGAGAAACCTAGCTGATGCGACCCGTGTATTGGTGCATGAGCTTTTTAAGTCTTATGGCCTTGTTATTGTAGATGCCGATAGAAGAGTGTTGAAAAAGCTGTATGCGCCTATTATTGAGGATGATATTCTGCACGAGAAAAGTTTTGCCGCAATTTCCAAAACCTCTGCGCTGCTCGAAGAAGAGGGATATACCGCCCAGGTGTATGCTAGACCGTGTAACTTTTTCTATTTGACCGACGAGTTTAGGGAGCGGATTGAGAAGAATGCAGATGGTAATTATGAAGTCTTACATCAAGGGGTGGTCTTTACGCCTGAAGAGTTAAAGCTTGAAATCGACCAATATCCTGAACGATTCAGCCCTAACGTGGTAATGAGACCTTTGTATCAAGAGGTGATATTGCCCAATCTCGCTTACATAGGTGGTGGAGCAGAGATTGTGTACTGGCTTCAGCTTAAGGCAAATTTCGATCAATACAACATTCCTTTTCCTATCCTAATACCTCGTAATTCGGCATTGATAACCGAGGATAATATCGTAGGTAAAATATATAGGCTGGACCTAACCTTTAAAAGTGTCTTTAAGTCTACTGTAGCGTTACAGAACGAGTATGTCAGGAGGCATACCACACATCGTCTACATCTCAAGGACGAATGGATGGAACTGAATGCCATTTTTGGAAAGATAAAACTACGTACGCATAAGATAGACCCGAGCCTGGGTCCTAGTACCGAAGCTGTCAAGGCGCGACTTAAGAAAGCAATTAATAGCTTGGAGAAGAAGCTTCTGAAGGCAGATAAGCGTAATCATCAGGACGCGGTGTTGCAGATCGAACGGATCAAGGAGAAGCTTTTTCCGGGCGGTGGACTGCAAGAGCGAACAGAGAATTTTGCGGTACTATATGTCAAATATGGGGATGACCTTATTGAGGACTTGGTGAAGCATTTTGATCCCCTAGCCTTTAAGTTTACGATTTTGTATTAGTAGTAAAGTATACAGACCGATAATATAGTATGTTGTGTTAAATCTCGCTATGTGAAAGGTTTTGGTTGTTTACTTATTTTATTGATACGAAATCGCTCTTTTATTTGCTTTTTGAATAAAAATTTGCGCAATCGATTGATGTTATTATAAAAGTTTCTGCTTGTAGGACTCCTCCAAAAAAGTCTTATAAAATACGTATCTTTGCACATCGAAAAACAAACCATTTATGAGGAATAAATAAATTGTTTGTCAAAGAGTTAATTACATATAGTCCTTGCAATTGTAAAGCAAATGAGTAACGTATATTACCAAGAAAAATTCCAAGACCGTCACAATGGTCCTCGTGCCGCACAAGTAGAAGAAATGTTGGGTTTCTTAGGTGTGGGTTCGCTAGATGAGTTGATTGAACAAACCGTTCCAGCTCAAATCCGTGCAAAAAAAGCATTAAATCTTCCAGCCGCTTTAGGTGAGGTGGCCTACTTGGAAAAAGTAGCGCAGATTGCTGAAAAGAACAAGGTATTCAAATCGTACATTGGTCAAGGGTACTTTGATGTAATCCTTCCGGGAGTGATCCAGCGTAATGTTTTCGAAAATCCAGGATGGTACACGCAGTATACGCCTTATCAAGCAGAGATTGCACAAGGACGTTTACAGGCATTGCTTAACTTCCAGACTGTTGTTTGCGACTTTACAGGATTAGAAATCGCGAATGCATCTTTATTGGATGAGGCTACGGCTGCCGCAGAAGGTATGTTTATGTTGTACAGTGCGCGTAAGAACAAAGATGCGCATGCGTTTTTGGTTTCACCAAATGTATACCCACAAACGCTGGATGTATTACAGACGCGAGCAGTGCCATTTGGTGTAGAGATCCGTGTCGCTGATATCAATGAAGCAAATCTTTCCGATGATGTGTTTGCTGCATTTATCCAATACCCTGCGGCAGATGGAACAGTTGCAGATTATAAGAACTTTACAG
The DNA here is from genome assembly GCF_900168125.1 of Sphingobacterium nematocida. Taxonomy (GTDB): domain Bacteria; phylum Bacteroidota; class Bacteroidia; order Sphingobacteriales; family Sphingobacteriaceae; genus Sphingobacterium; species Sphingobacterium nematocida. Next base: position 125,660 of record NZ_FUZF01000016.1, read on the forward strand.
CGGCAGCTCATGCTAAGAATATTACAGTCTGTGTCGCTGCAGATTTAATGTCTCTGGCGTTATTGACGCCTCCAGGCGAATGGGGAGCTGATGTTGTTGTGGGTAACTCGCAACGCTTCGGTGTACCGATGGGCTTCGGTGGACCGCATGCTGCTTTCTTTGCAACGAAAGATGCCTATAAGCGCAATATTCCTGGCCGTATCATTGGTGTCACTTCTGATTCAAACGGTGAATATGCACTTCGTATGGCTTTGCAAACACGTGAACAACATATCCGTCGTGACAAAGCATCTTCTAATATCTGTACAGCACAGGCGTTGTTGGCTATTATGGCTTCGTTCTATGCGGTATATCATGGGCCACAAGGAATTAAAAATATAGCATCACGTATCAATGATTTAGCGAAGCTGGCCGATAAAGCCATTCAATCATTGGGCTATGAGCAGTTGAACTCAACATATTTTGATACTTTACGTTTTAACGTGGGTAAAGAAGTGGACGGATTGAAGTCAGAGGCATTAAACCACGAGCTCAACTTCTATTACAACGAAGGTATTGTTGGTATCTCGATCGATGAGACAACTACATTCGCTGATATTCAGACTATCGTTAAGGTATTTGCAAAAGTAAAAGGAAAACATCAGAGTGATGTGGATTTGGAAAGTTTAGTCGATTCGTTAACAAGTTCTATTCCTTCGGAGTTGGAGCGTGTGTCGAGTTATTTGACGCATCCGATCTTCAACACGTATCACTCGGAGCACGAAATGCTACGTTATATTAAGTCGTTGGAGGCTAAAGATCTTTCCTTGTGTCATTCGATGATCCCACTAGGGTCATGTACCATGAAATTGAATGCTACTACGGAGATGGTACCAGTTACTTGGGCACGTTTTGGAGGTCTTCATCCATTCGCTCCTGCGGATCAGACTTCAGGGTATATGCAGTTGGTTAGTGAATTGAACGATTGGTTGAGTGAGATTACAGGCTTTGCCAAAATGTCGTTCCAGCCGAACTCGGGTGCTCAGGGTGAGTATGCTGGTCTAATGGTGATCGATGCTTATCAAAAAAGTAGAGGCGAGGGACACCGTAATATCTGTTTGATTCCAGCTTCGGCACATGGTACTAATCCGGCTTCGGCTTCGATGGCAGGGTTGAAAGTGGTCGTGGTTAAGACAGATGAAAAAGGAAATATTGATGTAGCTGATTTAAAAGCGAAAGCGGAAGAGCATGCTGCTAACCTAAACTCCTTGATGGTGACTTATCCATCTACACATGGTGTATTTGAAGAGACTATTATCGAAATCTGTAATATCATTCATGAGAATGGTGGTCAGGTATATATGGATGGTGCTAATATGAATGCGCAAGTTGGTCTTACAAGTCCAGGCTTGATCGGGGCTGATGTGTGTCACTTAAATTTACATAAGACATTCTGTATTCCTCACGGTGGTGGTGGTCCAGGTATGGGGCCTATTGGTGTGGCTGCACACTTGGTGCCGTTCTTGCCCAACCATAAGGTCGTAGAGGTATCGGGAGCAGAAGGTATATCGGCGGTTTCAGCCGCTCCTTTCGGTTCGGCTTCTATTCTTTTGATCTCTCATGGTTACATCGCAATGATGGGAAGTGAGGGGTTGACTACAGCTACGAAGACTGCCATCTTGAATGCAAACTATATCAAAGCACGTTTAGAAGGTCATTATCCAGTTTTATATGCTGGAGCAAATGGACGTTGTGCACACGAGATGATCTTAGATTGCCGTGGATTCAAAAATGTGGGTATTGAAGTTGCAGATATTGCAAAACGCTTGATGGATTACGGTTTCCATGCACCTACAGTATCCTTCCCGGTAGCAGGTACATTGATGGTGGAACCTACGGAATCGGAGTCTAAACCTGAGTTGGATCGTTTCTGTGATGCTTTGATTGCTATTCGTCAGGAGATTGCAGCAGTAGAGGCTGGAGAAGTTGGCCAAACAGATAACGTTTTGAAGAATGCGCCACATACTGCGGCTGTTGTTATCGATGACGAATGGAATAGATCTTATTCTCGTCAGGTGGCGGCTTATCCACTTCCTTATCTAAAAGTAAATAAATTCTGGCCTTCTGTAGGTCGCGTGAATGATTCGCAAGGAGATAGAACGCTTATCTGTTCTTGTCCTTCGATCGAAGAATATGCAGAAGCATAGTAATAGATTCTGTAGATATTTTAAAGGCTGCACCATTTTGGTGCAGCTTTTTTTGTTTAGCAAGAGTAAGGAGCATGTACTACTATAGCTGTCAACGAAAATTATCGTAAGGTCTCGTCTAAAAAGACCAGCAATTGGGCAAAATACATTTTGTTTGAGCGCTCTGATTAAAAAAAGAATGATTTTTGGGGCTAATTAGATTTTTACATTAAGCTTCTTTATTTGATTGCTAAATCGTTATATTAGTGGTTTAGTAAAAGTACACCGATGATAATATTACTTATTTCTCCCTCTAAAACCTAACTATTCGATGAAAAATTTAAAGATATCTGTGGCAAAAATGTGGTCCCAAAGTGTTTTGTGCGTATTATTTGCAGGTATTCTCTTTAGAGGATTTGAAAGTAGGTTTGACTCGAAATGCAAACACTTCTTTGGTGTCAATATTTATCAACCGAATATCTTGAGCAAAACCACCACTAGCAAATCCTAGTCTTTGGATAAAGTTGCCGTAGATAATCGCTTGACCATTTGCCACAGCGTCCTTGCTTCCTACATCACTAAGGTGTTTGATAGTTTGTGCGTTTGTAAGCGTTGAAGCAAATAGCAATAAGATTAGAGTTATATGTTTCATTTTTAAACGAGATTAATATTCAATCGCTGATGGAGGCATAAAATCCTTAGGGCTACAATTTAATAGAATCGCTACTTTATTTAATTGGTCATAGGTATACATACTAGAGGATGTTTCTGTCTCAATTTGGCCAATGTAACCAGGACTTACACCTAAGCATGCAGCAATTGCCCGTTGGCTTACTTTATTAGTGTCTGATTTTCTTAAAGCTCTCACCAATTTTACAATTTCCCATTCAAACTTTGTCTTGGGATTTTTATTTTTCTCTGTCATTTTTATCTTAAAATTTGCTTAGACATAACTAAGTTTGTATATTTGCTTAGCTATAACTAAGTGTAGTTGTCGCGATGTTTAATTGTTATGTCTAAAAATTAGACTTAGAGTTAACTTTAGATATTAAGTGTTTTATACACTTGAAATATTGACGAGTCTCCAACTTTCCACTTGGTACCTGGGAAGGAGGCGGTAAGGTTAGCTCATTTCCTACGAATATTATATCTTTGTTATAATAGCGTGGGGATGAGCCTTGCTGAGTAGCCGCTTCCAGGTACCAAATTCTGACACAAGCATTAGCTCTGTGTAAAAGAGTGGCGAAACGCAAGGTCTCATCCTTTACGTTATGTAAGTAGAGTCTCGTTCATCATAAACTTTATAAATTATGAGAACGAAAATCAGAACCAACAAAAGCCATGTGGCACCGATATCCTATCGGTCGTCATGGTATTCCCAATTTTTACACATAAAGAACGTCCCGTCATCGCCGGAATAAAATTTAGCAAGGCATTACAGACAGAAAAAGGGCTCGGACTAAACCTATAAGAGGTCAAAGCCAATAAATGCTCTATCCTGTCTGTAAACCGGCCATACCAAATGAGAAAAATCTTCATAGGTTGAATGATTCGGTTTGTTATTTTTTACTGTTAGCACCTTAAAATTAGCAATCTTTTTCAACGCCTACAAGTTGACTTTCAATAAATGGCCGGTTTTTATTCTTAATACCGTGAATGAATGATTAAAAACCAATTATATCCTGTAGATAAGCAGATAGTTCATTCGGGAATACAATTTTATTAATAGCAATGGTTTTTACTGTTGCACAGTATTCTTAAAACCCGTTTTGCGGCTCTTTAAGGCCATTGTAAAACAAATAATTCCTTAAAAAATGAAGAATTTTAATAGGGGCGGGAGAGGACTGCCCTTTGGGCAGAGCCGTGCCCAGTCACCAATACCCTGTCATTACGATCGAAATGTAATGGAGAGAAGTAATCTTGAAAGATTGCTTCGTCTCAGCCTACTGGCTGATCCTCGCAATGACGAGTGGACTGCGGATCGTAGTGACGTATCGCGCGGATGGAGATTGCCATCTGCTTATAGCCTAAAGCTTATAGCTTTAACCATATTCTGTGTGTTGTTTAGTTGGTCTTTGGTAACTCCTGCTTTCGGGCAGGAGGCCAAAGGGCTAACTAAAATCGTGCTTCGTGGTGAGGTACGCTCGGCTGCCGATGGGCAGGCTATCGAAGGGGCTTCGGTCTCCGTGGACAAGAAGCCCACATGGACAGATAAGCAGGGGAGGTTTACGATCAGCGTAGACAAGCCTACAGGAGTACTAACTATAAAACATATCGGATACAAGGAGCAACGCGTTGCCTATGAGAATATCGCTACACTATTAAATATCGCCCTACAGGCCAGTGAAAAACAGATCGAAGAGGTCGAAGTCGTATCTACCGGATACCAGAAGATACCGAAAGAAAGAGCTACAGGGAGCTTTGAGTTTGTGGACTCTGCCTTGTTTAACAGGAAGGTGTCTACGGATTTTTTAAGCCGATTAGAAGATGTGGTGCCGGGGCTGGCTACTATAAAATATAGGCCCAACAATAGGGGAGACCTTCTCAATGTGAATATCAGAGGGCAGAGTACATTGATGTCCGAAGTATGGCCATTGGTCGTAATAGACGGAATCCCTTATGAAAACAGGTTCGGAGATCTCGGCTATGGTACTTTTAATAATATTAATCCGAATGATATTGAGAATGTGACTGTGCTAAAAGACGCTGCCGCGGCATCCATATGGGGAGCCCGTGCCGGTAATGGTGTGATTGTGATTACAACAAAGCGAGCAAAGTTTAATGAGAGAGCCAATCTATCGGTAAATAGCAACATCAGCATAAAACAAAAACCTGATCTCTATTACATGCCACAGATGCGTACTACGGATTACATAGATTTGATACAGGAACTCTTTAACGCAGGAAGATTCGATTGGGACCTAGATGACTGGGCGAGTAATCCCGAGCCTATTATCAAGATGATGGACCAGGAGCGCAAACAGATTATTACAAAAGGGGAGCTCGATGCACAGCTCGATCAGTTAAGAGGTCTCGACATACGGGATGATTTTTTAAAGTATATCTATCGCGAAAATGTAAATCAGCAATATAGTCTTCGGCTGAATGCAGGTGGGGATAGGGTGAATACATCTATAGGGATCGGCTTTGACAAAAACCTAGAAGAGTTGGTCACTTCGAAGTATAACAGGTGGAACCTGCAGTCCAATACACAGATTAAAGCTACGGACCGCCTTCTGCTTAATCTTGGTATTACATATACGGAATCAAAGAAAGTCGCTAGTTTTCGCCCTGTAGCCTATAATGGTTTGGCAAATGGTATTTCCAATTGGCCTTATATGCAGTTTGCCGATGCAGGGGGCAGGCCTATAACGGTTGATATGCCCGGATTTAGCCATGCATTTAGGGATACCGTGGCAGCTGGTCGTTTGATGAGCTGGGATTATATACCTCTCGAGGAGATTCATCAGACAAGGCAAACGCAGCTCAATAGGGATATGATGGCGAATTTTTCGGCGACTTACACTTTACCCTTTGGTCTAAGTGTCACTGGGATGTACGCCTATCAACGCAATCTTAATCCGATGGAAGATTGGTACGGAATAGCAAGCAATGTACAGCGCAACAGGTTGAACGATTTTGCCAATTGGAATGCCAAAGAGGTAATCTGGAATATACCTAAGGGGGATTATTACGGAGAGCGTATCTGGAACAGCAGTGTATATCAAAGCAGGCTGACATCTTCCTATGACAAGCAATGGGAAGACCATGAACTGAATGTATTTGCTGGTTTTGATATCCGCAGTATGCAAAAGGACTTTCGCACAGTTCAATATGAAGGATTTGACCCTGAAACTGGAGCTTTTCAATCTATCCAACATGGTAAAGTCGTACCTTATATCAATGGCCTGTTTGGCACAGCAACATTACCTGATAATAATTTCTACCAGGCATTATATAACCGTTTTGTGTCTTACTATGCCAATGGAGCATATACATACAGACGCCGATATATAGTAAGTGCAAGCGCCCGTAAAGATGCTTCCAATATATTCGGAGTAAAGACCAATGATAAAGGACAGCCCTTTTGGTCGGTTGGTGGAGCATGGATCCTCTCCAAGGAATCCTTTATCAACGAGAAGGTTTTTCCATTGTTGAAATTGAGGGCAACCTATGGATATAATGGCAATGTAAATACGGGAGTATCGGCTTATCCAATTATAAATCTTTCTTCACGACCCAATACGGTCCCTGGAGAGAACTATGCCGAAATGAGCACGCCACCAAATCCAAGGCTTAGATGGGAACGTGTCGGTAACCTGAACCTAGGGTTTGACTTTGCGCTAAAAAACAATACCGTGAGCGGTAGTATCGAATACTACCATAAGACACCGAAGGACTTGATTGCAGCAGGGCAGATAGATCCAACGACAGGTTTTCTATCCATGCGCGTTAATACGGCCAATTTGGATACCAAAGGCTGGGATGTATCGCTAAATGCAAAGCCGTTATCACATAGGAACTGGTCATGGAATTCCGACTTGGTTTTTTCTACTTCAAAAACTACGGTGACAAAGGCATTTCTGGCCAATAATATAGCGCGCAACAATGTGAGTAAACCTTCATCGGTACTGCAGACACCTATCGAGGGGATGAACCTCTTCAGTCTATTGACCTACGACTGGGCGGGGCTTGATCCGGAGGAGGGAACTCCTATGGGATATCTAAATGGAGAGGTTTCAAAAAACCATGCTGCCCTAACGGGCGCTAAAATCGAGACTTTGGTGAACCACGGTTCACAAATACCCGTATATTTCGGATCTTGGAGAAATAGTGTTAATTACAAATTCTTGGAACTCTCATGGAATATTTCCTATCAATTAGGACATAAATTCTTACGCCCTTCATTTATCAACTCCGAGTTTCTCGATCAGAAGGTTGGTCATACGGATTATCAATACCGATGGCAAAAGCCCGGTGATGAGATTAACACGGTTGTTCCCGCATTTACGTATCCAAATAATAATATGGGAAGCGATTTTTACCGCAGTTCGTCCGCATTGGTAGAAAATGGGGGAAACATCAAGCTGCGGGATATACAGATGAGCGTTCGTTTGCCGCAGACGGCGCGTTACGGTTTTAAGAATATGCGCGTGTATGCCTACTTGCAGAACCTGGGTACAATTTGGAAGGCCAACAGACATGGTATAGACCCGGAGTTTGGAAAATGGTACCCGGATCCGCTGATGACTTCCTTTGGACTTAATTTTAACCTTTAATGTATATCGATATGCGATTTTTACAGACACTTTATATACTTATCATGCTCGTGTTCAGTTCATGTGCCGAGTTTTTAGACAAGAAGCCTGATATTAAACTGGTGGTACCAAGGACACTGAAGGATGCCGATCTATTACTAAGCGATTACAGTACGATGAACTCAAACTATCCCGTATTCGGAGAGATTGGTACAGACGATTATTACCTAACTGCACAACGATGGGAAGGGGTATCCAATTATGAGCAACGTATGGCCTACGTCTGGGCAGATGAAACTTATACAGATGTTGTTCAATGGCAGCGTCCCTACAAGGTGGTATATGTGGCCAATCAGGTATTGGATATATTAGGTCAGTTGAATAACAAAAATCTGGAACAGGATTATAAACGTGTTTTAGGGGGAGCGCACTTTTATCGTGCTTTTGCATTCCATCAGTTAGCCGGCATATATTGCGGCGCTTATGATCCCGCCCGATCATCAAAAGAACTTGGTATCCCTTTACGGTTGACACCCGATGTAGATGCTAAATCAGTTAGGGCTTCTCTGGAGGAAACCTACAATCAAATCATCGCTGATTTAAAAATCGCTGTTGCCAACCTACCTAAGGAAGAACTTGTCAAAGGAAAACCTCATTTGCCTGCAGCGTATGCAGCCTTGGCCCGTGTTTATCTCGACAAAGGAGATTATGGCCAGGCCTATGCATACGCAGACTCCTGTCTAATGATAAGGCCAGAGCTGCTGGATTTTAACAACCTTTCACTATCCGCAAATTTTCCAATCGTGCGATTTAATCCAGAAGTATTGTTTCCTGCATTGGGGACAGCTGCACCACTTATGGCTGCTACCACAGCATTGATGGATACATTGTTGTATGACTCTTATGCGGATGGTGACCTGCGAAAGAAAGCTTTTTTCAAGCCGAATAATAATCCCGCAAATTCACAGTACTTCAAGGGTAGCTTTGATCAGAGTAACACGCTCTTCTTTGGTATCACGACCAGCGAGGTGTACCTGGTTAAAGCCGAGACAGCATGTCGAATAGGTAAACTACCTGAAGCACGCGACGCAATTAATAAGCTGCTCAAATCTAGGTGGGACAAAAACAAACTGTATGTGCCTGTATTGGAGTCTGATGGCGAAAAGTTACTGCGTTTTATATTGGACGAAAGGCGTAAAGAGCTTGTGTTTCGCGGTAGACGTTGGTCTGATCTGAAAAGGCTCAACCTAGAGCCCCGGTTTCAGAGGTCGCTCAAGCGCGTAGTAGGAGATAAAACTTATATCTTACCGCCTAATGATCCGCGTTACGCATATCGCCTATCGGAGACCGTGCTAGAACTCAGCGGCATTGAACAGAATAAAAGATAATAACATCAACAAATACTGACACAAAATGAATTATTTAAAGATATATACAACCTTGTTTTACTGCATAGTTTGCTTGGTTTCCTATGGGCAGAAAGGGGAATCCGTTGACTTCTCCAAAGCCCTGAATATTGGGGATACATTCATCCCCCCGGCATCGGTTGAGCTCATGCGCGGCAATGAAAGTCGGATCAACTGGAAGAGCCTGGAAGACAAGGTGGTGCTGTTGGATTTTTTTGCTACGTCATGTGGCACATGTATTCAGATCATGCCACATCTGCAGGAACTGGAAAAGGAACTTGGTGATGTTTTCAAGGTGTTGATAGTTACCTATCAGGACAAGCGTACTATGGTAGATTTTTTTAAGAAGAATAAGTATCTTAAAGAACATAAAGTCAATCTTCCTGTGATTTATAACGATGATTATCTGAAGGGGTTATTTCCTCACCATACAATTCCGCATTCGGTGCTTCTGTACAAAGGTAAGGTACAGGCTATCACCAGGGACGGGTTTGTCAATAAGGAGAATATTCTTAAGTTGCATAGTGACGGGCAGATTACATTGCCTTTGAAAGATGATTACGGAAAGGGAGATATGCTAGCAAAGTTGGACAGGGGCAATAGAGAATTAAAAGCGGGAGTAATATTCTCTGGCTACCAGGAGGGAGTTGATTACCAACCTTGGAAATTTGAAAAAGACAGTCTCACAGGATTACATAAAAGTTCATTGTATAATGCCGGCATGTATAGCGCCCTGTTAAGCTTATCGGCCAAAGCGGGATTATTAAATCCACGCTTTGTACCGAGGTTGGACCGGGTAGACTGGAAGGTCAAAGATTCTACTAGATATGATAATTTCAGTGCACCAAACGATGTCTGGTTGGTCGAGCATGCCGTTTCTTATGAACGTTACGATCAGAAAATACGGGCGGACTCTATACAGGCTCTTATCATTATGGATGATTTTGAGAGATTGTACGGTGTGAAAGTTGGAGTCGGGAGTAAACGAATGCCCTGTCTAGTTCTTAAATCGTGTCCTCCGATTGATGATACTACAAAAGATACAAAAAGTAAAATGACTTATATGGGGACTACCGTTTTAGCTAGTTTTCTGGATTATATCAATAAATTCCCTCCCGTGATTGATGAGGTTAACAAAGATGTGAAAATGCGTTTAGGAGCCTACGAAACTTTGGATGACCTGAATAAGCAATTGGCCACATATGGGATAAGAGGCGCGATTGAAGAAAGGCAAATTGAAGTTCTCGTAATTGAAGAAGTAGATTAGAAAAGCAGAAGGGTATGGCTCATCACCATACCCTTTATTATTTATTCAAATCGGCAATATCGCCGACCCCGGCTTAGCGTCGTTTTAGCAACACGTTGCTGGTGTTCGTTTGGTTCTGCAGGGCTTGTACCATTTCTAGTGCAATTGCAGTATCGAGTACAGGCTCAGCGTTCGTGTCTTCATCTGCCCGAATTGCGCAAAGCATTTGAGGCGTTCCTGGACAATCTGAAGGTGCAGATGAACCAAATACTGTGTAATCGCTTGGATTAGCAGGATCTGAACCTGTATAGTGAAACCATTTTAGTGCCATAATATTGAAATTACGTTACTTAAATTTATGAATTACTTCGTATCCACTGCCTGTTAACTTAAGATCTTACAGTCATCACCTATCATATTGCGTCCAATTTTTTTGATAAGCTTTGGGCCCTTTCTTTGCCTCTCCCGAGGGCTTTTTCTAAAGATGACGCCAGGACTCCTTATTGGTCATCTCGTTGATATCGTACCTCCTCACGGGTATACTGCGAATCTACGCCGTATCCGTTTGAATAGCGGCCGGTAGCAATAGCTTCGATTTCTACCATCTAGGTATAGCATAGGGTAGGTCTGCCCCCATAAGGGATGGCCTATAGCTGCGGAGTCTATCCGCAAGGCACTTTGTCTACCTGCTTTTGCGATACCCGATGGTTGATATGTAGCTGCTGCTGTCATGCTTTCTAATTCATCTATTTTGTTTATGCTAATTTCTGAAAGACTTTCTTCCTGGACATATATCATTGATATATAATTTATCGGCGCATGTAATAGTTTAATGCTTTATAATACTCCCGAAAGTTGCTGATATCCAAAGGATGAGTTATGATGGGCGTGTCCGGCTCGTAAAGGCAGAAATTGAAGCTGCAAAATCGGGTACGCTATTCGAAAAGGGAAGCTCTGACTACTTTCTGTCAGTTTGATTCGTAGATGATGAAGCTGCAGTTTAATTTAGATGTGCTGCTGATTGCTTCTGGTCTGCCGTGCATCTCTTTGTATTAATGCTTAGTTTGAATGCATTCATAGTATTTCCATTCACTCGCAGAGATGATCGTTTTCGGAAATGTCACTATCTTTTCGTTTCTACGGATTAAGTAAATGAATCGGCTGTTTATCTGTTTAGAGGGACCGCTGGTCGGTAAGAGTAGGCGGTTTAAGTTTTTTGAGTAGCTGCGTGAAGAACGCGTGGCGCGTCTGAACCTAAAAGGTATATAGCTGATCCATATGACTAAGCCCCAATGCTGTTCGGTTTATAGGTATGCGGATTTAAGTCTACAGCAGACTTATCCTGTTATGCGGCCGCTTGTTTTGGGGTGTCAATCAAACCTATAGGTTGCGTGGTATTCATCTATAGTCTGGTAGCTGTTCCAATGCAGTTAACGGCTCTTCGCTTATGTTCACGTATTTATTCATTCGGTGTTCCCATTTTTCCATTTGGTATTGCAGGTCTTTCATTCGCTTATAGGATCAATCTTCCTCTAAATGTGGTTCAAAGATTTCATTTCTTGGTCTGTTTAAGCCGTTCCGTGGCAAAACAGTTTAAGAGGAAGCTCAGCCTGTTTTGTTCGATGTCGTACCCAATTGGGTTAGTGGCAAACTTGTTTACGAAACGCTAATTCTCAAACCGATTAAATCCTGATTTTTATAAAATAGCTTTCGTCAAGTAGCGTAAAAAGGGGGGCTATATCCATCTTATTGCGTCACTTCTAAAGAACTTAGCGTTCACGAATCTATTGACAATAACGACAGCACCTGTGTCGAAGAATACCTCCGCTATAGAAAACTCTCCAAATAATTCCTGGTTCCAGGTGCTCTTCCCAAAAGCTAGATTCATTGAAGAAAGCAAGGTTCAACCAGCTGACCTATTTGCTACTAATGGGACTAAAGATAAGCGTGTTACTCATCTAGGATTTGCTACTTGTGCTAATCGTATCTTTCTTAAAGGTGAGGAGATAATCTTTACGAATATTGATCAATTCTCAGGCCATGTAAATCATTCTAGAAAGAAGTTTTAATAGATGTTATCTCATAGTTTAATCGGTTTTTTCCAGACCTGGTTTTGATATTCTAAAACACACCTTGTTAAGACAACCAATCATAAGTTCGTTTTTTTTAATCATTTTGTAGAGTAGGAGCTACATTGTTTTATGGTGTTTTACCTCAAAAATAGCAGCTCGTAAGGCTTGTAGTTGTAGGGCTACACAATAGCAGATTTTCCTTAATCATCCGTCATAAGGTCTTTATTATAAGTATACTTTTGCCAGCACAGTAATTAGTTCACTTAACAACGGACTTAATACCCAGATCACTTTTTTTCTAGATAAGGAAATTATGAATATTAAAAAGGTTGCACTTACCAGTGTTTTTTTCTCTCTAGCTCTTGTAGCCGGTGCGCAGCAAAAGCTATCTGATGGAGCCGATAATGGCTTGACCGTAAATCAGAATGCCATACTAGAATTGGCAAGTAAAAATAAAGGATTGCTACATACGCGTGTCACGTTGGAGGCAACAACAAGAGCCTATCCAATGAGTGCGCATGTTGTGGGTCTTATGGTGTATAATACCGAGACGCGTAATGATGTGGTTCCAGGTATTTATTACAATGACGGCAGTAAGTGGGTGCTGGCATCAGGTGGTAAGGCAACAAGTATCTCCTATAATCCAACAACCTTTGAGATTTCTTTTGTGGATGCCAGTGGCAATCCAGTGACAATCGATTTTAAGGAAGTTGTTAAGAAAAATGAAACGATTACGACTTTAGTATCATTGGGCGAAGGTAAATATGAATACAATTCGGAGAATGGTACGAAAACATTGATTAATGTGCCTGATGCTGTAATTCAGAACTTTGAGACTATTGTCAAAGACGAGAACGTGAAAAACGAGATCATCAACCTGATCAAAAATATCGGAGGGAATGTCTATTACGATGGTACTAAGTTTACTTATATAACACCGCAGGGTGAGGTCAAAGAGATCACGATCAAAGAAATCGTTCAGGCCAATGAGACGGAAACGACATTAACAAAAAATGCAAACGGTACTTATACTTACAAGAATGAAAAGGGAATTGAGGTAATCATCGATATCCCTGCTTCTGTAGTAGAGAACTTCGAGACTATTGTCAACAAAGGTCCTGTTACTATCAATGGTAATACTTTTGAAACTATCGAAGAGTATATTCAGCATATCGCTAGTAGCAGTGTTGCCGTTGGCGGTAGTGATTTTGTGACTGTTAGTGGCAAAGGTACGACAGCTGATCCTTATAAGGTTGAGATCAAGGGTGGTTCAGCGAGCACGATGTTGGTGACGAATGCAGCGGGCGAATTGCAGTGGGCTACTATCGAGAGCATTGTGAAAGGTAATGAGACAGTAACTACGCTTGTTGCTCTTGGCGAGGGGCAGTATGAGTATACTGCAGAAGATGGCACGAAAACAGTGATCAATGTACTTTCGGACGTTATCCAGAACTTCGAGACTATCGTCAAAGAAGAGAATGTAAAGAATGAAATCATCAACCTGATCAAGAATGTTGGCGGTAACGTATATTACGATGGCGACAAGTTTACTTATGTAACGACTACAGGGGAGACCAAAGAGATCACGATCAAAGAAATTGTTGCGGCTAATGAAAGCAAAACTGAAATCATTACAGTTGATAACAAACAATACTACATCTCAGAAGCTTATCTTTCCGCTCATGACGGCAAAGTACCTACTACAGTTGATGCGACGAACCTACCTGCGGGTGTCTATGCTATCGATGTTGTTGGTGGTGTGGTAAATAATTTCGAAGAGATTGTACAGAATGGTCCTATCGAAGTTGATGGCCGTACATTCAATACGGTAGAGGAATATATCACGTACCTGACAGAGTCTAAAGGTGGTTTTACAAAAATCGTTTACGATCAGACTACAGGCGATGTGATCTTCCAGGAGTGGGATGCTTCAACAAATACATGGGTAAATGTAGATAATAAGAAATTTGAAACGATCGTAAAGGCTAACGAAACGGTTACCGTTTTGGTTAGGAACGATAACGGTACCTATACTTATTACAATGAGAATCAGATCGGTGCAGACGGTAATCCTAAAACAGGTGAGAGCGGTGTGACGATCGATCCGAAAGAGGTTTCTGTAGCATTGAATACGACGACCAATAAATACGAGTTCAAGAACTCGGCAGGAGCTGTGATCGGTGAAATCGATGCCAATGCTGGAGCTATTGCATTTGACAACAGCACTAACGGTTTTACTTCCAGTAATGTACAGTCTGCTATCGAGGAACTCCAGACTAAGTTGGACGGTACCAGCGATAAGTTAGTTAACAATAATAATGGCACATATACGCATACGACTGTTGCTGGAGATGAGATCATCATCGATGCCAATACTACTACAGTCGCTGTTGATAAAGGGATCTATACGTTTACGAACGGTAAAGGTGAGATTATCACGAGCATCAATACGAATGCCACATCTATTGCATTTGA
>NZ_FUZF01000001.1 GCF_900168125.1 Sphingobacterium nematocida
AGTAATATTGTCAGGTCATCAGTTGGACTGTAGAAATCCTCGACAGAGGGGTCAGTATGTCCAGCGGAGGGGTCAACATCACCATTATATCCAAACGCAAAGCTAGTTCTAGATGGAATGTATGAGCTTGCTCGAAATAATTATCTAGAAGGTTTAGAAACAAAAATAGATTTTCTCAAAAATGAAGGAACATCTCATGAAGTGTTTTCAAAATTCATTCGAGACGGAATGCGAAGTCATAATACTAAGAGTTCCGAGATCCTGTCAATAGGAGATAAAGTTAAAGAAATGGATAAGAATGATCTTTCTAATCCATTGAACATGATATCTACACATTGTATTCATGTGATGCCTTTTGGTTATTTTATGTTTGAAACACATCTTCTAGAGACTGTGCTAGATATTTTAAATGTAGAGAATTTTGCAAAAGAAACGTTCAGAACACTAATAAAATCAGACATCGTTCCTGTTGCGAACATCTTTGATAATCCAATTTTACAAGAGGGTCCTAGTCAAGGAATAAATTACAGTGTGGGAGTTGAAACCCATCGTCGTTTCTATGATATTCGCGTCGGACTAAAAGAAGTTGGGGCAAAATTGATAGAGCTTCGTTCTAATTAACAGCATCCATGAAAGTAACTATACCGTACGGTTTACATAAACCAAGCTATAAAGTTTTTCATATAGATGAATTAGATAAATCTGCTAGACGTTCCAAAGACTATGTCTGCGTAGGTTGTAATACCCAATTATCTGTTTGTTTTGGGTATAGAAACAGAAAACATTTTAAGCATGCTCCAGGTAGAGATTGTAGTGGTGGGCTAGAAACAGCTTTGCATCTATTTGGAAAGCGTATCATAGTAGAAAATAATCGCATAAAGATCCCAACTTTGGGTTGGATTTCGTACTCTGCCCCTCTTGCGGAAGAGTATTTGGATACAAAGAAACCTGATGTGACAACTACATATGATGATAAACCACTATACTTTGAAATTAGGGTCACCAACCCCGCTGATGACGAAAAGAAAGAATTTTATCAGAAAGGAATGCATCGCTGCATAGAGATAGATTTAAGGAATTATAAAGAAAAGCCATTTGAAGAAATCAAAAACGATATTCTTGGTAACAACCTGATTAAGGAGATCATCTACTGGGATACACCCGACAATCGGCTTCCAATTCTTGAGGCTCCACCAAGTCCAACCTTTAAGAAAGAAAGCTTTTTGAAAAAGCATTGGCGCAAAATCGCCGTTGCTATAATTGCACTTGGTACTTTGGCTTATAAGGTTTGGGCAGATAGAAAAAAATGTTGGTAGGTGGTATCTGTGGATATTCTATGATTGAAGGTTAGATTCAGAAGTAGCTTAGGCAAAAAACTAATAACAAGATTACTATTTGACCAAATCAATCAGTGCTAAGAATTGTTTTAGTAATTTAATCCGTAAATCAGGGTTTAAAAGAATCAAAGAAGAATAAACCTCATTCGACAACTTTTGTTCTTCCCCGACTCTAGCTTCCTTTACTTCATCGTGAGAAATAATATGAACCAGATTATTCAACAGTGCCTCCTTTGAAATATCAAGGTTAGGTATGTCTTCTCTTCGATAGACTTCTTCGCCAGAGTTCTTCAATACATCGAGCGTTCCCTGCCGAAACTGATCGAAAGCTTTTAATAAATCTCTTGTTTTCGTACTTCCAATCTGTTTACTTATATCCAAAACTAACTGTTCTATTTCCGCTCCTACCTTTCTACTATTAGAATTACCATATTTTGTACTTATCAAAGAACAGTAACCACTATTTACATAGCCTTCATAAATGCCTTTTAATCGAGAATGACTCGTAGGTAGAGAATGTCCTAAGCTTTCCCTACTACAAGTAACTAGAAGGCTTATTTTACTCCAAAATCCGGTTTTCTTTCTTCCTAAAAGTTTATTTTTAAGCATTTGATTGAATTGAATTTTCTTAATCACATTTAAAACAGATGCGTTAATCACATATAGATTTTGATTCTGCACTGATATATCCCGGCCATTATCGAACACATGATTCTTAAAGAAATACACGGCACCTTGATCTAAATTAAACTGAGATAGGATAAGATTTTGTTTTGTCATATGATCAACTTTTACTAATTACTTCTTCCCGTATTTCCTAAATGCTGCTATCGTCTGGAACACACCATACCCCATGAAGATAATGCCAAATATTCTGGCTAGGTCCGTTAAAGCTGTTCCTTGTTCTTCATAATTCCCCACCTGTAACTTGGGATAAGTAGCAATGTAGCGTATATAGTCTGCAATCCAATTCGAATCGCAGAAGATGAAAATCCCTAAAGAGCCTTGATATCCTGCAAAAGAGATTAAGCCTGAAAATAGCGTAAAGAATACTCCTAACAGCCAGTTCCTGCCATGCCAGTTGGATAGCTCATTTAAGAAAAGAAGGAGTTCGTCCCCCACATTATCTTTAGTCCTACGGAGGTAGTTTTGTTCTCGTGAACGGTATTCTACAGATTTATCTGTATCTCCATTTCGTTCGGCCAACAATCTTAATTGGTTGTAAGTGAACTTAGCATTGATATTAAAATCCCGTTCATTATCTATGCAGGGTAGCATGTTAAGGTTATCCGAATAGTTGGCTAACCGTTCTGGGTAATGAAACAGCTGCATCCCTAATATATTAGTATTGATAAACTGTATTTGACTAAATGAATTAAGATCGAAAAAGTGAAAGTTGATATTATCCAAAATGGAATCGTAGGCCGTTAGGTGATTTGTGTACTTATTGGCCTTTAGGAACTCTTCTTCCGAACTCCTGGAATTGATAAAATTGATCTTACCATGATTGGAGAAGGTGCCAAATGTCAATGCATTGATTCCGGAACCTTTGACGGTAATATTAGAAAAATTTGTCCCAGTAAAGTTCAAATTTACATTGATATGTTCGATCAAGATATCGCCGGAGTTCTTGTCTCCTATTCTAAGGTCTGATGGGGTAGAATGTACATCTTTATACACAGATTTTATCACTAGTGGAGCGTCAAATTTGCACTCTTCAACATAGAGTTGGAGTGGATGAGGAATTTCGATGGAACACTTTTTGAGAGTTGTGCAGTCCTTCAGATGTATCTCCGCTATCTGATTCTCTTCTAAGTAGTCATCATCACCACGCTCTCCATAATCAGTCAATTGACTGATTCCACAATTTGTAAACGCTAAACTCTCAATCGGTGACTCATAAAGTCCTTTTAGAGTCACATCTTCTATATCATTGAAACTGATTTGACGAAGTTCGTTATCCTCTTTAATGATGAATAATAGTTGTTTTGTCTCTTTGACGTTGAAAGACTTTATTTTATCATTTTTTAACTCAACTTCAATACTTCTGTCTAAGATAGAAATGCTCGTCATAAAAACATCACTGTCTTGCAGATATATGTATATTTCTCCTGACTTTTCTCCTAGAAGCCCTTTCCTGTTTAAGAGGTTTAACTTCTTGGTTCGTAATTCGTAACATTTAAAACGAGTGAAGATGCAATATGAATCTAATGATTTGGAGATGTCAACTGTGTTTAGGTAAATCTGATTGATTTGTGACTCATATCCAAATGAAAGAGAGTCCTTAAAACTCGATCTTTCAATAGATAAGGATATAATTTTACACTGATCTAATCTTAAAGAAAGAGTAAAACTACAGTTTTCTAAAATTAATTCATTACAGGTCAAATTGTATATTCGTAAACTATCGCTGTAGTGAAGATTTTTAATAGTAACTGTTTTTCTTTGAGTACCATCTAGTTCAAACAGCATCTTCGGATCATCTTTTAATCCATCAAAGTCAAATGTAGCTGATTTTACCATTTGTATTTAATCGAAATTAAGAATTGTATCTTTTAGGGTTTATAGTTTTAAATCTGGGTATTGTATTCAAATCGCATCCATTCAATGTTTAGTTCGTCATTGGTCGGCAGTTTGTTCAAATTACTAAAATCTCATTTGCTCAAAACCCGCGCTATGAATATTTCAGCTGTTTCCAAATCGTAGAAAGTAGCCACAACTTTGGCTTTATGCCTGTATGTACCGCACTTGAATTTGGATGCTTCGATCGTACTGTGTTTATGTGAATATAATACTTTGATTTCTCTCATAAGACCTTTATAAAGGTGACTATTTTTTAACGTAGTTTGGCTTCTTCTAAAATAGTCAAAAGTAATTGAGTAATCCAACAATCGTTCAATAATTTGTTGCACAAAGGTCTCAACTTACATGGAAATACCCTTACGGGAAGCCGTAAGCAGCTGTTTTATATTGCTATTATAATTGACCGAATTGTAAGTCAGCTTGTAAATAAAATTCAAATTACATTGATTTTTATTGTTTTATTATATAGCTTTAGGTAAATCATTAGCCAAGTGTAAAGATGAAGAAAGAAAAATTTCAAGCTTTATGGACTTTCTGCTGCAGAAAATGGAAGTGAATGGCAAATGGGTAAAAATTATATAAAACAAAGATGGTATGAGTTTTTTTAAAAATATTTTTAGCAAGAAAGAAGAGCCAATTAAAAATTACGTCGACTTTTGGAATTGGTTTCAAGCCAACGAAAATACATTTTTTAAGGCGATAAAATCTCACGAAGAGATTGAAGAAAGATTTTTTGACAAACTGTCGCCAAAGCTTTCTGAACTAAAAGACGGTTATTTTTATCTGGCAGGGATGTATGACGACAATACTGTTGAATTAGTTTTAACTGCAGACGGTAATGCGAAAAATATAGTTTTCATAGAAGAACTTGTAGAACATGCCCCTAAAATCGATGGTTGGAAATTTACGGCACTCAAACCTGCAATGGACATTAAAAATGTAGCAATCAGTATGGGAGGGTATAAATTTGATAGCAATAATTTATTCTTCTATTCCAATGACAATCCTGTTTATCCGGACGAAATTGACCTTTGCGTAATACACAATGAACTGACAGAAGACAATACGCAAGAAATAGGAAACGGTACTTATGTTTTCTTGGACAATTATTTGGGAGAACTTGACTTTCTAAACAATATAGATAATCTAAAAATAATTAGCAGACAAGAAGCGGAGAAAGAACTAGTTCCGATTGATAAACTCAAAGATTTTTTGGCCTGGCGACAAAAAGAATTTATTGAAAAGTATAGCGGGCTTCGCTGCAATACGGAAAATGATGGATACTCAAGTTTGGAAGCAGTACTTAATAACGGTAGACCTTTATTGGCTATTGTCAATTCGACATTGCTTGAGTGGGACGGCAAAGCGTCTCATCCTTGGATTTTGGAGGTTCAAATAAACTATAACGGTAACGAGAATAATGGTTTGCCAGACGCTAGTACTTATGAACTTCTTGACGAATTTGAAGAACAAATAATGCTCGAACTAAAAGACTTTGACGGCTATCTCAACGTAGCAAGAGAAACAGCAGACAATTCAAGACAAATATACTTTGCTTGCAAAGACTTTAGGAAACCCTCACGAATTTTACACACTTTGATAAAAAAATATTCGGATAAGTTGAGGATAGAATATGATATATACAAAGACAAATATTGGCAATCATTTGAACGGTTTAGGCTGAATTAACGAAAGCGCAATCGTTAAAAAAATGATACCAATAGGCCCGTTAGCGGTAATTATAAATGACGACCCCAAACCAAACAAATTAACAAATGGAGCTATCGAAAGACAGAGTAATTGTTGCGAGTGATGTTAGTGGCGATCGAGATGGTATTGGCGTTGAAATTTACCGTGACGACAAACTAATTATTGAAATATTTCGCGATGATACAAAACGAACAAGAACTATAACTTTATTCCAACAAGATATTTCATTAGACTTGATTGAAGAAAGTATTCAAACCTTCAAAAAAGAAATTCCTTGGAACTTTATTGACTAATTTAAAAAAACAGAAAAATGCCATTCCCAATAGATGAAAAATATATCACAGAAACTGAAAAGGAACTTGGAATTCTTTTTCCCGACAATTTCAAGTCTAAAATGATGAAAGAAAATGGCGGAGAATTGATGACAGAGGACGACGATTGGAATTTATATCCATTTTTTGACAAATCAGATAAAAAAAGAATTAGCAGAACTTGTAATCATATCGGTTTAGAAACTAAACAAGCAAAAAATTGGGCTAATTTTCCTTCAAACGGAATTGCAATTGCTTCAAATGGAAGTGGCGACCATTTAGTATTATTACCGACAAAAGAAAATAAAGAAAAACTAAGTGATGAAATTTTCACTTGGTATCACGAAACTGGAAAAACTGAAAAAGTTGCTGACAAAATTGACGAACTAATAGATAACAAATAATAACCACAGCTAACATGGTATTGCCAAATCGTTATACGCCGCTTTAGGACGCCACAACAATGAAAATAAACTTTGACATAAAAGACAATCACGCCATAGAAATTGCAGGACGCGTTATCGACCTGCATAACAATTTTGACTTCGTTGGTTTTGACTATAATATCGCTGACAGAGAAATCAAACTATATTGGAAGAAATCATGCGGTGACTGGGTTGACAAAAATGAATTTTTAAGTTTGATTTTGACACATATGGGTGTAACGTTTTTAAGGGTAACTGAGCAAGACGAAAAAAGTACATATGATGATGACAGTTGTTTAGGAGATATTACATTTTTCCCTTCGACTTCAAGAGAAATAAATGACTGCATTGTTCCACAAACAAAACCAAACGATGGAGACGACATTCTTTATTTTTTTGAAAACGGTCAACAAATAAGAATTCATTGCAAAGAAATTGAGTTAAATGTAAATGTTGATAAATCCTTAAACTTGACTATTTCAAAATAGGAAGCAGCGGTTCTGTTTGACTTTATAAAGAAGATCAATGAAGCAGATGCCATTTTCGCATGGTATTCCGGCACATGTTGCCCCCTCTGTAATTAAAAATAGCAATATATTCCGCAGCAAAACTCATTGAACATAGCCCTCCATCTTCATAGAAGCTTTGACCCGGGTATCCAATTGCTGTAATGAGTCAATGGAGCTAAGATATAAAGTATGAACTGGTTCCCTATACATATCGTTATCAAAGATCTTTCGTTCTTGATTTTCTATTTGACGATAATGAAGTATAATCTGACCCTCGAGACATTTCTCCCTGAGACGGTGGCATCATTTCCGAAAGCGACAAGTATAAATCTCCTAGAGATGATACAGGTTTCTTTATTCTATAACGTAATCCCTATCGTGGTTAGTTTAGGGCTATACTACCCTATTGTTCAATTGGGAAAAGTACTAATGAAGCATAATAATAAACTACGACTTATAGCAACTGGTTTTGTTCTGACGTTGATTACACCTATCGCCTATTTCGTGATGACTGGCTATGATATGGATTCACCAAAAAAGGCAGAGTTGCTTGCCTGGTTCTTAACTTTTGTCGTCTCGATGTCTACGTATTATGTTTTGAACAGAAAGCGTAGCGATGTATAGAATTTTTATCCGTCCTAAAGGATAGTCAAACTACCCAAATAAGCATGTACGGCATAGCTATCTTTACAGCGACGAGAGTCGCACTCTTATTATGCTAATATTTTTAGCTTTATTGGTTTTTAATTCTTATCTTGGTATGACCAAATAGCTAGATTATGGAACAGCATGTTGACAATACAGTGCAAAAAAGCCTACCCGATGAGGTACTGATGAGTAGAATATACGTCTTTCGTGGGCAGAAGGTGATCCGCCGGTAGTCGGACACGGTGCTCGATAGTGACCTTGCGGAACTCTATGGAGTGGAAACTAAAGTTTTTAAGCAAGCTGTACGACGAAATATCGAAAGATTCCCTCCCGATTTTATGTTTGAATTGGATGACTCTGAATTTAATTCTTTGAGGTCACAAATTGTGACCTCAAAGAATGGGCGTGGTGGCAATAGATATTTCCCTATGGTATTCACTGAACAAGGAGTAGCGATGCTATCATCTGTTCTGAAAAGTAAACAAGCTATTCAGATAAATATCCAAATCATGCGAATCTTTACTAAGATGCGTCAGTTTCTGAATGATACAACACAGATACATCTGGAGCTTGCAGAAGTAAAACTAGCGGTAGAAAAATTGTCCAAGAAGCAAGATGGGCATGACAAGAATATCGAACTTATCTTTAGTTATATAGACCGCCTAGAAGAAAAAGTGCAAAAGCCGACTATACCCGAACATAGGCAGGTAGGATTTAAAGTAGGAAAAGAGAAATAGCCTTACACCAACTCTACAGCCTGCAGTTCTGCTTCCAGACGGTGAAGGCCCTCTTCTATCTTCTTAAGCTGAGGCTGACGGGGCTTTTTCAATCCTGATGAGTAATGTTGCAGTTGACGCTGATTGATGCCTGTAATCTTCTCTAAGGCGGCATTGGTGAAGATACCTTTGTAGTAGTTGAGAAAGCTTTCTGCATCAAAGTGGTATACGATTTCATATTTACCTTTGAGAATAGATGGTATATTGTCGCCACTGAACTCCTCGGTAATGATCGCTATTGCATCTAAGATAGATTGCTTGGCCTCCTCGACGGTATCACCGCCTCCATAGATGCCCTCGGCATTCTCTGCATAGGCACTGAACATGTCTTCGCTGCGTTCGATAATGATCTTTAATGTTTTCATATCAGTTTCCTTTCTTTTATCACGGGGATCGGGAGCTAATTAAAGCCCCAGATCCTTCATGATTTTCTTGCGAAAGCCCTCTCCCATCTCTTTGCTACCATGGTAAGGAAATGAACGAGTTTTTCCGTCCTTCTCATAAATGTAATGAGAAGGGGTATGTTACAAGGCAGTAAATTTACTACTGTATTTCAAAATAGTTTTTCTGTATATTTTTTTGTAGGTTTTTATTATACAGTGGTTTATCGCTAAACTACGTTTGCCGTTAATCAAAATTAATCTTTGAGCCTCTGCAAGACAGAGTCTTTAAATTAGGGACTGTGTTATGCTTTACGGAAACCCGTAAAGCGTAAAGGATCATTAAACTATCTTTATTACTTATTGGTCAAGAACTACTTAAATAGCCTTCGGCTTAATTGTCGAGATATTTTCTAGGTATTGATTACAAACAATTATGAGAACCATATTTTATTTATGCATGCTACTTGGGCTAGGCCTAAGTTCTTGCGAAAAGGAAAACCAAAGCCAATCGAATGAAAAATCAGTGGAAATTGCAGTTGCTAAAATTCAGATTTACGGAGTAAAGTACAACCAGGATTCAGTTTTTAACCAAATGTCAATCGGTACTGGCTTCTCTACAGAACAAATCTATTTTGATGAGAGCACTCAAAAATTTAAAATCAAAGATTTCTATCTAGAGTTTAAACCAGAAGATTATTTAATACTTAAAGGCCAGTAGACATGAAGAAAATAATAATTTCTCTATTCGTGTGCTTGTTTACGACAATCTCTAACGGACAGACTTTTGATGATATGATATCTGTCGCAACCATGGCTTCAGGAGCTTGGGACCAATCGATTCATGGGTGGGCCCAGGATCCAGACAATGAATGGCGATACCATTTTGATTTGAATAGAACAACGGATATTGTTTTTGATATGTCAATAGGTTTGAAACGTAGTAGCGGTAGCGATAGTTTTCATGAAGCTAAAGTATATGTTATATTGACACATCCAACAGACCAAGGGGTTTTTTGGAAAATATCGCCAGATGTGATATTTACTCCCGGTGATTTTACCGCCCAAGGATCTTCCGGCAATTACAGTCGGAATAGAACGGTTCAAGTTACTATACCTCAGCAATTATTTAATACTTACTTTACTCCAGGCAATTTTCCCTTAAACTACAGGATCTCCGTAGGTGTTGAGGGAAAAATGAACTCTTTAGGTACGTTCGAGACATTTAAAAATTATCAACAGGAAAAATTTAGAGAATATAAAATAAAGCCAATAATCCTAGGAGCAGGTCAGCTTTGCAACGAAGAAGTTTTTAATATATATTATGCTTCGAATGTTACCTTAGAAAATGCAACAGGAATAGCTACATTGACTGATCTGGGGAATGGACAATGGAAGGTGACGAAAATCGGAAACGGGAATGTGATTCTGAAAGCCACGAATGCCAATAAAATAGTCGAGAAGCGAATTCTTATTGGAGCTGCAACGATTGTAGGTGATATAATTAGTGGGAACTCTGCCATAACTCCACCTAATTCTGGTTACTCGATTTATGATTATGAAATCTCTACAGATGCAGTCAATCAAATAGAATGGGTAAGTTCTGGTTGGAGTGATGTAATAGTTCAGTTCAACGGTAATAGAGCTTCTCTTTCAGTTCCGGCAAATAATACATCGACTAATAAAACGGTTCAGTTAAAAGTTAGAGTATTAAACGCTTGTGGAAACTCTGACTACGTATACAAAAACATTACTATTTACAAAAGTGGTGGCGGAAGTGGAGGACCTGATCCAGAAGGGCCTATACAGTAAACTACATTTGGCAGTCCCTTTTCTTCATGGGGGATTGCCATTGTTTTATATTACATATATTCTTGAGTAAATGTTGCAATTCGATTCAACGTACAATAATTTTATGTCATTTATTATATAGCTTTAAGTAGTGCCCTTTGTGGCATCGATAGACCCAAGGACAGGCACCTCGGATCAGGTAGCAAAACAGTTGGAAACATTGATCAACCAAGGTGCATCTGAAGGTTGGAGCTATGTAAGACTAGAAAGTGTGACGACTTATGTGCATGCTGAGAATGGTTGTTTTAATAATAGACCTGGATATACGACGGCTAGGCAGATGGTGGTGTTTTCGAGGCCATGAGGTCTCTCCTATTAGCCACGATTAAGGTTTATTGGTTTATCATCCCTCGAAATAAGAGACGTAAGTGTATATTTAGGCATAGCTGTTCTAAGTTTGTATTTGACGTGACGCGTCGCGAGGGGTTTATGGCTGGTAGCAGGGCATTGCTATTCCGCATGAGGAACTGTAACGGTCACTTTGATATCATCACGGATCATGGCAGCGGCGAGCGGAAGATGTACCTAAAGGGCGGTGTGGTGGTTGGCGAGACGGAGATCGCGGAGAGGTTGTTGTAGAGTATACACCTGAGGATAAGGAGATTATTCGTATATTAGTCTAATATGCATCTCCGATGTGCAAACCTTTTATAATTTAATCTGCTAAATATGAAGCCCTCTAAATGCATGATATTCTGTCGTGATGCAAGACGATCTAAGGCTCTATTTGAGACCGAAGCGAAGGCATCGGGATTTATAAAATATAATAGATATGCCATAAAACGGCAAACCGGAATTGCCCCGATCCGGGCGTACCATTGTACATCGTGTGACGGATGGCATGTGACGAGTAGAAAAGCAGTGTATGACCTACCTGACAAAGCAGAAGTAAGGATTGCGGCCTATGAAAGAGAATATGGTCTGGATGTGAAGAAGGAGGAGAAAAACAACCGCCTTAGCAGAGCTGAATACCTACATAAAAAACAAGAACAACGTAGAGAAGAACGCCTAAAGGAACGTGAGCGCATACGCGAACAAGAACAGCAAGCTGTGAATCTTCTGAAAGCACGTATAGGTAATCATGGTCCATTAATGGTTATCTATAAAGATATAGAAGAGATACAGGCTTTTCTCAAAAATAAGGCTGATAAAACCCGTATATATAGACATATCACGAAAACGTACGAAAAATTGGGTAAAGTAATTTATACCAAAAAGTCTACTCCATTGATTGCAATTCTAAAAGACAAACTGGACTCGCTCTTGACCCATTGCCAGAATCATCAGTTTTAAGACAACGCACTTTATCTTTGGATTCGCCTGTATCAATCGTATTATTTGCTGTTGACTTTCTACCAACCCATCTACCAACCTATCATTACGACCAATGTCTTTGGAATTATTAATTCTGTGTGAGCACATGAATAAAAAAAACTAACATATTTAGTATTACTATTTTAAATTAGTATCTTAGTATGACCAAATAGATAGATTATAGAAATAGTAGGTAAACACCGACATATTATGACTGAAGAATATTATGAGTTTGAAAAGAATCCCGAAATTCACTATTATGATTTTTTTAGTACAGGTCCCAAAGGGAATATACGTAAAGTTATACAATTTCAGCAGATCAGTATTAAAGAGAACATTTACAATTTAGGATTCGGTGATTACGATGAGGTGTCAAAAGAGATAAGTGATATGACAATAAGTAATAACCATGATACTAAAAAAGGTACTTTCAACTGTAGCTAGGCCTGTATTGGACTTTCTCGAACAAAACCCCCAGGCTATCGTAATGGCACGAGGAAGCACCCCTTCACGTACCAGATTGTACCAAATGGGAATTGCCGAGTTTTGGACAGAAATACAAGCGTTATTGGAGGTCAATGCTTATTATAAGGAAAACTGGGAATCCTTCCAAAAGGGCAAGAATTATGATGCGTTTTTTATATTCAAAAAATAATAACTAACTTTGAATCAATAGCTTTATAACTATGAACACAGATGATAACAAAAAGAATAAATCTATAGATGATGCAGCTGCATTAGAGCGTCAAAGAATTTATAATAACTCTACATTCTTTAAAAAGAAAAATGAGGAGGCTATAGAGTTCCTGAAAAAGCATCCTATTCCGAAAGAATTTTTAAAACGCTAGACGTTTAATATCATATTGCTCATACTACCATATTAGGAGATATGAGTTTCGAAGTCCGATATGCCTTGATGTATATCGGACTTTGCGGTTATATATCGACATGGAAGCTGTATTTGAATAGATCTAAAAACTCTGCTACATTATCACGATAGAGATTGAGATCGTAATTGGTATAATTACTACTTTGTTTCAAAATTATTATTAAGGATGCTTCGTTTAACTTGTCGAAGAAAGAACTGCTAAGTGTGGGTAATCCTGATTTATTTTTGAAACATGATCTTTTGACAATTGACAATACTAGAATCAGCGATGATTTTTTTAGGTTGATAAATGTTCCTTATTCAGGTTATTATGTTTCGGAAAGACTTAAAGAAGCTATGGAAGCAGAGGGTTTTACAGGAATGGCTTTTCAAAAAATGCATATGATCGATAATAAGATAAAAATTATTGGTGCTAGTAGTTAGATTACAGAACGACATTCTGAAGATTAGAGGGCGACATAGATGTCTTGCCTGAAAGAATTTTGATAGGTTGTAAAATTGGAAAAGATGAAACATGACAGCAAAAGAATTACTATATATAAAAATCTAAATGTAAACTTCTTTCGTACTTATTTATAAAATAATAAGATTATGAAAAAATATTTTGTTTTATCCTTGCTTGTTTTCTTTTCACTCGGCATCTGTAAAGCGCAGACAGAAAAAAAACCTAATCCCTATTATTCTAGAATCGATACCACTTCACTAGTTAATGTGAAGGACCAGGATTGGAAAAAAGTTTTAGAGGCAGATCTTTATGAAGTGGCTAGAAAAGGGGCGACAGAAAGAGCCTTTACTGGAAAATATTATGAATATGATGCTAAAGGTGTTTATTATTGTGCTGTTTGTGGAAATAAACTCTTTTATTCAGATTCTAAATTTTCATCCATGTGTGGATGGCCTTCATTTTACGAATCTGTAACACCCAAAAGTGTTATCTACAAACAAGATCATTCTTTTAATATGATTCGTACGGAAGTTTTGTGTGGGAGATGTAATTCACACTTAGGACATGTATTTGACGATGGACCTGCGCCAACAGGTAAGCGATTTTGTATGAATTCCATCAGTCTGGAATTTGAACCCGAAAAATGAAAAAGTGTTTTTTTTCGATTTAAAAATCCGATTGAAAACGTATCTCGTAAATGAAGTTATAAATCAAAAAATACGAAAACATGAAAAAAGTAACAAAAATTATCGCAATGGGGCTGTTAACTGCAGGAATTCTTTTTACAACGGAAAGCTTTGCACAGAATAGCTCAAAAGAAAAAACTGTAACAGTAGGTGGTGCACCAATGTATCCTTCAAAAAACATCGTAGAAAATGCAGTTAATTCAAAAGACCACACAACTTTAGTTGCTGCAGTTAAAGCGGCTGGTTTAGTAGAAACATTAGCCTCAGAAGGACCTTATACTGTTTTTGCTCCAACAAATTCAGCATTTGATAAACTTCCGAAGGGAACAGTTGAGACACTTGTAAAACCAGAAAACAAAACTCAATTGACAACCGTATTAACTTATCATGTGCTGGCTGGTAAATATAGCACTCAACAATTGTGGGATGCTGTTAAAAAAGGAAACGGAAAAGCAACAATCGCAACTGTTCAAGGATCTGTTCTTACATTTTGGACAAAAGACAAAGATCTATATGTTACTGACAAGAATGGAAACAATGCAAAAGTTACCATAGCTGATGTAAATCAATCAAATGGAGTAATCCATGTTATTGATAACGTTCTCCTTCCCTGAAAAACAACTATTCATTTATTTACTGTTTCTGAGACAGGTTGATTAATTAAAGTCAACCTGTTTTTTTATTTTATTCGATTGGTTAACCAATAATAATGTTAGTCGGAATAAGTAATAGTAGCCCAACATAAGGGGGGCAATATACTAAGGTATTATCGGCCAATGTGGTATGTGTGAATACGTAGACCTCAGTAAATGCTTTGTAATAGTCGTCAAGCTGGGGCTTAAGCCGCTCTGGGCTATCAAGCTCAGTCTTGATCTCGAACACTTTGTTGGTACCATTGACCAGTACGACATCGACAATGGAATCGCTTACCCGAAATTCATTGAGCAACGCGGTATCATCCAGCGCATAGTGCATCAATATGTAGTCATTGAACAGTTTGTTCTTATAGAGGTATGTGTGTAGATAGTTTTGTTCAAGAATCTGATAGCTGTGTGCGATGAGGTCGCCTAAGCGTTTGGGCTGATCAGTAGTCATCTGCTCCCGCCTTGTGTATTTTTTTATACGACGGATGTATGCAGACTGATTGTTCGAAGTCGATAGCTTATTGAATGTGTAGTCATTCGCTTTTATGATATTAATTGTTTTTCTAGTCACAGTTTTTATCTAAATTTGGGGTTCAAACTATTTTATTAACTACCTTGGAATCCGAAACTATAATCAATATTCTGCTCGCTGGAATTGTCGTAAGTAAGACAATAATATTCATTTTAGCCTATCAATTGGTAAAAAAGAATCGCGTATTGAAAACTGAAAAAATAAAGCTGGAAGAAGTAAATTCTGAACTCGTCAAACAGTCATTAGATATCCGAAATTATGTTGAGGAACTTAAAGCCGCGGAGAATTTCAAGACTAAAGTGTTATCTATAGCTTCTCACGACCTAAGAGCACCTTTTGCTTCAATGGAATCATTGTTGAGGCTCGAAGGCTTATGTTTGATGGGCAGATGGGAGTTGGAGACATTTTTTGAAAGCCTAAGACAAGAGGTGGGGAAATCCAGAGTTATGCTCGATGAAGTATTACTTTGGACAGAATCTCAGCTTCGCGATAGTATTGAAAACAAAGCTGTTTTAAACTTGAGCGCTGAGATAGATCATCTACTGGATCAGTTTAGTTATGATATTGAAAAGCAAGGAAAAACAGTTCATAATAATATTGATCAAAACTTATATTTAAATATAAACAAACCTATTTTTACGTTTGTGGTTAGAAATGTGATCAGTAACGCTATCAAATATGGTCGGCCTGACGGCGTTATTTCGGTGGATCACATCAAAAAAGAAAATGGAGAATGCTGTGTTGTGATATTGAATGAAAGTGAAGCGTTAGCAGAGCATACTATTCAAAACCTTAACTATGGAAAAAGTTGGGAACGTAGTAGAATGGCCAACAGTAAGGGTACCGGTCTTGGAATTTCTCTTTGTAAAGATTTATTCATGCGGATTGGCGGTATTATATATTTTGAGAACAAAATAGGAAAAGGTATAGCGGTGACTATTATATTTCCCAAGGGTTCTTGCGAGCTGGCTTCGTGTGCGAGTGAAGCCCCTCTTCTATCTTCTTAAGCTGCGGCTGACGGGGCTTTTTCAGTCCGGATGAGAATGTTGTAGCTGACGCTGATTGATGCCTGTAATCTTCTCTAAAGCAGTATTGGTAATTAGTGCCAAATCACGGTTAGAAATCAATCCAAATTTTCTATCTTTGTAGTCTGTTATACTATATCTAACATATTATCTGGTCTTACTCGAAAGACAACTCTAAAAACAGAGTGATTGATGCATTGAAATCTTTGGGTCTTTAATGCACAGATAATACTATCGACTTATTTCTTAATCTTAAACAAAACAAACGATTATCAAATCGATTGCATTATCACGTTTGCAGTGTATTCAACATTTCAAAATGTGGTGTCACGATGAATAAAAATGAATAGTAAACAGTTAATAAGTAGAGATGTAGAGCTATTTTACAATAGAGCATCCGAAGAAACTCGACTTGACAAAGGAATGGGTGTATTTGAATTTGAAAGAATTAAATCACTCATAGAAAAATATATACCAACTTCATCTTCAAAAATAATAGACATTGGTGGTGGTACGGGAAAGTATTCGGAATGGCTTGCTAAAAAAGGACATCAGGTTCATTTGGTAGAGCCAGTTGCAAAACATATACAAATAGCCCAAAACAGAGCGAATAGATTAAAGAACAGATTTTCTGTACACCTGGGAGAAGCTCGAAAATTGGAATTTCCAGATAATTATGCAGACCTAATAATACTGCATGGCCCTCTTTATCATCTTCAAAAAAAGGAGGATAGAGATTTAGCTATTTGTGAGGCTAAACGTGTTTTAAAGAATGATGGGATTATTTTGGGTTTTGCCATAAATTATACGGCATCAACATTGGTTGGTCTTTTAAATGGCTTAATTCACAAAAAGCCATTTTTTGAAATGTGCAAAGAAGAATTGATGAGGGGTATGCACAATCCGCCGGATGATTTTCCTTGGCTTTTGGCAGAAGCATTTTATCATAAGCCACAACAGCTAAAAGATGAATTTATAAATCAAGGCTTGATCTATCTAAATACTTATGCGGTCGAGGGTATGGCATGGTTGGATAAAGAGTACTTTGTCAGTATGCTGAATAACAAAAAGCGAGGAACATTAATGGAACTTATTCAAGTTACGGAAAACGACAGCTACCTTTTACCCTTTAGCCCACACATGATGATAGCTGTGCGAAAAAAGAAATAATTATGGAAAATAAAGACAAATATTACAAAGCATTAATAGAGAATGACGGTCAACTCAATGAAATTGATCTCGGAGAAAAATTAGGACTTAACGAAGATGAAACAAACGAAATAATTGTACAGCTTCTATCTGAACATAAAATTGAGTATGCAGAAAACAGAGCGTGTAATTACAGTCTAATGAAAAGGGTAAGAAGGAAAAATAACGGCAGGTAATGATCGCGAATTTTTAAAATGCCCCCCCTAGTTGGCACTCCTTTGCAAGGAGTGCCTACACATTTTTTTCATTATCCCCAATAAGATCCTGAAGAGTTTAGCAGCTTGATATTCCAAAATGGAATATCAAGCTGGGGAGCTATTATGATCAATATCCAGATCATGCGGATATTCACTAAGATGAGGCAGTTCTTAAATGATACAACACAGATACATATAGAGCTTACAGAAGTAAAACTAGCTGTAGAGAAATTAGCTAAAAAGCAAGATGGACATGACAAAAATATCGAACTTATATTTCCTCTGTATTCGATATGAAATCATATGGCAGAGGAGAGCTACAGACCTCATTCCTACTAGCGTGAAATGATGCCTGTAGGTTTACTTACATTGACCGTCTGGAAGATAAGCTGGAGAGACCTCCCCCATCTAAACGTGACCAAATCGGATACAAGTTAGGGAAAGGGGAATAGCTCTTCGCTCCTATTGTGATACAATGAAATATTGGATATATTTAAAACTATATAATTTGGAATATGAAAGGTTTAGTAATACTGTCGATTATCTTATCGTTATTAAGCTGTCAGTCTTCGGAAGCTCAACAGTCAAAAATAGCCATAGAGAAGATTGAAGAGATGTTTGCTAGTTTAAGGGCGGACGGCACTTACATCTTAGTGGAGCTATCCAAGTATCCCGAATCTTTGTAGCGGCGAAACCATCCCTGTGTAAACATAACCCAATGTTGAAACCCAATTAAGGAAGGTATTTAATGTGCTTATCTCCCCGAATATTTCTTAAATTGCTACCTCAAATTAAGTTTAAAATGGAAGAAATTAGATGGGGAATTATAGGCTGTGGGGATGTAACAGAAGTCAAAAGCGGGCCTGCTTTTAATAAAGTTCCAAACTCGAGGCTTATAGCTGTCATGCGAAGGGACGCTGAAAAAGCAAAAGACTATGCTCAACGACATAACGTTCCAAAATGGTATGATGATGCGAATCTATTAATAGAAGATCCTGAAATTAATAGTATCTATATCGCAACACCTCCTTTAAATCATGAGGATTATACGATAAGGGCGCTTGCAGCAGGCAAATTTGTATATGTAGAAAAGCCGATGACTTTAAATACCGAGTCAGCTAAACGGATGACCCATGCAGTAGAAAAGTATAAAGGTAAACTAACTGTTGCTCACTACCGAAGGGCACAACCCCTATTTTTGAAGGTTTCGGAATTATTAAAAGAGAAAGTAATCGGCGATCCGCTCTTTATACGGTTAGATATGTTGCAGGCAAAAAAAGCTAAGCTGATTGCAAATGCGGCTGAGAACTGGAGGATAAATCCTTCTATTTCGGGAGGCGGTCTTTTTCATGATTTAGCGCCGCACCAGTTAGATCTAATGGTATTTTATTTTGGTGACGCCAAAAAGTTTTCAGGTATTTCTGTCAATCAAAATAAGCGGACAACAATAGATGACATGGTCACCGGGCAAATTCTATTTGAAAATGATATTGTTTTTAATGGTAATTGGAGTTTCAATGTAACAGAAGCGAATGAACTCGATCTTTGTCAGATCTACGGCACTGATGGAAAGATCAGTTTTTCTGTGTTTGGAAATGAGATTACACTTGAATCAAAAGGCACAGAAGTAAAATATCGTTTTGAGCGACTCCAACATGTACAGCAGCCAATGATAGAAAAAGTGGTTCAATATTTCCTTGGTCATGCGGAAAATCCATGCACCGCCGAGGAAGCCATTAAATCAATGCAATTAATGGATGCTTTTACAAGCAAATAGTTTTTATTAGGGCTCAAGTACGATATCTATCACCTCATGAGATAGCGCTATCTGTAACCTATGCTAAAACCTATTACCAATACTAAAAACATAGATATAACTATTCTTAAAATTTGTATTTTTTAGTGATTATCTGTAGTATTGTTATTACTCACTAAAATATCCGGCCTTAAAAAATGTCGTTTATCAAAATTTTATGATCAAATTTATTCGTTTTTTACTTTTAGGATTATTTCTTTGGGAGAACGTTTCTGCCCAAAAGCTTCCTGCTGACTATGTCAATCCGTTTATCGGTACCAGCAATTATGGAACAACTAATCCGGGGGCTCAGGTTCCCCACGGCTTGATGAATGTTTCTCCGTTTAATGTAATGGGATCATCACTGAACGCAGTCGATAAGGATGCAAGATGGTGGTCTACTCCCTACGAACATGGCAACAGCTATTTTACAGGTTTTTCGCATGTCAATTTAAGTGGTGTAGGATGTCCAGACATGGGAAGTTTATTGTTGATGCCAACTTCAGGAAAATTAGAGGTTGATTATCGTCAATATGGGAGTACGTATACGCAAGAGGTCGCCCATCCGGGGTTTTACAGTAATGTATTAAAGAAATATGGCATCAAGGCCGAAGTTTCGGCAACAACGC
Organism: Sphingobacterium nematocida; assembly: GCF_900168125.1. Taxonomy (GTDB): domain Bacteria; phylum Bacteroidota; class Bacteroidia; order Sphingobacteriales; family Sphingobacteriaceae; genus Sphingobacterium; species Sphingobacterium nematocida. Next base: position 19,896 of record NZ_FUZF01000001.1, read on the forward strand.
GGGTAGGTATTTCAAAATTCACTTTTCCGAAAGGACAGGCAAATATCCTGCTTAATCTGGGAGAAGGCTTAACTAATGAAACGGGAGCCACTGTTCGTTATGTGAATGACACAGAAATAGAAGGTTCTAAGTTGTTGGGCTCTTTCTGCTACACAAACAACCAGGCTGTTTATCCCATCTTCTTCGTGATGCGTGTCAATAAAAAACCGCTAAAAAGAGGGTATTGGAAATTCCAGCGTGCTGGAGAAAAGTGGGAAAACGATTGGAATAAAGATGCTGGCAAGTATAAAATTTTTACGGAGTATACAGATCAACTTTCTGGCGATGATCTTGGTGCATTTTTTAGTTTTGATGTTCAGGAAAATGAAAGCTTGGAAGTGCAACTTGCCGTTTCATTTGTGAGTGTGGAGAACGCTCGTAAAAATCTTGAGGCTGAGCAAACAGAGTTTAGCTTTGAAAAAACGAAAAAACAGGCAGCTTCGCTTTGGAACAATGCATTGTCAAAGATACAGGTAGAAGGTGGTACTGAGGACCAAAAAACGGTATTCTATACCGCGTTATACCACGCTATGATTCATCCAAACATTTTGCAGGATGTAAATGGAGAGTATCCTGCCATGGAAAGTCGGAAGACACTGGTTGCAGATCATAATCGCTACACCGTGTTTTCGCTATGGGATACGTATCGAAATGTTCAGCCTTTAATGTCCTTAGTTTATCCCGACAAGCAGGTGGGTATGATACGTTCGATGATTGATATGTATAAGGAAAATGGTTGGATGCCCAAATGGGAATTGTACAGCAGGGAGAGTTATACCATGGATGGTGATCCTGCGATACCGGTGATCGTTGATGCTTGGATGAAAGGTATTCGGGATTTTGATGTCAATACTGCTTATGAGGCATTTTTGAAATCGGCTACGACTACGGATTCGACTAATAAAATTAGGCCCGACAATGCTGACTATGTGAAGTATGGTTATGTTCCGTTGCGGGATTCATTCGATAATTCGGTATCACATGCCATTGAATATTATGTTGCCGATTGGAATTTAGCACAGTTGGCTGGATCATTAGGAAAAACAAAAGATGCCCAGCTTTTTGCGAAGAGAGCACAGGGATATAAACATTACTATTCTTCGGATTATGGAACTTTTAGACCTATTCTTCCTAACGGCGAATTCTTAAGTCCATTTAACCCATTGATGGGGGCGAATTTTGAACCTAATCATGGTTTCCATGAAGGTAATGCTTGGAATTACAGTTTTGCCATCCCGTTCGATATCCCTGGTTTGATGAAACTGATGGGCGGAAAGCAAAAATTTGTAGACAAATTGCAGGCGACGTTTGACAAAGGGTATTTTGATGTTACCAATGAGCCTGATATGCTGTATCCACATGTGTTTTCTGAAATTAAAGGCGAGGAATGGCGCACACAAAAGCTGGTTAAGGAAATTTTAGAAAAGCATTTTACCAATAGCCCTGGAGGTATTCCAGGAAATGATGATACGGGTACGATGTCTACATGGGCTTTGATGAACATGATGGGAATCTATCCTTTTTGTCCGGGGCGACCTGATTATACGGTAGTAACACCGGTATTTGACAAGGTGACAATTCAACTCGATAAGACCTTTTATCCACATAGTGAGAAAGTGACGATAAGACGTCAAAAAGAGGGCGCCGGTGAATATATCAAGAAGATCGTTATTGATGGAAAACCATTCCATGGATTTAAAATCAGCCACGAGACTTTGGTCAATAGTAAGGATATTCTGATCGTGACGGGAAATAGATAATGAGGCAAACTAAACTGAAAAACTGATCTACACGATGAAATATATTAATTATGCGGTCGGTGCGGGCCTTTTGTCTTTAATTGGTTGCGCTTCACTAAAAAATTCAGACGAGATTTCTTATGCCGGGTATGTGAATCCTTTTATCGGAACGGATTTTACAGGGAACACGTACCCTGGAGCACAGTCGCCTTTTGGCATGGTGCAACTCAGCCCTGATAATGGACTGCCCGGCTGGGACCGTATTTCCGGATATTTTTACCCAGACAGTACGATTTCTGGTTTTAGCCATACGCATTTAAGTGGAACCGGAGCCGGCGACTTGTACGACATATCTTTTATGCCCGTGACCCTACCCTATCATGAAGCAGAGGCTCCCTTAGGTATACATTCGAAATTTTCGCATGCAGACGAAAAGGCTCACGCGGGATACTATCAGGTAAAACTTACCGATTATGATATTAATGTAGAGCTGACAGCAACGGCAAGTTGTGGTATTCAACGTTATACTTTTCCGAAAGCGGAGTCTGCTGTATTTTTAAATTTAAAGAAAGCAATGAACTGGGATGCTACTACAGATTCGCACATCGAAGTGGTTGATTCTGTGACGATTCGAGGTTATCGTTTTTCGGAAGGATGGGCAAGAGGTCAACGTGTTTACTTTGAAACTCGGTTTTCTAAACCCTTTACAGCTGTTCATATCGATAGTTCAGCAATTTTATCCAGTGCTGACACAACTACAAAGCCTGCAAAACGAATCGGTACAGCATTTAAAGCACGATTTGATTTTAATACAACAGCTGGAGAACAAGTGACTTTAAGTACGGCTCTCTCAGGTGTAAGTATGGAAGGTGCCTCCAAAAACTTAAAAGCAGAAGTACCAAAAGATGATTTTGATTATTATTTGAAGGAGGCGGAACAAAACTGGAATAATGAATTGGGGAAGATAGCCATCGAGACCAAAGACAAGGAGGAACTGGTTAAGTTCTATACAGCCCTATATCATTCTATGTTGGCACCGACAATATTTAGTGATGTTGATGGCGCATATATGGGCGCAGATCGGAAAATACATCAAGCCGAAGGTTGGACCAATTATAGTACGTTCTCACTTTGGGATACTTATAGAGCTTCTCACCCACTGTTTACCTATACCGACCCTAATCGTGTGAATGATATGATTAAGTCCTTCATCGCTTTTTATGAACAGCACGGTCGATTGCCGGTATGGAATATTTATGGAAGTGAAACGGATATGATGATTGGGAATCATGCTATTCCTGTTATTGTAGACGCCTATCTAAAAGGAATCGGCGATTTTGATGCAGCAAAAGCGTTGGAAGCTTGTGTTGCCACTGCTAATACTGACAACTACCGAGGTATAGGTCTCTATAAAAAATTGGGCTATGTACCCTATGATGTTGAGGATGAATACAACGCTGAAAACTGGTCTTTGTCAAGAACGCTTGAATATGCCTATGATGATCATTGTATCGCAATGATGGCGGACAAGATGGGAAAGAAAGAAGTTGCGGGAACATTTTTTGCGAGAGCTCAGAACTATAAGAATGTATATAACCCGGCTACTTCATTTATGCAGCCTCGAGATAGCCATGGTAAATTTATTACTCCATTTGATGCGGAAGAATATAGTGCCCATATTTGTGAGAGTAATGCATGGCAATATTTTTGGTCTGTACAACATGATATCCCTGGGTTGATTAAACTTGTCGGTGGGCAAGAACGCTTTGGGCAAAAGTTAGATAGCATGTTTACATTTCATCCTTCGGACACCAGTAAGCTGCCAATTTTTAGTACAGGAATGATTGGACAGTATGCGCATGGTAACGAGCCGAGCCATCATACCATCTATTTATTTAATGCGGTGGGACAACCTTGGAAAACGCAGCAGTATGCTGCAGAGGTTATGAATAAGCTTTATTTGAATACGCCTTCGGGATTGAGTGGAAACGATGATTGTGGACAGATGTCGGCTTGGTATGTATTCAGCTCATTGGGTTTTTATCCGGTAGATCCTATAAGTGGGAAATATGAAATTGGCACACCTTTGTTTGAAAAAGCGGAATTAAAGTTGTCCAATGGTAAGAAATTTACGGTGAAGGCTAACCAGGTAGGGAAAGCTAATATTTATATTCAATCGGCCACTCTTGATGGTAAACCTCTTGAAACAAGTTATATTACACACGAACAAATTATGTCTGGTGCAACATTAGTGTTGGAAATGGGTGAAAAACCAGGACCTGTCTGGTACGTTAAAAATTAGATTCGTTAGAGTCTTTTATAGAAAACCATTAGGACTAAAAAATGGATAGATATACAATACTTGTTGGAAATGACATCAATAATATATCACCTGGAGTTAGCTGGGGAGATCTACTCCATAATATTAAAAAGAAGTATAACCTTCCTCTTTTGGCTAACGGTAGTAAACCATTCCCGATGTTGTATGAAGAGATATTTCTACATGCTATTAAAAAAAATAACATGGACGAAACGGAGCTTAAGATTTATATTGGCGAGGAAATCTCTCGTATCTCTCCGAATGAAATACATAGCTTGATCCGAGAATTACCTATTGCTAATATTCTAACTACCAATTACGAATTCAGTCTAGAAGCTATCACGCCGGAACTAAATAATAGTCTGGTAAGGGAGACTGTTTATAGTGTATTTAGACAATATGAGGTGGGTAGTAAAACTTATTGGCATATACATGGTGATTGCAACGTGCCAGCATCTATAAACCTCGGATATGAGCATTATTGCGGTCAATTACAGAAAATGAGAGACTATGTGGTGAATGCCCCTAATTATAGCTCTAAGAAAATACATAAGGAATCCCTCATCAGACGGCTCAAGATGAAAGGAAAACTAAATCTCCAATCTTGGATTGATTTATTCTTTACACACGATGTACATATTTTTGGACTTTCACTTGATTTTGTCGAAATAGACCTTTGGTGGTTATTGACCTATCGAGCACGAAGCAAGTATTATAAGAAAGGTAACTTTATTAAAAATAAACTATACTACTACACCCCTCTCAAATATGTCGAAGGGGCTATGGATAAGATTCAATTATTGAAAGCTAATGATGTAGAAGTTATTGAGATCGATATCGACGACAAAGCGGAGTATTATAAGGCGGTGATCGATGGAATACGATCAAAGTATGATTGATTGTGAAAAACAGGACAATAACATGTGGTGCTGGTATTGTCCTGAAAGTCTCTCTCCTAGTCTCTTACTTTTTTTTCAATTGCTGCAAACGTTCTTTTGCTGAAGGAATGATATCATCATCTCCTTCATAATTTTCGATTATGCTTTCTAACGTACTCTTGGCTTGAACTGCGTCACCTTTGCGTGCATAGGTGTCCGCAAGCAGGATAAAACTCTTGGCCACCCAATAATCATGTGAATCCATATTTTCGATTACATCAAAGGCCGACTTTTGCGCGTTGTTGTACTCTTTGTTTTCATACTGCAATAGCCCTACACGATATCTTGCCTCGGCACTGACTGCAGCCTGGCTTTTTAGGGCGGCCAAATTCAACTCCTTCAGTGCAGATTCTTTATTTTTTTGCTGTAACATTGCCTTAGCAGTATACAGGTGTGCTGTAGCAATTTCTTCGTCTGATGCCCGGTCGTAACTTTTGATCAATTTAACATACTTATCCATCTGCTTAAAGTCTCCGATCTCGAAATAACATATCATCAGGTTGGTGACAGCGTAGCCGTAGTTATCTTTATAATCGGTGTTGAGCTCGAGTTTTTTGAGGTGCACGATGGCCTCGTTATATTCTTTTAGACTGAGGTATAGGGCCGCTGCGGTAAGCAGTGTCTTCTCGGTATAAGGGCTTGTCCAGTCGTTGAGGATAATGTTCAGATCCTTCAATGCTTCTCTTGGGTGACCGGTATGGTATAAACTGACCCCGCGAATATAGCGGGCATGCTTTTCTTGCCTTGGCTTGGGGAATTTATCAAAATAGGCATTGATTGCCTCTACGGCAGGACCATATTGAGATCTTGAAAATAACGTAAGGGCTGCCTGAAATGCCAGATTATCCATCTCTGTGGGACTCAGTTCGGTAATATTGTTGCTCATGGCATACTGAATATAGCTGGAAGCATCGCCTTGATCGAGATAGATATTTTCAATGGAGCGCATTGCCTGCGCCGCCTCTCGGCTGGTACTATATTCAGTTACAACCTTCTGGAAAGTGGCCATCGCTGCTTCTGACTCATCCTGATTGTATTGGACCAGCCCGATAGTCAATAATGCTCTCGGTATGTAGCTGCTGCGCGGGTATTTTTCGATCATCTTTTTCAGTCCTTTGATAGCTCCATCGTAATCCCCTGTTAGGAAATATACATATGGGATCTCGAAGGCAACATCATCTGCATAGTTCGACGTCGGAAATTTGTCAACGACGGATCTTAGGGTGTTGAGTTTGGCTTCATTGTCTCCCTGCAGGCCCTGAATAATACCGTGCTGGAACAAGGCGTAATCCTGATTGGGGGCTTTACTGTTGATGAGCTGGTCGTAATATGCATTGGCCCGCTCGTAGTTTCGCATCGCTAAATAGGAGTCTCCTAAACGGGCGATGACATCATAATGTATATTTTTATCTAGGGAGCTCTCTGCTGTGGCTAAAAAGCGTTCAAAATACTGCGCCGCCACGCTATATCTGTCAATACGGAAGGCTGCATAAGCTAAGGCATAGTTTGCATAATTATACACATCGGTGTTTCGTGCAGCAGGTAGGCTGAGGAATCTGGAGAAGTTGTCCACGGCCTCTTTGTACTTACGTACTTCGTACATGGCCTCTGCTTTCCAATAGGTTGCCAAGGCTGCCATTTCCATATCTATAGGCAGTTTTTCTGCCCGCATAAACATGGATATGCTGTTTTCAAATGCACGTTCGTTATAAAACTCTAATCCTCGATAATAAGTTATCTTTTGATAGACGGCATCGGCTTTCTGCTTTCTAGGGCTGAATGATTCGAACAGATGTACAGCTGTCTCAAAATTACTGCCACCGGAGATGATTTCGTTTGTGCGGGTTTCGGTATTCTGATTTTTATCTGTTTCCAGATTAATATTCGCATATTTCAGCGCTAGATATTCTTGAAGGGGTTTCAACGCTGCCTGAATCGAATCCAGTTCACCTAAGACTTTGGCATAGTTATAAAGGGCATCTGCTTTTAACTCCTTATCGAAATCCATTTTCGAAGCTTTATAGAATGCTGTTCTTGCACTTTGCTTGTCCCCTGTTTCTTGTGCAATCTTACCTAAAGCAATCATAGAGCTCTGATAAAACGCATCTGCGGGCTCTACTTTCTTCAGAATAGAGGTCGCTCTCTCGTACTCGCCTGCGTGATAGGCCAAGATACCAATCCTGTTATTATCTATATTGTTGCGTAAAGCGTTGGGATACCTCTCCTGCAAGGGGCTATGAAAAGGCCGTCTAAAATCGTTCATGTCAAAATACATGCTGGCAACGGTATGCCGCAATTCCACCTCAAGGTCTTTACGATCGATCTTCATATCGGGACTACGGCGGACTTTGACTGCATCGGCAAGCATAGGGCGGTAATCACGTACGACGTCAATGGAATCTAGAACTGTTGATGCCTTATTGGTCTTTTGTTCGGCAGTTTGCTTTCCCGGTTCCTGCGCATAACCGGTAAGCAGCAGAACTGAGAAGATTCCGGTAAGTATTTGTTTCTTATAGTCTATGTTGTGTTTCAGTATCATTGTTCTTCCTTTCTTTTCCGAGCTTTTGCAATCTTTTCCTTTGTCTGGTAGACATAATGATAGGATAATCTTCCTAACCTGTGATATCCAAAATTAAAAAAATCCTATCACAATTTGGTGAATTACCATAGAACCCAGGATTAATCTACCAACTCATAAGCGTAATGGTGTATCAAAACCATGCCATAATCTAAGAACTTCCCTATTACCGGAAAAGGGAATTACTAAATTTAGAGATGGTAAGAATGAATTGTTCTGTTTGGATTGTTTGCTATTGTCAAACGGACTATCTAACCATTACACCAAAGGAGCCGTTCGACCAAGTCTCGAACGGCTCCTTTTGCTTGTTTTGAAAAATGCTGTAACTTCAGCGCTTAATTTCTATTTAAATAAACAGTAAACCTGTTGTAATTGATAAGCAACTATGCGAAATTGGTTTGTATATTTACATGAAAGATAGCATTTGGAATGCGAAATCTTGAAAGCAGATATAACATGGAAGCAATTAAACTATTGTCTTTTTTTGAAAGAGACCTGAACAAGTTAGTTACAGAAATTGAACTCTATAAAGAGGAAAAAAATCTATGGTTGGTTGAAGGGAATATATCGAATTCTGCCGGTAATCTGGCGCTTCATTTAATCGGTAACTTAAATACTTTTATTGGTAAAAAATTAGGTAATACGGAATATTTGCGCGACCGAGATTTAGAGTTTTCGGCAAAAGACGTTCCAAGAGCGCATATTATAACTGGTATTAAAGACACTATAACGATGCTTAAAAACGTCCTTAGCCAATTGACTACGGAAGATTTAGCAAAGGACTATCCGGTGCTGAAGTTTCCTGAGCCGGCCTCAACAGAGTATCTACTGATTCACCTGGCTGCTCATTTAACATATCACCTAGGCCAGATTAACTATCATCGGAGGCTACTTGATAAATAGTAAGGGTTGTATCCGAAGTGAATTTAGGACAAGTGCAATGACGGATTGGCAACTATTTAAGGGTTTCTAATATATTCTGACATTGCACTATATGTCGGAAATTGTGGTAAACAACGACACGAAATGTATCTCCTAAACGTAACTTTATCCAACGTGTTATGGAGATTGCGGTCTTTACTTTTGTCAAATCGGTATTTCTGGATTTTTCCAACAATAATAGAAGGTGACTTATATGTCCCAGAAATCTTTCTAAAACATCGATCTCCAGCTCGCTGCCTCGTGGATCCATAGACTGAAAGGTTTTGATTTTCTTACCTCCTTCTCGGGGCAACATAATACGCGCGAAATAATCGCCCAAAATACCTGGTTTGAACTGAGTTGATTGTTTGTGCTTTGACGCCTCTATCCGTTTGCTAAGCTCTGGGATATAGAAGTCTCCATAACGATTCAAATGTTCGATACACTCTAGGATACTCCAACTTTCCGGACTTTGCTTATACTGTAGCTGGGCTACATTCATTTTTTTGAATCCTTCGACAATGGCCTGGTGTTTTTCGGTCTGCTCGATTAGTTCATTAATTAATTCGGATGCCTTCATAATAATTGTTTGTTCCAAATATCTACAATATAGGCTATCAAAACATTGATTGAGATCATAACTTTTTTAATCTTGAAAGGGTCTCTGGTGCCATTCTGAGATAAGAAGCTATATGTCTATCTGGAATCTCCTGAAATAGCTGTGGGCTACGGTGCAGCACTCTCTTGTAGCGCTCTGTGGGTGATGCGATGAGTATGTCTTTTTCGCGTTCTAGCTGCTGTAGGATGAGTTGCTCCTGAACGATATTCCACAATCCTTTTAGACGGTCGCTTGAATTTATTAAGGTGAAGTAGCTTTTTTTTGAAATTACTTTTAACTCGGTCTTTTTGAGGGCCTGTATATAGAAATCTGTGGGATGCCCGGTAATGAAGCTATCGAGTGCTGTGATGAAGTTGTGCTTGTATCCGAAACGGACGATACGTTCTTCACTACCATCGACCATGCTGATCTTAACACTGCCTGAAACGATATAATATAGATTGTCGTCTATCTCTCCTGCTGTACATAAATATCCATTCCTTCCGATACTGGTCGTCTTGTTCCAAAGACCTGCCCTTTCTATCTCGTGGTAGATTTCTTGAATGATGTCCATACTTTTGTTTTATCGATCTTTAACAAAGATATAGAGATAGAGAAAAAGAAATGACGTTATGTACATTTAACCTATGATATCTGTTAGAAAATCGCTGAGATTGTTGGTGACGTTAACACTGGCGGTGGTCTCGATAGTTAGGTGTAAATTGGGGATTACGGATATTTTTTTGTAAATTAGACTACTATGGGATTAGAAAACATTACAAAACGACGGCTTTTGGATGCTCAGAACCATGGGTATACTGCAATTATTACACGAGAAAACTCAAACCCTTTGGATCCAGTTTGGATTTTTCAAAAAGTAAAGGAGTCGGAGTTAAAACATCTTTCAAAGACGCTAAGTGCAACATATCAGCTTGGCTATTCAATTTCGGAAGCGATAAAAACTATTGATGAATATGCGTTTATAGGCAAGGTGAGTCTACCGGAGTAGTCCTATTAAGAATCGAGTCTCAAACGACTTAAAAGTATAGAAAAGGCTGTTTCATAAAACCTATGAAACAGCCTTTTTTTTGTTACACAGCTGTATATGCGTAGGATCTCTACTTCTTTTTTGATTTTGATTTAACAGTTACTTGATCGATAGCATTGCCAACACGATCATAAAGTGTGAGTGTCAGGTGCTTTTTGTTCGCGTTCATAATTAATGCGCCTACGGTATTGCCTCCCTCCGTCCAACGTGACTTGATAAGATCCTGGTTCTGTAGCAACTGCCCCATCGTCTGCCCGCGTTCATTATCAGCGGAAGGTGTCTGGATGTACACCGTTCCTTTGGTCCCATCTGTTTCCTTGTCGGCATAAAGTGCATTGGTACGAACGTAAATATGATTATTGCCGCTGATGGCGAGGTCTACCCCTAGTTCATCGAATAGATCTTTCCATCGGGTATACTGTGAACTACGGCCATCTCCGCCCATAAACCACTGGTAATGCGACACGACAACAAGGTACTTGGCGGGGTTATTTTGTACCACATTTTTCACCCATTGTTGTGCTTCAGCAAGTTCTTCTTCGCTCTTCATTGCTTCGTTATTGAGCATCACAAACAATGTGTTTCCATAGGTAAAATAATAGGATACGCCTACTTGGGCGCCATAGCCATTGGTCGGGTTATTGTTTACATTGCGGAAAAAAGCATTGCTCTGCGCGTGCTTTCTCGTCATATCGTCATGATTGCCATTAACTCCCGCCCATACGTACTGGCTAAAGGTAGAGTCGGCATACAGCGTAGGCCAAAATGAATAGCTGCCGCCCCAAGCGGATAGATCGCCGACATGAAGCATCATATCAAAGGGCTTTTTATTTTGTTTTTCAAGTTGCTGGATCATTGCCATACCTGCTCGTTGTCTGTTGGGGATCGGAGCGTATACGTGGATGTCGGAAATAATTCCCATGTCCCATTGATCCGATTTAGGCGCTGTTTTGAAATTTCGAATGGTATGATCGTCGGCAGCAGGTGTCGTGCCCGAAGTAATTTTGTATTGGTATTCGGTATTTGCCTTTAACCCGTGTAAAGCAATGGTGTTACGTATGAATCGTGCATCTTCGTAAAAATCTTCGCCATTGGGCCTTTTGGAGTAAATGCTATCAAACACCGTACATATGGATTGATCTGCTTCAATAGTTTTGGCTTTCTTCCAGTTTTTATCAGCAGACTGTGTATAAGTGATGTAGGACTTGCCGCTACCTAAGTCTTGGTGCCAATTGAGACGGATCTCACTCGATGCCTTTTCTCCTGGATTAGCAATAACGGTATATATATTAGTCTGTGCACCGACTGTCTGAAGCCCTAATAAAGCTATTATAAAAGTTAAAATTAACTTGTTCATTTTATAGATGTTCTTTTTTTGTTTAATCATTGGTCAATTCAAAATCGCCTATTAATGTTTCTTCACCGTTTACAATAATAGAAATTTTGTGGCTGCCACTGTAGAATTTACGTGTCGTGATCACTTTAAAGGATTGCCTGCGTTCTATATTATTGGACTCTCCAGATTGGTAAGTTCTTTCGGATATCTTAAATACTTTGCGGGCAAGTAATCCGTTAGACTTCATATAGTATAAACCATATTCTAACCGCAAAGACTGCGTGTGACTGCTTGTATTGGTAACCCAAAAACTGAATGCCAAACTATCGCCAATTGACACGAGTGGTGTTTTTATATCGAGATCAGTTACGTCGAAATGAGCGCCCTCTAAACCGTAATATTTAAGTATCTGGGGGTGCGCTTGTTTTAAGAGCGTTCTGCTTCCGTGTTTAATAATAGCATCTGTATGGGGACTGATATTTTTCCATTTATTGACAATGGCGATCACGATGTCCGGATGGTCTTTGGCAATGTCATTTATGCTATTCGCAACACTGCGTCGTACCGTTTCAGAGGGATCTGTTTTTAAGTTTTCTAAAATCGGCAAAATAGCTGTTGGATCTTTCTTCAGAAATGGGATTGCCATTGCCCAAGGGAGTCTTGGCCGACTACCTTCACTGGACAGACGCCGGACTTGTTCGTGTGGATGGGTTGACCATTTTTCAAAAGTTTGGATCATTTGCTCCGGGTATTTTAGGATAAAGGGGCGTACGGCAAATTCGCAGGTTATAAACTGGGTAACTAGTTCAAAGGCCTCTATAGACAGGTCAAAATGCGGTAGACCGTATGTCTCGATATAATCCGGAAAAATAACATGCTCTAATCCGCCGGTGCGATTGCTGGCCAAAAGATTATGAATGACTTTATGGATTATCTGTACAGCTTCTGGAAATTCGGAGGGCATAAAAGTATGAAGTACCGCTGTGGTATGTTTGGTCCGCTGCTTCCATTCTAAATCTTTGAACGTATCCGTAAAAATACGCGTTATGAACTTTTGCTTGTCAAAGGAGGAATAGACCTGATGGAACTGATCTGCTATGTCTTGATAAAAACGGTGTGAATAGATATCCTTTATTAGACTCATTGTTTTTTTGTATGTCCAAATTTACACGGAAAGGCACTAACCTCCAATAGGGAATTGAATACAATATCCGATGTCAATCTAGGAAGAAGGAATTATTCTAACTTGGGACTAATAGTCATACACCGCCCTCGGACACAGATCGTCTAGATTAGGCCTGCCTTTCTTGCTTCTGTAAAGGTGCGTGATACTAAATTAATTCTCTAATGCATCAAATTCGTGTTGTTCGGCGAAGGACTTCCATTTCTGAAGCTTCTTTTCATTTTTGAATGTAAGATCTTCACCGTAGAAATAAAGCAAACGTTGGGTAGCGTACTGGTACGCTGCATATGCATTGGCTTGCTCGTAGTATTTTATAGCCTTCTCCAAATCCACTTTTACTCCCATACCGTGTTCGTAGATAATGCCGTAATAAATGCCAGAATAGGATTGATCATAATCCTTCTTGAGGTAAATCAAAAGATTGCTATAATCTCTCAACTGGTAATAGATCTCCGAAATTTTTTCATAATTGTAGTAACGTCTTTTCTCCGCTTTTTGGTAATAATCTAAAGCTAGGTCATAATTTTGTGTTATATGCTCCCCAAAGTAATACAGATCCCCCAGATTGGCTAGTGCCATTCCATCGCCTAGTTCGGCCCCTTTTTCGTAGGCTTGAACTGCTTTACTGATATTAAATGGATATCCTATTCCGTTGTGATATAAGGCGCCAATATTATTCCAGGCTACAGGGTGATGCTGTTGTGCAGCCTTTTCATAGTAGGCAATACCCCTCTGTGGATCAAACAGGGACTCTATCGCTGGATCCGTGAGTAATATTCCCAATTCAGTCCAACTGTCCACATCGTTTTTCTGGGCGCACAACTCAAAAAGGCGATGTGCCTCTTCGTAATTTTGATTCTCTTTTGCGTCTAATGCCATTTTTTTGATGGTTGCGACATCCATGGATAGCTCAGGATTGCTCCCTGCCTGATCCTTCCAGCGATTATAAAAAGAAACGAAGTACGTTAAATCTTTGCCTCGGAAGGAATAGCGATCGAGATAAATCGATCCATATTCGGCAATGCCTATCCGATGAATGCTTTTATCTTCATTCATTCGGAACATATCTTCGCCTCGGTACACAAAGAGTATTCCCTCTTCGGCCCTGTAATTCAAAGGGCTTGAAATATAGTCGTACAATGGTGTGGACAAGCCCTCTTGGAAATCAAACAATTGGTAACCATCTGTTCTCTGAATGGATAAAAAACCATCCGCGAAATAATGAATCTGTTTTATCTCGATCGTAGGATTGATCAACCAAATATTATTATCTGCATCAAAAAGTCCCAATCCACGTTCTGTTTCCAGAATATGGGTATTGGTTTTGTTGCCGGTATTTGATTCTGTTTTTACTTTGACAATTACCTCGTCTTCCAGTAAAAACTGATGTTTTAAGGAATGATAGATCTTCCAATCCTTTGCTTTGCGAATAGCCAATGTATCAAAATTTTCTACCAAAATCAGTTGATCGACTTCTTCTATGACAAGACTGCCTGTTTCATCAATCAATCGTCCTTTTTTGTCAAATTTATTGGGTTTGATCCAATAGCAAGCACCGGCTTGGGTGATACTGTCCTCTAAGAACTCTCCCAGAAACGTTCCCTTTTTTGTGTAATATTTACGCCTACTGGTGCCTTTTTGCTTGCTAAAAAACAGCTCTGGAAAGTAGTCGTAATCCAATGGACTCTCGGCTTCTGCGGGAATAATAAGCCCTTCTTCGTCGTTATAAACGCCAAACTTTCCGTCCTTCTCTACGCCTAGAAACCCATAAGTGACTCTTTCGATGCTGTCGTAATCAGGATCAATCAACCACGTATTGGAATATAGTTTCAAAACGCCCCATCTCCCATTGGCTTTTACTTGGCCCAAAGGTTCTGTCCCAAAATCAAACACATCGGATGCGTCTTCGTAGATTGGTATAACACATTCCTTTCCGTCACTTTGCAGGTAACCGCACAAAGTGCCTTTTTGAACCAAGGATATACCGTAATTATAGTCTGCTTCGAAAATGTCATCATAGGTAGCTGGAGCCAAAACGTTACCTTTGGAATCTTTCAAACCGAACTTCTCATTTTCTTCAAATATAGAGGAGGCTACTTTTTTGTAGGCATGTTCTTCAAAATACCCCAGTCCATACTCGATCCAATCGGTCTGTAAGATTTCGAGAAAGGAGGAATAACCAAACTGCGAAAACAACGGGTCTAATAACGAAAGATCCTGCGCTGTTATGGCATTTTTGTATAATTTACTTTTCTGTTGAATATCGCAGAACCACTCTTTGGCTTGTACTTTATGTTTTTCCTCATTCATATTGAACACGTCTGTTGCATTCATGACAAAAGAATCATAAGGCAAAGCTTCCAGAAATTCAAACATCTTATTTACGGGTTCGTAGTACGCCTTTTTGTAATGCAATTGGTATGTGTCGGCCAGTAAATTGAAGAAATAACGTAACTGGACGATTCCTTGCTCTTTGTTGGAAAGAAACTCAACTCCCTGTACTTTGATATCTTCTGCCAGTAAAGGGTAAAGCAGTAAAGGAATTTCGTAGTTCCACTCGCCTAAATGGGTGTCAAACGTCTGATTCGTCTCTTGATCGTAATTGAATAAATAAATACGGTGTGCCATTCGTCAAAACTACGCAATTGTACGGTTTTTAACATCGCTGTTTACAATGATCTTGATAATATCCTCGCGTAAAAAATTTAAACAGAAACGGAGGCGATTATGTTCAAAAAATTCCATTCTTGTGTGTCAAGATAATAGGTTTACTATCGGTAACAACAATGGTATGTTCATGTTGTGCCACGTACCCTCCTTTATCTCCTGTCATGGTCCAACCATCAGCACCCTCTACAGCATAGCAAGAACTTGTGGAAATAAAGGTCTCTATCGCGACGACTGTGTTCTTTTTGAACCGTCTTTGGTCAAATCGGCTTTTATAATTAAGCAGCTCATCTGGTTCTTCGTGGAGACTCTTTCCAATACCATGTCCCCCAAGGTTTTTGATCACCCTAAAGCCTCTTTTTTTTGCTTCTATCTCCATAAGGTGCCCTATCTCGGCTATCTTGACGCCTCCGCTAATCGCAGAGATGGTTTTTTGTAATACTTCGATAGAAGCATTGACCAACTGCTGGTGTCTATGAATATCATTCCCTATAATAAAGGATGCGCCATTATCGGCCCAAAAACCGTTAAGCTCGGCAGAGACATCTATATTGATTAAATCTCCTTCATTGAGTATGCGTTTGTCTGAGGGAATCCCATGACAAAATTCCTTGTCTACACTGATGCAAGTACAGCCAGGAAAATCATAGGTCAGATAAGGTGCTGACTGTGCGCCAAAGTCACGAAGAATATTGGCTCCAAAATCGTCCAACTCTTTGGTGCTCATTCCTACTTGCGCATAGTTTTTCATCTCCTTTAGAGTATGTGCAACGGCTTCACTGACTTGCCGCATTCCAATTAAATCTTGTTCTGTTTTTATTAACATGGTATCGTATTGATTTGTAATAGAACACTTTTGATTCCTGGACAAAATTAAAGTCGAGCATATACTTCTAAAAGTAAAAATCGGACATTATCAAATTTATAACGCATTATTCCGTATTATTGTGCATTCACATGCCGATAAATTTTTTACAAAATATCAAGTCCTTGTTTCCCTCAGAAACTATTCCTGCAAAGGATCAGAGTGGGTTCTGTAATGGAATAGAACCGGACTACATCTTAAAAGCATATTCTTTTTCTTGTAAGGATCTCGGGCAGCATGAAGCACTATTTAACGATGGTATCCCCTCTCTGATCGTTCTACCTAACCGATCGGACAGCGTACTTTTGAAACAAAAGGGAACGACGACATCTCTTGGCGCGGCCTGGCTATGTTGTGGGGTGATTAAAAACACATATTGGGAGATCCCTCCAAGTATGGAAGATATTTTCGTATTTCGTTTTAATCCAGCTTATTTCTACTCTATTTTAGATGTATCGACTTCTGTCTTTCTGACAAAGCCTGTCTGTGATTTGAATGATGTGTTGACTGAAAAGTGGATCTCTATTTTTGATAACATCTTTGAGCTGAAAACACTTTCCGAGAAGGTTTTATTCTTGGAAGAAGCATTATCAGCCTCACTTGTTAATGGCTATTTTCCTCCTGTTTTGAATGTTACGATAGACTATATCAATGCTAAAAGAGGGAACACCAATGTTGTAGATATTCTTGACCAATTGGGGAAAAGAGTAAGCGCAAAATGGCTGCACAGAAATTTTGTTAAATACATGGGAATCTCTCCTAAAAAATATATCTCCTTGCAGCGTTTTATATTTACTTACCAAGCCTATAAATCCGATGAGTCTAAAAATTTAGCGGATTTAGTATTGTCTACAGGATATTATGACTACAATCATTTTTCAAAAGATTTCAAGCAATATACGGGTGTAGCACCAACTCTATATTCTTGGGCTTAATAAGCTTGTGACTTCATGAAGTAAAACGAAATGCTTGCGCTACGATTGGTTATAAAATCGTTCTAATACCCCTTCGCTCTTGTCAGTTTTGCTAGTAATTGCTTGCTGGCATTTTTCGTGTCCAGCCGATAGAGATTCCAATTATTTGCGTCAACCTCTTCTAACCTGAAGCTTTGCGTCGGATCGACCAGTTGTTGTTTGATCCATCGTGGAAATGCATTTGCAGCACGGGCATTCTCCCAAGTCCGTATCGTATTGAATATTTGATCTTTTTGGGGACAACTTTCTACATTTTTCTGATTTAGTTTAAGGCTATATGTCGAACCTGTACCAATAGACATGGCTTGAATATGTTCATACTCTTCAACGGTCGATGTTTCCGTTATAGGAAAATTGCCGCCCATTCCTACCGGGAAATAGTTGGCATAAGAGACATCTCTCAGATCTTTACCTTGACTTGTGGTACTACCCCACTCTCGTGTCTCCGCATCATACAGATTTTTGCCGCCACCAACATTCCAGATACTCTGATAATGCCATGAACCTTCTGAAAGGGTAGCTCCTGTAAAACGAATATCTGGGATACCATGCTGCTTGGCTCTTTCGAACATCTTTCGAAAAAAACGCTTGGTCGAATAATACCCATGCCCATTGTTAAACAGAAATTCCTGACCGTCAAAATCATAATACCCCAATCCATTAATATAGGCCAAGTCGGCGTAGTATTCAGCAATCTTATCTTGCAATTGCATATTGGGAATCAGTCCATCATAACCGTAGTTGATGGTGACCTGCAGTTTATAAAGTGTATCTAGAGCTCGATGTGTTGTAGGCTTTGTATCCCAATATCCTCGCTTAACATTTAACAATCGATACGGTGCTTTATCGGAAACGCCGAGGTAATGAATAAGCTCTTTACCGATTTTAACCATGTTTAAGCTCTTTGAATGTCCTTCCCAACTTCCTATTTCCTGCAGATGGGTGGGATCATTGACATATATCAATGTGTCTGTAGCGCTGATTTCTTGTGCTAATAGACGCTTCTGTTGGTACCATAAGCTGTCACTGGGAACAGGACTGGCGTCTTTTGTCCCGGGAGCCAAAGAATTGGTAATGGGGGTTCTTCCGATCACAATATTGTATTTCTTTGCCAAGTCAGCGTACTCTTTGTGGGATAGGTTTCCGCTCGTGAGCTTTAATGGCTTCTTCTCAAAGTTCTTTCCGTCCAAATAACCTTCATTGCCCCTGTCTGGTCTAACAAAACCCTGATCGTATAGACTGATGGCCTTAAAGCCTAGCCGCTTCGTGTACTCGATCATATGATCATACTGCCCTCCTTCTGTCAAAACATCGGGCACATAAGCCGCAGGATCTTTTATCCATTTACCATTTACAGTTGGATAAGGTAACCCTTCTTGCTTCACGATATTTTGCACAACATCCAATAAGGCCGTGCTGTCGGGACTTCCCCAAAAAGCAATAGAAGACCCTATATAATCGACACCCGGTAGGGCCTGTACCTGAAGATGATTGGGGGTATTGATCGCCATATTCGGTATTAAAGAGAAATAGACTTCGCGCTCACTGCGTCTATCCCTAGATTGATAGGTGATCGAAATTCGTCCATTTTTATCGACTTCGGCCGCATTTCCATACAAAATACGGTAATAAGGTTCTTTATGTCCGTAAAACGCAACATCATTAACACCATCTCCGCCAAGCGTAAAAACCTGTCCTTCGTGTAAATGAATCGGCAGAGGAAATCGCTTGGTGTCGGGTGAATGGATGATATACTGAAACGGGGCAGCATCACCTTGCACATCTGCTGTCCCACCGATGGTATTATCATTCAAGGCCAACATCCCTATAGCATAATTGACAGACTCGCTGGTATCGCGACTGACACCAATGATCTCGCCTAATAAATTTGTAATATTGGTATGGTATGAGCCCCACTGAATCGCTTCTATATCCTGAGAATTGGTCAATGAAAGTAACTTCATCTTAAAATATTTAGTTTGTTGTTCTATTCGAACCCGAGCAGATGAACCATTCGAGAAGGAAAGCGTCATGATATTCTCGTTTTTTGAGAAACTCGCCTTTTCAGGATATGAATAGATTCTTTTTTTTGCATTGTAGATAGTCATGAGCGGAGAAGGCTTATCGGATGGACTAAACTCTCGATAAGGACGTTTTGTTATATTCTGCATACTGGTTATATACCCCTTTCCGTCTATCTCGATCTTAAAATATGCTGTTTTTAAAACTGTTTGTGCTGACAAAGTAATCCCGCCTCCTATCAGCAATAGAAGCAAAGCACAAGACTTTAAAAAAAATATACTAACGTGTATCATCGTTTATTTTATAAGTGGAATTTACTGAATTTTTATCGTGGCGGACTGACCTGATCGTACAGCTACCTTCTGCTTCCAATCCAAAAATGCGTTCTCTCCCAGTGGTTTTGCTGCTTGCTCTTTGTCTTCTGCGAAAACTGTTATCATCGCGTCAAATGCGGTGGGATTAAAGACTGTTATCGTCATTCCTGTTTTGGTCTTTTTGATTTCCTTGACTTCGACATGATCAAATGTATAAACAGTTCCTAAATCTTTGCGCACATAAATGCCTGGTATTTCTAGTGCCATCATCGCGCCGTTTGTCTCATTCCACCCTGTCTGTCCTCCATCGCCACGAGAACCACGGCTGTCGGCATCGCAATAGGTCAATCGTTCGGTGATCTTGCCATTGGGCTGAATGCCTTCCGCATGTGCATGGATCACATCCCGTATAAAATCGGCATACAACTTATTCGCTGTAGCGCGATACAATTTAAAGAGTACATCTCCCGACTGTGTGCAGAAGCCCGGAGCTCCATGTTTATTCTGCGTACTCGCCCATACCGCGCCGGTAAGATTGGCTCCAAGTTTAGCCAGTGGTGTATGGGACGGAAGTACGTATGGAAATGAAACGGTCCACGAAGCTGTATAGTCCGCCAGTTGTTTTGTCTGCTCTAAATATTTTTTTTGTCCAGTTGTTTCAAATAAGGTCATCATGGATGTTGTTAAAGCAATGGCTGTTTCTGAATCTGCATTTTGGAGAATATCTCCACAGCCCCCAGATGTAAATCCGAGCAGGCTAAAACTTTCGTAATAGTAAGCGGCTGCTTCATGAGCTACTTTTAGGTATTCTGGTTCTTTAAAGTAAGTGGAAGCGAGAGCAAGACCGCCCACCGCCATCGCTCCACCTGTGGTATTATAAGCGGCTACTTTGCCAGATTCTACATCGACGTAATTGCCCCAGGTCCCTTCGTCTTTCCAAGTTTTTACCAGCGCATCGGCTAATCGTTTTACTTCGGCCTTCCATTCATCAGCTATTGCGGTGGCTTTCCCTTGTTTTTCGAGCAACATAAACTGTTTTACCATCCAAAAGAGGATATCGGCATTTTTTCGTGTCAAACCTATACCTGGATTTTCTTTAGCGCCATCTCGATAAAGGACCTTCTTGTTCGCTTCTACCACATCATAAAAATAGCCGCTTTTTCCTCGACCTATAGGTAATGCAAAATCAAAGGTATTTTTCACTTTTCGATAATGCTCTGGATCCCCCAATGCTAACATTGGGTATGTATTCATCAATCCTCCTACCCAGCCGTAAGACATCCAATTGGCATTTTCCGGACAATAAAATGCAACCCCTTGACCCATATAATAACGTTCGTCAATATTTTTGGTCATAAACTGTAGCACTTGACTCATCGGAACCAAATTACGTGGCTTTGTTTCTTGCAGATGTCGCTTTCGTTCTTGCATAAAGCGTGAATAGAGCGTCACAATGTCTTGACATTTAAAATCAATCTTCGTGACACGAATCGAGAGCTCATCTCCTTTTGATACGGTAATGCCGCGATCAGGACTGCTACTGAATCCTATAAACTCGGGCTTACGTTCGCGTACTCCTGGAGCACTAATGATAAAGCTCGCTACTTGCCGATCGGGAGTTTCTTCGACGATGAATGCATGATCTTTAATTTCATTATTCCATGTTATCCCTTGATCCGTAAATAGAAAAGTTGCTGTCGCCTCCCTCCTGTTCAGATAGCTAAGCACTGGCGTTGAGGTATTACTAACATTCACCTCAAGAAGGGATTTAGAACCGTATTCGGGCGATAATTGCGGAATGGGATTGGATGTTAAAGCTAAATCTTTTCGAAAGTAATCTGACTTATCCAATCCGGTAGCATACTCTCGGTTAACGATGCGTTGTCTATTTCCATTGTAAACTACCGCTGGTATCATTACAAAATTATCACTCGTCCAATCATACTCATCAAAGGCCACCGCTACTCCCACATCGGACATCGCACGCTTAGCTTTAAAAGTAAAGCGATAAGTGGTTGCATCCCCGTCCTTTTTGGTTTCCAGCTCTTGTCTCACCTCCCAATTTTCGGAAGTTTGATCGATAATCCTTTTCTCTACCAATCTTGCTTTATCGTATTTACAATCCAGCAAACGCAACTTGACTTGACTATCTCTTTTTTCTGGCAACCAGCTCTGACCGTATAAGGATACCGATACTAAACAAACACATACTGCAATTTGAATTTTCCTCATTTCATATCTTCTTTATGAGTGAGGTGCGTTTTCTGCTACATGCATATGTTTTTTCCCTTTGGAGAAGTTCTCTTCTTGTAATCATACTGATATTCGCACTATCCCGATTGGTTTATACTTGATATTGGTCAAACATACTGCAGACCTCTAGTTAAAGATATTAATTTAACTGGAATTGCAACTTAAAAGTAAAGACTTTTTAGGAAAGAAATGGCTTATTACGGGAACCCGTATTGTGCCTTTGATGAGTTTGCTTAGCTTAGCACCAACTTAATAGAGGATACTGCTATTAGTTAGTGCGTGTATAAGAAGGCTGTCCGTAAAAGGACGGCTTTCTTTACTATGTTACTATTGGTTATATTGGCACGGTAGCTCAGTAACAAAGAAATAACGGTCAAGGGAATCATGAAAATTATTATGTATGTTTGTTTTAACGATAACAACTCAAACCTAATTCATCTATGAACTTTTATTTTTCAGCTCTTTTTTTTGTAAGTAGCTTGACGTTTTCATCTTCTTCCTTTGCTCAATCGGAAAATCTCTTCAATGGCAAAGATTTAAAAGGATGGCATATTGATGTTCCAGATATGGACAAAAATAGGGATTTGAAAAGTCCTTTTCTGGTTAGAAATGGAATGCTAGTAAGTATGGGAACGCCAAATGGTCATATCATAACTGATAAGTCGTATAAAAATTACAGTCTGACTGTTGAATACCGCTTTGCTGGAAAGCCTGGGAATTGTGGTGTACTGGTACATGCTTCTACTCCCCGTGCTCTTTATGGGATGTTCCCAAAATCTATTGAGGTACAGATGATGCATGAAAATGCGGGAGATTTTTGGTGTATTGTAGAGGATATTAAAGTGCCAAATATGCTGGAGCGCCGTGGTGAAGAAGCTGAATGGGGTATTACAGAGGGTAAAAAACGAAGAATACTGAATCTTACCGATCATTCGGAGAAGCCACTTGGGGAGTGGAATAGTATGCGGATTGAATGCTTAGACCGGATTATTAAGGTGTGGGTAAATGGCGACCTTGTAAATGAGGGTTACGACTGTACCGCGAGTAACGGACAGATTGCCCTACAAGCTGAAGGTGCTGAAGTTGAATTCCGTAAGGTTGTATTAACGCCGATAACTCGCATATCCAGATAGAAGCTCTACGAGAACCGTTTCCTCTTAATAGTTAATAAGGAGAAACGGTTGAATTAACCAATCTAAAGTTATGAAAAACACAATGACAAAAGATGAAATCTTAGATTTAGAGAATAGACTCTACATAGCTATTAAAGCAAGTAATATCCAGTCGCTTGACGAATTGCTACATGAAGATTTACTTTTTGTATCTCCAAATGGGGAGGTAATAACCAAAGAAATAGATTTAAATACCTATCGCGATGGCGCATTAAAGATACACGAACTCCTTCCTAAGATTGAGAATCTAAATATTATTGATAATGTAGCCGTTATTACACTGACCATAGAGTTAAAAGGAGAATACAATACAGCACCTTTCGAAGCTAAATATCGTTATATCCGATTTTGGAAGGAGTTTCCAGAAGGAATTAAAGTCATTGGTGGCAGTGGAGTTCAACTGGCAATTTAAAATTCAATCTAAAACGATGGCAGATATCTGGGAGGACAGGGCTATTATCGCGCGTTGGTCTAAACACATTCTGTCGGGCGCAAAATCGGATCTTCCTAGTGTTCAATATGATCTGATGGCCACTCTTGCTGAATTAACCGGGGCGAAGGTGCCTGTCACGGATGGTATCTCGTTCTTACCTACGCTACCGCGTAAATCGGACAAGCAGACTCTACAATCTTGAAAATGTACAGACCGATCCATTTAAATATTGCCTTATCTTTTAGAAACCGGTAAGAAATGACAATCGTTTGTGGCGGAATCATTATATTTCAATCGAGTTTCTTTTAGTTTCTCATGCATTTGCTTGCGCACCTGTGCATAATCTGGGTGATGGTATATATTGTTTAGTTCCTGGGGATCTTTTTCTAGATCATAAAGTTCCCATTCGTCTACATCATAATAGAAATGAATCAATTTATATCGCTGTGTTCGTATACCATAATGCCGCTTTACCATGTGTATAGAAGGGTACTCATAATAGGTGTAATAAACAACATCACGCCAGCTGTTGGTGCGGCCATTAAGCAGGCCGCGAAATGACTCTCCTTGCATATCTTCGGGTGCCTTGATCCCAGCATAATCTAACAATGTGGGGGCAAAATCAAGATTTTGTACCAATGCGTCTGAAGATTGCCCTGGTTTTATTTCGGCTGGATAGCGTATAAGTAGAGGTGTACGTAGCGATTCTTCATACATAAAGCGCTTGTCGTACCAACCGTGTTCGCCCAGGTAGAAGCCTTGATCTGAAGTATAGACTACAATAGTATTTTCATCCAATCCGTTTTCCTTTAAAAAATCTAACAGGCGCCCTACCCCATCATCGACCGCTGCTACCGTACCCAAATAATCCTGCATATAACGTTGGTATCGCCAACGCATTAGACTGCTATCCGACATCTGTCTGTAACTTGCCTTAAAGTCGGCCATAATCGGATTGTACACAGAATCCCACCTCGCTCGCTCGTCTGGTGCCATTCGTCCCAGATTATTGTTAAATGCGGCTTTGTCCCAAGATAGGTATTCCTTAATGCCCAGTTCGTCCATCATCGCGGGCGGAACCTTGTTGTCTCCCGCCCAGTTCATGTGTTTAAGGATGTTCATCTCGGCTGTTTTGGCTGCGACTCCTCGACCTTCGTAATTATCAAAGAGAGTTGCCGGTTCTTTATAGGTTCTTGAAGTGTATTCTTTAATATGACGCAACGCGGGAAGCCATTCGCGATGAGGGGCCTTCTGATGATACAATACACAAAATGGTTTAGCTGTATCTCTATTGGCTATCCAATCTAATGTCATGTCTGTGGTGAGGTCTGTAACATATCCTTCGACCTGCTTTTTTGTCCCGTTAATTATAAAATTTGGATTGTAATACTCGCCCTGATCGATAAGTACCGCAGAATAATCAAATCCCTGAGGTAGTCCATCCATATGAATTTTACCTATAAGTGCTGTTTGATAGCCGCTAGTTTGCAGAATCTTAGCAAAATTATTTTGATTCCAATCGAATGTAGCTTCATTATCGATCTTGCCATTTACATAACTATGTTTGCCCGTTAGCAATACGGCCCTACTGGGTGCGCATAGTGAATTGGTGACAGTAGCGCGTGTAAACAGTGCACCTTCGATGGCCAATCGATCAATATGTGGGGTATGGTTGAGCCCATGTCCATATGCACTTACGGCTTGATAGCCGTGATCGTCGCTCATTATATAAACAATATTTGGTCTCTTTCGCTGCGATTGTGCAGAGACGACAGTGTTCGCTATCACTAGAAGCAATATTATCAGTAGCTTATCTGTATTCATAATTATTGGTGTCGTGTTATGATGATCACCCCTCACCTAATTCTTAGCACTACCCTTTGGTAAGCTATGGAATCTCACAAGGTTAAGCAAAGCCCCTCATAAGAGCATTGTTTTTTGTCAACTCTAATATAAAGATTCTCTCTTATTGTGTCATTATAAAACTTAGATATAATGATGAAGCTGGAAAATAGGATTTGAGGAATGGCATATGAGCTTAGCGTGATTATAAGTTAAATGTAACATCATAAATATAGTTATGTTAAATAGAAGGTTGCTGTGATTGGATCAGATCAAACTATATCCTCTAATAATTATGTAAGAAGCATTGATTTAAAAACAAAGGGTTGTGCAGATCTTATCCTGCACAACCTCAACCGTATAGCTATCGGACGACCTGCAATTTGTCTACTGCCATCTTCGTTTTTAGCGTACCGAAAACAACTGTAGCACGGCGTCCAGATATCTCTAAAATGGTCCCTACCACGGTCTGACCTACCATAGTTACTTTATCCCCTACGGTCAAACTGACATCCAGCGATTCAGCTGACCTTGAAGGTTCTATCTGAAGCATTGTTAGTTCTGAAGTTAATTCCCTTTGCGATTTACTTTCTGTTATCTCCTTACCCCTATTCTCCCAATATAACTTGTCTCGGGCTATGGCTTGTAAAAACTCATCTATGTTAACAAACTCCTTTCCTATTTTATTGGAGGCCTCAACAATAATAGTCTCTTCTAAACCTATGCGTCTAGCTACTTCGATCGCAAATGAACTTCCTGGAGTACCGATAGAAAGCTTGTACATCGGTCGGTTATTCTCCGAATCGTAAAGCATAGCGCCATTGATAACACCCGCTGTCCTATAGGCAAAGTGTTTAAGGTTTTGAAAATGGGTTGTGATCAAACCGAAGCTTTTCTTGCTATTGAATCGATCAAGTAATGTCTCGGCTATCGCTCCGCCTATCTGCGGCTCGGTGCCCCCTCCAAACTCGTCAATGAGCATCAGTGTCTTATCGTTATGATTTTCAACAAAAAACTTCATATTTCGTAAATGTGAAGTATAGGTACTCAAACTATTCTCTACACTTTGCCCATCGCCTATATCCATAAAGAGACGGTGGAATATACCTGCTTTAGACTCTGGGGCTACTGGAATCAATAAGCCACACTGGAGCATGTATTGTAATAATGCAACGGTCTTGAGACAAAGTGATTTTCCGCCAGCATTCACTCCGGAGACAACCAAAATCCTGTCCGTGGGTGTAAGTTGTATATCTAATGGGCGGGCTTGCATATTCTGTTGACGTAGCGTGATCTCCAACAAGGGATGAACGGCTCTCTCCCACTCGACTTGTTGCCTGTTTTCGAACAAAGGCATTGTTGCGTTAATCTTAGAGGCGAACAACGCTTTGGCGCGAATAAAATCGATCTCCGCCATGAAATCATAGGAAACCAAAATGTCATCGATATCTGGTCTAATGAAGTTGGTAAATTCGTTCAATATATATATAACTTCCCGGCGCTCATCATTCTCTAGCTGTCGGAGACGACTTGACGCTTGGACCACCGCTTCTGGCTCGATAAAGAACGTGCGACCACTTCCTGAACTGTCGCGGACAATACCTTTAATCTTTTTCTTGTTTGTAGCGGTAACCGGAATAAGGTAATACCCTCCTCGAACATCAGCCTGCACATCTCTATCTACTATTCCCTGCTTCTGGGCTTGCCGCAGTGCTGTAGTCATAGCTTTGACAATGTCCTTTTCGGCCTCTATCTTGCCTTTACGGATCGTAGATAGAAGCTTGGAGGCATTGTCTTTTATTTGATTGGATTTGTCTAGAATAGAGTTGGCTCTTTCAACTACGACCGAAAACAGTTTTACATCCTTTCCTAACTTACTGAGCATAGGATATTTTAGTCGTTCATTCTCATTTTCTTGTTCACTTAAGAAATCAACAATGCGAATTATGGTTTCTAACGAGTCCGCCAAAAGTGAGATATCTTTTTCGGATAACCAAGCGCTGCTGTCTTTCTCAACTTGCTGTAAATCCGCTCGAATGTCAAGAAAGTAATCTGTAGGGAAGCTCTCCTTCATAGCGACAATC
Source organism: Sphingobacterium nematocida (assembly GCF_900168125.1). Lineage (GTDB taxonomy): Bacteria > Bacteroidota > Bacteroidia > Sphingobacteriales > Sphingobacteriaceae > Sphingobacterium > Sphingobacterium nematocida. Next base: position 47,222 of record NZ_FUZF01000001.1, read on the forward strand.
TGTAAAAATTCACTGGTACAGATCAATGCGTTTGAAATCTTGTTAAAATCTGTGGAAAAGAACATTGAATCTACTTTCTCTATGCCTAAGGGACTTAAGCAGTATTCTCTGAGATAATGTCTAATCGTATCGAAATCTATTTTTTGTTCGAAGTTTTCCGGATAAATATTCATTTCAAAAAAATGACGCAAATAGTGTATCTAACGGTTCGAAACATACCGATAGAACAGTATCTGCCTGTTAAAAAATAATTGTAAAAACTGAAACTGAATTTTTTCCATATCCAACCTATGTACTGCTACTTAAGAGCGGCACACGGCTTCTCGCGGGAAGGAAAAGCAAAATTGCGATATGGTATTTATACGGAAAGAAAAGACATTTTGTTGTGTATTTCTAATTATTGACAAATATAGATTTTTATTCCCGAAAAGCTAATGATAACAAATAGTATCCATGCAATATCGCGCTATCGGATGTCGCATGTTCGTAGAAGTTATTCGGAATTTTGGTTGTCGCGAGTGTTAGTCTATCTTTGCAATCAAATATTTTTTGAGATGAAATTGTTAAAAGACCGTATACTGAAGGATGGTAAAAGCTTTGATGGTGGAATTCTAAAGGTAGATAGCTTTATTAACCATCAGATGGATCCCATATTAATGAAATCAATAGGCGTTGAATTTGTACGTCGCTTTGGGCATTTACCCATCAATAAGATTGTAACGATTGAAGCGAGCGGAATTGCTCCTGCGATCATGTTGGGCTACCTTTTAGAACTACCCGTGGTGTTTGTTAAAAAGGCTATTCCTAAGACTATGGAAAATATGCTGACTTCCTCGGTGTACTCTTATACCAAAGATAAAACCTATGATATCTGTGTAAGTCGTGATTTTTTGACAGCTGATGATCAAGTGGTTTTTATTGATGATTTTTTGGCCAATGGCAACGCCGCTATGGGGGTATATGAACTGGTGCAAAAGGCTGGTGCTCGTTTGCTGGGAATGGGATTTATTATTGAAAAATCATTTCAGCAAGGACATGAACGTTTACTTGAGTTAGGTATACCGATTGAATCTCTTGCACGGATCAAAAACTTAGGCGACCATAAAGTTGAATTTGAGGAGGGTTAAATATTAAAAACAGTTGAAGACTATGGCATGTTACTCAACTAAAACTTTCATGATCTGCCAACTGACGGATCACCAACAGACACTTCCGAAAAAATGGGGACTCTTTTTGAGTCCCCACATGGAATAGCAGTCTGTACTACAACAATTCCTTAAGCTTCTTTTCGAGACTATCGCCATGAAGGTTTTTCGCAACGATTTTTCCTTGGGGATCAATCAGAAAATTCTGTGGAATAGCTTTAATACCGTACATAGCGGCCACCTCTGACTTCCAACCTGTCAAATCACTTACATGATGCCAAGGCAATCCATCTTTTTCGATAGCATTAAGCCAGTCTTGCTTCTTGCCTTCTCTATCTAATGACACCCCCAAAATGGTGAAATTTTTATCCTTAAACGTATTATAAGCTTTTACCAGATTGGGATTGTCGGCGCGACATGGTCCACACCAAGATGCCCAAAAATCTACCAAAACGTATTTGCCTTTAAAATCCGCCAATTGGATTGGATTTCCCTCGGTATCGGGCTGTGTAAATAATGGTGCCTGCTTACCTATTCCCACACGCTTTGCTATCGAGATACCCGAGGCTAGCTCCTGTCCTTCCTTACTGCCCTGTAATTCGGCTGAAAGAGCTTGGAATAAGGGCTCGATGTAATCGGTATCAATATCGTAGCCAGCGAGTTCTTTAAGTGCAAGAACACTGAAATAGGATTTCGTATTTTGTCTAATGTAAGCTTCTTTAGCCTTTGCTTTCTCCGCTTGCAATTGATGTAGCGCATCATTCACTTTTTGCAGTTCTATTTGCCCCTGCTCTTTCGTACTGTAAAGAGCGGAACGTCTCCCCATCAGTTCCTCAATCTGTACATCCAGAGTCTTCATGGCTGTCCTGTAGTGGGCAAAGGCAGTCTGAATTGCGGAACCTTTGATCTCCGCTTCAGAAATAGACGCATTGAAGCTTACTGTTGTATTTCCCTTGTCAACATACAGATCTATCTTATCCAGTCGTTTAGTGCGATTACGGCTAAAAAATGATGCACCGTCTGGAGAATAATAAAGATTGACCTGACTCGCTTCGTTTATTTTACCTTTATAGTTCTGTGCCTTGCCATTAAAAACCACAGAATCCAATACCAACTTTTGATCCACAAAATAGCGGACAAAAACTTTGGCTGTCTTTGGGACTTCTTTACCAGGCTTAAGCTTTAACGTGAAATCATGCTCCTGTGCAGTCAACTGAGTTACAGCTACCCCACTTAGTAATAGACCACATAATATGCTTTTCATTGCTTTCATATTCTTCGTTTCTTTAAGTTATAGTGCCTGTGCACGGGCCAGGAGTGTATCCGCTATCTTGATAATCTTTGAAGTTTCTAACTCGGCCAATGCCCGTGCTGCCTCTGCCGCCTTGACCGCTTCTTTCTTCTTTTTAAGGGTTATACAGATTTCGGCAAACGTACCTTGATTGGAATAGGAATTCTCATTCAACTGAACAGCCTTTTTGGCAAGCTTATAGCATTGTTGTAAACGTGCTTTTGACGGTGCGACATCCCGCTTTACACCAGCATATCTGCGTCCGATAAAGCTTAACCGCTCATCGTTATCTTTCAAAATTCCCTTACTCAACTTGTCGGTAAGCTTGACAAATTCTTTATCGGTACCGTACTCGGCTACCCATTCTATCTCAAACAATGCAGCATCAACCTGATTCGCTTCGTCCGATTTATTTGAAAAATAAGCTAATCCTTCTTTAAACTGTGTCTCGTCCTTAGTGCGGATATAATCATACATTGCATATTTCATCAACTGCGTTTCTTTCTTCTCAAATGCTTCAGCAGATATGATTCCTTTAAAATAAGGACGATTGTCCATAAAGAATTTACCGTACTTATCTTTCTGACTTTGACCAAAAAGCTCGATAACATTCCAACCTTCAGCAGATTTCAAAAAAGAGGGATCAGCGATACCATCTAATGCTTCCTTGGCCTCTTGTGCAGAAGCCGGATCTACCTTAGTCATCGTCGTAATATACGCGGCTAGAAAACTAGGACTACGTTCCCCTGCATCATAACGGGCGCGGATTGTCGGAATCTGAAAATTGGGATCCAAGGCACGTTTACCTTCATTGATAAATTCTTGCATCTCCATTCGAGATTGAGAACGGTACAAAAGCTTGCCATCACTATCGATAAACAAATAAGTAGGAAAACTACGAATGTTGTACTGTTTTGCAACATCTACGCCCTCTCCGACTTCACAATCAAATTTGGTATTGATAAAGTTAGCATTATAAAACTGCGCTGCTTCGGTTTGATTAAAGACATTGCCCTCCATCCACTTACACGGTGCACACCAAGAGGTATAACCATCTATAAATATTAACTTACCGCTTGCTTTGGCCTGCGCCTTAGCTTCAGCTAAGGAAATTTTCTGAAAATTGATAGCTTCTTGGGCCTGTACAATTGTACAAGCCACAAGGAAAACTAAACTAAATATAATACGGTTCATAGGTATTAATTTTCTTTTTAAAAGTTTAAGGCGTATTACCTTGGCTCGATCTGCAGGGTAATACGCCTTTGGATTTATCTTTCGTATTGTGGCATTCCTGGGTTAAGCGACAATACCTTTGGTGAAATTGGAATAATCATCCGTGGATCACCAGAAGACATACGATACTCCTTGTCCTCTACTTTATGGACGATTTCCTTCGTGAGGTCTCCCGTAGTATGTAATCTTTTTAAATCGACAAGACGGGTACTCCCTACATAAGGCATCTCACGTCTACGTTCGTCAAATACCATGGCTAAAGTCGCGGCCTTATCCAAACCCGAGACATGCACATTATTCTCAATACGCTTGTCACGTAGGGTGTTCAGTAGTTTTAACGCTTCTTCAGTGGACCCAATACGAGCCTCTGCCTCTGCAGCAATCAGATACAATTCAGGTGTACTAAATCCGGTATTGAAGTCGATATATGGTCCCCAAAGCACACGCCCAGGAAAATGTGTTACCGCGCCACCAAAAGAAGCCGAATCCCTACAGAAAAACAAGTCATAACGCATATCCTTCGTTCCTTTCATGTCACGTTTGTAGGTAGCAAGCAAATCACTAGATGCATACACCTGTCCATTAAGCGAACCATAGGATGAGGCTCCCATACGTCCCCAAACGGTTTCGTTATTAAAACGAATCTCGGGAAAAGGCTTGCTTGGATCTCCTTTGTAATGCACCCGTCCCCAAGTAGTCTTCAGTTTAGTCGTAAACTGACTATAGTCTTCCAAGTAAGCGTTAAGTTTCAGTGCTTCTTTGGCATTACTCAAGGCAGCGGCATAGTCCCCTTTGTAAAGTGCTACACGACTTAAGAACGCAAAACCTACCGTTTTAAGCGGTTGGAACTTATTGGATGAACTGGTCGCTAGAAACGGTAAGGCATCTTCTAGGTCAGTCTGTACCAATTCGTATATTTTAGCTACAGAGACCCGTTCGTACTTTTGGTTAATATCTTCTACCAATATTAAAGGTACACCTAAATCCGTAGTAGCTGTAGCTTCATTATAGTGCTTTGCGTAAATATTGACTAAAGACAGATACTCAAAAGCTCTGCCGATCTTCGCTTCCGCCCATAAACGCTTCTTTTCTGCATCCTTACCATCTGGAGCATTCAATACATTATTGATAACCACATTATACGTAAAAATATGATTGTATGCGGCGTCCCAATAGCTATCCGAATCCCCACCTTCAAGAACAGGACCGTGCTCGAAAGTATAAAGACTCCGTAACATAAAGGAATAACTGTCAAAACTAGTAGCTAAAGCCTCGTCCGTACGCTTTCCAGATTGTATATTGTCTGCTAAAAAATCAAAAGATGCAGGCAGGGTACGCAACAAACTCGTATTGTTCAAGAGTTGTTCAAAATCTCCGACCAACTCGGGAATGGTAAACCCTTTGGGCTTGACATCTAGGTAGGAATTACAGCCCGAAAATACTATAGAGGCTACGAGAGCCAAAGAAAAAAACTTCTTCATGTTCATTAACTATTTTACTATTACAAACCAATTGATACACCAAAATTGTAGCCGACAGGACTCAACAATCCTCTAGAAGGCACTTCGGATACCCGAACCTCTTTGGGTTTGTTTACATCACTACGAATCGCACCATAGCCGGCCCAAGCTTCTGGATCCAGATTATGCTTGTTTGCAGTCCAGCGCCAAGCATTCATTACCTGCCCTGTAATACGGACATAACGCAATGGCGTCTTAGCGACCAATTTACTTGGCAGATTGTAACTCAGTGAAATATCTCGCAATTTGATGTAGTCTGCTCGTTCTACAAAACGATTGCCTGCCGCATAGAGGTCAGTAACAGATCCAGAGGCAGCAGACATAAAACGTGGAGCGATATCCAAATTCGCTTCATCTCCAGGTTGCTTCCAATAATCCAACCATAATCTATCGAAATTGCTCGTGTAATTTAACTCAGCGAACTTAGTCAATGGCTCTGGACGTACTGAGCGCATTACATGGCCTCCGTTGAATATAAACATAAAGTTTAAGGAGAAATCTTTGTAATCAAAACCATTACGCCACGCTACCGAGTAAGGCGGCACCGTCGTACCATTGTAAATTAAATCGTCTACACTCAGCTGTTGGGTAGATTTCACCAAGGTACCGTCTGCCTTACGTGCCTGTGGCTCACCTTTAGCATCTAACCCAGCATAATCGATACTATATAATGAACCAACTGGTTTGCCTACTCTGTTTTGTACTGTACTATAATAAGAGTATGGTGTCTCTTCTGCAATAAATAGATGTGTAATCTTATTTTGGTTGTAGGAGAAATTCAATGTGGAATTCCATTTAAAAGCATCGTGTTCAATAACTTTAGCATTCAATGCGACTTCTATTCCTCTATTGCGCATGTTGCCGTAGTTAAGATCAACAACCGACCACCCTAATGTAGGATCTACAGCGGTAGGTCCTAACAAATCTGCGGTACTTTTATTATATAAATCAATGCTTGCATTCAATCTACGAAACACCGATACATCTACACCAAAGTTAAAAATATTCGTTTTCTCCCAACGCAATGAAGAATTGGGTGGTGAATCAATCCAAGCTTGTAAACCATTGTTATAAGGGTTCATTCTACTATCGACCCGAGATATTAGGTAAGGACCGTTATTCTTAGGTACATTACCGTTCACGCCATAAGTCATACGTACAGCTAAACGATCTAACCAATCCTGTTCAAATGTAGGTAACTTGTACAAACCTCCGACAGACCACAATGGCTTGTACTGATTCTTGATATCTGTACCAAACAAATTCGATTGGTCCATACGGATACTAGCCGATAGTGTCAAGTTGCGATCGTAGGTATAAGACCCATTCGCATAGAATGATACAAAACGGTCCAATTTCTCTTGGAACCCCCTCTCTTTCTTCTCTATAGTTACCCCACCTTGAACAGATTGTGTATTTTGAATAAAAATACCAAATAGCTCCTCGTTCATACCTTTATATACCAATGCGCTAGGATCATAACCGTATTTGTACAAATCCGTAAAACGATCCTTAATCTGACGTTGCTCCGCCCCTGCTATCACATTGATTTCATGCTTGTCTGCAAATGTATTTTCATAATTTAACTGCCCACGTAGGGTATGTGAATTAATATCGTTCCGTTTTTCTGCAAACTGGCCGCCTTGTGGCACCAATCGTTTTACTTCTCCCTTTTCGTTAATCTGAGTTGCATCATTAACCTGTGTTGACACATAGACTCCAGTTGTCAGATTTTGTGCATCTTTAGCATAGTAGGTACCATTATATCCTTCGGTACGCTCGGTCTGATACATCAAATCGAAAGTCAAGCCTTTCATTAACTTAAAATTGGCGCCTACATTGATATTGATGTATTTATTGTAAAAATCAAGATGCGTCTTGTCCACCTGATCAATAGGAATAAAAGTTTCGTCTTCCAATCCAAGCCCGTTCAACCGATCGATTTCAAACTGGGACTTACCTAGATACCACTGTGCAGGACTCCCATCGGGATTACGCAATGTCAAATAAGATGCACGTCCTCCCATATATTGCTCCAAGAAATTAAAGCCTGTATTTCCCGATTGACGTTGGTTCTTGCCCAACACATTAAGGTTCACAGTCATCCAATCGGTCAATTTTACATTGTTGCGAATATTAAATCCTAGGCCTTTATTTACTGGACGATCTTTGTTATAGTCGCCAGGCTGTGTATAATTTAACGAATAGCTATACTTGTATCGATCTGTTCCTCCAGAAAGGGAAAGATTGTGCTGCTGATCCATAGTAACCGAGTTCAAGAACTCATCCATCTGGTCATAACGACTGCGGTTACGGTACACATCAAGCTGTTCTTCCATCTCAGCAGCCGTAATTTTGCCTCCTTTGTGTTGGTATAAGATCTGGTACACTTCATTCATCCCTTTACGAGGATCGATGGCAGTAAAGGACCCCGAACGGTATCCGAACATTTCTTTCTGAAAATCAACCAATTCTGCCGAACTCATTTTGTTTTGATAAGAACGACTAGGTAGACCTCTAAAGGATAAAGAATTGGAATAATCAATCTTTGCAGGTCCTTCTTTCCCCATCCTCGTTACCACGACAATAACACCATTGGCTGAACGAACCCCATAGATGGATGATGCTGACGCATCCTTCAACACGGTCATCGATTCAATATCATTGGGATTGAGGGCTGTCAAATCGCCTTGATAAGGCATACCGTCTACGACAATTAAAGGCGCAGCTTCTGCGTTTAATGTTGCGCGACCACGAACTTCGACACCTACCGAATTATTGTTATATTGTGGATTGGCATACGATTTATTCAGATTAAGTGCCATCCCCGGTAAAAGACCTTCAGCACGTTCCAGAAAGCTAGTCTGCAACCTTCCCTCCATATCTTTAGAAGTGATCTGAGAAAAGGAACCTGCTGCACGCTCTTTACTGATCTTTTGGTACCCTGTATTGATCACGATATCTACTGTTTCCACCTCGGCACTCAGATCCTGAAGTACAATCGTTCCCATATTGGTTGAGGCGGTTAACTCCATCGATTTATAACCTAGACAAGAGCACTCTAATTTTTGCCCTGCATCAACAGTCTGCGTAAACTTAAAGTAGCCTTGTTCGTCGGTCACGGTACCCAATTCTGTCCCTTTGACACGGATACTCACCCCACGCACTGGATTTCCTTGGCTATCCACTATGCGTCCAGATACTTGTTTTTGTTTTACTTCCTCGAAAGCAGTAACACGATTTGCCGTACTACTCGAGCCTACTCTAGATTTCTCCTTGATTACGATAGTCTTATTATCAATCTCGTAACTTAGATCAAGGTTATTCAAAATCGAAACCAATGCCTGATCAAGGGGCTGTTGAACAATATCTACCGAAATCTTCGTATTCGGATCTACATCCCGCGCCGACCATACATAATGGTAGCCGGTCTGTTTATTGATCGCCATAAAGACCTGACGAACAGATGTTGACTTTGCTTTCAGCGTGACTTGCTGTGCTATACCACTAGCAGACAGCTGCATCATACAGAAAGTCATAAAAATAGAAGTCAATGACACACGCATAACTTGTCTCCTCCATGTCCTACTACCCCTTATCAGTTGATAGCAGACAAATCGTTTTAATCCAGCAAAATAACCTGTCGAGACACGGTTATCTTGTCCATAATTTTCATACATTTGATTAGGTTTTAAAAAAATTGTTGTACTACAGTTTTAGGCCTTCGGGTAGAGGCGCCGCAATCGCTTCTACCCTTCCATTTATTTTTATTTTTCGCTTACATACACCTTCCGGTCATCATATTTAAACTTAATTTTCCCAGTCTTTCGCAAAAGATCAAGAAGCTCTTCCAGCCGCCCGAAACGTGGCACCATCACTTCAAACCTTTCTCCTTTCAACTTATTATCTTCAATGATAAAGTCTACATCGTACCAACGCCCCACTTGTTTCAGAATCTCGTCTAAACGTTCCGAATTGAAAACAAAACTCCCTTCCTTCCAAGCCAAAACAGTAGATACATCTACAGGAATCTTGTTTAAGGAATTATTCTGAACTACCCCCTGCTCTCCAGGGATCAACATAAGCTCTTCGTTATCTGTACGTACACGGACAGATCCTTCAACCAATGTGGTATAGCTTTTCACATCTTCTTTGTAAGACTTAACATTAAAATGAGTACCCAATACGGCGATCTCTTGTTTGCTGGTCTTTACGTAAAAAGGCTTTAATCCACCATTTGGATTTTTGTCACTTTTCAATTTTCGCTTTACTTCGAAATAGGCTTCTCCATCCATCTCCACACCTCTTTCGTTGTCATCTTCCCGATAGGCTAATCTGGTGTCCGCATTAAGCCACACTTTAGTGCCATCGGGTAACGTCATCCGAAACTGTCCTCCGCGTGGGGTAGTCATCTCAAACGAAGAAAAACTAGTGTTTTCAATACCTTCGACCTTTACCCCGTCTTCATACGTAAGTCCATTGTTCATCAAGATGCCATCTTCATTGCTACGCAACGGGACAACTGTACCATCGGCTAATTTCAATGTCGCTTGATTCGCCCCAGGTTGGATAGAAGATATAAGGTGCTCTTGGTCTATGGGCACTCTCTGAGCGTTAAAAAACACGATTCCTATCGCTACAGCTATGGAAGCCGCCAAGTACCAGAAAAACTTCTTGTTATACATACGGATTCTTCTTACTGGAGCTGAGCCTACAGATATCAAGGCCTTATGCTTGTCCCAAGCATGCGCTGTGTCGAAAGATTGCAGCAATTTTAGATCCTTTGACACATCCTCTTTGCGTAAGACAGCGTCTAATACCTCTTGATTCCGCTCATCCTCGGACAACCAATCTCTTATTAATGCATTCTCTTGCGCAGTCCATTCGGAAAAATGAGCTGTTGATAAAATCTTCGCAATATGATGAGGGTATCTATCCATAATCATCTTGTATAACAGAAAAAGGGATTTAAATCTCTAAAGACTCTCTTAATAAAAATACAAAATACTAGTAATCAGTATTTTTATTTTACAGAAGAGTGGATGACATCCGCAAAAAGAAGCATGAAAACAAACAATTGATCTTTGTCTAAGATATTCCGAAGCAACTGAACACCACGCATTTTCTGATTGTACACCGTACTGGTGCTAACCTCCAATTGATCAGCGACCTCTTGAGGTGTATAGCCTTCGACAAACAATAAATGCATCACCTTCTGACACTGATCCGGGAGTCTGTCAATGGCAGCATGCAGCTCTTGTATAGTCTCGGTGTAAATAATCTGTTGGGTCACCGGAAGATCAACCCACTCCTGGCTATACTTATAGCCTTCTTCTTTGATACGTAGCCTTTTCTCTTTATCCAATAAATTAAGCGCAGCATTTTTACAGCTGACATAGAGGAAAGACCGAACACTGTTGAGTTCAAAGAAGTCGTCACTTTTGTTCCAAAGCTTCAAGAAAGTATCGTGTACTATCTCTTCCGCAACGAAACTATCCAATCCCATTTTAGTGAGGAATAAACAAAGTGGCTGATAAAAAAGATGGAATAGATCCTGATAAGCCTCTGGCTTACCAGCTTGGAAATCCAAAACCATTTGGTCCATCTTATTATTTTCTACAACACTTAGCACGTCAAATATTGATCAAATCTAAGAATTATAACGTAATAATAGATGAATTCGAGACAATGAGGTGGCAACTATTTTTAAACGCTATTTAAATAAACCACGAATAACAACTGATATTCAGTAGATTATTTCTTCTTATCAATAAGCAAAAGCGTCGAAGGAGCATTCTTTAGCCAGATTGTTTCCTGCGCGGCCAACTCTTCCCAGACAGCCAAATTGATTAACATTAAATCCTGCTTTTGCCAAATATCGTCCGTCAATTCCGGCTCCGTATAGACTACCAGGTGATTGGGAGCTTGTTGCTCGATCTGACGGAGCTTTTCGCGAAATGCCTCATTGCTTTTCAAGGAGTTTTTAAAATCGACAACGATAACTTGAGAATTACTATTATGTATCAGTTTGTGGATATAACTCAACAAGAATATATCTTCTTGTTCAAACACAGGAACAATCACTTGGTCCACAGCAGTAAAATTCTTATCAATCAAAATGCCTACAGAAGAGGTCACTCGTGCATTGATTTGATCATTTCTACTATACGCTAAGAACGGAGATTCTGCCTGTTTAACGGTATGTAGTAATCTTTCCGGATTGATAATGCGTGAAGTAAAATCCAAGAAACGACCTAAAATACTTCCTTCGTAAATCGACTCGCTGACGCCTAACAAAAGCAAATCCGTTCCTTCTTCGCGGGTTGTCTCTATGATCTCCGTGTCAATATCACTGGATATCTTAAAAAGTGGTAGGACCGATTGTTCCAGTTTTTTTGCCACCGTTTTGATGTCTCTAAAGCTATCTTCTTCCTGTTCTTCGACCTCATAATGATGAAGCTCATTAGATGGTGCTATATGTAATGCTGTAATCACCGAATTGTTCTTGGAATGTGCTGTGAGGGCGTTCGCCAACTTGAATAGGGAGATCCCAGTGCTGCTCTTAGCAAAAGAGAGTAATATTTTAAATTTCGTTTTATCTTGAATTTTGGCACTTAGCGTACTTTTCCTTATTCTAAATACCCTATTGATCAGATCCAATGATGGTCCTGTCATAAAAGTCGTCACCAAGGCCATCAGAACCATCATCGAGAATAATTCAGCACTTAATACACCCAAATCATAACCGATATTCAATACAATAAGCTCCATCAACCCTCTGGTATTCATCAATGCACCGATGCTTAAGCTATCCTTCCAGTTTTGCCCTACAAAACGTGCTGCCAAAGCACTACCTACAAATTTACCTACTACGGCTACGAGGATAATAACACCTGCTATCAACCAGTGTTCTGAATCATTGAGCAATCCAATCTGTGTACGTAGCCCTGTAAACACAAAAAATAGAGGCAAAAGCAATAACACTGCTACATCTTCAATCTTCTCGATAAACAGGGATCTAAAACGAGTGCTTTCCGGCATTATAGCGCCAGCCATAAAAGCCCCAAATAGAGCGTGTATACCGATTACTTCGGTTGCAAAGGCTGAAAGAAGCAAAACGATAAAAAATATGGCTACCTCTCGTTTCCCCAAACTATCTTTGGAGGAACTTACCTCTCCCACACGCAATAAAAACGGCCGTACAATCTTGATCATGATGATGACGTAAGCAACCGCTAAGAGGATCGTGAAAATAGCACTCGTCGCAGCCCCCGCCTTTACAATCGCGATGACTACAGCCAAAATACACCAAGCTGTAATATCGTCTGCGGCAGCACAGGTAATCACCAGAGCCCCAAGCTTGGACTTTTGTAGACCGCGTTCCTGTATGATCCGTGCTAGCACCGGAAACGCCGTTATACTCATTGAGATACCAATGAATAAACTGTATGATAAAAACTCGACATTAGTCGGTGCATAGTGCTGATAAAGGAAATAAGCTAAGCTAACGCCCAATGTGAAGGGAATAATAATACTGGCATGCGATATAACGACGGCGTCGTGTGCCTTATTCTTAAGCACATTGAGATCTAGTTCCATCCCAATGATGAACATAAACAGAATAAGTCCGATCTGACTAAGGAACTGCAAATTATTCAGCGAATCTACGGGGAATAACACGTTCGAAATTTCAGGAAAGTGTAGCCCTAATAAAGAAGGGCCCAGGATAATACCTGCTAACATCTCGCCGATGACGACAGGTTGCTTAATCTTTATACACACCCAGCCCATGATACGGGCTGCGATAATGATCGTAACAATCTGAGCTAATAAAATAGCTAAAGGATGTCTTAAGCTATGATGAAGAGAATCTAAGAAATCCCGCCATGCTCCTACTTGCTGACCATTATTCAGTACCCGCTCGCCTTGCTCCAAACCTGTACCCAATGTAATCACAGCGTACATAACAGCAAGTAGACTGCCTACCAAAATCACATAAAATATCGTATTCTTATAATTCTTCATAATCATGTACCGCTACTTAATATAGATTGAATCACAAAAATACCATTATGTTTTAGGGCTGGAGCGGTGGCGCAAAATGTTTGGGGAAATATGTAATGAAACCGCAAAAAAATGTAATTAACCTGCGGTAACCAGTTGAAGAAAAGCTTTCCGATAGGTCTCACTAAGCCCTAACACCAACAATTTGTCTGAAGAATCTTTTATCGTGGTAATAATCTCCTCCGAATTAAAAAACTTCACGATTCGTAGCGCGATTATTTCCTGCTTATTGATACGTACAAAATCAGTCGGCGGCAATACAGCCAATAAACTATCAAAACTAATATTCTTAAGCATGACCGAACTGTCGTCTTCGAAGAACAGTATTTTGTCCCGGCTGTCAACATCTGAATTGCGTACAAATAGAATCTGTTCAAAATAAATAAGCGCCTTACCACGATCTGTATTGAACTGCGCATAGGTTATCGCGGTCGACTTCTTAGAAAACTGCAATCTCACCTTATCTACAGCTTGTTTTAGGCGTTGTAGTGAAATAGGTTTGGTGATATAATCGACGGCATTGATATCGAATGCCTCACTCGCATATTGTTTGTAAGCTGTCGCAAAAATGATCGGATAATCCTGTAATATCTCGGCTAGATCGAAACCTGTAAGCTGTGGCATCTCAATATCTAAAATACAAAAATCAAAATCCAGCTGTTTATACTCCTTGATAAGAATTAACGGGTCATTAAAAGCTTTGACGATCTCTACGCCTTCGACCTGATCAATAAGTATCTTCAGAAATTTTAGACTTGGAATCTCATCGTCCAAGATAACACACTTTAGCTTATTAGATTTCATACAACTTGATTTGTAAATAGGCACTGTACACATCGTCTTCTACGAAACGCTTCAACTCATGCCTACCGCTATAATATCGCATCAAACGCTCCTCAAAAGCCTTACTCCCTATTCCCCCTTTTCGTTTTGCTAATGGGGATTTTTTAGATATCTTATTGTTCACGGTAACCTCTAAGATGCCTCCTTCGAAGCTGATGTCAATCGCAATGAACGAATCTGCGCCTTGAATATCCGCATGTTTAAAAGCATTTTCAATCAAGTCGATCGTAATCAACGGTACCATTACGGACGCGAGATACAGTGGTTCGCTCTCTTCGTCGATATTAACTCTAACCTGAATATCAAAGAGCGGGCTTAACTTCACTTTATTTATTTCAATCAGGTTAAGCGCGAAATCGATCTCTTCTTTCGGAGAGACCAATTTATTGGGACTCTCATACAGCACATAATCCAACACTTGCGCTAATTTGTCCATGGTAAAATAGGTTTGATAAGCGTGTGATAAAATAGCATTCAACGAATTCTTTAGAAGATGTGGATTAAGTTCTATCCGGTGTACATCCTCCAGCCTATCATTCATTCGCTTGTAGATATCTTCCCTACGTCTGCCGTCCAATTTCATCCGTTGATTTTCACGTCGTAGTGATAAGCCATATATCAACAGCCCTATTACTACTGTAGTAAGAATACCTAGGATGACATAAACGATATAGTGCGGCATAAATAGTAAAATAAAAAGTTACACGACCAAACTTATGTAAAAAGCGTTGCATTCACGAATATCGAAAGTAAAAAACTACAGCGAAAAGATATTACATTTTTCAGCAGGGATGTTACATTTTTCAAGAGAACAGTTCGATATAACAATGATAATAAGTAACTTAAAATATTATTTGCTATTACATCGAATAGGCCTTGAAAGATTATCAGCGCGAGTGGAGAGCAATCAGAAACCTTTCATTTAAACATTTATAATCATGGAGAAACTAATTTTTGAAACGAATATCAGTACGCCTCAATCGGCACATCTGGTACAAATTGCGCTAACTCAAATCAGGAAGATCCGTCATTGGAAAATCGATTTTGAGTCGGCCTATAACCTACTTATTGTAGAAGGAATACATCTGGATCATACCGAAATCATTTCCAGCCTAGCTGTAAATGGAATAGCGGCAGAACGCCTCTATGAAGAATGATACCATTGAATCCTGTATACTATAAATAATAGTATACAGGATGACTTCATATGGGGACTAAAAACCGAGTTTAGCAAAAAATCCAGGTTTTCGCCAAGTGTTTTTATAAGTTTGAGCTAATTCAGAATGATCGTCGAACGAGCAGACATAGTCCAAGATGGCATGTGCTTCTTTCAGAGATCCAGCCTCGTAGTAAGCTAACGCTTTGATCAGATAAGCGTCCTCTAATTCTTGGTCGTAAGACCACTCCTGCGTAGTATAAATCGTATCTAAGCGATTGCACAATAGCAGGACTTGATCTTTATCTTTTAACTTTCCAAATACTTTTATTCCATACCCTAGCCAAAGGATGTAGTCTTCGGGATCCATAACACCTTGCAATGTTGAGTCTTCCTGAGCAAACAGCATACTTGCATCGACCAACCTATTTGTGAAATAATCCGTTTTGACAATCATATAGATGGTCTTTGCACGATCAAAGTCGTCTAAGAGAAAATCCCGCTTTTTCTCCAAATAGGACTTTGCAGCTTGATTAATACGTGGATAATCTTCAATTTCATTATAGTATTGCATCAGTATATAATAGGCATGTGCTTCATTTGGATAACGTTGTGCCGTATTCTCGTAATAAGCTATCCGTTCAGCGATAGGCTCGTCTTCCATTAATCGATAGATGATGCCTTCAACATTATTTTTTGCAGCTTCGAAATCACGAAAGTCATAATCACTGATTACAGGAGTATAAATATGATGATCATAAATCATATACAGCGTCTGTTCGGCATCGGATTGTATATCGTCTGAAGTACCTAATTCATAATCGGCTTCAATCTGACTGGCCAAATGCTGAACATGTTTGTAAAAAGAAACCTCTTCGGCACTATAATTCGCAAAATAAATGCGTAATGCCTGCTGCAATCCGACAAAATCCTGATTTTTGCGCAAGGCATCGATGAGGGTGTGATGAAGTTCTTCAAACTCGGAATACCCCAAGCCCTCTGCTGCAGTGGCCGCCGCTACACCATAATCTTCGAAATGGGCCTGAACAATCGCTAAGTTATTACAATTCATAGCTCGATTGTGAAGACCACCGTAATAATCACTCTGATACTTGTCTTCTTCAAAATAGGTACGAAAAGCTTCATATGCTTGTTCATACAACGCCAAACTTAATCTACGCATTGAGGTTCGATCGGGGACTGCCTCCACTTCCATGACAAAATCATCCAATTCAATGGCATCATTATATAACTCCCGCGGCAAATCGCTAAACTCGGGCACCTCATTCACAATTTCACGTTTTGTCAAATAGCTAGCTATTACCTTTCTACGCCAAGTAGTAGCACCAGCGCCTAAATGTAGCGCCTTGTCCAATAGTGGAAGCGCCTCCTGTGGTCTTTCATTTTCAAAAAGATAGGTACCTGCAAAATGATATCCTGCAAAACTCGTTGGAACCAACTCGATAATAGATAATGCATGATTGTAGTAAAAATCAGCAGCAACGCCTAGTTCGTCGGGATAACTACGTTCTATAATAAGCTGGTAATAATATACCGCTGGATTATTATATCCAGCTTTGATTAAAGTATCAAACCTTTGGTGCCACAGGGCCAGTTTCTCCTGGATCACAGGACTGCTATTGTCTCCTTTAATTAACTTCAACTGGATGGTTAATGCAAGATCAATTTCATTGGCTTCGAATGCCATCTCAGCCAAGTCAGTATAGTTATACTCTGCACCACTCACAAATCGGTCTATCCCCTCTTTGATAATGGAAATTAGTTCCTGTTGTGAAATCATTTTGGTATGATCCAATACGTACACTTTCTTCATCCAGAAAATAGAAGTATTTCTATCCCTCAGTTCTCGATTAAAAGCAAATGCCTCCTGACAATAGTTAATAGCAAGGTCTATAGTCTCGATTAAAGATGTATAATCCTCCAATGACTCGTAGATCTTAACCTTACTGTCATAGCCGTACACCGCATTTGATTCATCGGCTATCAATCGGTCTGCATAGCCCAGAAACTCCGCTTTATTATCCGATGTGATGTGCTGTTTGATATGGCCCACTTGCAACAAATTGAACTGATTTCCTAAAGGATAATCAAGAATGTTGTAAAGCGCGATTTGATGGTCCGGATGTACTTGTAATACCTTTCGAAAATAGGGTATTACGCGCTCTTGTATTGCGTCGTAAACAGCTTCGTGCCCCTTTTCATAAACCCGATCATGATAGGCGACGGCGAGTAATATAATACTCTCTAGATCGGAAGGATTAGCTTTGATATGCGCTTCGCCCTGTTCTATTAATAAATCGAGTTCTCCCTGATAAAATAACTGTTGTAAATCTTCAAATGTCATCTTCTAAATATTGTTATGGCCGACCTTATTTTCTGCGTACCTTCATCACCGGTCAAGGGAAGGCAACAAACTCGGTTTTTACCCTGGTTGCAAAATAAAAAGAAAATTAAAAAAACACTTAAAATAAAAACTCTAGTTTTCAACATCGCTGTACCTGTTTTTTGACCCTACAACTCCCCAATCTACCCCTAGAATCAATAAATCATACAGATGTTGTAATAAAACGCCCTGTAAGTGAGTGGAGTCTTTATCGTAACTTTGATTATAACTTTCATGATTTGTTGAAGTCAGCAACAGGTATGAACCAAACTTGGGTTTTATCGGGTGGGTGCTTGAATTTCCAAAGTATCATAAACATTGTGCGAAAGCCCTTAATGTATTTTAAGGCTGACACTTTCAGAAAAAAGAACAAGGCATATGGACCATATATCACGTAAAAATTTTATCCGAAACTCCGCTCTAGCAGTAGCCGGTATGTCACTAGGATCTAACGGCTTGACGGCGGCAGGTTTTCAAAAAAAAGAACTTCAGACCATGAAAAACAAGTTAAGTTTAAAAAACGTAAGACTGGAAACTGGCTTCGAATACGACGGCAACGATGTAATAGCGACAAAAACAGCTCTTTTCTCCGTCGAAATAGAAAACGGTCAAATCACGAAGATAAGTCCGAACCAGATAGACTCTACTGCCATCGACGCCAAAGGTCTTCTTATGCTTCCTTCATTCAAGGATATGCACATTCATCTGGACAAAACGTATTACGGTGAGCGCTGGCAAGCGGTAAGACGCGGCAGTGGTGGTGTTAAAGGGATGATTGCGCTCGAACAACAAATGCTTCCTGAACTCTTGAAGCACTCGACTTTTAAAGCCGAAAAACTAATCGAACTGCTTCAATCTAAAGGGACCTCCTTCGCACGAAGTCATGTCAATATAGAGCCCACCTCCAAGCTAGAGTCATTAACGAACCTTCAAAAGGCATTAGAAAACAAAGAAGCAAGCTTCGGCGCAGAACTTGTAGCATTTCCTCAACACGGCGTATTTTATACAGATTCTGTTCCTTATCTAAAGGAAGCTGCCAAAATGGATATTGACTTTATTGGTGGTGTAGACCCATACAGCATTGATGGTGCTATAGAAAAAACAATCGACTTTACGGTACAACTGGCCCTGGATCATGCTAAGGGGATCGATATACACTTGCATGAGTCTGGCGAGTCTGGGTTGAAAACGGTCGAATACCTTATCGATAAAGTCAATGAAAACCCGGCGTTGAAAGGTAAAACTTATTTAAGTCATACCTTCATTTTAGGGCGTATCGACAAAACCAAACAAGAGGAAATGGCTGAAAAACTAGCCGAATCAAAAATTGGAATCGTGACAACAGTACCCTTTGGCGGAGTGGTTATGCCTATCCCCACCCTATTAAAACACGGTGTTGAAGTAATGTTGGGCAATGATAGTATTGTTGATCACTGGAATACTTTTGGAAGTGGAAGTGTGTTGCAAAAGGCAAATCTAGCCGCTCAGTTATATGGCTATTCGTCCGAATACGGATTATCCCGAGCATTCAAGCTCGCCACCGTAGGTATTGTGCCTTTAGACGACAAAGGTCAACAGCAATGGCCAAAAATCGGTGATAAAGCCAATTTCGTCCTGATCGACGCCAGTTGCTCTGCGGAAGCTGTATCCCGGATCTCGGAGGTTAAATCGCTCGTGTATAACGGTCATATTGTTTACTAAATGGGAGACAATATGAAAACAATACTTCTCTTACTCGTATTTGTTATATCGACAGCTTCTTGCCACTCCAAACAACCCGAGCATCCATTAAATGACAATAAAATGCAACAATCTGATATTCTTACCGCTGTAAATAATGTAGATCTACCCGCCGTACAAGCTGCTTTAACCAAAGGTGCCGATGTAAATTCCAAAGATGAAAGTGGACGATCGCTACTATTAATCGCAACGAACAATAAACAACGGCCACTAGCGGAGCTACTGGTAAAGTATGGCGCCGATGTCAATCTGCAAGCTTCGAACCTCGATAGTCCTTTTCTTTATGCAGGCGCTACAGGACAAACTGAGCTTGTGCAATTATTCCTAGCAAACGGAGCGAAATTTGATGTGTTCAATAGATACAACGGTACAGCTCTTATTCCTGCCTGCGAAAGAGGTCACGTCGAAACGGTACGCGTATTGGCGAACACTAAAAATTTTCCTATTGACCATGTCAATCGTCTAGGTTGGACTGCGCTAATGGAGGCCGTGATTCTTGGAGATGGCAGCGAGAAGTACCAGCAAATAGTCCGTATTTTGAAAGATGCAGGATCAAAACTAAATATCCCCGATAAAGAGGGACGTACGCCTTTGCAGCATGCTGAGGCACGAGGCTTTCACCATATCGCCAATTTATTAAGGTAATTTGAACAAAGAGATTACTCATAAGATACTTGTTACACACTATCTAACGTCTATTGCTACCGAGAAAAATATTTTTTTCTCGGATAGCAAAATGGCCACTAAGTTTTCTATTTTTATATAAAACTTACTAAACATGCGTAAAAGCTCAGACTTTTTTCCGGTGTTAGGTCTTCAGGAATTTAGTGAGACGGTCTCTAGCGATTATCACCTATTGTATCATGAGTTGCATGGCGAGCGTCTGATTGAATCTCCGCACAAGCATGATTTTTTTATTATTATGCTATTCGAAAGAGGTATTGGAAAACATATTATCGATTTCATAGAATATGATATCGCAGATAAACAGGTTCATTTGCTATTTCCGGGACAGGTTCACGAATGGCAGATCTTGGAAGAAAGTATAGGTTATCAATTAATGATAAGCCGCCAATGGTTTGAAAGCTTTATGCCGCCCCTGCAGTTCGCGACATCTTATCATTACCAGACACATCCAGTATTTGAGGTTTCACAGTCGGCCTACAAATCCCTGTTTTACGAGTTCAAAGCAATACAACAAGAGATGACGACAGACAACATCTCCTGGGATATCGTACAGACACGGATAAAGCTCGTTTCCCTATTATTAAGTAAGTTTGTTGAAGAAAAGTTTAGAGATTTTGAAAAATATAATGCAACACCAATACTTTCTAAATTCCTAACTCACATCAATCAATATTTTGCAACCGAACGATCCGTATCATTTTACGCTGAAAAACTAAATATTACAGCTAATTACCTAAACATAGTCTGTAAAAAAACACTAAACAGTTCGGCATCCTCACTGATACAGGATAGATTACTCTTGGAATCAAAAAGGTTACTTAAAGTATCCGACTTACCTATGAAAGATATTGTATATCGCCTAGGTTTTTACGATCACGCTGATTTTTCCAAATTTTTCAAAAAGAAAACTGGAATGACTCCGTCGCAATTCAAGGAAGTAGGATAAGTAGATTTATCTCTTCTTCAAGACCATACCGTGGTCGAAGCTCAAATTGCTCTTATCACTGAATATCATCTTACCGTTGCTCTCCTCGATCGCACCGTACCCCTCAATCAGCCCTTCATCCGTAAGCTTAAATACAATCTGACGCACAGAAGGGATTCCTTCAGAGATAAAATTATACTCCGCTGTAATTATACTGTCTTTCAAAGATCCATTTATCTTACCGATATTCTTGTCCTTACCAGAAAAAGCATATTTTAAATCACCATACACCGAATCTTTTTCCTGCTTTAAAGACATAGAGATGGTATCCTCATCCGATTGGAACAAATAATCACCAGCTACTGAGCTCACCTCTGTCACTGTGTTGGAAGAGCTGCACGCCACGAGAAAACATAATATCATCCCTGTAATAAATGGAAAACTTTTGAAAAAACACCACATATACGTTCTAATTACTTATTATATTCAAACTTAGACAAATTGCTTTTTATATACAATAGAATTGTGTCTCCTAAAATAATTTATCTTATCCTATGCAAAACAAAAACCTTCTACTTAACCGATATAAGCATAGGTTATGCCATCGCCACCACGATCCGCATGTTCATCCTCAAATCGG
Source organism: Sphingobacterium nematocida (assembly GCF_900168125.1). GTDB lineage: Bacteria > Bacteroidota > Bacteroidia > Sphingobacteriales > Sphingobacteriaceae > Sphingobacterium > Sphingobacterium nematocida. The sequence continues at coordinate 68,870 of NZ_FUZF01000001.1, forward strand.
CTCACATGATTGTATTTCCTCAGATAGTCTCTAATAAACTTCCGCAAGATCCCGTCCCCCTTCCCATGTACAATCTTTAACGAAGGATAGCCTATCATTACGGCTCGATCCAGAACGAGTTCAATTTTATGGAGTGCATCATCAGTTCGCATGCCTCTTACATCGACCTCCGGATGAAAGTCTGCAGCAGACCCTGTAGAAACGCCGGTACTTCTTTTTATAGCTTTGGATTTTTCCTTACTTCTCAGTCTACTTACTCTATTCATTTTGACGACAGTACGAAGTTCGCCTAAAGCAATAATCAAGCTATTGTTTTTTGTGATCTCTATGATTTCTCCCTCAGATCCAGAGTCATCAATACGTATCCAATCTCCCACAGCAAAAGCCTCTAACTCTTTTTTATCTACTTTGTTTGGTATAGATTTCTTCTCTGACGACGTGCTGTGCTTATCTAAAGATGCATTGAGTTTAGAACGAATTTCTTTAGTTTTCTCCTTGTCGGCCCCTACAGAGCGAATTTCAGAAATGGTGTTTTCAACCAGACGATTCGCTTCTTTAAGAATCACTTTGGCTTCTTCTTTAGCTTTCCGGAGTATCTCTTTTTTATTTTCGTCGATATGCTCTTGGAGGCTCAAATACTTTTCCTTTAGTTCAATAAGTTCCTTTTCCCGCTTATTCACGGCAACTTTCGTGTCGAATACCTCTTTCTTGTCCCGCTCGAGATCAACCAACAGTGTGTCGACTTTCTTCTGCTGAACACCGATTTTCTGCTTTGCCGATTCTAAAATCTCTTTCGAAAGCCCGATTTTTTGCGCAATCTCAAAAGCATATGAACTCCCCGGCTTACCTACCTGCAATATGTACAGGGGTTTCATCTGCTGATTATCGAATAACATAGATGCGTTTTCCAGTCCAGCAGTATGGCTTGCAAAGAGCTTTAAATTCGAATAGTGAGTCGTTACAACACCTCTCACCTGCTTCTTATTTAGTTGTTCTAAAACCGCTTCTGCAATAGGCCCGCCAAATTGGGGATCAGTGCCGGTACCAAACTCGTCTATCAAAATTAAAGTACGTGCGTTAGCGAAGGTAGAAAAGTGTTTCATCTTCGAAAGATGGGCGCTATAAGTACTCAGATCGCTCTCTATAGACTGATCGTCTCCGATATCTGCAAAAATCTGCTTAAACACACCCAAAGATGAAGTTTCATCGGCTGGAATGAGAAGACCCGATTGAAGCATCAGCTGCAATAAACCTACAGTCTTCATACAAACTGACTTCCCCCCTGCATTGGGTCCTGAAACCAAGATTACCCGATCGGTATCGTCGATCTTAATGTTTAATGGCACCACCGAATGGCTGCTATCCTTAAGCGAGTTCAAGAATAACAAGGGATGCTTTGCCTGTACTAAGTTAATCCCAGCGTCTTTGGACAGTAGAGGCATATTAGCCTGTATATCGATAGCAAATAGCGCTTTTGCGCGAACAAAATCCAGTTTGGTCAATAACCCATGATATGCCAATAACAACGGTACATGTGGACGGAGCTCAGTTGTCAGATCGGTCAAAATACGGATTACCTCTCTCCTACGTTCAAACTCCAGATCTCTCACTTTATTATTGAGGTGAAAGACCTCTTCGGGCTCAATATAAGCAGTCTGTCCTGTAGCTGACTCATCGTGAATTAAGCCTTTGACTTTTCTCTTGTTCTCCGCAAGAATAGGGATACACATGCGTCCATCTCGAATTGTCAAATTACCATCAGCCGTCCATCCCTGCGCCTGCGCTTGTTTGAAAACACTGTCCAGCCGCTTACGAGCCTCTTGTTCACTTTTTGCAATTTGTTGCGTCAGGTCCAACAGCAACCTCGAGGCATTGTCTTTTAATCTCCCTCTATCATCCAACACCTGCTCTATGGATCGGACTATAGATTTTTCTATAGGAAGATGTTCAAATAGCAATTCTAGATGTGCATACTGTCCAGCTCTATCATTAAAATATTTTATGATTGCATACACCGTCCGCAAGGACAGTAGAATACGGTAAAATTCTTCTTCGCTTAAAAAGGCACCTTCTAGCTTAGCCTTTTCAGCTAATGGTTTGATTGCATAGATATGATCCACTGGCAACGGTGCGTCATGGAGCAGCAAATTTTTGAATTCATTGGTTTGTTTCAAAAAGCGATCAATTTGATCCATCTTCACTTGTGGTTGTATTTTATCAACCATCAGTCGCCCAGCTTCACTCAGGCACTTTTCTTTTACTAGGTTCCGAATCTCGGTAAAGCCTAGTTTTTCTATCGCATTCTCAGGATAAATCATTAATTAGTAGTTTTTCGCAGCACTTTCTTAACACTCGACGTATCAGATATGGGTGCAGGCGCCACCGTTTCTAGTCTTTCTTCTACGGGAACTTGTTCCTGTGGAGTATCCAAACGTTGTGGCGGATTAGGTAATATCGGGGCTATAGCAGGCACCTGAATGCCATAAGCATTGAGGTTGAGTTCTGCTTTAGACAGAAAATCTGTGCCGTATAACGTATAGGTATACGCAGTGCTATCCCGATGTACATTAATAATCATGTTTTTCATCATTTCGGTATTCCGTTGCAGTCGCATCGCATGACGCATGCTATCTTGAACCACGACATTCTGTATGGAGTCTATACGACGGTACTCCATGTCCTTTGCTGTAAGCGTCTTACCAATACTAGTATACATCTTCTCTGTCAAAATAGGACTACCCAAATAGTAATCTATATTCTTTATGAATCCGGCAGAATCTAATTTAAATTTTTTAAATGCATTCTCATAAAATAGGGGCATTACTTTACGTCCGCTATCTATAGGCAATGTATTCAAGTAAGCATCAATCAGTGATACTTCAGTCATGAGTTCGGTCATGTCCTTCTCGGATAAGATACCCTTTGGCTTCTGTTTACCACAGGCGATAAACAAAAAAAACAATGGAATAATGATGAAATTTACGCGCTGCATTATTTAAATTTGTACAAATTTACAAAATGCCTTTGTAATAGGTACCTTTGTAAATCATATCTCCAAAAAATAATTTTCGAATAATGGACATAACTGCAAATATTCAGGAAGCACAAAATGAATTAAACCCGATAGGTGTGACATTGGTAGCGATTTCTAAGACCAAGCCTATAGAAGATATACAAGAAGCATATAATGCCGGCCAGCGAATATTTGGTGAAAATATGGTTCAGGAACTTGTTGAGAAACAAGAAAAACTACCTCAAGACATACGGTGGCATTTGGTGGGGCATCTACAGACCAATAAGGTGAAATACATCGCATCATTTATTGATATGATCCAGGCTGTGGATTCGCTAAAACTACTCGTTGAAATCAATAAGCATGCGGCTAAGCATAATCGGGTTATAGACTGTTTACTTCAGGTAGATATTGCTCAGGAAGACACCAAATTTGGACTGGATCACCCCGAGGTCATTGAACTTCTTGAAAGCGAAGAGTTTAAGTCTATGAAAAACATACGCATACGCGGCCTAATGGGTATAGCGACTAATACTGACAAAGAGAAAGAAGTTAAGGAAGAGTTTTATGAACTCAAAATGCTTTACGACGGTATCAAGGTAAGCTACTACCGTAAAGATGATAGTTTTGATACCTTATCTATGGGAATGTCTTCAGACTATAAACTAGCGATAGAGCAAGGCAGTAATATGGTGAGACTGGGAAGCACCCTCTTCGGCAAGCGTGTCATCAAACACTTTAAGGCAAAATAAATGGGGGTCGTTGTACGGGTGGCGCAAAGGGAAGATTGTCCCGCGATGATGGAATTGATTCAGGAACTAGCTGTTTTCGAAAAGCAGCCTGATGCTGTAACCGTCAGCATGGAGGAATTTGAAGATGCTGGATTTGGAACAAATCCTGTATGGGGTGCATTTGTCGCCACAGATCAAGATAAGATTGTGGCGTTATCTTTGTATTATATCCGATATTCGACCTGGAAAGGAAGGAGACTCTATTTGGAGGACCTCATCGTTAACGAGCCTTACCGTGGTCAGGGGATAGGAAAACTACTTTTGGACCGAACTATTGAGCATGCCAGAGTGAATAACTTTTCGGGAATGATGTGGCAAGTTTTAGATTGGAATACGCCCGCTATCAAATTCTACGAATCGTATAATGCTTCGCTGGATGGTGAGTGGATCAATGTAAGTTTAAGCTTTAGAGATTAATGCGTAGCGGAATACTTTTTATTTTTTTTTTCGTCACAATATCTTGTGCCAACGAACGAACGAAAACCACGTCTTCAGCTAGTTCGTCCGAATATGCCCTACAGGATACTGTCGACTATTCATACCATACCAAACGGGAAATAAGCCCCTATTTTGTTGGGGATTCAACGCATATTGATACCGCATATTATCAGATCACCTATCCTATTTTTGCTAACAAGGAGATCGATAACGCACTACAAGAGGCTATCTTCATTGACAGGGAAAATAATGCGGATGAAGCTGCCATTTCATTTTTAAATGGATACAACGAATTTGTAGAGGAGAGCAGCACCATAGCCATACATTCGGCGTGGTATAAAAAAGCGCAGAGTCAGATTATTCTTAACACACCACTATTTCTGACATTACAAACATCTATACAAGAATACACCGGCGGTGCTCATGGTAATCATGTAACTATTTTCACGGTTTTTGATACCGATCGTCTCAAAAAATTAAAACTAGAGGAAATTATTGCAACAGGCAAACTGACTGAATTGACCAAGAAAGCGGAGACTAAATTTCGCAAACAGGAAAGCCTTTCCGACACCAGCTCATTGACCAAAGATTTTTTCTTTGAAGATGGAATATTCGCATTAAATGATAACTTTGGACTCACAAAAGACAGGTTGATTATCTACTATAATGAATATGAGATCAAACCCTATTCAGAAGGTGTTACCGTTATTGAGTTGCCTTACGAAGATATCTCGGATATTTTAAATGCTCGGGGTAAAAGGTATGTAAACAATATTCAGCAATAGTTTCTTCAACCAACCTTAACTCTTATACATATAATACATTAATGCAGGTTTTTAAATTTGGTGGCGCATCTGTAAAAAGTGCCGATAACATAAAAAATGTAACTTCTATATTGTCAAGATACAGGTCTTCTGAATTGCTTGTCGTAGTGTCCGCTATTAACAAAACGACAAATAAACTGGAAGAACTTACACAGGCGTACTACTACCAGGAAAAGGATCCTTTTGCATTATTAGCGGAAGTAAAAGCCGATCATTTTAATATTCTTAAGGATTTATTTGGGGATTCGAATCATCCCGCGTTCAATGATATCAACAATTGTTTTGTAGAGATTGAATGGATTCTAGAGGAAGAGCCTCAGGATACTTACGACTATCTTTTTGACCAGATTGTTTCTATAGGCGAATTGGTGTCCTCCAAAATACTCGCAGCTTACTGCTTGCATATCGGTATTCCTACGAAGTGGATCGATGCCCGAAATTATATACAGACCGACAATACCTACCGCGAGGCTCAGGTTAACTGGGATCTTACGGAAGACAAAATAAGAAGGGATCTTCCCGAAATCCTAGATAATAATGTGGTCGTCACCCAAGGATTCATCGGATCTACTTCTGAAAATTTCACAACAACCTTAGGAAGAGAGGGGTCTGATTATTCGGCCGCAATATTTGCATCTTGCCTAAATGCCGAAGACATCACTATATGGAAAGATGTACCCGGAGTTTTAAATGCGGATCCCAAATGGTTTGAAAAGACCGAACTAATTCCAGAACTATCCTATACCGATGCGATTGAACTTACCTACTATGGGGCAACAGTAATCCACCCGAAGACTATAAAGCCACTACAAAATAAGAAAATCACACTTAATGTAAGGTCATTTTTAGATCCGGAAAGCCCAGGAACAAAGATCAGAACAACGAATCAGACACTTCCTGTCCCTTCGTTTATTTTTAAGGTAAATCAGACTTTTATCAGTATTCAACCTCGTGATTTTTCCTTTATTGTAGAGGATAACCTGAGTCATATCTTTAACCTTTTCCACCAATACCGTATTAAGGTTAACATGATGCACAACAGTGCGATCAGCTTTTCGGTTGCCATAGATAGTACAGGGCAGAACATTGAGACTCTGCTGGCCGAGCTAGAAAAAAGATACAAAGTTTCTGTAGAACGCGGTCTTGAGTTGATCACTATCCGTTACTATAATCAACAAACAATCGATCGGGTATTAGTAAATAAAGAAATAATTCGCGAACTTAAGGACAGTTATACCTGTCAAATGTTAGTGAAAAATATTGATGAATAACCATATACTGGATAAAGAAGTACAGGCTTTTATTAAAGCTAACCGGGAACAATCGCCCAGCAGTGTAGCTTTAAAGAAGAGTCCGTTTGATGCTGTGAGTTCTTCGGAAATCGCAGCTCAGATCGATGGTTGGCAACGTGCCGTACGTAAACTGCCAACATGGGCTTTCTCTTCTAACATATATTATCCAGACAAAATAAACATCGAACAGTGTTCTTCTGAGCATACGGCCTTAATCAAACAGACCCTTATCAAAAAGGGAAGCAAGGTTGTGGACGTTACGGGTGGTTTTGGTGTCGACAGCTGTTACATGGCACAGGAGGCAGAGATTGTCGTGCATTGCGAACTTAATGAACGATTATCGCAGATCGTCAAGCATAATGCATCCGTACTAGGGGTGCCCAATTTGGTCTGTATCGCTACCGATGGCGTCGAGTTCGTCAGAAATCAAGACAATCACTCGTTAGATTATATCCTAATCGACCCTTCCAGAAGGATCAATCATTCCAAAGTTTTTCTGTTGGAAGATTGTGAGCCTAATATTATTGCCAACCAGGATATGTTTTTTGAAAAGTCGAGATTCATCATTTGTAAGGTCTCCCCTTTATTGGATATCAGTACTGCGCTTCAAAAACTAAAGCATGTCAAGCTCATCTATATTATTAGTGTAGATGCAGATTGTAAAGAGCTATTATTTGTGCAGGATGCAAATTACACAGGCGAACCTCGACTTGCTGCAATACGACTATTTCTAGATCAGATCCAAACCCTTACCTTTACACTTGAGGAAGAGAAACAGGCATTAATACGTACGTCAGAACCACTGACTTATCTATATGACCCTGATGTCAGTGTTACCAAAGCCGGAGCCTTCAAAACGGTAGCTAAACGGTTCAATCTCTTCAAAATCCATACGCATTCCCATCTGTACACTTCTTCTGATTTTCAGGAAGATTTTCCAGGAAGGACATTTTTGGTAAAAGAGGTATTTACCCTATCCGCGTTCAAAAAAAGACACACCATCGACAAAGCCAATGTAGCTTCCAAAAACTTTCCGATGAAGGTCGAAGAAATCAAAAAAAAGTTTAAAATCAAAGATGGTGGTAGCGAATATCTTTTCTTTACAACGGACTATTTAGGTAATCCGATTGTCATACATGGGCACAAGATTTAATAAAAGACAAAACCATTACAGACCTTTTTTTCATTCCTTGTATCTTTAAGTTATGGAAAAAATAAAACTTTCTGCACTAGAGTTAGCAACAATCTGTAAAAACAGTAACGCATCGGAAGCTATTAATAGAGCTGTCGTCGGTGCACAACATATAGAACGTTTAGGTTATCATCGTATATGGCTGGCAGAACACCATAATATGCCACATATTGCCAGTTCGGCCACCGCAGTCCTTATCGGTCATATTGCGGGCAAAACATCACAAATACGAGTGGGTTCGGGAGGCATCATGTTGCCCAATCACACCCCACTGGTCGTAGCCGAACAGTTTGGCACATTGGAAAGTATATACCCAGGTAGAATAGACCTAGGTCTAGGACGAGCGCCAGGGACAGACCAGCTCACGGCAATGGCATTACGTCGAAACAATCTCAATACTTCATTCTATTTTAAAGACGATATCCTAGAACTTCAACGTTATCTGGATGAAAATAATGTCGATGCAAAAGTAAGGGCTTTCCCAGGTGAAGGTCTCGACGTGCCTATATACATCCTTGGTTCCAGCACCGATAGTGCTTACTTAGCGGCTGAGTTGGGGTTACCCTACGCCTTTGCAGCTCATTTTGCTCCAGCAATGCTAGAGCAAGCTTCTGCTTTATACTATAGCAACTTCAAGCCTTCTGCTGCACTTAAAGAACCTTATTTTATCGTTTGCGTCAATATTGTTGCTGCACCAACAGACGATGAGGCACATTTCTTGTCGACCAGTTTGTTTAATATGTTCGCAGGCATATTGACCAATTTAAGAAAGCCTCTGTCTCCTCCGACTGAAAAGCCTATTTATCATGGTATCCCCGAAATAGAAGAAGCTGTAAACCGCATGGTAAGCTGCACTTTTATCGGCACAGAATCGATCATCAAAAAAGAAGTGCTTGATTTTGCAAATCAACACAAAGCCCATGAAATAATGACAACAAATTATATCTTTGACGATGCTAAGCGTTTGGAAGCTTTTGATATTATCGCCAGCGCATTACATTAGATATAGGTATATGATAAAATACGGCTATTGCTTTCTGTTTATGATTCTTATTTCCGCCTGTCAACAAAAGTCGAGCGAGACCCAAAAAGCGAAGACAAACGATTCGGTTGGCGACGGTGTAATCGTCCAGAGTGACAGTATCTCAACGTCTGCGGTATCCCACAAGATTCCGATCTCCTCAGACTCGATTATCGAGGGGCATGTATTAATGCCTGTTCGTTATCGTGTATGGGGAGATCCCGTATCCAAGATTATCAACAACAACTGGCTTGAATTGCACTTAAAAGATGGTTCTTATGCAGTAACTTCTGCGCTTTACCACATCGAAAATGAAGATGAGGAACCCTGTTCAGGGCTTCCGACGGAGACGATTGTACCCAAAGAAGATGTTTTGTTATTCTTCAATATACCGACCATACAAAAAGGTAGTGTAGACAGCATCGCTTTTCCAAAGCCGATCATTGAACCAGGAGAGCCATTCCAATTTACGTATCAAAATCAAAAGTACCAGCTACAGGCTTCAGGTATCCGGTTCTATAAAGATGAAGAACGGAATAACCCAAATACCAACTATACCCTAAAGTTGTATCGCGATGGCAAACTCATTCGTACGTTAATCAATCAATCGTCTTATAACGATACTGCGACCGAATTGAAATTTATCGGAGACCTCGACAGAGATGGGCAATTAGATTTTATCTTTTCCAGTCCCAGGGATTATGAAGAGATGCGTCTCCTCATCATATTGTCGGGCAGTCCACAAGTCTATGAAGGCACCATGCAGTTTGACTGCTAGTTAAGTTGTTTAAATATTCAACAGACTATGTTGTGTTGCTGTAAATATGTTTCTAAAGACTGTATTTAGTTCCGCCCCATTTTGCGCTGCGCCAATGCCTAACAATGGAAAGAGGCGGACCGTTTCTTCTCGAATGCCTTTCACGATTTTCCGAGATTCACGAGCAATATCATCTAAAAGCACGGTTTTTATCGTTGAGTGTTTTGATTCATGCCATAATAAATCAGCAAATAAACTTACCTTTTCGCGATCCGATTCTAACTGGAGTCGAAGGCCATCTACGTTTCTGAAATAGGCCTTTCCATATTTTGACAACCAACTCTCCTCCTTCGACTTCTCGAAAAAGTATTTTTCGACCAAATCGAGGTACCTTCTGTACATCCCCATATAGTTGACAAGAAGTGTCAATTCTGCAAAAGGCATAAAAGGAATCCGGTACAATGCAGTATCTTCTGCGCGATGTTCCGGTTTAATCTGAAAGGCATGATTTGGCTCTATCGCAATCTTATCTAAGGAAAAACTATGACTTGCTGTACAAGCTAAACCAAAGGAATCCCAATCGTAATGTACGAGTACTTTGTCACGGGGTATTAGGAATGAAAATACCACTTGTTCTCCCGATTCATCCAACCTCGGTTCGTTGCCGTCAAAAACAAAACTATTTAGGGTAAAGTGGCTCAAGTGAGGTGCTCCGGTTGCGAAGCGCCAAAACCCTGTAAGTGTATAACGCTCCCCATCCCATACTGCTGTTCCAGTAGCACGTCCCGAACCGCCCAAACAGACTTTCGGATCGGCAAAGACTTTAGTAGCTAACTCTTTGTCCAAATAACCTGCAAACATATTGGCGCCAGCACATAGCGTCACCGTCCAGGCCATGCCACCATCCCAATAAGCTAGTTCTTCCAAGAGGTTCAAACCATCTTGTAAACTCATTTCCGAACCTCCGAGTGAAGCCGGGACCCATATATTGAACCAATTATTCTCGTAGATCAAACCCAATTGCGCTTCGACCAAAGTCCTCGCTTGCATAGATGCCAACTGATTATCTCTTATTACCTGTATTGCATGTTCACAAATCATCATTTTCAGAGGGGTTTTAATTTCTCATTAGCCTTCGCCAATTAAAATAACCGAAGATAGCAACGGTAAATAAGAAAGTAGTAAGGGCCGCAAACAGATACAGCTCTTTATGTATTAATAACGGGACAGCAAACAGATTACTCACATTAAGCAATAACCAGTTCTCGACCTTCCGTTTGGCCAAAAGCCACATGCCTGCCCAGGCGGTAGCGGATACCCAAGCGTCCCAAGCTGGGACATCCGAGTCCGTCACATGCTCGAGAATCAAAAACAAGAAAACAAATCCAAGTATACTGATCGCCGCCACCACGCTCCAGTCTCTCTTTGTACAGCTCGTGATCGGTTGTTCCCGCGCAGCTTTGCTACTGGACCAATACCACCAGCCATAAATACTCATGATCAGGTAATACATATTCAAGGCTATCTCTGCATACAACTTAGCGCCAAATAACACATACATGCCGGATACAATCCCCATAATTCCGAAGAAATAATTGGACACCTTATTATTTTTAGAAAGCAGTACCTGCACGACACCACAGAGTGCAGAGAAGCGTTCTAACCAAGAAGTTTGCAGGAATGCGTTACTAATATTTTCGAGAATATTTTCCATAAACAATGTAATCAAGGACATTATTTATGGGTATGCTTTGATAAGAGCAAAATTAATCCCTACGCCAGCATTATCCGGATCAGGTTCCTCCTACTAGACGTAGGATTGGGTATAATCTCAGCTCGGTTCCGCACGAATGCGGAACCTGCACCCCATAAATAGTTTTTATATTTAATCCAATTGCAATACACGATGCGTATGCGCACGCATCTCTGCACACAATTCGGCATTATTATTCAGAGACTGCCCCCATGAAGGTATCATCTCACGAAGTTTCTTTCTATACTCATCGGATTTTGCTCGTTCCGGAAAGCAACGTTTTAATAGCTGAATCATGATCTCTACAGAAGTAGAAGCCCCCGGAGAAGCACCAAGCAAGGCAGCAATAGAGCCGTCTGCACTAGAAACTACTTCTGTGCCGAACTCCAATATTCCGCCGTGTTTCGGGTCTTTCTTGATTACCTGTACACGTTGTCCAGCCTTCTCTATCCCCCAGTCTTCCATTCGAGCCGTCGGCATAAACTGCTTCAATGCATCCAATTTATCCTTTGGCTTTTTCATCACCTCCGTGATTAAATATTTAGTCAAGGGAAGATTGTCCAATCCAGCAGACAACATTGGTTTAATATTAGATAGCTTTATAGAAGCCGGCAAATCAAAATACGAGCCCTGCTTTAAGAACTTTGTCGAAAATCCAGCATAAGGACCGAAAAGCAATGCTTGTTTGCCATCGATGTAACGCGTATCTAAATGCGGCACTGACATCGGAGGCGCTCCGACAGATGCTTTGCCATATACTTTAGCATGATGCTGTTTTATGATATCTTCATTGTTGCAACGCAACCATTGTCCACCTACAGGGAAACCACCGTAACCTTTTGCTTCCGGTATTCCGGATTTTTCTAAAAGCAATAAGGAGTGTCCACCAGCACCGATAAAAACAAATTTCGCTTTGATCTCGCGCTTCTCTCCTGTTTTCAGATCTTTAACTTCGATCTCCCAACGACCATCATCTTCACGTTCAATATCCTTTACCTCTTGATGTAAAGCAAGCTTTATGTTATCCTTTTTATCTAAATAATCAATCAAATCCCGAGTAAGTGCACCGAAGTTTACATCTGTTCCGATATCCATCTTAGTAGCGGCCATCGGCTCATTGGCAGCCCGCCCCTCCATCATCAATGGAATCCATTCCTTAAGCACTGATTTGTCTTCTGTATATTCCATGCCTTTGAAAAGCGTTTCTTTTTCCATGCTCTCAAATCGAGTCTTTAGGAAACGAACATCTTTCTCTCCAAAAACAGCACTCATATGTGGTACTTTACGGATAAAGTGGCTGGGATTTTTAACAATTCCTTTTTCCACCAAATATGCCCAAAACTGCTTGGATACTTCAAACTGCTCAGCAATCTTTATTGCTTTGTCTACTTTTACCGATCCATCAGCCTGCTCGGGCGTATAGTTCAATTCACACAAGGCAGAGTGACCTGTCCCTGCATTATTCCATGCATCCGAACTCTCTGCTGCAACAATATCCAAACGCTCGACGATTTCAATATCGATATCTGGATTTAACTCATTGATTAATGCTCCAAGAGTAGCACTCATGATACCACCACCAATCAGAACGACGTCAACTTCTGTATTTTGTTTTTTCTTGCCCATGACTTGTTTAAATTGTTGCAAAATTAACATTCGTATTCGGTTATCACGAATGATTTTGTCAAAATTCTCTCATTTCCATTACATTTTATCACATTAAAATTGAATAGTTTCAAAAACTAAAAATTATCGTCTACATTTAATAAACTTAGTAGTCTCTCAAAATTTGCTTATTTTTGTTCCCCAACAGTAAAAAGAAAAAATTATTTATAAAAATACATATGAAATTACTTGAAGGAAAAGTAGCTTTAGTCACAGGAGCTTCAAAAGGAATCGGACGTAAGATTGCTGAAGTTTTTGCACAGCATGGCGCAAGTGTTGCATTTACCTACCTATCTTCTGTAGAAAAGGGCCTGGCGCTAGAGAATGAGTTGCAGGCATTTGGAACTAAAGTAAAAGGATACCGTTCGGATGCTTCTAAATTTGACGAGGCAGAAAACCTGATCAATGATATCGTGAGCGAATTCGGAACATTGGACATCGTCGTTAATAATGCGGGAATCACCAAAGATGGTTTATTAATGCGTATGACTGAAGAGAGCTGGGATGATGTCATAAACATTAACCTAAAATCCATCTTCAATGTCACCAAGGCGGCTTCTAAAATCATGATGAAGAACAGAAAAGGTTCATTTATCAATATGTCTTCTGTAGTTGGCGTACAGGGCAATGCTGGACAAGCCAATTATGCGGCTTCAAAAGCTGGTATCATAGGATTCACAAAATCTGTTGCCAAAGAACTAGGTTCTAGAAATATCCGCGCAAATGTCATTGCACCGGGATTTATCCGGACAGAGATGACAGAGGTCCTAGACCCTAAAGTTGTGGAGGGATGGGAAGCCGGAATTCCGTTAAAACGTGGTGGCGAACCGGAAGATGTTGCAAATGCTTGTCTTTTCTTGGCATCTGACTTATCTGCTTATGTCACAGGACAAGTGCTACCTGTAGACGGTGGTATGTTGTAGATAACACTTAGAGTTTTCCTTGATTTGCATCAAGGAAAACTCTAATTTTGCACCTATGATAAATAGGGAACAGGTTTTTGATATACAAACAGCGACAGAATTCAACCAGGCCGCTTTAGAAATCTTTCGTTATCAGGCACAGCATACACCTGTTTACCGAAGCTATATCCAAGCACTTGGAATTGATCCCTGTTCTATAACGGATTACCGAAAGATCCCCTTCCTCCCGATACAGTTCTTCAAGACACAGTCGGTACTCGCCGAGGAGTTGTCCGCTGCGATAACATTTAGTAGCTCGGGTACCACAGGAATGACCAATAGCAAGCACCATGTACCTGATTTGAAATGGTATACGGACAGTTTTAGAAAAGCATTTCAACTTTTCTATGGCAATATACAAGATATTGCCATTCTAGCCCTATTACCCTCCTACCTAGAACGCGACGGTTCGTCTTTGATCTATATGGTCGACGATCTTATTCAAGCATCTGGACAGTCGGAAAGCGGTTATTTTCTGTACAACCACCAAGATCTTTTAGATACACTACTAAAACTACAGCAAAAGGGCACCAAGACGATACTGATAGGTGTTACCTATGCCTTATTGGATTTCATCGAACAATACCAACTTGAGTTTCCAGATTTGATTGTCATGGAGACCGGCGGGATGAAAGGCAAGCGCAGAGAGATGGTGCGCGACGAGCTACACCAATTGCTAAAAGAAGGATTTGGGGTTCAGCATATACATTCGGAATACGGAATGACCGAGTTGTTGTCCCAAGGCTATTCTTATGGAGATGGTTTATTTTATACCCCACCGTGGATGAAAATTCTAATCCGGGATACCAACGACCCATTAAGTCTTTTGGAAAACAAAAAAACAGGCGCAATAAATGTCATTGATTTGGCCAATTATCACTCCTGTTCGTTTATTGCTACCCAAGATCTTGGAAAGATCCATGTCGATCAATCTTTTGAAATCTTAGGCCGTTTTGACAACTCTGATATCCGCGGCTGTAATCTTTTAGTACAGTAAACTACTTCAAACTTGGGTCGTTAAAAGTATCCCCAGCTTTTAGGTCACCGCTGTCATAGCCTTTCTTAAACCAATAGGCTCTTTGTTCAGAAGTGCCATGTGTAAATGACTCCGGATTAGCATGTCCTTGGGCCTGCTGTTGTATATGGTCATCCCCCACTGCTGCTGCTGCTCGCATCCCGTCGACAATATCTTCATAGGTCAATTGCACATCCGAGGTCTCGTTCACATAGTGAGCCCACACACCGGCATAAAAATCAGCCTGCAGTTCCGTCATTACAGAAATCTTATTATATTCCCGCTCGCTCATTTTCGCTCTTAGCGCATTTGTCTTTTGCAGAACACCTAGAATATTCTGTATATGATGCCCTACTTCGTGCGCGATCACGTACGCCAATGCAAATTCTCCTTTTGCTCCAAACCGCTCACGCAGCTCGTCGTTAAATGTTAGATCTATATATATACTATGATCCGCAGGGCAATAAAAAGGTCCATAAGCCGATTGTCCCATGCCACAACCATCTGTATTTGTCGCGCGATCATAAACTTTCAATTTGGTTGGAGGGTAGTCCTGATTCGCTTGCTCTCTAAATAATTTCCCCCAAACGTCTTCCGTGCTCTGCAACACGACTCTCGAAAACGCCGTTAATTTTTGTTCTTCGGCACTGAGTTCTCGGGGTCCGCCACTTGTCGTCTCCTGTTGCGTCGCCATCTGCTGCAATAGCTGCCCTGGATCTCCACCCATAAAAAGACCGATCAGCAGGATGATAACACCACCTATACCGCCGATTGCCACTTTCCCTCCTGAAGACATACCTCTTCTATCCTCGAAATTGTCACTTTGTTTACCGCCTTGCCATTTCATAGCTGTCTTATTTTTAAGTTAATAATCTAGTGCTAATATTACAAAATCTCTGCCAAAAGAAATAGATAGCGTCCTATTATTTTTTGATAAACTGTCGAACAAATCTCCATGCGATTGTTTGATTAGTTTCTCATTAATTTATCGAAAAACCCAAAACGAAAAATTGTGTATCTTTGCACTATGACTTTAGAGAACTTATTAGCCGAAAGAAGCGGAAACCAATGTGAGCTTTGTACAAGCAGTTCAGACCTTTCTAAATACGAAGTACCCCCTACTTCAAATGCGAACTTAGAAAACTGTATCTGGATCTGTGAAGTATGTAAGTCACAGATAGAAAAAAGAGAACAACTAGACGTCGATCACTGGAAGGTGCTGTCTGACACCATGTGGTCCGAACACCCTCCTGTACAAGTTGTTGCCTGGCGCATGCTTAGCAGACTAAGAAACGAAGGTTGGGCCGCCGATAATCTGGATATTCTTTATCTTGACGATGAAAATCTGGAATGGGCAAAAAAAACGGGAGACCATGAGCAAGATGGCACGGTCGATTTTCATCAAGATTCCAACGGCACACGTCTGTATGAAGGTGACACCGTAGTATTGATCAAAACACTGGACGTCAAGGGCTCTTCCCTAAATGCAAAACTCGGAACTGTTGTCAAAAACATCCGCTTAGTACCCGATAACACGGAACAAATTGAAGGGAAGATTGAAGGTCAAACTATCGTAATTCTGACAAAATACCTACGTAAAGGATAAAATAAAAAGAGGGAACCTAGGTTCCCTCTTTTTATTTTATTGTTATTACATTCCTATTCAGAAGGAGAAAGCC
The DNA here is from genome assembly GCF_900168125.1 of Sphingobacterium nematocida. Taxonomy (GTDB): domain Bacteria; phylum Bacteroidota; class Bacteroidia; order Sphingobacteriales; family Sphingobacteriaceae; genus Sphingobacterium; species Sphingobacterium nematocida. The sequence continues at coordinate 85,272 of NZ_FUZF01000001.1, forward strand.
TTCCTTCTCCAACGACTTGAGTAAACGGGATATGACGACCCGCGATGTATTCAATTCATTTGCAATCTCCAAATGTGTTTTATTGATTACGCGCCCCTTATTAATTGTAGCTACATTCAATAGATAAGTCCTGAGCCTACCTGACATATCTTTAAAAGCTAGATTATCTATTGCTTCCAGCATTTCCTCCATCCGATTGTTATAGCTGTCAAATACATACTTACGCCAAGAAGGATATTTCGCCAACCACTCATCCATTTTTTGAACAGGAATCATAAGTACGCTGCCTTCTGTCTCCGCAATTGCCCGAATATTGCTTCGTTTATCTCCAAGACAACAAGCCATAGTCATGGCACAGGTATCCCCCTTTTCCAAAAAATACAGAAGCAATTCTCCTTCTCCATAATCCTCACGCATAATCTTTATTGCGCCTTCAAGCAATATAGGCATCGACGTGATCGCTTGGCCCATGTCGATCAGAATATCCTGTGGATGAAATTGGAACAGCTGTGCAGCTTTTCCAATTTCATCCATAAGCCCCTCTTCAAATTGATCAGGGTAATAAGCTTTTAAAACACCTTTTATATCCATGAAACTTTAGTGCGGCAATTTATCCTTTATCAAGCCGTAGATAAAGGTACCTAATAGCGCGCTTATTATCACTATAATCATAGGATATACTCCCGCACCAAGCAAGACAAAAATAGGTCCTGGACAAGCTCCGACTAAAGCCCAGCCTAAACCGAAGAAAGTACCACCAATCAAATAACGGGATATAGAACGATCTTTCGCATTCACTTTAATTTTCTTTCCATCAACATCTTTACCCGAGCGTTTCATAAGTTGTACCCCTATCGTCCCCACAAACAAGGCGCTCCCGATAAATCCGTACATATGAAAGGACTGGAAATTAAACATTTCGTAGATCCTGAACCATGACGCAGCCTCTGCTTTGTACATGACCATTCCGAATAAAACACCTAAAGCAATAAATACTATCTGTCTCATAAGCTTAAAAAATTAGAGGGAACAATGCATGAACCATCAACAGTCCACCGATAAAAAAACCAATTACTGCGATCAACGACGGCAATTGCAGATCACTCAAGCCTGAGATTGCATGACCTGAAGTACATCCCCCTGCATAGCGTGTGCCAAAGCCTATAAATAGACCGCCAACCACCAGCAATACAACATTACGCAACGACATATCGGCATAGATCTCCGATGGTACGTAAGCTTGACCTGCGCTATTGAAATTCATCGCTTTTAACTGTGCGATAGTATCCGCTGAGATTGCCGGGATCTGATTATTGGATAGATAATGTGCTGCAATATATCCACCTATAATCGAACCGAGGAGAAACAGTAAATTCCAGCTCTGCGACTTCCAATCAAAATCAAAAAAGCCACAAGACTTTCCGGCGCCTAGTGCGGCGCACATCGTCCTAAAATTCGAAGAAAAGCCAAAACTCTTTCCCAAGTAAATCAATGCCAGCATAATCAATGCTACCAATGGGCCTCCCACGTACCAAGGCCAAGGTTCAATTATCCATTCCATATGTAAAAAATATTTCATATTTGCACAAATATAATCAGTGTCATTAAATTACTCGGTTACTTTTGTTACATTTGCACAAACTAAAACTAGGAATTAACACACAGTATATTAATCGTTTAATTCCAACAGATTCTTACACTGTAAAAATACAAGGTCCGTGCCAGACAAATCAAATTTAACTTTAAGGAGAATAGTGCTATTCAGCCTTATCCTATCGTTTGCAATATTAAGTTCGATATTTATCTATCAGTACCTGCAATATAAAAAGGTGGAAAACAGATTAAACGCTGCCTATTCATCAGGGCACCTGCAATCACCTGCACTGTATAAATTGTTCTCAACATTTAGTGAAGCAGACAATCTATTCCGTCTATACACGATAAATTTTGATGAGAATGATTTCCAAGGCTACCGTAGTAAACTAGATACTATTAAACTAGTGGTGGACTCTCTAGCTTCCCTACCCCTAGAAAGTAATCCTGTCAAAGGCAACACAAATGGCGTGACACAAGGTAATTTAGCTTTGCAATACGCCTCCCTAAAAAAACAGGTAGATGATATCGTATACTATGCGCAAGACTCTTTGCTCTCGCTTACCGTGCAAAAAAGTAGTATTTCCCAGAAACCACGCATCACACAGTCCGACTCCATCATTAGCCGCATCCTTCGAGATACCTTAAAAATTGCACAAGAGAAGGATACCGTTGTGCGAAAAAAAGAAGGGCTTTTTAATAGAATATTCAAAGCAAAAAATGACACGTTAGTCAATCAAAAGACCAACGAGGTATTGAATCTAAATCAGGTAGATATCGTACAACGTAACATTGATCACTTGATTTCTACCAACGAAAAGATATACCGGAATAATCTCCGTGATCTCCGTACCATATTTCAGAAACTCCAAGGTGCGGAAAAAGATCTCATCCTTTCTAACTATGCACTCTTGAACAATTTGAAGGTTGGAATAGAAAATCTAAGACAGATAGAACTCAACGAGATTCAAAAAGCAGAAGAGGCGGATTTTGCATGGTACAAAGAAAACTCTGAAAACTTTGGAAATCAATTGATCATCGCATTATCTATCATGCTGTTGATGATTGTCTTTTTGATATATTATCAGTATGAAGTGGCTTCATACGAACGAAAACTACTCAAGGAAAAAGAGTACGCATCTAAGATCGCCGAAGAGAAGACCAACGTACTCGCAAACATCAGTCATGAAGTACGTTCGCCCCTGGTATCCTTACAAGGAGTTGTCAATCTTTTGAAAAATAATAACGATGCTAAAACTATAGATAAAGAGATCATCCAAACCGTGGACAACGACATCGCAGTTATCAATACCACAATCAATGACATTTTAAACCTGAGCAAGTTAGAGTCGGGAGCTTTAGAGATTAAGTTTGATTATTTCTCCCCACACAAATTAGTGGAAGATACAATTGGTTTACATCAATATCAAGCCGAAGTTAAAAATCTAGAACTTCATCTGGAAAACAATATAGATTCTTCATTGGTTATTTGGAGCAATGCTTTCCGTTTCAAGCAGGTGCTATCCAACCTGGTATCTAATGCTATAAAATATACCCAAAAGGGATCTGTTCACATCATAGCTAGCCTCAAAAAAGTCAATGACAAGCAAAAGATTGTTATACAGGTCATAGACACCGGTGTAGGGATTCCTGACAGCAAAAAAGACCAAATATTCAGAAAATACTATGTTGCTGACAACAAGAATAAGGCTGGTGGTTTTGGACTGGGGTTATATATCTCCAAGTTATTAAGTGAACAAATAAAAGGCACCATTTCCTTTGCGAGCGAAGCCGGAAAAGGCACAAAATTCACTTTCGAATTACCTATAGAAAAGAGTTTGATCCAAGAAAAAGAGAGCCGGGTGCTATCCGTTTCGGATCTTCCTTCCCACCTTAGAATCGTATTTATAGACGATAGTCGTATAGGGCTTTTCTTTGTACAACAACTGTTCAAATCGAACCAAAATGTTCATTTATTTGACAACAGTATTCAAGCTTGGAATTTCATCAAATCCAATCCTGTAGATATTGTTATCACCGACTTAGTCATGCCCGACCTAGACGGCTGGGATATCTTAAACCGCGTCAAATCGGATGATACGAAAGGAGCAACAAAGGTGTTGGTATGTACAGCCGAGAATATGTTATTAGAAGCTAGATCGAATCAAAAATATCATTTTGATGGTAGCATTAATAAACCTATCAATGAAGCCAATCTAGTCTCCACTTTATTGAAGAAGGAATAACTAATTTACGGAGTTAACGATACTAAAGATCCACAGGGTAGTATACTTTGCCAAGCCCATTTAGCTCGTCAAGGTTTACTTCCTCTTGAAAAATACCGTACACAGCAGATCCTGAACCCGACATAGCGGCATAAATAGCTCCTCGCTGATACAGTTCATGTTTAATTAACGCTATCTGCGGATACTTTTCAAATATGCCCAGTTCAAAATCATTAACTAGATGATATTTCCATTCCTGTATCGGTAGCTGAATAGCCCTTTTTAGATCCACCTTTGGGGTCTGGGGTACTATATTTTGGTATGCCTCTACCGTTGATATGTGTATGTCAGGTTTTATCACCACAATAAAATAGTCTGACAAATTCAATTCAACGGATTCAAATGTCGTACCGATTCCTGATGCAAAAACAGCTTTGTTCTCCAAAAAGAAAGGACAATCGGCGCCTAACCGCTCTGCGTAAGTTGCCAATTGCGCCATACTTAATCCTAGATCATTAAACTCGTTCAACATCTTCAACACCTGAGCAGCATCAGATGATCCACCCCCCAGGCCCGCACCTATCGGAATGTTCTTCAAAAGTTGTATACTAACGGGCTTCAGGCTATAGTCTTTTTCCAGCGCATGAAAAGCCCGTTCACACAGATTGTCTCCTTGATCTGGAATCGACAAGCCTGCCGTTTGAAACCGATTTACTTCAGCAGGCAACATTTCGATTACATCATACAACTTGATGGGATAAAATACCGTTTCAATACTATGATAACCATCAGACCTTTTTTCGGTCACAAGTAATCCCAGGTTAATTTTAGCGTTCGCAAACGAAATCATTATGATGAGGCCTTTTTGGGTTTATTGAATTTTCTATTTTTATTAAATGGTTTTCGCTTATTTCTATTGTTACTCTTCAATTTTGGAGTATATTCAGGTCCCGCAGCAAAACCATCAGGCAAAGGTACCTTGGTTATTTCATACTCTACCAACTTTTCAATCAATGCAAATTTACCTTGATCCTTCACGTTAATAAAAGTAATAGCCGTTCCGGTGGTTGCTGCGCGAGCTGTACGTCCTACACGATGCACATAGTCTTCAGGATCCGGAGGTACATCATAATTGACTACCAAACTAATACCCACAATATCGATACCCCTAGAAATAACATCAGTACCTACCAATACATTCAGCTTCTTGGCGCGAAAACGGCTCATGATATCTTCCCTTTCCGACTGCTCTAGGTCCGAGTGAAATCCCTCTGCAGCAATACCACTTTTGATCAGGTCTTTCGTCAACGTTTTCACGATCTCCTTCTTAGAAGCGAAAACAATCACACTAGAATACTTAGGATCTTTAAGTATATGGCGGATCAGATCATTTTTATGCTCATCGTATACCAGATAGGCGTGTTGATCAATTCCTTCGGAAGGTTTGGAGATCGCAATATTTATCTCGGTTGGATTATGCAATATTTTCTTGGCTAGTCCTCTGATTTTAGTAGGCATCGTCGCCGAAAATAAAAGCGTCTGTCTCTTTTGCGGCAAATAACTGATGATACGTATAATATCATCATAGAAGCCCATATCCAACATCGTATCCGCTTCGTCAAGCACAAGGTGTTTAAGGCCGCTGAAATCAAACTTGCCTGAAGCCATATGGCTAATCAATCGTCCTGGAGTAGCTACTATAATATTGACCCCTTCTCGAATGGCTCTCTTTTGTTGTTCATACCCCATTCCGTCACCACCGCCGTAGATCGAAATTGAAGTTGTCCCTGTAAAGTACCCCAACCCCATCACCTGTTGATCGATCTGCAACGCCAATTCACGCGTAGGGACTAATACAATAGTATCTACGCGCTCTTGAGGCTCCTGTCCATTTTTATGCAAAATAGGCAATAAGTAAGCCGCGGTTTTGCCCGTTCCAGTCTGCGCACAGGCGATTAAATCTTCGTCGCGTAATATGACCGGTATGGTCTGTTCTTGAATGGGTGTAGCTTCTACAAACCCCATAGTATCAAGCCCCTCTTCCAATGTAGGAATGAAGCCAAATTCATCAAATCTCAATGTATTGAAATATCTATATTGTTAAATTACTCGAAGTTACTAATTTTTATGCAATAATCCGGTGCCTCTTTACCGACTCATTTTATACTTTCACCGAGCATCCGCCCAAACTAACCTATTTATGCTATACCAATCCGGCCTGCCCTACTATCTTTGGACTATACAAACAAATAAAACAACAAATAACATGGCAACTAAAACAACATTCGACTTCAATAACGAAAACATCACAAGCGGTTTTCAAAAAGTATTCACCACAATACAGGATTCCAAGATCAGCGTATCCTCCAAATCTGGAAAGCAATGGCTAAATATCCCTTTGATTTTCGCATTGGTTATCGCAATTATTTTTCCTTTTATCGCTATTCTTGCAGTGGCTTTGGTTTTACTTTCGATTATTAAAATCACTGTTGAGCGGGAGATTAAAGAGACAAAAGATCCAAATAAAATGATCGAAATAAAATAAAACCGTGTAGCCCATATATCTATAAAAGAGAGATGTGGGCTACAATTAACCGCTTTGGTTATAATTTTAGGCAATTATACTGTACTTTTGAACCGGCATTCAAAAGTACAAAGCATGCAACGTCGCAAAACCATATTTCAAAGCTACCTCAAACTTATCATTTTATCGGTTCTTGTAGCTTTTATCTGTTCCTTACTTGGTCTATCTTTAAAGTTTTTGACAGAGTTTTTCGAGTCGAAAGTATACACTGCAGCAATATCATTCCAAAAGAGTCTGCTTATCCTTTTACCTAGTATCGGTATCACAGCTATTTATTTTCTAAGGAAGTATTTGTTCCAAAACAGAAAAAACAAAGGAATCACAGAAATCTACAAAACTCTTGATCAACGGAAAGATCATCTACCCTTTTTTAAGATTCCATCTCATTACCTCAACGGATTTTTAACTGTGATTTCTGGGGGGTCTACTGGCGTTGAAGTTTCAACGGTTGTGGCTACCGCTACCGTAGGCAACGTAACATATGAACAAAATTATACCGCAAAGAAATATAAGCGAGAGTTAGTCTGTGCCGGTGTCGCAGCGGGAGTAGCTGTTCTTTTTGCCAGTCCTTTAGCGGGCTGGTTTTTTGCTATGGAAGTAATCGCAAAAAAAAGGAGAAAATCAATAATGGTTAGCTGTACCGTTTCGGCATTCGTCGCTTGGTTATTTATCCATTTTTTTGAAAGTAAACCGTTTTTTTCTATCCCCATTCAAGGGTGGAACTGGAATGCTATTCCATTTTTTCTGTTATTGAGTTTATTTGCTAGTGTGTTATCGGTTTATTTTACCATACTCGTTATCTGGATTAAAACATTTTTCGCAAAGATCCATAACAATTTTATACGCGTCAACTCAGGCGCCATTCTAGTTGGTTTAATGCTTTTCTTCTTCCCGATATTATATGGAGATAGTTATCACGGCCTTATACACCTTGTCGAAAAAGCAATCTTTACTCAGGAAGTCCCGTTTTTACTTCTTATTGCGCTCATCCTACTAAAACCGATAGCCGCATCGCTCACATTAGGTGCAGGTGGAGATGGCGGTGTGTTTGCACCTAGTATTGTTGCCGGCGCATTCTTAGGTTTACTATTCGCGAGCCTAAGTAATCATTATCTGGGCACCCATTTGATTGTATTCAACTTTGTCCTTCTGGGGGCAGCATCAACTTTATCTTCGGCTATATTTGCTCCATTTACAGCGATGATTTTGGTTAGCAGCATGGCACCAAATGGCTATGATCTACTTGTTCCTTTATTCATTTGCTGCCTACTTTCCCGTATCGTTGCCCAAAAGTTATTACCTTATAATGTATATACTTACGATTTCTACCAGAGCAAACACACAAAGGTGTCCACCTCATAAGTTATTGTAGGAAAACTGAGGTACAGCTTATTGAATTACATTAAAATATCGTTAATTTTTGTTAACATTCTATAATATGCCGGTATTGGCACCCCTATTGTCATATTCCTGTGACATATTTTTATAGAACTAAATTTTACATGTATGAAAACGACTTTCAAAATCTTAAGCTTACTCTTTGTCACCGTTACATTGTTCACGTTCGCCGCCTGCAGCAAAGATGATGATCCTGCAGATAACGATCTTTTTATCGGAAAATATGAAGGGACTGTTTCCTTTAGTAGTACAAACGATAGTGATACAGATGTGGCACGCACCAACGGTTCAGTAACTGTAACCAAAATCGGTGATAAGTACTCCTTCAACTTCTCCAATGGAATACCTACAATAGGAAATATTATTATGGAAAAAGGAGATAACAACACTATTATTTTTAACGACAATGCTATTGGCACCATAACGGTTACGGCTTCTGACCTGGATATTATATATGCCAAAGACGGCAAAGCCTGGACTGCAGATTGCAAACGATAAGGTATTAGAAACAGTACAATTCAGAACCAATAAAAAAAGTAAATTAAATTTTACTTAGTGTTATAAATACACTATATTTGTATCATCATAATTTAGGTTTATAATTGGTTATTAAAGGTTTTCATTCTCCCCGTTTGAAAACCTTTATCTTAACAACTAAACCTAGGATAATAACGATAGAATTAGATTTTTTTAAATTATACTGTTTAATACAATTTGTGGTCTTCATAGCGTTAGGAAACTACAAAACAAAGACGAAGGCGATTCACCGCTTTCGTCTTTTTCATACATGTGCTACGTGTCGTCTATTTATTGCTTGATTACTTCCTTCTTAACAATGCCCGATTGTATTCGTAATTCATTCGTGCTATATTCAACACAGACACCGCCTGTGGACATTCCACCTCGCAAGCTTCGGTATTAGAACAATGTCCAAACTCCTCTGCATCCATCTGTTTAACCATGCGAAGTACGCGCTCCTGCCGCTCCTCTTTACCTTGTGGCAATAGGACCAGATGGTTTATTTTTGCCGAGGTAAATAAAGCGGCACTTCCGTTCTTACAGGTGGCAACGCAGGCACCACAGCCTATACACGCTGCTGCATCAAAAGCTTCCTCGGTGACCTGATGCGTTACCGGTATCGCGTGCGCATCGGGCGCTTGTCCCGTATTTATAGAAACAAACCCTCCACTTGAAATAATGCGGTCAAACGAAGTTCGATCCACCCTTAAGTCTCTTTTTACAGGAAAAGCTGCTGATCTAAAAGGCTCAATTGTAATCGTGTCGTTGTCATTGAACGAACGGAGATGCAATTGGCAAGTTGTCGTATTTTTTAAGGGGCCGTGTGCTATACCATTGATCATCATTCCACATTGCCCACATATACCCTCCCTACAATCGTGATCAAACTCTACCGGATCCTCCCCGCTCAATACCAGTGTCTCATTCAGTGTATCCATCATTTCCAAAAAAGACATGTGTGGATTTAAATTTTCTAAGACATAATCTACCAATCGCCCTGTCGATTCGCGGTCCTTTTGTCGCCAAACTTTAAGATTTAATATCATATGTATCTATTTTTTTATCTATCACTAACTTCTCCCGAAAAATCGAGCGACTCTATAAAATATCCCCCATCTATTTATAACTGCGGACAATAGGTTGTACGACTTCAAAGCTAAGATCCTCCTTGTGCAATACCGGATCTTTATCCGCACCAGTCCATTCCCAGGCTGAGATAAACTGAAATTCCCTGTCGTTACGCATTGCTTCCCCTTCAGGCGTCTGATACTCCTCTCGAAAATGTGCTCCACACGATTCATTCCGGGTCAACGCATCAAAACACATCAATTCTCCTATTTCCAAATAATCGGCTACCCGCCCAGCTTTTTCCAATTCACTGTTCATGGTTTCTGCAGCACCAGACACTTTTACGTTTTTATAAAAGTCCTCCCTCAACTTGCGAATTTCCGAAATAGCCCAATTCAATCCCTCCGCATTACGTGCCAAACCGCAATAGTCATACAAAATCTTTCCCAGCGTTTTGTGGTAATAATCTACTGTTTTGCTACCATTGATATTTATAAAGCGCTTAAGATTAGTCTCTACAGCCGATTGAGCCTTTTCGAACTCCGGATGATCAACATGAATCTTTCCGGTATGAATATCTCCCGAAAGGTAATTAGCGATGGTATAAGGGGCTATAAAATACCCATCTACCGAAGCTTGCAACAAAGAATTAGCCCCCAACCTGTTAGCGCCGTGGTCGGCAAAATTCGCTTCACCAAGCGCAAAAAGACCAGGTATGGTAGTCATCAACTCATAGTCAACCCACAATCCACCCATGGAAAAATGTGCCGATGGCGAGATCATCATAGGCTCTTCATAGGCATCAAAACCCGTTATTTTACGGTACATATCAAATAGATTACCGTATTTTTCCTCAATCTTTTCTCGTCCCTGTTCTCGAATAGCCTTCGCAAAATCTAGATACACGGCATTTTTTAATGGGCCAATCCCGAATCCAGCGTCGATACGTTCCCTTGCCGCCCGGGAAGAAATATCCCGGGGTGCCAGATTTCCGAAAGCAGGATATCTTCTTTCCAAATAATAATCCCTTTCTTCCTCTGGAATATCGTTCGGATTCCTGGCTTCATTCTCTTTCAGCGGAACCCAAATCCGACCATCGTTACGTAGCGATTCAGACATCAAAGTCAGTTTCGATTGATAATCTCCCGATTGGGGCAGAGAGGTAGGATGTATCTGTATCCAGCTTGGACTCGCCATCAATGCGCCTTTCTTGTAGGCACGCCAGATAGCCGACCCATTACAACCCATTGCTAATGTCGATAGGTAGTATATCTTTCCATAGCCACCCGTAGCCAATACCACCGTATGAGCCGCATGTTTCTCCAATTCACCTGTATCCAGATTACGTACGATAATACCCCTGGCCTTGCCGTCAATCAAAACCAGGTCCAACATTTCGTGTCTGGAATAGAGCTTCACCCCTCCCTTTCCTACCTGACGCATCAGCGCCTGATAGGCTCCCAACAACAACTGTTGCCCAGTCTGTCCTCGAGCATAAAAGGTACGGCTTACCTGTACCCCTCCAAAAGAGCGATTGTTGAGATACCCTCCATATTCCCGTCCGAAAGGTACTCCCTGTGCGACAGCCTGATCAATTAAATTTAGCGAACACTCGGCCATCCGGTATACATTGGCCTCTCGCGCCCGAAAGTCGCCCCCTTTCAATGTATCGACAAACATACGATATACGCTATCGCCGTCGTTTTTGTAATTTTTAGCGGCGTTTACTCCTCCTTGTGCTGCGACAGAATGCGCCCGTCTTGGACTATCCTGAAAACAAAAGGCCTTGACCTGATACCCCATCTCGGCCAAAGAAGCAGCTATCGAACTCCCTGCCAATCCTGTGCCCACAACAATCACATCCAATTTCTTGCGATTGGCCGGATTAACCAACTTTGCCTGCTTCTTAAAATTATCCCATTTATCTTCCAATGCCCCCTCGGGAATTTTTGCATCTAAGTTCATACGCTTTTATCTTAAGTTTAACCCCTGCTGATATATATATAAATAGGCATCATCGCAAAGCCTACACAGATCAAGACGGCATATACCTCTCCTGCTATCTTGAGCCATCGCATGTACTTTGGATGAAATAGCCCGAGTGTCCTAAAAGCGCTATGTAAGCCGTGAATCAGGTGATAGCAGAGCGCGACCATCGACAGCACATAGATAACCACATACCACCACTCCTGAAAGGTAGTCACTACCAACAGGTAAAGATCCCGATGACCATTGCTATCCAAGGGCAGTTCCCCAAACTTATATACATACCAGAAGTTTTTGAAGTGAATAACCAGAAAAATTAAGATAAGAGAACCTAGTATTCCCATATTACGACTATACCACTTGCTAGCCCGGCCCCTCTGATCTTTTTGATATCCTTTTGAAGACTTACTATTTTTCATCGTAACGATCAATGCATCGGCTACGTGTAAGATAATACTCAGATATAACACATAGGACACCATCTTTATCAATGCGTTACCAGACAAAAAGTTAGAATACCAATTAAATTGAAGCCGAGCCTCCTCTTCGGGCATAAATAACTGTAGATTTCCCAACAGGTGTATAGTCAGAAAAAATGCTAAAAATAGTCCCGTCAGGCACAGCAGCATTTTACGAGATAATGTTGTCAACATCGCGATACAATTTTAATAATAACCAATTACCTTCATCCATAACCCACCCACAACCATATAGATCACCAATAGTAGAATACCGATTTCCAATCCGCGTAACCACCAAGCTTTTAGCTCCACATAACCGCTACCAAAATACACAGGAGCAGGTCCATGTCCGTAGTGGGTCAATACCCCATAGATAGAGCCCATAAAACCCAGCATCATAGCGAGCAACATCGGAGGAATCCCCAACGAAATACCTACCCCCAATAACGCGGCATACATGGCTGCAACGTGTGCCGTCGCGCTCGCAAATATATAATGGCTAAAAAAGTAGACCAGAATAATCACCGGAAATGCGACCATCCAATTCAAGCCACCTATTTGTACTTTAACAATATCACTAAACCAAGCAATAAATCCCAACTCATTGAGCGAGCTGGCCATCATCACCAGTACAGCAAACCATACAATCGTATCCCAGGCTCCCTTCTCCGCCTTGACATCTTCCCATGTCAATACCGAGGTCAGAAGCAGCAAAGTAAGACCGATAAATGCGGTAGTAGTCGCATCAATAGACAATGATGCTCCAAAAATCCATAATGCCAACAGGATAAAAAATGCAAATAACATCAGCCATTCGTTGACCTTAATAGGCCCCATCTCATTCAGCTTCTCTGTTGCCATTTTTGCTGCGCCACCCGTTTTCTTGAGTTCCGGTGGATATAGTTTATACAATACCAACGGTACAATAAAAAATGCCGCTAGCCCAGGGATAAATCCAGCGATGGCCCAGGACATCCAGGAGATATCAACGCCCAGATTCGCTGCAAATTTCTGACACATCGGATTGCTCGCAGTCCCGGTTAAAAACATAGATGAGGTAATGAGGTTCATGTAATAGCTATTGAGCGTCAAAAAAGAACCTAACTTCCTATGGGTAGTCGGATCCTCCGGTACAGAGCCAAAACTCATGGCCATGGATTTCATGATCGGATAGATGATACCTCCTCCACGAGCCGTATTACTGGGGATAGCTGGAGCCAGACACATATCTGCCAATCCCAGCCCATAGGCTAGCCCCAAAGAGCTCTTACCAAAAATCTTGATAAAAAGAAAAGCGATTCGATTACCTAGTCCCGTTTTAATAAAACCCCTAGCGATAAAAAAAGAAATACCAATCAGCCAAATCACCTTATCGCCAAAGCCGCTCAACGACTTGACGATAGATCCACTGGCATCGCCAGGAGCAAGAACCTGTGTCAATGCCGTAAAACCAATCGCCATCATACACATCGTGCCCATTGGCGCGGCTTTTAATATAATGCCGAGGATAGTAGCCGCGAATATGGCAAATAGGTGCCAAGCCTCAGGACTCACACCATCTGGCGTAGGTATAAACCATAGTGCTAAAGCAATTAAAAAAGTAATACCTATCTTTTTAATACTAATTTCTTTCATATGTGTATAATTTGATCTTCAGTTGTCATATGGAATATCCAAACTATATTCATCCGTGTTTGTGTAGCCATTGCTACATGGATATTTCATATGTAAATAGATTGATTTTCATTAAAGTCTACTCTGTACCTGTACAATAAATAAGTTGCCGTTATAGGTCGTTGTATTTGATAGCTGTGTCTTATATCGATCCATCTGCATACCGATCTGTATGCGGGCACCATAATCTTTTAAAAACTCCAATCCCAACATCGGCGTGATGGTCTGTCTGGGATTCGAATTTTGACTGAAGTTTCTATCCAGGTATTCATAACGACACGAAGCTTCAATAGACGATAGATTTTTATGCTTGATCTCATAACGAATGTTAGGCAAAAAATACACCCCACGAACCAAAAACTCATTTATGCTGGGAGGCCTATCTCCATCCGGCAGCGAGGTATACATGGCATGATTGGTTGCTTGTTTCCCCTCCAATTGCAGGTCAAGAGACCACTTTGATGCCAAAGGCACATTTCCCACGATGTCGGCTCCCCAGGCGTATACATTCTTTTTAGCCACCTCTCCTACACCACCGTTAAGTCCTATATTTACGGCGTACTTCTTGGATAACCCAAATACCAGCCGTGTCATATACTGTTTGCCATTGTCACTGTCGGACACTTGATTTTTACCATTCCCATTGACTGCGGATATGGCGTATTGAAAGGGTAGCTTTCCGAGATGAAGTGTACCTCCAATGGAAGCCCCAATCTGAAAACTAGTCCATCCAAGCTTACCGAATTCGGCATACTGGTTAGACCAATCCAAAGACTTTATAATATCTACTGGATAAGTTTCCTCAATTCCAAACCAAGGCCTGAACTGACCTACAGTAACAGCTATTTTGGGGCTAAATGTATACTTCAAATAGGCATTTTCCAGCACACGGGTCTTAGGGTCATTTTTAAAGTCCGCCAGATTAACAAGCGCCACCACTTCGGTCCGCTTACTTATCTTCGCCTGTACCTGAGCACGCATATATTTGAGTAAAAAAGAATTGCTTGTTCCCGAGTGATCTTCGTGGTGCAGCCCGGCTACATCCACATCCTCACTTGCACTGACTACATAGCGCCCTTGAAATAAGCCTTTAAATTTGAATGAAGGATACTTTTCGGCTGTTTTCCCCCAGGTACTATCAGGAACCTGACCATAGCTTAAACTGGGCAGGGCAAAGAAAACCACAAAAAGAAAAGGAAGGTAAATGCATGTTCTTTTCATAAAGTAATACACGATTACAGCTGTTTAATATCAGTTGGTTATAGTTTATACAAATTGTAATACCCATTTGTTTTAAATTAAATTACTAATTAAAAAAACCATCACGGAAAGGTGATGGTTGCAAAAAATGTAAGAATAAATCTTTATCGCCCGAAAGCAAAAAGCTCTTCTAGAGGATGGGGTCTATTTTTCAACCAAAAGGATAGCATCTCCATGCCGATAACCGAAAATGTAATCCCGTTTCCGCCAAACCCCAATACAAAGTAAGCGTCTCTAAATTTCTGATGGTTACCGATGTAAGGTAAGCCATCCTTGGTCTCTCCAAATGTCCCAGTCCATGAAAAATCCGTGTAAAATGTACGCTCAGGAAACAATTGGCCGAAGCTCCTATGTAATCGATTGGCTTTTTTAGTCAACAGCGCGTCTCGTCGAACCGGGTCTTGAAACTCCTCATCCCCGCCACCGATCAACATTCGGCTATCATCGGTACAGCGCATATAGAGATAGGGTTCATCCGTAGTCCATATCAATAGATCTCTCACCTTCTTGCAGGCAGCCTCATCTATTTCAGAGACTATGGCATAGGTACTTAATAAGTCAACAAATTTTTCCTTAATCAAGCCTTGACTTTCATACCCTATACAATACACCAGCTTACCGGTCCTGATCTTCGCACCGGTATCCAGCATACAATTACTTTGCTTTTTATCAGAAGAGACCTCCAACAGTTCAGTTTTATCGAATATACGTAAGCCCCTCTTTTCATTATAAGCCAGTAGCTCATGCAAAAGACAGAACGCGTCCACACTAGCCCCCTGCCGAGAGAGAATCCCACCGTATCCCTTTTTAACACCAAAGCGTTTAGCTATCACTTCCATCTCGAGCCATTCGACATCAAACCCAGCATCTGCCCTTGCCGTAAGCTCTTTTCTTAAGCCCGCGACATCTTTCTTCCTTGTGGCCAGATAGAGCGATTCCTTTCGCACAAAGCCAGCTTTTGATTTAATCTCAGCAGCAATCTCGCTTAATCTATCGATGGCAGATGAGCAGGCTTTATAGCTCGCTTCGGCTTTTTCTCTACCAATCATCTCGCTGAGCCGGTGCAAAGGCACATCAATCTCGTATTGAAGCATTGAGGTAGTCGCCGACGAGCTTCCGTTGCCGATCTCGCGCTTGTCGATCAACACCGTATGGTATCCGTCGGAAACACATTGGTGCGCTATCAATGCACCGGTAATCCCCCCACCCACGATAAGCACATCGCATTCAATATCTTCTCTTAGCGAGGGGTAAGAATTCATCAAACCGTTCTTTACTAGCCAGAAAGGCTCCGAAGATTTTAAATCCATACAGTACGGTACTTAAACGCTAGGATCTTCTTTAAAAAACACAAAATAGATAATAGCCAAGATGACTACACCAATCACAATCGCCCAGATGATGCCTCGTCCTGCCGGCTTATCGTCAGGTTCATTTTTTACCACTTCAGGAATTTGACCTTCATACTCTTCTTTATCGTTGGTTTCCATAGTTATACCGTTTTATTTTTAAATCAGTAAAAGAACAGTCTAAGTGCTTTTTAGTTTTTTTGCTACCGAATTCAACGTCTTATACCGTGATGGGATCTATGGCAGTAAATACGGGGACCCCAACGAACTTCTACTCAAACCCATGGTATTTATACGTTAATTTAATCCAAGATCGAACTATCTGCATAGACAGCTGTCCACTAGCATAAATAAGTAATGATATGGAAAATTTAAAACAAGACACAGCGGATCTATTAAATCAATTGGTAGAAATCAACAATGACCGTATAGAAGGATATGAAAAAGCTATTTCATTGCTGTCTAACGAAGACAACTATGGTTTACAAGCTATATTTGAGAAATACAGAGATCAATCGATTCAATTCAAAAGCGATTTAGTGCCCCTTGTATTCCGGGAAGGCGACAAACCAACCGACGAAACACGAACCAGTGGTAAACTGTTCCGGGCATGGATGGAAATCAAATCAGCGGTAACTCCATATACGGCCAAAGCCGTACTCGAAAGCTGCGAGCGTGGAGAAGATGAGTTCAAAAAAGTTTATAAAGACGCGCTTACAAAAGCACAACAAGCACCTTTAAATATGCTTTCTATTATACAAAGCCAAGCTAATCTACAGTTGCAGGCCCACGACCATATTAAAGAGTTGCGCGACAACATAGAATCCTAATTCAAAACAAGAATGCCATCCTCGGGATGGCATTCTTGTTAATCTACGAGTCTATTTATCACCGCATATTTTATCAAAGATGCGGAGTTCTTAACCCCGGCTTTTTCGATCAGATTCTGACGATGGCCCTCCACAGTACGTTTGCTCAAAAATAGCTTATCTGCGATCTCGACATTGGTATGCCCCTCGCTGATAAGCTGAAGCACTTCTAACTCCCTTTCACTCAGCTCTACATCATTAGTCGGTTTATCATTTTCATAATTTGCGAACCCAGTCGACTGCACCATCACCCGGTCGAGCAAAAGCATAGCCAGTTCTTCACAAAGATAACGGCCTCCATTCGAAATATGGTTAATAGCAAACAGCAATTCGTCATAACTTACATTTTTCACCAGGTAGCCCTTGGCACCTTTTTCAAATGCCTGCGTTACATTTTGCGTATTGTTCAACATCGACAGAATGATAACCTTGATACCTGGATATCG
Source organism: Sphingobacterium nematocida (assembly GCF_900168125.1). Lineage (GTDB taxonomy): Bacteria > Bacteroidota > Bacteroidia > Sphingobacteriales > Sphingobacteriaceae > Sphingobacterium > Sphingobacterium nematocida. Next base: position 102,704 of record NZ_FUZF01000001.1, read on the forward strand.
TTCCACCAATTGTTCGGTCAATTGAATGCCATCCATTCCCGGCATATTAATATCGGTGATAATAATATCGGGAATAATATTATCCTCCAGATAAGCAATAGCTTCCTTGCCATTATTGGCCTCTGCTACCACCTGCACATTCTCTTGCGTGTCTAATAATAACTTAATTCCATTGCGAACCACCAAGTGGTCCTCTACCAAAATTATCTTAATCATATTAATTATACATTGTTATTCGTACCTGACTGTTTTCTAAAATACGATTTACTTCCAGTGCTCCGTCATACAAAGCTATTCTATTCCGGACATTATGTAATATAGCTTCCGAATAATAATGAACATTACTATTCGACCCACTTCTAGATTCACTTAAATTGATATTTATTTTATTACCCTTCACTATTATCGTCAGTGAAGCTTCATAGGGGATAACATTTTCCTTCCAACTCTGCAATAAAGACTGTACCACGCGGTAACAACAAAATTGAAATTCAGGAGACTTATCCTTTATCCTGGGATCAATTTTATACCTTAGATCATACCCTAGTCGCTGTACGGCGAATACCATATCTTCCATAGCGGGCAAAAAACCCATGTTTACAAATACATTGGGCAACAAGTCATTTGAAAGCTCCGAGATCTTCCGTATCGTATCGTTCAACCGCTTCTTTAAAACAGTTATTTCACCTTCATAACCATTGGTCAATATAAAATTTTGCATACTTACCCGCAATGCGTAGAGTTCCTGGGCGATGTCATCTCTTAAAGTCAATCCGATCTGTGCCAGTTCGGCTTCGTACATATCGAAAAAAGAGCGGTACAGCGTATCAAACTTATCCGTAGTGAGGGTCGCAAAGCTATCTTCTTCATCCAGAAGGACCACACTATACCCCATCTCTTCATTACTTATTTTTACTCTTTTTGAATATAAGCTCGCCCACTCTTGGTTCTTTCCGCTCTTGACAAGTTGAATATAAGATAATACAGAAAGATAGTCGGGACTGGAGTGCTTAAAAAAATGGTTTAGCCGTACTTTCTCCTTAGTACTAAAAAACTTAAAAAGGGAGAAGCCAGTCATGTCATGCCCATCTACATATCCCAGCCTTTCGACCAACTGTCCATCTGCTTCAATTATTTCAAACGAGTTGTTCAGCAGCATTTTTCCCCAAGCGCCGTGTGGAAATACCTCTTTTATAACAAAAACTTCGTTCGGCGAATGGTTGACCATCAATTTCGATCGTTCGAAAAGTTCCTGTTCTTCCTGCTTTTTATTTATTCCCATCCAATTATTAAAATTAACACGATTCTTAATAAACTGATAAAATGTTGAGGTATCAACGTTTTTAAGCAAAAATCAAACCCATTCTTACCTGTTTAATACCTATTATTCACTTTTTTTTTGCGGCTTATACGTGCTTGAAATTATTTCCACCTAAACTGTTGTGTACTAATACGGTTTTTGCACAGCGTTTACTTTAAAAATATAGTCTACCAAACATAGATTCCTTGAAACCACAACAAACAACAAAACCCTAATATACAATAACTTAAAACAAAAAACGGTGCCTTACAAAGGCCATGGGTATTTTTACCTTATAGCCAAACTGGCTTACCAACAATCTACTTCCACACCATAATTCTGCACCATATTTGATGTAATCCAATAAACAATACAACAGTTACAACTTAAAACATATCGATATGAGAACAGCAGAATTAAACTTAACGATTACACAAAATAGACCTATCTTAAATAGTATTGCGCAAAAGTTTACGAGCGACCCTTACGAGAAGGAAGAGTTGGTTCAGGAAACTTTTATACGTTCGCTCAATTCGCTTGAGAAATTCATTCATAACCCAAAACTCGTTGCCTGGTTGTTTACTATCATGAAGAATATCTACATCAACAAGTACCGTAGGCAGGCCAAATACAGAAGTATTGAAGCGGATATCCAAAATACGCCCCATTTTGAGAGCATCTCTAGAAATAAGGGGGAGTCAAAATTCGTAATGGAAGATATTCAAGGTGCACTCTCAAAATTACCAGAGTCCAATTACAAAGCTTTTACCATGTTTGTAGAAGGTTATAAATACAATGAGATAGCGGATTACCTCCAGGTGCCTGAGGGAACAGTAAAGACCAGGATCCATATGGCCCGAAAACTCCTGAAAGAAGATTTAAAAGGCTACACCGCTTAGCTTTAGCCTGATAGTATACTAAAAAAAGCATGTCTAATCTTCCCGATTAGACATGCTTTTTTTTTTAAATCGTAACACGACCTCCGGTCACAGGGACGGTCGCTCCAGACACATAGGAAGCCGCATCAGACGCCAAAAAAACATAAACAGGAGCTATTTCTACGGGTTGTCCGGGTCGTCCCATCGGTGTATTCTCCCCAAATTTTTCGTGATCCGGAATTGTACTCGGTATCAGTGGCGTCCACACCGGTCCGGGCGCCACCGCATTGACGCGGATTCCACTGCCGTCCTCCAAAAACAATTGGGCTAGACTGGCGGTAAAATTCTGAATAGCACCTTTCGTTGCCGCATAGGGCAATAGACTCGGATTAGGATCATAAGCATTTACAGAAGTTGTATTGATAATACTACTTCCCGCTTTCATATGTTTCTTCGCGACCTTCACCAGGTAGAACATCGCACTCATATTCGTTTCAAATGTTTTGTTCCACTCTTCCGCGCTGATATCTTCCACCCCCTTGTAAGACATTTGATAGGCCGCATTATTTATCAAGACATCAAGCTTGCCGAATCGTTGTACACAAGCATCGACGATTGCTTTACAGTGTTTCTCCGATCGAATATCTCCCCGTATCAGCACACAAGCTCTTCCTGCCTTTTCGATCCACTCTTTAGTGTCATAAGCATCTACATCTTCAATCTCATCTTTATAAGCTACAACAATATCAGCCCCTTCTCTCGCCATCGCAATAGCTACAGCCTTTCCAATTCCCGAATCACCTCCCGTAATCACGACCACCTTGTCCAATAATGTATTCTTGCCTTCGTAAGATTGTTCGCCATGGTCCGGTCGCGGCTTCATCTTCGCAGTCAGCCCCGGTACCGCCTGCTTTTGCTTTTTAAAAGGAGGCTTAGGGAATTTATCAATCGGATTGTTCTGTGTTGTTTTCATAACAAATTTGCTTTACTATAAATGGAATAACTTAAAGTCACCTAATAACAACTGTGCGAATAAATAGTTAGTACCTATAAAAGGACGGGTATTTACCCCCAGTCAACTCCCGTAGTAAATACCTCTTTCGAGGTTAAATGCACCCGCCGGTAAACTTTCACATTCTTTAAGGCGTTTTTATAGTACAACACGTTAAAATCAAAAATTTACACCCATGAGAACATTAGACACAGCCCTATTTCAACAACTTATCGATGAAGAAGCATCAAACTGTCTTACTATATATATTCCCGTAGGCAGAGAAGTAGCCGATGTCAATAGCAATATTCTTCAATTAAAAAACCTGCTTAAAGAGATCAAATCTACAAACAACGATAATACGGAGTTATCTTCACTTATATCTATACTGGAAAAAAAAGCAGAGGATACTGAGCTATTCAAAGGACACGAAGGTTGTATTGGGTTTTTCCTCTCGTCAGGGGGCCTTTTCGAAACAATCTACTTACCAGCGTGTAGTGATGCTTTCTATCAGGTCGATGAGGTGTTCTACATTGTACCGCTGGTAGATCTGATTCCAAAACTTGCTCCTTACCATGTGTTAGCCTTGGGCAAAAATTCGGTACGGATGTATCAAGGTGACTATTACGGCATAGAGGAGATTGTACTCGCCCCAGAGATACCGCGCACGATGCAAGAAGCACTGGGGCATGATCTCACGGACAATCACCTGCACGCTGCTGCCGGAGGCTCGGCGACCCTCCATGGCTATATGGAGATAACCGAGGAAAAGGAAATAGACAACGAACGCTTTTTTCGAATAGTAGACAGCGCTGTATACGAATACTACAGTAAGCCCTATGACCTTCCATTATACCTGGCTACGATTTCCGAAAATCTCCATCTTTTCAAAAAGATCTCCAAAAATACGAAGCTGCAGCACGAACATATCGAATTATCCGCGACTACCGCTTCCAATGCCGAATTACTTCAGGCCATACGACGAATTATAGAAGATCAACAGTCACATGAATCAGCAAATATTATCCAATTGTTCAAAAAAGCCAAAGCGGAAAATCTTGCCACCGATCAGTTGAGGCAAGTTGCCAATCAAGTAATGGATGCCCGAGTCGAGCACCTTTTATTGGGCAAGAGCAGAAAAATATACGGTGATATATACTTAGAAGAACGCGCTGTCAAACCTGATCCACAAAGCAACATAGACATTTTAAACAGGCTAGCCATATTGGCTCATAAAACCGGCGCCAAAACACATATTATACATCCAGGAGAATTTCTACTGACAGAGGGAGCGGGCAGTGTAGCCCGCTACTAATACTTTTGGGTAGTATATTTTCCAAATCATATAGGTCGACGACCTATTACCTTACCTTTTATGCAAAAAAAAAGAACTATAATTATTTCCAATCGATTACCGGTACGTATTGAAAAACGTGCCAATGAATTACATTTTATCCCGAGCGAAGGCGGCCTGGCTACCGGCTTGGGTTCTTATTACAAGAACGGCAGTAATATATGGGTAGGCTGGCCGGGCTACATTCCGGAAAATGAAGGCGAAGAACAACTGATTCGCACAGAACTTGCGAAATTGAATCTTATCCCTGTCTTTCTAAGCGCTGAAGATTTAGAGGGATACTACGAGGGCTTCTCCAATGAGATACTGTGGCCTATCTGTCATTATCGCCTGTCCTATGCGGTATTTGACAAAGCATATTGGCTCGCTTATCAAAAAGTGAATCAGCACTTCTGTGAAATTATCTTGGCACAGAACATTACTTCCAAAGACGAATTATGGGTACATGATTATCAACTTATGCTACTTCCGCAATTGCTCCGTCAACAACGAATTGATTTGACAATAGGCTATTTCCAACACATTCCCTTTCCCGCAGATGAAATATTCAGGTGTATTCCCTGGCGCAATGAACTTTTAAAAGGTCTTTTAGGCGCAGATTTAATCGCCTTTCATACCTACCATGACGCCCAGCATTTTCTCAATTCCTGTCTCAATATATTGGGTCTTTCACCAAAGAACAATAGCGTTCGCTGCCGCGACCGGCGGGTACACGTCGAAGTATTCCCTATGGGTATAGATTTCGATAAGTTCGAAGAATTGTCCCGATCCAGCCTAGTTTTGAATAAAGTACAAGTCCTGAAAGAACAATATCAAAAGCGCAAACTAATTCTATCGATCGACCGTTTGGATTACAGCAAAGGAATCTTAGAACGTTTAATGGCCTACGAAAGCCTGTTACAACAATATCCTGAGCTGCGCAATAAGGTTGTACTCTATATGCTTGTCGTTCCTTCCCGGGACAATGTAGCACAATACAAGCTCCTACGGGACGAAATAGACCGTATGGTCGGACACATCAACGCGGTGTATGGTTCGGACGACTGGACTCCTATCACCTACTTCTATAATTCGTTGCCTATCGAAGATCTCTCGGCACTCTATGTAGCCGCAGATATCTGTTTGGTTACGTCGCTACGGGATGGTATGAACCTGGTATGCAAGGAATACATTGCCAGCAAAGCACAAGATTACAATGGCGTACTTATTTTAAGCGAATTTGCAGGTGCCGCCAAAGAACTGCCCGAGACGATTCAGGTGAATCCAAATGCCATAGAAGATATTATGCAGGCGATACATCTGGCAATTTATATGCCCAAGATGGAGCGGCAGCAGCGCATGCGGGCCAACGTGGCTATGGTCAAAAAATTCAACATCTCGCATTGGGTAAAATTATTCTTCGCAAGATTACATGAGGTTAAAAGTGAGCAAAAGGCATCAGCTAGCCGTAAGATGCAGGGAGCTACGCTCAGGAAGCTCACCGATCAGTTCCAAAAAGCCAAGCGACGCCTATTTTTTCTCGATTATGATGGTACCTTAGTCGGATTTAAGAATGATGCCAGCGCTGCAAAGCCGACCGTGCAGGTAATGAAGTTATTAGCGGATCTTCAGAGCGATGCTGCCAACCAGGTCACCATAATAAGTGGCCGACCACATACCGACCTCAACAAGTGGTTTGGAGATACCGGCTACTATCTTATCGCTGAGCATGGTGCCTGGAGCAATGTACCCGATGGTCTATGGCGCGACAAGCCCAGTATGCCCACCACTTGGAAAGCTCCGGTGAGACGCATTATGGCCAAGTTTACCGACCGAACCCCCGGTTCTATTATCGAAGAGAAAAACTATTCCCTGGCCTGGCATTACCGCAAGGTACATACAGGGTTGGGCATGATGCGGGCGCAGGAACTTGCGGATGCACTCCGATATCTCCTACCACAATACGACCTGCAATTGCTCATGGGCGATAAAGTAATTGAAGTCAAAATAAATAGCTTGAATAAAGGAAAAGCCGCTTTAGAAGTCGTAGATCACTATAAGCCGGACTTCATTTTTGCTATTGGTGACGATTCGACCGATGAGGACATGTTTTACGAACTGCCTGATTCTGCAGTGACCATCAAGGTGGGCAATAAACAGACCTTAGCACATTACTATATCGAAAACCAAGAAGAAGTGACCAACCTCCTGCAAGAGATGACTCCGCAGACTAATGAAGTATCCAGACAACCCATAAATGACACCAATGGCAAAACAAAAGCATATATACAATAGCGGCATAATCGGAAATTGTGCATACATAGCCCATGTGGGCAAAGACAGTAATATCAACTGGTTATGCTGGCCTTCATTTGAAGACTCTTTTGTGTTTGGCACGCTGCTGGACGAACACCAAGGAGGACGATTTAGTATCACACCGCCCAGCGGCATTATCCATTCCAGCCAGTACTATGTAGAAAACACCAATATACTATGTACCACGATAGAGAGTGCCGAAGGGACTTATCGAATTACCGACTATGCCCCCCGTTTTGAGCAGTACGAGCGCTATTACAAACCGCTCATGTTGATCCGAAAGATAGAGCCTATATCGGGGCACCCCAAAGTGCGCGTCGTCTGCGATCCCAAGTACCATTACGGAAAATCTTCATTTCAAAAAAATAGGGGGAGCAACCATATTCAGTTTGAATGCGGTGATGTAAAGATGCGGCTCGTTACGAATATGCCGACCAGCCATTTTTTCGACGATGTCGCTTACTTGATCAACAAGCCCGTATACCTTATTCTGACGTTTGGCAATCCCTTTGAGGCACCTATCGAGCGTACAGCCGAAGAGTTTTTAGGACGTACGCGTCAATACTGGCACCGCTGGGTAAAAAATGCATCCATTCCATCATTCTACCAAAAGGAAGTAATACGATCGGCCCTCGCCCTCAAACTCCACCAGTATGAAGACACCGGGGCTATCATTGCAGCCAGCACGACCAGTCTACCCGAACATCCCGGCGCAGGCCGCAATTGGGACTACCGCTTCTGCTGGGTTCGCGACAGTTATTACGTTCTAACGGCCCTCAGCCATATCGGTCATTTTGAAGAGATGGAAAAATACGCTTCTTACATTGCCAACATCACCCAGTCGGATGCAGGAAGGTTACAACCCTTATACGGCATCCTTGGTCAATCTAACTTAGAGGAAAAAACCTTGGACTTTCTTAATGGCTATATGGGCAATCAACCTATCCGTATCGGCAATCAAGCTTCCGAACATATTCAGAATGACGTGTACGGACAGGCCATGATCGCGTTACTCCCCCTTTTTACCGATCACCGCTTCCGTCACCAAAACACCGGATTTGCGGCTCAATGGACGCGCTTCATCCTCCAAAAGATGGAACTCACCATCGATGAAAAAGATGCCGGTATCTGGGAATTTCGAAATATGGAAAAAAGACATTGTTATTCCAATCTGTTTCAATGGGCCGGTGCCACCGCTGCCCTGAAGATAGCCCGTCAGTATGGTCTGGAAGATACAGCTATTCAGGCCAATGCCTTACGGGAGCGGGCTATCGAACATATCGAAAGTTGTTATGATGACCATCGAAAAGTGTATACCAATGCCCAAGACAACACCGATTTGGATGCCTCCACCCTACAGCTGATTATGATGGGGTATCTAGACCCCAATTCACCCAAAGCAAAAGAACACCTGCTTCAACTGGAAAAAGTATTAAAAGGAGAGCATGGCCTATTTTACCGTTATCTGCACAAAGATGATTTCGGTCGTCCCAAATCTACTTTCTTGGTCTGTGCATTTTGGTATGTAGAAGCGCTGGCTTGTGTGGGGCGTCTCGAGGAGGCACAAACAGTGTTTAAGCAGCTCTTATCATTTGGTAATCATCTTATGTTATTCAGTGAAGATGTGGACGATCAGGACGGGAGTCAATGGGGCAATTTCCCCCAGGCTTATAGCCATGTGGGGCTTGTCAATGCGGCATACCGCATCGCCATCAAATTGGACAATCCCACCTTCTTTGATAGTCTGTACGAATGATCCGTTTTATACGCTGCAATAGGGATAAATACCTGGTGCAAACCCGTAGATTCCGGAATCAAAATAGGTAGTCTGCCCCCTCATTTCGGCCTGTTTTTTGAAATAGTATATGCAAACAACTCAACATACTATTATGAATATACAAGATTTGAAAATTACAGCAGGCCAAATGAGAAGCTTAATTATTGCGATGATCAATGTTGATAGTCACGATTCAAAAACAAAATCGAAAAGTATGGCAAAGAATCACGGAAAACAGATAAAAGACGATGCTAAGTATGAGGCCTTACGTCGAGACGGAGCAAGCAAAGAAAAGGCAGCCCGTATAGCGAACTCGCCCAATGCCAGCAAAAAAGGCGGCAAAAGCAGTCCTATGGACGAACGTACGAAGGTGGAGCTATTGAGCGAAGCAAAAAAAATTGGAATAAAAGGACGGCATGATATGACGAAAAGTGAATTGATAAACGCTATTCGAAATCACTAGTTATGCCCACAGCAGAAAATTTAATAGCAGATTCCGAAGCCTTGCACGAAGCAGGGCTTCGTTATGTTTCGTGCCAAGGGCGGGGTTATCAGCGTGTACGTCAAGGAAAACACTTTAAATACCTCGATCAAAAAGGCAAGCCCATTCATAACCCACAGATACTAGCTCGTATCCAGACTTTAGTTATTCCTCCTGCTTGGGAACAGGTCTGGATCTGTGCTATGGGCAGCGGTCACATCCAAGCTACCGGAATAGATATACGCGGCAGAAAGCAGTACCTATACCATCCCGAATGGAATAAACTTCGTGCCAAGGATAAGTTCAGTGCTCTATATACATTTGGGCTACGGTTATCCCGATTGCAAAAACGTATCGCCACCGATCTTTCTTCGCGTCAGCTTTCCAAAGAACGTGTTTGTGCCCTAGCACTGGCCGTGATGAGTAAGACCTACTTCAGAGTCGGCAATACAGCTTACGAAAAGGAGAATAAGTCCTATGGCCTTACCACGCTGCGCAACCGTCATGTACAGATCAGCACGAATAAAGTGTTCTTTAAATTTATCGGTAAGAAAGGCATACGACAGCAAAGCTATCTTACGGAGAAATCTCTGGTACGTTTGCTGGCCAAGGTAAAAGAAATTCCGGGACAACGTCTTTTTCAATACTATGATTCGGATGGGCAACCCAACCCTTTAGATTCCGGAACCCTAAATGCCTATCTGAAAGCAGCTACAGATACCGAAATCACCTGCAAGACCTTCCGTACCTGGTACGGCTGTATTCTTGCGCTTCATTACCTGAGCCAATCGGCGCTTCCCTCGAGTGTCAGCGCGCGTAAACAGCAGCTTTTACAAGTTATCGATCAAGTCGCGCAACGGCTAGGTAATACCCGCTCCATCACCCGTAGCCACTATATACACCCCAATATACAGGAAGACTATCTCTTGGGAGGTCTAGATCATTGGATAAAGCGCGTATCGAAAACTGCTGATCGCCCCCCTACCGACCCGGTATACAAAAGAAAACTTATGCAACTGATACGCTTATCCAACGATCACAGTGGATAATCTTTAAGCCCCACTGCGGTATCTCCCTTAATACTATCTTTTTTGGTCGTATCCGGTGTGCCGTACCGCACTTCATCATTCGGATTAATATTGTACCGAGTTTTGTCCGACTCTGTAACGGGCCCAGGGCCGCCTGTTTTCTCTTTTTTTGACGGCCCACAGGCTATGAAAAGAGAAGCAGTAATGCCTACTATTAAAAAAAAATTCGCTTTCATAAGTTTTGATATTTTGTTCTCCTAATTGAACGCACATGCCCTCAAATTGTTAAAAACAGAATGCAATTAACGTAATAATACCCGATTGCTGCGTTTAAATACGTATATCTTTCGTCTAAAAGAATTAATGTCCGATTTTTGAGTAGTCATACCTAAAGGAGATTCATTTATGTTTGTTATACTTTTTACTTCTGTCTTTCTATTTACTGTTTTTGTCCTGATGTATAGCGCCAAACCTATACAGAATAGAAGGAACAAATAACATCAAACCTATTAATACAATATTTATCAACAGAATACGTTAACTTTAGTAAGATTTCTAGGATTAACAATAAGGATTCTACTTTATGAAAAACAACGACGGACAGATTGTAGAGGCTTCCTTACAGAGCTTTGGCAATTTGATCATAACCGATGCCAGTTTAACTATTATTGCCGTCAGTGAATCCGTATGTTTGTTCAACAAAACCAACCTGCACAATCTCTTGGGGCAACCTTTGGAAGACTTTTTTAAGCAGCTTTGGAATGGCGATTGCATTAAATTTCTACATACCGTGCAAGCCGTGCTGGAAAAAAGAATACCAAGTCAGGTGTTTTCAAAAAGGATAAACTACAACCGCTACTATTTCAAACTCAGTCTCAATAAAGGTCGGGTCTACATCGAATGGGAAGAGCAGCATCGCAAGCATATTTCGGTATCCCGCATGAACGAACTAGGTTTTCTTTTTGACGAGATCTATACCAACAATTGGCATTTTCTATGCAAGGCACTACAAAAGCTCCTCAAATTCGAGCGGGTATTTGTTCTTCAGATCCAGGAGACCGGTCATAGTAAGGTTATTGCTGAGCATCAAAAGACTTCTAAACCAAGTTTTATCGGTAAAGAGTTTGCCGAAACTTTTCTACCTGAGGAAACCCTACCTTATTACAAAAGCCTATCCTACCGCTACGTACCGCATTTGGAGGGTACCCATCAAAAACTCTACAGTCTCGATCCCGAAATACACTTATTATGCAGCCAGCTTGCGCCTCCTCCCCGATTGCATCAAATTTATCTTAAAACATTAGGCGTGTCATCGGCTTTGTTCTTTCCACTTTACTTGGAGGATGAATTTTGGGGTTTAGTCATTGCGCAACATTCAACGCCCAAAAAGGTAGACCTGCAGCAGCGCAAACTCTCCACCTTTATCGTAGAGAGCGCCATGAGCAAATTTGAAAATCTCTTTAAACAAGGCTTGATCGAGCACAATCAACAGTTGCTAGCAGCCGGCCATACCTTAAAACAATCCTTAGCCAGCAATAAGACGATCAATTGTGCGATGGTGCAGCATATGGACCTCTTACAAGATATGGTTGCCGCCGATGGGGTAGCCATCTATAATCAGGGTGATGTATTTTTTCATGGCGAGACACCTGATATAGATCTATTTTACGAACTCATAGCCTACCTCCAGAATACGAGCAATAAGACTTTATTCAAGGACTACAACTTCCGCTTGAATCATGGAAAAAATATTTCCGAAGCCCTTCCGTTCGCAGGCCTGATGTACTATTCTATAGACACCTACAAAGACTATTACATCGTCTGGTTTCGCAAAGAACAACTTAGTACGGTTGTTCAGCTTAATATCAAGGAGCAAAATGAAAACTATGCGGTACATACCTGGGAGCAGCGTATTCACGATTCTGCGCGACCATGGGGCGATGCAGACCTTAAGTTCATTGGGTACCTCCAACAAAGTATCAAAGAGTCTATCGTGAGCAAAGCTACAGAGAAACAGCTCATGACAGACGAGCTCCGCTTGCTCAATAACGAACTTGAAATGTTTACCTTTAGCATTTCCCACGACCTCAAAAATCCCCTTTCTATTCTTAAGATGGGGTTACAGTTTATGCGTACTGCAGGCGAAACCCTCTCCCAAGATAAGAAAGAAGCTTGGCTTAAGAACCTATCCGGCAGTGTCGCCAATATTGAAGACATCGTAAACAATATCGTTGCTATCAGCCAGAGTAAGACTGCTGCTATGGCCAAAGACCCGATACCCATGTCCTACACCGTAAAGAAAATCCTACAAGAAGCCCTCCTATTGCACGGGGCAACTTCCTGCAAGACCCATTATGGGCGGCTTTTGCCGCTCTGGGGAGAGAAAAGCGCCTTATACCAGATCTTTCTTAATGTCATCAACAATGCCGTCAAATATTCTGGCACTAGCGAGCGGCAGAAGATATGGATCGATAGCTCCATGGATCAGCAACAGGTATGTTATACGATCAAAGACAATGGGATCGGCATTCCTGCAGCCCATCTTCCCCAAATATTCGATATTTTCACCCGCGCAGATAACGCCCTGACTTTCCAAGGTACGGGTGTTGGCCTATCTTTAGTAAAACGTATTATGGATCGGCTCGGCGGTCTTATCGAAGTGGAGTCTACCGAAGGTGTGGGTACGACTATCAAGTTATATTTTCCGATTACCGCTCCTTTTCCCCTCTCTATGTTATAACTACTTGCACTCCTTTTAAACCGAATACGTTTTTATGTGTTCGTTGGTCGTTAGCTATTTATATTTTTTAAACGATAAACCACAAGATCATGAAAGAGAAAATGCAAGAATGTATCGAGAAATGCTTAGCCTGCGCGAGCGCCTGCATGCAGTGTGCTGCTGCCTGCCTTAACGAATCCGAAATCGAAATGTTGCGTGAATGTATTCTACTGGACCTCGAGTGTGCTACCGTGTGCAACGCTACTGCGGAGTTGATGCAACTGGACAGCAATAACAGCCATTCATTATGCGAGTTATGTGCTAACATATGTATCTCCTGTGCTGAAGAATGCGAGCAGCATGCTGCCCATGGTATGGAACATTGCCGCGAATGCGCCCGCCTATGCCGCGAATGCGCGGAGATCTGCATATCCATGAGCGCGGTGGCGTAGCACATTTTCTTAGCGACCGCACCGCAAGGGAAGTATTTATACGCGTAGTGCAGATTTAATACGGCATTTTATATTTTTGAGGCTTTTTCCAACAACATAGTCGCTCATTTCCTGTTCTTTATAGTAGAAACGAAAAACAAACTCACTATGAATATCGCCATTATCGGAACATACCCACCTAGGCAGTGCGGGATCGCTACATTTACTCAGGATTTATTTAAATCCTTACACCAAGACCCTACTTTAGCCCCGGCTATTATAGCCATATCGGATGGTAGCGAAGATTTCTTTCCGACCGAGGTGTCCATCGTCATTGAAAAAAACAAAATTTCCAGCTACCTGAAGGCTGCAAAACAGATCAATGAAAGATTTGACATTGTAATTATCCAACATGAATATGGTATATTCGGCGGCGAGAGTGGCGACTATATCTTGGATTTTGTCCACGCCCTTTCGATCCCCGTCGTTACCAACTTTCATACGGTTTTACGACAACCTCGCGAGCGCGAGCTGCGGATACTTCAGCAACTGGCGCGTCGCAGTGAAAACGTCACCGTGATGACCGATACTGCAGTAGAGATGCTGCAGCACATCTATCATATCTCCGCGCAAAAAATAGAACTCATTCCTCATGGGGTGCCGCATTTTTCCTTTCGTCAAAGCGAGGCCAAACAGCAACTAGGTCTAACGGGCAAAAAAGTTATGCTCAGTTTTGGCTTTTTGGGGCCTAGTAAGGGATTCGAAACAGCTATTGAAGCAGTTGCCGCGGTACCTCACGATGATTTTGTTTATATCATTTTAGGCAGTACCCATCCCAATATACTACGGGAGGCGGGTGAATCCTACCGAGAGTACTTACAGGCAAAAGCACAGGAATTGGGCATTGCCGACAGGGTACACTTTATAAACCAGTTCGCCTCCGAAAAGCTGCTTACGCAGTATCTCAGCGCCTGTGACATTTATGTCACCCCCTACCCGAACGAGAATCAGATCAGCAGCGGCACGCTTTCCTTCGCGATCGGTGCAGGTGCCGCCGTAATATCTACACCATACTGGTATGCCAAGGATCTATTAAAAGACGACCGTGGGCTGTTGTTCGACTTTAAAGACAGTAATGCCCTCAGCTTGATTATCCGCGCCCTTTTAGACGAGCCACAACTATTAGCTAGGTACCGACACAATGCAGCTCATTATGGTGCATCCATGAGCTGGAGCAACGTAGGTAAGCTACAGGCTAAACTTCTTCAACGCATAGTAGCAAAAGATGCACCTGTAGCTATGACATTACCCCACAACAGTGCACCACACCATATCAACAATCTGTTACGTACCTCTACTCATAAATTGTCCTCTTAAGTAATAAGCGATGAAACAAGAAGTAAATACAGTAGACTCAATTTTCGAATTGGGGATGTTACAAGAGATTATCCCTGAGCTTCCAGCCTTTGATCTCTCTCATATCCGACGGATGACCAATCAGGTGTCTATCGTGCAGCATGCAACTTATAGTATACCCAATTACAAACACGGGTATTGTCTGGATGACACCGCAAGAGCCTTGTTATTGACCACGCTCTCCACTCAGGCCCATCCGTCCAACGCATTTAAAGACTTGACTTATACCTATCTTGCTTACATCCACTATATGCAGCGCGACTGCGGCAGATTTCGCAATCTCCTTTCCTTTGATCATCAATTTTTAGATGAGTATGGGACCGAGGATAGTTATGGGCGTACCTTGTGGGCATTAGGCCACTTTCTCCGGTATACCCGCGATCCAGAATTAGTCTTCCTTGCCGAAGAAATACTGCACAAAGCGCTACCCCATTGCGTTGGCCTAAAATCGGTCAAAGCAGTTAGCTACACGCTCTTAGGTTTACAACATTACTATGCAGCCAATCGCTCCGACGATAAAATAATAGGTTATATAAAGCAACTGAGTAGTTACTTATTAGACGAATACAAGGGCAGTCACAGCCCGGATTGGTACTGGTACGAGCAGATACTATCCTACGATAATGCGGTCATTCCGTTAGCGGTACTGCGTAGCGGTATACTATTGAAGCAGGAGTCAATGATAACATTGGGGCGAGTCACTGCAACATTCCTCGACAGCCTGATATTTGAAAAAGGCTATCTTTCCACCATCGGTAATGAAAGCTGGTATGTAAGGGGAAGTAAGCGGAGCATATTTGCGCAACAACCCATAGAGGTACCTTCCAGCATACTTCTGTACAAAGAGCTTTTCGGATTATCAGGCGACAGCACCTACAAACGGCGCATGGTCCAATGCCTGCAATGGTTTTTCGGAAAAAATGAACTCGGTATACCCCTGTATGATCCCGTCACTAAAGGATGTTGCGATGGTCTAGAACGATTCGGGCTCAATCTCAACCAAGGTGCAGAGAGTAGCATTAGCTTTTGGCAGGCTTATCTCTATGTATGTTATAGTCTTGACGATTAGCGCTTAACAATCCGTCAGCGCATCTAACAAGTCGTCTAGACAAAGCGTTGCATAGGTCGATGCGTGATCAGACATGGCGTAAGGAATCACCAGGTGTCCATTGTGTATGAGTTGTCCGCAGGAATATACCACATTTGGGACGTAGCCTTCGCGTTCGTCCGTATTGGGATAGAGCAAAGGCTCATTGAGTTTGCCTACTATTTTGGTGGGATCCTCTAGGTCCAAAAGAATCGCTCCTAAAGTATATTCCCGCATAGGTCCTACGCTGTGGGTCAATACCAACCAACCCTTGGCTGTCTCAATGGGCGATCCACAATTACCTAACTGTACATACTCCCAAGGGAATTCGGGTTCCTTGAGCAATGTAACTTCCTGATGCCAGTTGATCAGATCTCCCGAAAAAGCGATATAATTGCTTTCACCATCTACCCTACAGAGCATCGCGTATTTTCCTTGTATTTTTCTCGGGAATAGTGCTGCGCCCTTATTGGCGATCTTACCATTGATAGGCTGTACTTTAAAATTCACAAAATCCTTCGTGGAGAGCAATTTAGGCAATATGGTGAGTCCATCATACGCCGTATATGTTGCGTAATAGATTGGCCTACCTCGTTCACTGACAAACCGTACAAACCGTGCATCTTCGATACCGTTTTTCTCGGTATCCGAAATCGGAAATATAACCCGTTCGGACAGTGAAGTATCCAAGGAATAGGTCATTTCATAATGCGAAGAGGCCAACCATAGTATATGTGTCATTAAGGTCTGTCCTTCTATATCGAGCTTATTCTCCAACTGTATTTCTGTCACATATTGACGCAGCTCTTCATAGGTAAAGCTATCGGCCAGTTTAGCAAGGATAAGATCCAACATATCTTTTTCTGGGTCATGTATCTGCAGCAATTTATCGATAAAATCCGTCTTTTGATACCGGTGACTCTTTACCTGCTTGGGTTTCTCTAACAACTTGCCGACCTCATCCACGTGAATGTTTAAATGACGATCGATTATGGCCGATCTGAAAACGATAGAAGAGACATGTCCTTCGCCAGTAGCCCTAAAACTGAGGATAATGCGTTTTTCTCCATCGCGCAACTGGGTCTGATCTGGAGATTCGACTATCGAAGGATTGAAAAATGCCGCTGCCTCTACCGAATATTCCATTGTAAAATAGGCGCCGATCAATAAGCGCTCCTGCTGCGAATACTCTCGATCACGCAGTTCCTGATCCAACAGTCTCGCTTCGGTACGTTTAAAGTTACGTTCCCATATATCGAGGACGCTGCGATGCCGTTTAGAAAAATTGCGAAGGAGCTGATTGAGCATATCCGTTTTTTGCTGTCTGGAGCTCTTTAGGATACGGTGTACAATTTTGGTGGTACGCTCTACGCTGAGGTTGAAATAGCGCGCAAGCACCCTTTTCGAATCGGGTTTGAAGAATATATTTTTACGGACTACCTGTAAGGACATGATAAAAGATTTTATGTTATAACCATCCTATGGTTTATTTAGTTTTCGTATAGGGGGCTGTTTTTATTTTTTTTCGTGACTTTTTCCAACCATTGGGCTAAATCCCTGAATATATCGTTGCAGGTTTCTACAATTATTTCGGCGGCAGTTCCGCTATAACTTCTTTTATAAATTACCGTACTGTCTCCCAGTCCAAAAGCATAATACACCGTGCCTATGGAGCGCTTCTGTTTCGGGTTTGTAGTTTCATAGGCAAGTCCCGTCACGCTGATATACACCTGGGCCCCTGGAAACTGTGCCCGCAGCCCATCCATAATCCGCAGGGTGGCCACCGCCGATTCCGCACAGTATTTTTTCAACTTTGCCGCTGGTACCGCCAATAAGCGTTCCTTCACGGTGTCTTCGTAACAGACAATGGATCCTAAAAAATAGTCACCACTGTGTACTTCCATGGCGTAGACACTACTTAAAAAACCTGCGGTCATACTCTCAGCACAGGCCAACTTCCATTTACAGGCTGTCAATATCTTTCCACAATGTTGTAGAGCCTGTTCATCAATAACTATATTCATACACGCATTATTTAGTACTGATAACAGCCGAGATACACAAAGAGTTGTATCACAAAGGAGCTATATCCATAGATAAGTACATTTACACAACCCGCGCCTCATATTCAGGTATTTTGCCTTCCCTTTTCCGTATTTAATCCAGCAACCAAAGCATTATCCGAGCGTTCATATCACAAACATTTAAAACTAGAAAACATGAAAGAGCAAGCAAATGAAGCTGCCGTGCGACCAGGTCTCATCGTAGCGATTAGTTTAGTAGGCCATAATCCGGGTATGCCGGGCGAAGATGATGCACCTTATTCCTCTCAAAAAACGGAGGAATCTACGGGACAATCTCCAGACCGGGACGGCGTAGAGAATTTACCCCCCGAACAACCGGATGTATATCCGTTGGAAAGGGACACACCAGACGTCGATGAGGTCGAGGAGAATAAACCTACCGAGCAGCCCGAAATCGATTCTATCGAAGCACCTGTACCCGATATCGATGAGATAGAACCCGACACCGATCGCGAGATTGACACCGATTATATAGACGATGACGAAGACATGAATGAAGAGCAGGACAATATCGATCGGGATCCGACCATTCAGCCTGGTACCGATCCGATGAAGGAAGACAACTCTCAGATTATCTAGTACAAAAAGACCATTGAGCAGCCGCTCGATGGTCTATACGTATTAACGAAGTCTTAAATTATGGAAATACTGATTGGCATCGCAGCAGGAACACTGACCTCTCTATCTATGTTGCCCCAATTGATCAAAGTCATCAAAGAAAAAGACGTGCAGGCATTATCGCCTGTTATGATCCTTGTACTGCTCGCCGGAGTCTCCCTGTGGATCGTGTACGGGATTATGAAATCCGAATGGCCGATTATAATATCCAATGCATTCTCTGTATTGGTGAATGCAACGCTCCTAATCTATTATTGCATTTTCAAAGAATAGCGAACAGGATGCCCTTAAAGCGGTTTGGCAAAGCGGATCAACTCAATCAATGTTCTCGCTGCAGGAGCTGCCGACAATGGATTCTGTCCTGTAATCAGGTTTTCATCCAACACCACATGTGCCATAAACGGTACTACTGCATGTGTAAAGTCGGCTCCATTCTCCACCAGCCTCGTTTCGAGCTCATAAGGGATATTATCTTTCCGCATCACGATCGATTCTTCCATATTGGTAAATGCAGTAAGCCGTCTTCCTTGAAGATACCCGGGTCTACACGCCTCCATTGCAAATAAAGCTGCAGGACCATGACAGACCGCTGCTATGGGCTTTTCCTGATCGACAAACTCGCATAGAATCCGTCCCACATGCGGGTGCCTAGCCAGATCCCATAGAGGGCCATGTCCACCAGCGATGAATACCGCGTCAAAGGCAGAAGCTTTTATATTTTCCAACGGCAAGGTATTCTTGAAATGGTGTTGGCCGACCTCATCGTCTAAAAATCGTCTATTAGAAGCCGTAATATGTTCGGTGAGTTTACTCATCGGATCTACTGGAGGCGCTCCTCCCAATGGGCTACACATCATAACGACAAATCCTGCATCCAGCAGTTCGTAGTAAGGATCGGTCATCTCCCCCAGCCACACACCCGTTTTATCTTCCGTGTTATCCAACCTATCGTGTGAGGTTAGCATCATCAATATCGTATTTTTCTGTTCCATTTCCAAAAGTGTTAAATGCGGTATTACCACGGAAGGCGGAGCTTTGTATTAAAACAAGTACTCCGCCACCCAATTAAAAAGTATTAACTACATCATTGGCATTATGGGTGTCCCCGGGAGACTATCTATGCTATCTTTCCGCGTAGTATCTATCGGCGTATCGTAGTTATTATCCGGCATTCGCTCGTGCTTATCCGCTCCATCTGTGTTATTTCTATTGCCACATGCTGCTGTTCCTAAAACAACAAGCATTATTGTACTTAATAAGATCTTGTTCATATGTAAATAATTTGTCTTTAAATGGGCATATGGAATATCCAGATTCTTTTGATTGATGTTGGTGTTTTGCAATCGTGGATATTTCATATCTATTTTGCTTTAAAAGTTTACTATTCAATAAAGCAGTGCCCGGAACGGTGTAAAGGAGGGCACTGCTAGTTGTACACTGGTAGGTGTAACACCCTTAGAGATCAGGTATTTTTTTTATATTCTGTGGGTTCCAGGGGTCTCTCCGTCGGATCATTGGGCATATCGTTGAGCTGTTCCTCCTGCGGATCAACGCCTGCTTCCGCATCGCCATCGTGCTTCACATCCACATCTTCCAGCACCTTTCCTTTGCTACTCAGACGGACCTTTTTCTTTTTCTCCCTCTCATTCCCCACCAATTTGTTCTCTTCTTTTGTCGCCATAGTGATTAGCTTTTATTTTTGTTGACACGAGGTAGCGTCGTAGGAATTTTATTATTCATCGGTTCTACTTTTTCCATTTTCAATTCTCTGGCTTCACCAAGGTGTGCTTTTAGAGAAGGTAGCGTGTCTGCTATCCAGGTCTTCAAATTTTCGTCTGTGAGGGTACCACCGCCATGAGCATCTTCATACATAGCGATCGTTTGCTCATGCGATGCTATAGCCGCCTCTCTAAATGCATGGTCATAGGCACTGCTATCTGTGCCGTCCAATGTACCCAACAAATCTTTGTGGGTACTTCCCAGCTCCATGGATACCGTCCAGCCCTTTGATTCGGCATATTTTTGTAACTCGCTAGATACTTTTTGGTGATCTTCGGCCAACATTTGTGCGTATGCTTTGATCGATTCATTCGACGAGCGCTCTGCTGCTTGCTGTGCCAGTGCTATTTCATATTGATTGGCCATGATAGCTTTGTTGACAAAATCTTGTTCGGCATTCTGCTGGCCGAAGGACATAAATGTTATAATTCCTAGAATTACAACAGTCCAATTTAAATACTTTTTCATTGTTTATAAATCATGAGTGTTTGAAAATCATGCTGTTATTCTAAATCCCGAACACCTCATTCACGCAATAGTTGTTCTTTTATTTTCTTTCCAGTATTTATACGTTAATCCTAAAATTTATACGGTAATCTCCCTTTTAATACGGGTTTGCATGGACTTTCGAACCAAGCTCCTCCTCGACTGTTATCAAGCGAAAAACAGTTATACGGAAAAATTTTCAGCGTGAATTTCTTTGTGTAACTTCAGTCGTTATCTTATCGATTTACGTACGATCAAAGGTTCTCCAAAGTCAAAAACCGGTAGATAGTCCGCATATGGCAACTGGAAAATAATAAAACAAACCACTATGAACATAGCAATTTACTACAGTATCGGGTTATTGACCAGCGCCAGCGTGGTCGTGCAGTCCAACATCGACCGGTTACGTCAGAATTATCCACTGGCCATAAAAGATAAAGAAGTTTGTAAGACCGAAATCGATCGGCTCCAAGACACGAAAGCTACTGACCCTTTGGAGATCGCCTACCAAGGCGCTTATCAAATGGTATGGGCAGATCATCTCACTACACCGATATCCAAACTCAATAGCTTTAAAGCGGGAAAACAGCTGATAGACGCGGCACTAAAACAACGGTACGGCGACCCCGAGATTCATTTCCTTCGGCTTACTATCCAAAAAAATGCACCAGCCATACTCAAATACAATAAAGATATCTCGGAAGATACCCAGCAGATCGTAAAGCACTGGGATTCCATAGGATCCAGTAAACTTAAAAAGCAAATAAAGGATTTTCTCGTTGCAAACGACCTAGTGGATAGTAAAGTCCTCTCTGGTCTAAAGTCCTAATGTATTATACTGAAGTGATCCCATACTCGCCTCAGTATAATAGAAAGTTATAGGGATTTCATTCTCTGGCGGCAACGAAACGGGTTTCCAGCTGTTCATCGTTTAAAAATAAGATATTGCATGACAGAGAGCGAAAGACTAGAAGCAACATCATTTTATAAAGATGTACTGTTATTACTCCATGAGAGTGAATACGATTATATGCTTGGCGGCGCATTTGCCATGTACCACTACGCAGGGATCTACCGGGACACAAAAGATCTGGATATTTTTTGCAAAAGTAGTGAGTACCCTAAAATTCTCAAACTATTTGAACAGGCAGGCTATCAGATAGAGCTGACAGATGTTCGTTGGCTGGCAAAAGTCTTCAAAGGCGATTACTTTATAGACATTATATTCGATAGCGTCAATCATATATGCACTGTTGAAGACAGTTGGTATGAACGCGCTGAGGAAGGAACGTTTTCAGATATCCCTGTGCGTTTTATCCCCGTAGAGGAGTTGATCTGGTGCAAAATCTATGTCCAAAACCGAGAGCGCTATGATAATGCAGATATCAATCATATCTTGCTGAGATACGGTAGACAACTTGATTGGGATCATCTCCTCTATCGACTGGATGGACATTGGCATCTTTTTCTGGCAGCTCTCTTAATATTTCAGTTTGTATACCCGGCCGATTACCGGGACATCATTCCGAAAAGGATATTTGATGAATTGCTGGGTCGAGCTCAGGAACAATATGACCTTCCTCCGCCTTTAGAAAAGGTATGTCGAGGACCACTTATCGATCAGACCCAGTATCAAGTGGATATCAAAGAATGGGATTACAAGTCCTACACCATTACTACAATCTAGATTTAACTATGGAAAGAGCAAAGAAAAGAGTGGCCGCTATGGCCGATATTCATGTCAAAAGTACGGATCGCGGTCTCTGGAAAGATACCTTTGAACAAGTAAATACAGAGGCTGATGTACTGATCATCTGTGGCGACCTCACCGACACAGGCGATGAGGATGAAGCCAAGGTGTTGGGCGAAGCTTTACACAGTTTGCATATCCCCGTAATAGGCGTATTAGGCAACCATGATTTTGAAAAAGGCCGACAGAAAATTATTAAGCAGATCCTTACCGAACATAAGATGACGCTCCTCGACGGCGAATTTACGGTGGCCTGCGGTATAGGTTTTGCCGGCACCAAGGGCTTTGGCGGAGGTTTCGATCAATTTATGCTGTCGATATTTGGAGAAGATATGATGAAGGAGTTTGTCCATGAAGCCGTGAACGAATCCTTGCAACTTGACCGTGCGCTCACACGATTAGAACAAGAACATCCTAATGTTCCCAAAGTAGCCTTGTTACATTATGCGCCCATAAAAAGTACAGTCGAAGGAGAAGCCGAACAGCTATATCCCTTTTTAGGCTCCTCCCATCTTGCTGAAGCACTTAACAGACGCCAAGTCGCTGTAGCCTTTCACGGTCATGCGCACGGCGGTACCATCTTTGGTCAGACATCAAGTAATATTCCCGTTTATAATGTGGCTCTTCCTTTACTTAAAACCCAACATCCTGGCACTTCATATATGATTGTGGAAGTGTAAAAGGAAGAAAAATACACCTGAATTTTTAAAAACAAAATAAGAAAAATTATGGCACAATTAACAGACAAAAAAATAGCGATCCTAGTTGCAGATGGCTTTGAAGAAGTAGAATTGACAAGTCCCCAAGAAGCCTTGGTACAAGCCGGGGCAAAGGTAGAAATTGTATCCCTAAAACCTGGGAGTGTTCGAGCCAAGGAAGGTTCAGAATGGACGAATGATTATAAGGTAGATGTTCCTATAGAGAGTGCCTCGGTCGACGCATACGACGGCCTCGTACTTCCCGGTGGCGTCATTAACCCAGATACCCTACGTACCAATGAACAAGCCTTAGCTTTCGTAAAGTCTTTTTTCAGTAGCCACAAACCTGTTGCCGCGATATGCCACGGGCCACAGGTGTTAATCAATGCGGAAGTGGTAAAAGGCAGGAAAATGACATCCGTTGAAGCGATAAAACTCGATCTTATCAATGCTGGCGCACAGTGGGAAGACGCCGAAGTAATCGTAGACCAAGGGCTAGTAAGCAGCCGCACTCCAAAAGATCTTCCTGCCTTTAATAGAAAAATGATCGAAGAGTTTGCAGAAGGCAAACACAAGGGGCAGCATGCTTAAAGTTTTA
Source organism: Sphingobacterium nematocida (assembly GCF_900168125.1). Classification (GTDB taxonomy): domain Bacteria; phylum Bacteroidota; class Bacteroidia; order Sphingobacteriales; family Sphingobacteriaceae; genus Sphingobacterium; species Sphingobacterium nematocida. Next base: position 126,474 of record NZ_FUZF01000001.1, read on the forward strand.
TCAAATTCCTACGAGAGACCTTATAGATAATAAAAAAATGACTAAATCACTTTCCAAAGAATTACAAATCGGTTTATTGATTGTATTAATCCTGGTTATTTTATACTTCGGCAAAGGTATTCTTGCTCCGTTAGTTATATCGGCAATCTTAGCCATGCTTTTTGTGAATCCAGCACGCAAATTAGAAGCTAAAGGATTGCCCAGATGGGCCAGTGCGCTTATCGCCGTATGTCTCATTTTGCTATTGTTTGCTGGATTAGGCTTTCTTTTGAACTGGCAGTTGCAGAGCTTTTCAGAGCAACTAGGAGATATGAAGAATAATCTAAACCAGACCGTGTCCAAGATTCAGTCCTGGATACAGGATAAATTGAACTTGGATCGTTCACAACAGAAAGCTATAGTCAATGAACAGATGAAAAGCGGTACCGGCGATACAGGCCTATCCTTAGCGTCTGCGTTTTTTGGAATATTAATCAATTTTATATTGATAATGGTTTATACCTACTTAATCCTCTTCCACCGAACACGACTGAAGAATTATTTAATCAAAATAACAAAAAGTGAACACCGGGATCGCACCCGAGACATCGTGGATTCCGCAAGTACGGTTGCAGCGAGTTATATGACCGGTTTAGCGAAAATGATACTCACCTTATGGGTTTTGTATGGCATAGGTTTTACCGTATTAGGAATTGAAAATGCACTCTTCTTTGCTATCATATGCGGATTATTGGAGTTGGTGCCATTTATAGGCAATCTTACTGGAACCACTCTTACACTTCTTGGTGTAATGGCCCAAGGCGGGAGCATAAACATTATAATAGGTGTACTAGTTGTGTATGCATTAGTGCAGTTCATTCAAACCTACTTACTGGAACCACTTATTGTCGGCAATCAAGTAAATATCAATCCTTTATTTACGATATTTTTTTTAGTCCTAGCGGAGTTTCTTTGGGGTATTCCTGGTATGATCGTAGCCATACCTATTGCCGGCATGATTAAAATTCTGTGTGACCGTATCCCTAGCTTACAAGCTTTTGGCTACCTTATAGGGAGTGATAAATAAATAAATAAATAAGCCGCTGTCTCTCACCAAAGGTCAAACGCGTTCCTTTTTAGGAACGCGTTCTAAATTTAGCTAGCGCTGATTATGGTTTTCGCCTCATTCCCGCTTTTTACGTCTGTGCAATAGCTGCGACATACCATAGCTCACTAGCGTCCCCAACGCAGCCATAACTACAGTCTGCAATAGGTCGCCCAGTGTAATAGAGGCCCAGACAGAACATAAAGTACCACCCAAGGTACCTGCACGTATTTCGTTTGTTTTCATTAACTTTCCTCATCCCGAAGTGAATTCGATACAGGTTCTTCCTCTTCCTTCTCGCTTGTCATCGCTTCCAGTATCCCTAGCCCTACGGCTACGTATTTAACAATATTCAACGCCTTTCCCGGCAACTTTATCGGAGCCAGCAGCAACACCTGTACCGCTTGGCTTATTTTTTTGATGATTTTGTGCATGTTTTTTTTTATTGTGATGATGGTTATGATAGTGAGGTAAGTGATGTAGGTTATCGCCTATAAAAGACAGACTGTTTCGTTACTCTACCAATGACAGATTACCTACAGTGAGCTCGCAAGCTCGGTTTGTAAACTATCTCGTCTTATCGACCGAAGCGGAGATATCTAGAAGCTATATCACATCAACCCTATACAGTTTGTAGACCTTCCGATACTCGGAACAAGTCCTCCAAAAGGTTCCCAAGGTAAACTCGGGACTCCGCGAGAGCCTGTCCCGATTTATCGGGATGACGTATACTGTCATTAGATCTCCTTTGTGTTTGTTAAAAAATCTTACATCTCGCAGTGGCGTGATATCATTACCTTCTTCACTACCCTCATCTCCTTCACCTTCATTTACTTCACTACCAAATAAACCTCCCCGCCCATATCCCATAGGCAGTTTACCAAGGCTCTAAGCTCATTCAAGGCGTTATTGCTCTCTGATCCCCTACCTGCACCTGTCAATGTAGTTACTGGCGCTATGCAGCCTTGCAATTCGCCAAGTGCATCGTTGGCTGCATGAAAGAGAATACCCGAACGGTTAGGCACCTGCGAAATCCCAATAGTATTGGGAAAACGTTTAGAATGGTACCGGTTCAACTTATATCTTCCCTCAGGAATACAGCTTACACGCTTGGTATTCGCCTTGTCGGGTAGCTCTATGGTATGGCAGATATGTTTCCCCCGGTAAGTTATTGTACCATTCGTTCCGCCTACGGCATAGCTCCGCTGCAACAGCAGGATATGCACCTGCCGATCTACATGTATATCTAACATAGCTTTTGGTTTATTAAGTTTTACCGAGGTATCTTGTCTTCGAAAACTCACTGTAATCCCGACGGGACACCATCAGGTAATGGTGACAATCCAGACCTTCAAATCGTAGAGGAACGGTCATCGTAAAACTTGGATCCTCCCTTTTCCCCTCTACCGAAATACACTCTTCCAGTGTAGGGCAGTATAGCACCCAGATGACTTTATCATCGTAGTAATTCCATTTATGATTCAGGCTTGAATCGTGTGTTAACTCAATCAGACCGGCAGTCACCAGAATTTTGCTATTATACAGATTATGGACTGATCCTTCCGATAGCACAAGCGCTGAATAATCAATCACCAAGTCTGGATAGGTGCCTCTGATCACCTCTTTGAACACCTGAGCAACCGCAATATTATGTGGTTTTAGCTTCTTCTGCCTTTTACACTTAGCTCGGTAACCTAACTTCAAAAAAGGCATAAGCGATCTCACCAATTTGATTGCGATTTTAAAACGCTGCCGCACTTCAAGCTGAGCTATAGATTCTCTTTTTACTGTTGTAAGCATAACCTATCGTTTGTTATAGAGTGGAGCAACAGCCCCACCCTATGATTAAAACTATTTAAGCTGCACGAACGATCCTAGTTCGTGATCTCGCCCAGATAAGAGGTCTTAGAGACCAGTGCCCCCGTCCTATCGGCCATAAAGTACCAAAGATGGATCGTTCCCGTACGCAGATGCTCCGGTACGGACATATCCGTCGTACCGTCCTGTCGCAATGGCACATCATCGGTAGTCATGAACTCATCCTGCTCCGGATGATACCCCAAAATAAAGAGCTCATCATCTTCCATCTTCTTTATCCTTTCTGAATTTGCCGTATCCCAGGTGATCGTTATCTTGTCCGTATCAAACAACTTCGTGACGGTGCCGGCAACATACAGCGGACCATCCGAAAAACTGATCTTGGCATAATCCAATGCATAGCTCGGATAAGTTCCCGTAATCACCTTCTTGAGATTAAACTGAAAGGCCGAATTGGCCGGTGTACTTTTATTGTTCTGCTTCTGTCCAAAGCCTATCTGCAAGAACACATTGACCGAAGTCAAAAATCGCATCAACAGCTTAAATTTGGCCTGCGTTTCCAATTGTGCCTGTGTAGGTGGCTTATTACTTTTCTTGGGCAGCCCTTTGATATAATTTACCCCTTTCCAGCTGCTACCCACTACCGATCCAGCCTTACCGCTGAATCCTCCGTTTGCCCCTTGTCTTATTCTTCCCATTTTTCGTTTATTAAATTTTTATAAATCTGTTAAGCCAAAGTACGCATACCGGTATATTATCGCTTTGACACAACAAACATAAAAAGCTATATAACAGAAAACTATAGCATCAATACGATTGACCGCTATGTGTCCGCTATCCCCCGACCGATTGACCGGTATCGGCCAGCGAGACCTGGAAAAACACGAGCAACAGTAAGAAAGACCGGTAAAATCAAATCCTAAAGACAGCGACTAAGTACCTACCAGGACCTGCCCAACACCCTACGCTATCCCACCAAGCTCCGTTGCCGCTTCGATGCCGCATTGACGGCGCTCCGATGCCGCTCCGACGGCGTATCGGAGCACCGTCACAGAACCATCGGAGCCGCATCGCGAAAAAGCAGAACCAAGGTAGAACCAAGGCAGAACTAAGGCAGTACCAGGTAGGTAAAAGAAGAAAGCTACCATCATTATCCGAGGTAGCTTTCACAATCGATCAGCAGCGTCTTCAATTGCCGCGGTATCGTCTTCGTAAGGATTCGACATCTTCATCCAAATAATAGTTCATTTTGTTAATGGTTTCGTGAATCTTCAGTTCACCTTTCTGGATAAATCGTCGTACTGTACGATCACTTACGCCTATTCTACCCATGACATAGTTATTGTCACGCAGTACAGGCTCAGGAGTCTTTACCTGAAGACCCCATGCGTCCAGAAGCCGGGTCACATCTGTGCGCATCTTACCGATTTCTGCATGAATAATACGCCATAAAAACTCCCCTCCCGGCGGAAGCTTTCCCCTACCAAAATTTGCATGTTCGTTCATAATTATATAATTAAAAATTAGTATTCCATTTTATACTGTACCTGCCTTTGCAGCCAACAAATACGTTTTATTGAGTTCTGCCAGACGCGCCAATAAGGCCGTTGTATTGTGCATTACCCTTTTGTCCAGCTGGCTATACTTTTTACGCAGACTTTCGACCGAGAGCTGTTCTTGCTGGGCGGTTCTAAAATTATTCCCCAGAAAACGATAGGTATATTTTAACTCTTCTTTTTCCAGCAGTCCGGCATCCCTTAGCAGACGAATCAGATACAACACTTCCCTAACAGAGAGATTTAGCTGACATCGATCAGCAAACGGGAAAACTATCTTTTCGAAATCCACAAACCAGTCTTTCAAAAAAACGAACTGATCCTTAAGAAAATGCAACTGTACAGGCCCATCAGTCGCGACCGTTGTAAAATAAAGGTTCATTTGATGCCGCTCGTTCAACAATTTCAGCTCGTCTTCGAGGTGTTTTTTAAAGTCCTCCAAATACCTAATACCCGCCTCAAAAATCTGAACAATAGCATCTCCATCGGCTATAGACAAGAGTTCTAATTCCTGCCATTGCTTGCGTAGCTGCATGAATTTATAATGATAATTTGACAAATGGTTCATAATTCTATTTTAGTAAATTAAGATCCTTCAAGACCTGATCTTTATAAGTTGGTGATAGCGGCGCCTCGGGCAACTGACATCCATCAACAAGGATGAGTGTGCCAGGGCTTTGATATTTATCTATTTTCTCTCTAGCCACAATATGGGAGCGATGGATACGGACAAATCGGCCCGGCGGAAGCTCGGCTTCAAAATCACTCAACCGGCCAGCCACTTTGTAAATATCATCTGTACAATAAAATAGCGTTTCGTCCGAATCGCCTTTCAATACCTCTATCGTATAAAATGGGATGTACTTAGACACTTTATCGTTACGGAAATTCACGCGCAAGCCTCCTTCTTTCATTTTAATCGCGTCTTCTCGGATCTTCTGCGCCAACTCTTGATCGCGAATGGATGCCAAGCGGAGGTCCACGTTGACCGTGAATTCTTCTGGCTTAAAAGGCTTAAGTATATAGTTTGGTACATTCAACATCGATGTCTGGTCTACATAATCATTATAGGCCGAACAACAGATGTAATGGTAAGAGGGACCTAGCGCTTTTATAAACTCAGGGCCACTCATCCCTTCCATCGTCATATCCACAAATATGAGTTTGACATCCAGATCGGGGATCATATCCAGCGCATCCAAGGGATCGGTAGCTGTCCCCACGATTAATAGGTCGTCACGGAGCTCGGCATGTTGCTGTACGATGGCTATCGCCATTGCTTCGTCATCCAGAATAAAAGTTCGTATTCTTTCCATGTTTTAGTATTGATAAAGGATTAAATCTACATTAAAGCAATTTTCATCATCCACCCAAGTATTGAGCTGGTATTTATCAGCGAAGAGCAACTCTAGGCGACGCCTGCAATTGATCAATCCGATGCCGTTCCGTTCCTTTCGCTGCGACTGTGGATCTATTTTGTTTTTCAAATAATAGCCTACATGACCTTCGGTCAGTTTACGTTGGATGACAATAGGATCTACCCCCTTTCGGTACATACCATGCGTAAACATATTCTCTACCCGATCCAGCAGTACCGCTGGTACAATACGCTGTCCGCACACCTGCCCATCGGTAGAGAACCGAATATCCGCATGTGGTTGTTGCCACTTCATAATCTCGAGGTAAGCGTTTAGCGCTTCTATTTCTTTTGCCTCATCCATGATCGCATTCTCGTTTTTCGTACTCTCCAGTTTGTAGCGCACCAGATAAGACAAATTGGTCAATTGTGCAGCAAGGCCCGGATTTGAAGGGTATGCAGCCCCTACCATATTGTTTAATGTATTATGTAAAAAGTGTGGATGCATCTGTGCCGAAAGAAACCCCACTTCAAGCGCCCTCGCTTCTCGTTCTTTCACTAGTAAAAGATCCTTCATTTCTATTTCTTGCTGATACTTTGCTTCTTTCTCCCGCCATAATTCTTCCTGTGCATTTTTGTGCCGTATGTGGTAATAGATAAATCCCGCAAAAATCATAGCGCCCAAATACCTATTAAAGACCAACAGCACCGTGCGTAAAGGAACCGATACATTATCTTCCCAATACAAAAAGGCTCTTGATTCGGGCGCTATGAGATACAAAACCCAGAGTACCACGAGTAAAGAAACTACGGTGGACGCGAGGATGATCAGGAATTTCAACACTTTATTTGCCGTCTCCATCGTGTAGTGATACACCAACAACAGGGCGTTCAAAAAGAACCACAATAAGCCCAGGTGTATGATTTGGTACATTACATTGTTTTTATCATTCGCCATATAATTCATTGCAAGCGTCAGCATGATGTAGAAAGGCATAATTTGCTTTTGTAAGCGGAGGCTATTCTTCCACAGGTATTTAAGTTTCATATGTAAATAATTTGACTTTTATCTGTCATATGGAATACTCATGGGGGTTGTGCTTCGCTAAACATGAGTATTTCATAAGATTTGGTTAGGTATAAAATCAGAAGATAACAAATAACCTAAAGAAACCCAAATAAAAAAACTTATAACCAGCTACTTTTCAACACCTTAAACTCTTCTATGTCCATAGGATAAACTTTGTAACTCCACTTCTCCAGTAAATAACCCGACGTATCCAATTGGAGCAAACCGTAGCACTCGTGCCATTCCAAACCGTCTAAAAAGGCGTTGTTGCCGATAGGCTGCTCTGCGGCCAAAAACCGATGCAGCATATTCCAGTTGGTCCACTGCTCGGGCCAATGCAGGACAAACCTGCCGAGAAAAGCGAAGAGCCGATCGGAAGCACTTTGTATGAAAGTATGTCTATCTTTAAACGCCGCAGCATAGATCGGTTTATCCATCTCGATGGATATGCTGTCGGCACCACGACGCAAGAGCACCGGATATATAGGCAATTGAAAATAGCTCGCCAAGGCCGCAGCCCCCTTCGCCACGCGGATCTCCTGCCCCAGATAACTCAACTGAATGGTCCGCTCAGGCACCGATAGGTCGATTCCCTCCATGCCGTCTATGTATAGCAACATATGGTAGCCTTCCTCCAATAAGCGATACATCTTACGTAAAGAAGAGGGTTGTTGGGCATCCAATAGCTGAAAGCGGTTATTTTGCGCGGCCTTCTTCAGACGCTTCATCAAGGCTGGGTATCTATACGACCATTCTTTGAGCGACTGCGGGCCCACCAGCAGCACATAAGGAATGTTTGCGTTGATCAGTATATAGTTAATCAATTGAAATGGTCCAAAATGGTAGGTAGCAATAATCCCCTTCTCTCCCGATACCCTATGTACAAAATCCGGCAGTCCATCTATGGGCAATGGGTAGTCCCCTTCGAATAACCGGATATCATTTCCATTCAGGTACTGCTGTCCTTTGTACTGTTGGTACAATGACAGATGCCTATGGGGTGGCATATTTGGTAAGAAATTAAGTAAATTGGCAGACATCATCGTATAACTATTCAGATTTTTGGGATTATCCCAGTCTATAGCTTCTGTTAAAGGTTTGGACCCATAGCCCAAACCTTTATTAGCGATTTCTATGCTCATCGATCCATAGGTATAGGATCCATTCCCGGCAGAATAACGTCGCAGATGTCGCTACTCTCCATAAACCATGTAGGCTTTGATCCCAACGAAAAGGGTGAACCTTCCACATTGGCCGTCGTCTTTCTGATGATACCACCGATCACGCTTTGCGGTGCATTTAACTTTACTTTGTGCATTATTTAAAAATTTTAATTAAACAAAAGTTGAGCGCTCAACCGTTTTTAGATCTAAAGCCAAACTAGCAAAGCGCTGTCTGACGCGAAGAATTTATCCACGAATGCCCCCGAAAAATCCACGAATCGGTATTTTTTATTTCTTTTTGCACCTAAAGTCACCCTCTTCTTACCTTGATTATCCAGTATTATTAATAAATACCCCGATCAAAATGGCCGGCAGATGTCACCACTGTCACTTGACCACTATAGACAAACCCTTTTTATTTGTGGGTTTTAAACACCAAGACCAAACTTTAAACCTTAAGAATGATGAAGCGATCTGTACTATCTAAACTTCGGCACATCCTGGACAAAGTCGCGAGCGCCCATTGCCTGGAACAGCTTGAAGCCAGTTTGATACTCCGTGATAGCGAAACCAGCTATTGGAAACGTGGCGCAGATGAGGCCATACTACAAGAGTTTGATACGCTGGAAGTATTTTTGAGCTGTCTGGACACGCTATTCGTTGAAGCGCGTACGATTCCGATCAAGGTTAAGCTACACGACATCCATGTACTGTACGTCCTCGAGGCCAGCGCTGCTATCCATCTACACGATGCACAGGGCCGTCTGATCAGCCAACAGCTCTGCGGCCGTGGTATGTACTACTACCTCCCGCCGGGTAGATATACCGTAACGATACCCGCAGGAAAAAGCCAGCTCTTTGGCTACTATTTCCGGAGCAAAACATTTCGGAAGAAAAACAAAGAGCCCTATGTATTCTTACACAGCCTATTGCAGGCCCGGCGAGCACAGCTGCCGGAAGTGGTGGTGAGCAGAGATTTTAAGGTTGGCAAACGCACGAGGATGTATATACATGCGCTGTGCCGGGGCTTGAAAAAAAGAAAACTGAAAAATGAAAGTTTCGTCTTCGGTATTATCCACGATCTTATCGACCTATCGGCCGAGAAGATATCGGAAGAGGAAACCAAAATGAGCTATGATCTCAAAATAGCGACACAGGCGCGCAAACTATTGGCTATGTATATCGAAGAAAAGGGCCAAGAAGCGCAAATCATTGTGCTAGCCGATGATCTAAAGCTGGATATAGACACCGTAAACCGCTATCATAAGCTACATTTTGGCAAATGCCTGCGGGAGCTGCGCACGGAACTACTTTTGGCACGGGCCAAAAGCCTGCTTGCATCGGGCATGAGCCCTACCGGGACAGCTTATGAACTCCGTTACAGTTCGCTAGACGCATTCGGTCGTTTTTTCAAGAAGTATAGTAAACAAACTGCTAGTGGATATATACAGACACTCCTAACAGACCTTTAACTTCCACTTTCAACGTTGTAGCCCAATAACCCTGTCGGATCGTGAAATCGTAAGCTGTCGGTCCGCCTGCTATTCGGCCTCCTACCTTTGGTATATAAATACGGTGGAAGTCATGATTATAAGACAAACATATCTAGAAAGCGAAGTGCTCTATCAGGTGATGGAACGCTTATATCTACAGCTTAAGGAAATGATGCAGGAGCTAGCTCCCGAGGGGTGGCACAATAGTCCCTATCACTTTCCATTTGAACTAATCGAAGGCGAGGGCGAGGTTCTTTACAACGGCTACCAAATGGTAGCTCAAGCCTATGAACAACAATTTGGGCGTTGCCCCCGAAGGTATCTAGAAGAAGCAACAAAGACGATGAATATGGTCTGTAAGGCCAATCCTCATGAGACCCGTATAGGCGAAATGGTGTATCTGATCGAATTTGCACTGGTACGATTGACACAAAATGGGCTATTATTCAAGGGTAGTGATCCTGCTACCTATTATGTCATTGACGAGTTTGATATCGCAGAACAAAGCTACCTCCTCGGTATAGAACTGACACTCCCTGGTATAGCTTTCTGCAATATACCTCTTCTGAGCCCTGCAAGACATGAACTGTTATTTCATCTTGATCTCAGCGTCTTGTATACACACCTACTCAAGGCATTCGCGCAGCTACATTACGATTGGCGATACTATAACGAAGCGCTAAAAATGCAATGGATACGCTGGCGAATAGCGAAGATTGTAAACCGGAATGATGGAGAAAACAGTCAACAGAGCCTTTGGATCCAAGTCAAGGAATCGATAGCCAGCATAGAGCGGGCACAGCCACCAAACGAGGTGATTGCCTACATGGGTACACACGATAAACTGCCTGTTGGCTATCCGCCTACGATGGAAGATCTTGAATATATAAGCAGAATAACTTGATACCCCTTGTCATTGATTACTTGTCACTGACTACATATACAGCGAATCTCGGTGGCTAGGCCACGGGGTGCAGGGCGTGTCGGCCAAAAGACCCTTCCGACTATCCATGAGATATGTGTTGAGGCATCGTACGAAAAAATCAACAGATCCGGATAGCAAATCCCTCTTAATCTTTCCAGAGGTAAAAAAGGGAAGAAATTATAAACAACTAAATTATAGCATCATGCTAAACAACATCAAAAAATTTGCAATGGCTTTGGGAGCCTTAACTATTGCATCAGGCACTTACCTTTCGGTTCGTGCGCATCAATCATCAGAAGAAAATATTACTGCAAAGGTAGTACTTGCTGATCAGGATTGGCATTTCAATGGAGCTTTAAATCCAGCAAATAACAATCCGCAGGATTCTTCACAGTATTCACTATTTGCAACAGAGTCTTGTGATAAAAATCCAGAGACAGTATGTATGCTAACTGCCCCGGCAGACCCTAGTAACTCAAGTATCCCCGACTTGAATCATGTCGTACCGGGCACAGGAGGTAAAACTGTTAAAATTTTAATATCCGAAGCGCTGACTTCTGGCACTAGAAATCAAGCCGTTAAAGAATTTCGAAGCGAATAGTAAAAGAGCTTTCCGAAGCGAATAATGGAAAATGCGGGCTAGGCCCGCATTTTCTCTTATCTTGGGTTTTGAGGCATCCCAGTAAATTCAATCACCTCCCTTGGAATAAGGTAAGTATACCGTTTATCACCAATACCCAACACGTGTTTGACCGTATCGCTTCCGACCACTTCCAGTCTTTCTATGTCCTTCGCATGTCGAGGTTCCTGATTCAATCTTCGCAGATCAGACCACCTCACCCCTCTTAATAACATCTCTTTACGTCGTTCTAAAAGGACGTAATCTAAAAGGTCTTCTTTGTTATCAAAAGTAGGCATCACAAAACCGGACTTATATCTTTTGACCAACAGCTTAGTCAACACCTCCACAGATTCCCTTATCTTTCCTGATCTCGCATAGCATTCAGCTAGTGTCAAATAGAGCTCAGGCACAGTCAGTCCGACAAAGGTGCTCTGTATATTGAACCCCGTATAACTACCTTTGAAAGAATAGCTATCATCGGTTCGCTTATTAAAGAACAGCTTCTTTCTATAGTCATTAACTTGATAACTACTATACAATCCGTTATCAATAGTTGCCCGAGATGGATTCAATGGGCTTAAGCCAACACTATTTGCATGATATATAATCTCCTCGTTAAGTATCTTAAATGGTAAAGTGGCATTGGAATCACAGGTCGCATAATCTATTAACACATCATAATCCTTTAAGGCGAGCTCAGCATTCTCCATGGCATCCTTATACCTTCCCATAATAAGATAGGTGCGGGATAGCGCAGCATAAGCTGCAGGTCTGGAAGGGCGCATTCTGCTGTCAATCTCAGCTGGTAGTAAAGCTATGGCATCTTTAAGACCTTTTATAATATGTTCATAGGTTTCCGTCACCGTACTTCTGCTTGCTTTTTCAGCCACATCGCTACTCATCTTTAAAGGGATGCCCGGTTCTTCATTTTCACCAGTTAAACGATAAGGCGGGGCAAATACCTGCGCGAGCAAAAGATAAGTATAACACTTAATAAATGAGGCGGATCCTTTAACCATATTATACTTGATTGGATTTTTTTCATCGATGCGATCTATATAATCCAACACCGTATTTCCTACAAAAACAGGGATATAGGGTCTTTTCCATTGCGTGTTCATTGTTAAAGTGGTGTATTCCGGAAATTTATTCCAAAAATATAGATCCTTCTCAAAGCTTTGTAAGCTATTCGCAACAGAGGGCAGTAGGTAATAATCGTCGGTACCAACCTCTAGTAAGCCAGGCCCCATTCCGGTATTAACACTACCATTATCATCCATCAAAGCCTGTAGGTCATCGTAGGTTTTTGGCAGCATTAATGACATCGTGCTCTTTTCATCCAAAAACTTATCACAACCATAGAAGACTGAAGAAAGTAATAGCATAGTGATGCTCCCTATTTTATATAATGCATATTTTGTCATGGCTAATTGAAATTAATTTTTAAACCTAGATTGTAAACCCTTTGAGGTGGCATACCTAAATAATCTGAGTCCCTGCCCTCTTTGTTCGCTGTCCATAGCAAGCCCAGATTATTTACAGATGTACTGAGGCTAATTTTTTTCCAGGTATAAGATATGCGCAGATCCTGCATACGGATCAGATCCCCTTTTCTGGTATTTGCATCGGAGTATAAGTAAAACTGGTCTCTTTCTGCTGATGCCGGATATTGGAGCGATGGAACTGATGTTTGCAGCTCGTCTCCTGGCTTTTGCCAGCGGTCGTAATAATCGGCGTGACCAGAACGACCATAATACAGCGAGTTGTAGGCGATAGAAGAAGTCTGGTAATAATACCCCATTTTGTAGGAAATAGAAAAATACAAGGACCAGTTTTTCCAGTTAAGCGTACTTCTGAAAAAACCATATGATGTGGGCAATCCTGATCCACGAAAATTTATATTCCCGATAGAATCCTTCAAAATGGACTTATAATCCTTCGATTGTTGTTTGTTAAACAAACCAATTGGGTCGCCATTTGCTGGATCGAGGCCCTCGAAAGCATATGAGAACATTGGATAAAGCGGCTTTCCGACTATAGGATCAAAATTAGTACCTTTATTGGTCGTGTACCAACTGGCGTCATGGGCTACACCATCATACTTTGTTACTTTATTCGTCGCATAGGAATAACCAAAGCCAGACTGAATGTTTACATTCCCAACGCTGAACCTCGTATTCAGCTCCATATCCAGTCCTCTCCCCCTAACTTCACCGATATTACGGCTTACTGTTGAAAATCCAGAAGTAGGGTCTATCCGCTCGTCTGAGATCAGATCGGTAGAAACTTTATTATACCATTCTACAGATCCGGAAAGGCGACTTTTCCAAAATCCAAAATCCAGCCCGTAATTCATCATCTGTACATCTTCCCATCTTAAATTTGGATTGGCAGGCTGTGTTACCATAGCATATGGAAAATTGGTATACATGGCATTACCCAGATATTGCATAATAGGGTCAGCGATATTTCCACTTCCCGCATTGCCACTATGACCAAGTGTATACCGAAGTTTTAAATTATCAACCCATGAGCTCTGGGCTAAAAAGGATTCCTTTGATAGCACCCATGCTATTCCTGTTGACCATAGCGGCTTCCATCTGGCATTGGTCTTTACGCCAAATAGATTCGAACCATCCCGTCGCATAGAGCCATTTAGGATGTACTTTTGCTTATAGTGATAAGATCCATTGAAAAATAAGGACACAAAGCGCGTCACACCACCTTCGTCACCAACATAATCCGGTATATAAGCTTGTCCACCTAAATTTCCAGATAATGCGTACGGTTTTAGGTAATCCACCTGTGTACTCAACAAGAGATCTTCGTTATACCCATACAAACGATAAGCGTTTGAAAAATTAGACCGATGGCTTAGCTCCGCACCTAACAAGGTAGAAATACCATGAGAACCATAGCTTCGATCAAAATTTAACTGTCCCCTCAAATTATGCGCCCATACATCCGTATAACTCCGATCCAAAATAGCACCTAGCGGTACGGGGTACGTAAGTTTTCCATTTTTATCCACCTGCGTAAAACTGTTTATTAAATCCCGCACCATGTATGCCTCTTGGGTACGCATATTTTGCAGAATCCCATCTGTATTATCAAATCGGTATACCAACTGCGTAGATAATCCCGGCAAGGGTTCGTAACGTAACCTTAAGGTACTATTCAATTGATTTCTACTGCTTTTATTCTTGGTCGCCCTCAGCTCATCATAGGGTCTATATCTCCAATCTAAAAATTGACCATTTCCTACAGTATCTAGAAAGGCAGGATTGTAACGGTAAGGCACTGCCTGAGCCAGTCCATCTTTTTTAATCAGATCCGTATAGGGGTATACATTCTGAAGCGTAGTGCTTCCACCTGTATTAGCATTGGCATAGGTATAACCGATATCTACCGCTATACTCAGATTATTTAAAGGCCGAAATGTACTGTTGTGCAACAGCGACATCCTACTGGAACTATTGGTAACAACCTGATCCTTGGAACGGTCGTAACCTATCCCGGTACTGTGGCTACGCTTTACGCCCGGGCTTTCCATGCGCACATGGTATTGCTGATCCTTTGCATTCCGATAGAAATAATCCTGATAATCGTCCCGATAATCATTTTTACCTAGTTCGCTTAGCGCGATATTCAACTCTTCTTGTGTAATTATTGATTTTGAGTGCTGGACCAATAAATCGACTACAGGTGACAGTATGGTACGTCTATTTCCCGAATCCTTAATCGAACTATCATAAAATCCCTTTTCGTAAAGCATTTTTTCGATCTCGATAAAGTCCTGAGGTGATATAGTCGGTTCATAAAACAAATTCGGTTTATCCTTTACCCTAAAATTGGTCGTGGCTGAAATCTTCGCTTTCCCTGCTAAAGCCGCTGCTTTTTTCGTGGTAACGACGATAACCCCATTCCCCGCTCTGGAGCCCCATATCGAAGCCGCGGTAGCATCCTTGAGGAGTGTAACCGACTCCACATCTTCAGGGTTAATATCCGACATCGAACCCGCGAACGGAAAATTATCAACAACAATCAAAGGTCCCATAAGTCCTTCTGTTAAGGTATTAATGCCTCGGATATTGATTTTTGCACCGCCCGTACGATTATCAAACTGTAATCCAGGAGCTACAGCATCCAGACGATCCATGAGGTTAATTGACGGGCGAGCGTCCAATTGCTCTCGGGAAATAACCGAAAACGAACCTGCGGAGCGCTCTTTATTGATGGACTGATAGCCATTATTGATCACCACCTCCTCTATCTCCGTGTACTTGCTAGGCAGCTCTATGATGATACCAGTAGCAAGATTGGCGGCATTAAAGCCAAGCGTTTGGTCCTGATACCCCATCTTACGAATAGTAATGAATCCTGATGACTCGGACACCCTTATTTCAAAACGACCTAAAGAGTCTGTTCTCGTGCTGTTCTGAAGATAGTTCACCGTGGCGTGATCAATTCCCATTCCCTTTTTGTCTATTACCTTACCAGACAACTTAACCTGGGCTGTGCCTATCATAGATAAGCATAATAGCAGCATTGTTATAACTAGCCTATTCATACTACCAGTATATACCTTTACTACGTCTCACCATTTTCTGAATTTGATCTAACGTCACAAAATCAAAACCAGTAATCGCCCGAACCCTGTCGGTATGATCTATCCAGATGTAACGCGGGATAGCTTGATGCGGAAACATTCCCTTCAAATATGTATCAAACACGATAGACTGTCCGATATCACCTACAAAATGACTCGAATCTGAAATAACCTTCCCGATTTTCTTTAGATCATCATTTTTTAAATCACTATTGACAAGAACTACATCAATCTGGTTATGGACAGCTTTTCGAAAGTCATGGATTTTTTTAAAATTTTGGATACAGGTACCGCACCAAGTGGCCCAGAAATCAAGAATGAATGGTTTGCCACGAAGATGCTCTAAGGTCATCCTTAGCGTATCGCCATTCTTATAAACTACATGTTCCTTGGTCCAGAATTCTGGCGGAACCTTATCTCCCACCCTGACGGGTATGACATTATTTAGGCCATTGGCCTCCTGCCCGAAAGCAGGAAGAGCCAAAAGGCCACTAAACAACACACAGAATATTATTAAAAGTGCTTTATGCCATAAGCTATAAGCAGAATGCCTTACTTCCCTCCCGTCTTTGCGAGCGAAGCGAAGCAATCTATTACTATTATTTTGTTTTATCGGGCGTCTTAAAAGGTCTCTGTCACTCTGTAACTTCGTTACTTTGTCACTCTGGCCAACGGCCATACCTCTTCCACCCCTAAAAAAATATCTCATTTTTTGGTTCAATTATGCAACAGTTTTCACCATTGCAGATTCAAAAATCTAGTGTGATTTCTGAATGGATTTAATTGGTTATTCTTGGTTTATAATCGGTTTTTATACCATCCATTCACGAAATAAATAAAAGTACCGACCTCCAGATTATCGCAATACGATAAAATTAAAACACACAATATTTGCTTGTATTTAAAATCTAGGCTATCTTTAAGGTGCGAATTTAAATAGATAGTAACCGATTTCTAACCTGTGCAAACAATAGTGTTTTCATATTTGGGGGTCGGCTTACAGAAAAGGGCTTTGACGTATTTTTTAAACCGTCATTGCGAGAATGTTTTGTACGTAGTAAAAACGACGTGGCAATCTTCCCCCCTCTGTCTGTAATATCTTGTTAAGTTTTACTCCGGCGATGCCGGTACGTTCTTTAAATGTAAAAGTTGGGAGTACCATGACGACCGATTGGATATTGGTGTTGAATGGTGTTTGTTGGTTTTCTGTTTCGTTCTCATAATATTAAAGTTTATGAAACGAAAGGCACTCACGGATACTTGGAAAAGCCAAAGGAGCGAACTTCCAAGCTTTGCACGTGGCGCCGTCAAGAGCCCCTAAGACCGTAATCTTAGTTCCACAAAGTCTGACAGGAAGTCCGCTCCATTGAAGAGTATGTAAAGATACAAAAAGCAATGGAAAGCGAACCCCTTGTCGACCTACGTGGAAAATTGACGGCTTTCGTGCGTAAGTGACAATCGTAAAGATTGAGGGTTAAACCTCTATCCTTTTAGTCGCTATTTAATTAACTATTACAAAGATAAGAAACAATATTGAATTGTCCACTATAACGGACAATATTTTTTAAAGTAAACCAATTTGTAAAAAAATGGAAAAAGTTAAAGACGAAGAACAAGAACAATTCCAACGTGATTTATTAGATTTCATTAATATTCAATTTATTTCACCAATTAGTATTAAAGGAAAGCGCCCCACTATACGGCAGTATGTAGAGATTATGAATATTCGCCGAACAACTATTAACAAATTAACAACGAGTAATGGATATGATGTACCAATATCAACAATTCGTAAAGTTTGTAAATATGCTAAAATATCTATAGCAGAGTTCTTTACCATGTTTGAAGCTTATCTAAAAGAAAAAGAATCTGTGATAGAGAAGTAAAAAACCAAGACCAATTATAACCACGGGGAATTATGAGTAAGAACAACCATTCAGAAATAAAAAACTTGCATCCGGAAGATGTTCTGATGAGCAGAATTTATCTTTTCAGAGATCAAAAAGTGATGTTAGATAGGGATTTAGCCGAGCTTTATGGAGTAGAAACTAAAGCATTAAACCAAGCTGTAAAAAGAAATATTGCTAGATTTCCTCCAGACTTTATGTTTGAACTAACACAGGAAGAGTATAGTTCTTTAAGGTCACAAACTGTGACCTTAAAGAAAAAAGGAGGTCATAGCAAGTACTTAGCCAACGTATTTACTGAACAAGGTGTAGCCATGCTATCGAGTGTACTAAAAAGTCCACAGGCTATACAAGTTAATATACAAATCATGCGAGTATTTACTAAACTGCGCCAATTCCTTACAGATAACTCAAGGATACAGTATGAACTAACAGAGATGCGACTCGCCATAGAAAAGCTTTCAAAAAAGCAAAATGGCCACGACCAGAATATCGAATTGCTATTTGAGTATATTGACCGACTGCAGGATAAGGAGGAAAAAACGGTGACAAATCCAAACTCTAAAGGTGAGATAGGATTTAAGGTTGGAATAAAATAGTACCCAACAACCAATTATAACCAAGGGGAAATTATGAGTAAACTTAACACCAATGCAATAGTAATAACAGACGAAACCCTTGTCAACAAAATATATGAGTTCAGAGGCCAAAAAGTGATGCTCGATAGCGATCTTGCTGAATTATACGGTGTGGAAACTAAACGTCTAAATGAGCAAGTTCGCAGAAATTCCACTCGTTTTCCGGAGGATTTTATGTTCACCCTCAATAAAGATGAAGTAGAAATCTTGAAGTCGCATATTGCGACCTCAAGTTGGGGAGGTCGCAGAAATGCTCCCAATATGTATACTGAATACGGAGTACCCTCCGCTAGCGCCACAATGCTTGTGGTGTCTCGTAAATCTCGAAGTAAAATCATTGAATCGATTTTAAACTTATTACATTAATGTCTGTCCACCATCAACAACAAATTCGCTTCCTGTAATGTAACTACTCTTATCATTAACTAAGAATAGAACAGCATTTGCAATGTCTTTTGGAGATCCTTTGTAACCTAAAGCTACTGTTGCTTCAGCCATTGCATCAAGATTAATTGCGGCCGCTGTTTTTAAGTTAAAACAATAAACTGTCTGATAATAGGCCATAGAAATTTGAAAAAAATTGAACAAAAATATGACTAATTCACTTTTTAAAGGGACACAGATCATTCTGTTCACTGTTCTGGCTATAACAATTTTATACTTTGGAAAAGAGGTATTGGCACCGCTCGCGATGGCCGGAATTTTAGCGATGTTGTTTTTAGGCCCTTCTACTTTTTTTGAAAATAAAGGAATGCCTCGATGGGTCAGTGCTTTGATAGCTATTGCGTGTCTATTGATAATTTGTTCCGGAATTATATTCTTATTGAATTGGCAATTACAAAGCTTTGCCGCACAGTTGGAAGATATGAAGAAAAACATGGGCGATATGGTTTCTAAATTACAGTCCTGGATAGAAAGCAGAGTGGGAATTGACGAAGCGCGCCAAAAAGCGATCGTGGAAGAGCAGATGAAAAACGGTGCTGAAGGAGGTAGCACGTCAATAATTCCTGCGTTGTTTGGAATGCTAGTAGACTTTATATTGGTCTTGGTATATATTTATTTGCTTCTGATCTATCGTTCCCGAATAAAGGCATTTTTGCTTAAAAGGCGACTCCCCCCTGTTACTGCGTCCAATATTCGGAGGCCCAGAGCTAAGTATTTAAGAATATTCAGCGCCTTTTCCAGCAGTTTTATCGAAGTCGATCGCAAGATCTGCACCGCTTGACTTATTGATTTGATGATTATATCGACCACCTGCAGGAGAAGGAAGAAAAAACAGGACCAAACCCGGATTCAAAGGGTAAAATCGGATTTAAGATTGCCAGTGATGTTTTTACTCATTATATTAGGTTCTTGAAGACGCCTATATCTCCTATAATAACAGCTATTGCAATATAAAAAAACTCGTATCTTGCACACAGTAAAAAACTACAGAAGTGACACACGCCGACAGGCGTAGCCCGCTCTATACATCTATACTTTAATTGCTATGAAAAAGTTACACATCCTTCTCTTTTTGGCTTTAGGGTCGCTGGTCTCCTGTGACAAGAACAATACGGATCTAGACGACGCCCCGGTAGTCATCCAAAACGACATTGCACAGCTAAGCACACGTCTAGGCTATGACAATTCAGGCCTGCTCCAACTGTCCAATCTAATGGCATCAGCGAGATTTAAATCCACCACAGGTGCTACAGTGGCCGCTATCGAAAATCCTGATTTTTCTCTTGCTCTGGTCGCACAAATTGCTCCACCGGATTATGAAGGCAACAAGTTAAGAGCCACCCATGTCGCTGTATCCGACAACTATGCTTACGTGAGTTACAATACCGAAGGCGACAAGTATTTAGGAGGAGTCGACGTCATTGACATTTCGGACATCAATACCCCCCGCTTGGTTGTAAATGCCAAGCTCCCCAACATCGACATCAGTTCATTGGCTATAGATGGAGATAACCTATTGCTTGCAGGCGCCGCAGATGAAGGTGTTCTTGACAATATCAGTTCGCCGGCGGTGTTAATTGTACTCCCTTTACAAAATGGACTTCCAACTACAGCCTACCGTTACACAGCACTCCCCAGTTACGTAGCCACTGATGTTGCCTTTAATAACGAAAGCCAATATGTCGTATCGGGCAACTCAGGTGCTATAGCCCGCTTGAGCAAAACGTCAGGGAAGATTGAGAACACCAGCAGTATCCCAGATCTCTTAGCGGTAAAAACTTATAAGAACCAAGTGTTTGCCCTATCAGGTAGCCAGGGAATCAAAGTGATGAACAATAACCTGAGTCTTGTCAAAACTATTGAGACTGTCCTCAACCCAACTTCATCTAAACGTACTATAGATTTTTATAATGACTTTCTTTTGATTGCAGAAGGAAGCCAAGGCTTAGGCATATATAATACAAATACGGGAGCGGTGCAAAATCGTATCGCCATTCCAGTTTCCGCAGAGGATAACGACACCGATCAGGAGGATATTGTTACCAACGCTGTAACCACCAATGCGGCACGTGTTTTCGTTGCCAACGGTGGAGTAGGTATTGCTGTCTATCAATTTGATAAGCAGAATAATTTCATCTATTTGGGAAGTTCAAGTTTTAACAGTATTGACAATAGTTCAAGTAATTTTGTGATCAGCAGAGATAATTATGTTTTTGTGGCTACTGGTAAAGGCGGCCTGAAAATCCTTAAACTGATAGAATTAAAGCCTGCTCTTCCAACCTGTAATGGTACATACCCCGCTTACAGCGGTGGTACGCAATGGGATCTCAATATCAATGAAGCGGCAAACTACGCAGACACCAAAACCTTCAACTCCAATGTAAATATCAATAGAAATTTCACCTGGTGTGGTACATTCAATGTCAACGGCAGTTATGTTAACCTAAATAGCGGTACCTTTAATATGTACGGAACGATGGCTTTAAAACAAAATATAAATGTTAATGCAGCTATGAATCTTATTGGTTCTGGCACTATCGGAGGCACATTTACTGTAAATGGAGGTGCTACATTAAGCGTAAAAGGTACGCTTTATCAAGGGTCATCGGGCTCTAGAACGACATCGACCATTAACGGAAAACTTATTATAGACGGCGAAGTAGTTGTGTATGGCAACCTTACGATCAATGGTGGAGGTAGGGTTGAATTTGCCAATGCTAATTCCAAGCTTATCGTATACGGTAACCTGACAAACTGGGGAACGGTGGCCAGAGGAAGTATATCTCAAATTAAATAAAAAATCTATAAGCACACTAACTATAAACAAATCCGTAGTAGGCCGATCTTAATATCGACCTACTACGGATATCAATTTCTGCCGATCTATTTTAGGACAAGATCTTTTAGAAGAAGGTGGCGGAATCAGCCCTGGTTTTATATTATATGATGCAGTTGAAAACTCTTTTTATGGCTACAAGGGTAAAAGCGGTAAGGAAGCAGACCAAGACCCTTAAAAAACCATCGTAATAAGAAATCTACTAACTTCAAAATCTGTTTCAAGGATGAGCTCTTCTAGCTATCAATATATTGACCATAAGAATCAAGGCTGGAGACTGGTTGAAGATATGTAGGCAGGAATTGAAGCGCACAAAAGTCGAGCAAAATTCAAACGTGTGGCCATGCTTCACTACTTGCATTGTATTGATAAAAAAATACAAGCAGCTATCATATAGCCTAATTATAGATAAGCGATGGTTCTACATTTGTCTTGAAGAAAAACTGAAAATCTATCTAAACTCTTGTTGTAGTTCGAGCTTGAAAAATTTGTTCGTGGTATTCTTTGGATAGACTAGGTTCAACAGACCTCGCAATTTAGGCGCTGAATTCATTGTTTAAGGTTTAGTAGATGATGAATATGGGGCATGCAACTATTGATCGGGTGCTATTGGCCGGAAGATTTGCTGAACAATAGGTGATGAAGCATTGTTTATTTTTAAAGTAAATTGTAAATTAGCTAACTAAAAGTCATCAGTTATTATTATTTCAACTTTTGACTACTTCAGTGACCGATTTACCACGCCTTAGAAGTAAAGCGATAATATATTATAAAATCTATAAACCGTTATCCGTTTCTAAGGTTATGAGAGAATGCATATCTGAATCTAAATTTCATTTTTAAGATTATGTTAGAAAATAAATTAGGCTGCAACGAGAAGATGCTAATTAAAAAAATGCAAAATGGTGACCCATTGGCGTTTGAAAAGCTATACTTTAAATATTCGTCATATATTACCTCACATTTACTTTTCCTTTTAAAATCATCTGAATGGGCCCAAGAAGTGCTACAAGACACATTTATGACTGTATGGGAGCAACGCTGCAACATCGATATTGAAAAGTCCTTTAAGTCATATCTTCTTAAGATAGCTACAAATAAAACCTATAAACTTTTTAGAAAAGCAGCATACGATCATGCATATCGGACCCAAATGCTGGATCTACTGGAAAAAGGGCACTCGCCTATCGAATCCTATATTTATACGAAGGAAAATGAACTTTTAGTTCAGAATTTATTAAATAAAATGCCCGATCGGCAGCGAGAAGTATTTATTCTGTTTAAACTAGAAGGCTATTCTTACAAAGAAATCAGCAAACGAATTGGTATATCCCAAAGCACAGTCAATACGCACATAAATCGATCAAATCAATTTATAAAAAGCCAACTTCTCGCTAATTCTGAATATTTTCCGCTCATCCTATTTTTCTTCTTCCATCTTCCGAATTAAAATTAAACATCTATAAAACAGCATTATACAAATAATTTATTTTTTTTGTCATTAATTTCCTCTCGTTATGGATAGTAATGTAAACCGAAAAAAATAAGCTAATATACATCGCTGTGAATAGACAAAACCAAGATATAGATAAATTATTCAAAAAGTATCTAAAAGGCACTTGTAAAGCCTCTGAACTTGATGAATTGTTGGATCATTTTAAAATAAGTGACAAGCGACAATTGTCCATTTATATCAGAAATCAACTTGAATCTACTGTTTCAGCGCAAATAGATCAGAATAAAGTCAGTTCTATAACCGCATCTGCCCATATCAATCTGATGCGTGAAATAAAAACAAACCAAGTATACCGACCTGTAAAATTATGGCGATGGGTTGCTGTTGCTGTCATGGCTTTATTTGCTATCGGCACTACTATTTACAAATATAACTTATCACTAAACGAAGATATTGTCCTTACTTCCCAATTTGGCAATGATGTATTACCTGGCGGAAACCGTGCACACATTACTTTTTCAAACGGTGAAAAGCTAAATCTGGATACGACGCAAACCGGATTAATTTATAAAAACGGAAAATATTCGTACGCAAATGGCGAGGAACTAAAAGTTTCAAGAGCAGACTACGCAACGGTAAGTACACCTGCAGGAGGAATGTATCAGCTTACCCTACCTGACGGTTCGAAGGCTTGGTTAAATAGCCTATCTTCTATCAAGTACCCTAGTATTTTTGCCGCGGACAAAAGATCCATAGAGGTATCTGGTGAGGTATACCTAGAAATTGCGGCAGATAAAAGCAAACCATTTGTGGTACATACAAGAAAACAGCGAATTGAGGTCTTAGGTACTGCCTTTAACATTCGAGAGTATGAGCGGCGAACTGTTACGACATTAACGCATGGGAAAATCAAACTAGCAGACGTCGATAATCAACACAGCCTAGTACTTACTACAGGGGAACAAGCTATTTTATCGGGCGGTGAAGTATCAAAAACAACCGTTGAGGCTTCTGATTATGCAGCATGGAAAGATGGCATCATTTTACAACGAAACGCCAGCTTAGTTGAAACCTGTATAGAACTCGAGCGCTGGTATGATGTAAAGTTCAAATTTGCTGCCAACTATAATAATTACGGAAGGGCATTTCACAGTATAAACAGGAATGAAATGCTTTCATCGGTCCTGCTAGCTCTTAAGCATACGTACAAGGTTAATTTTGAAATAAAAGGAAAGGAGGTTTTAGTCAAGTAAATACAAGTATTACAAGCCGACTGTACTAGATAAAAAAAGCCGCACTATGCTAGCAACATAGTCACGGCAGTGGTCAGTTGATAAATAAATGTTTCTCACACATTATTAATAACTAACGATAACAAAAATAATGATTACAACCATAAATACCAATGGTGTGCTCACTTATTGGAACAAAGTTCCGAAGAGACACCTAAAAATAGCAAAGAAAAATCTTGTTATTATGAATCTATTAACATTATATCTACTTGGGTTTTGTTTATGTAGCTTTGGCAGCGTGAGCGCGCAGAAAGTAAGTCTTAACATGCATAAGGCAACTTTCCAAGATGTTGCGCTTGCCGTACAGAAACAAACAGGATTTTCATTTTCAATAAGTAACCGTTATCTGAGCATGGCTAAACCTATTAGCATTCGTATGGAAAAAGCTGATATGGATAAAGTCCTCATCGAATTGTTCAAAAACCAGCCTTTCACTTATTTGATCAGCGGAAAAATCATATCCATTGTAGATCAGCCAAAAGGTGTCCTTAGGAATACCGACAAAGAGACGGAGATACAACAAGAGCGTATTCAGGGGAGAGTGACAGACAACGAAGGAAAGCCTTTATCGGGTGTAACGGTAGCAATGAGAGGAACAGACAACGCAACCAGCACCAATAATAACGGCGAATATTCGATTAATAGGACTCCAGGATCTGCAGTAATAGTCTTTTCGATCATCGGATTTACGACAAAAGAAGTTACAATAGGCAGGCTATCACGAATAAATGCCACGCTTGATGCTGATGTAAGTGATCTTGACGAAGTAGTTGTAGTAGGATATGGTACGACCAAAAAAGCAAACCTTACGGGTGCAGTATCTACGGTAACTTCAGAAACAATTGAAGGACGCTCGCTGACCAATTTGGGACAGGGCTTGCAGGGGGCTATTCCGAATCTTAATATAAACACGGGCGACGGTCGTCCGGGATCTGCCTCATCATTCAATATCCGTGGCTACAACTCACTTAATGGAGGAGCTCCTTTGGTGTTGGTAGACGGTGTACAGATAGATCCAAACCAAATTAACCCAGACGATGTAGCCAGTGTAACTGTTTTGAAGGATGCTTCCTCAGCTGCGATATACGGCGGAAGAGCAGCATATGGTGTTATCTTAATCACCACGAAGAGCGGAAAGTTTGATGCTCCCACGCAGGTTTCTTATTCGTTTAACCAGTCCTTCGCAAGACCTACAGTTCTACCCGAATTGGTCAATTCGCTAGACTACGTCACGATGTATCGTGAAGCAGATCAGACGGGCAGATTAACGGGCGGCCCTACAGGGTCCGATGTATTCACCGACCTGGATGTAGAAAAAATAAAAAACTACATGAATAATCCTACTCTGGAAAATGCCGTATACATCGATCCAAACGATCCATCTCGATATAAATATGTTGGAAATACGAATTGGATCAAGGAAATGTTTCCCGACTGGAGACCGATGAGTCAACATGACCTTTCACTATCCGGAGGTAGTAGTAAAATATCCTATTATTCGTCACTGGGTGCTTTTACACAAAAAGGTCTCTTTAAAGCAGCAAACCAGAAGTTCGAACGATACAATGCCAATGTAGGTGTAAATGTAAAAACTACGGATTGGCTCGAAATATCGGGTAAAATGCGTTTTAACAGAAAGGAAGACGACAAACCAGGTGCAACCTCTAGGTTTGAAATTCTGGGTGACCGTGTTTCTGACGACTTACGTCCTATCATGCCTGTTTATCATCCTGACGGACACTATTCGGGTCAGGGGAGTTTTACGAATCCATTTGCCCTTATCGAATATAACGGCAGAAACGGATTCAAATCTGACGACATCTGGCTGACAGGCGGATTTACCTTAAAACCGATAAAAAACTTCAAGGTAGTCGGTGATTTAACCTGGAACTCGTATCACTTCAATAGAAAGTCAAATACCAAATCTTTTTATGAATATGGTGCAGTCCCTGTGGGGGGAGATATCACAGATCCTACACAAGCAACACGTTTAGGGCTTTACCCACATAATAATCCGGCCTATGTGCAAGAACAAAATTCGCATGATACCTATTCGGCCATCAACGTGTACGCACAATACGAGAACACCTTTGGTAAACATTATCTGAAAGTAATGGGCGGTTATAATCAAGAATATAAAAAGAATGAGTCTTTTAACCTGCAAGTTAAAAATTTATTAAATCAGGAATATCCATTTATCAACCTAAACAACGATGAAAAGCCGATCGTCGGATCCCGTATTCGTGATTGGGCCCTTATCGGACAATTTTTCCGTATAAACTATACATTTGATAACAAGTACCTAGTGGAAATTAATGGACGCTATGACGGTTCATCACGCTTCGCTGCCAGCGATAGGTATGTTTTTAGCCCATCTGTATCTGCTGGATGGCGATTATCAGAGGAGTCTTTTATGACATTTGTCAAACCATTATTCGACGACATCAAGATTCGAGGCTCCTATGGAAAATTGCCCAATCAATTGTTTAACGAAAATGATCAAGATAGCTATTATCCCTATATCGCTACGATGCCATATGGAACATCAGGATATATCTTTGGCGCCTCGCAGCAAAATTATATTACAGCACCTGGACTTGTCAGCTCTAATTTCTCCTGGGAAAAAGTATCTACCAGAAACTTTGGCGTAGATTTCACCTTCCTTAATCGTCGACTTACAGGTGCGTTTGATGTGTACCGTCGTGATACCAAAGACATGATTGTGCGTGGGGCAGCACTTCCCGCAATATTGGGTACAGGGGCCCCCAACCGTAATGCAGCCGACCTAAAAACCAATGGATGGGAGCTAGAATTGGGTTGGAAAGATCAACTAGTGAACGGACTTCGCTACTTTGTAAATTTCAATATGAGCGACAATAGAGCTGAAATCACTAAATACGATCTCAACCCTACCGGAAGCCTCAGTGATCATTATGTTGGAAAGAAGATTGGAGAGATATGGGGATATACTTCAAATGGATTATATGCTACAGATACCGAGGCCGCTTTAACCGACAAGAGCCGTATCTGGGGCGGAAAATGGCTGGCTGGAGATGTACGCTATGTAGATACAAATAACGATGGTGCTATCAACAACGGACTAAACACCTTAGATAGTCCTGGCGACCTGAGTATAATAGGAAATAATGAGTCAAGGTATAACTATGGACTTCGCTTTGGTGGTGAGTACAAAAACTTTGACCTGACTGTTTTTTTGCAGGGAGTTGCCAAACGAGATCTAATGCTGGGGGGCACCTATTTTTGGGGCTTTACCAATGAGTGGGCTGTTCCGACCACAGCGTCACTTGATTATTGGAAAGAAGATAATCCAGATGCTTATTTTCCGAGACAACGCTTTGAAGGTGGCGGTAATTTCCAGACGCAGACACAGTATTTACAAGATGCTTCCTATCTACGGGTCAAACAGCTTACTTTAGGCTATACATTGCCAATTAGCCTTCTAGAACGAGCTAAACTTTCAAAAGTACGCTTTTATCTTACTTCGGAGAATCCATTCGTATGGACTAACATATTTGAAAGCTACGATCCTGAAAAATCCGATCGTACAGCGTATCCAATTCAAAAAACATTTGCCTTTGGTCTACAACTTAAATTTTAATCTCATGAAGTTTCCTAAATTAACACTATATATAGCATTAGCTAGCGTCAGTTTTCAGGGATGCAAGAATGATAGTTTCCTTGATCGCTTTCCTCAGGATCAGTTTAGTGATCCGACTTATTTTCAATCTGAAAATGATTTGAAACTCTATGCAAATAAATTTTATGACAACCTACCTGTTGCTGCGAGTTTTGACGCCGACAACAACTCGGATGTTATGGTGCCGCGAACGCAAAACAGCCTCTTAGGAGGTAGTGTAAGTGTACCTAGTGCTGGAGGGGGCTGGGCAGCTTCGGACTGGCTACTGATCAGGCAGACCAATTATTTTCTAACGAGATACCAACGTGCAGCTATCTCTAATGCGGAGCGTTATGCAGCTGAAGTACGTTTCTTCAGAGCGTTATTTTACTGGCAAAAGGTGGCAAGATTTGGAGACGTCCCACTCCTACTTAAAGATCTAAATGAATCATCACAGGAGTTGTTTGGAGAACGGGTAGACCGCAGTATAGTAATGGATCAGGTACTGGAGGATTTACAATTTTCCGTGACTAATCTTCCAGAAAAAGGTACTCAAGAAACAGGAAGGTTACATAAGGATGCGGCCCGAGCGCTGCTATCCCGAATCGGTCTATGGGAAGGCACCTATCGCAAATATCATGGTCTCACTAACCAGCAGGGTCCCTTGCAGCTTTCGCTGGAAGCCTCAGAGCAGCTCATGCAATCTGGTAAATACACGTTATATTCTACCGGTAAACCATTAGAAGATTACTATAATTTGTTTATCCAACAGGATCTAAACGGAAATTCGGAAAATATCCTGCATCGTCCTTATATTAACGGTATCAATACCCAGGGGTATTCGAGAACAGCCACAGAAAATAACACCGGTGTCAGTAAATCTTTTGTGGAGCAGTACCTCTTTACAGACGGAAATCCAATAGCGACAACATCGTACAGTTATAATGATGCGCATCCGGCTTCAGAAGGTAGTAATCGTGACCCACGCTATATCCAGACCATTGCAACACCAGATTTCATTTGGCGTAAAGGCGCCGGTGTAGCAGAGCCCCTCAAAACCGGTTTGCCAGCAATAGGAACATCACGTACCACTACAGGCTATTGGCTTATCAAAGGACGTTCTAGCGACTTAGCTCAATTTAACGCAAATCAATCTGATATTGATGCGTTTATATTTCGATTTGGCGAAGTACTCTTAAACTTCGCAGAAGCTAAATTCGAACTACAGGGAACCCTCTCCCAACAAGATTTAGATAAAAGCATAAACTTATTGCGTGAACGTGTCGCTATGCCCCATCTGCTCAGCGGTGTAACCGCCGATCCAAATGGACTTGATTACGGTTATCCTATTCCAGCATTGTTAAGAGAAATACGACGGGAACGCGAGATAGAGCTTATCGGTGAGGGATTACGATTTAACGATATACTACGATGGAAGGCAGGTAAGCTTATTGAAGGATCTAAATCCATAAAAGGAATGAAGTTAACAAGTCAGCTACGAAACGAATATCAACAGAACGGAACGGATGTATCAGCCGTAATAACAGACGCGCAAAATTATATCGTAACTTATAACAATATCACCAACAACCGGACATGGGACGATAAGTACTATTTATACCCGATCCCTGTGGACCAAATAAACCTTGCTAAATACATTCAAAATAAAGGATGGTAACAATGAAGAAAAGATATTTATATTTACTCAACTTTTTATTTCCGACATTATTGATTGGACAATCGGCACCGGCGCCCTATGGTGTATTGCCTTCAGAAAGGCAGTTGCGCTGGCACGAAATGGAGCTGTATACCTTGATTCATTTCACTCCTACCACATTTCAGAACAAAGAGTGGGGATATGGAGATGCAGATCCACAAATTTTTAATCCGCGTAGATTCGACGCCGATCAGATAGCCAAAGCAGCCGCTGCCGGAGGCTTTAAAGGCTTGATATCCGTCGCCAAACACCACGATGGCTTTTGTCTTTGGCCTACCGCAACAACAAGCTACAGTATCGCCAGTTCACCCTGGAAAAATGGTAAAGGAGATATGGTACGCGACTTTAAGGACGCAACTCTTGCCCATGGAATGCAATTTGGCATATATCTTTCAGCCTGGGATAGAAACGATACTCGTTACGGCACCCCGGCATATGCAGATGCATACCGCGAGCAGCTTACCGAATTGATGACAGGTTATGGAGATCTATTTACCTCTTGGCACGATGGTGCTAACGGAGGTGATGGATATTATGGCGGCAAAAAAGAGAAAAGAACGATCGATCGTAGCACGTACTATGCGTGGGAAGAAAAAACTTGGCCTATTATAAGACGCTACCAACCTTTAGCAAATATATTTTCTGATGTAGGCCCTGATATGCGCTGGGTGGGAAATGAGCATGGTTTTGCTGCAGAGACCAGTTGGGCTACCTTTACGCCAGAAGGAATTGATGGACGCCCGCCTGTACCTGGAGATTCAAACTACAAGCTATCTCCCGAAGGTACACGCCATGGCGATTACTGGATACCTGCCGAATGCGATGTACCACAGCGACCAGGTTGGTTTTACCATCCCGAACAGGATGAAAAAGTAAAAACACCAGATCAACTTTTTGAGATCTACCTAAAATCCGTAGGCAGAGGTGCCAATATGAATTTAGGACTAGCCCCAACTCCTGACGGTTACCTGCATGAAAATGATGTTAAATCGCTAACCTATTTTGGCCGCAAGCTAGCAAAGACCTTTGAGGCAAATCTAGCTAAGGATGCAAGCATTACAGCGAATAACATACGAGCAAATGCTGAACAGTATGGTACGCACAATCTATTGGATGATGATCGCTATTCGTATTACGCCACGGACGATGCTGTCGTAAATCCTATATTGGAAATCAACTTACGCACGCCCAAAGAATTTGATATTATTCGCCTAAGGGAAAACATCAAATTGGGACAACGCTTAGATAGCGTCGCCATAGAAGTCTTCGAAAATGAAAAATGGGCTCCATTGGCCAAGGCGACCAGCATTGGATCTACCCGTCTTATCAAGTTTAAAAAGCCCATACGCGCGACAAAACTCCGTGTATATTTGTATGCACCAGTTGCACCGGCTTTAAGTGATTTTGGATTATTCAAAGAGTACAAAGAGGATTTCAAATTTGATTATTCCGCTCCAAGCAAGGTTAAGCTTCCATCATCCAGTTTTAAACTACGGAATAAAAAATGGAATATGGCGGTAGATAATAACGTCCAAACCTTTGCCCAAGTAAACGATAAAAAGGAAGAAATTGTCTTTGCACTGAATAATGCTATATCGGCAATTGGCTATCTTCCTAGGCAAGACGGTAAAAAAGAAGGAATGATTACCAAATTTTCTTTACTCATAAGCGATAATGGTAAAACTTGGAAACCTTATCGAGAAGGAGAATTTTCAAACATTCAATCCAACCCTATCGAACAGATTATTTATTTTGGTGCACCGTTGAAAACAAAATACATCAAATTTATTGCGAAAGAAGCCATAAGCGATGTCTTAACAGCGTCAGAGATTATTTTATACCGTTAAAACCCAGAACGGGACAGTTAAAAGCCGCTTGGTCATTTAGGACCAAGCGGCTATCATAACCTGACTATTAGCTATAGTACTTCATCTGTTTCTTTCCTCGGACTCAAGATGAGCTGTGATATCCTGTTCTAAACAAATCAGATCCACATCCGATGCTTGATACGCCAATGCTTCTAGCATCTATCCGGAGCGCAGTTAGTAAGTCTTAAGTTCGAACTGAACATTCGAATCAGTGCAGTATTTGGTTCGATATATGGATTTAGCAAGGTGATGGTAAGTTTTCGCATGGGCTGTACCAATCTGCGAACTTTTTTTCCAAACAAAATTGTGAACTTGTAATTCTACAAGTAATCTGAGAAGCGTAGATAAATGACCCGCAGCTTCGTCCTGTTCCAATAGTTGCATTCTAGCGTATAACTATGTTTATAATTGATCTGATAATGTAAAATTATGATAATAAATTGGAAATTTGTATACCCAAAAATGGTTATTTTTTTTTTGCAAAAAAATAACATGGAAGCGGGTAGCTGCAAATTCATTTTATCTGAGGACGCATTTTATATTGCGTATAAAGCTGAATTTATGTAGGTTTGCGAAAACAATGATTCCTAAATGAGTCAACTGGACACACTTACGGACCAGCAGTTGGTTGCAATATGGCCGCAACAGCATGAGCCTGTCTTTGCCGAGATCTACAATCGGTATTGGGATAGGCTATTGGCAGTTGCTTACCATAGGTTGGAGAACCTGCAAGATGCCGAGGAATGTGTACAAGATGTTTTTTGTAAATTTTGGGCCGTACGTTATGAATTTAAATTGAAAGGTAAAGATCTAAGTTTTTATCTAGCGCAGGCTATCCGAAATCAAATTTTCACGTTTCTAAGGCGAAAATATCGCATAAAAGAAGAAAATAAAGCTTTACAAACTCAGGAACAACAGATCAATTTCTTAACCCCTGAGAGGCAATTTATCATTGCTGAATTATCGAAAAAATTTGACGAGGCCATAGAGGATCTACCACCACAATGCAAGCTAGTTTATTTGCTCAAAAAAGATGAAGGACTTACCGTCAATGAGATAGCCGAACGTTTGCATATTTCGATCAATACGGTTAAATCACATCTTAAAAAGGCGAATAAGGATCTGCGTAAAAACACCGAGTTACTTACGTTAGTAGTCTTTGTACTTTCTCTTTTGCAAAAAAAGTAATTTTTTTTTCTTTCGACTCACCCCTTTGTTCGTTTTCGTGGTCTTTAGTTGTGATCAAAGTGAAAAATGGTTATGAACAGCAAAGAACGTATTAAATTACTTATAAACAAATTTGAAGAAGGGCTCATTGACGAAGACGAATTTCGAGAGCTAGTGGAATGGTACAATAGTTTTGACGACAGCGAAGCGATAATTAGTACCCAAAAAGATATTCAAATTACGGACATCAAGGAGCGGATGTTCGATAACATCTTGAAACAAGCAGATATCCCCAGTAATGGTCATCTTAAGGTTAAAAACGTTAAGCGATTGTATTACAAATGGAGCAGCATAGCAGCAGCTATACTATTGACAATTTTAGGTATCTGGTGGAGCTGGCAGCAGCGTCACCATAGTATTGAACAGATTGATAACACATCTTTCAACGAAACAATACAGCCTGGCACGAACAAAGCTACTCTAAAATTAGCGGACGGTACTATGGTGGAGTTACGCGAATTGGAAGGGGGGCTTTTAACAGATGAAAAACTTCAATATGCGGACGGAACGGAGGTGTTAGACCCACATATGAAGTCCGCACTCAGCGAAAACATGTGGCTTGAACTGGAAACCCCAAAAGGTGGAACGTATCGAGTAACGCTAGATGACGGCACACAGGTGTGGCTTAATGCCGGCAGCAAACTTAAGTATCCCGCACATTTCGACCCTACAGCAGACCGTCTTGTTGAAATACAAGGAGAAGCATACTTCAAAGTCAAGTCTCGTCTAAATGCACAAGGCAAAAAAATACCATTTCGCGTTAAAGCTAATAGACAGCTCATCCAAGTAATAGGAACCGAATTTAATGTCTCGGACTATTCCCACCTAAAATATACCCATACGACACTGATTGAGGGTAAAGTATCCATCGAAAACCTCAGTAGTTCGGTGCTATTAAAACCTGGTCAACAGTGGCAGCAAAGTAAAAAGGGGACAAGCATACAGGAAGTCGATACCGAAAGTGTCGTCGCATGGAAAGAGAATAAATTCAACTTTGCCAACAAGTCTCTTGAAGATATCTTAGATGAGATCGCATTATGGTACAATATAGAAATTGAATATCAATCTACTGTGCCACATGTAGAACTTGTGGGAGATGCCTACCGAAATAGCGATTTTAACCTTATCCTTAGGCTCTTACAAGTAGCAAAAGTAGACTATACACTCGATACTTCTCATCGGAAACTAATCATTAAATAAATAACTTAAAGCAATGGTCCCACGTAGAAAATTACCTCCGTGAAAAGAATTGAAATAACTTCTCACAACTAACACACTTGGTTTTTCGTACAAAAACAAACCTAATTAAATGAATAAGATATTAAGAAATATAAATTTAAGGTATTATTTTGCCATTATATGGATTGCCTTTTGCCTAAGTCACAGCTATGCACAAAAAATTACGTTCTCGGGCCAGAATATACCTTTAGAAAAAGCGCTTGAGGCTATCCGAAAACAGACAGACTATACTGTATTTGGTAACAAAGCTGAAATCCAACAAGCAAAAAAAATTAGTATTGAGGCCGACAATATGGAGTTAAAAAATTTTCTCGCGGCTATTTTTGCAAATGAACCTTTTCAGTATAATATCGAAAATAAAGTCATATCACTTTCGAAAATTTTACAGCAGCCCAAAACAAATTCCCCTTCCAAAACAGGCACTCAACAACGCTCCATAATAGGAACAGTGGTGCGCAAAGACAATGAAAAACCTATCCCCAATGCGACTATAAGAATTAAAGGTACATCCTATCAGGCAAAAAGTAACCCCAATGGTGATTTTGCCCTTATATTCCCATCGA
Organism: Sphingobacterium nematocida; assembly: GCF_900168125.1. Lineage (GTDB taxonomy): Bacteria > Bacteroidota > Bacteroidia > Sphingobacteriales > Sphingobacteriaceae > Sphingobacterium > Sphingobacterium nematocida. The sequence goes on from NZ_FUZF01000001.1 coordinate 160,994, forward strand.
TGGATGAAAATCCTACCGTAGAGATAAAAATTTTAGGCATGAAGCCATTTGAAGTTCAGCTCGATCTTAGTATCAATCCATTATTAGTAGCGAGGATGGAAGAGGCGCAGCAGGAAATTGATGATGTGGTGGTGACGGGTATTTTTAATCGGAAGAAAGATAGTTTCTCTGGGGCATACGCCACCTATACCGCCGAGCAATTGCAGATGGCGAGCGCTTCCAATGTGTTGGAAGGTTTACAGATCCTGGATCCTTCATTTCAGATTGTGCAGAACAACAGTCTAGGATCGGATCCCAATCAACAACTGAATCTCGAGATCCGAGGTAAAACCAGTGTCGCTGCACTAGACGATGCTTTTGGCACTGATCCCAATCAGCCACTCTTTATACTCGATGGTTTTGAGTCTACCATGGAGCGTATTCGCAATATCCCTATCGACCGATTAGCATCCATTACCATATTAAAAGATGCGACCGCTACGGCATTATACGGTTCCAAAGGTGCCAATGGTATCATCGTCGTAGAGTCTAAAAAACCTAAATCGGGGGAATTAATTTTCAACTATAGTGGTAGAATGGATGTAGAAATTGCCGACCTGACGGATTATAACCTGATGAATGCTGCCGAAAAGTTACAATTTGAGCTTCTGTCCGGCCATTATGGTAGAGTTAACGAAAATGGACAGATTACAAACAATAACAATTTAGAAAGAGAACAGGTGTACTTGGATCGCCTCAAAGAAGTAAAACGGGGGGTAGATAGCTACTGGTTGAATGAGCCGATTCGCACCGGGATCGGTCAATCACATAATTTTAGCTTGGATGGCGGAGATCAGTCTTTTCAGTATAGTATAGGACTTAATCGACAAGTCGTACAGGGAGCCATGAAAAAATCCGGAAAAGAAGTGACTGATGGCAATATCAGTCTGATCTATCGCAAAGGCAAATTTTCTTTCAACAATGTCCTCAATGCACGCTATGTGGTAGCAAATAAAGAGCCCGTTTCGTTTTTGAGCTTTGCACAGGCTAATCCTTATTACCGCAAATATAATGAAGAAGGAGAACCGGATAAATATTTAGAAAATATTTCGAACGATGTGCGCTTCAATCCATTATATGATTTCAATAATAACAACCTTTCGAAAACTGATGGTCAGGAAATTATTAACAATTTGAGTGTCGAATGGAATATTCTTCGAGGATTACATCTTCGTGTAAATGCAGGTTTATCTCAATTCCGTAACAGCGGCGAGATCTTTCGCTCACCCAATAACAGCGAATATGCGACCAGCCCGATGCGCGAAAGAGGCAAATACACGGAATCAAAAGAAAAGTCGCTAAACTATAATGGTAGGGCTACCCTATCGTATGGCAATACCTGGAATAAACATACTGTTAATATAGGTAGCAGTATGTCGTTATTTCATACCCAAAGAAATAACTCCCAATATAGTGTTCAAGGATTTATTGATGATAAAATCATCAACCCACAACTCGCACTCACCTATGAATTAGGTATATTACCATCCTATCAAGACCTCCGTAACAGATCAATGGCCGTGTTGATGAATACGAACTATGGCTACGACGGCCGGTTTCTCGTTGATGCCAACTTAAGTGTCGACGGCTCATCGCTCTATGGCTCGAACCGCAATTTCACCAATATCTATAGTATCGGCGGAGCGTGGAACCTACACAGAGAGGCCTTTCTAAAGGACGTAGATTGGATTGACCAGCTGCGATTACGAGCATCGTATGGTAATCAAGGCAATCAAAACTTTAAGGCGTATATAGCCATGCAGATCTATCAATATAACACGCTAAATGCTAATCCATTCGGATCCGGATTAAGTATTAGTAACTTTGGCAATCCGGACCTAAAATGGCAAAGAACCTATACACAAAACTATTCTGTGGACTTCAAAGCCTTTAACGATCGCTTGCGTATCATGGTCGACTATTTCCTAAAAGATACGAATCCACTTTTGGTTAGTGTAACCACAGCTTCTTCCAATGGCCGAGATGTTTCTATTCAGAATTTAGGTGGTCTGATGACTAAAGGAGTGGAAGGTATATTAAGTGTTGCTCCTATACTCAAACCTCAGTTAACTTGGCGCTTAGATTTAAATCTTAGCCACAGCAGGTCCGAATATCAAGATATAGGCAACAAATTGGACAACCATAATCAAAAAAACCGAAATAGAAGTATGATACGCTTCTACGATGGTGGCAGTCCGGATGATCTATGGGCCGTACCATCATTGGGTATAGATCCATCTACAGGAAGAGAGATTTTCTTAAACCGTTTTGGCGAAGAAACTTTTGTTTTCAACTATCAGGACGAAGTTAAAATCGGGAATTCCAGAGCACTATTCGATGGCAATCTGACCAGTACCTTCTTCTATAAAAATTTTAACTTAATGGTCAGTTTTGGTTATCAGCTGGGCGGTAAAACTTTTATGAACACGCTCTATAACAAAGTCGAAAATATCAGTTCAGCATCGCTACGTCATAATCAGGACAAGAGGGCTTTATACGATCGCTGGCAACAGCCAGGCGACGAGGCCTCCTTCAAAGCATTAAGCTTACAGTCTAGTACGCCTATGTCATCTCGGTTTATACAAGACAATGATGTGTTGACATTAGATGTCGTAAGCCTGTCATACAGAACAAGCACCTGGTCGTGGTTGAAGCAAATACGCGCGCGGAGTATGAACTTTGGTGTAGGATCCAATAGGTTGATGCATCTCTCAACCATTCGTAACGAGCGGGGAATTGATTATCCTTTTGCTCGACATATCAATTTTAGTTGTGGAATAAGCTTTTAGATAAAAATTATGATAAACAAGAAGATATCACTACTCGTCTCCGTAATCTTATTGCTGATGAGCAGCTGCCAGAAATGGCTTAAAATTACACCTACCGATCAGTTTTCAGCTTCCGAGCTGTTTACCAATAAGGACGGTTATCTGAAGGCACTCAATGGTATATATGTCGATATGACCGCCTCTAGGAGTTATGGACAAACCCTAAGTGTTGGCGCTATTGATGCCTTGGCACACTATTACCACATCAACAGTAGTACCCATAATTATTATGAGGTAGCTAGCCATATTTACACGGACAGTACCAGTATACGGATTTTCGATGGTATATGGAGCAGCTCCTATAAAATGATAGCCGATGCGAATGTACTGTTGGAAAAAACACCAAATTCGCCGGGAGGCATTCTCCCACAACCCTATTATTCCATTGTCAAAGGCGAAGCATTGGCTCTACGCGCATTTTTACACTTCGACCTTCTCCGCCTTTTTGGACCAGTATGGACTGCAGACAAGATTAATGTTCCTACCCTTCCTTATGCACTTCATTCCGGAACAGACCTACATCCTTTACTTAGCCCCAAAGAGTATTTGGATCAGGTCATCAAAGATCTGGAAGAAGCTGCCCGTCTTTTGGCAGACGATCCAATACGATCTTCGGGTGTACGGCATGAAGAAAACCCTACGGGAGACAATTCTCTTTATTTTAGACAATACCGTCTAAATTATTATGCCGTACAGGCCTTGCTTTGTCGTGCTTACCAATGGAAGCAAGATCGTGAAAAGACCTATTCCCTAGCGAAGGACCTTCTGTCTGAAATTAACCCTGGTCCAAACAGCAAGTTTCCTTTTGTCAGCAATGCCAACGCTACGCATAATACGCTAAAAGACCGACTTTTTTCTACTGAAGTTATCTTCTCCCTATACACGAACAATAGAAACAATTTGTTTAACTCGACTTTTAGTTCCATCCTACCCAAGGTGCAAAAATTAACCTTCAATTTGGACAACAGTGACTATAGTCGGGTCAGGGAGCTTTATGATGATGAAAATGATTACCGCGAGGATATATGGCAGTTACGTACAGACAACAGTATTACCTCGCTCACCTGTACAAAATTTGAAGCCATCGCCAATGCGCCGGGGCAATACATGATGCCTTTGATACGGCTCAGTGAAATTATCCTGATGCTTGCAGAGTCCAGTCCATTACAAGCAGAGGGAGTAGAATATTTAAATACAGTTAGAAGGAGTCGTAACGCGGTAAACCTAAACCCTACAGACCGCAATGCATTGCTGCAGTTTATTTCCAAAGAATTTAGGAAAGAGATGATCGGTGAAGGGCAGCAATTCTATTATTATAAGCGAACACAACAGGCGAATCTTCCTCGTATAGATCGACTTACAGGCACCGCCACTATGTTTCTTCAAAATTATGTTATACCAGTACCGGATAGTGAAATCGCTGTCCGTTCCAATTAAAATTGCGCAATGAAAAAGAAATTTTTAATCTATTTGAGTTTTCTGCTTTGCATTTTAACGAGCTGTGAAAAGGAAAAAATGCAGTATATTGGCCCTGAAGGGGTATACTTTGGCGTACGCGACTTTGGCAATCTCGTAGATAGCACAGGCCCCTTTCAAGCGAGTTCACGTGTAGATTTTTTGGTAATGAACACAAGCCAATATACCTACAAGATGCCCGTACTTTTGGCAGGACCGGTAAAAAACTATGATCGGCAGTTTAAAATTACCGTGGATTCTGACTCAACAACACTTGAAGCAGGAAAACATTACACTGCAATTAACGACAGTTATACCTTACCGGCAGGAGCCCACCGTACCTGGGTTAATATAGAATTCTTTGCTACATCGGACCTGGATTTAGTTGAAAAAAAATTAGCTTTAAAGATTGTAGAAACCAATGATTTGAAGCCTGCGTTCAAGATGTGGGATCCACCTGCTGATATCACAGGATCCAAGCCCGCCGAAAAAATAGATGCAAGCCGTCATACCATCTTTGCATCCAATATGATGGTGACGCCCAATGCTTGGCTGGGAAAAGCGCAACCCAATGGCGAAGAATTTAATGCCCTTGGCGTGTTCACCCGTCGTAAGATGGAATTTATTACGGAACACCTTGGAGTAGCTTATTTCGAATTTTTAGATACAGAAAAGATGTCACTATTGAGGATGACACTCATCGGTCAACAACTTTCCAGACTATTAATACAACGCTTTGATGCTGGAGATCCGGTATTGGAAGAAGACGGGCGATTGATGTACGCAGGAAGTGTGCCTTGGAAAAGTTATGTTGGTGTACCCTATAAACCCTAATTATTACAGACCCATATGAAAACAATGAACACGAAATATAGCTTAAATCCCTCACTGGGTATGCTAATAGCCGGATTCTTACTGGTGCAGAGCTGTGCCAAGGACCTGGGTAACTACAGCTATCAGGATATTAATGAACTGGAAATAAGCAATTGGCAGAATAACTATTCTGCACTAACGGATATTGACACCTTAAGGATCAATCCTACCTTTAGCTCCAGTTTCAATATAAATGATACCGCTAATTATGATTTCCGCTGGGTTCTCAAAGAGGGAGTATTCAATCAGGACACCATTGGTAGAGCTGCCCATCTTAACTTCCCGGTACATATACAAACAGGAAATTACAACTTGCAATATCGCGTAACCGATAAAAACACTGGAGTAACATTTGTCAAAACAGCCAATCTAACTATAGGAACGCCTTATAACCGCGGTATTTTACTCACGGGAGAGGATATGGAAGGTAATGCCGAAGCCGCGATGTTGTCGATGATTAAGGATACCATTTATATTGACGAAATGGTTAAAAAATCAGGTATAGATAGAACATTGAAAGGAGCGAAACATTTCTTTTACGGTGCTGGGATATACGACGGGCACAAGCTCATGTGGTTTACGTCAGAAACAGGTTCCTACTATCTTGATCGTAAGACTATGAAATCTACTCCTATGAATACGTTTTCCAATTTTTTATTACCCACTGATCCCATAGAAATACAGAAAGAATACCTTGAAATAATGGCTCCCCAAATCATTGATAACGATGGTAAAACCGGGGACGAAAGTTATAAAATTGTGCTAAGCAATACAGGGAATATTTATACCACTTACACCAGTCTTAGTGCAGGTATGTTCTATAATCCTGTAAATCGTGTCGCTAGCAATTTTGATGAACTACTCCCCGCTGCCCCTTATCTCATGTATCCTATGGGCAGCATGAGTTCAATGATGTGGTACGATACTAAAAATGGCCGGCTTATGAATATCACAGGTTTCATTGGTATAGATCAATCCACTTACCCAATTGACAAAGCTGGTGATCCATTTTCCTGGGATGTAAGTTCGGAGGGAAAAAAACTACGTTATGCAGAAAACACGTTCAACAAAGATGGCGGATTTAATAACGGGAATACCTTTGCCGTGGTGGGAAATGCACTCGGGGTTAGCAATATCTATAAATTTCACGCCCGTGGAAGCAACCCTATAAAACTGGCAAATTATCCTGTTAAGCCCCTGGCATTATATTTTGATCAGGCTACGCAATATGCATTTAGTTCGACACGAACAGTAGTCTTCTACACCTACCAAAACAAATTGTATGCCTACGACTATAACCCTGGTAACGAGCGTTTTTACGAATTAAATCTTTTCCCAGGAAAAGAGATTACGATGATCAAATTCGACACCCAGCAAAATCCAACCCAAAACTCGCTGTATGTGGCTACCCATGACACCCCAAATGGGGGAACTTTACAACGATTTGTGTTAGACGCTGACCCTAATACAGTTCGACTGAATCCTGTGCTGAATGCTAAATGGGAGAATCTACTTAAAATAAAAGACGTAAACTGGAAAGCGGAAAGATATTAAATACTAAACTGATGATTAAAAAAAACAAAACCTTGAGTTTAATAGCCCTTACCGGGCTATTGAACATCTGCAATGCTCAGGAATATAATTTTAGTATCAAGGGGAGACTCTCCGACCCCACACTTGAAGGAAAGGCACTTGTATTGTATTGCTCTGGTTATAGAGATACCGCGGTGGTAAAAAACCAACAATTTGAATTCCCCGCCGTTAAGCAAATCGGCAGAGTGAAGCTACAAGAGCTGAACAGGATAGAAAGAAACTATCTGACAGAATTTAAGGAACCCATTGTAGCCAATTTTTATGTAGATGGCACATCAACTCAGATAAAAGGATACAACTTGAGTGCTATAGAGGTAAGTGATAATAAGCTGCAAACAGAGTACAAACAATTACTCCACGGCATTGAAGAGGCTTTACAGTTAATCCCGAATGCTACACAACTGGAAAAATGGGAAAAGTCGAACAGCTTATTGCTTGACTATATGGAAATACATCCGGAATCTTTAGTTTCGCACGGACTATTTATGGATTTCTTTGATATTGATCATATGAAATCATTTCGCATTGCCCATATAAAACGCGTGCAAAAGATATATCAAGCCCTGCTTGTTTCACAACCGAAGAACGAATCACTTACATTTTTAGCATTCTTTTTGGAAGGTGATGCTAAGGTGCTTGAAATTGGACAAATGGCGCCCAACTTCAACCTTCAAGATACAGAGGGAAAAAGCACAAGTTTATCGGATTACCGTGGCAAATATATCTATTTGGATTTTTGGGCATCATGGTGCAAAGGATGCCGAATGCAACATCCTCTCTTACGCAGATTACATACCACGTATAAAAATGCCCCACTAGAAATCATCTCCGTATCCTTAGATGCAGGTGCAAACGCCCGGGAAAAATGGCTAAAAGCTATCCAAGATGACAAGCTTTCCTGGACCCAGGTTGCTGAGCTTAAGCGTCCCTCGAATGTGCAAAAAGCCTATGGTTTTATGGGAGTACCGATGAATTATCTCATCGATCCCGAGGGTAGAATTATGGCCCACTATTTACATGGTGATTACTTAGAAACCTACTTAAAAACAATTTTCAGCTCTTTATAAAACCCATATTAGCCTACAAAATCGCTTCCTGTAAAAGAAGCGATTTTTTTTACTCAATAACCGTATTATCTAATTAAGTAATGATTTTAACGTATTTTTTAGATTATCGCCTTTGAGATCTATCGCTACGATTTTGCCCTGAGGATCTATTAGAAAATTTGCTGGTATACCAAATACCTTATATTTCGTCTTCGCCGCTTTGTTTAGATCCTGATTATCTATCGCATTATCCCAATCCGAAGTATGTGCTTCTACGGCCCGCAACCATTTATCATGATGCTCAGGACGATCGACAGATATCTGTAAAATGTTGAAATTTTTATCCTTATAGGCCTGATACGCCTCTTTCATAAAAGGTATCTCTTTAATACAGGGCTTGCAATAATGAGCCCAAAACTCCACAAGCACATATCTGCCCTGATAGTCTGACAGGGATATATTTGCTCCGTTAACAGATTTTATCGAAAAATTAGGTGCCAAAGATCCTATACCAAAGCTTTTGATCTCTTTAACTTTATTCATTAATAAATTGTGATATCGCTGCTTGATGTTTGGACCTAACGTATTATAGATTGCCTCTATCTTCTCCATATTGTTTGAAACAAAGTAGGGTGTATGCAGTGACATTATCATCGGTAAAGCCACAAATGAGGAAGGGTTTTTCTCAATAAAAACAAGGCTCAGACTATCTTCTAGATTTTTTATAGCGGTTGCTGATTGTAATTTTCGCTTCGCAATGGTACGATCTACAAGTTTTTTAAAGTCTAGATAACCATCATTCGATGGAGTACCTTTTACAACCACATCTGTAAAATCTCTCCCCTTAAAACTTATTTCTCCTTTCTCTACAAAAATCATCTGACTTGCAGGGATGATTATTTTATTGGTATCACCGGTTTGTAGGGCGATCTGCATCAAGCTATCTTGATTCAGGGACAAAGATGTGTAAATAGGTTGCTTCACCTTTCCAGTAAGTACAAACTTACCCTTTTTCACTATAGCTTTAATCTTTTGCTGGTCCATATGTATATAAATTTCCCGCCCTTCAAACCTAGGATCTGTCAGCCTCCCTTTGATGGTAAATTGTTCCTGTGCATATGAATAGTTGCTGATAAGCAGAGAAAACAGCAATGTAGAATAAGTGATTATTTTATGATTCATTTTTTAATTGATTTAAAAAGGACTGCCAGCGGTTTGAGCAGTCCCCTACCATATAGTTTGTTTGATTAATTGTTTGGCGATTGATATAATTTACCGACAAAATCATAAAGCTTCTGCCCTTTCAGGTTTATTGCTACGACCTTGCCTTTTTTGTCCAATAGCACATTTTGAGGTACAGACCGAACGTTGTATAGTTTCGCTACCGGTTCATCCCAATACATTAAACTAGATACGTGGTACCAAGGCATACTATCCGCTTCGATTGCTTCCAACCATTTTGCTTTATCCTTATCTAACGATACACTCAGCACTGAAAAGCCCTTATCTTTGTAAGCATTGAATGCTTTGACCACATTGGGGTTTTCCTTGCGACAAGGGCCGCACCAGCTTGCCCAAAAGTCCAATAATACGTATTCGTGTTTAGCCAAAATATCCTGCATGCGCAACTGTTTACCTTCTGGGTTTGTAGACGTAAAATCAATGTAATTGGTTAATACAGATAATCCTTGCGCTTGTTGGAGAGCGGTTGCTATCTCTTTCCCAATCACTGTCTGACGAAGCGATGGACTTAAAATCTCAAAATAGGCGATTTTCTTATCATTTTTTATGCTATTATTATTTAGCGGGTGATTTCTAAACGATAGCAGTGAAACAATAGACTTGGGATTGTCGGTCATAAATTGAAATATCAACTCATTGTTGAGATTAGTTGCCTTTGCGACTTGATCATCAACAATTTTGAAATATTGATTTCTTTCACTCTCGTCTTTAATCGCGAATCCTTTGAAAAAGGCTTTGGTGAGCTGATAGGAATTTTCTTTTATTTGTGTAGCTAACTTATGATATGCTACAACGTCTGCATCCCCCCTAATCTTCGCATTATGCAGGGAATCGGTGCTGCTTATCTTTATTTTACCATTTTTAAGCAATAAACTTACCCATTCTAATTGTTGCATATCTCCCGATCTAATCTCTGCGATCGACGGGCTACTAAGGTCTCCTTTAAATTGGAAATTACCCCGTTGTACTAAGGCACTATCTTTCATTAATTTGTTGTCAACGGCATAATTTAAAAACAATTTTTTACCATTGTACTTTTCGGGCAATTTTCCTTCTACCTGAAAGTGTCCCATTTGGCCAAGTGCTGCAAGTGGCGCAAGGAACACGATAAGTGCACATAACTTATTTTGTATGTTCATAATTAATTCTTTACTAATAAAGACTCCTGTTTTTGAAAAGAGGGTGAGTGTATATAATAAAAATTAATAATCTGCTAGGCCTAAAAGACAAAAAGGTTGTCCTTAGACAACCTTTTCTGTAACATAAAAATAAAATAATATAAAGGGTTAATTGGCTTCTAGTAATTCGGCTATTTTGCTTTCAAGTTGGGCTGCACTGGCTCCTCCCTGGTATACCTCTATTTTATTCAGGTTTTTATCCAGCAATATCTTGGTCGGAAATATGGCAATAGTGAATTCCTTGACGGCGTCAAAAGATTCAACCCCCTCGTTGTTCAAAAGCTGAATCCAGGTCATTTTATCTTGTGTTACAGCCTTTTTCCATTTTTCGCGCATTACATCCATTGCTGCTGGCGCTTCCTGCGAAACGCTGATAATCTCCAACCCCTTGTCCTTATATTTGGCGTACATCTCCACTAACTTGGGATGCGAAGCCCGGCAAGGTAGACACCAGCTTCCCCAAAAATCCAGCAAAATATATTTTGCATGCATTTTAGATAGGTCATATGGTTTACCATCGATTGTATTTTTTTGCAACAGTTCCTTGACTTTAGCAGCGTAGTCCGATCGGCTTGATGCAAGATGCTCTTCTACCCGACCTTGCAAACGGACAATATTTGGTAAATCCTCTTCAAACGAACCAATATCGGTAACTGAAAAAACGCCTATCTCTGTTGCTTTGGCTAGGACATCAAATGCCTTATGAGGCTCATCCACGCACGATAATGCCAACGCAAATTGATAAGAAAGCGAACCTTTAATCCCTTCAGATGACTCATTAAATTTACAGGTCAGATCTTGCGGAAAATAATTTCCCTGTGCTTTGTACCAAGGCTCAATATACCGTATCCATAAAACTGGATTTTCCATAACTTTTGTCGCACGTACATATAAAGCCACCAACTCAGAATACAAGTTGATTTCGTCATTGCCCCAACGCTGCAAGAGGAGAAGACTATCCAGCTGTGGGCGCACCATGGCCACAAAATTACTGGAAGATGTCTTTTTGGCTAGGATTTCGTAAGCCGATGCGATGGCGATACGTCGCATGGTCGGAGCCCTCATTTTTGAAACCCAGCCCTGAAATTCTGCCACCTTACCTTGCTGTGCAAAGTAAACAACAAAATCACGTTGCATCCCAGCAATAGTAAGCTCCGCATATTTTCCTTTCAAAAATACAGGCTCTTTTAACAAACGGTGATAGATATCAAGCTTGGTTTGATAATCGCTTTCATTTCGAAAGCGCACTTTTTCGGCTACGACAGCAGTCGAATCCAAAGGAACATGCTGCGCCCACAACGGCGAAAAAGCAATCCCTAATAATAGTAAAGAGGTAAAAATATATTTTCTCATCAGATTATCGTGTTAATGCAAGCTTGACAGCTTCATACAATTTGTCTCCACGCAGTCCTCTACCGATTATACGGCCAGCCGAATCCAATAGGAAAGAATCTGGCACACCACTGATACCGAATTGTTTGACAATCGGTTCATCCCAATACTTAAGACTTGAAACGTGATACCATGGCAACTGATCCTGACGGATTGCATTTTTCCATGCCGCCTCACTACGGTCTAAAGAAACCGCTATTATATTAAAACCCTTGTCATGGAATTCGCCATATACTTTTCTCAAATTTGGATTCTCCGCACGGCATGGCTTACACCAACTGGCCCAGAAGTCTACTAAGGTTAGTCTACCTTTAGCTTTGACCTCTCCCAATGTCAACGGTTTTCTAGATGTATCTAAAGAAGTGAATTCTTCTAGAAGGGTGCCCAAACTAGTTTTCATACCAATCCGAAAACTTTCGGCAATAGTTAATCCTGCTTCGGTTTGCTTAACAGATTCATTTAACCCTTGAAATAATTTGAATACTTCGGCATTCGAATAAGAAGTACCATCCAATTGCTTAATAACCTCTAGTGCTATCAAAGAGTTAGGATTTTCAGTTATAAATTTCTGGCATGTAGCTCGAAAATCTTCAACTAAATGCTGATTCTCTTCTTCAATCTCATCTAGATCTTGCTTACTACCACCACTTCGTAATATATCCTGAGCTTTAATTCTTATAGCTACCATTTTCTCGCGGAGTGGATTGACTTCCTTTTTAAACTTTTCAAAATCCATGGTAGTGGCAGGGCCTGTAATCTGTGCTAACCGCAAAGAGTCGCTATGTGTTATGAAAATCTCCCCCTTATCAATATAGAAACGGCAGTGATCTTTTTGCTTGTTTTCTAAAGGGGGCTCATAAGATAACCCAACCTCTACTGGAACCACAAAGCTTCTTTTATATTTGAACTTACCATTTTTAACCAAAATAGTGTCAACAATGAGCTCACCCTCGGATAACATTCGAAACACAACATCGCGCGTTTTGGGCCAGTTTTTGAATGAACCTTTGATAATAACTTCTTGATCCTGACCATGTACTTGACATATAAAGAGAAGGCAAAGTATACTTAATAAAATTCTTAATTGTTGCTTAATAACCATCATTTTGTGTAAGTTTAGTATTCAACTCTAAATCATTTAAAGGGATAGGGAAATAGGCATCGGTCTCTTGGATATTAGGTTTACGATCTCCAAAGAAATCTTTCAACGATATCCCGGAGCGTTTGGCATCAAACCACCGATGTCCATTCTCGGCAAATAACTCCCGCATACGTTCTGCATATATAAAATCAACTAGCGCTGCTTTTTGAATAGTAGGCTGCATTACCGCTAATGTCTGAAAAACCGCATCAGCATCGGATTTAGCTCCCGCACGCATACGAATCCTATCGACGTCGGCCACAGCTTCTTCGAGTTGCCCCAGCTGTGCACGAGCTTCAGCACGTATCAGAAAAAGTTCTGCTAATCGTAACGGTGTGGAAGCTTCTTTCACCGCATTCGCTTCGGTATTGCCCGTTAAGCGCAATTTACGTGGTGCCCGTGTCCCAGCAGCTGTACCTGTCCCCAGCTTCATCCACTCCGTCAGGCGCAGATCTGTAGTGGCAAATTGGCTTATAAAATAAGGCGTCAAGCGGTAACTCGGATTGGTATAAATGGTCGATCCACTGGACATCAATGACGCTTCAGCCGAATATAGGTTACTTCCCGGATTATCCAACTGCCAGATGGCTTCCCTCGAATTAGCTTGAAATGTCTTTAACAAAGGTTCTAGTACAAACGCATCCGAATTAATTACATCAGTTGCTTCTTGTGCGCTCTGCTCCCATTTCCTTTGGTATAAATACACACGCGCTAATAACGCCTTCGCTGCCCAGTGATTCGTCCGAAAGCGTTTTCCTACGGCCGGGGCTTCTGGTTTTAACAATTTAATTGCTTGTTTCAGATCTAGTTCCACTTGCTGGTAAATAGTCTCCTGCGCTGTTTTTGCTAACTGTGAATGTTGCGTATGTTCCGAACTTAGGGGCATCGGTACATCCTTAAAAACATTTGTTAAATAGAAGTAAGACAATCCGCGGATAAACAAGGCCTCGCCTGTGAATTGATTTTTCTTAATGTCCGGGAGCTTATCCGACCTATCCACCCCTTCAATAAATCGATTACATTGATAAATGTAAGAATACCATGCTGCCCATTGTTGCGCGGTAGCACTTATCTCTGCATTGAGATTATTGTCGAGGATCAACTGTTGATCTGCACTATAAGACGGGCGGATTAGCTCATCTGCAGACATCCCTAATAATCCGCCCATATGACCAATTAATGGGCTAATTTTACCTGAAAAACCACCTGCTGTCATACTTTGATAAATGCCCCGCAAGGCCGCTTCCGTCGTTTCTTCACTTTCAAATACCTTTTCAGCATCGTAGACTGCTGACGGAATTTTTACATCGATCATTTTTTCGCATGCCCCGAGTAGCAACAAAAGAGCTAATGGGGCTAATTTAATATATCTTGTCATTTTGAATAGTATTAAAACTTACAAACTCAATTGTAAACCAAACACGTAGGTTCTCAAAGGTGCAAGTCGATTAATAAATACCGTTTGGGGATCATTGCCACGGAAAGGGGAAAATGTAAAAAGGTTCTGTCCCTGCATAAATACATTCATTTGCTTTACTCCAGATTTCTTTATCCATGTATTGGGTAGCCTATACATCAATTCCACTGTCCGTAGCCGGGCGTAAAAAATATTATCCCATTTGGCATCCGAACTTGAGCTCGCGTAGTTACCTGTTAACGAATTGGAGGATGAACTGTTGGTTGTGAATCGTTGCACATCGGTCATATCGCCTTCCTTTTGCCATCTGCGTAAGACATACGTGGGCATATTCTTAATCCCCCCTACCGGATCATTCTGGGGAATGGTTCGCCAGTTCTGTGTCCATTGTTTCGTAAAATTGAAGAAAAGACTCAGGGCAAAATTTTTGTACCTAAAGTCATTTTGCATACCCCCATAAAATGAAGGCTCTGTATCAAAATTCGGTGATAAATCACCATTCAGATTCGTCACCTCAAATTTGCCACTGCCATTCAGATCTTCGACCTGATACAAGCCTGTCGTAGGATCTACACCTAAAAAATTTCCTATATACACCAAATCCAAAGAACGACCGATGATGTAACGGTTGGCATAACTGGAGTTTTCTAAGTCCGGATAAGCAACCAATTTATTACTGGGCAAGGTGATATTAAATGATGTACGCCACTCAAAATCTTTTCGCAAAAAGTTTTTGCTGCTCCATGTCAGTTCAAGGCCTTGATTCTGCACCACTACATCTTTCAGGTTGGCAGTTACCGTATTAAAACCAGATGTATAAGCCAATGGATATTGCACCAACGGATCGTTGGAGCGGTTCCTATACCATGCTGCACCAAAAATAATCCGGTCTTTTATAAAACCTAAATCTAAGGCTACCTCTAATTTTTTATTTCTTTCCCAATGTAAATCCGACTTAAAAAGTGAAGTTGGAGACAAAGCCAACTGTCCACCGTACGTCGGCCCCCATACATCGGAGCTATATAAATCCCGATATTTATAATCACCGATTTTATCATTTCCGGTTATACCGTAACTTGCTCTTAACTTACCGAAGCTTACTATTTCATTGAGCTCTTTAAAGAAGGACTCATTACTAAATATCCAGGCAGCACCTAAGGCGCCAAAATTGGAGAATCTATAATTCGGTCCAAAGCGACTCGAACCATCGCGTCGCCACGATAAATTAAGCAAATAAGAATTGTTTAAATTGTAACTTACCCGACCAAAGAGGGCGGTATATTTGTACTCACTATCACCACTACTGGGGTTAATAAAACCACCGCTCGGAATGCCGATCAAGGTACCTAGAAAGTCATCACTCGGATAGTCTTTGATCGAGAAGGACATCCTATCATTCCTTTGATATTGTATGGTACCTCCAAAAAGCCCCACAAAATTGCCGATTTTGGTATTCTTTTTATAATGAAGCTGAGGTTCAAAAATCCAGCTGCTAAATTCTGTCTTTCCAAACTGCGACATAGCGGAACGTGTATCTAGCGGGTTTTGAGCAGTTAGCGGAGTGTTTCGGATTTCATCTGTAAAAGTGCGGTTGTAACCAATGCTAGCTTTCAATTCCAAAGATTCCAGCACTTTATATCCCATCAATGCGTTGCTCATTAGATTGCTAGTCTTGGCACTGTAAGTCTTTAGCAAGCCTGCCAGTGGATTTTCAGTTTTGATATCTCCTTCATTCCAAGCAATACTACCATCCTCATTCCACAATTTATAGTGTGGTGGCAGTGTTAAGTAAAACGCTAAATCAGTGCCTGGAGCCTGATTGTTCGTAAACGAATAATTACCTCTAAAGTCCGCTGTAAACTTTCGATTCGGTGATGTAGCCGACGCATTAATATAGCCATTAGCCCGTTTGTTGGGCGCTAAATCAGTAAAATTAGGATAGACGTCCGACTCCCGGAAATAAGACCCACCGACACTAAATCGTGCAAACTCAGTTCCACCCGACATACTTCCTTCGATAGTCGAATATGCCGAAGTTCCGCCGATCAATTGATCAACCAAATCATTACGCGTTGTATCCCAGAGCAGGATATCGTACGCATTAGCATTCGTCATCGCTTTATTGTCATTGGCAAAAGCCTCTCTACGCATCATCAAATAATCTTTCGTAGATAACAGATCAGGTTTTTGGGCTTTACTAAAACCGGTTACCGCCCGCATATTAACAGACATACCACCGGCTTTACCTTTTTTTGTCGTGATAATAATGACACCTGAAGCTCCCCTGCTTCCATATATAGCTGTAGCATCCGCATCTTTTAAGACGTCTATGCTTTCAATATCACCGGCATTGATAGTGGCAAAAGGACTCAATCCGTTCAAACTAACACCGGATATGGCGGAGGTCAGGTTGTTTAAGTTTTCGTTGCCACTGGCCATAGGTACACCATCAATGATAATTAGTGGATTTTCGTCTGCGCCCACTGTACCATCAATCTGTGTGCGGCCGCGTATCTGCAATTTTACCGTCGAGCCAGGCACACCACTGGTCTGGTTCACAATCATTCCCGGTACACGGCCTTCCAGCGCAGCAATCGGATTCATAATAGGCGTACGGCTGATATCTTCTCCACTGACAGTGATTACATTACCTGTATTCAAGCGCTTGGAGGTCGTTCCGTAGGCAATCACCTGTGTTTCATCCAACGTAGATTCTGTGGGACGCATACGAATAATCATATTTTGGCTGCTCACCTGCAGTTCCTGTGAGGTGTAGCCCAAAAACTGTACGATGATACGATCACCATTTTCGACACCCTTTAGTACAAATTGTCCGTGCTGATTAGCTACAGCTCCTTGTTTGCCATCTTTCGTACGTACAGTAGCTCCCGCCAACGGTTTGCCTGTTACATCAACTACTACCCCTTTTATTTCGTTTTGTTGTTCTACCCCATTGTCCGATACCATGGTTACGGGGCGAACAGCATGTGAGGTCTGTAGTTTCTGCGGCACATGCTCCAGCACAAAAATTGTTTTATTTTCAATTTTATACTGTAGTGGCTGATTTTGAAAAATCTGGCGCAGCGCTTCATCCATTTCGGTAGATCTTAGGTCTACCGTAACAGGTTTCGCCTTGCGCAGTATCTCGGCGTCTACCACAAAAGCGAAGTCGCTTTGCTGCCGCAACCGCTTTATGACAGTTACCAAGCTCTCTTTCTGTGCGCGTATAGTGACCTGCTGTGAAAACCCGGCACTAAAGGCGGTAGTAGTGAAAACCAATAAAAAACATAGTGTTAATTTCATAATCCTCCAGATAAGATAGGATGTATTATCGTATTTCATGAATTCATTTGTTGTGATACACAACCAATAAGGCAGTCATGCATATGCGGCAGCATGTTGCATATAAAGGATTTATCCTTTAGATTTGTATCAGTTGGTTAATTATTAAATTAGTAAATCTAGCAGATTTCATTGATTGACTACCTACTGTTATTACCGGGGTTGTTAGCGCAACCCCGGTTACTTTTCATAGGTAGACATAGTTGGTTTATTATCGCACTATAATCCTCCTTCCTTGAATTTCGAATTTATAATCACCAGCTTTTTCCAGATCCTTCAATACCTGCGACAGCTTTCTATCACGAGGTATTTCAGCAAAAAAACTCGTATTTTTAAAACGCTCGGGGTATACCGTTTCGACATTATACCAGCGTTCAAGCTGTTCCATAATATCCGTCAACGGCACATCGTTAAATATAAAAACGTTCTGCGTCCATCCTATATAGTCACTGACCATTACCTCCTTTACATTTATTTCACTTTTCGAAACCAGAGCTTGTTGTCCAGGCTTTAAAATTACCTTTTGCTTCACATTTCTATTTTCTAGTTCCACACGACCTTCCAATAGCGTTGTAATAGATTTTTCTGTTGTATAGCTATTCAAATTAAATTTCGTACCTAAAACTCGGAGCTCTTGCTGGCCGCTATGTATGATAAATGGCTTCTTCGCGTCGTGAGCGACTTCAAAATAGGCTTCGCCCTCCAGCTGAATTTCCCGTGTATTGCCAAACTGCTGCGGATAGTAAAGTTTGGAAGCTGCATTTACAAAAGCCCTCGTTCCATCGGGCAACGTAATTCGATATTGTCCCCCTTTGGGTGTTTGGAGTAAGACACGCGAACTTCCCAACGTCGAAACAATTGATCCACCCTCCGAATAACGAATCCCCTTCTCGTCATTTATTATTCCTTTTGTATCCTTATTCAGGGTATAGGTAGACCCATCGGATAATATTAAGGTGGCTTGTGTGGTCCCTGGCTCAATATCCTGGCCTTTTAGGCGATTAACTATTAGGGTGTTATTAAACAAATACAGAAATGAAAAGTAGCCAACTAAGAGAATAATAGCCGCGGCCATGTAGCTATACAAAAAGCGGTATTTTTTAGATCTGTGATGACCTCGCGTATGGATCTCCTGAATGTGCTTATCGACTTTTTGCAAGGTAATATCTAGATACAATTCATCGATTATTAGGTCATCCTGCTCCAGCTGGACAGTGATTGCTTGCTCTATAAGCGCTTTATCTCCTTCCGTAGCATCCATATAAAAAAGCAGTAGCTCAAATTCAGCTCTACTGAGCCTATTCTGTGCGTACTTTTCGAGTAGTAACTGTAGCTGATTTTCTTTATCCACTTTTTTTCATTTACATATATTACGGAGGAAGCGCAAAAACCAATACCTGTTAAAAAGAAAAAAAAGAACAAAAAAAACAACACCTTGTACTTCAGTAACTTTAATTTACATTGTATTAAGTTCCGGATACGATACAAGAAGCGATTAAGAGCAAGATCAGGGTCGAATTTTTATCGTAATTTTCCAAGATAAATCGGTTAGCTTTTGTGATATGCGCGTTGACCGCCGCTTTTGATATTTGCAACTGCTTACTCACCTCTTCATAGGAATGTCCCTCCAATTTGCATAGTTTGAAAACCAATCTACGCTGCGGCGGTAATTGCGCGATGGTACGCATTAATTCCTGATCCGCCAACACCTGCTTTTTAATAAATTCTGGATGCTCGAAAAATGACATGTTTTCCCATACCTGTTCCAACAAACGCTTATCGCTGGACAGCTTCCGAAAATAATCATGGACTAGATTGGAAGCTATTCGGTGCAAATAAGCCTGAAAAGATTTTTCCACATCAATATTTGTCCTATAGGTCCATACCCGGACGAATAACTCCTGAAGTATCTCCTCCACTTCAGTCCACGATTTAAGTAACTTATATAAATTAGCTGCCAATCTACGTTTATGCAGATTGTAAAGGATTTCGAAAGCATGCTTATCTCCTTCTTTTAAACGTGTAATTAACAAACTTTCTCTATCTGGGTTTATTTCCATTGGCAACTATGAATTTACTTGGCTAAATAAATAAATATTTGCTTGATTCACAAATTATTAAACAGCAAGAACCAAGATTCCACAAGGATATTGCAATACTACCTAATTTAAAATCCCATATCTAGCCCAGATCATTTCTATCCTATTAAAATTTAAAACCATCTTTTAAAACACTTGAAATACAAAAAGTTGCCCTTATTGTCATCAAAAAAAAACAGATTCTTCTCACCAAAGGGAAGATAGAGATATCGTCAAAAAGGGGCGAACAAACGGCCGAAACCATTGAAGCGAAAGACATCATCAAGTCTCCTTTTACCTTTGAATTTCTGGGATTAAAGCCAAAGATGTGGTTTATGAAAGTGACCTAGAAAGATTGCTACTTGAACATTTAGAGAGCTTTCTTCTCGAAATGGGCCACGGCTTCTGTTTTGAAGCCAAACAAAAGAGTGGACTTGTCTTTGAATTGCTTTTCTTATAAAACGTTCTGTTTTATAAAATATTATATAGCTTCATCATATTTGTGTTCAGCAGCCACATATTTATCCACATAGTTGGCGACATAGGAAGAGGGCGACACCCCAACGATACGCTTAAACATCCGGTTGAAGTTAGATACGCTGGTAAAACCACATGTATACGCTATGTTAGAAATAGTCAATTCATCGACATTAGTCACAAGCAACTCACATGCCTTTTTCACCCGAAAATTATCTAGGTAAAAAATAAAATCTGCCCAGTGTGCTTTTTGAAATATCGGCAAAAAGCTTTGGGGCTTAAACAGGCTTGATCGGCTACATCTTTTAAGGCGATTTGCTCTGCAAAACTCTCCGCTACATATTTAAATATGTTATGAATTCGTTTAGGATAAACTGTATACAAAATCTATTTTTAAATAGTAAAGACAATGCTAGTCTTAAAAAAAAGTTCATTTATTAAAAAATATGAATCGGTTTGTCTATGATTTAAATTTTCACTTCTTGGTTGTAAAATTGATAGACATGGCTGGTATTAAACAGATAATTGGAAAAACCAAGATAGCTGCAGCATGCTATCAACTATTCCATTTTTGGCCGATCTGTCCGATTAGCAATTTCCCATATGGTATGAAAAATGAGTTTCTCCCGTTTTACCATGGTTGGAAAGTCGATTTTATCCACCGTATCTTCGGGCGTATGGTAATGGGGATGTGTACCCGAAAAGAAATATAAGGATGGTATATTTTTTAAAGCGAAGTTGTAATGATCTGACCGTTCGTATACACGTGTTGGTTCTTGAGGATCATTATAAAAGGTATCCAATTCTAGTTGGGTATACTTGTTATTTACCTCCTCCGTAATAGTCCTTAGATCTTTACCTAACTTATCCCAACCCACAGGGTGTATATAATTGGGATTGCCATTCAAATGCTTGTCATCGATACGGCCTATCATATCGATATTGATACAGGCCACGGTTTGCTCTAGGGGAACTAAGGGGTTTTCCACATAATATTTAGACCCTAATAAACCTCTTTCTTCTGCCGCAAATGCCATAAAGAGTATACTTCTTCTGGGGCCTTTACCTTCCCTTTTTGCTTGAGCAAAGCTTCTCGCTAATTCGAGTACAGCGGTACTTCCCGAACCATTATCATCAGCCCCAGGAAAAAAAGTTCCATCAGCTAGAATACCTTCATGATCGTAATGACCACAGACGACAATATACTCTTCCTTTAGATCCGTCCCTGGTAGTAAGCCAATAACATTAGCATCTGAAAACCGTGCATTGACATGCCCCATTTCCGTCCGAATTTGGGTCTTCAATATAATTGATTCTTGTACTCCTAGAGCTGCAAGCGCTTTAAACTTAGCTAAAGATGTGTTACACTGTGCCAACACCCCATCTGCCACCTGTTCTGTGATATGGATTACAGGTACAAAATCAGTACCCGAGCTGGAGGCTGGAGTAACTTGTTCACCCTTATCCAAAGCTACTGATCCGCCGAATAATGCATTCATGTTACGTATGCTCTTAGGATTGATACTGGGGCTACAGGCGATCACCAGTTTAGGTTTTAACTTATTAATCTCCTGCACTCTTTTGAATCGATTTTTTGTCCATTCGGATTTTTCGGGGGTACCTGTGAGTAGTGAGTTCCCCTTTTGATCCACCGGTTCTCCTTCGTCATATAGCATGACAATCCGTCCTTTTAAATCCATTTGCTTAATCTCATTGTAGTTTACATCCTGCAGACCATATCCTACAAACACGATTTCATCTCCTTGGTATACGTCCATCTCATTTCTCCCCAAGACATAAAAATCGTTAAGATAGTTCAACTGGGTATTGCCAAACTTCATTTGCTTAACCTGGTAAGCTGACCTACGTAAGGCTACAGGTTGAAAATAAGACGTAGCATCGCCTATGGGCTTCAAGCCATAGGCTTTAAAATGCTTAGCAATATACTCCTCCGCCAGTCGACCTCCCTTTTGTCCAGTGCCGCGTCCTTCAAACTCTTTACCCGCGAGTATATCCAAGTGTTGCTTTGAGGTTTTAACGGTAATCGCATCGGCATATTTTTTTTGGGCTTGCAATAGGCTAACTGTAGTGAAGCCGATTAGCAAGAGCAAAATTGTGCATTTTTTAGTATTCATATATAATTTGTTAGAAAAAGCTATTTACCTTGTTTGACTATTTTTTCAGCTAGCTGTACCGCATCGAAAGCATTAACTATGCCTCCAGTTCTACAAAGCTGATGGAGTGACACAGACTCCTTTTGCCCTGGTATGAAGACGGGGGCATCTGGTATACGCACACTTTTTTCGATTATATGTTTAACCTGTACTGCTGTCAACTCGGGATAGTAAGATAGCAGTAAAGCAGCGATACCGGAGACTATCGGAGCGGCCATACTTGTTCCATCTAAGCTGGCATAGGGATTTACCCCGGGAAAGGTGGAATAGATCTGTACTCCGGGAGCAAATACATCCACCTTATTCTTTCCATAATTGCTGAAATGCGCAGCTAGATTACCCAGTTTCGGATCCCCACTAGCACCTACGGTTATCCAATTTGTGATTTTTTTTCCCGAGAGCAGATAGGCTGTAGGATATACTGGAATCTCATCGACATTCTTGGCATCATTACCAGCGGCATGAACCAGAAGGACTCCCTTTTTTTGGGCATATTTAACGGCCTCATCTACCCATTTTTTATCCGGTGAAAATGCTTTCCCAAAGCTCATGTTAATAACTTTGGCACCTCTATCCACAGCATAGCGAATGGCGAGCGCTACATCTTTGTCGTGCTCGTCACCATCTGGAATAGCGCGAACAGCTAGTATCCGCACCTGATCTGCCACACCGTCAATTCCGATTTCATTATTACGTTCGGCTGCAATAATGCCTGCGACATGCGTACCGTGTTCCGCACTTTTGGCGTTGGTCAATAATATACCTGATCCATAATATTTATCCTTTATATCATCATACTTGTCGTCCAGTACCATCTTGCGGTACTCCACCGGAGGCTTCGTTCCCATAGTGGCTTTTTCAATTCCAAAAAAAGCTCCCATGCCTTCCAAAAATGCCCTATTGGTCAGCCCTGACTGTCCCTCTTTATTGCCATAGGATGCAAACAATCCGACAAATCCAGACGTCCGGGTATCCTCTTCTTTATATAGAGCCAGGTCGGCAACGGTAAATATATCCTTCCCAATTGCTTTGCTAATGATGGAATCTCCTTTTACGAATACGTCAAATCGCTCTCTAGTTGACTTTGCAGACTCCGTATTACTCAGCCTATTGATCTCTTTCTGCGCACGTTGCCATTCTACAAATTTCTGTCGATCTTTCCTTTTGACCTTATCCAGCGATAAAGTCTCAAAACGCGTTTTATAAGTCCAGTAAAAACGGGCTAGCTCATAGGAATCTTTGGTGACAGAACCTCCATCCCTATTGCTGATAAAGTTCCATCCATGAACATCATCCTTATAACCATTTTTATCTTCATCCTCCCCATTTCTCGTAAGGTCTTTGGGATTAACCCATAGTACATTTTTTAAGTCCACATGCGCGGTATCGATTCCCGAATCAATGACTCCAACGATCACTTGCTGTGGTTTTCTTCCTGTAGATTTTAGGAAAGAATAAGCTTTATCGAGACTTATCCCCCAATAGTCATCCACTTGTTTGTCTTTCAGATGCCAGCCTGCATGCTGGGCAAGACCATCCGTATATATTGCACATAAAATAGCCAACAAAGCTATTCTTTGAATAGATTTAAAATTCATTACGTTGTTTAAATAGATTAGAAAAAGATCATTCGTAATAGAAAGGAGCTGCATTCAACAGCTCCCTCACTCACGGTGTTTATATTGGATTGGATAAATTCCTTAAGGCATTAATTCAGCTAGTTTAGCTTTCAAACCATCCTTATCTTTACCTTCGAAGATGCCGTAAAGTTTCCCGCTCTTATCAAAGATTATTTTTTTCACAAGAGATCCGCCGGAACAGTGGTACGGGAAGTATTGTTCCTTATTTTCTTCTTCTTCCAGTAATTGCACCCAAGGTGTACCATCTTCACGTACCGCACGTTTACCAGTGAATAGGCGCATATTCATATCTTTAGAATGCTCTGCAGCAACACCCACCATTTCCAGTCCCTTATCTTTATATGTAGCATACATTTCTTTTAAAAAAGGATGACTAGCGCGACATGGACCGCACCAGCTTGCCCAAAAATCCAATAGGATATACGTGCTATTTACACCCGCTAAGCCACGTACTTTGCCATCAAAATCTGGACGTAACATAATTTTGTAAAGAATCTGGTAGTTGGATTCATTACCAGTCGGTTGAATATTTGACAGTTTTCCAGCCAGCTCTTTTACCTTCGGAAATTTCCCAACGACTTCTTGGGTTCGCTTTTGTATTTCAGGTTCTGCATGTATATAGGATGCCCAGATTGGAGCGATTTCTGCAGACCTCCCGGTATTGCATAGCGCCATGACATAACTGTAAGTTAATAAACTTTCCAACGCCGGCGAAACTACATGTATAACTCCATCATCCGATGTGTTCACCAGCGTATGTAAGTCAGTAGGGAAAAATTGTGCCGTTGTAAAGATCGGCTGCAGGTATTTAATATAAGCGGCTTCATTTCCCGGAAGTGGAAGCAACTGTATGTAGCCTTCTACCAGTTTACTATATGCAAGTAAATAATCTAATTTTACCAAGCCCGCATCCGAAAGTTCTAAAATCTGATCCTGTGCAGCCTGCAAAATTTCAATACCGGCTTTAAACTGCTTTTTCTCCTTTAAAATCTGCGCCAATGCGCAAAGGGCTTCAAATTTGATAGAAAGATCATCTATGTTAGTCAGGTACCCCTTAGCATCTGCTATTTTGTTGGCCTTGATATAATCTAACGCCAGCTCTGCATACATCTTGTCCTTCAACTGGATCTGGTATGGATTGTCCAAACGTATAACCTGTATCATAGCCAATTTCTCCGCTATAGTTGCCTTTGATAAGAAATCGCTATGCTGCTTGAAGGCATCGTTCAATTGATTCATTTCCTGTTGATAGTTTCCCGACAAAGCCAACTTAGACGTCTCCGCAAAAATATTCATAACAGAATCCAAAGTTTTACCGGTAAACTTACGGATCAGCTTACCCTGTGCATCAAACAAAAAGCTTGTCGGATATTCGGTAACGCCGAACGCTTTGGCTGCAGAAAATTTTTCGATATTATCGTTATCCAATAATTGGATCAGCTTGTGATCGTACTCTCCTAAAGAATTCTGCCAAGCTTCCCGAGTCGCCTTAGTCAGCTCTGGAAGATGAGAGACCCGAATTACGGCTACACCTTCTACCTTGGTTTTTACGACAGGGATCGTCTTCCTGAACATGGTCAACGCTTCATCATTCGGATCTCCAGAAAATGCCACTAGGAGCATCTTGTCTTTCACAGAAGCGGGATCCACTTTTTGTCCTTGGGCATCCAACTTGGTTTCTAAAAGTCTACGAAGATTGGATTGAACCGTTTGGGGGTCTAGGTCCTGCTGTCCCTGCACCCATAATACAACGAAGCCCAATAAAGCTGTACTTAAAATCCTTCTTAACATAATTTAGTGTTTATTTTTAGCTATTTCAATCATTAAGGACAATTCCTCGATCAGTTCGTCATCACCGCCCATAAATCCGGCCGTCTTAAAACGTATGATTCCATCTCGGTCGATAATTATCTTATTGGGCATCCCCCCCCTACCAAGCGCTTCATATGCTGGACTCGTTTTAGTCTCCTTGTCCATCGGGTCTATATAGAGATCCATTTCATAATTGTGCTTCCTAAAATATTCGAACGCTATCTTTTTCGCATCACCTTTTTCCAAGGTATTGATAAATAAAAATTGAACATCATTGTCTGATTTAAATTTGTTTACCACCTTTTGCATAGCGGGTAAGGCCTTCATACAAGGAATACACCAGGTACCCCATAGGTCAATAACAACGGTCTTACCTTTAAAATCATGAATGGATACCGATTTCCCATGGACATCATAGACCGTAAAGGCTTTTACGGGAACATTGACTTCCATTTTTGTCAGTTTATCTTTTAGCTCATCCTGCAGGTTCTGCTGTAATCCACTAAAATATTGATTTACATCCGCTGTCGGGTGCAGAGCCTGATGAGACTTTTTCAATTGCACTTTTACGGCCTCATCCGCAAAACCTGTTTTCACCAATTCTTCCAGATAAGGGAAAGCTTTCTCATATTGCCCATTCAGACTTAAGACATAATGGTAATTTCGGTTCAACTCTTTTCGCACCATTATTTTATCATAGGCCAACGCTAAATAAGGCAAGGCTTCCTTGTATTTTGCATTGTGCATTAAAATGGTTCCATATACCGCTGCTAGTTCGGCATAACCCTTTGAATCTGTAGATTGCTTATCCACTTTATCTACCCGCTTCTTGATGCGTTCTTCCCAGGCTAATCGGTCGGGTTCATCTAAAAGACCGACGATTGTACTTGCAGCTTGAGCAAAAGGTAAATCACTACTGATGTGATCGATCATTTCTTCGGCTTTAGCATTATTTTTGTCACGGGTATACTTGACAGCTAGGGTACTGTACCAGACATCCCGCTCTTCTGGGGTTAACTGCGATTTGTTCCGTTCAAATTTATCCGCCAGTTCTGCCGTAGGTGCAAACAAATCGTTCGCTGTAAAGACCAAAGCTTTCTTTTCCTGTGCATAATTCAATCCTGCATATAACAATGCAAGTGTTAACAATTTTTTCATCTCTCTCTATTTAATAGTTTATTTCATATCGATCCTCGCAGCAAGAATAAGCTGACATCACCCGATGAGTCTGCTCCTCTTGTCGAATCTGTCGTTGTTGAATAACGGCTTTTAAGACTTCCGGATTTGCTAGACTCTGTATGCGAATCTGCAAAGCTTGCAGGTGTCTTCGGCTTGCAGGTTCCTTAAATTTCAACACAGCTTGAGCAATCTGTTTTTGCAAACGATCGCCCAAAAACTTAGCTGTAGGCTCACTCATGATCTGATCAATAAAAGATGCCTGTAAAAATTGTCTGTTTGCTGATATGGGCTTTGCTGTGTTCAATTCTTCAAATAGAATGTCTTGGATATCCAATAACATTTCTTCAAACGTATATTGTTCAGCAACAGGTGCTATTAAATTTGCTGCTTTTAAGCTTTTCATGGCCCGATCACTGATCAAATTATCTAAAACCTTCTGTTGACTTTTCTTTAATTCTGCATGCAGATCAAGTCCTGTTTTACGGGCAATAGTATTATGCAACAACCAGCTTGGTGTATCAAACAACTGCGTTTCTAAAAATTCCACGGCACTTTTCCGCTTATCTTTAGGCACATAGCCGAGCGACAAGCCCTGATCGCCTTTAAATCGCGTGGTATCTGTACCCAAGCGAATGGTATGAGCCACATGCCCCAAGTAATTATCATACTGCGCAAACAGCCCGAGGGTCATCCTATGCAGATCGTTAAAATCTTCAATAGAAGATTTGGTCCATTCTTCTAGGTTCTCCATGACTATTTTTAGATTCTTAATCCCATATGTTGACGCCTTAATCGCATCATCACCCAGATCTTCAATCAATACACGCGCATCGTCGGGTATCAACAAAAAGTCGACAACCGAAAACAGCCTTTTATCTTTGCTTAACTCATCGGTCGCCCAGTTCTGCAAAAATTCTTGCTCTTGCTCTGCAGTCCAATCCTCTGGAAACCAACGATACCCCCACGCTATAGCCCATTTATCATAAATACCGATGTGTCTACCCAATAATTCCGTTGGGATGTTATCTTCTGGCTGTGCGACATAATTAAACCGGCAATATTCCATGATGGAGTGGCTAATGCCATTTTCTTTCAAATAAGTAACACTACGCAAACTGTCTACCGGAATGGAAGAGGAGGCAATAAAATTGTGCCGTAGTCCTAAACTATGGCCGACCTCATGCATAGTCAACCTTCGAATCATTCTACCCATGATTTCATCATCGAGCAGCACCTTCCTTCCTGCAGGATCGTTGGGGCCTGCCTGTATCATGTACCATTCCTGAAAATTAGTTAATATATTATGGTACCATTCGACATGTCCCTCCATGATCTCACCCGATCGTGGATCATGTGTACGCTCCCCTTTGGCATTTGCTCCTGTAAACGGCATATAGACAACAGCACTATGCTTGGCATCATAAATGGATACACCAACCGTATCCGTAGGCAACATCTGCCCATAAATAGCATTTTTAAAACCTGCCTTCTCAAATGCTTCCTGCCAGTCATTGATACCTTGTATGATGTATTGTACATATTTTTCGGGTGTGGTCGGATCAATATAAAATACAATAGGCTTTTGCGGTTCTACGAGTTCACCTTGCAGATAACGGGTTATATCTGCTGGCTTGGGTTCTAATCGAAAACGGGTTATAACATTTTTTTTATTTGTTTTATTCGTGTCTAATAATGGATAGCGCTGCGTAAAATAGCCGATCCGTTTATCTTCATAACGCACTTTCATGGGCTTTTTAGGCAGCATACTAAAGGAAGTTGTGTATTCCTCGCTCACCTTATCAGGACCATTCACGTAGGTTCCTCTAAATTGAATATCCATATGTTCCCCATAGCCCTGTATATCGATAATTTCAGAACACTCTGGCATAAATTTTCCACCATTCCCCCCTATTAATGTAAGATCCTGTTGTATAAAGTCTGAAAAATCTATGGTCGTAATACCTAGTACACTATCCCTGTATAGTATACCTGCACGTGCATTGAAATCACCTAATTTAACAGGAATGTTCGGATACACACTCTCTTCCAAATAAGAAATATAGACTCTATTTTGCTCATCCAGTTTAAACTGAACCATACGCGTTCGTATTCGTACGCCGGACTGTCCTGCCCCGTATCTTCCCGTAATCTTTGAAATACGGGTCACCATAGCGATATCTCGGCCAAAGATACTATCTGGAATACTCAGCAAAAAGCGATCCTTCTGTTTCGCTAATGTAAAAAAACCAGGATTCAACACATGGCCGCTATTCTCCATTGCCAACCCATTTACTTTATATTGGGCAACTACAACATTAACCTGAATCAGGAGTAATACAAAAAAGCCCAAACACAGTATATATATTGAATAGTATGTACTTAATTTTTTATCGCGCATAATGTTATTTCTTGTTTCGCTGAAGCTGTTCTATGGCTATCGCGCGAATTTCGTATAAATGAGGATCTTTGCCCTTGGATAATGATTCCAATTGTTGTGTTACTAAACTTTTAAAACGTTCACCTTGACCTCTGTTACTCCCTAAAAAATCTGTGAGCATTTGATCAAATGTGTACTGATCCCGCTGGGGAAGTCTATAGCTGGCTAGTTGCATCGCACTATAGGTAGCCGGACTGAGCAATTGTTTTAAGACCATGCTTTGTACAGTCTCTATATTGACCAACTGATCCAAGATCAGGCTGTCAAAAATATATTTAGTTATAAAACGCAGCGCTTCTTGTTTACGCTTTTTCGGCAGGTACCCTTTTATACGCGATGTAGCAGCATAGGATACCGGTTCTTGAAATTGTCCTTGTACCACTGCACACGCATTATTCAGTAAGGTAGAATACTGATCGACAAGTACTTTTTTCCACACATTGATCTTTAGGGTATCTGTTGGATGATCCATTTGATAAGAACGAATATACTCTGCCGATCGATTCAGATTCTTCATACCTAGGTATGCTGCGGCGATAGGATCATCAGATAAATCCCCCGGACGCGCCTTGGCATCCCCTTTGTCATTTTCAGAAGCACTATACAACAATTGATCATTCTTTGCCAAAGTCTGGTTTACCCAGGTATACCGGGCTATCTGATCGATCGTTTCAGGCTGTTGCCAGCGATAAGCCCATTCTATCGCCCAATGATCGTATGCACCTATTTGCGGTATTTGATAAGCCGCAGGCCATTTAGTACTGGGTTGCAGGACATAATTGCAGGCTATTTCATCCAGAATGGAAGGAGCCATCCCGTATTTGGCTAAATAAGATCGAGCACTCAATTGTTTCAAGGGTACCGTAGAAGACGCATATAAATTAACTTTCAATCCCAATGCCCGACCGACCAATTTGGAGACTTCTTGTTGGATCAACGTAGCTTGAAGGGTTGACATTTCCTTTTCTGAACAAACGCCCAACAACCCCATCTGTACCAGATAAGCGTCTATCAAGCCCTGTAATTTTGATGGTGAGCAGACTATTTTAGCCAGTAGGATTTCACCGGTTCTCGGATCTGTAAAATGTTCGACCGATGCTTCCTTAGCCGTGGAATCCACGCGAATTACGCCGCAACCAGCCAGGGAACTTGAAGGGACATTTTCGTGCCCTGCCAAAGTCTTGGCTACAATAGCATTCCGAAATCCGGCTTTCTCAAATGCCTGCCGCCAGGCCTCTACTGCCTTTTCAAAACTAGGAATCCATGCCGTAGGAATAGAAGCGTCTAAATAAAAAACTAGTGGCTGTTGTGGATCTACGATCTCTCCTTCTTTATAACGCGACACCTCTTCCAATTTAGGTTCTAATCGAAAACGAGACACGATACTTTGCTTCACCCCAGATTTAGGGTTATCAAAATCAATGAAAGTTTCTTGTTCAAAACCGATTCTTGGATCCGAAAAGTAAATCGGCATGGGTTTCTCCGGAAGTACGATAAGATGAGATTGAACTGATTTATTGGCATCAAAAATTGTATCCTTTCCCAACAGAAAAGATTGAATATTCAGTTGGCTATAAGCCGAATTAGATCCTGATTCCATTATAAACTTGGCAAAGAATAAAGGATAATTTGAAATTTCCGTATTGCGCTGCATACCATCAGGTCCACTAGCAATTGATCTTATCTTGTAAAAAGGTTGCTCTAGATCTACCCGTACACTGTCTACTTGTCGAAATCGAATGACCCTGGTTTTCCTATTTTTAGCCTTATCCCCTATTACCAATATTTCTTTACCCAATACGTGTGTCGGTATATAAAGCATTTCTTTATCAGCATGCTTTTTTATTTCAATTTTTCCAGCTTCACTGTTAGTAAAGCGTCCTGCTACTTGTCCTAGCACGTCAGGAATCATACCGCTCATAGTAGCCAATAGCAGTATATATCGAATGTATTTCAATGGCACTTTCTTTAACATCTAAAATTTATATTGGATTTGATTTATATTGGATACCTCATTCTCATCAATGAGAAGGTTATGAGGATATTTTAGCTATACGTGTAGCGACTTGCGATTAAAATCCAAAAATGCTTTTCATTTTAATTTCTAAATCTTCTTTTTTCCCAGAATAGAACCGTGCAATCTCCCGACCATTAGGATCAATCAAAATTTTTGTGGGAAATAGTCCAATCTGAAAAGCCTTCAGCGCATCAAACTTTTCGAGATTTATATTATTCAGCACATTAAGCCAAGTAATTTCATCTTTTTCAATTGCCTTTACCCACAAGTCCTTCGCTTTGTCCAGATCCTTAGGAAACTCATGTCCTACACCCACAATTTCGAAACCTTTATCTTTATATTTATCGTACAACTTGGTCAAATCCATATGCGAAACTCTACAGACTAAACACCAAGACCCCCAAAAATCTAATAACACATATTTTCCTTTTAACTCCTTCGTATCCCACTCTTTCTCCACAGGATCTTGCTTTTGATACAATTGCGTTAAGTTCTTTATAAATAAAGCCGCACTTTTCTTCTGTTGAGCAGTTACTTTTTTATACAATTTGCCCGAGGGATCAAAATCCTTGCAGACGGTCGTCAGCATGGTAGTAGGCAAAGAACCATTACGCACCGCAGTTTCCAGTATATTTCCTACCTGCGTGATTTGTCCTTTTTTATTTAAAAGAGCAGCATATTGCCAAAAAAGCTGTTGCTCAGGCGCTAGCTCTGCTGAGCGAAATCGTTCACTGATGTCCGTATCAAAATATTCTCCAGAAGCGGTATACAAATGACCCAAGTACTTTTCTAAATCAGCATCATTACCTTGTTTCTGCTGCAGATAATGCTTGAGTAGGTTGACCATATAATAGCGATCTTCTATCTCCACTAATTTTTCAGGATGACAGATCTGCTCCAGACTATCCTTAGTCAGATGGAAAGCGTAGTCCGCATCTTCGAGCGCTGAAAATGATTTGATAACTTCTAACGTTACCGTTCTTCTTCTGGATTGATCTATTACTTCGTTGAATATCCGATCCAAATTAACTTTATCCCCCTTTTTGGCATATTCTGCCGCAAGATGAGCAAATAAAATATCCTGACGTGTCGAGACATCAGCCGTATTAGAAAGCACCAGTATTGGCAGGTCTCTGATCACTTTTTCCTTTGCCAACAAATCGGTCAGTTTACTGCTTGCAACAGCAATACTATCTAATTTCTTTGCTAAACTTAATCCAGCGGTATCGCTTAATATAAGCTGCGCTTTAGCTGGTAAGTATAGCGTCAGTGACGCTATACTTACCAATAAAATCAATAATTTTCTCATATTTTAAATAGCTCTTTCAATTTGCTATCTAACTTCGCATCATCTGCCCCCATATAGGTACCTATGTGATTAAAATCTTTGTCAAACAATATTTTAGTTGGAAAAGCCTGAATTTTAAAAGCCTGAAGAGGGTCAAAACCGGAACCTTCCCGGTCATCAGCGATTAATTGAAGCCAAGGTAGACCGTCCATTTGAATGGCAGATTTCCAATTATTTTCTTTGATAGACCAAGGTCCCGATCCTTCAGAGCTAACACCTACAATCTCTAAACCCGCTTCTTTGTACTTTCCATAAAGTTCTTTCAAATGTGGATTGCCAGCTCGGCATGGCGCGCACCAAGACCCCCAGAAGTCTACCAATACATATTTATTTTTTATAGCAGCCTTACCCTGGATTTTATTATTCATATCCTTTTTCAACATCAATTTGACGAGTAAGGCATGATTTGCTTCCGTACCTTTAGGTTTATTTTTATCTAAATATTCAGTCAGTTTAGGTAATTCTTTAAAATCCTGAACCATCTGATTACGCAGGGTACTGTAATTAGAATCAACATTAAGGTAATGACTCAATATCTCCTGTGCCCAATTTATTTCATTTTGCGCATACACTTTTGCCAATTGATAGCTAATTGAGGTTTTATAATCGAAATCAGCGCGAGTATTCTCTCCATGCGTGTCTATGAGAAATAATTTTGAAATCAATGGCTCTCCATACTTCCTAAGAAACGTATTTTTATCAGCTGCATTTGTCTTTTTTAAGACCTCTTTAAAAAGCTGACTGTAACTATTATCATATTCTTCTGCTATCCTGAATAATCCCAGCGTACTCAGCATCATTTTATCCATAACCGCAAAAGCCAAATTATTAAAATAGGGATCGGCATTCATAAGAGGTAATAACTTAGCCAGCGATTCCGCCTTTGCAGTGAGATCATTGATTTCAGTATGGTATTTTTTTGCTTCCGTCCAGCTTTTCTGTTTAGCAAAGTAAATAGCTAGCTCTTTAGCCATTCCATCGCGCATCATAGCTAGATCCTTCACACTTAAATCTGCCAGTTTAATAAAACTGTCATAAGCTAAAGCCTTGCTTTCGGGGTTATCCGCTTTATTAAACTGCTCAAAAGGTACAGCGGTCAATCTCACTTTTTCGGCCCGATGGCGATTCGCTTCATCGCCCATCAGCTCCGCCAGCAGCAAATCTAAACGCTTAGAATTAGTATGATTATTACCTTCTATACGAGCCAGTATCTTACCTGTATTATCGATTAAGATTTTGGTAGGATAACCTAATACGACATAACTTCTATCGGGGTGCTTTAAATCCCGCGAAGATCGGAAAGTCTGCAACCAAGGTAATCCCTGTCTTGCAATCTCCGCACGTAAGATTTCTTCCATCTTATCTAAGTCTGAACCATTTTCATGAGCTATTCCTAAAATTTCAAACCCTGAATCTTTATATTCCTTGTATTTTTCAATCAGCTTCGGATGCGCTTCCGCACAAGGCCCACACCACGATCCCCAAAAGTCCAATAAAATATATTTGCTTTTTTTAACGCGATCCTGCAGGTCAATACCATTCATCTCCGTCAAGGCCGCCAATAACCTTTTGAAATTGCTGCGTTGCACATTTTCAAATTCGGCTACTGCCGCAACATACTTATCTGTTGCATCAGGGATTGCTGCTATGATCTGGTCCTTTGCCCGTAATACATCGATATTATCTGTAGACTTTTCTGTGCTGTACTTCGCAAAAAGTGCAATAACCTCATCATATTTACCCAACGCCTGCAAAGCTTGACCATATTGGATATAATTTTTTGGACTTCTAAAGGTATTACCCATATATTTATACAATACAGATAAATGGTCATATACATCTTGATAGGCCTTCAACCCCACTTTAGCATTCATATATGCACTAATACGGGGAGAATAAAAACCGAACAACTCCCCGTCTTTATCTTCCGCTTTGGCTAATACCGAAGAGATGCTATCCATCTGTTTGCCCACTACATCAACTATAAACTGATAATCACCTCTCTTTAAAAACTCCTCATAAAATCGCACATCAACCTGTTCACGAAAAATCTGTACCCCATCGGATTTTTTCATCCATCGTACTGTATTTTCCTTATCTCCAAGTGCTATATATTCAAAGGCGATGGAATAGGAAAAGTAAGGATCGGCTTTTGGAAAAGCTTTAATCAAAGCCTGGGTTTCCGCATTATTATAGAGTAAAAGCTTTTTACTTAAATCATCCTCTTCAGAAATCTCCTTCCTCAATTCCTGAATGCGTATTTGCGGGCTAGGCAGTTCTTGCGCGCTAGCCGTAGACATACCTACAATGGCTGAAGCGAGCAATAAAAATTTCAAGTTCTTTTTCATAATAGTTATAATTAGCAATTGTTAATTCCTGCCTCTCCAGGATATGTTTTTAACCTTTACGAGATTGGTCCATTTTTCATTAGCCACGGGTGTTATTTCCACTGTGTTTGGGTTTGTGCCCATTGTAAACCGCTGCAATACACCCTTATCGGTATTATTATAACTGGCGATGTACAAAGAATTAGCACCAAGGTTGATTTGCGTACCGAATTTGATCATCGTAATCGGATCAGAACCTGTAGGCGACAACGCGTACAGTCGTTCATTACCTGGGTTATAGTCATAAGCAAATAATTTATTATCAACCAAATAAAATAGAACGGTACGGTTAGACGCGAAAGCATACTGCGTGGCTCGATCAATATTTGCAGCTATGGTCTTATTAATCGGGAAATACCCATTTCGTGCCGGAATCGCCCCGTTCACGTAGAAGCGATAGATAAACAAATCTTGCTGCTGATCTTTCATCAAAGCAAAAGAATTACCATTCGTGGCAGCCTCATCCCCATTAAGCGTATTCTCTCCATAAATTAGTGTACGCCCAGTACCGGCTTGGTTCCAGGGAAAAAGTTCACCACCGGCATCGACCAACTTTTGAGATGCACTGACAAAATAATAGGTCGGAATATAAAGGAAGCGTTCGTTTGTCTGATCGTACCAGATCATGGACGCACTCGACCGCGGAGAATAAAATAAATAAGGGGACGCCTTATAAAAAACTTCTAGGTTATCTGATGTAGAATTAATCGGATTACCAAAGAAATCTCCTGCATTTTCAACAAGATTTGGGCCGAACATATAGCCCCCTTTGGTCACGGTAACCCGAGCGGATTGAAAAAGATCACCCAATGTCCCCGCCATATTATAAGATTGTGGGCCAATAGCAACTGGTTGAAGCTCTTCTGCTGTAAGTGGATACTTCGAAAAAACAGATTTTCCGAAATTATTTTCCACGGAAGAATTTAATGTCGTCCGATCCAAAAAATAAGATCCACTTTCCGTCAGCAACCATAATTTTACGTATGGATCTAGTAAACTGGGCGCGTATTGGATGGAAATAGGGCCTTTAAGTTTTGGCAGTTCACTACCTACCAATAACCTTCTGGCCACACTGGTATCCGCAGCCATGACGAGCATATCTACATCCACATGTTCGTTTTCATCCTCGCCAATTAACATAATCCCTCGTGAAAAAGCAGAACCAACTACAAGTTCAGAAGATTTGGTCCAACGCAAATTAGTCTCCTTATCAAAAACATGTAAATCCAACGCGTACGTTCCTGGGGGGATCTGGACAAAATAATTCAGGTTTAGTGTGCGAGCTAATGTATCTTCTCTTCTTGTGGGATCTTTGGCTATCCAAAGGAATTCATAGCGATTTTCATCCTGTATATCCAAAGAAGAAGAAAAGGAAGGCGCTATCTTTAAAGTATCTATGCTCGCTCGCATTTGATAATTTTCTGCCAATCCCGTTATGCTTATATCATTAATATCTTTGTAATGATAGTTGCCCAAATCCTTGGTACAAGCAGCAAAAAAGCCAACAGTTGTCAAAGCAATTAAAAGGTGCTTATAGGAATATTTCATACTGTGAGATTTAAAATTGATCATTCGTTTTTATTTTTTATAGGGCACGCCAACATATGATTTCCAAGATACACCTGTGACCCACATTAATCGTCCATCTTCTTCTACTATCGGATCTCCTGCACTCATCCTAGCTGTTAGGTATTTAACCATCTCTCTAGTAGTCAGATTGATCAATACAGCAGGCATAGTTTCCCTAGTACTAAAACTGTCATAGGTTAAATTCATCAGCTCGCACATGAGTAAGAGTTTTTTCTCTGAATAGTTGCCCCAATTGCCTGTTTCTTCATTGGTACCTTCTACGATTAGACCAGACCAACCTCCAGGTCTTGGTAAATAATCACTGATTAGGATTTCATGTATAGATGCATCAAAATTTGATACAATTGCTTCGTCTGTAGCATCAAGACCAGGGATAGCATCCCAATCTGGAAAGGATAAGCCTAATTGTTCATTCGGTACTAATCGTAATCCGATCTGTTTTGACGCTAGCTTTAAATCCCCAGTGCGTAGGATCGTGATTGGAACATAGGTCAGCACCTGACCTGCCGGTATGGTATAAGAATCTGCTAATGGTTTGTAATGTATGTTGATTTCAGCGGTCGTAACCTCTGGATTAATAACCACCTGAAAACTGCGATCATATTTTTTTACAGGGCCAGTGACCATCACTTTGAGGTGAATGGTTGTATCCGAGCCGGAAACATTTCCGAGTTGTAATTTACTTGTGGGAATAAAGGGCCAACTCGATTGAAGTCCCGAATTGGATCCACCTTGAACGGCAAAATATATACCTTCCACACCTTCATAAGACATTATTCCCTTTTCGCAGGAACTAAAAAAAGCTGCGAAGCAGACCATGCCAATACTGCTGTAAGTACCTAATTTATATAAGTTAAATTTCATAATTTCTATTTTTAATGATCAACATAAACTATTGGCGAAGTGACGTCTCACTTTCGGGCAAAGGCACCCGGTATGAATTTAAAGGCATAGGTTTCGTACCCGTAAGCCCGACATGATTGGGTAACTCTGTAAAGCCTAATCTTTTATAATAAAAAAATTGTTGCCCCTCACAAACAAACTCTCTTCTGTACTCACTGGTAATAATCTGTTGCAGTGCAGCGCTGGTCGCAGCCGTTAGCGAAAACGCATTTCTATGCAGTCTTAGGGCATTAATATAGGTCAAACCTTCTGTCAGATCTGTACTGCATTCTGCCGCGATGAGATACAGCTCACTGACCCGTAATAGGGGTATCATATAGCGTCCTGGTCCATCCACGTCATCTTTAAATTTTTGATTCGTAGTCAAAGTAGTACCAGTCAGTGCATAGGGTTCCCAGATCTTTCGCCTGTAATCATTTTGGTCATCGTACATGGCGTTTACCCTGGTAACATCCGTATTCCCGGCATTTGGTGCCAATCTGATGCTAGGATTTATTGCCGGAGAAAAAAGGTTATTATAAACTTCCACTCGGTTAATGGTATACATCGCGAACATTACTTCAGAAGTAAACAAGCGATCCGGAAGGGAAATATTCATCGCGTCTGCAGAAGTAACAAATGGGAATAAGGGATTTTGATCTGTTTGCACTAAAGCAATTGTCTCTTTGGCCAAAGCTCCTGCATTCGTTTTATCATTCATCCACAAATATGCCCGAGATAACAGCAGGTTCGTCGCATAATAATTTAACCTATACTGTCTATAGTTTAAGCTATTATCGCCATTTGTTCCATTTTGATTACCTATACCTGTGCTCAATATGGGATCTGCCTTTCTTAAATATTCCTGTGCAGCAATTAGATCTGCTAACACCAAATCCATTACCTCTACAGAAGAATAAAGTGGAGCAATTTCTTTGCTCGCCTTGAGGTAATAAGGCATAACAGGTACAACTTTTTCAGAGGCTGACCAAGCTGGACCAAATAAACGCAGCAAATCAAAATGTATGTATGCACGCAAGGCCAATGCTTCACCTTTCACTAAACTGAAATAGGGCTCAGGCAATACTGCAGTAGGCGCCTCACCGACTTTCTCTAAGAGAATATTGAGGTTACGGATAATGCTATAACTTTTTTGCCATACACCTTCAAAACCAGACTTATTTATTGCAGCGGTATAATCAAAAGTACCAAAGTAAAAGTAGGGGTTATTATGCCTTCCTAGCACATAATATTGTCCCATGGCATCCACGGAACCCGCTGTTAGAAACTGTCCATAGAGGCTAGGATCTGCCATTTCTACGTATACGCCATTCAGCGCTTTCAGGTACCCTTCTCGGGAGGAAAACAGGAGATCTTCCGAAATCCGGTCAGTAGGTTGCACATCAATCCACTTGCCACAGGAACAGAGTAGAGTGATACAGAGTATACTAAAATATTTTATAGTGTGTTTCATTGATTTACGTATTAAAAGGAACAATTAAAAACCTAGTGACAGGGAAAACGATACCGAACGTGCAAAGGGGTATTCTGTACCTCGCTCATTCAAAATAGTTGACAGATAAAAGATGTCGTTCATATATGCCCGAGCCATTAATGAGGACACACCCACTGATTTTAACCAATTCTTATTATTCGTTTCATAACCTAAAGAGAAAGATTCACCGATCAGGTGGTTATTGTCTGCCACAAACCGGGATGACATCGGCGTCGCATCAAATCTGGATATTGCTTTAAACGAAGCCTGATCTCCTGCTTCTTGCCAGCGATCATATAAAGCGCGTTTATCTTGATTAAATCTTAATTTGTCATTACTGATATTTTCCACTTTGTCATATAGGGTTTGCAGGAATGCCTGACCACCATAACGGTAACGTATATCTACCGAGGCTGAAAATCCTTTGTAATAAAGCGAAGTTCCTATCACACCTGATATCTTCGGTTCAGAATTACCGACCACCGCCTCGTCATCGTAGCTGTGTGTGAAGGTCTGCTCGCCATTTTTCTTTACAAAAATTTCACGCCCTGTAGCTGGATCTATCCCTCGCGACTGTACCGCCCATAGATCTGTAGGACTAGCTCCATCGTAGTAGCGGGTCAAATTGCGGCTTACGTTATCATTGTTCATAAAATCTAGCGCATTTCCTAATTGATCATACGCATATTTATTTTTACTCATGTTCAATTTCATTCGCCAAGTGAAATCTTCCTTTTGTATTAACGCCCCATTTGCCGTTAACGAAAATCCCTTCGTCAACAAACGTCCCATGTTTTCGGGAACTGACGTCAAACCTAAGGAAGAAGGGACA
This sequence comes from Sphingobacterium nematocida, assembly GCF_900168125.1. Lineage (GTDB taxonomy): Bacteria > Bacteroidota > Bacteroidia > Sphingobacteriales > Sphingobacteriaceae > Sphingobacterium > Sphingobacterium nematocida. The sequence continues at coordinate 200,888 of NZ_FUZF01000001.1, forward strand.
TTAATATTAACGAGTAGCGGGTCAGTATCTTTATGGTAATAATCGGCATCGATTCGTAAGCGATTATTAAACACCATCAACTCCAGTCCTACATTCTTATTTAATGTTTTTTGCCATTTTAGATCTGGATTACCATCCGAACTCAAGATCACACTGGTTCCAAAAGGATTGCGGTTATTCTGGTTATAACGGTAAATCCGCATCGCGATGTAATCACTAAAATTTTGATTACCTGGATTACCAATAGATGCTCTGATCTTTAAAATGTTTAACCATTTTAAGTTTTCTGCCCCAAACCAGCGTTCTTTGTGCATATTCCAGCCGATACCTGTAGACCATATCGTTGTAAACTGCTTGTCCGAACCATATACGGATGAACCATCCGAACGTAGTGTGCCGTCAAAAAGATACTTATCTTGATAAGTATATCCTGTAGTGAGGTAAAAACCTGCTCCACGTCTTTTGGAATCCGTATAGACCGGCACACCCACCTCTGGGTAGCCAAATGAAAAGGCAGGGTTGGTAAACTCATCGTCAATAAATCCGGAGGCATTGTACAGACTTAGTATCGAATTATATTGCTCTATCCGTGCACCTGCAACAGCATTGATCATGTGTTTACTGCCCAGCGTACGAACAAAAGTAAGTGCTAGATCCGAATTGTAATTTACATCATTTCCATTAGACTCGCTATACCTTCCTTGATTCTGAATCGTAGCATTGTCAAACTCGGTATTGAAGGGTGAGCGGAAAATCTCGGTACGGGCAGTCGATTTAACCACACCTATTCGCGTACGTAAATTCAACCCCTGCTGTATATCCCATAGAAATTCAAAGTTATTGGTGAAACCATTGGATTTCTCTTGGTTCAAATTATTGTTATTAAAGTTCCAGAGTGGATTGAAGCTGACAGCCCTGGGCTGCCATTGTTTTATGATATGGCCATCTTCCTCACGTTTCCTGAAATATGGATTTGTATTGGCAAAATCAGCAAAAGAAACCGGTTCTCTATTGGCTGTTATCAAGTCTAACGTCAATGAGTTAGAAAATGACAAATTACCCTTTCGATAGATCAATTTGGTATTGCCAGAAGTCGTTGTACGATCTGACAATTTCATCACGCCGGGTTGTTTTCCATAGGATAAAGTGAGCATGTAGCGTAGATTTTTATCTCCACCTTCTGCAGATATATTCTGCCTATGAACAAAAGCTGTTCGTAAAGGCTCGGCCAACCAGTAGGAATCTACACCACGTTCAATTTCTTTTCGAACTTCGTAATACTGCTTTTCGTAATCTTGGTAGTCTATGGCGTTAAAAACCCCATAGTAGCCCGACTTTAATTCAAATTCCAGCTTTTCCTTTGCATTCATCAAATTATAATCCGTAAGATCAGCAAATGAAAAAGAGGTATTGGCACTATAATTAATTCTTAATTCGCCTGGCTTTGGTCTTTTAGTCTCGACCACGACTACTCCATTTGCCGCCTTAGACCCGTAAATAGCGGTTGCTGTCGCATCTTTTAAAATGGTAATGGACTCAATGCGATCCATGCTAAAATCATTGATTACGGCAAGATTACTTTCAAAACCGTCCAAAATAAATAACGGCTGATTCAGATTGGCGCCGAATTCATTACTTATGCCGACCACACTGCTTTTTCCATTGATTTCAAGGTTGGGCAATCGGTTGGGATCTGAGCCAAATTGATTGCTTTCCATAATCTGAAAGGCTGGATCTAAGGTTTTCAAGCTTTGCAATACGTTTTGGTTACCAACCATTTTGAGTTCCTTGGCTGTATAAGTTGCTGCAGAGCCCGTAAAGCTTTCCTTCTTCCTTTGGTAAATACCTGTTATGACTACATCATCTATGGTTTCACCCTCCTCTTCAAGTTCAATAACATAGAAAAATTTATCCATGGTATTTATCTTAGCTTTTTTGTAACCAATAAAGCTAAACTGTAGCTCTTTGATCGTTGAATAGGTCGGAACATGAAAAAAACCACGGGCATCCGTTTTTTGTAAAGACATCTCCATCTCATTAATTCGTAAGTTGACATCTGCCAGTGGAAGCTTCGTTTTTTTGGAAATCACTTGTCCTAGAATAGTTCCTTTTCTTCCTGGCTTTTCTCCAATAACAATAGCATTTCCGGTCGTCTTTACGATAAACCCGGTTTTATCATTAAAATAGGTATTCAATAAGAGACTGAGATCTACATCAACTGGTTGGTTAATATCAATCACGGTTTGAATATTGAGACTTGTAGATCCCAGCATGATATCCTTTCCGGTCTGCTTTTTGATCTGTTTGAAAAGTTGTTCCAATGTCATACTCTCCTGCCGGAGGTTTACCTGCTGCGCATAGCCATAACTAGCTAATACCAACAGACTAAACGTAAGGAGTCTTTGTGGTTTAAATTTTAAATTCATTAAATAATGGTTAGTTTTTTAATATTGACGTGTTATGTAAATTCTTTCATCGGTCTGCTTGACTACTATACTAGGATTTGCCTTTAAAATGGTCAGTATATCACTCAGCGGTTGCTTTCTTGAAACATTGACGTAAAACTTCATGTGCTCCAAGGATTTATCATAGATTACATCCACATTATACCAGCGGCCTATTTCTTGACAGAACTGTTCTAAACTGCTGTTTTCGAAATAAAAGGTATTGTCTAGCCAAGCCAATGCTGCAGTTATATTTGCAGGACTTACGTGAGCCTCCTGATTGACGAGGAGCTGTTCATTAGGTTTGATCAATATAACCTCTTCTTGCAAACCAGTAGCTTGTATAGAACCCTGTATCAACGTTGTTTTACTTTCTTGCTGTATCGTATAAGCCTTGATATTAAACTGCGTACCTAATACCTCGATCTGATGTCTCTTCACATTCTTTGAAGCAGGAATCTCTACAATAAATTTGCGACTATCTTGGTGGGCAACATCAAAATAAGCTTCCCCTTTTAAAGTCAGTAACATCTTTCCATCTACGGCCGTCAAAGGATAGCGTAACGTAGAACCAGCATTGACCTTAATTTTTGTGCCATCCAATAGCTGGACCATAAAGGTGCGCCCAGCAGGAACATCGATCTCATGGTAGACCTTACTCAAATTAACAGACTCTTTGATCGCCTCATAGCTGATCGAGTTGTGATGCTGTACAATACGTACGCCCAAATCCGCCAATGTCTCTTCCGCCTTACTCGTTATAGAATCCAAAGTCTTCACTCTAGAGTCACTTAGTGACAATCGTACTTCTTTTTCAATGGGAGATAACTTAGGTATTACGACAATGGAATCGGAAGAGATATCTTCTGTCGGTGCTATCTGCGTATACTGTATGGCTTGTTGAATTTCTTTTTTGTAAAAAAGGATAGGAATACACAACAAAAGGATAATCGCTGCGGCATACCGTAATAAGGTACGCATTTTGATTTTACGGACATTAGTTCTAGATCCTACTTTTGCCATGATAGCCTCAAATTTATCATCAGCAATGCTCAGATTCGATTTTTTCTGACTGAATGCACGCTCAATAAGTAGATCTACCGTTTCTTCGTCAGCATATTTAAAAAAAAGTAGCAGCAGCCTATGATCTTCTGGACTGATGCGATCTTCCAGCGACTGCTGCAGGAGTAGTTCTATATAGGTAAAATCAAACTTATTGTTCATTGCTTATAGCCTTCGGTAAAATCCTTAAATGGACATACTGTTACTCTATAAGATGTAAAAAAATAAAGTTTGGGGGGAAATTATTTTTACTTTTTTAGTAAATAAAGCAAAATTATCGACAAACCGCTGTCTTTTAGATACTTAATCATATACCCTCTTACACGATTGGTGGCTTCTTCATAATTGGATTTAACCGTCTCGGGCGAGACCTGTAAGAGCTTAGCTACCTCATTTCGACTCATCCCTTCTGCTTTAATAAACTGATAAGTGAGGCGTTGTTTTTCCGGCAATTTACCAATAGCTATTTCAAAATGCTTCTCCAATTCTTTGTATTCCGCAGGGTCTATCGCCGGAGCAGGGTTTATTAATTCGTGTAAGTAGAGATCAATAGGCTCTGTTGGTAGACTTTTGGATCGTAATCTCGCCAAGAATACATTTTTAGCAATACGGTATAGCCAAGCTTCAAAATCATTTATTTCCAAAAGACTGTCTCTTTTGTTCCATACGATGACAAAAGTTTCCTGAAGCACCTCGTCAGCAATAAATTCGTCTTTAGAGAGTTTTAAGGCTGTATGGTAAATATTGTCCTTGCACAGATAAAACAACTCCTTGAAAGCCCTTTCGCTGCCGCGAGCCACTTCCCCAAGAATTTGTTCTATGTTCATGATAAATTTAAAAGAAAGTTAAAGGTCGTAAATTTAGAAAACTTTATGGAAAATGAAAAGGTAGAATATTTGATTTTTTACAAGGTATCCCTACGTGATTACTTGATATGCAAATTATTGTTTAACTTTGATAAGTTTTTATAAGCACTACAGATTAACCTTGAAAACACGTAGTTTAGAAAAGCGAGATACACGGTATTAGAAAGTAGTATGCAGAAAGTGGACTCTAGTGATAATGAACTATACCTACTATTCCAAAATGGAAACGAAGCTGCTTTTGACATACTTTACAGCCGTTATTGGAAAATTCTACTATATAAAGCGCTTCAGAAACTGGATTCTGAAGATGATGCAGAGGAAATTGTCCAAGATACATTAATGGTGCTGTGGGAAAGAAAGAAAGATATCCAAATTGAAGGTCAATTCAGCAACTACTTAAGTGCTATTCTTAAATACAAAATCTTAGAGCGCCTAGCAAAAGGAAAGAAAAGCAGAGAAGAAAATAATAAATATTCGTCCGTAATAAAGCTCCACGACAACAATACGGAGGAATGGATTCTCTTTGAAGATATGAAATCTGTCTTAGAAACGGCTATTAACGAATTGCCCGAAAAATGTCAGTTAGTATTTCGAATGAGCCGTGAAAAAGGATTTTCGGACAAAGAAATAGCAAATGAGCTTGGCATAAGCCAGAAGACGGTGGAATCTCATATTACCAAAGCCTTAAAGACACTGCGCTCCAAACTCGGCAGACTTTCCTTTTTATTATTTTTATTCTATTAGAAAACAAGGAATTAGCAAAAAAAGTTATTTCCGCCTCAGGGTAATAGACGCCTATTTCACACTATACTACTAAACGCATTAAATTGTCATGGATAAACTATCGCCTATTGAGCGTAATGCATTATCGAAGAAATGGCTTGATAAAAGCCTTTCTGAAGATGAGCAGCTCCGCTTGGATAATTGGTACAAAATAGATGTAGCGGAACCTTTACTATGGAAAAAGGATTCGTCCGAAGCGGAATTATATCATCGGATGCGGCGGGATTTTAACCAGAATAAGCTGTTAAAAAACCGTAAAAAAGGATTTCAATGGGCTAGATACAGTTCTATCGCTGCTGGCTTGGCATTGTTTATTTGGTCCGGAATATATGTGCACATGCAACGGCAAAACAAAACTGTACAGGAGTTAACATATTCTGCTCCGCCCATAATCTCTCCCGGCGGGAACAAGGCGCTATTGCGTCTTTCTGACGGTAGGGAAATCGCCCTAGATGAAAAGCAGTCAGAAATCAGAAGTGGAGAATCATTAAGTTATTCAGATGGAAAACCTCTCCCTTTACCTTCTAAACCCCTGTCTAGTGAGAATAGCGTCTCTTATCTCGCTCTTATCACCCCAAAAGGAGGAACATATAGCGTGACTCTCCCTGATGGCTCACATGTGCAACTCAATGCATCTTCTTGCCTAAAATATCCTGCTCGATTTTCAAAAGAATCACGCATTGTCGAACTAGAAGGGGAAGGTTATTTTCATATTAAGCACATGCCATCCGCCAATCGCAAGGGAAAATCTATCCCTTTTATTGTAAAGACTAAGGAACAAGAAGTTGAAGTACTCGGCACACAATTCAATATTAGTGCGTATGCAGCTGAAAAGGAAACGAAAACAACGCTGGTGGATGGTCGTGTAAAAGTGAGCAGCATGGGTAATAAACAACATAAAATTCTAAACCCAGGCGAGCAGACTTTGCTAGCACAGGGAAATCTATCTATTACAAAAGCTCGTATTGAAGGTGAAATAGCTTGGACTAAAGGTTTGTTTGATATGGAGAACAAAAACCTAGAACAGCTTATGAATCAATTAGCCCGCTGGTACGACATTGAAGTACAATACCAAGGATCTATACCAAAAATTCATTTCTTTGGCAAACTAAGACGGGACAACAGCTTTAGTGAAGTAGCAGACATTTTGAGAACAGCTGGAGTTAAATTCTATTGGAAAAACCAAAGAGTACTCGTTATTGAAGAAGAAAAATACTAAAACAATATAAATATTTAATTAATCAACTTTCAAAATTGTGAATTTTAATGAAGAAAACTAACCACTTACCTAGAGGGGGGTCGAGCAAAATGGGAATTATGAAAATAAGCCTATTTTTAATTATCGCGGGGCTCTTTCAAATACAAGCCAGCAGCTATTCTCAAACGATAACTCTGTCCGGGAAACGCGTAAAACTACAAGATGTATTACAAGAGGTTGAAAAACAAACTGGCTATGTCGTATTCGGAGATCGGGCATTGCTACACAAATCCGCACCGGTGATGGTCGCTGCCAAAAACACACCCCTTAAAGATTTTCTAAATCAGGTATTCCAACAACAATCCCTTGATTATGAGATTCGTCACAACACGATTGTACTTCTGAACAAGAAACCCACGACTAACAGTAAGACCTCAGTAGCAGTGCAAGAAGGAATTACAATCACCGGAAGAATTCATAATGAAAATGGCAGTCCATTATCAAACGTTAACATAAAGGTGCGCAAATCCAACCAACAAGGGGTAACTGATGCAAACGGGGTCTTTATGTTGATAGACCTAGAAAAAGATGCTGTTATAAACGTAAGTAGTCTTGGCTACCAAACTATGAATATCCCTGTAAATGAATTAATAACCTTAAAATCCAATGAATCTAAGTCGATTGGAAAAGGTGCAATCCAAAAACATGAGCAACATTATATCATCCAGCTCGCAAACGAAGAAATGGCCGTTGATGAAGTTGTAGTAACGGGTATTGTAGAACGCAAAAAAGAAAGTTTTACAGGTGCGACCAACAGTTTTACAGGTCAAGAACTCCTTCAGGTCGGGAATGTGAATGTCATACAGAGCTTAAAAACTTTAGACCCTTCATTTTTAGTAGTTGAGAACGCTATGTTTGGGTCTGATCCCAATAGACTGAGTAATATCGAGATCAGAGGACGCAGTAGCTTCACTTCGGCAGATCTAGAAACAACCTACGGGACTAATCCGAACTTACCCTTATTTGTTTTGGATGGCTTCGAATCAGATCTACGTACCATTACAGATATTAGTATACACCGGATCGCCCGAATAACCTTACTAAAAGATGCAGCATCTACCGCTCTTTATGGTTCCAGAGCAGCAAATGGAGTAGTCGTGGTCGAGACCAAACAGCCAACACTTGGGCGAATTGAAATCTCTTATTCATCCGATTTGTTGGTCAACTCTCCTTTTTTGAACGATTATAACCTGATGAATGCCGCCGAGAAATTGGAATTCGAGCGCCTATCGGGTCAATTCAATAGCTCTGGCTTCCTGAATTCGGCTATGCTCACCGAAGCGGATTACTATAGCAGATTAGCCGAAGTTAAAAGTGGCGTGGATACGTATTGGCTATCCGAGCCGCTACGTACGGGCTTCACGCATGGTCATAACGTGAATTTTACAGGTGGTAGCAACGAACTACGATTTAATGCGGGATTAAGCTACAAGCAAGATCAAGGGGTTATGAAAGGTTCGAATAGGGACACGTATCGTGGAAGTCTATCTCTTACGTACCGAAAGAATAAAATTAACATAAACAATCAACTTTTTATTAGCGGATTTAACGCTCAAGAATCTCCTTACGGCGCTTTCTCAAATTTCTCACTTGCTGTACCTTACTATCAAAAAAGGAATGCTATCGGTGAAATACCTCGCTACCTTAACCTATTTCAAGATTCGAAATTGGCACAGGGACGGGGCGTGGACTCCATTCCAAACCCGCTATACTTAGCTCAAATCGGTAACAGGAATGACACGAAATCCTTTGGCTTTACCAATAACTTACAAGCGAACTATGATTTCACACCTTCGCTTCGCCTAAGTGGTTCGTTGAGTCTGACCAAAGGGACACAGGAAAACATTTTGTTCAAACCTGCCGAGAACCCAGAATATGACCAAAAAATAGCGGAGGAAAAAGGATTGTACCGGAATGGTCGTACAGACAATAATGCCTACCAAGGCAGCCTGATGCTTACCTACGCCAAAGTATTTGGCGAGCGTCATAGCTTGACAACCAACCTGCGTGCCGAGATACAGGAGAACAAATACAATACGGTTGGTTTTAGTGCGACAGGATTTTCTTCACTGAGCAATGGAAACCCTAATGTGTCAAGCGGTTACCTACCTTACAGCAGACCCAATGGAACAGTACTGATCTCCAGAAGAAATAATATCCTTGCTTCGGTCAACTATATGTTGGATTCAAAATACCTTTTCGATTTTAGTTACCGATATGACGGCTCTACGGCATTTGGTGCAGCTAAGCGTTATTCCCCTTTTTGGTCTACAGGGTTAGGCTGGAATCTACACAAAGAGCAAGCTTTGGCTGATATGGGATCCCTAGATCTTTTAAAAATTAGAGGTAGTATCGGTTATACAGGCAATCAACAATTTGGGCAAGTGCTGTCGGTAAATGTGTATCAACAGCTCGCCGGTCAAACTATTTTTGGCGAAATGTCGGATCTCCTAGCGCTTGGAAACCCTAACCTTGAATGGCAACGTACACAAAATTTAAGTCTGGGGGTAGATTATGGCATTTGGGATAGCAGGTTGAATGGATATTTCAACTGGTACCGCAACCATTCCTCTCCATTGGTTGTTCCGATTGCACAGGCACCTTCATCTGGAGTAAAGGAATATTTTGAAAATGCGGGTGAATTAACGTATCAAGGTATAGAGGCAAAAGCAAACTTTGGCCTAATATACCGTCCCGAAGATCGAATAGTATGGAACATCAGTATGACGCTAGCGCACAACAAAGGAACATATAGTGGCTTTGGTGGAAAGCTAAACAACCTAAATGAGGCCCAAAGAGAAGCTAATTCATATACGCGCTATTTTGACGGAAACAGTCCGGAAAATATTTGGGCTGTAAAATCTGCTGGGATCGACCCACTGACAGGAAAAGAAGTCTTTATAAAAAAAGATGGGAATCAAACCTTTGAATATAGTGCACTAGATGAAGTTGTGATGGGCTCAACAAGACCCGTGTTAGAAGGCGTGACTGGAACCAATGTTACTTTCAAAGGATTCACAGCTGGCATATACCTACGTTACAGCTGGAAAAGTGATTTACTAAATACCGCGCTGTATAATAAAGTGGAAAATCTAAGTGCTTCCGATATACGTATGAACAACCTTGACAAAAGAGCACTATACGGACGCTGGAAGGAACCTGGTGACATCGCTGCCTTCAAGTCTATCAGCGACAATAGTTTTACACCTATATCATCGCGATTCATCCAAAAGCAATCCTTTTTGGCGGGAGAATCGTTAAATGTGAGCTATCGATTCCTGAATCAAAATTGGTTGAAATCTGCCGGGCTACAATCCCTTATTATTTCGGGATACAGCAATGATATTTTTAGATGGTCTACCGTAAAAAATGAACGAGGTCTTGAATATCCTTTTGCCAGTTCATTTTCGTTAAACATTAATGCTACCTTTTAAATAAAGAATTACATGAATACTAAAATAAAACGTTTTTTAGCGCTCATCTTATGTTCGTCGTCCGTTTTTTTACTTCTTGCAACAGCTGGCTTGACGTAAAACCCGAAGATAAAACATTGGAGGAAGATATCTTTCGTAACGAAGCCGGTATAAATAATGCGCTCAATGGAGTATATCACAAGCTAGCCTCCAATGACTTGTACGGTCAAAATATGACGAAAAGCACCCTGGACATACTAGCTCAATACTATAACAGTGCGGCAAAGACCCAAAGTGGCATCAATCGCTTTGCTGAAGTGGCAAACTTCAATTATAAATCCAAAGAAAATCAAGCCTATTTTGAGGCAATCTGGACGTCTAGTTACGCAGCGATATTAAGTATTAATAATCTATTAGAAGGGCTCGACAAATATGAGACGCCGCTTTCTACGGATAAACAATCCATAATCCAAGGGGAATTATATGCTTTAAGAGCATTTCTACACTTTGATATGCTCCGTCTTTTTGGACCTGTATACGCTTTAAATCCTGAAGCAGCAGCGATTCCCTACGTGACAACAACCGAGGTGAAATTAAACGACTTAATACCAGCTAGTAAAGTTATCAACATGGTCCTTATCGACCTAATGGAAGCAGAACGTCTACTTCAAAAAGATCCAATCGTACAAACTGGAATAGATATCAACCAATTCTCGAACGCGGGTTTTTATAAGAATCGAAATCGTAGATTTAACTATTATGCCGCAGTAGCTCTGCGCGCCCGGGTTCATTTATACGCTGGCAATCAGTCGTCGGCTAGCGAAGCCGCTGCCAAGGTCATTGAAGAAGGTTCAAAATGGTTTCCATGGCAGAGCGAACAGGAGCACCTGGGGATCGATGCCAATCGGATTTTTTCTAAAGAAGTCCTCTTTGGTCTGGATGACAACAGCTTATACACAAGCTATAATGATCTTTTCCATTCCTCTCGGAATGATGACAATTTGCTGGCTCCCAACAAAAGTCCTAATGTGGCTTTGGACATCTATGAAAATAATGCACAAGATTTTCGGTACATAGCCTACTGGGAGGATCTCTCTGCTAGTCAATCGGCTACAAGACCCTTCGCTAAGCTCTTTATCAAATATAAGGATGTAGATAGCCGTGACAAAAACTGGCGGAACTTTCAACCGCTCATTCGTCTTTCCGAAATGTATTACATCCTAACAGAGTGTTCAAAAAATATTGCACACTTAAATATGGTCAGAAGTCATCGTGGTCTAGAGCCGTTAGCAGCCAATGTTGCGATAGATATGGAACTGCTGAAAGAATACCGTAAGGAATTTATAGGTGAAGGACAATTGTTCTATTACTATAAACGAACGAATCAAAACCGTATAAAGGGGTTCCAGCTGAATAATATCACCATGAGTGAGGCTCAGTATGTTATACCATTACCACTATCAGAAAGTAACCAACGTTAATCATTAATTATGAAATTCATTTATTATAGTGTAGTTATATGTTTCTTTTGCATACTGGGATGTGCGAAAGAATCCATCGAGGAAAACATTCCTAAAACTTCGCTCTATCTGCATGAGCGATCGATAGCATTAGCAGTCAACTTTGCAGATGTATCAGAGTCTACCCCAGAAGTCACGTTGGATATTATCGTACATGCTCTTGGAGGGAGCAGGAACTATGACAGGTCATTTAAACTGGTACCTCTGGATAGTTCTACGGCTCAAATAGGTATTGACTATATTTTGAACAACGAGTCCATGTTATTAAAAGCCGGTAAATTAATTGATACGGCTCAGATCAGAATTTTGCGCAATCCACAGCTTCACAAAGATGGAACTGTTCTTCATTTAAAACTCGTGGCGGGATCAGATTTTGACACTGAATTTCTCGATTACAAAAACATGAGTACTATACGTATTAGCAATAAAGTCGCAGAACCACTTTATTGGTATTATTTTGCCTACAACTATCTGGGAGACTATTCGGAAAAGAAATTCAGACTACTGCAGAACCTAGCGGAAATGCCTAAAGAAGCATTGGATAATCTTCCTGAAAGTGATCAGGAATATGCCCTTTTGATTGGCAAATTAAAACGTTGGGGGCTAATACTGAAAAGACACCTTGATGAACAGACCGCTCTGGGTAAAACCGTATACGAAGAAGATGGACGTACTAAAATGCAAGTAGGTAGTTATCTCTAACATTAAAGACTGATAAAATGAAAATATATCTAAAATACAGTAGTAAGTTAGGCTTGATATGTGGCTTGATATTACTCCAGATAAGTTGTTACAAAGACAAGGGGAATTACGACTATCAACCTCAAAATATATTGACGATTACTGGAATAGATTCTAGTTATAGTATATTAGCGGGCAATGTACTAACGATTAACCCTACAATCACGGCAGGAGATAAATCCGATTCTGCAGACACTACGCGGTTTAGTTATAAATGGCTTAAAGAGTTGCCATCAGGACAGGTGCTTACGCTTTCAGAGAAGCCTAATCTATCTATCGAAATTACTGCTGACCGGTTTACGTTTAATCAGGTCAATCCCATTTATTTTGTCGTGATCGATAAACAGACGGCTGCCCGCTCTCAATTTATGCTACGCCTGGATGTTCAGACACAAACCTCATTTACGAAAAAGGGATGGTACATTTTGAGTGACATTAATAATGGTTCCAAATTAGGACTCATTGCATATACCAATAATGAACAATATTATTACGATGACGTATTACAAACTATAGGCTCTGGTTTGAAGCTGGAAGAACAGGGTGCTCCGCTTGGATTAAGCATAGACCTTAATGCTATGTTGACAGTTAGCACCGAACAAACCTCAGCCTATCTCCCTGTCCTCGATGGATTAGACTGGAAATCCGATTACCTTACACGTAATCTATTTATAGCCTCGCCGCCAGCGAATATGCAGATCAGCTATGCCGGCCCCTTAGATGTACAAACGCGGGAGACAAACATCGTTTATGCAGACCATAACTATTATATAGAATCGCCTCAATATGAAGATTTCTTTGGCAGTCCCATCAATCAATATGATTTAAGCCCTCAACCCTTTCGTGCCTCTCCATATTTTGGGGCCTTTTGGCAAGAGAGAGGTACGTTAATGTGGGATTTGGATAAAAAGCAATTTGCGCTTTATAGACTTAGTTTTAGCGCATCCAGCGCGCAACCTCTTCTGAGCCTTGCAATTGAAGGAGGAACTACCGTCAATTTGCCCACGGATAAGGAATTAATGCATATGGCAAAAGTGCGCTATACTGGTGAAAGGGGACAGGTATTTGCTATCATGAAAGCCTCCAACAATGTATATTCACTCCTTCGTTTTGAAGGACGGATAGGCACGCGTACGACTATCGTACTCAAGGAAGCAGAAAGTGAAATAAAGGCAACCGATTTTCACCTGGCAGAGCACATCACTTATCACCCTGTGTATGGTTACATTTATTACAATGTGGGCAGTAGAATATATGCCTACGATCCTATCGGTACAAAGACGAGCAAATTAATGCTTGACGTAGGAGAAGACAAAATATCTATGCTGGAGTTTAGTATTTCCAACAATACGGCATATAGGCAGCATCCTGAAGAGTTAAGCAAATTAGCTGTGGGTACATACAACGATAAACTGCCTAAGGATAAAAGTGGCAAACTAAGTTTCTATCAGGTACCTAGTGCTATGGGCCCTATTACCCAATCTGGCAAAAGCTATTCGGGTATGGGGGTGATCAAACAAGTTGCCTTCGTTACTAACTAATGGGTAGGGTAAACACCACGTTAATAACAGATGTGTGTTTACCTTATTATAAAATTCAAGAACATATGATTAGATATTATTTATTTATTACGCTCGGTATTTGCTTGGTCTTTGTAAGCTGTCAGGTTATGAGGCAAAAACCTTACTATGCATTGGAAGCCGAAATAACTGGCGCTCCAGAGGGTGGGACCGTTTATTTATCAAATGCTAAGCGCATTGTAATAGACAGCACTATCGTACGACAGCACAAATTTCGCTTTACTGGTAAAGTGGATTATCCCACGATTTATACGATTACCTTCGTTGACCATGCAGAACCCAATCCTAATCTACGCCCTATTATTCCTGTATTCATGGAAAATAGTCAGATTAGAATACGTGCTGATATCGGGCAGCTCTCGAAGGAATCCCAGTTTAGAATCGGACAATATGATTACGATAAGGTACAAGTAATGGGCTCGCATCATGATGTAATATATCGAGAATTTCTCGCGGGTTATAAACCTCTCTTTGAGAGCCGCAAAGCAGCCTTCCGAAAATATTTAGATCTGATTAATTATGGTGATCCTAGCAATAATGTGCAGAAAGGTATAACAATGGTAGGTCAAGTTGATGAGGCTGCTGCACAGCGAAATGATTACCTATTAAAATATATAGTTGACAATCCCAAGAGCTATGTATCGCTTTACATAGCAGGACAGTATGCTGATTATTTTGATGTAGATCAAATGATGAAACTATTACATAGCATGGACACACAGTTGTTGAGGCAATCCGGTGGTAAGCAGCTTGTATCCAAAATTGAACAATTCCGGACCTCGGCAGTCGGCGCTATGTATACCGACCTAAGCTTTCAAGATAAAGATGGAAATCCTGTTCGACTTTCGGACCATGTTGCAAAAGGTAAATATGTTTTATTAGAATTCTGGGCGTCTTGGTGTGTACCTTGCCGCGCTGACATACCCCACCTAAAAGAAAATTACAAACGATATCATCCCGAAGGATTTGAAGTCATCAGCATCTCGATGGATGCAAAAAAAACGGATTGGTTGCGTGCATTAGAAGAAGAAAAAATGCCTTGGTTACAGGTGTCGGACCTCTTGGGATTTAAGGGTCAAGTATCCAAAAAGTATAACTTTTCAGGTATACCAACTTGCATATTGATCGATCCTACTGGAAAAATTGCTTCAAGAAATATGCGTGGATCTTGGATGGATAAAGTTTTGATAGAAACTTATGGGGACAAATTTAGCTTAGGCGGCCATTAGCCTAATATTCACTACCATGCATATGGGACTGTGGTTAATGCCTGATCGAGCATTTGAATGCTTTAGATCAGGCATTTTTTCACGAGTTTATTTTGTCGGCCATATTATTGACTTGTCTATTTGTAACTCGCTACAGAAATTCGGACTTCATCTATAAAAAATGAAATAAAGTTACAATAGTATAATAAACCATGTCTCTCAGAAAATAACACAATAAATTAATTTCCCTTTTTGTTCATTAGCTTTTCGAACAAAGATTCCATAGTGATACCATCGTCGCCAACAAATTTGGCAACGATGTTTCCTTTATTATCGATCAGTACCTTTGTAGGAAAAGCTTTTATCCCATAATCTTGGGTAATACGTTTCGTAGCTTGTGTCAACATAATCTGCATCCAAGGTAGCTGCTGGCTCTCAATGGATTGTTATATATTAAAAGTTTCTTTGCAATATCAGGTTCCTTCTGGATACTATCCACGATTTGTCTAGAACGGATTTCTACATTATTAACTTGTGCCTGACTCCAAAACGGTATGAAAGCTAGCACCATGAATAAAATTAATATATTTATTTTTGTTTAACTATTTAATGCAATACCTTTTAAACACGAAGATCGTGCTCCAAAAATTACATATTAATCATTTAAAGCCTTCTTAACTGCTTCATACAATTTATCACCCCGCAAGCCTCTACCAATAATTCGCCCCTCGGCGTCCAGAAGAAATGAATCAGGTACTCCTGTGATACCGAATTGTTTTACAATAGGTTCGTCCCAATATTGCAAACTTGATATGTGATACCAAGGAAGTTGATCCTGATTTATAGCCTTCTTCCATGCCAGCTCATTGCGGTCCAAAGAAACGGCTAATATATTGAAGCCCTTGTCATGAAAATCAGCATATACTTTTCTCAAATGCGGATTTTCAGCTCGACAAGGACCACACCAGCTGGCCCAAAAATCAACCAAAGTCACTTTTCCTTTTGCCTTAACTTCTGCAAGAGACAAGGGTAGTCTATTGGTATCCAAGGAGGAGAAATTCTCCAACTCTTTACCTGGGGCTATTTTCATCCCGATTCGATATTTTTCTGCGATAATGAGTCCCTCTTTGGATTCCCGCAATTTTTTATCCAACCCTTGAAAAAGCGTAAAAATTTCCGGATTAGCATACTTTGACCCATCCAGTTGTTGAATAGTCAACAAAGAGATAAATGAACGGGGATGATCCAGAATAAACTTTTTTAATCGCGATATGATCTCAGCATTGGTATGCTTATATTCCTTATCCATTTCTTGATAATCAACCTGACTACCTCCCTTCTGTCGAATATCCCGAACAGCCAACATGAGTGCTATAAGTTTTTCTCGTAAAGGGTCAATATTTTCCTTTAGCACTTCGTATTCCATGGTAACCAAAGGTCCCGAAACTTTTGCTAATCTTAGAGAATCTGTATGTAGTAGACTGACCGTGCCTTCTTTAATAAAGACCTTACAATTATCCTTTTTACCACCTCCTGCTGGCGGATCGTAAGACAAGGTAACTTCTGTTGGTGCAGTTATACGATTTTTATATTGGAATCTTCCCCCTTTTACCACTACAGAATCCACCTTAACAGTATTTTCATCCATGTAGCTGATACGGAGCACACGTCCGTTAGGCCAATTTTTAAATTTTCCCGTCAATGTAAAATTAGGTTCTTGTGCATAGACCAAAACGGGCATATAAAACGACAATAAGACACAAATCGTCCGCATGTGGCTAAATTTCTTAAATTTCATAGGTGTGTATATTATTTAAATAATGTTTCAATCTTTTTCTCCAATTCCAAAGATCCTTCCATACCTTTATAGATACCAATACGTTTCCAGGTTTTAGTATCGACCAGTATTTTAGTTGGAAATATGCCTACCGTGAATGCCTTTATCGCATCGAAATCTTGCCATTCATTATTAAGCATTTGAGGCCATGTCATCCCATCATGCGTGATCGCATTTATCCATGCTTTTTTTGCTTCGTCCAGATCTTTCGTAATCTCTTTGCTTATACTAATTATTTCTAAACCTTTGGGCTGATATTTGGTATACAATTCTTGCAATTTGGGGTGTGTCTGTCTACAAGGTATACACCATGACCCCCAGAAATCCAGCACCATGTACCTTGGCGGCCTTCGCGCAAAATCCAGGGTAATTCCCTTTTGCGTTGGCTTACTCAGCAGCTTGAATACATTAGCTTTAAAATCACCCTCTTTGGTCGCTAAAATGTTTGTTAAATGAGCAGATATATCCGTAATATTTTTAAAATCAGCAGATTGACACGTAATTTGATCTAAAGTAAATAGCTCCATTTCGAGCCCTTGTAGAAGAATTTGTATCGAAGCATCTATTTTTTGTGCTGCAGCCAGACATTTTGCATATTGATACGTAAACGATGCCGTAAAAGGCATTGGATTTTCTCCAGAAATTTTAGCAGCATCTGTAGGAAAATAATGCTGATGATTATAAAGCGCTGTCAAGTAAGGAAGCATTTTTAATTCCTCTTTTTTGCTGAGGGTCCCTTGATAAAGATGCATTAATCCGGTAAACAAGCCTACAGTTGGCACTTCCCAAGGTTGTTTTGCTACTAAAAGATTAAGACGCGCCTTTAATCGGGAACGTACTTTTGGTGAATTGTTCATTTTCACCAATACTTCAAAACCGTCTTTCAAAGCATAGCCATGAATATAGGGCCAAGTCACTTTATCAGCCCAAATTTCAAAATTTTTAAGATCTCCTAATGCTGCGTGTTTTACGGCAATGTCTCGCATCATACTTTCGACAAACATGGTATATCTATCTGACTTTTGATATTTTTCATTGCGCTTGAATTCCTCAAATAACTTGAGTTTACCTCTTAATGACTGTTCTTGCTTAAATACAGTTATTGCTTCTTGTGCACCTGTAGAATCGAGTACTTGTCCTTTAGAACTTTCCCCTAATAATATAAAAATTAAGAGGATATAAATATGTAGGGTTGCTTTCATCTTATTGTTGTGTTGTTGGAAGTAATACAAATTCTTTTGTTTCATGTAGCGGTAAATAGGTTTTTGCCGCCTGTTGAACCAGCTCTACCGTTAGCCTATCGATCAACTGTTTTTCTTCTGCAACATCAAGAACGGGGATACCATGCAAATATTTCGCCCGTAGCGCTTCCATCCAAAAAGAATTATTCTTGTCCGCATCGTTTAAAAGCACTAGTCTTTCTTTTTTGAATTTATCCAGTGATTCTTGCGCTATAGGTTCTTGTTGCAAGGTTGCAATCTCTTCCTTAGCTGCCTGGATCAGATGATCTACATTCTCCGGTGAACAAACGAAACTGATATTCATCGTAAAACGCTCCTTGGGTAAAGTCGCCAACGACATACTTACGGCAGGGGAATAAACACCACTTTCCCTCTCGCGCAGCCTACTCAACATTTTCGCTTTAAGTGCGCTTTCCAAGGCTCTCAAACGCAGTTTTTCAAGCGGATTGTTTTGGAATGTATCTCCAAAATAAAGAACCACAGTGGCTTTATCTTCCAGGCCGGCATACACTTTCTTTTGGATAGCTCCCTTATGCCAATCGATAGCGGGTGGCGCATAAGTTTCTTTCTTATTTTGAGACGGCAAGGATCCAATGTATTTCGTGATCAGGCCCTGGATACTATCCACTTCAAAATTCCCTACGATGAAAAAGGTGAAATCTGCCGCATCCTTAAAGCGCTCCTTATAAATAGACTCTATTCTATCTAAATCAAACTTATCCAAATCAGCTAGCAAAATTGGCTGATGGCGCACGTTATTATTAGTCAGCACGGTAGAGAGTGTATCCGAGAAAACCTTATTGGGCGATTTATATTGATCCTGCACAGTTGTACGGATGAGTTCCATGCTTTTTTCATAACTGATTTTATCCAGTTCTGGCTTTGTAAACCGTAGGTACATCAACTGGAGAACCTGTTCTAAACTAGCTCTACCACTCCCCCCATCCAGACCCTCTTCCAAATCCTGGAGATATGGACGCATCGCGAATTTATTATTTTGCTGCATACGTCCCAATATTGGCACTGAAATACCATTCACACCAGCATTGCCGTAGAAAGAACCCACATATTTACCTACTTTAAAATCGTTTTCCGACAGTAGCGACAGGCCTCCCAGACTAGCGGCTCGGATTAATATTTCATTATGCTTAAATGATGTGGGCTTTAAAACAACTGTAGCTCCATTCCCCAGCAGAAGCTCGGTAACACCATATTCAGGCAGTTCTTTACGGGTTATAATTTCGCCTCCCTTTAGATTGGTCGCGTCCATCAGTGTACTTACCTCCTTTTCGTTCTGATAGGGTGTCAACTGCTCTTTGGTTGCCTCATCCAACCAAGAAAAAAATTGAGACTTTCCAGGTAGCGTATTTTTATCTTTCTCGTTAGCGGTAAGGATGACATCCCAGTCTTCATCCTTCAACCACTCGGTCATCTTAGCCTGAATATCCTGCAAACTTATACTTTGCAACACCTGAATACATAGTTGCTGTTCATCCCTCGTGCTCATCGCGACTCTTCCTTTCAGGAAATCCAACTTATACTTGTCCGTATAGCTGCTGGATAAACTTTTATCCCCATCCGCTACCATTCTTTCATAAGTAGCCTTTATTTGCTCTTCCGCAATTTTGTATTCCTCTGGAGAGAATGCGAACTTCTTTAAACGTAAAAATTCTTTCCATCCGTCAATAACCGATTCTCTCAGCAGTCCCTCTTTCGGAAATAAGGAGAGCGTCGTTGCCTTCAGATCTCCCATGGCATCACCATAATACATGATGATATTTTTGTAAGGCGCGGTACTAGTATTGCTAGCGATATTCATAAATCGGTTGCGCAGCATATTTAACCATAATGACTCCATCGCCGCATAACGATAATTTGCTACAGAATTTAGCACATAGCTCTTATTTTTAATGTTAATCTGTACATTTTCGTTAGTATTTTCAGGATCCGTGACGACAAGAAACTGCTTCTGGCCAGCCAACACAATAGGCCCACGCTCCACTACAGGATTACTATTTTTTATTTTTAGGTCAGCAAATTTTTCCTTGATCATCGCCTCTATCTCGTCCACCTGTATATCACCAACAACAATAATAGCCTGTCTGTCTGGGCGATACCAAGTCTCGTAAAAGTTGACGATATCCTTGCGGGTGAAATTTTTCAAGACCTCTTCTGTGCCTATCGGGAGGCGTGATCCGAAAATGGAGTTATTCGTTGATATAGGTAGGATCTTCTCCATCACACGTTTACCCAGACTATTTGTCGCACGCTTTTCCTCTAAGATGACTCCACGTTCGGCGTCCAGCTCCGTCTGATCAAAACTGATATCCCCTGCCCAATCCCGCATGACCTGCAGTCCCCTTTCTATCACTTCCTTCTTATTTGTGGATAGGGGGAAAAGGTAAACCGTCTCTTCAAATCCTGTGTAGGCATTGAGGTCATTACCAAAACGCACCCCTTGCTGTTGGAGGTAATCAATTATACCATTCCCGGGAAAATTTCTCGTTCCATTGAAAGCCATATGCTCGACAAAATGAGCTAGACCTCGCTCGTGCTCCTTTTCGTTTACAGACCCCACCTTGTTAACCAGTGTAAAATCAGCGCTTCCTACCTTGGTTTTATTTTGCCGTATGTAATACGTAAAGCCATTATTTAATCTCCCTTTGCGCACGCTAGGGTCCAGTTTCAAGTCACTCTCCGTGACTTGATGTTTGCTTTCACTTTTTAGCGCTTGGATCGTCGGTTTAGTCTGCGCATATAGGGCCTGGATAGCTTGGAAAGTAAAGGCCGCAGCAACAAACAATAGCCTATAATTGGATCTATTCATCATAATGTTTAAATATTTTAACGATAAGAATTCTACCTGTCTTGATTCGCTGAATCAAGACAGGCATATTTTCAATTACCTAATAACAAGAAAATATATACTGATTTATCAATTAACGGCTCTCCAGGCCATATTTTTTATCTTTACTAGATTGTCCCATTTATCATTGGCAACCGGCGTCAATTCTACCGTGTTTGGATTGGTCCCTAAAGTAAAGCGTTGTAGCGTGCCTTTGGTACTCGAATTATAGGTGGCTATGTACATAGAATTAGAAGTTGGATTGATCTGCGTATCCATTTTGATCATGGTTATTTCCTCATTCCCCGTCACATTAAGTTGATAAAGCCGCTCATTACCAGGATTGTAATCATAAGCATATAACTTGTTATCAGCCACATAAAACAGCAATGTTCTATATCGAGCAAAAGCATATTGTGTTGCCCGCCCAAAATTTATAGCTATTGATGATTTAATAGCATATGAACCCAATTTAAGAGGTCTAGCGCCCTGCGCGTAAAATTTATATACAAAGTAATTATCTTCGATATCCTTCATGATTGCAAATGAATTCCCGTTAGTCCCCCCGCCATCGTTATTTTGTGTATTTTCCCCGTAGATCAGTTTACGGCCATTGTTACCTTGATTCCACGGAAAAATATCTCCAGGATTGTCAGTCAACGCAGTAGAGGAAGAAACCGAAAAAAAGGAAGGTATATTCATAAAGCGATTATTCACCATATCATACCACAACATATTACTCATACTGATTAAGGGATAAAATAAATAAGGCGCTGCCGGTAGAAGTACTTGAGGATTGTTCGACTCTCTATTAAGTGGATTGAGATAATAATCTCCCCCAATTTCAAAAACATTACCACCAAAAATATGTCCCGACTTAGTCAGTAGCACACGTCCTATTGAATTAGCGGAAGATCCACTTGCATTATTTAATTGTGGTGCCATTAATATAGGCGTGAGATCCTCCTGAGTTAAAGAAAGGTTACTGATTGTTATCTTAGCAAGATTATCGTTTATATTCCCTTTAAATGTAGATCTATTCAAAAAATAAGAACCCTCTCCGGTAAAAACCCACAACTTTTGTTGGACAGCCCCTCCCGAATGTTGGATCCCGATTGGTTCTCGTAAAGGGGGGAGTCCACTTCTGGATAATAAATTTCGGACGATCGTGGTATCAGCAATCATAGACACCATGTCTATTTCAGCTTGTTGATTTTCATCTTCTCCAATCAACATAATCCCTCTAGCAGTAGCAGACTTAACTTGTACCACACTTGATTTTTCCCAAACCACATCAGTTTTCTTATCCTTGATTTGAAATACTAATTTATAATCTCTTTCAGGGATTTCTACAGGATAAATTAATTGAGGCGTGTAACCGATTGTGTCTTGAAAAACCGCATCCAGAGCGTTTTCTAAGCGTATAATCCATCGGTAGGTATAGCGCTGTGGGTCTGTATCCGGGATAGACATATCTAATTTCGGATTGACTCTTAGCGTGTCTACATTTGTTTTCACAATGTAATTTTCAGCTAATCCTGATATTGCGAAGGTGTTGATGTTCGTATAGTTATAGTTCCCTAAATCCTTCATACAAGAATGGAGGGACATAACCAAAGTAAGCCATAAGGCTATACCAAATCTTTTCATATGTATTTAATTTGATTTTTAGCTAAAGACGAAGTACTTGATTTTTTTCCACTTGACATCCAGCTTTCGTATTAGCAATTTTCTATAAAAAATGTTCCTTACTTTTTCCATGGAATCCCCACGTAAGAAGTCCAAGTCACCCCGCTAATAAACATAAGACGTCCATCCTTTTCTAAAATAGGTTGACCTTCATTGTATTTCCGCTGCAGATAAGCCGACATCTCACGTGTTATTAAGATTATGAGCGCGAGGGGCATTGTATCTGTATTTTCAAATTGGCTGTAGTTTAGATTCATCACCTGACAGATCAGCTCCATTTTATCTTCGGAAAACTCTCCCCAATTGCCTATCTCTAGGTGGTTTGCCCCTACAGAGCCAGACCATATTGCAGGTTTCACCATCCAATCTGTAATTCTTATGCTATGTAAACTTGCATCAAACTCATTCACTATAGGATCTGAACCTTTATCGTAACCCGGTATAGCATCCCATTCAGGAAAAGATAACGCCAATTTATCATTGGGTACCAGGCGCAGACCAATTTGCTTCATTTCGGTTTTTATGTCCGCAGCGCGTAGTAGCGTAATGGGAATATAGGTAAAATTGCTATTGGCAGGTATATTAAATGTGGTCGCCAATGGTTTAAAATGCGTATTTAAGATAGCTGTTGTAGAATCTGGATTAATTTCAACTGTAAAGGGCCGGTCAAAATCATACAACTTTCCTGTCACCATCACTTTTAATAAAATAGTGGTATCGGCAACAGAAACCTTTGAAAAAGGTATAGTGCTGTAATTATAGTAAGGCCATACCGATTCATTTCTATTCCAAGCTCCATATTGCACCGCAAAGTATATTCCCTCCTTCCCTTGATATGGGGTCAAGTCTTTGTCGCAGGACACCAAAACGGTGGATATCCATACCATGGACAGATAAAAATAGCCTATTGAAAATATTTTAGTTTTTTTCATCTTGATCAATTTTTTAGCGTAATTAATTTGTTCTTACCGATATTTCACTGTCGGGTAGCGGCACCTGATAATTTTGAATAAGCATGGCTTTATTGCCAGTCAATGAAGCATTGTTCGGTATTTCTGTATATGCCTTTCTTTTATAAAAGAAAAACATTTGCCCTTCACCCAATAGTTCACGTCTATACTCGGCTGCAATTAGTTGCGTAAGTGCATTGGTATCCGAGGGATTCAAGTTGATTGCATTTCTTTTCAACCGTAATGTATTAAGATATGTCTTGGCTTCAGACAGATCTTCCGTACATTCGGCTGCAATAAGGTATAGCTCACCTATTCTGATCAAGGGTAACATATAGTTTCCTATTGCGTTTTCATAAGTTTTATATTTCTGGTTTGTTACTAATGTATTATCGAAATAAGGAATGGTCTCCCAAACCTTATAGCGATAATCATTCTTATCATCATATATAGCATTCACGCGCGTCAGATCGGCATTGCCAGCATTGACTGTCAAACGTTGAAACTGATGAACTGATGGTGCAAATAAATTGTCATAGACATCACTACGGTTCAGTTTATAGATGGAGAATAAAACTTCAGAGGTAAAGACTCGATCGGGTGCACTACTATTCATCGCCTGTGCGGTCGTTACAAAAGGGAACAACTCCTTATCTACCTGTTGAACTGCCGCAATCGTTTCACGGGCGGTCTTGCCTGCATTTTGGCGGTCTCCTCGCCACAAATAGATACGTGCTTGCAGCGCTTGAATCGCGTAATAATTCAAACGATACTGTCTGAAAGCAAAAGTGTTATCGCCATTTGTCACGCTTGTATTGCCAAGCCCAGTCGTTAATATCGGATCAGACTCTTGCAATAGAACTTTAGCTTGCTTTAAATCTTCAGCTATCAAGGCAAGGATCTCCTCCGAAGACTTTAAAGGTGTAACCTCACGGTTACTACTAGTATAGTAGGGTATGGCTGCCTGATCTTTATTTTGAGTATTGTAAACGGGGCCAAATAATCTCAGCATATCGAAATGCAAAAAAGCCCTTAAAGCCAAAGCTTCTCCTTTTATCAGATTAAAATAGTTGTTTGGGAGTTTTGGACTTGGAGATTTACCACAGTTTTCAATTAATACATTTAAGTTATAAATCGCAGCATAGGCCCTTGACCATACGGCATCAAAGCCAGCTTTTGGTATGGCCATCGTATAGCCAAAAGTCATATACGCTAAGTAATTATGGGATGTATTTGTGGCAAAATAATATTGTCCCATGGCATCTAATGCCCCTGCAGTCAAAAATTGTCCATAGAGTGTGTTATTTGCCATTTCTACATAAACACCATTCAGCGCTTTCATATAGCCTTCCTTATTTTCAAATAATTTTGCTTCGGACAATTGGTCCGAAGGTTGTATGTCAATCCACTTATTACAGCCCATGAGGAGTGACAGGAGCATACATAGGCTATATAATTTTATAGTTTTCATAAATTACCTTTGTTATTTAAATCCTAAATTGATCGAGAAGGAAACAGATTGCTCAAATGGATAATCCAGACCCCGTTCATTCAATATAGACGATGCATAAAAAATATTATTCATGTAAGCGCGCGCACTTAAAGTGGCCAGCCCCAGTCTTCCTAACCAAGCTTTATTGCTGGTTTCATATCCTAGGCTAAAAGATTCACCAATGAGTTGATTGTCATTTTTCACAAAACGAGAAGACATGGGCGTGTTTCCATCAATTCCAATGGCCTTAAATTGTACTTGATCCCCAGGTTGCTTCCAACGGTCATAATACGCCCTTCTATCCAGATTATAATTGACGGTTGAAAAAGTTATATTTTCTACTTTGTCGTAGAGGGTTTGCAAAAATGCTTGTCCCCCATACCGGTAGCGCAAGCTAGCAGAAGCAGAAAATCCTTTATACATGAAGGTGGTGCCGATCACGCCCTGAATTTTAGCCTCTGTATTCCCGACGACAACTTCATCCTCATAAGAATGCACAAAAGTCTGCTGATTGTTTTTGTTGAGAAAAACTTCTCTCCCTGTTGCTGGATCTATACCTAAGGACCGTACTGCCCAAAGATCATTGGGACTGGCATTGTCATAATAACGAACTAGATTACGAGTTTTGTTTGCTGTATTAATATTTTCCAAGGCATTACCTAGACCTCTATAAACCGCAGTCAGTTGGCTAGCTGTCAGACTCAAACGCCACAGAAAATCTTGTTTTTGTATAGCCGCAACATTTGTCGATAAGGTAAAGCCTTTAGTTATTTGTTTGCCCATATTCTGCGGCATACGGCCAATTCCCGTCGAGGTTGGAATATCTATATAAACTAGTAGGGGATCGGTCAGTTTGTTGACATAATCAGCATCCAGACGCAATCTCTTATTAAAAGCGAGTATCTCTACACCTACATTTCTGTTTAGGGATTTCTGCCAGCGCAAATTGGGGTTTCCGCCTCCATTGACAATAACACCCGGACCAAAGATATTTCGATCGGTTATATTATACCCATACATCCGCATGGAGATGTAGTCGTTGAAATTTTGGTTACCTGGGTTACCAATGGATGCACGCAACTTAAGAAGGTCAAGCCATTCCATCTCCATAAAAGGTAAATAACGTTCATTTTGTAAGTTCCATCCAAAACCAGCTGACCATATTGTCGTGAATTTTTTAGCTGACCCATATACTGAAGACCCGTCCCAGCGCAAAGACGCATCAAAAAGGAACCTTTTATCTAAGTTAAAGTTGGTCTGCCCATAGAAACTAGCACCTCTACGTTTTGAATCCAGGTAAGTAGCAGTAGTACCCGGCACAAAACCAAGGGCAAAAGCAGGATTTGTGTATTCTTCATCTATAAATCCAAACACATCATACCCACTATTAAAAGTATTTTGCTGATCCAGACGTGCCCCACCAATAATATTCCAGGTACTAGTCTCCTTAAACTGCTTTACATAGGAAAGCATTAGATCAGTATCATAATTGAAGGTATTGCCGTCACGCTGCGTATATTTGCCCTGCTTTTCTACAGTAGCATCATAAAACTCCGTATTAAATGGAGATCTAAATATTTCCTGATGGATATTATTTTTACGTAATCCCAATTTATAGGTTAGTTGCATACCCGGCATCATATCATAAATAATATTAAAATTATTAGTAAAACCATTGTTGCCTTCTACATTGGAATTTGCATTCGCATAGTCATACAATGGATTAAAATGCAGGAATATCTCTCCAACGATACCATTTGTATTTGCATTTACAAGTTTATTAATTGAGCCATCTGCATTCCGCTTCCGTAGATAGGGTGCTGCTAAAGCAAATTTAGAAAAGGCTACTGGCTCGCGGTCAGCTTGTACCACATCTATACTCAATGCATTTGAAAAAGCCAGCTTACCTTTACGATAAGTCAGTTTGGCTACACCATTTGTAATTCTTCGATTGGACCGTTTCATAATCCCTTGAATGTTATTGTAGGAAACACTCATCAAATAACGGAGATTCGCATCTCCACCTTGAGCAGTTATATCATGTTGCTGATTAAAACCGACTCTAAGTGGCTCAGCTAACCAATAGGTGTCTACTCCACTAGCAATACCTCGTAGTCTGTTATAATATAATAATTCCAAATTGGAATTGCCCCCAGACGCCTGAGAAGTATGATCAAAAGTACCATAAACCCCGGCCATACGCTCAAACTCTAGCTTCTCTGATGAATTCATGAGGTTATAATCCGACAAGTCGGGAAAAGCGACCGCCCCCCGAAAGGTATAATCGATTTTCAACTTTCCTGGTATCGGCCGTTTAGTCTCGACCACGACGACACCGTTTGCTGCCTTAGAACCGTATATCGCTGCCGCAGCAGCATCTTTCAATAATGTTATTGTCTCAATGCGCTCCATGCTCAGGTTACTGATAACCGACAGTGTGGATTCAAATCCGTCCAAAATAAACAGTGGCTGATTGGGATTGGCACCATACTCTGAGCTCAGTCCGATAACACTACTCTTTCCATTGATTTCAATATCAGGTAGACGATTAGGATCTGAACCAAAAATGTTGTTATCTATAATCTGAAACGCTGGATCTAGTGTCTTTAAGCTCTGTAACACATTCTGATTGCCGATCAATTTCAGTTCTTTGGAGGTATACGTAGCGGAAGACCCTGTAAAACTTTCTTTCTTCCGCTGAAAAATCCCTGTGACTACCGCTTCCTTAATCGTTTCGACCTCTTCTTCCATTGTCACGCGCACCATGTTCTCTTTATCCAATAGAAGCTCTAGCGGTTTCATGCCTACCGAACGAAACTGCAAAGTAATAGGAGCTGCAGATGGGACATCTTGGAGGGTAAAAAATCCATTTTCTCCAGTACTAACTTGGATACCTTTGCCCTTAGCGGATACCGTCACCCCCTTTAGCGGCTCACCAGTAGCATAATGCGTAACCAGACCAGTGATACTTTTTTGCAAGGAGATCGGTTGGGAATTGACTATACCTTTCAGGTTCCCTCCCCCTCTAACAGCATTATTAGTCTGTTTTACAGGATCTTGTTCTTTCTTCTCAAAGACCATAATGGTATTATCTTCAATTTTGAATTGAAGAGGCAGTCCCTTTAATAGTTCGGCAACGGTTTGTTCTACAGATTGAGCCTGCACATTGACCGTTACTTTCAAGGTGTTTTGCACATTACGTGCTGCCCACAAGAAATTATAATCCGTCTGTTTTTTTATTTCTTTGAATGCCTCCAGAAGGGAGATTTGTGGTTTTTTTAAGGTTATCTGTTGCGCTAGTAGTGATGCACTGCGGTGCATCAGTCCCCAGATCAACAAAAAGTAGATCCATTTCATTGATGTAATAATTGTTGCCTCGTAGAGAAATTTCTGCTTTATATGGTTTGAAATTTCTAAATTTGGTTAAGTTAGTTAGGATTCTGATTAGTTACGCTTTTCATGGATTTCAGACTATAGGTAAGGGTGGTCCAACATCCTTACCTTTTTCCCTTGGCCTGTCCTCCCCTTTAGGTATTAATTTCTCATATTTTCTATTTTTTTGTTATTACTATTCTACTTCCTTTACGGGTAAACTGTGCCGAACCGATATGTCCCAACTTATTGAGTACTTTGTCAATATCATCGAATCTTGAAACGACACCAACGTATTCTTCCGATTTCATTTCATCATTTTGAAAGATGATATCCACATTGTACCATCGGGAAATCTTGCGCATAACATCTTCAAGCGTCTCTTCGTTGAATACAAACTCCCCTTTGGTCCAGGCTAGGGCTTCTGAAACATCAACGGACCTAATTGCTAGATTTCCATCTTGTAAAACAGATTGTTGACTGGGCTTTAATAAAGCGCTACCATATGGAGATTGTATAGCCACTGAACCAGAAATCAACGTGGTTCTCACTATCGCTTCGTTCTTATAGGAGCTCACTACAAATTGGGTTCCTTTGACTTCGATGGTTTGTCGATCACTTTTGATTAGAAATGGCTTATTGGCATCATGATGAACGTCAAAATAACCTTCGCCTTCTAACATGACTTCACGCTTATTTGTTCCTTCAAAATTTGCTGGGTAGCTTAATTTACTTTCAGCATTTAAAAATACCATAGTCCCATCACCCAACTTGACACGATATTCCCCTCCGCGGGGTGTTTCCAAAACCAGCATAGCAGTAGGAGAACTTTGCAGATCCTTTTCAAGTATAGACCCGTCAATATAGGTCACCCCTTGCTCATTGATTTCTATACCATTTTTATCCGACCGAAGTTCGACTTTCTTTCCTCCAGGTAATGTCAGTTGGGCATAGTTGCCGCCAGGTTTGATATCCATACGATAATATTGGATATACAAATACGCGCTGAGGCATAGCATGATAGAAGCAGCTACAGCAATTGCTAACCAAGGCCGGAACTTTTTTACAACCCTAGTTTTTCTTTGGGGAATAACTAGTATTTCTTCTGTCATGGATTTGATACGATGTAGGGCTATACGTTCCATATCTTGTTCAACTACAGCATTCCAATCTTGATCGAAGACTTCTTCAAGTAGATATTGGTCGTCCTTGTCAAATACAAATTCTAACCACTCGTATAGTTCATCTTCTGAGAGTGTCTGTGACTTATGTTTATTGTATAAATATAATGCGCGTTGTCTTGTCATTTACTATTGTATGATCTATCGAAAGTTTTTCTCCCTATTTTGCTACTATTTATCATGCTAACAAATATCGGACAGCAAAACAAATGAGTACAATCAGAACAAAACTTGTCCATATTTCTACTATGACGTATTTGCTTTCCCCAGGTGGGTAGGGACGAAATACTTTTTTTTTAAAAAAGTTTAAAAATAATTAGAATAACAGCCAAATCGATATGCCGACGAAGGTAATCGCGAATATTTTTCTTCGCTACTTTAAGGTGTGTCTGAACGGTAGATCTGCTTATATTTAGCTTTTCGCTGATTTGGTAACTGTTTAATCCTTCTGATTCAAATAAGCAGTAAACTTCTCGCTGTTGGCTGGATAAATTTTCTATTGCCTGATCAAGTAATTTACGTGCTTCTCTAAGTAGAATACGCTCTTCAGTTTCTTTAGAACTAATTTCCGCTTGAGCCACGAAAAAATCGTTTGCCCGCTTACGGCTTTGTTGCATGCGCAAAAAATCAATCGCCTTATTGCGCGCTAATCTTCTTAAGTAACCGTCGATATTCTGGATATCCAACAACTCCTCTCCCATTTGCCAGATTTTGAGCATGACCTCTTGCACTAGCTCTTCACAAAGTTTTCTGTCTTGTAATATCGGGATGCAGAAATTAAATACGCTAGTATGATGTTGCTCAAAAAAAACATTAAATGCTTTCTCATCTCCTTGAGCTATACGTAAAAGGAGGTTGGAAGTGGTTTTTGAGGACAGTTGGTTTATCACAAGCTTTTCAATTTCGGGGTCAATAATAGCACTTTTTTTTTAGACCACCTAATTAACCACAACTGCAAAAGGTTTGCAGATATACAACCTGAAGTAACTAATTAATATGAAGAAAGTAAAAATGGGACGTGACGGCAACGAGAAAAGCTGTGTATTTATTGTAAAACGTAATTTCTACGGTATGGGTTGCATCGATAACCGGTCTCAGCTCAGCGACATCCATGATATACGCGACAACCTGACCCGCTATGCCGGAAACCACTATATGGCGCAACTGACAATCATCTATGCGAAAAAGTGCCCTAGAAAGGTTTTGAAATTGGGGTGGATGAATGCCGACAGGAGAAAGAGAAGTTTGTGTTGGTCAACTTGTACTTAATTACCCTTGTATATGTAAAATACATGTCCTTTCAAATTCTCATAATTATTGTTGGTTATAGCATCATCTATAAATAATATTTGTCTCTTTATCAAAGGCATCCTGTTATGATATATTTTACTATCGTAAGGATCTATATAAATATCCAAATTTACGCGGTCTGGTACCCAACTTGGATCGGGATGTCCAACTTCTGACGCCGACCGCAGGATATTGAAGCCTAAATCTCGAAGCTCGTATAAAATGGGAATGCTCAATTTTACAAATCCAATCATCTATAATTACGTAATGGTTTTAACATACAACGGCTATGACGTCATAAAGTTGAAAATTTTTCATAATTCTATAAAGAGTATGCACTCTTCGTGAAATTGAAACGTCGGACTTAGAATCTCTTTCCGCGAAAGAGGTTTACGCTAGCGCTCTAAATATTTGGTAATACAATTTTGGTTTGCTTTTTGTAACAATGATTGGAACCAACAATTTTGTACTATGATAAAAACGATTAGCAAATTATCCATTATTACGGCCGTCTTGTTTAGTACTTCATGTGGGGAAAGTCCCTCTAAAAACGGGGCGAAACAGGAAAAACAAGCTGAGAAAGATAGCACGCATGTCCTTATTAGTATTTCACAACGACAACTTTATGTACTAGAAGGTACCGATACACTTAAAAAATATCCTATAGCAGTGGGAAAAGATGGGCATCCTACTCCTGAGGGTGATTTTCAGATTCATAAGATTGACTGGAACCCCGACTGGACTCCACCAGAAAGCGAATGGGCAAAATCCGAAAACTATAAAAAACCTGGAGAGGAAGGCAATCCTATGGGCCGTGCACGTATTGTGTATCAAATGCCATATACTATTCACGGCACAAAGGATATCGAATCTTTGGGTAATGCAGAGTCGCATGGTTCTGTCCGGATGGCCAACAACGATGTAATCGAACTGGGTAAATTGCTCATGCAAAAATCCGGAACAGAAAAGTCTGAAGAGTGGTTTAAGAATGTATTGAATGACTCCACAAAAATGGAATCTGTAAAGCTAGAAAAGCATATATCCTTAAAAAATATAAAATAAAATTTTACTGTCTCCTTGAGTGCTAGCACTCAAGGAGACAGTAAGTTTTGTCTAATCAAAAAGGTTTAAAAGACGATTGCCATTTAATGATCTAATCTTGCTGACGATACTTAGCAAGGCGATGCCGCCCTTCTCCATTTGGGAAATATTTATTCCACGTCCGGCATCCCCACAGAAAACACACATTATCAAAAAATTACAGGCATTTCGAATCAAACCAACAGCTGGAACACATAAAAATTTTGAAAAACTATTTATAACGACAATGGTTATTTATAACAAAAAGATTATGAGAAACGAAATTATAATTTTGGAAAAGAAATACTGGGATGCGATGGCAAACCATGACTTTGAAACGGTAAAGGAACTAACATTCTTTCCTTGCATTGTCGCGGGAAAAAAAGGTGTGCGGAGTATTGATGAAGACACATTTGCTACGATGTTTGAGCAAAGTAAAAATGATACAATCAAAGCTGTTGACA
Organism: Sphingobacterium nematocida; assembly: GCF_900168125.1. GTDB lineage: Bacteria > Bacteroidota > Bacteroidia > Sphingobacteriales > Sphingobacteriaceae > Sphingobacterium > Sphingobacterium nematocida. Next base: position 233,204 of record NZ_FUZF01000001.1, read on the forward strand.
TCAGCAACGAGCAGGTCAGTATCGTATCTGAGGACTACGTCGTACTGGGGTACAACATTAGGATGGAATACACGACAAAGGGACAAACCATGAAATTAGATTGTGTATGTACATCGGCCTGGGTGCGTATCGATGGTCGTTGGCAATGTCCATTACATACCGAAACGGAAATAGAAAGATAGTGATGAACTAATTTTGATTTGCCTTGTTCATTGAACATATAAACAGTTTACTTGTCGAGAGATAAGACCAATTCTGGGAGCTTACTCCCAGAATTTTTTTCTAAGATTATTATTCTTAACAAAAACAATTATACGATGAGCGAGGAAAATATTAACAACAGAAAAGAGGCGATATCAAAATTGAAAGAACTAGCGGAAGAAATTGACTTTTGCTTCTTTTGTACGAATGTCAAATCAGAACAATCCGACTCTACCCCCATGAGCGTACAGGAAGTGGATGAGGAAGGCTCAATATGGTTTCTAGCGTCGCTCGCCAGTACCAAATGTGAAAATATAAAAACGGATAGTGCCATACAACTGTACTTTTCGTCACCGAAAGACTTTAAGTTTCTTGCGGTCGCGGGGGATGCAGATCTGGTACGAGACGAAAAAAGAATTGATAAGTACTGGAATAAGATGGTAGAAGGCTGGTTTGAAAAAGGACGTGAGGATCCTAACATTATATTGATACGTGTAAAGCCCAAAAAAGCACATTATTGGGATACTAAATATCATAAGCTATTATCCTATGCCTTGACATTTTACAGCGCTATAACCGGCAATAAAAATGATCAAGGTCTGCACGGAGATATTAATGTCCCGAATTAATTTCGGGACGGCTTTCTTTAAGTAAACGACTCTTTTGGATATTCACAACATAATCCGACTTCAAGGATTAAGCGGTAAGCTATCCTAGTTTTACGCCTGAAACAAACGGTAGGCATCCTTCAATCTGAAAAGTAATTTCATTGCAGAGTTGGTATAGAGCATGATATTTCTTATATTCATGTGCTAACTTAGCAGATGCCTATTAATACTATGAAAAATATACGTGCGCTACAAAACGAACTAGAACAAATCCGCTCCGAAAATAGTCGATTAAAAGAAAAGGTTGCTGAATTAGATGATTGCTTAGAAAAAGCAATGGTCCCCATACATTGGATAGATGACAATGGTATCATCCTATGGGCAAATGCGGCCGAGCTGGATACAGTGGGGTATAATAAGGAAGAATATATCGGTTCATCTATATTGGACTATCATGTCGACAAGAATAAGATTCTGGATATCCTAATTTGCCTAAAGACTAACGAAACTGTCAAAGACTATCCCGCAGATATCAAGTGCAAAGATGGCTCGATAAAACATGTATTAATAAGTACCCATGTAGTCAGGAAGGATGGACACTTTTTGCATTCCTGCTGTTTTACAAGAGATATCACTGCTAGCATCAACGAAGAGCAATCCAGAAACAGACTCCTCCAACAACTGGAAGAAAATGAGACCAAAATGAGACTGGCCATTAAAGCTACTAAAATGGGCACTTGGTATTGGGATGCAAACAGCAATGATATTTATCTATCGGAGGAAGGCCGTAAAATACTGGGATTAGCAATGGAAACCGTAATAGATGAAACGACATTCCTAAACCAACTCTTTCCAAATGGCTATAACTCGCTGAAAAAAAATAGCATAGAATTATCAGAGAATGGTAAGGAAGGACATTTCGACTCTACTCAGCATATCCATAAACGAGATGGCTCTCCGCGTATTGTACGTGTCCAAGGTAGCATTCATCCTGCAGAAATAGGTTTGCCGCGCGTTGTAGGTACGGTTCTGGACGTAACAGAGATGGTAGCCGCACACGAAAACGACGAACTCCTAGCTGCGATAATACGCTCTTCCAACGATGCAATCGTCGGAAAAACCCTCAACGGGACGATCAACTCATGGAACGAAGCTGCCGAACGCATATTTGGTTTTAGCGCGCAAGAGATGATAGGTACTTCTATATACACTATTGTACCTGATGATAAGAAGGAGGAGGAAGCTTCTATACTGGCGACGTTGAGAGCCGGAGGACGGATGGAATACTTTGAAACAAAACGCTTGACAAAATCCGGGCGATTGATAGATGTGTCGCTCACCATCTCCCCGATAAAAGACATGGATGGCAACATTATCGGTATCTCAAAAATTGCGCGCGATATCACCGAAAAAAAACAAGAAGAAAAGCGCAAACATGACTTCGTAACGATGGTGAGCCACGAGATCAAAACGCCTCTTACCTCTATCCTGCTGTACACGCAGGTCCTACTAAAAGGTGCTCAGAATGATGAAAACAAGAACGCTTGGAATATCGGCTTGAAGATCGAAGCGATGACAAAGAAAATCATTTTAATGATAAAAGACTATCTGAGTCTCTCCAAGATCGAAGACGGAAAGATTGATGTTAGTAAAGAAGAGTTGGATCTGCGCAAAGTGATGTATGAGGCGGTAGAAGATGCAAAACTCGTAACGAGTAAACATGATATAACCATACATGGAGGTGACGGGATTAAGGTATTGGCGGATCCCAACAAGTTAGAACAAGTATTTGTCAACCTCTTAAGTAATGCCATCAAGTACTCTCCAGCCGGCGGGAATATAAGAATAGAATGCAAGCCAAATGCTAACACGGTGACGGTATCGGTCATCGATCAGGGTATAGGCATACGCCCTGAAGATCAAAGGAAATTATTCAAAAAATTCGCTCGAATCGACAGTCCTCGTACGCATACAATATCGGGATTCGGTATTGGACTCTATCTGGTTGCCGAAATACTACGAAGCCACGGTACGAGCATTCATATCGACAGCCAAGAAGGATATGGATCGAGATTCTATTTTGACCTCGAACAAAAAAAGTAAACCCATGCAAACATTTTTTATCCAATAGAGTCTTGTACCGCCCTTTCTAATTGTTCTAAATCAAATGGCTTGGCCAGATAAAGGTCAGCACCTGCTTCTCGGGCCAAGTCTTCAACATCACTATTTGCCGATATATAGATCACGGGGATATGTCTTATATTTTCATCCTGCTTTATGAGTTGGGTAGCGCGTACCCCTCCTATATCCGGTATCCAATTGTCCATCAGAATTACATCCGGTCTGACCACCATTACTTGTTCAACAATATTTTCTACCGTAGCAGAAGTAATAACATCATACCCAGAAAACTCAAGTACCATGGTACATACATCCAAAATTTGGGCATCATCATCAAAGAGCATTACGGTTTTATTATTCATAGGTTAATGTAAAGCTATTGCTTTACTAAAATAGATAATTAAATCTAATAATCGTAATTGGACGGAATCAAGTTATCGACATCGCGACTGGAGTCTTTTTTTCAAAGGTATTGGCTCCGACGTGTACTTATTGTCGGCTATTGAACACTGCTTCTAAAACCTGGTATCGGTAATCAAATATCTCTTTCAACTTTCTTTTTACAAATAAGGCATGCACCAGCCTACCTAAAATACCCATAGGCAATATATAACGTACACTGTCTTTGATAAGAACACCATCACTATTCGGGATGAATTGATGTGTGTGCTCCCATTTTTTATATGGCCCTCTTTCTTGAATATCTACAAAACTCTTTTTCGTATCCACATCTTTAATAAGCGTTCTCCAGCGCATGGGCACACCGAATATCGGAACAACTCTATAATCAATCTGCATCCCTTCGTAGATCGTCTCTTGAAGGTCTCTGGACAATACCTCAAATTGTATGTTCTCAGGAGTAATATTTGTTAAATTATGGGGATTGGAAAAAAAATCCCAAGCCGTATCCACATCGCAGGATAATTGTTGCTCTCTAAATAAGAGATATTCCATGTGTAAAAAAAAACTAAATCAACAAAAACAAGTACAAATATATACTATAAAAATCTAATACCCGCCAGTAATATATCTCTTATTACCAATTCTTTTTATTAGCTTTGTTAAAACAATAAACCTTGAGTCCAATAAATTACTTGTCTGAAGATGATCTGATTGACCTTTTGAAAAAGAAGGATCAGCGTGCATTTCATTATCTTTATGACAATTATGCTGGAGCGCTCTATGGTGTCGTGTTACGGGTAGTCACCAACAAGAATTATGCGGACGAAGTCCTACAAGATACCTTTGTCAAGATATGGACCCACGGCTACCAATTTGACCGAGAAAAAGGAAGATTGTATACCTGGATGTTGAATATAGCTCGCAATGCAGGTATAGACTACATTAAATCTAAACGTATCCGCAACGATCAAAAAAACCAATCGCTCCAAGATATCGTAAATAGTGAAGAAAAACTTAGTTTTGCGGAGACAGATTTGGAAGAGCAGTTAGGCCATATTGGGATCAATTCGGTGATTGATAAATTAAAACCTGATTGGCGGATACTGATTAAAATGGCCTATTACGAGGGTTATACCCAACAGGAGATAGCTGAAGAGCTTCAGATACCTCTGGGTACGGTGAAGACTCGCGTAAGAGCGGCATTAATGCAATTAAAGTTTGTTTTAAAAGAGTACAGGTAATTGTGGATATAAAAGAGTACATATCGTCAGGGATCATTGAATCGTATGTGATGGGTCTTGCTTCTGAAGAAGAAGTAAGTGTCTTGGAATGCATACGCCTAAAGCATCCTGAGGTCGAGCATGCTATCCAAGAGGCTCAAGTGCTATTAGAAGACCTAGCGACAACACAAGCAATAGAGCCTGAACCCCACTTAAAGCAATCTATATGGAATAAAATACAGGAATCGGAAGACAGTACGATTCGGGTAGACAGGTCCGCTGATAGACAGAATGTTGTTGCAGTGGAACCAGTACTCTCCGAAAAGCAAGTAAGTACATTCCCTAAAAGCTATTTCGTAGCGGCCTCTGTTGTATTAGCGCTTAGTGTCATGGGTAATATCTACTTCTATCAACGTACTAGTCAAATGGACACCAAACTGGATGAGATGGCTAGCCTACAACAACAGACCGAACAAAAGTTTGTTGAATCTGAAAAACAATGGGCTTTGTTAAATCGTCCCACGATGAACACTGTTACCTTAAACGGTGTAGAATCTCGCCCCACCCTAAAAGCGCTTGTACTATGGGATAGTCAAGAATCTACGCTATATCTGTCGGCGGCATCCCTACCGAAAGCTCCAACGGGCAAACAGTACCAACTGTGGGCCATAGTGGATGGCGTACCTGTGGATGCAGGAGTGATACCTATTCAAAATGCTGAAGCGCTGGTACGCATGCGCAATATCGAGAAAGCCCAGGCTTTTGCAATAACACTGGAAAAAGAAGGTGGTAATCCGACACCTACATTGACCGAAATGTATGTCATCGGTAATATCTAGTAATAACAAAAAACCATCTCATAGAGATGGTTTTAAAAGATAAAAAAACTATAACTAGACTAACTTTTTATAAATAACTTGGCGATATCCAATACTGCTGTCGCAGCCAACGGTTCGTCAAAAGATTGTGTAGCCGCATCGAGCGACAACTTGCCCATAACGCCGTTTAACCCCGTGATATCGACCCCTGCCTGTAGCTTATTGTCTTCACCCGCATACACAGCATCCACAACAGCTCCTATTCCGGAGTCATTTGCCCCGGTGATCCATGGTTTTTGCATAGATGCGGCACCTCCTCTAGCTCGACGCATCTGTCGGATATGGGATGCATGTCTGGCCTCAACGGAATGAATCTGCAACGCAGCTGTAAGCACCACTTTGTTGCCTTTTAATATACCCGCCTGTCCCTTGTAAGCACGTACGCCTGTATCTTCAAAGGCTTGTGCCAAGGCAAGAAAGGTGTCATAATTTGAAAACACATTAGCAAATGTACCCCCAGCTGTAAAATCAAAAGTTGGTTTGGATACGGCATTACTCCCTAAAACCTGCTTCAAAAAGTTAACATGGGCGACTTCGTGATCACGGATGGTTGTGATCGCACCCATAGGCTTGCCTGTAGGGACAAGATTGGATGCAGCAGCGCCTAATGTGTAATATTCGGCTTCTAGATATTCTAAGGTTAGCGCATAATTTAGCACGCCATTTACATCCGTTGGGGTCTGCCCATAGGCTCGCTTGAATAAATCATTTAATACAAAAGGCATTGCGGCAATACCAACCTTTTTACCAAAGGACATCATATTACGAATAGCCGCTCTACGTGGGCTCACACGTTCGTTGAACTCAGGGTCAACCTGTGTTACTTGGTCAAATATATCGAACAAATTCATGATTACTAAATTTAAATGTGACTAATAAGTAGGAAGATCCTTTGCGTCTATCTTGGTTTTTATAAATGGTGTCGCTGCCTGTAATACCACGGTAGGGCTCTTTGCCACATCCAGTCCATTACTATCGACCACTTCTTGGTTTGCAAACGTACCGTTATCGATAAGATCCCTTACCAATGCCGCGTGTCTTGCTTCTACCGATACGATCTTACCCGCCAATACTAAATAGGCTTCGTTTTTAATGAGCCATCCTGCCCCATTGTAAGCGGCAACACCTAAATCTTCAAATGCTTTGGCTGTTGCCAATACACTATCTCTAGATGAAAAATTTACTCCTGAAAAATTAAACTCTAAATTTCCTATTGCTCCTTTACCTAATGCTGCTTTGAAAAACTCCCGATGAGCGACTTCATGATTTCGAATATCCGTAAACAGTGTCTTCTCCCAATCCGAAATCCCAGTATATGGTTTGTTCGCTACTTCAATATAAAAGGCTGCCTCCAATTGCTCTAAGGCGTAAGCATAATTGAGTATAGCTATGTCTCCACTACCCATGTAATATCCATTTCCCCCCATATCTGGGGTATCATTATCCCGTTTGCAACTATATACACCCATCAATGCCATACCGGCTACCCCTGCACCCGCTAGCTTAAGAAAATTTCTTCGCTGAAGCGATTCACCTGTTCTAGGAATGATTTCCTCTTTCAGGCTTTCATTTGAGATTGTCTTGTTCATAACTCTTTTTTTTATTGTTTATAAATGTCTTTCTTCCTCATATACGAAGTCCGCTCCTACTTGGATTTTTATTTTTCACTTTTTTTTTAAACAATAGAATGTAGATACACATTAGCGTTAGTCTTCATTAAAGATCTGGGGATCGCATAGTCCATCAACAAGGCAATCATTTAGTTAGTGGGCTTTGTTTACTTTTTATTAAATTTGAATGAGGGCTTTTTAGGCGTAGAATCACCATAGTTAACACGCTGTTGCATGTTGTTATCGTATTCTCAAAAAGCTGGAACAGAAAGACAAAATTTAAGAACTTAAATAAAGTAGAATATGTTAAGTGCAATCCATCCAAAACTACCTATGCGGGACAAGGAAACGACAAAAAGGTATTACCTCGATAGTCTAGCCTTTGAGGAATTGGCTGACTACGGTGATTATCTAATGATAGGTAAAGATAATATAGAAATTCACTTTTTTGAGTTTAAAGACCTTAATCCGCTGGATAACTATGGCATGGTGTATATCCGTACTACGGCCATACATACACTGTACAACAATTTGCTTGACTATAAAATCGCGATTCACCCGAATGCTCCATTGCTGCAGAAACCGTGGGGACAATGGGAATTCTCCTTGTTAGACCCAGACAATAACCTATTGACCTTTGGGCAGGGCTTGGATTAACTATTGACTAGTTTTTCTTTCAACGTCGTTTCATCTGTCAAATCAAGTCGTAATGGCGTAATAGAGACGAGATTATTCTCGACGGCCCAGCGGTCGGTACCTTCATCTGCGGGCTCCAAGGGCTTCACGGTAAACCAATAATGTTTGCGCCCTAGGGGATCGGTGCCTGGTATAATAGTTCCATCGTACAGTCGAACAGATTGTCGCGTCCATACAATATCGGTCGGGTGAGGTGGAAAATTGACGTTGTACAATGCCAGTTCGACCGGGGGCAGCAACAACTTAAGGGTCTGCTCCACGTAGAACGCTAAGCCCTCAAAGTCGGGCTCCGTATTACCCACGGGTGTGCTCAACGCAATACCTTTTATGCCGAACAAAACCGCTTGCTTGGCCGCAGCCAATGTACCGGAATGCCACATTGAATTGCCCAGATTAGGCCCCATATTGATCCCGGAAAGCACGACATCTACGTCGCTCCACAAATGCGTGCCCATGGCTACACAATCGGCTGGTGTGCCATTTACTCTGTACGCTTCTATATCTTTAAATTCTATGGGCGATTTCTTATAGCTTAAGGGTCTGGAATGGGTAACAGCATGCCCCATGGAAGACTGTTCAATATCGGGTGCCACTACCTTTACCTCGCCAAACTTCTTAGCTACTCTTGCCAGGGCTGCAATCCCTGGACTATATATACCATCATCATTGGTGATCAATATTCTCATAACCTTTTCTATATATATTTTATATCCTATAGAACAAATGGTTGGCTCAAACGTTCATTAAAAAACCTTATCACATGGAGCAATCAATCTTATTGCATAACCCCGGAGCGGGAGACGAAGAGCATCTGAAATCAGATCTCGTCCAGGCTATTGAAAACGAAGGGTTTGGCTGTATATATTTTTCTGTCAAAAAAGATGATAATTGGATCCAGCAATTGGATCGTGCGGATTTCGCGATTGTAGCTGGTGGTGATGGAACGGTAAGACGAGTAGCCAAAGAGCTCGTAAAAAGAACTTGGCTGGATAAGAAAATCCCCCTAGCCATACTTCCCATGGGAACGGCAAACAATCTTGCTTTGGCACTCGGTATTGATAGCACAGTTAAGTATAAAAGTCATATTAAGAAATGGAAAAAATGTATCCATCAACAATTTGACGTAGGCATCCTGAAAAACCCAGGTGGTACCGACTTTTTCCTTGAAGGGACAGGTTTTGGTCTATTCCCCAACCTGATCCAACAGATGGATAATATAATGGATAGTGATACCGAGAAGGCTAAGGAGGAATTGAATCTGGCATTTGAAACATTACATACGCTCATCTTAAACTGTCCTGCTGAAAACTATTGGTTAAAAACAGATACCGATACCTACGAAGGAAGATGTATTCTGCTTGAAATAATGAACATCCCCTCTATCGGTCCAAATCTCATCCTCGCACCGGATGCTGTTCTCAATGACGGCTTATTGGACGTGGTTCTTGTAGAAGAAGACCAACGCGAAGATTTTGCAGCTTATATCAAGAAACTTACGAAAGGCAAAACCGCTAACTTCCAGTTCAAAACATTTAAAACGAAGAGCCTAAATATCGACTACGACGGGGCCTATATGCATGTGGATGATGAACTGGTGCTGCCTCTAAAAGGCCCTATGACGATAGGGGCGCGTGAAGATGTACTCGAATTTCTGATACCAAGAACAGAGAAATAACGGACGGTAAATAATTGGAATGTAGTGTCTAGCTGCTAAAGCTAATTGGGCGAAAATTCGGAAGGTATATCGCCGACAGTGCAGACCGCTACGCTAAGCAGTATCGCTCCTGTAATAACATGGAACAGAAACGTCTGTGTATTAAAACCGAAAAGCCATGGTGCAATTATTAAGAAAACACCCACAACTTTATCTATTAATAAATGTAGTTTCATACTTACTAACCGGATAATGCCACCTTCATACAAGGTAAAAACATTGACCAAAGCCATTAGTATACCCACCAATAAACTAACACACTTGGCGGTAACTCCTGCACTACTTATAAATATGGATGGACCGGCAAAAAGAATTAGAACCACTGAATAATCGATACACGCGTGAAACATAGGGGGAATGATCTTTTTCATAATTTTACCGGTTATTCTGTTATAAATACGATACCCGATAGTTCATATTCACTAAGGTTCTCTATAGCATCCTGGATCCACATTATCATAGGTTGGTTTAAGGGGGCACGATAGCCTCTATTTATTAATTCAATGATATATTGATGTACATTATCGACCTCTTCGGGATACCAGTAGATCTGCGGATCCGAAAGCTCATTATTAGATATCAAAGCATTATAGCCTTGCTGCTTTAGTTCGTTTAAAAGCCCATGAGTCACTTTCTTGAATTGGGTACCCATATTTTTATCCTTGGAAAATAATCTTTACACATTTAATTAACCATCTGGATCAACGAAATACTCTTTTTTATGAAAAGTGGTGTTTCTAAAGAAACACCACTTTTCAATCTAATCAATTACAAGAGCCATTACAAATCATTCAACCAGCTTTCTACCTCATCCTTGGTCTTACCTGTTTTTTTCTGCAGTCGTCCCAACAGTTCATCTTCCTTACCTTCAGCATACAATAGATCATCATCGGTCAGATCCGCATACTTTTGTTTTACTTTTCCTTTGAGTTCGTTCCAACGTCCTTTCCAAGTTAATTCGCTCATAATGTTTCTCCTTTATTAATGTAAATTTTAATTGTTGTTATCATTATAACAGTTGTGCTCTAAAAACGTTTACTAACTTTTTATTTTTAAGAATAATTATACTATCGCCTACCCAGCCTGTGGTTAGGTAGGCGATAGCATGAAATTAACTAATCGTGTCCTTGGGTTTTTACGATCTTGTTGTAAATCCCAAATAGTAAAAATGGAGCCACCCATTGGCCCACAAAAAGGGAAGTATGTTTTTGGCCCATACATTTAAGTGCCAATGAAGCAGCCATCGCCGTAACAGCCGCACACAAGTATACCTTGGATGGTATCTTGGCTGTTTGATTCTCTATTTCCTTAGTCATCTCCCCTTCTTTGAGGTTTTTGTTTTCTACATTTTCCATAGTTATTGTTTTTTAAGTTTAAAATTTACTTGAATGTATTGTGCTCTTGGGTATAAACCAACTATCCTACTGACCGTCTGTCTTCCTATTCAATGAGTAGGCCTATAACATTTGATCTTGGCGGAGCTCCCGGCTCCAATTGCGATGCATGGCTACGGACTGTATAAAAGTATCGAGGTCGCTTTCTTCTTCTAACAAAATTACAGCTGTATCTCCATCGGCCAAGGTCATGTACATCGGATCGTATTCTTCGGTACTTCGATGTCCAAAAGCAATAGCTTTATTATGCTTAAAGGAATCATCTATATAGGCCTGCGCGGTGATATTGAGATACAGGCGGGCTCTACTTTCCTTCCCTCCTACGACATATAACGCATCAAACAATACCGAGTCCATAGTTAAGAAGGTATAATCCACCTTTGCCGTTTGGCCGTCTTCGCCCCGCAATTCTCCAAATTTGCTGGAGATTAGAAATAACTCGGCTCCCTCCTTTTCCATTCTCATTTTCACCTGTTGAAATTCTTCAAAGTCAAATCCTTCTTCGGCTAGGGCCGCCACTTTGCGCGTCTTTATTGAATCATAGTCGCAGTGGTATTCAATACTTAGCGAAGGATATACGTTCTCTGCGTCATAATCAGGCAACACCGGATAATTCTCGAAAATCTGCGCCGCCGTCTGTAAGGTTTCGTCCGATAGGCCCTGAGGTACTAACACGCCTAAACGATCGGCAACTATCCGTGCGAGGTTGGAATCTATCACGACCAAAATCCCCATATATCTTTGACGCACTTCTTCTCTCGTCACTTTGCCCAGTTCAAAACTAAAAGCATCCTGTATATGTTTTTTGCCTATATCGGTCTGACTGTGATAAAACGTACGTGCCTGTGTAAAGTGATCGGCAAAGGTTTCACTTCGTCGTCTTACTTTCTCACCCGTTGATGGAGCCGCATCGCTTTCGAAAGCCGGTTCTCCCTGCATCATCGCAGAGAGATAAGGACAGCCACTTCCCGGTACAGAGTGTGGGTTGTAATTTGCCTCCTCTTGCGGCAACTCATGCCGCATCATTCCGTCACGTCGGAAATTGTGTATCGTCTTTTTAGGTCTATTGATCGGCAGTTCGTGAAAATTTGGCGAGCCCAAACGGCTCAGCTGTGTATCTATATAGGAAAATAGACGCCCCTGAAGTAGTGGATCGTCCGAAAAATCTATTCCGGGCACCAAGTGTCCCGGATGGAAAGCGACTTGCTCGGTCTCGGCAAAGAAATTATCCGGATTTTTGTTCAATTCCAATGTCGCTATGTATCTGATAGGAACCATTTCTTCGGGAATGACCTTGGTGGCATCCAAGATATCAAATTCAAATGCGGCTTCTTGTTCTGCCGTAATAATCTGAACTCCAAAATCCCAGATGGGATAGTTGCCTGCTTCTATAGCATCCCATAAATCTTCCCGGTGAAAATCGGGGTTTTTACCACTTATCTTTTGTGCCTCATCCCATACTACCGAGTGCACCCCCAACTGTGGCCTGAAGTGAAATTTAACAAAGACGGACTTGCCCTCGTTATTAATTAACTTAAAGGTGTTTACACCAAACCCCTGCATCATCCGGTAACTGCGTGGAATGGCGCGATCGGACATCAGCCACATGACCATGTGTGCGGTCTCCGGCATTAGTGAAGCGAAATCCCAAAAAGTATTGTGCGCAGAGGCGGCTTGTGGGATCTCATTTCGCTGCTCCGGCTTTAGGGAATGTACCAGATCGGGAAAGTTGATCGCATCTTGTATAAAGAACACGGGCATGTTATTGCCGACCAGGTCAAATATACCTTCATCGGTATAGAATTTGATCGCAAAACCTCGGACATCTCTCGCTAGATCTGTAGATCCACGGGATCCCACCACAGTTGAAAAACGTACAAATACCTCAGTTTCTTTGTTTGGTTCGGTTAGAAATCCAGCCCGTGTAAATTCGGGAATAGGTGTATGAAGTTTGAAAACGCCGTGTGCTCCGGCTCCCCTTGCATGGACAACGCGCTCGGGAATACGTTCGTGGTCGAAATGAAAAATCTTTTCTCGAAATAGAAAATCTTCAAGCAGACTTGGTCCTCTACTACCAGCACGCAGTGTATTGAAGTCATCTTGGATAGGTAGTCCCTGATTGGTCGTCAAACCTTGATCGTTATTAGTCACACTGGAGGTCTTAACTTTTTTTGAGTCTGGCCCTTTCTTGTCATTTTGTTTCATAGCAGATGTAGTTTATTGGGTAACTGCTGTATGTACAGACGAGCTTAAGAAAGGTTGTATTTCAATGAAAAAAGCGTAGTTAACTTTAGCGTCCAGGTATTAATACGGCAAATGCTAGAAGCAACTTATATCCAACAAAGAAAGGAGAGCAATCTACTTTTTCTTTAATTTACGGATCTCCTGTTGTAGATTGAAGAGCTCCGGCAATGCCGTAAAGGAGAAATGTGAAATATTTTCCCACCGTTGCTCCTGCACAATTTCTGCATAGAGCTGTATACTTTTGTTGATATGCTCTTCAAATAGCAGCAAGTAATCGCTGTCCCTTTCGGGTTTATAATTTTCAAATCCTTTTTTTAATCTACTTAGCAACAGATCCACATCTTTTTCATCAAGCTGTAAATCTTTCCCACGACACAGTTCAACGGTTTCGGGTTGGGTCTCTACATAATAGGTTTTCATACGGACACATAGCGCTTTGACCTCTTTATTGTGGGTATGTTGATTCAGCAGATCGATCATCCCCAATCCTTCCGTCCGCATAAACACGATTGTACGAAGTACTTCATTCTCTCTGGGATCACTCTGCGCTTCCGAACGCGGCGTAGGAATAATAAATAAAAACAACAATGCCCAAACCTCGATATTCATAATCAACTCATTTACTTGATATACTTTTCCAGATTAACAAATATGTTGCTCATTTGTTCAACTTTATCTTGTAAAACATCGATAAAACCGTAATTATTACAATTACCCGTTTAATAACCCCTAATCCGCCGGTAGTTATACCGGACTTGAAACGTATTTTACCGTGCGGCGACGTATATATAACCTTTATGACCGAACGAATACGCGAAATATTGCAAATCTGAAGCTCTCGCATATTTTTTGTAACACCCTTGGTACATCTTAAAATAACTTCAACATGGAAAACAAAGATTTGAACCTACAGCTTATTGAATACCGTTCGGTATTAAAAAGTCTTGCCTACAAGTTTACTAATGATCCAGAAGATATTCAGGACTTAGTACAGGAGACACTAATGCGTGCATTAAAATACGTAGATCAGTTTTTTCATAATCCACGGGTAATATCTTGGTTGTTTGTTATTATGAAAAACATCTACATCAATCATTACCGGAATCGTAAGCACAGGCATCTTTACGAAAATCAAAAAGTATCCCAACTGCACGATCTGGGTTGTCAGGAACCGTTTACCGAGAATACGGTAGAAAATAGTCTGGTACTAAAGGATGTAGAGCATGCCCTCGAAAAACTCCCTACAGAACATAAAGAAATGTTTGAATATCACGTACAAGGGTATAAATACAAAGAACTGTCCGAACTATATGGTCTCCCTGAAGGAACCATTAAGTCTCGGATTTTTTTGATACGTAAAAGTTTGCAAAAACAGTTTGCCAACTATATGTAGCAATGCAGCAATACTTATTATACAAGGCGGACAGTGTAAACTAATCCGCCTTTTACTTGTTAAATAAAGTAGAATTTAGAAGGAGAATTACTATGAGAGCAATATGGACGGGAGCGATTGGCTTTGGCCTGGTCAACATCCCTATAAAAATATACAGTGCTACACAGAGTAGCAGTCTGGATCTGGATATGCTGGATCGTAAGGATCAATCCAACATTAAGTACAAACGGGTCAATGAGGCTACGGGTAAAGAAGTGAGTTGGGACAATATTGTCAAGGGTTACTTAATGAAAGACAAATACGTTGTCTTGGAAGATACCGACTTTGAGGAGGCGAGCCCGGAGAAGAATAAAATGATCAATTTGCACTCCTTTGTCAAAATAGAAGAAATCGACAGTATATATTTTGAAACGCCATATTATTTAGAACCGGCAAAAGGTGGTGAAAAAGCTTACCAGCTCCTGCTTAAAGCGCTGGAGAAAAGTAAAACTGCGGGGTTGGGTTCCTTTGTGATGCGCAGCGTCGAAAACCTGGCATTGGTCAGGCCCCATGACAATCTATTACTCCTGAACAAACTGCGCTTTGAAGAAGAGATCCGCAGTACAGAAGAGCTCAAGCTTCCTGCTAATACAAAAATGAAAAAGGAAGAAATGGATATGGCATTACAGTTAATCAAGCAGCACTCTCACCCGTTTGATATCTCCGCTTATAAAAACGAGTATACGGCCGAACTTCTTAAAATCATCAAACAGAAGGCCAAAGGAAAGCATACTTCGATCCGTAAAATAAATGTCGAACATACCAAGTCGACCGATTTATTGGCGAAACTGAAAGCCAGTCTAGCCTAGCCGCTTTAATGCTTTTTTTATGTCGACCGGTTTGCTCCAGATAGCTGTCCACGGATCTTTGACTTCTTTCACCCGTTTTAACATGCTCTTGATCGTAAAGCTTTTGATATCTAGGCCAGGTTGCACTTCATCCCAATGAAGCGGTGCGCTGACTGTGGCCCCCTCCTTAGGTCTTAAGGAATAAGGGGCAGCAATGGTCTGTCCTCTCCTATTCTGCAAAAAGTCCAGATAGATCATCCCCTTACGTTTTTTAGGATCCCGAACGATACTGGTCGTGTCCGGGTACCTTTCATGCAGCATCTCCGCCAATAGCTGAATAAAATCGCGTACGATAGCGTAATCGTACTTTTGGGCGACATTGAGGTAGATATGTATTCCTGTAGAGCCCGATGTCTTCACAAAGGCAGGCGCGTCCATCTTGTCGAACATCTCCTTAGCCAATTGTGCAACGCGGATCACCTCCTCGAAGTCGGCTCCATTGGGATCTAAATCCAATACGGCAAAATCCGGATTCTCCGGTTTCTTATACGTCGCCAGCCAGGGATTTATTTCAATAGATCCCAGATTGGCGATGTACAATAAGGTGGCCTTATCGTTGCAGACGATATAATCAATCTCCTTGCCGGTACTCTCCGCATGAATAGGTACGGTCTTTACCCAATCGGGAATTTTTTCCGGATCAACATCCTTTTGAAAAAAGCTATCCGCATCGATACCATTTGGAAAGCGATGCAGTGAGATGGGCTTATCTTTTAGATAGGGTAATATATAATCGGCCATTTCTTCATAATAAGCAATCATCTGTCCTTTAATATAATTGTCCTTCGGCCAATATACCTTATCCAGATTCGTCAGCTGTACGGTCTTGCTTCCGATCTTGATACTTTCGTCTTTACTTTCCATATGTAATAGTTCTTCTGATTCTACTTCCTTAGGTTTCTTATCTGTACGTAACATCTTAAACACCGGATGGCGCAGATGTTTGTCTGCTGTCCATTCGGAATAGTAGACCTCGCAGAGGAGCTCCGGTCTCAACCAGGTTACCTCCTTCTCTTTGGCGACCTTTACCCCTTTTGGGAAGGGCTTTTTATCGCTTGTGACACTTTGCATCTGCCTGTAGATGAGCTCCAACGCTGCGTCATCAAATCCTGTCCCACAATTACCGATATACGTCAACATCTCGTCTTTGTATATCCCCAAGACGAGGGCGCCAAAATATGCTCTGCTACCCTGGGGCGCGGTATACCCACAGATAATGGCCTCTTGACTGTGTCTCAATTTATATTTTACCCAATGCGTACTCCGTGTGCCCTGCAGGTAGCGGCTTTCCTTTTCTTTGGCGATGATTCCTTCCCAGTTCTGATGTTCCGCTTTTTGCCTTAATGTATCCGCATCACCCTGCAATTCCTCCACAGGCTTGATGTATTTGCTACCCTTTAATCGCTTAAGAAGCAGCCCGAGGAGTTCTTTGCGTTGTACCAAGGTATATTCGGTGAGCACTTCTTTGTCCAAGCTGAGGATGTCAAACACATAATAGCGCAACTGCAGCGTACTGGGAATAGGCTCGCCACTGGCAATGAGCTGGAAATGTGAACGTCCCTGCTTGTCTTCAATCAGCAGTTCGCCATCTAAACTCACTTCCTTATCCAGTGTTGATAGCTCTTGGACAAGTGATGGAAATAAATGATTCATACTTTTTCCGCTACGCGAGTACAAGTATACTCCCTGTGCAGCCCGCACCGCTACTATTCGGAATCCGTCATATTTCTTTTCATACAGCCAGTCTGCCCCCGTGGGTAGCTGATCGACCAATTTGGTCAGCATGGGCTTGGGCGGAGGTTGTTCCTTAAAAGCAATTCCGGCTTCTTTAACGCTATCTGCGACACGCTCTTCGCTATTATAAGGCTTATCCGTAGCATATCTATCCCGATGTTTGATCAGCAGCCAAGCCTTTTCGTCATCGCCTTTCATCCGTACCAGTGCAAATTCGCCACGCAGGATATGACCAAACAACTTAAATTTCAAAGATCCTTTGCGCCAATTTTTCAGAAAATCGGCTTCATCCTTTGCTTCTGAGAACTCATAATAACCCGAATCAAAAATATGAACTGTACCGGCACCATAATTACCTTTAGGGATGCTTCCCTCAAAAGAAGCATAGTCTATCGGGTGATCTTCCACTTGCATGGCCAGTCGTTTGTCTTTGGGGTATAAGGATGGTCCTTTGGGTACTGCCCAGCTCTTTAACACGCCGTCCAGTTCAAGGCGAAAATCGTAATGGAGCCGAGATGCGTGATGTCGCTGGACCACAAATCGCAGTTTACGCGTATTTTTACTACCTTTTCCAGAAGAGGTTCCTTTCGGCTCCTCCGTATTGTCAAAATCCCGTTTCTTATTATAGGTACTCAGCTTAGCCATATCTTTGTTATATAGCTGCTGAACAAACGACTGTCCTGAAGGTTTTTAGTCAGCCTGAACAACAGCCAACAGACAGGTATTTACCCCCGGCTCATCGCGTACTTTATATCAAAATCGGGTATTTTATACCACAACCGGACGCACATCGAACTGTTAAAACCTTACGTACACAAAATCAAAACAATTATGGCTGAACAGATTCCAGAACAGATCGAGGGCAAGGCCTTAGATTACTTCAAAAGCGTAGACTTTTCCAGCACCAACGAAGCAAACCTCCTTTTCGAAAAGGCAAAAAACAGGCTATTGGACGTCAACCATTGGGACGAAATCACAGGGACACCCTCCGCCATGTTCAAAATAAAGGATAAACATGGACTGGAGCTGGATCGGCCTGTACAACAGGGCGATTATATTCAGATCGATATACCAGGGCCCGGTCTACCCTCTGCCGGTGGCTACGACTGGGTACACGTCGAATCCATCAACAAAGAATCTTCCAGCGACAGGCGACAGATCTCCATCACCCTAAGACCATGTGCTGATCCTACTGATGAAAATAACGATACCGCACATTTTTTTAGAAGTCTAGCCACTTCTTCGATCCTGATTGAACAAAAAGACAAACATATCTTCTTGCATTACGCGGGTCGCAATGAAGTAATCAATACAGATAATACCGCATTATTGGACAACTTCAGGAATTTCATGGTGGGCCTAGGCGCTAAGATGGGCGCCTCATTTCCGCAATGGAAAGCCTTGATAGAAGGTTTAGGTAGTACACATTAAATCCATTACATATGAAAAAGCAAAAATCAACCACAGTACAGCAGGAGAAGGAAAAAGAGTACAAAGATCGTAACACCAAAACAGAGGTAGAAAGCGATACGGGCAAGCGTCCGGAGAAGGATACCAACCCTTTACCACCCAATCCGAACAAAGTCGATAATCACGAGGACTAAAAAAAGTGGTGTTTCATTAAGAAACACCACCTACTATTAATCCAGCTACAGATAACACGGAGCTACTCTTTACATACGCTTCGGACTGACACGCCCCCCGCTTTGCGACCCTTCGCCTTGGATATGTTCATTAAGCGAGCTTTCGAACACTTTATGCACGGCCAATTCTGTGCCCGAATTGACCCGATCCGAATCATACGAAGGGAGATCCATAATCTGTCTTAAACTAATAGGAACCACCACGATACCACTATCACACAAGGTGTTGGTTCCATCATGGAATGGGATGTTTTCTGGATGATCCGAATCGTCGACTATTCTGGCAGAACTGTCATTCCCTTTCTCGGGGCGAAACTCCGCAATCCTTATCGGTATCATGATCTGTTTCTCCAACTCCGCAGCATAGTTTTCGTAGTCTACATCTACTACGATGTAATGTACCCGCTGCGAGGATGTGTCGAATAACAATTCAACGACTTCTCCGATCATTCTACCCTGTTCATCTTGCACATCCCAGCCTCTAATATCTGGCTCACCATCCACAATATCATAATCACTCCCTGTCAATTCGGTAAGGTGATTATTTATATTTTCTTCCTGTGCCATAATCCTGTGTATTAAAATATCCTATTTATCCATTTGTACCCTGAAGTGCAAACTACCTGTACATTGCGACTCTGTTTTCTCCCTGTTGATCGGAAGTCAGATTGGTGCTGCTGTCTATAATCCTTGTATCTTTAGACCATTCAAGGTTGTCTCCCCTGATCCACATAATTAATAAAACCAACACCACCAATATCAACAATAACCATACCCACCAAGAGGTAGGGGCTTTCCTTTTTACTTCTAAATGTGCCATATCAATCTCTTTTTTTGAATGAACACGCAGCATTAATAAAAGTTCAAAATAGCTCTATAACCCCGTTGCCCACAATGGGAAATAACCGATTGTTCAAGGTCTGTTTTATCATATGAAGGCCAGTCCATCGTCCAAAAGCTGGAAGCGTAAATACATTACCCTGCAAAAAGAAACAAGGCAGACGGTATAGTTGTCTCCCCCGTCCTTGAATGTGTACGCCGGGATGTAGATGCCCTACGATATTCAAGATTTGGGGAGGAACGTTGGTCAAAGGCTCGTGGGATAGGACAAGAAGATCTCCGAGTTCTAAATAATCGACGACCTGAAGTCGCGCGGCACCCATTATCGCTTCAGAAAGAATATCGTGATTGCCCTTGGTCAAAACAAAAGTGATATCCTCAAATTGCGTTAAATACATCACGAATTCATCCCATTCGTTATTCCAGCTCGAATGAAAGAGGTCTCCTAAAAACACCACACGTTGCACGGGCATAAGCTCTAGCAAGCTAGTCAAGCGGTCAAACTCTTCCTGCACCTGCATAGCTGGTACAAAAAGTCCTTCTTGCCTAAAATGTCCTAACTTACCCAAGTGCCAATCTGAAAGGACAAGCGTATGATATTCGGGGATATACAGTACCTTCTGCGCGAATAAAAGCAACGCTATCCCATTCCATTCTATTTGTTTTTTCATTATTCAAGTCTTCCTGTCAACTGTAATTTTAAACGATCCAACCGACTTTGCCAATCTTCATTACTATATCTCTCCCGAAAAGATTCTGAAAATATAGGAAATGCAAACGGAGTCAGCTTCTCTGGAAAGGTTAAAATAATCTTATGGCTGCTTATGCGCTCAAAAGCACGTTGCATCCGCCCTTCCTCAAGCTGAAAATCAAAAACCTCGTCGTAGGCCTGACGCAACAATAGATTGTGCGGATCATAATCTTCAAATACAGAAAAAAACAGCCCTGCATTTGCCTGCAAATGCTTGCTTTTCATCTGCTTGCCGGGATAGCCCTGAAATACCAGTCCGGCGATGCCTGCGATATCCCTAAAACGTCGTCGGGCCATCTCCTGTACATTAATGCCTGATGTAATATCCTGATGAAGATCCTTGCCAGACAACAACTGGGTGATCAGATCCAGATCAAGAGAAAATGGGGTTGCCGACAGTAATTCAAAACCGTACTCGTTGCTAGCGATGCTAAAGGTTGCCGGTTGTATCTTTCCTAGCCGATAGGCCAATACCTGCGCGAGTCCCTCGTGCACCAATTTTCCCTCAAATGGATATACAAAAAGATGATAACCGTATTTGGTATGGATGTACTCGATTAAAAGTTCATCTTCCTGTGGTAGTCCCGATCGCTGCTCTTGTTCTTTAAACAAAGGGGCTAAAAACTTGATTTCCGCACTCCTTCCTGATTTTTTGTGAATATGGCTAAAGCTGTGCCGTATCGCAATACCTAAGTCCGGAGAGATGGAAAACCGTCCCCCCATCCAAGAAGGCACGATACCTGTCTTGCGTGTAGCGGGCTTTACTATCGCCTCTATGCTCCGAACATGTAAAAGCTCCAGCTGCCGACCGGAAAACCAAAATACGTCCCCAGGCTTCAATCTGGATATAAAGGACTCTTCAATGCTGCCTAGGTACTTGCCTGACATAAACTTGACCCGCAACATCAGATCTGAAACAATGGCTCCGACGCTCAACCGATGCCGCATGGCCAATTTACGACTTTCGACTTTGTATAGGCCATCTTCCAATACCAATCGGTGGAAATCCGGATAAGCCGATAGTGAGCGGCCACCGTGAATGAGCATCGCCATACACTGTCCAAACTCTTCGATACTGATACTGGCATAACAATGGGTAAGCTTCAGTTCTTTAAAAATCATATCTGCATCAAAGCCGTCGCCTACGGCCAATGTGGTGAGGTACTGCAGCAATACATCAAAACTGCGCACGTAAGGAATGCGCTGCTCGACAATATGATTAGCTACGGCATACTTTAAGGAATCACCTTCGATAATCTCTAAAGAATTGGTGGGCACATAGTAGATATACGAAGTCTCAAAAGGGCGGTGTCCCGATCGTCCGGCCCGCTGTAGAAAGCGTGCTATCCCTTTGGGCGAGCCTATCTGTATCACGCAATCAACAGGTCGGAAATCGACACCCAAATCTAAGCTACTGGTACAAACCACCGCCTTCAACTTTCCTTCATGTAGCGCCTGTTCGACCCATTGTCTTATCTCATCGCTCAATGATCCGTGGTGAATAGCCAACAAACCCGCAAACTCAGGGTAGTGCGTTATAATATGCTGGTACCAGATCTCCGACTGTGAACGGGTATTAGTAAATATCAAGGTGGTGCGATAACGATTCACAATATCTACCACTTTATCTAAAAGTTTAATACCAAGATGCCCCGCCCAGGGAAATTTTTCCAAACTATCGGGCAATACGGTTTCTATGGACATATTCTTTTTTATATCGGCACGCACCATTACTCCCTTATGTTGCTTTCCTAAAAGTATTTCCTGAGCTTCCGCGAGGTTTCCTATTGTTGCAGACACGCCCCATATCTTGAGGCGCGGATTAATGGCTTTAAGACGACTTAAGGCCAGCTCCACGAGTACGCCCCGCTTGCTCCCCAGTAGTTCGTGCCATTCGTCTACGACGATAAACTCTAAGTGCTTGAAGTACGCTGTTGCACCTTTGGAGGTCAAGATAAGGTGTACGCTCTCGGGCGTAGTGATGAGTGCCTGCGGTGGAGATTTGCGTTGCTTCTGCCGCTCGGAGGTAGAGGTATCGCCTGTACGTAACTCCACTTTGTAGTCCAGGTCCAGG
The DNA here is from genome assembly GCF_900168125.1 of Sphingobacterium nematocida. Classification (GTDB taxonomy): domain Bacteria; phylum Bacteroidota; class Bacteroidia; order Sphingobacteriales; family Sphingobacteriaceae; genus Sphingobacterium; species Sphingobacterium nematocida. The sequence continues at coordinate 255,614 of NZ_FUZF01000001.1, forward strand.
TCGGCACTTACGGCCAATGTGGTCTTATAGATCTCCTTCGATAATGCCCTTAATGGGGTGATCCACAGCGTATGCAATTTAGTCGTTTTAAATTGCGCTTTTTTCTTCAGAAAACGATCATCTCCGTAATAGTGCTGCAAGATACCAAACCATAAGGCAAAGGTTTTGCCAAAGCCTGTGGGCGCATTCAATAGACCGGACTTGCCGCCTGCAACAGCAGCCCAGGTTTCTTCTTGAAAACGGTGTGGCTGCCAGCCCTGATTAAAAAACCATACTTCAGCTATTGGATTCATGTAAAGACTGTATCAAGGTTAATAAATCCTGTTTAGTATTCGCTTCCTCTGCCATCTTATCCTGCCGCCACCGTAAAATACGGGGAAAACGTAGGGCAATGCCCGACTTGTGCCTGCTGCTCAGATTTATTCCTTCAAACGCTAGTTCGAAGACTAACTCTGGTTTCACACGGCGTACAGGGCCGAATTTTTCGAGCGTATTGCGCTTTATCCAATGATCAATCTGAAGCAGTTCTTTATCCGTCAATCCGGAGTATGCCTTTGCAAAAGGTACCAGTGTACCGTCATCCCAAACAGCAAATGTATAGTCGGTATATAGGTTGGCTCGTCTTCCATGCCCCGATTGGGCATAGATCAATACACCGTCTACAGACATGGGATCTGTCTTCCATTTCCACCAATTACCTCGTTTACGCCCAACTTCGTAAATGCTGTCCTTATATTTAAGCATCAACCCCTCGGCATTGTGCGTCCGCGCAGATACTCTAAAGGACTCGGCTTCCTCCCATGTTGAAAAATGTTTGACCTCCGATAGCCTCAACCTATTATCCACCGGATAGTCAGCAAGAATTTTTTCGAGCAGTGCGCGCCTTTCCATTAGAGGCCTAGTACGCAGATCTCTGCCCTCCCATTCCAAAATATCGTAACAGACCATCACTAAAGGCACCTCTTCCAGATTGCGTTTAGTAATTGTTTTACGTCCTATGCGGGTCTGCATCATCTGAAAATCCAATGGTCTACCCTCTTTCCAAGGGATGATTTCACCATCGAGTACGGTACCATTGGGTAGAATAGAATGAAGCTCCTGAAATTCAACAAACTTGTCTGTCATCAAATCTTCGCCACGGCTCCAAACAAAAACTTCGCCTTGACGAACAATAATCTGCCCACGGATACCGTCCAACTTGGGCTCTATAATCCAGTCTTCGATAGTTGCACTATCAAAAAATGAAGATTCGACAGGATAGGCCAAGAAAAAGGGATAAGGCAAAAAATGTTTGTCTTTTAAAATTTCCTGATGGAATAAGCTGGCAAAACTCTCCTGAAATGGGTCCCAACGGCCCATCATACGATGCTCAACAACCGCTTCATCCATGCTGAGATAGTCGGATAGTGCTTTGATCACTAGTTTTCTGGATACCCCCACGCGAAAATTACCGGTCAACAGTTTGTTGAACAAAAATAGACTGGTACCCGCGAAGCCAGACCAGTAGTGCTCCAGAATAGTACGTTGCTGCTCTAACACACTTCCCTGCATCGCAATAATATCCTGCAAGATGGAAGATAAATTAAAGTCTACCGTAGGTCTACCCTGAGGTAAGACTAAGGCCAATGTCTCTGCGAGATCACCCACGACATAGTACGATTCTTCCAACAACCATAAGGGTATCCCCGCCCGCTCGGCCACCCATAACCTCAAATCCGTGGTCTTAACTGGTCGCTTGGGTTTGTAGCCCATCAGCACCGATACGGCTAATAGTTTTTCCCCTTCGTCGGCATATTGCAGGTAATCCACTATAGCTTGTACCTTTTCCGAAGTTTTTGTCGTGGTATCGATCCGCTCAAATAAATGTACAAAATTCATTCCTCACCCTCCATGTCATCGCTGTAGAGGGTCTGTAGTACGGAAGACTGCACTCCATAATTCTCGGTCGCCCACCGAGCAAAACTACCTTCGTAACCATGGGTCAGGTAAATATGAGAAGCGCCGGTATTTCTGACTGCCGTATTAAGCTGAGTCCAGTCACAGTGATCAGACAGTGGAAAACCTTTGTCCACAGATCTACGTCTTCTAGACCCACGCAATTGCATCCAGCCGCTACACATGGCCTCTCGATAGGGTTTGAGCTTCCTTGCCCATGGACTGCCATTGGCCGATGGCGGCGCTACGATTAGCGCTCCTTCCATCTTACTCGGATCCGGCCCCGATGACATACGCGTTCCAGGAAAGCTATAACCCAAATCTGAAAGGGCTTCGTTCACATTTGCGACAGCGCCATGCAGGTAGATATCTCCCAAAGATTGATCTAAGTGTGCCAGTATATTCTGAGCTTTGCCCAGCGCATATCCGTAGATAACTGTATTATAACCCTTCTGTATATTTGATCTCCACCAATCATTAATATCGTTATAAACCTTCGTCGGGCTGGGAAATTGATAAATGGGCAATCCAAATGTACACTCTGAAATAAAATGATCGCATGTCACGAGTTCGAAAGGCTCGCTCACGCCATCGGATTCGAGCTTGTAATCGCCTGTAAAGACCCACACCTCATCGGCATACGATAACCTGATCTGTGCCGAACCGATGATATGACCCGCAGGATGAAATGAAATGCTTACCCCATTAATCTCGAAAGATTCCCGGTAGTGTATGCCTTGCACCGATTGCTCTCCCCCAAGTCTTAGTTTTAAAATCGGTACGGTATCATGATGACAGATATAATGCTGCATCCCCCATCGCATATGATCGCTATGACCATGCGTAATCAATGCCGTTTTTACAGGCCTCCACGGGTCGATATAAAAATCGCCCTGTTTACAATATAAGCCGTTTTCGTTGACCGTTAATAAGGACATATGCTGCGGATATTTGTGTACTGTAGTTATTTCTAATGCTAACAAGTGACCAGACTTATTGTTTAAAACAAATAACCGCCAATGAACTTTCATTTGAAACGACTGTTTTACAACGGTATCGAAAATTATAATACCATGAATGCAAACACACAAAACTTAATCGCGGGAGCCATCGGAGCAGTAGCATTGAATGCTGTACACGGATTAGCTAAGAAAATAATAAAAGATGCTCCAAAAATAGATGAGATCGGAAATGAAGGTCTCAGTAAAGCCATAGAATCGGTAGGTTTGGCGTCCCCATCCGAGCAAGTCGTCGACAATACCACGACCACATTCAACTTCGTCACGAACACCCTGTCCTACCGTATGATTGGTGAATACGACTCGAAAAATTTAGTGCTATTGGGGGCATTGCATGGCTTGGCTGTCGGTGCGTCGACCTTGTCCCTGAGTAAGACATTAGACCTTGACGAAACCCCTGTCGCCAGAACGTTACTGACAGAATGCTTAACGGTAACTTGGTACATATTAGGCGGAATAGCGACTGCCACAGCGCTGAAGGTGATCCGAAGCCATACCGACAAAATGTGAGTAGTCAAAAGAGCGATGTAACAGTCACTGAAGCAAATAGAAAACAAAGAGTTACAACACTCATTTACAACACGTTTTAATTCAAAATATTAATCAACAATTTACTTAACGTGGCATGATTTATGCCATAGTCAGGACAGACTTACATCCTAAAATTCGAACTTATGATACAATATGATCTGGATTTGCTACAGGTTTTAGAACACTCTCCTTTGGCCTGCGCTGTCTATGACAATCCAGATCTGCGTATAGCATTCGTTAATGACGCGATGCTAACCATGTGGTGCGCTCCTAAGGATATTCTGGGAAAGAGGTTTGGCGAAGTATTTCCCGGCTTTCGAATAGAAGGTTTTGAAAGTATACTGGAGAAAGTTTGGCAGAGCGGTATCACCTACCGTGCGACCGATACTCCAGCAGTTATTGTCGATGGTTCAGAAAAGCACCTCCGTTATTTTGACTTTGAGTACAAGGCGCTACTGGACGAATCGGGTGAGACTTACGCTATACTACATACATCTACAGATGTGACGACACGTGTCGAAACCAACAGCAAGCTTCGCATTCAGCAGGAACAACTATCGTTTAATAATGATTTAGAAACGTTGACGCACACGCTTTCCCATGATGTTAAAAATCCGTTGTCCGTCGCTAAAATGGGCATACATTATCTTAAAAATCAAAAAGACGCACTATCAGCCAATACGCTACAATGGTATGACATGATTGATCAAGCGCTCATAAATGTGGAAAATATAATTAATCAAACCGCCCAACTTAGTGCAGCGCGTTCTATTGCGAACATACAGAATGTACATTGCGTAACCGCTAAAATACCCGCTTGGTGCGAAGAGATTAAATTACTACAACCCTCATTTGCAGGAGATATAAGGCTCGGTCAGCTCTTGCCCATTTATGGCGACATTGGAGCTATCTATCAGATCTTTATGAATATTATCAGCAATGCAATAAAATATACGGCTCAGATAGATAACGCGGAAATAGCTATCTACAGCGAGCAAACAGACAAAGGTGTTGCTTACTTCATAAAAGACAACGGTATTGGAATTCCAGAATCCGAATTGAGCAAAATTTTCTGTGTTTTCAGCCGTGCGAGTAATGCTGCCGAACATCACGGTACAGGCATCGGATTATGCTTGGCAAAACGTATCATCGAACGATACGGGGGTAGTATCAACGTATCCAGCACAGAAGGTAAAGGTACACTGGTTCGTCTTTTTTTCTTAGACAAAGGAAATAGTAAAAGCTAGTCCATTAATCTTCGGTCGTATAACTGATGACGGCATGCGATTCTTTATGCGTAAAGCTTATAGAAAGACGATCTTCAAGTCCATGCAGCTTCTCGTAGAGGGGGCTTTCCAAATATTTTCGTTCCAGTTCCCTTAAAGCTCTTAAAACCTGCTCATTATCGACATACTCACCAAACAGCACTTCTGTATGTGTTAACTTATCGGCGGTCTCGACGCTCTTTATTATTTTGATGTTCCTACCATCTATCACTTGTTCCATATCGAATTGAAACTGAAATTTTAAATTAGGCTGCCCTAGCATCCATCTTATTATCTACCGTATATAAAATAAAAAAGAAGAACATATTAGCCTATTTGGGCAGCCTAAAACGGTGAGCCTCTACTCTGCTTTTGAATTGAGATTCGTGTCTGCTATACTTGTCAATAGCTCATCGCATTTTTTCTCCTCTTTGAGGGTCTGCAATAAAAGCTTAAGTGCTTGTTCGTGCCCCAATACTTTTGCAAAAGCGGCAAGAGTACCATATGTGGCGATCTCATAATGTTCAACCTTTTGTGCTGCCGCGATAATTCCGGCATCGCGTACTGCTCCGGGTTGTGTCTCTTCCAAGATACTTGCCCCCTCTTCAATCAAGCCCTCCATAGCGTCACATTTTGCTGCCTGCGCCTTTTTTCCGATACTTTCAAAGCAATCTTCAAGACGCTGTACATGTGTCTCTGTCTCTTGGATATGTAGGGTAATAGATCTTTTCAATTTTTCCGCTGTAGCATTTTTCTCCATTTTTGGAAGTGCCTTTAAAAGTGCTTTCTCGGCCCATAAAATATCCTTAAGACCATCTTCAAACAGATCCTGAAGATCCTTTGCTGCATCAGCCTTGGCTTTTACTTTTGTCGCTGTAGTCCCAGCGTTACTTTTTGCCTTCTGCATGTTCGAAGTTGATGACTCCTTTGCTCCTGCTTTTGCTTTGGAACCTGTAGTGGAAGTCTTTGTTGAAGTTTTCATTGTTGTTGCCATAATATTGAATAATTTAAGGCTGTAACAGCCGTGATCAATAGGTGAACAACATCGCGTTCAGAGGGTTGCGTGCGGCGATCAAAAAGCGTATTATTTGCCCGACATCAGGTACAAATACCTGTTAATCCAGTAAAATCAACTGTATCGCTTCGTGTTAATAGCGATCGTCCAACTCTCTTTTCCGCAACGCTGGCACTGCGGAGACGCCCCATTTAATTCCTGCACGACAACTCCACAGTACATACAGGCAAAGGGGCCGTAACTTGTGGCGGGATCTACCTTCTTGTAACGCGACGGAAACAAGGGTAATCCATACCGGACTTCTTCGTCGGCATAAAACAATACACTTAGCGTGCCATCAATCTCCAATAGTCCTTCGCGCACCTGTCCAAGATGCTCCACATTCAAATTTCGGAGTTCCGAAAAAAACTCCATTTTAGAAAAGTCGTTATCATGCTCGTGCTTAATATCAAACATTCCCTCTTCAACAACCGGCAACACCTTGCCTTCCAATAACCGGGTTACCTTTTCAGATCGTGAAGCTAACCAGGTTACCAATTTATACACCAGGATCACACATACAAAAACGATAACGGCATGTACAATAGGGATATCGCCCTGAAACATGGGATCACCTGCCGCAGATCCAAGGCTAATGATAATTGCTACCTCAAAAACGGTTAACTGACGAACACCGCGCCGTCCAGACAAACGGAGGATCGTAAGAATCAACACAAACATAACTATGGTGCGAATAGCAATTTCTCCTAGAAAAATAACCTCCGAATCGCGGCCAATAATATCCTCTAAATCGATCATATAAATCACATAAACAGAAAAAAGGTGGTATTTCATGACTGAAACACCACCTCCATTTGCACACACTAAACTCCTACTAAACATAACCTGCCAGTGGAGATTAACGCACTAACTATTGTTGATTTTTAATTGTTGTTTCGTCGATAGAACAGCCGTGCCCTACAATCGTTTTAATTTATTTTACTTTTTTAAAACGACGGATTCCCAACTCTAGTTTTCAGACGCTGCAACAAAGAACCTCTATCTGTTTAGGGCCTCCTCAACCGCGCCCGACAATGCCTTCGCCCACTTGGCATAACCTCCTGAAAGGTGGATTCCATCCCCCGAATAATCGGCTGGAGAGATACTACCATCGTGGCTTATAAAGGTGGTGCATTCGGCTATAGCGATCCTCACAGTAAAGCGAATGGCGTGTTTGTCTGGATTTACTTTTATTTAATACCCACACCGTTAGCCGGCTATCTCTCCTATATTCTTCATAATCTTCTTGTTTTTGTGATTTATTGGCTATCACAAAAATAAGAAGATTATACAGCAGCGATGCCTACTATATTCACAAGTTCTAAAACTATTTTACCTTATGCGAGCGATCACTTAGCTATCAATTGGCCCTGCTTTTCGCTTCCTTATTACTTTCCTCGATCTTCTTATCCTCGATCTTCTTACCTTTTGATAATACATAGGTAAAAGATAAACCAAACGTACGTGTAGGTCTTTTCTGATAAAAATCGACAAAGGCGCCCTTGCGTTCGGTCCACTCCCTTTCGCGGGCGGTATTGAAAATATCATTCAGGTGAAAGGTGATCTTGGCTTTATCCTTTGCCAACCGCTTACTCAAGGTAAGGCTTGAATAAAATTGATGGGCAAAGCGGGTATTGGCCGAGATGCGTGGCGACGAATACGACAGGTGGAGTGAAGCATCAAACCATTTCTTCACTTTCCAGTATTGATTTAAAGACGTTTCAAAGGTCTGTTGGTTCAGGTCCTCGTCCTCCAGGCGGAATACATTCTGGAACCAGGTGGCATTGGCCTGCCCCGACCACCAGGCGTTTAATTTCCAAGGCACAAACAAATTGCTGCCCCATTCGGTGCTTTTCGCAAAGTTACGAGACTGGTAGACCAACATACTGTTGTCCTTTGTTTCTGTAAACTGCGCAATTTTATCTTTGGTGTAACTGTAAAATAGATCTAAGGATATATTGTTCTTCAGCTGTATACCACCCTCCACACGGTGCATAATCTCCGGCTTAAGATCGGCATTACCCTGTATCAGTATAAAATCATCAATCTGCAAGGTGTAGGGATTCAGGTTTTTAAAGGAAGGGCGATTAATCCGCTTGGCGTAGTTTAAAATCAACGAATGCTGGTTGCCAATCTCCCGTTGCAGGAATATAGAGGGAAAGAGGTGAAAATAATCCTGCTGTATCCTATCGCCCGAAGTCAGGGACAAGGCATCGACAATTGTTTTTTCGCCCCGCAGGCCAATTTTTGCAGACAGCTTATCCAGCTTATAGTTAAAAGCCGCATAGCCCATAACCAGGTCTTCCTTATACAAAAATTCATTGCTCAGCAGATCATCCTTAATCCAGCTATCGTTCATTAGATTTTGGCGCAACACCTCATTATTCCGATCCGTACCGATATACTTCAGACCGGCCAACCAATTAAAGGAATGCTTATAATATTGTGTCCAATCGGTCTGTATACTGTAGATCGATGTCTGGTTGGGGGAATAGTTGATATACTGCTGGCTCGATGAGCTCCCTACCTCCTTCAGGGTATAGTGATTCTCCTCCCGATGTTTGTTATTCACATAATCGGCTAGGAAGCGTAAAGACGAGCCCAATGAATCGCGCTTCCAACTGTAATTTAGTGTGCTGGACAACTGCCTTGGCTTCGTCAACCAGTTGTTGAATGTTGTTTTAAAAACCGTATCCTGAAGATCAAAATGTGCATTGTCGGTATAAAAATTCTGATCCGTATGGTTATTGGTTAATATGGTCTGAAACCCGAGACTGTGATTGTCGGCAAGATCGTAGGATGCTGTAATCCGGCCATTGTACGATTTACTTTCCCGATAGCGATCCGTACTACTGGTATACGTCGACTGGTCGGCATAGGAAATATCGTTCGAGGCAAAGATATATTCGTCGTTTCTTAAATAGCCCACCACCGCCGTAAGCGTCAATTTGTTTTTCTTGAAATCCACAATGGTCCCGACATTGTAGTAAGGATCATCGACCTGCTGTAGATAGCGCGCGAGTAGGTTGACCCGAAAACCATCGAGCGTATTCTTACGAAGTACAATACGAATAATCCCAGCGGTACCCGAGGCTTCATACTCCGCGGCGGGATTGGGGATAATTTCGATCTTGCTGATGCTCTCGGATGGCAAAGACCGTAAATACTCTGCGAGCTGTTCGCTTGACATCCTTTGGATCATATCGTTGATCATCACCTGTACACTTTGGTTGCCACGCAAGCGTATTCCACCGTTTGGATCCACCCATATCCCCGGCGAGCGCTGCAGGATATCGAGTGTCGATAGACCACTTTCGAGGATAGAGCCTTCTACCTGCACGATCAATCGATCGGCTACCCGTTCAAAAGGCCTGCGCATCGCTTTGACATGTACTGTTTTGATCTGTACCTCGTTGGCCTGCAACACCATTTTTTGCAGTGGGGCACCATAGGGAGGTTGGAGATCCATTTTGTGAGGCTTGTACCCCAGCGCTGAGAGTTGTAGGCTATACTTGCGATCCGCTTTTAGGCTTTCCTGAATCGTAAAAACACCTTTTGTATCGGTACTGTAGATGGCTACCAGTCTGCTTTGCTCATCAAACAGCCGGATATTTGCAAATTCTATCGGACTATTTGCGGTATCTACAACGAGTCCTTGAATCGTCTGCTGTGATTTTATAGTCGGCTGCTTACCAGGATTATATATAGCAATAACTTTATCATCAATATTCTTAAAATCGAGCCTATATGGAGACAACATAGTCTGCATCAATTGCTGCAACTCCATATCGGTAGCAGGTACATCGTAGCGCATAGCATCCGTAAGCACCTCATCGCTGTAAAAGATAATCACCGGACATTGTTCCTGAATCTGTTTTAAAACAGTCTTTATCTGCCGCTCCCCTTTATCCAGCTTAATATTATGTTTTTGTCCGTAGGTAATCACCGTCGTCAACAATGACAACACGAAAATATAGGTCCCTTTGTTCATCTGCTCTGCGTTTGCGTAAAAACTTATTTAATGATGACTACCGAATCCTTTATCTCATACTCAAATGGATACGCAATACTCATTACACGTAGGAGTTCTTGCAATTTAACATTCGATATATTACCCGTGTACAGCCTTTTTGCTACTTCCGGATTCTCAAACACGAACTCCTTTCTATAACGTTCTTTCAGCCGGATGGCCAAATCCTTAAAAGCAATTTTGCTAAAGACCAAACTATCCTGATAAAGCTGTCGTGCTGCGACCAGTTCTTGAGGACTTAACGTATCTACGCGTATATCCCGGGTGCGGCTGGCACCTGACTTCCAGGATACTTTCTGATTAGGCAAGATAGACAGCACCTGTGCCGGGTCTTTTTTGTTGATCAGCTCTACTTTACCGTGGTACAAAGTCAACTCTTTCTGATCGCTGTCGTCGTGTTGCTGGATATCAAACAAAGTGCCCTTTACGACAGCTTCCCAGGTTCCTAAATCAATATGCATAGGTTTGGCGGCATTTTTCACCACATCAAAACGCGCACTACCTTTCAGGCTGGCCATTCGCTCCAGCCGACCAAAAGCTTCGTTGTAGCGCAGTGTCGCCCCCCGACTTAAGATCACCGAGGTACCGTCGTCCAAGGTCAACCAATAATTCTTATCAGAACTCAATACCTCTTGATAGGCAGACTGTTCTCCATCAGAACCAAAGCTATTTTTTTCAGCAAGGTAATTCCACAGTAAGAACAGTGACAGGCAGGCAGCGACCAGGGCCGTTGCTCTCCAGATAACAAACCTGGATTTCTTCGGGGGCGCTGCATCGCCCAGACGCAGGCTTAATTTTTGAAAATGTAATTCCTGCTCCTTATCCGCGACATTCGGTTCCTCGTATGCAAAGAAATCCTCCAGTTGTTCGACAACGGGAACATAAGCGTTATGACTGTTTAAATAGATATCAAAAGCAATCTGCTCCTCGCGATCCAGTCCATCCGCGACTTTTTTTGATAATAATCTTAAAAATTCTTCCTTTTCCATGATAACACATTAAAAAAATAGGCTAAACAGACTCCGTCCTCTTCGTTTGGGAGACACATCTTTATCCAAATAAAGCTCGATGATCGTTGTCAGCTGTTTCACCGCCTTATACAAATGGTTCTCGACTGTCCGAAGCGATATTTCCAACAGATCAGCGACATCCTTGCTTTTCATCCCCTGCTCTTTAATCAAGGTAAATACCAGTCGCCGCTGTTCGGGCAACGAATCAACAGCCGTAGTCAAAAGCTGCATCAATTCCTTATGCTGCAGCAGGTCTTCCGGACTATCGGCGGCCCCTCCCTCTATCTCCCTATCCAACAACTCCGTTGCACCTACTTCACGTTGTTCTCTACGTAATATATTGAGGCAAATATTTTTGAGCGAGCGGAATATATAAAACTGTGGATGTGTCACTTTTCCCAATTGCTCTTTCCGGGTCCACAACTTGATAAATAGATCGGATGTGGCCTCTTCGGCTAGTTCCCTAGATTTTAACAAGCTGTAAGCATAGGCATGCAAAGACGAATACAAAAGCCGATGCAGCTGCTCGAAGGCCAGTCTATCCGCAGCTTCAATACGGCCAAACAACGTCAATAATCGTTTTTCTTTTGTATACATATCCTTATCAGGTATAATTGTCCTAAAATACTATAATATTCCCCGCTTACTGATAGCCCCTCGTAAATAGTATTGCTTTCTATTAAAGACACGGCTTTTTGCAAACTTACTCACTCCTTAAAAAAATAAATTTAAAATGCTCCTTTTTGTATCTTGCGGTAGCAAACGTACAATAAAATGGAATTTAGCGCAGAAAGATATTCAACAACAGCCTATCGCCGCTGTGGACACAGTGGTATTCTCTTGCCGGCACTGTCCTTGGGTCTATGGCAAAATTTTGGTGATATAGATGACCCCTCGATCTTTAAGGAGACTTTGATAACGGCCTTTGACAATGGCATAACCCACTTTGACTTGGCCAACAATTATGGCCCGCCTCCGGGTTCTGCGGAACGTAATTTTGGAAAAATATTAAAAGATAATTTCAGCGGATATCGGGATGAACTCCTGATCTCTACGAAAGCCGGGTACACCATGTGGGATGGCCCTTACGGCGATTGGGGAAGTAAAAAGTATTTAGTTTCCAGTCTCGATCAAAGTCTTAAGCGACTGGATTTAGATTATGTAGACATATTCTATCACCATAGACCAGATCCTTTGACGCCATTAGAAGAGACCATGGCTGCCCTTGATCTGCTCGTGCGACAAGGAAAAGCGTTGTACGTTGGTCTGTCCAACTACCCTCCCGATCAAGCAAAAAAAGCAATAGATTTACTACGGTCTTTGGGTACGCCATGTCTAATACATCAACCCAAGTACTCGATGCTCGTACGGACACCTGAGGAAGGCTTGCTCGATGTACTACAGGAGGAAGGTGTAGGCTGCATCGCCTTTTCGCCACTTGCCCAAGGTCTTTTGACCAACAAATACCTTAAAGGAATACCCGGTGATTCCCGAGCTGCACGCGAACATTTTCTCAAAACTTCTAATATTACTCCAGATTTAATTGAGAAACTTACGAAGCTGAACGAACTGGCAACCGCCCGTGGACAATCGCTGGCTCAAATGGCGCTTTCCTGGATTCTAAAAGATGAAAGAGTAACGTCGGTATTAGTAGGTGCCCGAAATAGAGAACAGTTGTTAGACTCTTTGGAAAGTCTGAAAAACATCCAATTTGATGACGAGGAACTCCGTAAAATTGAGGAGATATTGCGTGAAGAATAAGTATCGGTAATCATTCAAACATGTCTGAGGATTAGCACCTCAGACATGTTTACAGCGGCGCGTTCTACATGTTGCTTGCGCGCCTTTCCAACCCTCTTAAGCCATCTGTGGATCGGTTTTCGAAGCCTTACCGATCTCGACCCGCCCAGCAAACTGCTCTGAAAAACCAGCACAGTCTTTACAGCTCACCTGCACATCATACCATTGGTATTGTCTGTCGGTATCCCAGACTACGGTCTTGTGCGCACCTGCCTGCAGTCGTACCAGCTTTGCCTGCTGCCCGTAGCTTAGATCTTCCAAACGTAATTCCAGCTCCGTCTTACCTCTATTTTCGAGATGTAACAACAAGCGACCCGTTAATTCCTTCGACCGCTTACGCTCATAATCGCAGTGTATACTGACCAATGGATTCTTATCACTTCCTTTGAACAAGCGATAGAAGCCATTCGGGCCATACACGGCAAGCTTATAGCTGTTTAATTTGAAGTTCCCTATCGACCATGAATCAGCAACGTTATCAGCCGCACGTACCGCATAATTTCTAGATCCACCCTTTTCACCCAAGTATTCGGTCTCACTATAGATGGTAAATGGTGCCCCTACCGATGCTTTGCCAAACACTTCCTGTCCAGCCTTCATTGCAATGCTGTAAGCCCCTTTCGCAGCGTCCCACGTTCCATCCACGTATAGTTCGTAAGGCAGACTACAAGAGTCACTCATGCCGGCCTCCTGTTTTGGAAAATAGGGCGATCGCCTCGGCGTCTTATCCATCAAACCGATCTCCGAGTCTGACAATGCATGGAATCCTTTGGGGTTTTCCTTAAACTTCGCCTGATGTATACTTTCCATAAAAGGCGTCTTCTCTAAAAAAGCCGGCTTGGCGATCGCCTCTCCATTATAAGGTCTAAAAGCAGAAGTTAAGTCTCCACAGACCGTACGACGCCAGCTTGTAATATTATCCTCTCTCACAGGTTTGCCCGTCTTATGGCTTATAAAGGACTCCAAAAATTGCAAAGGCGACGTATGGTCAAAGACCTGCGAATTGACCCAGCCCCCTCTAGACCAAGGTGAAGCAATCACCATAGGCACCCGGTAGCCGAGACCGATACTACTTTCCCGCCCACTTTCCGGATAATACTGCTCTTCTCTTTTCACATATTCCAATCGGGCGTCGATACCATCAGATACCTTACCCGAATCCCCTACATAAGGATTAGGCGCGACAAAGGGTGCTACATGATCAAAATAACCATCGTTCTCGTCATAGGTCAATATGAATATTGTTTTCTTCCAGACTTCAGGGTTCTTGGTAAGAATATCCATCACCTCACTCACGTACCAGGCTCCAAACCAGGGCGAATCCGGGTGATCCGAAAACAACTGTGGTGCAGCCAACCAGGATACGGTGGGAAGTTTGCCGTTGTTGACATCTTGTCGAAACTGATATAAAATATCGCCTTTCGGAATCATCAATTCCCGCTCAGTGTCCCCATCCTTATAACGCATACTTTCCAGCTCCATATAGTCCGGATCCCCACTATTATTGACTAGCGCCCGCCGGTGTATTTCTTTGGTATAGGCATCTAGCTTTTCAAAATTAGCCTCCGTATACTGCTCCTGCTCTATAGTGCAAGTCTCCAGTCTCTTCGTCAGTTTATCGAACTCATCACCAGAAGTGATCCCCGCCACTTTCAATTTCTTCAAGTCCTCTTCCAGTTGCTTTCGGCGCGATGCTAATAGATCCCGGTACCGTTTGCTGTATTTGACCGCATACTGCGGAAAATACTCCATCACATTACAGCCAAAATTGCCCAGCCAGCTATTGGCCTGTCCGCTGTAACCCGCACTGCTTGACGATATCTCATTCTGGTATATTTTCCATTCTACCCCGGCATCCGATAAGCGTTCCGGAAATGTCTTCCATTTTGCCTTACCACTAAACTCCGAATCTCCATTCCATACCAGCGCATTGTCTTTCCGGTTTTCCCGGATATTTCCTGTCCAGAAGTAAAGCCGATTTGGATTTGTCCCGGTCAAACTGGAACAAAAGTGCTGGTCGCACACCGTAAAAGCATCCGCCAGCGAATAGTAAAAAGGGATATCTTCACGCGTATAGTATCCCATTGTTAAGGGCATATCCGCAAACTCTTTAACGCCAGAACGCTTGAATTCCAACCAACGGTCCATCTTACCCTGATTACGTGCATCGGTCTGATCCGTCCAGTTGTGCGGTAGGCAACCCATCCAGGTTACCTTTGAATCTTTAATGTCCAATCGAAACGGCGCATAGGTCGTATCGTCGGGTTGAGATTGCATCCACACCCTACGTCCATTGGGCTGACGGATAGCTCTTGGATCGTTAAATCCTCTTACCCCCTTCAATGTACCAAAAGCATGATCAAATGACCTGTTCTCCTGCATCAGTAATACGACATGCTCCGCATCTAAAAAAGTACTGCCCAGCTTTGGATCTATAGCCATCGCTTTAGCAATCGAATCCGGTAGCAGCTGAGACAGGGATACGCCCCCCGTTAGCATGGCTACCTTTTTCAAAAATTCTCTTCTATTATCCATTTATAATCCCGTAAAATATAAGCTATCTATTTGATTAACCACATACTGGCGTTAGTATCATCCCCTTCAGGGTATTGTCTTTTTATCGCTTCATTCAGGTTTACTTCATTTAGCTGAACCTCCGTCAACGGATACTGCCAACGTTTTGGCACCCGTCCCCCATTTAGTGTACCTGGGCCAACACGCAACACTGGGACTCCCGTGCGCCTTTGCTCATAAAAAGGTTCCCATCCCGAATTCATATAAAAGGAAATATATTTCTGTATCCATATTTTATTCAACACATCGGTTCCGTTCAATGCGACTAAAGGTTCCGCCAGATAAGTGGTTACACGAGCTGCGTTGATGCCGTAAAATGCCATCGACGCTGTAACAGCTTGCTTATAATGTGCTTCTAGATCGCCTGTAATCCATCCGCGTTGAATCGCTTCTGCAATTATAAATTCCTGTTCCGCATAGCTCAGGAATATCATCGGTTCATTGACGGGATTCTTGAGGTCAACATAGCGACGGGCGATTAAAGAAGAGCCTGCTGCTGTACTCTGTTGGTCCGCTGGCGACAAACCTGCGTCCACACCCTTATAGTTTTCAAACACACCTGCAGTCTTGCCTGCTATAGGCTCGCCAAATGAAAACAGACGCGGATCCCGACGTAGTTGCAGCATTTCTACAAAGGAGGCCTCCAGTGAAACCAGCGTCGTAACGCTCAAATGCCCCGCAGTAGGATAGTAATTGGAAGGATCGGAGTTATTAAATACCAACTGCCCATTGTCCGTATTACTTGTCATTAATGGATAGCCGGCCGGATCGTCGATTATTTGCTTGAACTGCTCTCTTACGTTAATCTTTGTCTGCCCGTCTTTTTTAGAAAGATGCATCAATATTCTTAAACGGAAAGCATTGACCAGCTTTTTCCATTTCAAGATATCACCTTTATAAATAATATCTCCATCAACAATACCGTTTTCGGTCTGCAGCAGCTTGTTAGCCTCCTCTAGCTCGACCAATACGTCAGCGTAAACATCCTCTTGGGTATCGTATTTGGGTTGATTATTTGCTTCACCCAGCAATGATTCGGAATACGGTATATCTCCAAATGTCTCCGTTAGTTTTGTAAAATAAATCGCTCGGAACAACTTGGCTATCCCCTGATAGTTTTTATTATCCGACGCCAGCTCTGCCATCTTCTTCACCTGCGTAAGACTCGTAAAACCAGCAAACCCGCTCCTGTTCCAGTTGTAATTAACCGATTCGCTAGGTCGCTCATAATACGTCAAATGACGGGAGGCATAAGCTGCATTGATCGGATTATTATTGAATATATTCTGACAGATGGAAGCCATCAATAATGCCGGTGTCGCATTGGTTGGTTTGTTCGGATTATCTTGGTAATAATCGAACTTCTGACAGCCCAATAGCGAGAAAAGCATTAGAATTACCCCTATGTATATATAGTTATTTTTCATGTCGCAAGGATTAAAATTTAAGATTTAGATTAAAACCTATATTCCTGGTCGTAGGTTCGGCCAGTTGAAGATCCGTATAGCCTTCTGGATCCATATAAGGCACTTTGGACCACATCAGAAGATTTCGACCTACCAATGAAAAACTAGCGCTCTTAAATGGTGTCTTTGTAATCAATCTATTGGGTACATTATAGCTCAATGTAACCTCCCTTAGTTTTACAAAAGTACGATCATACAAGGTGGATTCAACTATACCGTTTGCATATTTGGCAAAGATATAATCCACGTAATTGGCAGCAGTGGTATTCTCTTCAAATGTACGCGTATCACTCGTGGTATTACCTTGCGCATCGTAAGTAACATTACCCCCCGTCTGCGTTACACCTCCGCCTACATAAGTCTTTTGCCCCAGGTAGGCATCGTCCCGATAACTGTTGGCCGTGTTTGGATGCATACCGCCTTCATACATCTTGGCCTCTAGCCCATTGTACATCTTACCTCCTATGCGTCCGTCGATGGCAAATGAAAATCCAAAGTCCCTGTATTGAAAATTGTTTTGAAAGCCAAATTCCCAATCAGGTAGCGTATGTCCTAGATTGACGACCTGATTTATATATTGCGGGATACCATTTTCGTGCACGATCTGCCCATCTGCAGACCGCTGCCAGGCCCAGCCTCTGAAGGCATCCTTACGTTCGCCAACCCGTACACCTTCCCGTATTTCCTCTCCACCATGGTATTCCAGTACCGTAGTGCGCAATTTCGAATAATTAAAGGTGGTGTTCCATCGGAAATTATCATTCTGAACAGGTGTACCACTCAGTACCAGTTCTATTCCGCGACGACGATCCTTGTCTCCGTTCAACAGCATCTGAGTATAACCCGAAGCCTCCGACATCGGCACATATACGACATTATTGGTCAGGTCGTAATTAAAGAACGTAAAATCTAAGCCTAAGCGATTTTCCAAAAAGTGTAACTCCGCACCGTACTCTTGCGATATGGTTTTATTCGGCTTCAACCCCGGAGAGATAAGTGTTGATGGCAACGACAATGAAGGCGTTCCATCCCAACGGCTACCAACATTATAAGTTAGCAAATTACTATACGCAGCCACATCTGTCGTAGCATCTGTCACGGCACCACGCAGTTTGAACAAGGATATCGCATCCGGCAAGTTGATCATCTGAGAGACCATCAAGCTTAATGCAGCCGAAGGATAAAAGTATGAATGATTTGGAGCTTGTAGTGCCGATGTCCAGTCATTACGTCCCGTGATACTCAACGTTGCCATATTCTTGTAATCCAAATCTATATAACCGTACAATCCGTACACCTGTTTTTCAACCCGTTGATTGGTGGATCGGACCGGATCTCTAGAATTATCTAGGTTATACCATCCAGGTACAGACAAGCCTCCTGTAGTACGGGATTCCAACTGACTATACTGATCCAAACGTGTACTGGCTCCAACACTAGCTGTCAAATTGAAAGACGGCGTTATTTTTTTATCGTATGTCAAAAGTGCATCACTCACAAAACGCATTCTATTATTCCGATCTACCGAATAGTTACCATAAGGAGCTGCGTCTGTCCCATAGTTAATATAACTGTACGGGATCTTCGATTCACTATTGGCAAAATTAGTTGTCACACCGCTACGTACCATAAACTTCAGGTCATCATTGAATGTATAGGTCAAGTTGCCCTGTGCTACAATAACATCGTTGCTGTAAGCCCGTTCCTTTTCATAGGCCAGAAACCAAGGGTTATTGTACCAACTGTAGTTATAAGTAAGCTGTTCTAACCCCTCCCGACCGGGTTTCCAATATTGTCTCAGATCCCGGATATCCACTTCCGATCCCATCCAAAGAATGATATTATACAAGTAATTATCCGGTGAATATCCGCTATTCGGATAGTTTGGCGAGTAGTGTTTATTATAAGACAATGTAGCTTCAGCATCCAATTTACTATTGATCTTCAACTTACCACCGAGATTCAGTGTGGTCGAATTTAACTTCGTATTGGGTACCTGTCCACGCTGGTACATATGAGAAACGGATATACGGTAATCCGTCCGATCGCCCGTACCAGCGACACTTAGGTTATGTGTCGTTATCAATCCATTATTTAAGAAATTCTTCAGATTATCCTCACCACGCTCGACCCAAGGCAAAGGAACCAGTTTATTCGTGGTCATATCCAACGGGCTATTGTATTGCGGTATCTCTACAAATCCACTAGCTGTAGAAGGGTCTTTTTGATTCAGTTTAGGTCCCCACACATAACCGTAAGCATCATTCACCCCACCTCCTTTACCATCCACAAATGCATATTTACCGTTAAAACCCATCCCATAGTCACGTTGCGTTTCAGGTATTCTTAAAAATCCAGCTTGAAACTGTGTACTGGAGTTGTATCCCAAATCGACACCTTTATCTCCTCCCTTACCCTTCTTGGTCGTGATCATAATGGCACCATTTTGTGCTACCGAACCGTAGAGTGCCGACGACGCCGTACCTTTAAGGACGTTGATACTTTCGATATCATCTGCGCTTAGACTCCACATATCAAATCCATCGGGAGCAGGCACACCGTCGATTACGATTGTGGTCGCTGATCCGCGGAGGCTGATCCCTGGGTTTTCGAATAGTGTAGACTTGGACGAAATGCGCAGCCCCGCCACCTTACCGACCAGATTGGCCGCTACATTGGACTCCCGGGCTACATTCAGGCTCTCACCTTTTACTTCCTGCACCGCATAGGCTACTTTTCGCTTCTCCTTGCTAATGCCTAATGCCGTCACCACTACTTCTTCTACATCATTATTCGCCGGGGATAGTTGTACCGAAAGATGTGCAGTGCCCGACACCGTCACCTCCTTACGCTCATACCCTAAATAGGAAAATACCAAAGTCGTGTTCATAGGTACGGAAAGGGTGAAATTACCATTTTGATCGGTGGTAGTTCCGGTCTTGCGATCAGCACGGCTTGCAACCGAAACGCCTGCCAAGGGAGCAGCGCCATCCGTGACCGTTCCAGAAACTTTTACCTGTACAATCTCCTCGGAACTATTATCCGCTTTTGAAACGGTAATCGTCCGTGCCATCTTTTTGTAGGTCAGTTTATGCGGTCCCAAAATGGCGAGAAGCACCTCGTCCAGCGGCTTGCCCGAAAATGATACATTCTTTAAATTTAGATTTTTGACCAGATCATTCGCATAAAAAAACTTATAATCCGTCTGTTTGGCAATATCTTTCAACACATGCTCTAAAGAGGCATTTTTTAAGGAAAGATTTATTGTCTGACCGTTACTATGCGCTTGCACAGTGAACGAAAAAATAAAAATCAATACAACCGTAAGTTTCATTTTTAGATAATTCATTTTTCGTATTGGCCCACAACAGGTTTTACCCATTTGTTGTTTGCCGTAAGGGAAATATTCAATAATTTTGAAATAAGAGTTTGTTTATTTTTTTGAACAACTATTTTTTGAACTTTAGGCGGGGATGTTGCAACCATCTCCGTCTTTTCATCATCCTAATACACCGCTTTTCTGTTTTTTATCATAGGCAACTATTTTTCTGAAAATGTTTTTACGAAAGTTTTTTTGCTTTAACAATCAATTTGCGTCCATCGATCTCAAATGAACAGGTGCTCACCGACTCCAACATAGCCAACACGCCCTTTAAACTGCTGTTTCTATCCATACTACCGCTGTAGACTCCTTGTGGTAAATCTCCCACAACGACAACCTGTAAATCATACCAAAGACCTATATCTTGAAGGATCTGCTTTAAATGCTCATCTTTAAAGTAGAAATAACCGTTTTTCCAAGCTGTAGCGCTTTCCAGGTCTGCAGCGACAACCTTAAGAGAGTTGTTCGCTTTATTCAACAGTACCTTATTGCCGGGCATGAGCTTTCGACGGTCGCCTTTATACATGGCTTCTATCACCCCCGTCACTAGCGTCGTAGAGATCAGATTTTCACTTTGTGCCTTGATATTAAAAGAGGTACCTAGCACTTTGATCGACAAATCATCTACCTGTACCGTAAATGGTTTAGTGGCATCTTTACGAACATCAAAAAATGCTTCGCCCTCGACCTTCACCATACGGCTATCTGCAGCAAATCTGTCGGGAAAATATAACTTGGAGTTCGCATTCAGCCATACTTTGGTGCCGTCGGGCAATGTCATTGCGTAAGTTCCTCCCTTGGGCACCTCTAGCATATTCCACTGCGTACTTGACCCTGCGCCAGATTGACCACGATAATCCAACTGACCGTTACGCGCTTGCAGCGACATGCCGTAGATATCTTTATCCATATCGGCTACGTCATTCAGATCGATCGTCTTTCCATTCGAAAGATGCAGCCTAGCCTGGCTCGATCCCGGAGCTACATCATTGACCACAGCGCTGCCCATGGCCTGCCGATCCGTTGCCGGCCGCTCCAATTGCGGTAACCAGAATAGTCCGCTAAACCCAATAAACAAAATGATCGCTGCCGCAGCCATCCAAACCCAGCTCCGTTTCTTTTTAGTTGGACGTATAATCTGCTTTCTTAGGCTTAGATCTACCCGTCCCAATATCTGCGCGATCTCATCAGTAGGCGAAGATATCGGATCGGTCAACTCCTTCTCCACCAACAATCGCAATTCATCCAGGGATTCGGGATTGCCAAAATGAGCCAAGAGTCGATCAATTTCTGATTCTGTACATCTATTCTCCATGAAATTGTTAAACAATTCCGTTAGATCTTTATTACTTTTCAAGTCGTTTGTTTTAATACATTACGCTCAACTCTTAAAAAGTCATTACAACAAAATGAAAAAACTTTTTTTTTCCTTTAAATCACCAACAGACATCAACCGATCCGATGTCATCGGCAGAGCTCTTGAATACCAATGAAAAAAGAAGGCATCATGAAAAAAGTTCTTGATGGCCATTGATAACAAACACTTTCAGAAAAAAAATTAAATACCCCAGAGAATTAATAGTAGGTAAGGTAAGTTTACGGGATCTTTAAAGAACACCTGTAATTTTTTATGGGCTCTATTGAGGTGTACACTGACTGTGTTGGGCGAGATCTGAAGTATATTGGACACTTCCTGGTAGCTTCTTCCTTCGACCTTACATAATTGATATACCTGCCTACATTGGGGAGAAAGGATGTTCAAGGCTTTATCCAATAATTCTTTGCTTTCCTTGCGCTCTAAGATACGATCGACATGCTGGTAACTCCATTCGGCATAATGCTGTAGATAGCTACGATAGGCATTGGATCTGGAAGATTTTCTATAGAAGTCGATTACTTTATTGGATGCTATCCGGTGAAGAAAACCTCCGAAGGAAAGATGAGGATCCACCTCCGCCCTATTCTCCCATACCTTCACGAAGACATCCTGCAGTACATCCTCGACAGCCTGAGGACATTTCAGTAACTTGAATAGATTCGTCGCCAATTGGAGCTTGTGCATATTATATAGATATTCAAAGGCTTCCACATCCCCAGACTGCAGCCTTTTGATCCATACTTCCTGTGCCAAGCTATCGACTATTATCTCCATGATTCAAGCAACAAAACTATAGAACAAATGTAAAATCTATACTAATGCAATATTAATTTTAGATCACCAAGGTGTTAAATAGTATTTATATTGGTTATGCACTTTATGCTATAAAGGTAATAAGTCCCTTTATAAAAACAAACTATTACGTGCTTTTAAGAGAAATAGACTGCAGCAGAGAAGATGGAGAGGAGTTCCGAAAAATGGAGGAGACTTTAGGTACAGAATAAAATGTATCGGAATAATTCAAAAACAGGTCTGAGGATTAATGCCTCAGACCTGTTTGCGTCTTAAAAATTAATAATCTACCAATAACTCTTTCAACTTCGCCTCCAGAGCGTCACCATGCAGATCGGTAGCTACTATAATTCCCTTGCTATCGACTATAAAATTCCGAGGAATGGCAGTAATATTATACGTTTTGACTATTGGGCTTTCAAAACCTTTCAAATCACTTAAATTTGTCCATTGGTAGCCATCGGCTTTGATGGCATTCTTCCACTTGTTTGCCTCCGTATCGAGCGAAACTCCAATTACCTGAAATCCTTTCGACTTATACCTGTCGTAAAGCGGGATCAGTTCACGGCCCTGTATGCGGCAAGGTGCACACCAGCTGGCCCAGAAATCAATGAATGTGTATTTACTGTTGGAGACGATATCGTTGGATGACAGCAGCGTACCTGCGGTATCTTCCATTTGAAAATCTTCATAACGCAAAGACGCCGACCCCCGCTTCAAATCGCCCGTTGCGACAGAATTGTTATCTATTAGGACCTCATCACCATTGACCGTCAGACTAAAGCGTTTGATCGATGGAGGTAAGCACATTCGGTCGTTGCAAGCCTGCGATTTAATTTTTATCGACAATACAAATGGAGCATCCGATTTTAAGCGCACCACCTGAGCAAATGTCACACCCTTTGCGTAATACGGGACACGCTTTTCCGCATTGGTCGCCTCTCCTTTTTCCGACGTGGCCCCGATAAATTCTAATCCATCTGCTTCCGTAAATGTAATCTCCGTAGGCATGCCCAAGCCACCCCCAGACGACTGCTGCGGATAAATATGGTAAGGCTCCTTTATCGTAGCATTCATATTAATGCGATAAGTTAGATCAGCGATCTTCTCACTGTTTATTTCCCAGGACACGGGGTTATTACCTTGGGCAAACCCTGAGAAGGCCAGGATATTCAGCCATACGAACCATGCAATTTTCAACATACCATACTATTCTAAAGATCCATTATTCGCCTTTGCGCGCCATCTCTACCATCTGTACCAATTCTTCGGCTGCAGCCTCGGCCGTACCGTGAAAACCCTCTACCTTAAAACGCGGATATTCCCTTGCGGATCGATCACAAATTTGGCAGGGATTCCAGTTACTCCAAAAGCAGTTACCGCAGGCGGTACTTTCGTGACCGGATCCTTCACGTCCATATACAAGTCGAAATTATAATTACGCTTGCTCAGGAAATTTTTGGCATCCGTAAGAGGATCTGCTACATTTTCCCAGGTATGAATAAAGAGAAATTCGACGGTCTGATCATCTGCAAATCGGTCTACGGCCAACTGCATTGCCGGGAAAGAGGCAACACATGGCCCACACCAGGTCGCCCAAAAGTCCAGAACAATAGTCTTACCTTTAAAATCAGTCAACGAAACTCCCTTTCCATTTACATCGGTCACCCTGAAATCCGGGGCCTGTTCCTTGACAAGCAACTTGGCTACCTCCCCTTTAATTTTATCCACAAAAACCTGTCTCAGTTCAGCGATATAAGCATCGGCATCCTTTCCCGGATTTAAACTGCTATACCCTTTTTTGACCAGCTCAATATACTCTTTATCATACTTACCGCCCTTGATTGCGTCCGAGAGAACAGGCAACGATTCTTTGTATTGTCCTTTTAGACCAGACAGGAAAGCGTAATTTTCGATCAATGTTAAATCGTCGCGCCCCTCCATCGCATCATAAGCCTCTCGAGTGTAGGGATACGCTTCTTCATATCTACCTGCTTTAAACAATAATTTGGCATAGGCAGTGATGAACTCTCTGTATGCCGATCTTGGATCAATTTTCAGTGCAGCACTAGGTTGTGTCTGCCCCTTCAATTGAAGCACTTTGGGCAATTCTTTTGTAGCTAGCGATAAAGCCATTTCGCTATCCAAGGGATCTATCAATTCTAACATCAGCGATAGGCCGTATACTTGATATACCGGATCCTGCATTAGATTGATATACTGCATAGCCTTTTCAACATCTGGAACTTCGGCGTAGTTAAGTGCTGCCAAATTCTTCTCCAGATCAAGATTAATGTCAGGATAGTCCTTCATCATTTTCTGTACCAAAGCCTCGACATCCGTGGGCTCCGACAAGGGAAGAAATAGCTGCATTCTGGACATTTGAGCAGGAAAGCTTTCGGGGTATTTGTTACGTAATTTTTCTCCTATCTGCTCTTTATTAGCTTTATCTTTTTCGTAGTACTGAATCAATACCTGTAAGTCATCAGCCGAACCATTTTCGAGTTCCTTAATCTTTTTAACCCGTATGGATTTGTCCTTTTCATTTTTCAAAGCCTCCAACTTCTGATTTCCAAGTTCGTTTTCTTGCGCGTAGCCACTCCACGATAGGAGCAGCAGTAAAACCCAAACTATATTTTTCATATGCAAATAATTATTTCTATTCTCCCATAGCAGCAGATACTGCACGGGCTTTAGTGATTTCGACCATCGCTTTCAATTTGTAATACTCCCTATCGGTGGAGCCGGCATAACCAGCGGCGTAAAAACGAATATTTCCCGAAGGATCGAAAATAATTTTCGTAGGTGTGCCCTGCACATTGTACGCTAGGTTCTCTTCATCCCGGAGTACATCCAATGTAATCCCCTTTTGCGCCACATAAGCTTTGACGGTACGGTCTGTCTCGAAGAGATTGATAACAAAAAGCTGAAGGTCGGCTTTATTGTAATCGGCCACCACACGTTCAAAGCCTGTAAATGCAGCTACGCAAGGCGTACATAATGTCGTCCAGAAATCAACAACCAAGATCTTTCCGGTATGATCTGCCAAGCGAACGGGCTCGCCTTTCAGGTTTTCTAAGGTAATTTCCTGAACCGGTTTCTTTCCTTCGAACAAGGTCATCATTTCGGTCGGATCATCCGGACTAGGCAACTCTCCTTTCATTTTCTGTTGAGGCGAAGCGATATATAGCTTTTCGACCTCTTGATAATAGTGCTGGTAAGCTTCTTTTTGTAAGGCGATAAGATAGGTTTCAAAGCCCTGATCCGAACCTTTAGTCTTCTTATAAGCTTCTTTGAAAGTATCCAACATATATGGATTAGAATCCGCATCTTTAAAGGCTTTAGTCAATAATTCAAATGCGTCTTTATCTTTTCCCTCAGCCAGAAGAACCATCGCGTAGCGATTTATATAGTTTGACTTACTATCTTTAAAATATGGAATATCCCGCATCGCCACATCTGCCTCCGAAGATAATTTACCCATCATCTCCTTAGCACGGGCCACATTCCCTAATTTTGCATTTGCTGCCGCATTCAGTTCTTTCATTACCGGTGCCCTACCTAGTAGATCATCGAGCGTCCCTTTTTCAATCTCTTCAAGCAACTCTTTGGATATGGTTTCTACAGATTTATAATCTTTACCTTCATCGAATAGCTTTTCCAAAGCATTAACCAAATAAAGGTATTGTCGTCCAGAAAACTCCGGGTTGGTGGATTTATAATACCGGTATCGTTCTACATTACCTTTATTCAACCAAGCAAATGTAAGCTCGCCCCTGAAATCATTTGTTACGGAAGTGCTATGTTGCTCGGGGCTCAGCTCTTTGAGCATCGCCTTATATTTTGCCTCCTGATCTTCTACTTTCTCGATCAGCATAAAATCATTAAAGCTATATTTAGCCCCCTGCTGCTGTGCCAACACATTGGTCGATAGCAACAATAGGAATAGTATCTTTTTCATTGTTATTAAAATAAGGTTCTGTTATTTGTCTAATATTTTTATTCAGTTATGCAGTACCACCGTAATTAATTCGCCAGCAACTGTTCCAACTTATCGTGCAATGCTTTCTCTCGGAGGTCCTTTCCTACTATAAATCCATTGGGATCGACCAGTACATTGGCCGGAATACTGGATATATCGTACATGATGCTCACCTCGCTTTTATTTGCTTTGAAATCGCATACCTGTGTCCAAGGCAGTTTATCCTCCTCGATGGCCTTTAACCAAAGGTCCTTCTTGGTATCGAGGGATACTGCGAGAACCGTAAAGTTTTTGTCTTTATATTTTTCGTAAGCAGCCACGAGATTCGGGTTTTCGGCGCGGCAAGGTCCGCACCAGCTGGCCCAAAAATCGACCAGTACATAACCGCCGCGGTAAGATGCCAGCGACACCGGATTTCCGTCGACATCATTCAGCGTAAATTCAGGCGCCAAAACCGTACCTGACACCGCTATCTTTGCCTGCTCCAGCTTACCTATCCAACCTAAAACTTTT
Source organism: Sphingobacterium nematocida (assembly GCF_900168125.1). Classification (GTDB taxonomy): domain Bacteria; phylum Bacteroidota; class Bacteroidia; order Sphingobacteriales; family Sphingobacteriaceae; genus Sphingobacterium; species Sphingobacterium nematocida. The sequence continues at coordinate 282,345 of NZ_FUZF01000001.1, forward strand.
TCCGATTGCTGCATTCTTTTACTCAAGCTATTATACATAGGCTCCACCAGCTCAGGATTGATGGAACTCTGGGTAAACAGGTCCATCAAATCTACACTCACATAACTATCTGGATGCGTGCTAACAAACTCGGAAATTGTCTCTGCGAAAAACTCCATCCCCCCCATTTTATCCGATTGCTCTTTCATTTTGCGTGAAGTCAGCTTATCATATGCACGCCAGGATTGCTGTTCCTTACCACCACCAGCATAAGACGCCTTGCCTGCTGTATCAAAGGTCACCTTGATATTGCCATCGAGGTAAAATAGCCCCACATTCTTCATATTGTCTGCTTCACTGTCGCGTCTTCTCCCCGCGCCTTCTGGACGAGGCTCTATCAAATTCAGTTCTGCGAGCTGTGGTCTTGCTATCGCACCCTTGAATTCAAACTTACCCGATTTGACTGTAGCGGTATCTGCACGGTACTCACCTCCTTTGTCATCCGGTGGATAAGAAAGCACAGCCATGACTGCTTTACTCGTATTAGACACCTTCCCTTTAATGTTGTATTTGGTTTGCGCATGCAGTGTTATTGAAAGAAAAACTGCACCAATCAAAAATATAGATTTCATCATGCTCTTAATTTATAAAATGACTATCTGCTAACAGACATAGCGCCTACAGCAGATAGTCAGGTTGTTTTTACTGATTCTCTACAAGCCCATCATTCTCGGACAGCATACGCTCTCCAAATTTCAAAGCAAATCTCTCGGGCCTCAGTGTGTACGTATGTACCACGTTGCCCTCTTCATTGTAAATATTGTGCTTGTAAGTCAGCGTATGCTTAAAGATTGGGTCTACCGACAATCTCCTCATATCTAACCATCTTAAGCCTGTCAAAGGAAACTCGCGGATACGTTCATCTAGAATAAATTTGACCAGCGCATTTTGATCCGAAGCGATGTTAGCAGGTACTTCTATATCGTCTGACATACGCTTGGCGCGTAGGTATTCCACATCACTAGCTGCGCCATTGAGGTCGCCCGCACGTGCTTTAAGCTCTGCACGCATCAGGTATAGATCTGGCACCGAAGGGCCCGCATTAGAACTAAATCCAGGGTAACGACGCATTCCCTTCGGAAAAATATAACTTCCAAACAATTCGGTATCCGAATAAAGTGCAAGGCGCTTATCCGACTCATTATACAGCGCTGCTGTCTCTGGAGATATCACAACCGCATTGGCAGATGCATAATGAAACGTATTGACCACGACATTGTAAAGTATCTCGGTATTATTTGCGTCCAACGGCTTGTTGGAAGGTCCAAAGCCAAAGTCCATATCTGCCCCCCATTCACCACCTGGTGCTAACACATCGTTGTAATCGTACAGGGCAAGGGCGATATTAGCTTTGTCCAATTCGGCAAATACGTTATCAATGTGTTTACGCGCGTCCTCAAACTGCCCCATATACAAATAGACACGTCCTAAGAAAAATTCGGCAGCCGCTTTGGAGAACTTACGGCGATGCTTTACTGGCCCCAGATCAGGAATCGCTTCCGTTAGATCTCTTATGACAAAGTCATAGCTCTCTTGAATCGTCACGCGTTCAAATTTACGCTGCGTAACATCGGCCGCTGTGATCAAAGGTATACCCAATAGCTGTGATGCAGTAGCAGGGTCATAAGGCAAGGAAAAATCGTTAAGAAACATGAGGTTACAGAGTGCTCGTCCCACTCTAGCCTGCGCAAGAATATTGCTTTTCTGCTCTTCGGTGCCCCCCTGAGATTCCATTACTTCGTTGATCACTTTGTTAAACAGGTATAACCTGTTGACATAAGATCCCGCATCGGTAATCTCAACCGGCAACTCGTCGGGTTGGTATACTCGGTCTTCGTGCCGAAATAGGCGTTGCAATCGACGGCCAACACCGTCAAAGAACTTTTCTTGCAAACCTACCTCATCGCCTTGGTAAGCAGAGGCCATAAATGCGATCATAATGTCAGAGGCATTTAAGATCTGGTCATAGTCCATTGTATTTTTTGCAATAAGATATCCCTTTGGCTCGATTTCCAAAAAGCTCTTCTTACAGGAATTAAGACCAACAAAAAATACGCTTGCGAATACGACTAGAAGGTATTTAGTTATAGTTTTCATAATCTGATAATATGTCTAAATTAAAGTGTAACATGGGCTCCAAAAGTGAATTGGCCTTGCCCAAAACGCATCTCTCTACCTCCGTGTGGATGGTGAAACTCTGGATCTATACCCAACTTGTTCGCTTTCCACAACATGATATTGTTGACCTGAAATCTAAAGCTCAGCGCTTTGGCCCCTAATCTTTTCATGGCATTATCGGGCAGATTATACTGCACACTTATATCTCTTAGTTTAATGTAAGACGCATTGAAAATATTGGTATTGGCATAGTGGTAATACAAAGGTTCACGGCTATTCGTTTCGTCGTTGCTACCGGAGTATCTTGGGATATCAGTATGTTTTTCATCACCTTCTTGTTTCCAGCGATTCACAAACTCTGGATGAGCATTATTGCCATATAAGACACCGGCCCAAAATAAATTACCATCCCTAAACATCTTGTGTCCGGCGTTGTAACTGATATTGAATGACAACTGTATGTTTTTGTATATAAAACTATTGGACAGACCACCACTCCATACCGGTTGATAAGTCCCCATGTACAACATATCATCCGGCGTACTTACATCAATATCCGAAGACACGGTACCATTCTGAAGATTAATCTGCGGATCCCCTGTTGCATTAAGCCCAGCATAATTGTAACCAAACATCACAAAAGACGGATATCCCACCAAGAAACTTTCCTCAATCAGTTGCCCACCCGTAGAGAACGGGGTAACCCGCGCTAGTTTGGTAATCTTATTTTTATTATACCCCACTGTCAGACCAGAACTCCAAAAGAAGTCTTTACCGATAATATTCATTGTATTTAAACTGATATCGATACCCTTATTTTGCATGTCACCAAAATTTCCGGTTACGCCAGGAAAACCGGTAAGCGGTGCGGTGTTCAGCACCCCAATAAGATCCTGCGTATTTTTGATATATCCATCTATAGATCCAGATAACCTGGACGACCACAAACTAAAATCAATACCCGCATTATATACTTTGGTCGATTCCCAAGTCAATTTATCATTAGCCGGAGTGCTAATTATCAAACCTAAGCCCGATTCATAGTTGGGATCCATTTGTGCACTCAAAATATCTTTTGAAGCAGCAGCGCCCGGTCTTGGCGCATTGCCAGTGACTCCATACGTAGCCCTTAGATCCAGACTACTAATCCATTCTGTTGATTGCAAAAACTGCTCCCTGCCCATCGCCCATTTACCACCGATGCTGTATACCGGTCTATTTTGTGCCGATTTGTTCATACCGAAGAGATTACTTTGGTCGATACGCCAGCTCGCGTTAACGGTATATTTACGCAAGTAGGAATAGTTGACATTAGAGTAGTACGACGTCGTTCTACTAATAACACCTTCGCCTCCAGATATGTTATTACCTAATCTACGAGTCCCCCCTGTAACGGTTCCCGTCACTCCCAAACCTAGTGTCTGGTAATCAACAGGTCGTGCTACCTGAAGCTGATCGTCCCAACCTCTATAGATGGTGCGTGTAGACATAGGAGTCGTACTGGTAGCTTCCTGACCAGCCAAAAATGTAAGCTGATGCACGCCTTGCCAGTCACGATCGTAAATTAACTGGTTACGCACGGTCCAATTCTTGACGAGTGAATTGCTTTCTGTCAGTCTTCCTCCATCCTTAGGCACGAAATAAATCGGCGTACTGTTCAGGTTAGGCGCCTGTGTATACGTCATCACTTCGTTGCGAACGGTATAACTGTCCTCATTAAGTATAGCGCGATTGTTTGTAGAGGACACGTTGTAACCGTAAGTACCTTCAAAGCGAAGACCTTTGTACAAGTTGATCCGGCCACCTCCCACGATTCTCGCAGAAATCCCCGTACCATTGCTATGGCCCCTATTGATTTCGTCCAATGGCACATAATCCAGATTAATCCGACTTCTCCCTTGATAATCCAATCTTTGCGAATCACTGAGTCCGCCCATGTAATGAACCGGTAATGGCTTTCCGTTTTCATCTGCTAACAACTGATAAGGTACTGTAGCTGGCGAAATAGGCGTATAGCCCAGCGTATTTTGGCTGGTCAGGGTTCTTAAATTAGTTGAAGCCGTATTGGTAGTACCCACATCTGAGACAAGATATAGACGTACGTTCTTTCCTAGATCGAGGTCTTGACGCAGGTTTATCTTGAATCGGTTATCCTTATCGCCCGGTGTATCATTCTTCATACCGATGTAGTTTACCGATCCGTAAAAAGTATGTTTGCTTCCGCCTCCGGAAACAGAAACCGTATGATTCGACGTCGTCGAATTGCGATAGATATAATTGGAGATCTGGTCGAAGTTATCTACCCTCGCCAGGCTATCGAGTTTGGCGTCGACCTGCGCCTGTGTCATCAACCCTCGCTCGACCGCATATTGCAGATTAAGATGTGGGGGTGTTGCAGAGACACTCTCTACACTGCTCCATGGATTGTATTGTTGAAACAAAGGAAATATTTCTCTCGCAGTCTGTATAAACTCCCGACTATTCATCCGATTCAAGTAGCCTCTGTCTGGGCGTCCCTGTACATTATAATAGCCGTCGTAGTCAATCTGTAATTTTTGATTTGCCCTTCCCTTTTTTGTTGTGATTACGATAACACCATTCGCAGCTTTTGCACCCCAAATAGACGCAGAACTAGCGTCCTTTAAGACGGTAATATCTTCCACATCCTGCATATTTACACTTTCGATATCGACGCCCTGAAGCTCCACCCCGTCTACAACCACAAGTGGTGCTCTCGTTGAGTTGATCGAAGTAAGACCTCGAATCAGTAAAGGTTCGGCCGTGACGCCATTATTCACGGTCAATCCCGGCACCAATCCGTCCAACCGCTGCAGTACATTCACGCTGGAAGAGCGATTTTTCATAATATTGACATTGGGCTTCGAAAAGGAACCCGCACTGCGCTCACGCGAAAGATTCTGGTAACCTGTAGAGTAGCTTACCTCCACCTCCTCGACATCACTGCTCAGCATTTCCAACCGGATATCACCCAAGTTGGGTGCTGCTTTTACCTCTCTACGGTAGTAGCCCACATAGGAGATCTGGATAGTGGCATTCTCGGCGACCTGCTGCAATATAAACCGTCCATTCTCATCGGTAATGATGTCATTGCCCCCGCCTTTGACTCGGATCGTCGCACCGACCAACGGATTACCTTCTTCGTCGACCACACGACCACGGACGTCGATATTTAGTATGGCTGCTCCCGCCGCGTCACCCGATGAGGGCTGTTCGTTCTTGCGGATGGAAATGATCTTCCCTTCAATGCTGTATGTAAAAGGCAGGCCTCTTAGCACGCTTTTTAGGGCGGCATCTATACTTGCATTTGTTAAAGCAACATCAATCACCTTGTCTTTGGGTAGACTCTTTCCATCAAAGAAGAAGTCATAACCGCTCTGCTCCCTGATTTCTTTCAGGGCAGATTCTATAGATACATTTCTTTTGGACAAGGTGATCTGCTGTCCGAATGTCGATGCACTGACCTGCATCAGGCTTGCGATCAATAGTATGGTGGTTAGTCGCATAATCAGCACGATTTTAGCATAGAGGCCTTTGTATACCTCTATATATTTGGCAAAGGTTTTATACATTTTATTGTCATAGTTTTTAAACAAGCCTAGCAGCCGACAAGAAGCCTCCCATTGTACATACGCACAATTTTCGCTAAGTTTGTTTAGTTTGGTAAGACGGCAATCCTTAGCTTTCGACGGATGAGGTTGCTGTCATAAATAGTTATAATTCCAAGCTGGACCAGGAGCATCTTATGCTTCTGGTTTATCGTTTATAGCAGTTATGTCTTCTCTCGCTTCATGCTCTTCAATTTTAGATTTAAAAATAGGGTTAGTTAGTTTTTTGTTTTTGCCGCTATAGAGCTAACGGATCACATGGATCGTACGCCCTTCTATCCGAAATCGTACCATGCCCGAAGATTCGATAGATTTAAGTACCTGCGATAGCGGTTTGCCCCTGGATATCCATCCCCCAGATTCCAGACCTTCGGGTACAGAACCGTCGTAGACGATATCGACATCATACCATCGGGCTATCTTGCGCATGGCCACTTTGAAATCGACATGGTTTAAGTAAAAATCGCCGTCTTTCCAATCGGTGATATTCTCTGTCTCGGTACGTACGATGCGAATATCCTTTCCGGTATTGATGGCCTGTTCTCCAGGTCGGACAAGGTGTTCTCCTTTTTCGGTCTTGATCTTAATAGAACCCTCCACCAGCGTAGTGCTCGTAACGGGTTCATCCAGATAGGCATTTACGTTGAAGCTGGTTCCCAAAACCTCGACTTGCTGCGTGCCTGTCCTTACAATAAAAGGTTTAGATCTATCTTTGGCCACTTCAAAATAAGCTTCTCCTACAAGCTTGACCCTACGCTGGCCCGCCTGGACCAGTTTGGGCGCATAGGTCAAACTCGACCCCGCGTTCAACCAGACCCGGGTACCATCCGGCAAGCGTACCTGATAGGTCTCCCCATTAGAAGTAGACAAGGTATTCTCTTTATTGACATCAGCACCGTTGCCCTTTAGTGCATAAATCAACTGCCCATCAGCTGATTTTGTAATGCTCACCCCGGATTCTTCGGCTATGGTGCCGCTCAAGGCATCGGACAGTCTTACCTTCTTGCCGTCGGCTAAGGTCAACGTAGCACCCTGTGCCCCTGGAGCTACATCCTGCACAAGACCGCTTGCAGACTCCAAACCAAGCTGTTTCTTATCGTAGTAGAAATAAAATCCAAATGCAATGACTAGGATAGCTGCCGCCACAGCGCCGATACGCTGCCAGCCTTTGAACCTACGGACAGGGATTATCACATCCGGCTGCAAACGATTCCAGATCTGTTCGCTGGTATCCTCCAATTCGGCTTCCGAAATCTGATCCAGATCCTTACTCCTTAATTGAAAAAGCCAGAGCTTGGCAATGCGCTCTTCCTCCTCATTGTAAGTGCCGGATTCTACTTTCTCTAAAATGGGTTTAATATCTTTTTGCATCGGGTCTGTAATCCTTAGTTAGTGTTAAGGCGTGCAACTATACCCAATTGGTGACAAGGAGAAAACTTTTTTTTGGATTATTTCAAAAACAACTCAAAAAACAAAATCAAGTAGGTATTTGACAAGGAGAAATAGTGCCACTAAAGGTAAAAATCACCGAAGAAATCGTAGATCTGGTTCAAATAGATTATGGTATCAAGACAGCAGCGCTAACTAGAAATGGTAATTCCCAGTGCCTCTTGAACTGACAATTACCATTTTATAAAGTTCATGTTTAACATATCAACTTTCGACCCTTATAACATTAAGGGTTGAAGGTTGAGATGTTGATGATAAGGCATCTTTAGTTACTTTAAGAAATCTTCTTCTTTATATTTTGGATTAGGATACTTATAAAATCCTTCACCTGTTGCAACGCCTAATTTACCTTGATCTATAAACTCCGATTTTAATTTTTCTACGATTTCAATCTTTACAGGGTCTTTAGTCGCGTCAGCGGCCATTTTGTTAATATTATAAGCAGTAGTAATACCTACTACATCCAATATTCCAAAGGGACCAAGCGGCGCTCCTGTAGCTACCATCCAAGTTTTATCAATCGTCTCAATATCCGCAATATCTCTTACCCACAAATCCATACCAGCACTTAGAAGCGGTACTAAGAGGGAATTTACAATATAACCGGGCTGTTCCTTATGCAAAGGCAAAGCCACCATTCCTATCTGTTTAGCAAATAGCAGCAAACTTTCAAATACCTCATCAGATGTACCTGCGTGCTTCATCACTTCTCCGGTATTATGTTTCCATATTTCATTCGCAAAATGAAGTGCAACAAATTTTTCCGGACGCCCTGTATACTCGGCAAACTGGCTAGGCAACATAGTCGATGAATTTGTTGCAAATACCGTTTTAGCGGGTGCCAATTTTGCTAATTTCTGATAGAAATCAATCTTAATCTCCGGGTTTTCAGGAACAGCTTCAATAACTAAATCGGCATCTTTTACAGCCTCTCCCAAATCCGAACTATAGGATAATCTTGCTTTGGTAGCTGCCAATTGTTCATCTGTAGCACCTAAGTCTCTTTTAAAAGCAGCACTTAAAATAGCAAACTTTGCTTTTGCCTTTTCTAAAACTTCATCATTAATATCGTAAACAGTTACATTAAAGTTATGAAAAGCTGTTTGAAAAGCGATTTGATAGCCTAATACACCGCTTCCGGCTATTGTTACATTTTTAAACTCCATACTTTTTGTTTTAAGAATTATAAGAAATCAATACACAAATCAGCGCAAGTATTGCGGGTAGCCCTTGTTTTAAAAGGATACTTTTAGAAGAGGTTATACCTCCATAAAGTGCTGCAACAATCACGCATCCTAGAAAGAATACACGGATATTAAAACTCCATTCTGGGTTTTCGATAAAAAAAGACCATATCAGACCCGCCGCTAAAAATCCATTGTACAAACCTTGATTAGCCGCTAAGCCTTTGGTTGCCTTAAACAGTTCTTCCGGTAAAGCACCTTTAAAAGTCTTTTTGCCAACCGTTTCCCAAGCGAACATCTCCATCCAAAGAATATACAAATGTTCAAGAGCTACAATTCCCGTTAATATTAAGCTTAAAGTTTCCATATTTTAAATCGCCATAACTTCTAACATACTTTCCTAACCTAAGAAACAATATAAAAGGACAACTTGTTTTACAATATAAAAAAAAAATCTGTTCATGATGTAGACCACATAGATGAGCATCCCAAGATTATCTCTAAGCTTTTTTGCGGCTCTTTTCAAATGCGTATTTACGGTGTTTTCAGAGATATTCAGTTGCTCGGCGATCTCCTTAGCACTGAGATACTGTTCAAAGCGAAGTAGATATACCTCTTTCATCTTTTGCGGCATAGCATCGATCTCTTGCCGGATCATCTGGGCAATGTCTTTTTCGCGAATCAGATAGTCGGTCTCCGTGCTATCAATATCAATATAATGATCTCCCTGTTCAATATATTTACGGATTACGGACTGGTGTCTAAAGATATCAAAGATCTTATTGAGTACTGATTTGTAAAGAAAGCTAGAAACCGAGGAATTGATAGCAAAACGGGTCCTATTGTTAAGGAGCCAGGCAAATACATCCTGCACAACATCCTTGGCCTCTTCTTTGTTGCGGAGCTTATTGTAGGCGAATAAATAAAGCAGCTTATTGTACCTATCGTAGATTTCTTTGAATGCACGATCATCTGCTGACCGTACAAGATCAGCCAACTCTATATCACTATATGATGTGTAATCGGTCATTGGCAAAAAAATGGACCGCAAGTTAGCTAAAAAATATTATTCTACCGCCAATCCTTACGGTCTAAGCACTTCTTATTTTCTCAACATTTCTATTCATAATATGCCTTACGACATAACGATAAACAAGCTGTTTCAAAACTCCTAATTTCTGTTGGTGTTTTTCATAGAAAGAATCCGGTGAATCAGCCTTTTTTAAGCACACACCTATGTGTAAAAGCAATTTTCTTATTCTCCAAATTCCATCTGGATATTTCCTTATTGATGAGTTGCATATGCTTTTTACCTATATCACGCAATGCATTACCGACAGACTTACGGAGATACGCACTGTCGCTAGCTTTATGCTGACTTATCAACTTTATGGCGACTTCAGGATTAGTCTTAAAATATGGGCGTGAAGTCCATATACGCAATCCCTCTGTCACTGCCCTGCAGACATTTGGATCTTTATCTTTAAGCCAGGACAGGATTTCAGGTAGAGCTTTTTCGTATCCTATATCCTTGCAATACTGATCAAAAGACTTTGCAACAATTTCCTGCACTTGCCAACTCTGGTCTGATCGAGCGGTTTCTTTCAACACAGGTAGTACGGTGGCGTCTTTGCATGCAATAAATCCTAAAACAAACACCCCACAAGCCCTTACTTGGTAAAGATTATGGTTAAGCAGACTTAACGCTTTTTCTTTCGAATGAAATACACCTTGCTGTTCAACTATTTTTCGAGCTTCAATCTCAAACGTTTTAAAACCATGTTCAACAGCGGCCAACGCCGCAATATTTACATCCATATATCTAAATATCAGTCTGTATACGCAAAATACACTTTTTTTGGTAGATCGTCTTTTTAAACTAATCACAAAAAAGTCCGTTACCCTCTCTTAGAGAAGTAACGGGCTTTAGTTCATATTAATACCTGTGATAAATACTCTATACTAATTAGCTATCAAGAGTCGAAGTGACTCTACGGGTATCGTATTCTTGATAACCATCTGTACACTGGGATTCATATCACTATGTAATAAGGTGCGGGTGTTGGACACCGTGCCAACGATATTACCAAACTGGTCCATTACCGAACCTCCGCTGGAGCCCGTTGCATAGCCGGCAGAGATCGACATCACGTTTCTCAAATCTTCGGGACACACAATGATTTCATTAGAATTTACGACCAATCGATTTGATAAATTTAGAAACAACATGTGGAAGTTCTGAAAAACTAATTTAATTTTCCAAATACACGCTCCAGTTCTTTATGGAGATGTTCACCACGCAGTCCGGATGCTATTATCTTTCCTGATGGATCGATCAAAAAGTTAGCTGGAATGGCCTTGATTAGATACGATTGGCTCGCCGAATTGTTCCAGCCTTTTAAATCCGAAACCTGCGTCCACGGAAGCCCGTCTTGTTCTACTGCTTTTAGCCACGCTTCTCGTTTATCATCGACAGAAACAGACAGCACCTCGAGGCCCTTTTTATGAAAATCGTTGTATGCTTTTACGACATGTGGGTTTTCAGCACGACATGGTACACACCAACTTGCCCAAAAATCCACGAATACATACTTGCCCTTGTAGTCAGAAAGCCTTACAACCTTTCCATCTTTGTCAGGTTGTTCAAAATCAATGGCCATCGCTCCTGGAGCTATCTTCAACCGGCTACGTTGTTCATTAATATCGGCATAGATGGTCTTTGCGAGGAAAGATGAACGGAGAACTGGATCCATTAGATCTAATTCGGCTTCAAACTTATCCAATCCAGCTTCATCCGGAGGAATAATCATGCTCTTATAACGTAGCGTAACAAAACTGTTCGGATTTGCCGCTATCCAATCGTTAATATCTTTCGTATAAAGTTCCAGCGCATTCTTATTTGCACTTGTTAAAGCTCGCATCTGAGCGGTATCACGGCGTTTTTCGGCTTCGATATACGCCTCCCTAATTTTATCTCTTCCGGATCGCTTCATAGCACCTTCAAACAAATCCTCATTTTCGTCATGAACTTTAGACCCCGTAATTTTCAAGTTCTTCACGTACTCGCGCGCAGACTTGTCCCAAGTGGCACTTAAATTAATCTTAGCATTCTCCAAAAATAATTTCATCGAAGCTGGATATTTACGTCCAGCTACATTGATATAAACATTTACCATACACGGCTCGTCTACCCTACCTCTGAACGTAAACTTACCGTCTTTCATTAGTACCGAATCGGTCTGCAATTCTTGATCTCTAACTATCGACGAGAGATAAACATATTGTTTGCATTTCTGTATACTGTCAATCTTCCCCTGGATTATGTAGCTTTCCTTTTTCCCTTTTTGCGTAAAACCCCAAAAGGGCAACAACAGCAAAGCTTGAATTATTATCAATTTGACTTTCATATGTAAATAATTTGATTTTTAATGGTCATATGGAATATCCAAAGTATTTTCATCGGTGTTTGTGCAGTTCTGCTACATGGATATTTCATACGTATTATTTTACCTTAAATCTTAATCTACAACTTCTCTATAACAAACAAGCATCTCTTACGAGATGCTTGTATATTTATCCCTTCCTTGCGAACTCAATCATCGCAGACAGCTCCTTTACAGCGGTCTCGTCATCACCCGCAAATCCCGATGTTTCAAAACGGATACGTCCCTGCGGATCAATGATTACTTTTGTAGGGATACCATCTACTTTGTACGCTTGCGCCACTGCACTCTCCTTCGTTGATGGATCACGCAGATCCATCAAGACCTCGAAACTGTACTTATTATCCGTGACGTATTTCTTCGCATTTGCAGTTGCATCCCCCGCCCCTCTCTCCCAAGTATGTAAGAATAAAAAACGTACATCTTTGTCGTCCTTGTATTGATTTACTGCTTTTTGCATTGCTGGAAAGGACGCCTTACAGGGGCCGCACCAGGTCGCCCAAAAATCGAGCACCACCACTTTCCCACGCAGATCCGCTAATCTTACAGTGTTGCCATCCACATCCTTCAATTCAAAGTCCGGCGCATCTTTCGAGACCAGCTTTTTCATCATCTCGGCTTCTTCGTTCGCGACTTTACGGTGGTCTAGCCCTGCTTTGAATGCCTCATATCCGTCCATAGAACCTCTACTATCGGAATAGCCATTTTGAAGCAATTCGGCGGTTACCACTCTTCGAGTACCTTTAATATAATCCTCTTCGAGATAAGGGAGTGCCTCCCCATATTTTTTATTTGCCAGCAGGGCATTTAAATAAGCTCCATCTATAATCTCCAAGTTAATCTGCTCGATAGGCTCTCTTCCCATCAGTTCCTGTCTAATCGCTGCAACGAGCTGTAAGCTTTCAGGTGCTCTATCTGCTCGGCCCAAAGCATCGGCATAACTACTGAGCGAGATATAATACCCTTGCTCAGCACGACGACGCCGTTCCTTTCGGATCTGTTCCGTGTCACCTTCCTCAGGTTTAGCGAGATCCGTACGATGGTAAGCAAGGCCATCCTCCAGAAATGGCAATGCCGCCTTTGGATTGCTCCTACTGAGAAAACGGGCACAGCCGGACAATACAGATGCTTTATTCAGACGGTTCCCGTTCCGGTCTGATGCCATATTGGTATACAAGGTCGCGTATTGCAGCATCTTTTCCACATTCCCCTCCTCGGCATACGCATTAGCCATGTCATACATCTCAAAACCTATCGTTGCATTAGGATATTGCTTTAATAAGGCTTGAAATTGAATATCACGTTCAGCAAGCGATTTCATCTGACTAATCACCTTGACCTTTTCCTGAATGGCTAGGTTGCTATTCGGAAAATCTTTTACAACCGATTGCTGAATGGCCGCTGTCTTTTCTTCGTTTCGCTGATCATAATAATACCAGTAAGCCAGCATTCTATCCTTTTCTTCTTTACTCCGCTCCAATTTTTTCAAACTGGATTGCAATGCCTTGGAATCTTTAATCTCTTTCAAAGCGGTAAGGCGCTCTTGTATAGTAGAACCCTTTTTCTCTTGGGCCTGCGCTACAAATAGTAGCGCGACTAAGCCCATTGTTATACTGATTTTCTTCATTGATTTACTTGTTGCTTATGTGTACAATATGGCCAAGATTACCAAATACCTTTTTTGGGGCTTCATCCACAAATTGACCTAAATCGTTTATATCAAAAAGGTTCATGTTGCCAGCAGTACCATCCCAGGTCGCTACCGCAAGCGTTCTACTCGTTTTCCGCTTTATCTCGATGTCAGTAATCGTGTGCGAGCTTGGGAAACTATAGAGTAACTCGGCCGCATTAGCCACTATATTGTATAAATAGATCTTATTACCTACTGCATAATACATATGTTGAAATAAGCCTGATGCTGTAAATAATTTTGCTTTGCTAAAATCAGGACATGCACTGTCCAGAACTTTTTGAAATAAACTTGGATCAACATTATTTATACCCGCCACGTAACGGCCTTCACTATCCTCCATGACACAATAAAATACCCCAGAATTATAGGTAGTTCTTCCCTTTTCCACCGCGATCATCGTCTTGCCCACATTTGACATATTCAATATACTCACTGTGCTGTTCGAACCGTTCGACGCAACAGTGAGCGCCCTTTCAAAAGCAGGAGCAACCAGAAAACGCTTATACTTGTTGTCGTAAAAGAAAGTACTGTAGGAAGTTGACGAAATGACTGCAGGAAACAGATCATAATCTCCACCAAGCCCAGGCGTATATGGTTTTAATATATCTTCTGGATAAAAGTCGCCCATACCAACATGGATTTCGCCCTTATTAATAAAATACTGATCAATACCACGTAATCCGCTATCCCAAGCTATCCCATCATACCCGTTCGGGGACATAAAAACTTCCTCACTCTTGCCTGTCAATTTAAATGTATTCGGATCAAAGCGGAATATTTCTGTTCCAGTAAAGCTGGCTATTGACGCATATTTGGCACGATAGGGTATTTGGGTATAAAATGTCGCCTTTAGATTTTCTGGGAATGTCAGGTTATTAGCCTGTCCTACCGGATCTGGAAATACCATATCGTCATCGCGTATAAATGCAAGTTTACCCTTACCACCTTGATTATGCGAAACCAGCCAGCCTTCGTAAAAAGCCCCATTTACATTTAAAAAGAGCTGCTTATTAAATTCTAACCCATTGTCTAAATCAGTTACCGTGTACTGAATATTATACTGTTGAGGCGGCAAATCAATAATCGTATCCAAATCCTTTTTATCGGACAAGATGTAGACAGCATCATTCGTTAATGCTTTCCAGCGATAGGCATACCGACCAGCCTTTCCCGATGTACCGGTTATAGTAACCGGAATATGTAATTTTTCCAGCTGTACAGCATCGTATTCACTCTTGTCCATAAGGATACTGATTTCACCAATCGGAGATCGACTAAAGTCCTGTTCAAATGAGGAACAGCCCTGTACAAGCAAAGCTATCAGGCCGAGGCGTAACCAGCCTATAGTGTGTTTTAAAAATTTATTTACTTTCATTGTTTGCTGAATTAAAAAGTTACACGCTGTCCAAACTCATCGATCAAAGGTCCGTTTGTCGTTTCATATTTTGCCAGCGCGTTTCGAAGGATAACAGGATAGGTATAGAACTCGTATGTGCCAAGAGCTTCTCTAGAAAAGTCCGAAATAAGGAGGGTACTGATCATAAATCGTATACGCGTGGTCGAGAATGAGCCAAAGTAATATTCTACGTCATCCCAATAAACCGGCCTTTCAGGCTTATTGGATACCCATACCTTATAAGAATTTATAGCTTTGGTACCACCGATCGCCTGTCCGGTACCACCTGGCAAAAAGTCATCCGAGGCAGCTACTTCAGCAACGATCCGTAACGCCTGTGTTTCCATTTTGGCTGTATTGATGAGTATCAGTGGGTAATTAACCGTGACAGAGTCTGCCGGTAACACCACCTCTGGCAAAAGAAAGTCTTGTCCCAACACAGCTGTGGTACCAACTCCGGGTTGAATCTTTATGGTTCTCGGGCGATTGTGCGTTCTGCCCTGGATCCGCATTTTGAGGTACAGGGTATCCCTTTCTTTTTTCACAGGGTCAAAAGCGAACGTATAACTGGTGGAATCAACATCGTACTCACCGATAAAAAATGAAATACGCTCTTCGCCCTCAAATAAGATTGTGTCCTGTTTCTTACAGGAAATCAATGCGAGCAGCAGTCCGGCAAAAATAAAATATTTTCTTGTTTTCATATGCTTATTGATAAGTAGGATTATACTCCAATTCCACATCTGGAATCGGCAATTTATAGATAGATAGTGGTACGTCAGCAGTCATGAACGGCATGCGTGTGATTGCTTTTCTCTTTAAGTAGAAAAAATACTGTCCCTCCGCATAAAACTCTTTATGATACTCCTTCTGGATTTCATTCTGTAGCTGTGTAGGAGTCACCGATCCATCTTCGGGAAGCTTACTGACTGCCCGAGCGAAACGTACTTTATTCAATTCTACCACCCCCGACTGGGTCGAGTTGGCAGCTTCTGCCAAGATATAATACATCTCGGAGATCCGAATTAAAGGAATAAGTTGGTCCGTTCGGTACGACGATGTCAATCCTTCTCCAGTGATGGGGGTATAGGTTTGCCAGAACTTGGAAGGAAATAATATACCCTGATCTTGTTCAAAGAGGTAGAGCTTCCTTACATCGGTAGTGGAGTTCTCATATAGGGTATTTATATTAGCCAAAGTACGGGTCAAGCCCCTTCCTGAAGAGATATAAAACCGGAAATAATTCTGGGTCCAGGTCAGGATATCCCGAGACCGAAGGGCAAAGACGAGCTCTGACATAAACAACCTATCTTTTGATCCGGCAGCAGCACTAACTCGCGTATTTGACACAAATGGAAACTCAGCGCCATCCACCACTTCCTGCGCAGCTTTAGCCGCTGCCGATTTATCTCCCATATACATATATACCCGAGCTGCTAACCCCTTGACACCGTAATAATTCATGCGTATACGGCGTGTATCCATATCCGTACCCTCTTGGAAAACAGGATCGACAGATTTGAGCAAATCTGCAGCTTCCATAATATCGTTCAAGACCATTCGGCATACTTCCTCCGAGGTACCAGGCACATTGGCAAAGGCATCCACCATAGTCTCGTATGGAATGGCTTTCTGTCCTTTTCCAGATTGGTAGTCAGAGCCAAATAAACGGAAAAGATCAAAATGAATATAAGCACGCAATGCCAATGCTTCTCCACGAATCAAATTATAGCCTCGGGAAGAAAGCGCCGATCGATTGGATTCGGTCTTTTCGATAATCTTGTTCAGTCCAGCTATAGCATTATACGAGCTGCTCCACACAGCGCTGAGGATATTTCGGACCTCATCGCTATTATAATTATACGAACGGGTCTCGTAATAAGGTGCTGTCGAACTGGATTGGGTATAATTCTGCGCCAAGGCTGATACAAAGCCCAAGGAAAGACGGTCTCCGTACATACTCTGCTTGCTCAATTGGGAATACACGCCGACCAAAGCCTGTTCAAACCCCGTTTCAGAAGCAAACATCTGCTCCTCGGCTACAGATGACTTGGGCTCCACATCCAGATACTTACTGCATCCAGCGAGAGACGCAACCGTCATTACTGCTACTAAAAATAGGTATATTTTCATAATCTCTTCTATTTAGAAACTCGCGCGAAGCGATAGTGAATAATTACGTGCGAATGGATTGTCCGTACCTCGTTCGAGCTGGATAGAACTCCACCATATCGGGTCATTTGTCAATGCAGTTATCGATAGCGAATTTATGCCCCAACGTTTTAGAAAGGCTTTGCCATAGAAATTATAACCCAATGATGCGGAGGTCAACTTCAGGTTATTGTCATCCTGAACAAACCTTGACGTAGCCTGTGTAGCGTTAACTGTGGACGTAATACGCTTGAACAAGGCGACGTCACCTGGTTTGGTCCATCCGAGCTCGTAGGCCCGGCGGTCTACATTATTTGCTACATTAACATTCTCTACACGATCCACCAATGTATAGTTGTATAACTTTCCACCATACTGGTAGTTAAAGATCAGATTAAATTCAAATCCTTTGTAAATCACGTTGGAACCGAAGTTGCCATTCCACTTGGGCTGTTGTACACCAACAGGCACCTTATCTCTAATATCCCAATCGTACGTTACAGTACCGTCCCGCTTCAAAAACATCTCGGTACCGGTAGCAGGATCTATTCCTAGCGAGCGCACCGCAAATATGGTATTCATCGACTGGCCTTCTTCCAACAGCACATTCGGGTAAATCTGACCTGCATTTGCCGTATTCAGATCTTCATTCGCCGTCTTCAATTTATTGGACAATTTCTTGAGTATGTTTTTATTCGTGAATCCATTTACATTGACAGACCACAGTATGCCTTTCGCTTTTTGATTGATAATGGCGTATCGCGCCGAAAACTCCATTCCTGTATTCTGGAGCTCACCTAAATTCTCCGAATAGCTACTAAACCCAGTGGAAGGGGCCAATGTAACCGAAGTCAAGGCGTTCTTGGTCTGGTCCCTATATACTTCCATACGGAGATCCAAACGTTCGTTGAGTAGCGACGCATCCATACCTACATTAAGCTTGTAGACGTTCTGCCAGCTCAGGTTGTAATTTCCTAAGTTGTTCAAGACAGCTCCGAGCTGGTCGTAGTAGGTAGAACCTACGCCAAAATTGTAACGGAATTGCGCACCATATGCTGGAATATTGAGCGATCCAGTGCTCCCATAATTGGCTCTTAACCGAAGTTTGTTAACGATTGGACTGTCTTTAAAAAAACGTTCGTTGTGTATATTCCATCCTAAACCCGCAGACCAGAATGTACCAAAGCGCCTGTCCGTACCAAACTGAGAGGAACCGTCTCTACGGATGGACAAATCCATTAGGTAACGATTGTCATAGCTGTAGTTACCCGAATACACAATACCTATATTACGGGTGGTGCTTTCATCGCCTGTAGGTCTGCCATTCGTCTGGTATTGATTGGCAAACAATAGGTTATCTAGACGGTCGTAAGGAAATCCTTCGGCAACGATCTGATAGAACTCATTGTTACTGCTTTTCGCATTGAAGCCCAGCATCGAAAAAATCTGACTTTTACCATGCTTCACATTGTAATTGGCTGTGGTCATACTTTCGTAACCAAATGCCTTTCCAGTACGCGCGGTATAAGATCCACGGCGGCTTGGCTCTGCTATAGAAGCAAATCTAGAGTCCTGGGCAGAGAAAAACTGATCGGAGCCATCGTTCTGTTTGGTAATACTGAAATTAGACTCTACAAATAATCCCGGCGTAATATCATATCGTGCCGAAAAATTATTGGTCACACCAAAGTATTCTGACTTATTTACGGAATGTAACGTGGTATTATACAGTGGGTTTATTGTGGTATAGGGCTCATACCAAGGATGATGAACGACATTTTCCAATAGTAAGGGAATATTGCCATCCGCATCATAAGGCGAGAAATAGGGATTGGCAGTGACATAATCACTGAAACTTCCATATGGGGATACATTGGCTTTATTCTGGAACACCCGCAAAGAGTTCATAAAGCGGAATTTATCGACATTGTAAGTGAGGTCGACCTGACCACTGTAGTTGTCCCTGTCCTGCCCCTTCATTACGCCCTCTTGGCGATCCGCGGTAAACTGCAGACCATACCTCAAAATCTCATCGCCTCCCTGAAGCCGTAGCGAAGAACGGTTGCTGCGTCCGATCTGTGTCGGAATCTTCAACCAGTCTGTATCTACGCCCTCTAACACATTTTTGAAGCGCGAATTATATAGAAAATCTTTAGACAACTGATTGATATTGACGGCTCCCTTATAAAATCCGGCTCGCTTCTCAAAGTCGAGCTTTTCCTTGGCGTTTAACAGATTATATACGCCTAATTCAGGTGTTGCTAATCTAAAGTCATTTGTAAAGGTGACCTGTACTTTTCCAGCCGCTGGCGGTATAGTGGTAATGACCATAACGCCGTTTGCTCCTCTAGAACCGTATATAGCGGTAGCCGAAGCATCTTTCAGCAGTGTAATCGACTTGATCAAATTCATATCGAGATCGACAACACGCTGCAGGTTGACCTGAAATCCATCCAATATAAAAAGTGGCTCATTGGGTTTGTTGGAAAGCTCTCCACTAAGGTTGGGGAAAGAGTTCTGTCCCCGCATCTGCACTTCGGGTAGGCGATTGATATCTCCACCAAACTGATTATTGGCCACCAATCTAAAGGCTGGATCTACTGCCGATATTGCAGCCAGTACCGAATTTGTATTAATTTTTTTGATTTCCTCGCCACTAATAGTTGTAGTGGCTCCGGTAAAGCTCTCGGCAGAGCGGTTAAATATACCCGTCACCACGACCTCGTCTATATCTTCGGAGGTGGGTGATAAGTGAATGACGTAATTATTCGCAGGAGTTAACGTAATTTTTCTCTTTTTAAACCCCAGGTAAGAGACCTCCAACTCTTTGGCGTATTCGGGCACTTGGATGACGAACCTACCGTTTATATCGGTATTGACCTTAATTCCCTTATCTGGAAAAGATAGCGATACGCCGGCCATCTCCCGATCCGTGTCTTCGCGGTGTACTACTCCGCTAATTCTGCGCATCTGGGCCTTCTGCTCGTCCATCAAAATGATACTGTTATTCTTAAAAACGTATACTACACCTGTGCGAACATTAAAATACTTGTCCAATACCTGATACAGTGGTTCATCTTTAAAATTTGCATCGATCTTTTTAAAGTGATCTATTTTGGAAGTTAAGGAGACAAAGTCAACTCCGCTCTGCTTCCGAAGTTCATTCAGAAGTTCATCTAGCGTAATGCCCTTCTTTTGGATCGTTATCTTTGGTTGCTGTCCAAAGACACTCGTCATGAAAATAATGCTGCAAAAAAACAGCAGGCAGCATCTATATCTGTTATTATAAAAAAATTGCTTCATAAACAATGTAAGAAAAGACTGGTTAGTTCTTTATATTTTAGGATTAAAAATTCTTGGTCTTTAAAACCATAGTTTTTACTTATTTGGTTAGTATCAATCTGTCAAGATCACCTCCTTTCCACGGAATTCGTATTTGATATCATAAGTCTGGGCCAACATATCCAATACATCTTTTAGACTCTTATTTCTAGATATTTGAGCGAGTATTTTCTTCGTTTCTTTGCCTCTATTATAGGTCACCTTTATACCATACCATCTTTCCAACTCATGGCAAGCATCATCCAAAGGGGTGTTCTTGAAATAAAACACATTGTTCAGCCAAGCTGAATTCATTTCCAAATCTGCTGCAGCTATGGAATAGTGCTGATCGACTGTGATCTGTTTGGATGGCTGCAAGCGGATAGGTAGCGGCGTAAGCCCAGACACCTGAATAGCCCCTTCGTATAGGGTAGTCACACTTTGTCTGTCCTGCGGGAATGCCCTGATGTTAAACTGGGTTCCTAACACTTGAACCATGTGTTCCTTCTTAAAGCGATCACCGTGGACATGCACATTGAATTTTCGGTTCTGCGCTTTGGCAACATCAAAGTAGGCCTCCCCCTTCAAGTACAAATCCATGTCTTGCTGCTGGGTATTAATAGGATAGCGCAATTCTGTGCCCGAATTGAGCGATACCAGCGTGCCATCAATCAGCCTAACGGAAAAACGCTTGCCGTACGGCACCTTGATCGTATGGTATAGTACCGTGCTGGAGATATGCTGAGCAGTGGTGTCTTGGAGCATGTAACTGATCTGGTTATCCCCACGTACGATATGGATGTTTTTCTCCACATCCACGAGTGCAGCAGCTTCCTCTCCTAAAAGATTGACCGTTCGATCATGCGAGAGAACCAATTGAATCTCCTCTGTTAATTCTTCGGAAGTCGTGTTCGGGGTCTGCGGTTCAAAAATCTCATTTACCTCTTGTACCAATTTCAACTCGGTGATCGCCGTAGGCAAGGCATCCCTAAAAAAGTATAACGGGATCGTCAGAAACAACAATACCGCAGCAGCATACCTCACTACCTGCAATACCCTGGTATAGCTGCGGATAGGTTTTAGTGGAGCCTCTTGAGCCATCTGCTTCTCTATCGCTGTCCAAACGGTATCCGCAGGCTCTAGCCTAACCTGTGCCTGCTGAAAAGCAGCAACGATCTTCGCTTCGATCTGCTCATTGTCTGTGTATTTCAATACGCGCAACAGCGCCTTTCGCTCTTCGGCAGTCGCTGTACGATCCAGACAACGCTGTATCAATAAGTCTATATAGCTATCGTTATAATTCATATGGCTTATAAAAAAAGTGGGATTAGACCGCTTCAAAACATCCAACCCTTTATTAGTATGACTTTGGGGTCTTTCCTTTTGGGGGGGTAGGAAAATTTATTTTTTTTGCAAATAGAATAAAATGAGAGCCAATGGCAGGTTTTTGAGCATTTCAGACATCGTAGACCTTATTTTTTTTACAGACTCGTCCAGGTTCCATTTCACGGTCTCGGCAGATACTTCGAGTATCTTTGCCACCTCTTTGCGAGAAAGCCCTTCGATCTTCACCAGCTGATACGTGATCCGTTGTTTGGGAGATAGGCTCTGTACTGCCTGTTCAAATGCCGTCTCCAGCTCCCTGTATTCGATATCATTATAGGTCTTAGGGGTCGCGAAGATATCGTGCAGAATAAGATCAAGCGGTTCTTGTGAGGGAGTCGACTTCTTAATCTTCGTCAAGAAGACATTCTTTGCCACCCGATAGATCCAGGCATCAAAATTATCGACTTCGACGAGTTTGCTTCTGTAGTTCCAAAGCCGGATAAAAGTATCCTGCAAGACTTCTTCAGCCATAAATTCGTCGTCACTCAAGTTAAAAACCGTAGAGTATATGGATGTTTTGTAAGCCTCAAAAATAGTACGATAGGCCTGTTCATCTCCATTAGAAACACGAAGTAATATTTCAGCTATCTCGTCTTTAGGGATGCGGCTATCCATGCTGTATTAGATCCTAATTTTGTATGTATGTTAGTCGTGATTAGAGCCTTCGCTCCGCTTTACTGTGCCTACAAATATATAAATAGATTTCAGAAGATTATCTATGTTATAACTGAGAGTTAAAATTTAATGATAAAACAAACAGCCCCCAATCATCTTGAGGGCTGTTCCTATCTGAATACAATATTGAAGATGTCAAATTCAGCACGAACGACGACCTGCGTTATACCAATTCGGATATTGGTTATTTTAGCAAAATAGATCTGGATTATGATATTAGTAAAAATGCAACCATTACCTATGTAGGCACGCTAGGCAACATGAAGGACAACGATGTAGGCGAACTGGTATTTAACGGACTGTCATCTCTTGAGGGCACCAAAAAAAAGAGCCTGTTGTCTAACCAACTGCTACGCTACACCCAAAAACTATCGGATCGGACGGCATTGGTATCCTCTTTCCGTTGGATCAACCAACAGTCTCCTGTTAACTACGGTATAAACGAGTATTTCTACACTGATCTGTTTGGCCAAGACAACATTGACAGCGTAGGACAGCATGTCGAAAACAATGTAGAATATTATGGTGCAATCAGCCAGTTTGTAAAGCGCGACGCAAGGGGTAATCCTTTTAGTGCTTCTATAGCACACGAGTCTACTTTCCGTAGCTTCAATTCGAACTTTTATCTGATAGACGAGCTTGAGCAAACACATAGCCCTGACGGCTTCTCGAATAATTTGGATTTTAACGAGCGTAATACAGCTATCTCGGCACAATATACTTGGCAGTCCCGCAGTTGGGAACTGACCCCGAGTATAACTGCACGCCATCTCAGCTCTACTATAAATGATCGAATTTCTCAAACCAAGCAATACCGTCAAAATCAGTTATGGTCTCCAAAAGCAACTTTGCTATGGAAAGCGCACCGCAATGGGGAACTCCGTTCGGAGATCGCCTATCAGATGGACATGTCGGATAATGCCCTGGAGCTCACCCCTAACTTTGTATACCTTGGAAATCGTACATTTTCCGAAGGTTTAAAGGAAAATCCCATGCTAGATGCCTTTAACTTTAACGCCGTATATACGTTAGGGAAAATGACCGATAAACTCTATACCATCCTATCGACAGGTTATAGTAAACAACTCCACTACATCGGGCAGCGGCAGGAGTTGACGCCCGACTACAGCCTTATCCAAGGCGTTCTTTTCAAGAACAGAAATGTGTCGTACTTTAGTGCACAGATCAACTATTTCCTAACGCCGCTAAAAGGTAACCTTAGACTGACTAGTGACGGTCAGGTAGCACATTACCAGACACAGATCGAAGGCCACTCCCCCAGCCCGATCCGTACCGCACAATACCAGCTTGGACTCGAATATCGTAGCGTATGGGACGGTCCGGTAAATATTTTCACGAAGCTGCAGGTCAATAATTCCTCCCTTCGCAATGGAACGACTACAAAATTCAGACAGTCTAGGATACAGGCCAATGTCAATACCCGTCTGAACAAGAACATCCGTGCCTCACTTAAAAATGAGCTCTACCTATTTGACGAAAACCTTTATAATCAAGCCCGACATTACCTATTTTCCGATTTTGTCCTGCAATACTATTTTAGAAAAAATAATATGCACCTAGAATTAATGGCAAACAACATATTCAACGTAGATTCCTTTGAACAAATATCACTTCGCGAAAGCTACCGGTCTACAACATCCTATACCCTACGCCCCAGACAGATTATGCTGGGCATTAATTATAGTTTTTAGCAATTAGACATAATCATATGATAACAGCAGCTAAAGGTCTCCGTATTTTTTTGCATCATCTTTCTAAAGCAAGCTGGACTTTCACATTTGTAAACTTACTGTCAATGGATTTTAAAGATGTATCGACAATATGGATACTTTGTACTAACTTTAAGAAAAATGCCGCTTTAACTCGCATGCCATATACCTGGAAAAACTGTATAACCGTATTATTTCTTTCATGGGTCCTATCTGCCTGTACAGATGGTAATCGCTCCTCTACACCGAAGTCCGTGCAGGATGAACAGACCCCTTTAAAAATAGACTATATCTCCTTTTACATAGCCTCCGATACCTTGCCGCTACCCGATAGAAAAAAGGCTATCGCTATGGAAGACAGCATACTGGTCAAGCGTAGAGACAGCGAATCCTGGCCGATGCATTTTTTCTTTCAGGCCAAACTTAAATTTTGGGACAACGAGCCGGAAGCAGGATTCTTAATGCTGGATAGTATGAAAGTTACCGAGCCATCCAGCGACATCTACTTTTTGAAACATTGGGCTACCCTTGAACATGAAACGAACAGGAATAGCGTGGTAGAGGCTACCGTGATGAAGGAGATCCAAGAGCTCTTGCAAAAAGCAGAATTGGCTAAGAGCAGAGTAACATTCCATTTTTACGATGTGGCAGCTAAAGCATTCTATCAGAACAGAAACGAAAAGACCGCTCTTAGCTACGTAGCCAAATATTTCGAATCACATCCCTACAATTGGCACCCTGTAGTAAAACAACGCTACTACGATGTTTCGTTCCTGCTCGCATCCCGAATGGCCGACTATGAAAAAATGGAAAAGTACAACGAGCTTGCACGCCAGCTGGCCCTCTCCTCTAAAAATAACACTGCCCTAGCTAGAACCTACGACAATGAGGCTCAAATGTACGCACGCAGAGGGCTATTCAGCAAAAGCTTAGAATACAGCAAATTGTATGTTTCTATCTTAGAACAAAACAACAACATCCACGATGTCGCTTACAACAACTTGGCTTTGAGTTTCGCGAACAGCGGGCAACTGGATTCGGCAATAACATACTATAAGAAAGCTATTGAACTCAATAAAATAAAGATGCCTGAAAAGCCAAGGTATCTCCTTTACAAAGGCCTATCTGAAGCCTATCTCCAAAAAGGGGATTACAGAAAGGCGTTCGAAGCTTTAGACTTTGGCAATAAGCTGGAAATAAAGTCCATTAAAGAAATTGAAGCGACAAACATTGCGGAAATCGAAAGTAAGTATCAGACCGAAAAAAAAGATCGAAATATCTTAGAGCTAAATAATAAAAACCAGCACAGCGAAAACATTATTCGACAACAGAAATGGATGCTCTTTACGGGCTTAGCATTGGCTATTGGTGTATTGGCAATCGTCTACACGATGTATCAACAAAAAAGTCTAAAGCAAAAAAACAAATTGCTGCACAGCGATAACAATCGGTTGAAACTGGAACACAAACTTTTGCAAACGCAGCTAAATCCCCATTTCGTTTTTAATTCTATTGCCAATCTTCAGGGACTTATTGCCACGGGAGATACCTCGCAGTCGGTGCTTTACCTCTCTTCATTCTCGCAGTTACTGCGGGATATACTCGAACAAAGTCGTAAGGATTTCATAGGTCTGGACGAAGAAATTGAATCGCTAGAGAATTATCTGCATTTGCAACAAATGCGCTACCCCAATCTTTTTGACTATCAGATCGCCATAGACAAGCATTTGGATCTGGAAGAGATTGTAATACCGCCCATGTTATTACAACCTTTTGTAGAAAACGCCATTGAACATGGATTTAGAAACCTGACTTACAAGGGTAAGCTGAACATTCAGTTTGAATTAACAGAGAAAGCACTTTCCATAACGATAGATGATAACGGTAATGGTATGAGCAACCCGAAACCAAAAGGACAGAAAAAGAAGTCGTTGGCATACGAAATATTGAAAGAACGTTTGCAATTACTGTACAGGTTCAGCAATCAAGAAGCATATTTTGAGGTTACCGAGAAAAATGTCTTGGGCGAAAAGGGCGTCAAAGTAAAAATTAGTATCCCCAAACTTTAAATAAAACAGTAATGATGAAGGTCTATGTGTTAGAAGATGAAACGAATATAATGCGCCATCTGTTGCAGATACTGAATGGGATTTCGTACGTACAGGTGGTTGGCCATGCTGAAGGCATTGCGAAAGCGGCGACCGAAATACCTCTTTTGAAACCGGATATGGTACTAGCTGATATCCGGCTTAAGGATGGGAACAGTTTTCAGCTTTTTGAACAGATCGGAACAGAAAACTTTCAAATAGTTTTTTTAACTGCCTATGATCAGTACGCTGTTGACGCCCTCAACATGGGTGCATTGGGTTACCTGTTAAAACCTGTAAACGAACAAAGCCTGCATACTGTCCTTGAAAAATACTACCACCAACAAGAGCAAAAGGCCTCCAAATTAGAGGCGGTCTCCATTGCGAAAGATTACTATGTCTCTCAAGGTAATTCAACAAATCACCGTATTGCTCTAAAAAGCTTGGACTACATCGAAATCGTATCCCTTGAAGACATCATCTATTGCAAAAGCGATAAAAGCTACACCACTTTTTTTCTCCAAGACAAGCGGGAAGTAATGGTATCAAAAGGGCTCAAACAATACGAGACCATGCTAACGAGATTCGGATTCATCCGTTGTCACCAATCTTATCTGGTAAACTTCCTATACGTAAAAAAATATTTTCGAGAAGGCTTTCTTGAAATGTCTAGCAAAGAAATGATACCGGTGTCCGTTAGAAAAAAAGAAGAAGTTTTAAGTTATTTAGAAAATATGTCTTAGTGTTATACCTGCTTTTGGGTTTTGGTTAATCATCTGAACTAATCAATTGAGTTATCTCTTAAAGTCCAGATTTTCTTTTTCTAAAGCTTGCTGAAGTTTAGGAATGGAACGCTTACCAAAGCCATGTAACTGTAACAACTCTTTCTCGCTGTAATTTGAAAGTTGCTGTAATGTGTTTATCCCGTTATCTGTTAATGCCCTTCTTGCCGGGGCAGACAAAGTAGAGAGAAATCCGCTTTGGGGTTTCTTTGCAGCTTCGCATTGGGGACAAACCGGACAATCACTGCTTTTATAATATGCGTGTCCATCTGGACACGTTCTCAACGTTCCTTTGGGCATCTCCATTAAATTATGAAATAGTTGCAGTATAAAAATAATAAAATATGGAGGTCAAAGTAACGATAATATTAAATTAAATGAATGGAAGATAAATTTTGTTAGTTTTATATTTTTAATCTGGAATTACGCTACAAATGCAAAAACATTGGTCAAAAGTAGAATACCTGCACGAATCGGTCACAAACCCCAATATACATATTAAAGGTGCTAGCAGTTATTATAGCGCTGCCTGGACGGGTTCTTTTGAAGAATCTGTCGTTCGTTATCTGTATGGGGATGCGTTCAGTTTGAATAGCTGGGAACCAGCCTGGCCTATTGATCAACTATTTATTGGTTCGCATGTGTGTATAGCCGCCGAAGTCGTCATCTTAATGGGAGGAAATAATACCCACCGTATGGACTGGATAAGTTTGTACCCCTTCGTAGACCGTATCACGGAGGCTTACCAAGGCAAGGGTGATACTGTTATCGAAGATGGTGCATGGATAGGTATGCGCGCGATGCTGATGCCGGGTATCACTATTGGAGAAGGTGCTATTGTTGCTTCGGGAGCTATCGTAACCAAAGATGTGGAGCCCTATACTGTGGTGGCTGGAAATCCTGCCAAACCGATTAAAAAAAGATTTAGCCCAGAGGCTATTGAATCTTTACAACAGTTGAGAATATATGACTGGGATGCACAAAAGTTTACGGCATTAGGTGACTATATCTGTTCCGGTGATGTAGCAGAACTGGTCGTGCAAAGTCAACGCTATGATGAAAGCCAATCTAATGTATAAACTATAGGCTTTGTCCATCTGAACCTCAGTACTGAGCATATCGGATATTATGAGGCTTTGGATATATTGGCCACGGTTATCACCCGTGCGGTAAGGAATCAAGGATCTATCGGGTACTGGTATAATGGTCTATGTCCTACCTGTATCTAAGGGAGCACACCGCTAGAAGTACGTGAATAAAAAATACGGTTTCCCTATTGGGGAATGTGTTCGACGAGAATTTCTCTCCCTGACTTGTCGTAATAAGTACAGGTCATTTTATCCATACAGATTGCCCATTTCTCAATGCCAACATCTGCACACATTTTAATGAATGTAAGGAAGTCGGTTTTGCCTTGTTGATGGGCAATCAACTCCCTTTTGAATTCCTCAGGCCTGACCATGTCAGCAATAGGAAGCGCTTCATAACTTGCCGGGACTTTTGCAATATAGGTGGCAGCACCGTGATAGTCGATATGACCGTCTGAAACGTAAGCTTCGTAATGCGTTACTCCCATCGCCTTGATTTCTTTAACGTAAGCCGGGAAGTCGGCCCCCGATTTTACTTTGCTGTGGGCTACTTTAATTTGTTCTACTGTAAACATGCTACTCTTATTTTTAATTGCTAAACGATCTGTTGAAGCACAGGCAACCAAAATGCCCATCTTTTAGTTTTACCATTTCTTGCCTATATTCGTTGTCGTATCTCCCTAAAATAAACAGAAAAAAGCGGACAACCTAACACTGCCCGCTTTTATATTTCATTATTCTATCACTACGATAAGATCTCCAGTATCTACCATTGATCCAGGTGGTAAAACAACTTTTTTGACCTTACCTGCTGAGATAGCACAGATCGTTGACTCCATCTTCATGGCTTCTATCACAAACAATGGAGAATCTTCCTGTACCGTATCTCCCTCCTTGACATGAACCATTGACAACATGCCGCGTAGTGGGGATCCTACCTGATTTAAATCATCTGGATCACACTTAACATGTGCCTTTTTCTCTACTTTGATGGACCGATCCTGCACTTCTATATTTCTGGTCTGCCCGTTCAGTTTGAAAAAGACTGTACGCCTTCCCTCGCTATCTGCTGGACTGATCGACAGAAGCCGTACCAATAATGTCTTGCCTTGAGCGATATCGACTGTGGTCTCTTGCCCTACCTCCATACCGTAAAGGAAAATCGGTGTAGACACGAGGGATACATCTCCAAACTTGCGATAGGCTTGTAAATAATCTAAAAAGACCTTAGGGTAGAATTTATAACTGAGGTAATCGGTCATCGAAAGGTCTTCTCCGTATTGTTGAAGGAAATCTGCGAACTCGCTTTCTATATCCAACGCGGGAAGATGTTTGTTTGGTCTATCCGTGCTGGCAGCCTGCCCCTTCAAGATAATCTGCTGAATTTGCGCAGGGAAACCGCCTTCTGGTTGTCCGATGTCGCCCTTAAAGAAGGAAATAACCGAATCGGGAAAAGAAAGGGTATCGCCCTTGGCAAGTATATCATCCGCGACCAAATTGTTAGAGACCATATACTGCGCCATATCGCCCACAACTTTGGAACTGGGCGTAACCTTGACAATGTCTCCAAAAAGCACATTGGCTTCGGCATAAGCTTTTTTGATATCAGGGATACGATCTCCAAGTCCCAGTGCTGTAGCCTGCTGTTTGAGATTTGAATACTGACCTCCAGGAATCTCGTGCTGATATACCTCCGCAGAACCGGCATTCATACCTGATTCGAATGGTGTATAATATTTACGGACTGACTCCCAATAGTCGCTATACTGTTGTAGATTTTCGGCATCATAGTTTTGATCGCGGTCTTGAAAGCGCATCATTTCTACAACAGCGTTAAAATTAGGCTGTGAGGT
This sequence comes from Sphingobacterium nematocida, assembly GCF_900168125.1. GTDB lineage: Bacteria > Bacteroidota > Bacteroidia > Sphingobacteriales > Sphingobacteriaceae > Sphingobacterium > Sphingobacterium nematocida. The sequence continues at coordinate 312,366 of NZ_FUZF01000001.1, forward strand.
AAGTCCGGAAAGTGCCCCCAACGCGCAGTCTACCACATCTACTCCTGCTTCTATGGCTTTGAGATAAGTAGCGGCCTGTATCGAGGACGTATCGTGCGTATGTAGGTGTATCGGAATTGCTATAGTATCTTTTAGCGCAGCCACCAGTTCCTGTGCCGCATAAGGCTTTAATAAACCAGACATATCTTTGATCGCAAGCATGTGAGCCCCAGCATTCTCTAGATCTTTGGCCAAGCGCAGATAATAATCCAGATTATACTTACTACGCTTGGGGTCCAGAATATCGCCGGTATAACAAAGTGTACCCTCCGCAATACCTTGGGTACGTTTTCGTACCATATCAATACATGGCGCAATATTTTCCATCCAATTGAGGGAGTCGAAGATCCGGAAGATATCTACCCCTGTCTCCCAGCTCCGCTCTACAAATGAGGCAATAAGATTATCTGGATATGCCGAGTAACCTACCCCATTGCAGCCACGGATTAACATCTGTAAAAGAATATTAGGTATAGCCTTACGAAGTTTGGACAAACGTTGCCAAGGGTCTTCGAGTTGAAAACGAAGCGCCACATCGAAGGTAGCTCCACCCCAAACTTCCATACTGAATGTCTGCGGGTGTGCCTTGGCAAACCCTTCGGCAACCTTAAGCATATCGTAGGTACGTACCCGCGTGGCTAACAAAGACTGATGGGCATCGCGAAAAGTCGTATCCGTGTACTGAATAGCTTTTTCATCCTTCAACCAATTACAGAGTCCTTCTGGGCCTAATTCTTCAAGCCTATTTTTTGAACCGTACGGAAAATCAGATACCGGATCGAACACAGGTACTATGGGCAGTTCTAAACCTTCAGGACGGCCAGCACGGACATCGGGATTACCATTGACTGAAATATCAGCTAAAAATGAAAGAAGTTTCGTACCACGATCTAAACGCCTGGATGGCTTGAACAGCTGTGGATTGGATGCGAGGAAGCCCACATTAACCTGTCCCGCAAGAAATACGGGATGTGTTATCAAGTTTTCCAAGAAGGCAATATTATTTTTCACGCCACGGATCCGGAACTCGCGCAATGCTCTGTCCATACGATAGGCAGCTTCTTCTAATGTCTTGCCATGCGTACTAACTTTAACCAACATCGAATCGAAGAAAGGGCTTACCTTCATACCTGGATAGGCACTGCCTTCATCGAGCCTAACTCCGAAACCGGCTGCATTACGATAGGTAACTATAGTGCCATAATCTGGCCGAAAGTCGTCTGCGGGGTCTTCTGTGGTGATACGGCATTGAATGGCGTACCCGTTGATTTTAATGGCTTTCTGATCAGCGAGCCCCAACTGTGGATCGGCCAACCTATAGCCTGAGGCGATGTAAAGCTGTGTCTTAATAAGATCCACACCAGTAATCATTTCAGTAATGGTATGCTCGACCTGTATGCGGGGATTGACCTCGATAAAATAGATGTGCTCGTCGGTGTCTACCAAAAACTCAACTGTACCCACATTATCGTAGTTTGCCAATCCGGCTATAGCGGTGGCATACTGATATAGCAAATTCTTGGTGTCTTGCCGAAGATTGCTCGCTGGGGCTACCTCTACTACTTTTTGGAAACGGCGCTGCACAGAACAGTCTCTTTCATAAAGATGAACTACTTTTCCATACATATCGCCGACAATCTGTACTTCAATATGTCTAGGGTTTTCAATGTATTTTTCCAAAAAAACGGTACCATCACCGAATGCATTGAGCGCCTCTTGCTGAGCACTACCAAAGGCTGTTTCCAACTCTTCGCGATTACGGACAACGCGCATACCGCGCCCGCCCCCGCCAGCAGATGCTTTCAGGATAACAGGAAAGCCTATACGCGCTGCTTCCTTCAACGTCTTAGAGATGTCTGCCAATACCCCTTCGCTACTTTCTATAATGGGTACCTGAGCCTGAACAGCTACCTCTTTGGAACGCACCTTATCGCCTAGCATTTCCATGACTTGTGGTGAAGGCCCGACAAAAAGAATGTTTTCTTCGGCACATCGTCTAGCAAAATGAGAATTCTCCGAAAGAAAACCGTAACCAGGATGGATAGCATCTGCCCCACACAATCGCGCGGTCCGCAAAATAGCCTCTATATCAAGATAAGGTTTTAGCGGTTCATCATCTCCGCCGATCTGGTAGGCTTCATCGGCCTTGTACCGATGGAGGGAATACCTATCTTCAAAGGTAAAGATAGCAACGGTCGCAATCCCTAGTTCATTGCAGGCCCTACTAATGCGGATAGCAATCTCGCCTCTATTAGCAATAAGCACTTTTTTGATGTTCATGATATTTGTTAAGTTTAAAATGGTGTTCTTCTCATAAGGCCGTCCTAAAACGAACATCTATTTAGGTCGGCATTTATTATCGCAAATCAAAAAAAAATGAAACAATAAATATTATTGCAAAATTGAAAATTACTAAACCAATATTCAACAGCAAGAGTTAATTTCAATAAAAACAAACAAAATAAAGCATCATAACCGAATAAAAAACACCATCAAACACTCATTTATTGCTAAAATCCGAAAGTTTTAGTCTGATGCAATACGCACACTCATTATCAACAGTTTACTACCAAAAGTTATGATTTCATTTTCCGCACGCCCTACAAGATATCGGCATGGAAAAAGTAAACACTTAAAAAGTCATTCAAAACCCTGTAATAGAAAGATTAAGGACCACGATGAAAGAAATTATGGTAAATTAATTATATTTAAAAAATGAAATTACTAACCGATGAAGTCTACTAAAAAATCTTTAAAAATTGTACTTATTTCGGCTATAGCACTATTATTTCTACCGTTAAAACTGATTATTTTAAATAACAACCTTGTCCCGATTAATGGCGTAATAAAAGAAGTTGAGAAATCTTCAACAAGAATTCCGTATTACAAATTCAGGCTTTCTGATGACTCTACAATATACTATAATTCAGGAAGGGGCCTACTCTCTAATATTAAAACCGACAAGGAAGTTCTATACAACGGAAAAAATAAAGAGATTAGCTTTTATATAAGCAAAGTAGACTTTTCTAAGCTTAATAAAGGAGAAGAAATCAAATACATAGGACTAGAAAAACGAAATGTTTTGATCGACTTATATTATCACTCGATATCAGGATTGTGGAATGTTGTTTTAGGAATGCTCTGCATTGTGATGATGGCATTAAATACTTATGCCGTGTATACTTATAAAAAGAAGGTCTTTGAAGTATTTATTATTATTTATATGTTACTCGGTATTTCGATGCTAATGCTATAAACAAGATCTAATTATTAGGTGGCTCGCGCTTTCAGTTCTTACCCTGCTAAAAAACAAACAGAAAACTTAGGACAAAAAAATTACTTGATTCGCCCACTCTCGCTCTCCAAAGCTGATTTTCGACTTCTCTGATCTTTGGATACACCTTTACTGAACCGGTAGGTAAAACTAAGTCTTGCTTGTCTTGATTCGTAATAACCGTAACTCTGAGATGTGAATCCTGGAAAATCTTGGGTATATCGGCTTACATTTCCTTTATAGATATCGCTAAAGCCAAATCGTAATGATGCTTTATCTTTTAGTAAGCTCTTTTGAATAGCGATATCCACTTGACTATAGCCACGGCTCAAGATATTGGCTCCACTCAATCGCTTTGTATTGTAGGTACCTGCCAGCTCAACCTTAAGCTTGAACGGTAACTGAAATGCCTGTTGTAAATTGAAACGTGCCGCTAGTTGTTTTAAATTAAGATTGCGATATTGGTCAAAGGATACATCGTTGTGAATGTGGTAGGCCAAGCTATTAAATGTGATGTCCCACCAGGGTATAGGCTTAAAATTATGGGTAAGGGATAATGACCAATGTTTCTGGGTACCAATATTCCTATTTATCATCACGATCTTTTCAATATCTACTGTATCGGTCACCCTAGCATTGAACTGGTCTGTATAGGCGTAATTGAGCGATATGACAGTAGCACTCTTCAGGGAATACAACAAGGTAAATCGCTGGGTAAGCTCTGGATTCAAAAATGGATTTCCCTGCCAAAATGATAATTCGTCCAATAAATATACGAATGGATTGAGGTCTTGATAGGCCGGCCTTTCTATGCGCTTGGCATAGGAAAGGGAGATATTATGCTCGGCAGTGGGTCTTAGGCTTACAGAGAAAAAGGGAAACAGGTTTTTGAAACTGCGTTTTATTTCGCTCCCCTGTTCTTGATTACGCTCCATAAAGAATAGCCTACCCGTGGAATTGGATGATTCCATCCGCAGTCCGGCCTGAAATGACCATTTGCCTAAGGTACGCTTGTAGTCCGCATAGGCCGCAAAAATACGTTCGTCGTAGCGAAAATCATTAGTACGCCGATTGTCAAGGCTATCGGTTTCCTGAAGAACATGGTAAAACTTGGAGTCGTTGGCCGAACTGATAGCCGAATACTTGACTCCTGTCTCTAACTTTCCGCCCCAAAAGTTGGTCGAATAGTCGATCTTGGCTCCTTTAAGGTCAATATCAATTCCATTTAGGGTTCGGTATAGATTATCGCTCATAATAGCGCCATCCCGATCTTTGTATGTATTGGATTGTAAATTCTTATTCCACTTATCAAATAGACCGTAATCTGCATCAATGTTCAAGACATGGCCCAACGTATCTTCATACTTATAGTTCAAATTGAAATTATATCGCGCAGTCCCCTGCCCATAGTAGTCATTTATAGCCGCGAGGGAATGATCCACAGCGGAAGATGGAAGTATGTAAATGTCGGTCTTGGTATCGGTAATGCCTCCGCCGAAAATAAAATTACCGTTGGCAAGGATACCTATCGTGCTCTTGGCATCGATCACATAGTCGGCCCCAATCTGCCCGGACATCTTTTGTCGCTTATCGACATCATCGGTATGGCTATCGTAGGACCTACCATTCTGCTGTCTATTAGTACCATAGACGTAATTAAAATTGCCCAGTGTATGGCTGTAATTGCCGTATACATTAAGCCTTTCGCGGCGGTAACTAATGCCGATGTTCTGCATTTGCTTGGTGCTGATACCGTATGCTACACCTGTAGTCATCGTACCACTGATCCCTTTCACTTGATTTTTCTTAGTGATGATATTGATGATACCGGCCGCCCCAGTGGCGTCGAATTTAGCAGTGGGACTATTTATAATCTCGATAGATTTGATGGTATTGGAAGATATAGACTTCAGAAGATCTGTAAGCTCGGCACCGGAGAGATAAGTCGACTTGCCATCTAAGAGAATCTGTACACCAGCCTTGCCGTTTAAGGTGATATTCCTTTCGTTCTCTATATGTACTCCAGGAGCCTTTTTGAGCAGTTCGAGGGCCGAGATATCTTGTCCTCCAATCGTACGATCCACGTTATAGGTTAATATACCTCCATTTACCTCTAGCACTTTGGGGATTCGGTTTACCTCCACTCCTTCTAATAGGTGCTGTAAGGAAAATAGCTGTATGGTGTCCAAATCCATAGCATGGGAAACTTTAAGGTCTTTCCGATATACCTGATAACCTACCGAGCTAATCGATAGACTATATAAGCCTGGGGATGGACAACGCAGTTTAAAACGCCCGTCGTTGTCTGTGATAACGCTAATGTCCTTCGTGTCATCGGTTCTTTGTGCTACAACAGTAGCGGAAATTATCGGTTGACCAGCACCATTTGCGACTACAGCAGTTATATCCATAGCTACTCCCTGAGCGAACACTGTCACATGGAATAAAAACAAAAAACTAATCCACAAAAAACGGAGCATCGTAATAGGTTAATTGGACTTTGTATTTGAAACCGGGATAATTTACTGGTATTAAAGCTAATAACCCCTGCAGTAATATTAGTAATAATAATTGAAATATGCAAAAAAGCGCAGACCACTATTAGAGTTGATGACTTGCAAACCCTACCATTGACCTACAACAGAGGGCTACTTACCTTTGCTGGCCCGGACTTACAACTCTTATCTCTCAAAAACAAATAAGGAGCAAAGAAGCAGTCTCGGAGTAAAATTTAATCCTATTTTATAAGTCCCCAGTTTTTATTCGGTTCATCCCCCATTTTTAAGCGCAAAATCCCCCCTTTCAATACTTCACTTTGCGGCAATAGAAAATTCGTTAGCGGCTTCCCATTCCACTGAGCCTCTTGGATGTACATATTGATTTTAGATGCATTATTGGCTTCTATAGTTAGACTTTCTCCACGACCGTACCTACCCTTAAAATTTACTTTCATTCGTTTGAAGCGAGGTGAACCCAACTCGTAAGTAGCATCAGCTGCAACTCCTCCATCCATTTGAAAAAGTCCCAAGCAACTCATTATATACCAACTACTCATCTGGCCTAGGTCCTCATCACCAGGGTATGCGTCGTAAGGAGATGTTCCATAATACTGCTCTTGAATTGCCCTATTCCATTTCTGTGTTAACCAGGGCGTACCCGCCCAGTTAAATAGATAAGAAACTTCCATTGACGTCTGGTTGCCATGATTGATGGGAAAGGCAGAAAAATTATCTCCGGCGGCATTGAAATTAGCTTTAGCTGATTTTTCCATAGCTTCGTTCAACCGGCTAATAAAACGTTCCTGTCCCATACTATCAATCAAAGCCAATGGATTATGTGGAACAAACCAAGTGTAGTTAAAGGAATTTCCTTCCACAAAGCCTGGTGTGTGGTAAGGATCAAAAGGTTCAGTCCAACGTCCATCCACATCTTTCGGTCTCATAAAGCCAGATTCTGTGTCAAAAATATTCTTCCAATTGTCCGATCTATTTTTAAAAAACTGATAATCTTCCTCTTTACCAAGCGATCTCGCCATTTGTGCCAAACTCCAATCGTCGTAGGCATACTCCAAGGTATTAGACACATAGCCCTTGCCAGCAGGCACATACCCATACTTCATGTATGCAGGCAAATGTTCAACCCCTACCGTACCTCCTCCCGCAAAACGTTGCGGATGTGTTGTCATCATTTTTTTTAATCCCTGATAAGCTGTTTCCATATCAAAATCTCGAATTCCACTTTGCCATGCGCCCTGTAACTGTGAAATTACGTGCATAGCAACCATTACACCACTATGCTCTATGCCAGCGGGATCCGTATTAAACCATCCTGAATTTTTATACAATGAAATAGCCGATTTAGCCCAAGTAGATGAAATTTCTGGGGCAACGAGGTTAAACAACTGTTGATTGTCCCAAAAGGTATTCCAATACTCCCCGGAAACTATTGCATCTTGACTATCGGCCAACTGTTGGACATTTTCATTTTCGTCCCTATACCTTCCATCCGCATCACTCCAAATAGCTTTAGCTGCTATAGCACGATATAGGTTCGTATAAAACTTTTTCTTTTCTCTATAGTCATCCGTTTCGATTTCGATACGTCCGAGATAATCGTTCCATATCGCTCGAGCGTTACGCACAACAGCTTCAAAATCCCATCCAAATGGAGCTGTAAGTTCTTGCTCTAAATTCTTACGTGCACCTTCCAAATCAACTAGAGATACGCCTGAGCGTACCAGTACAACCTCGCCCTCGGCTGTGTTAAAATTTGCATAAACACCAAGATCGCCTTTTCCTTGGATCGTCTGAATATTATCAAAAAGCTCACTTGCTGTTTCAAATTCATGATTGCGGTCCCAATTTCCGATGTATCCTTCAACAGGCATTACACCTTCATTTTTCCAGCCTCCCAAAGAAGTGAAAGGCTTGCTAAATTGCAATACAAAATGTACAGTGTACTCTTGCTGTAAAGAATATCCAGTAAAGGCATTGTAATAACTTGCATACCCTTCAATCTCGGTATCGCTTACTTTCGTTATTTTAGCATCTGTCAGGTTATGTGGATATTCGTTCGGAGTGAACATATCGATCATCACCCTGGCATCTTTACTTTTTGGAAAGGTATAACGCTGCAGTGCAGCTCTTCGTGTTGCCGTAAGCTCGGCTTTGATTTGGGTATCTGTCATGAAAACCGAATAATGGCCTACCTTTCCCATCTCTGTAGATTTATCAATTCGCGAACGGTACACTTCATCCGGAAAGGATTCCCGACCAGGGTTAACCTGCAGTGGCCCTGTCGTAGGTTGCATTAATAGACCTATCATCGTCCAGTCGCAAAAATGACTGAATCCCATAATATTTTCTATTCCGTACTCATAGCCGGCTTTCCAGATCTCATCTTGGTTATCCGGTGCAATTTGTACAATACTCAAAGGTAAAGCTGGTGAGGGCTTGAACATCCAACGTGAATTGCTCGTGCCCATCAACAGGTCCACATAGTTACACAGCTCATGCACCGGCTGTGTAGAACGTATTATATCTGCGGAGTAAATTAATTGTTTACCATCATACACACGGATTACGCTATTTTTTGCTTTAGCTTCTTTAGCTATTGCCGGCATATTTATTTCTTGCGTCGACTCGCCTGCTTCTACAAAACGAAGTTCCTCAGGTAGTCCATCAATACGAAAACTTAAGTTTCTACCTTGACCGAATTGTACCATATCGATCAATACAGGCTGTGTTCGTATGCCTATAGCTGTTTGGTACTCAAAATCAGCAACACGAACGTCTTTAATCAAGGTCGAAGTGGCCTTTGCCAGACGTATATTTGCCGAGCTTTCTAAACGGATGCAGTCAAACAAAGCCCAACTACCCTCGACCGTGCCTATACGTATTTGATTCATTCCTTTTTTTAACCTGCTATTGGAAAAGGAAATACGGAATAGTCTTTCGGCTCCTTTGTCAATCTTCCCCTGCAACAGTTTGACATCATCATCCCCCGTCAATCGATGCTCCGAACGATGTCCATTTACTTCAACACGAACTATGGCATCTTTCGCTTTATGGACACCGGAAAAGTAAAAAGTTAATACGGATTCGCCTTCTTTGGAAAAAGCTTCTAGCGGGAAATAGATAGACGGAAAATGTCTGGGGTGATAACCCGCCCAATAACCACCTCCAGCCCAACTATCCAGAGGGCCGGGCAGCACATAAGGCCAATCTTTCTCGATAGAAGAATAGCCCACATAGAATGACTTTTCTCCGGAAAACTGCGCTAAAAACTGCTCGTATTTCTCTGATGACAATGCAAACTCTGAAGATCGGCCATCTTGATTACCTAACTGAAAGACTGTTTGATTTTGGGCAAGAGTCAATGCCGTATTAAAAACAAAAAAAACTACAACGAAAAGTCTATTCATGCTGAGGGTCTAACTGGTCTTTACGAAGTTAATCTTTTAAAAACTCTAATTCAAACTCTTTTAGATATGCTTTTACTTCGTATTTGAATTCTGGTAAAACACCTACCTTGATCCCAATGCAAGGTTGAGAAATCCTTATTTGTACATTTGGAGAGCATTTCTCGTTGAAATGGGATAGTGTTTCTGTTTCGAAGCCAAACAAAAGGGGTATACTGAAAGATTGCTAATATTTCTTCATCGATATATTATTCTACCTTCAGGTATTGAGATACAATAGTTTTTATTTTAATTAACTCCCATAAGCCTTCTGCCCCGGTTTACGTCCCCAATCGGATTTGTCAATATCTAGATCATCGTACGCTTGCTTCATCTCCTTTTTGAGGAGAGTCCTTAGTTGAATAATACGCTGCTGCTGCACTGGACTATCTGCCAAATTGTGCATTTCCCAAGGATCTTCCTTCAGATTAAATAGCTGCACATAAGGGTTTCCTTTAACATTATAAACGATCAGCTTATAGCCATCGGGAGTTTTGATGCTCCGGCTCCAGTGTCCATAAATATTATAAATATTTGTCCTTACAGAAGCATTCGTATTCTTAAAAATAGGTTTCAGACTTTTTGCTTCGACAGAGGAAGGTGCTGCAAGGCCTAGCCAATCGTAAATAGTCGGTGTAATATCACTAAGATAAGTAAAGGCTTCGCTCCTCTTATCGGAAGGTACTCCAGGTCCTGAAAATATCATCGGAACGCGGATACTATGCTCGTACAGGCTTTGTTTACCCAACAGCCCGTGCTGACCTACGGCCAGGCCATTATCGCCCGCGAAAACAATCAAGGTACTCTCCCGCAATCCCGATCTTTCTAAAGCCTCCAGTATCCGTCCCACTTGATTGTCCATCTCACTGACCATATCATAGTAAAGGGCAATCTGTTCCCTTACGGCCTCTTCTGTGCGCGGGTGCGGAAGCAACATTTCATCACGCACACGTAACTCTCCGTTATCGAAGGGGTGCTCTGGTAAGAAATTGGGGGGTAACGTTAGGTTTTCGGCTTTATGCTTATGTTTAAAGTTTGGAGGTGGAGTCCGTGGGTCGTGTGGTGATGTGAATGCTACATAGCACAAAAAAGGGTTTCCCTGGGCTGTAGTGCTTTCCAAAAACTTGATCGCTGCATTGGCGTACAATTCGGTACTATAGGTATCGCTTTTACGCCCTGCACCAGGGGGATATTTCCCTTTCGCATCATAGTCGTAGACATAGGGTTGAAACTGTCCTCCACTTTCTTCAAAATGCATACCTCCAAAGAATATATCACTACCTGTACTAAAAAAACGATGATGTGAAGCTTTATCACTATGCCACTTGCCACAATGAAAAGTGGTGTACCCCTGATTTCTCAAAACTTCGGGCAAACCTACTATACTGTCGGGAACTACTGCACCGTCGTCGGGCAGTCTATTGAGATATCTACCACTCAACATCATAATTCGACTGGGCATACAGATAGCGCCGTGATGCCCTCCCATAACATGGGCTTGCCGAAAGGTTATCCCTTGCCTGACCAATTTATCCAGATTAGGCGTATGGATCTCATTATTCCCCAATGCTCGAATCGTATTGTAGCTCTGATCATCGCTATAAATGATGAGTATATTTTTATGTTGAGCCTGCAAATCTGCAAAAAAGAAACTGGTCAAAAGAGCAACAATACTTAACGCGAATTTATAGTAAAGGGTATTCATTTCTATTGTGTTTTAAAAAGTCTACATTATTAAAGTCAACAAATGAGTCTATTGAAATCTATTTTTTATTGTATCAACAACGCCTTCAACTCTTTTATCTATTTCAGATATCTATTAATCAATTATCCGCGAGAGCATCTATATTGTGCCTTTTGCTATAGAAATTCCTACAAATATCACCGAAACATATTTGATGCCTTTAGTCAGTAACTGTTGTAAATTCATATTTAAGCCTATTAATCGTGTATAATTAGCTCTAAAATAGGTTAAATTAAAGATATGTTATAATTCAACTACAAATCAATCTTTTGTGCAACACAAAACGATTTGTCTTAATCTCATCAGCCAATCAAAACCTAGGCTTACAACAATTGAAATATAATATAAACTGAGACTTATCGTAATCAGTAAAGCTGTCCCGATAAGCCTAAAATTCAGATGTGATACGGCTCATTATCAATTAGGCTGAACGATTCCCTGGAAAAGTAATCCCCTTGTCTTAGTTGGGCTGGAGGAAATTCGTTTTTTTTAATACCTTTAGGTCGTCAGGGTGTATTCTATTGTAATAACTTTCCGTTATCAACAAGACTAAGTATAATACCGCAGACTTTATAATCCAACGTGCAGCCGACTCTTATCTTGAATATGAAATCGAATCAACAGCTAAAGATAGTTCTAATTGTATTGCTGAGTTTTGCAGCTTATCATCTTCTATTTATTAACTTCAAATCGATAAAAGTTACTTTAGATATTGTGACCCAACAAGGTCTCGTAAGCTATATTTTGACATATCTGCTCATTGGCATACCTATTTTTCTCGGGACATGGTGTATCGACAAAGAGGTTAATGTTTTAAAAAATCTTGGTCTTTCGTACGGTATCACATGGGCTCTTGTGATCAGTATTCTATTTGTCGCTCCGATGTTTGTAGGCGGGATCTGCTTTTTTAACTTCACACCGCAAATTGACATAGAAGAGCTCATTGCAGGAACTGCTGTTGCAGGATTTATGGAAGAATTGTATTTCAGGGGCTTTCTGTTCGGAATGATATTTAGAAATACAAATTGGGGATTTATACCTTCTATCCTCTTCGGTGCTTTAATCTTTGCTCTCGGACACCTCTATCAAAGTCAGGATATCAACGAGCTAATAGGCATTTTTTTGGTTACATTTTCCGGTGCAGTCTTCTTTGCTTGGCTCTATGTAGAATGGAACTATAACTTGTGGGTACCTATTCTGACACATACTTTCATGAATCTTTCTTGGAGCCTATTCGAGATCGACAACTCAGCATTGGGTGATGTCAAAGCCAATATTTTCAGAGGGCTCACAATTATAGTCGCTATAGTATTTACTATTATCTATAAAAGAAAGAAAAGCCTCAAGCTAAACATCAACCGACAAACATTGTTTGTGACGAAAAAAGCCCTATAGACAAGTTTGTGCATACCAATGAAACTATTTTTTTGTAATCTTATTGATCACCAAAGGCGCTAATCCAATGCTGCTCCTCCATATTAAGTGGAACCGTAGTCAGTTTTTGAAGCCGCTAACTGCAGAGGATCGATAATCAACTCCTCTTCAACCATGAATAAAAAAATCCGTTGCTGTTATTTTCGTCTCTTAGTTGCTTTTTAATGGATGTTGCAAATAAAGAATGATTAAATTCAACAGTAAAAAAGGAACCTCAATAGCTACGCCTTTTAAGTCTTTGTTCAATAATTGGAGACAAATAATCATTAAGATCCCAGTCGCCATCAAGAAATTCCCCCAAACGAAAGTCCTTGGAAATAAGATTAACACAGAAGCCAACAGGGTGATGGATCCGTTAACTATTACAGCTGTTCTACCCAAGTTCCATTTCCCAAACATCTCCAACATCTCGGGTTTCGCGGTTAGCATATTCCACCCGTGTTTTGCGCCCATAAATACCGCAAAAAGAATTAAAATCGAATTTAAAATTTTTAGTATCATTGTGTTTAGGGTTAAAATTAAAAAGGCAAACAACTCAGTTATTTACCTTTCTAAATTAATAAATAACTTTGAAATTATCTTGTCGTGTACCCACCATTGGCAAAAATGGTCTGCCCGGTAATCCACCAGCCATCGGTTACTAAAAACTCCACCAAAGGCGCAATGTCTTTAATATCGGTTAAACCACCCAAATCAGAAGCTTGTTTATGGTAAGCCACAGCATCGTCACTTTCTTGCCCATAGAAGAAAGGGGTGTCCATTGGGCCAGGGGCAACAGCTGTAACAGAAATCCCTCTTGATCCAAATTCTTTGGAAGCCGCTCTGGTAAAATGTTCTACTGGAGCCTTTGCTCCCGCATAAGTAGAATAGTATCCCGTAAATGCTGCCAGTAATGAGGTGACAATAGTGTTTATTTTTCCGTTATCATTCAGCTTTTTTCCTGCTTCTTGGATGAAGAAATACGCTGCTTTTGAATTAATATCACTCATACTGTCGTATTCTTCTTCTGTTGTCTCTGCAAAAGGTTTTTTCAGTACTTTTCCCACAGTATTGATCGCAATATCGATACCACCAAATTTTTCGATAGCTGCATCAAAAAGTTTGGTAATATTTTTTACATCCGTCAAATCTGCCTGAAACAAAAAAGCATGTCCACCTGCATTGGTAATTTCTGCCAAGGTTTTTTCTGCATCGGATTTTGTGGTATCGCTGTTGTAGTGGATAACGACTTTAGCACCTTTTGCTGCAAAATCACGACTTAACAAGCCACCCAAGTTTTTAGCTCCTCCCGCAATTAAAACCACTTTTCCTTTTAAATCATTTCTTGCCATATTCTTTGCGTTTAATAGTTAAAGTATTTGATATCACAAAGATGATGTACTTAGGAAGTTATTTCATGGTGAACTTTTCGGAACTTTTATTTTTTGTACATATTTCTGAATCGACCAGGTGTTTGCAGGACAAATTTCTTAAAGAACTTAGAAAAATTAGAAGGATCATAGGTCAATATCCGTGCAATTTCCGAAACAGATTTATCGGTTTCAGTAAGCATTTTCTTCGCTTCATCAATAATTCTAAGATCATAAAAATGACAGGGGTGATTGCCTGTTTCTTTTTGAATAGTGTCTGTTAAATGTTTATGTGAAATAAATAACTGACTAGATATTTGATTGATCTCCATAAAATCGGATACTCTTCCCGAAACTACATCGGCAATGTGCTTATCTAGAAACCGAAAATACGCTTCCGTAATTTCTTTGCCTCTTTTTGAGTCATTATTCGTATCACCCATTTATTTAATTTTTATGAAATATAACAAAAATGCTGCTTTTTTAGAACTCCACTATGGTGAACTTTTCGGTTTTTCATGTCGACGCTTGATATTCATAATCATAACCGCATTCGCGAAATGAATACAGCTACAAGCAATAAACAGAAAATGAGATAAGAAAAAACATATGAAAAATGAAAAGGGTCCAGACATATCTGAACCCTTTCTATTGGCCTTATTACCGCTATCCTTTTTTTCTGTTTCTATGTTTCCTTTTTCGAATAAATCCTACATTTATTCTTTACAGACCTAGTAATTATAGCTTTTATTTTAAAACAACCCCATCTTGGGGATCCATCTTTTGTTCGATCGTTTTAAATAAAACGTAAATTCTTATAAAATATTGTGTTCCTCCCCCAGTCATTCACCATATTAATTGTAGATTATTTAATATAAATTTAGTATGTAAAATAGCATAGCGACAAAACATGAAATCAAGAGAAGAAAAACTAAAATCCATAAGGGATTGGTCGGAACGAAACAAAGATGTAAGAGCGGTGTTACTGACAAGTTCGCTTGTGAACCCGTTGGCGCCTGTTGATGAATTTAGCGATCTGGATATCGAAATCGTTTTTGAAGACAACACTAAATACATTTCGGATATTACTTGGACATATAATTTTGGCAACCCTATTTCAATGGTCGAAGAAGACGAGAGCTATTTCGACGGCAAACATGCTATGAAGATGCTTCTGTATGATGACTATGTAAAAGTTGATTTCAAATTATATAGTAAACAAAAATTTTTAGAAGAAGTACACCAGAATGCACTGTGTGAAGATTGGGATATTGGTTATAAAGTTTTGATCGATAAAGAAGAACTAACCCAACACATGAAAAAGCCGACTTATCAGGTATCCATCATAAAAAAACCTACAGAACAAACATTTCGTCAAATTCTAAACGACTTTTGGTGGGATACGACCTACGTCGCAAAATGTCTCGTTAGAAATGACTTGTTTTATGCAAAATTTATGTCCGAGAACAATATTCGCACAGATTATTTAGTCCCTTTGATTGAGTGGTATATTGGCAGTCAACACGATTGGAACATTAGCACCAACAAATACGGAAGACTTTTTAAAAAATACCTGAGCCCTGAAATGTGGCATAAAATAGAACGAACATTCTCAGGTAAAGAAATCGACCAGAATTGGGAGGCACTATTTGCAATGGGAGATCTAGTAAATGAAATAGGGAAAGAACTGTCCGAAAAATTAGGTTACGAGTACCCTGTTAAATTAGAAATAGATATACGCAAATATTTAAACCATCTGAAATCAAAAAACATAGGTAAATAAAAGACGACTAAACCACGTTGGCAACGAGCAAGCAATGCAATTAGATGTGCAACTAAAAAAATCTTAATTCAAAGCAGCATAATACAACATCACTGCTTGCGTAGAATATGTCCGTTGAAGGTTAGTGTTTCGCGTTCGAAATATGGTACTCCCATATAAATATAGCTCGCACCTTTTCCGATGATGTAACTATCATTTTGCTTTAGTAATGCAAATGCTTTCCTTTTTTTGTTTCGTCCTTTATAGGGGGTATAATAAAGACTACCTAATAATGTGTCTTTCTTAACGTCGCCGCTTAGTTCGTCCGTGATTAGGAATCCGCCTGGACGGCTCTCTGTATAGGTCCCTTGAAATGTATTACCTACTAAATGTAGAACGACTGAAATGCTATCCCTCCCATCTGTATGAACAAAAGCCTCGCTTTGCTCAATATTATGCTTTTCACGGCAGCCAAGAGTTATTAAAAGAAAAAAAAAGATTAAATAGATATATTGTCTCATATGTTAGACCTGCCTAAGAGATCGAAATGAAGATACAATATTTTAGGCAAATGCCAGAAGGTTTTTATACATAGTCTTCAATTCATTAGCCACTTTGATGACAATAAAGGCTATAAACAACGTGAAGTGATAAAGCGCATGAAAAGTCACAAAAATAAAGAGTCTATTAAACGCACCGAACGTCGGGATTTTGCTGTAAAAAAACCATTAACTTTCACTCCACATTATTTTGCTCGAAATAATTACTAATTTCGTGTTCTAAATGAAAAGAGAATACGATCATGTGGGTTTTAGGAATATCCTGCTTCAGGTGGCTGATGGGGATGAAAAGGCATTTTCGAAGCTTTATGATATATTCTATCCCGAACTGACAAAGCATGTATTGCGTAAGATAAAGGATCAGAATATTGCAGAAGATATCCTACACGACCTCTTTCTATCGCTATGGAAAAACAGAAAACACATTACTGAAATTGAATCCATCCCAGCCTATCTGTACAGCGCTGTACGTTATCTCATACTCGCTCAATACCGACAACAAAAAACAAGAGAACTACCTGTTTTTGATCTAGAGGAAATTGACATGATCCAAGATGATGTCCCTATTGAGGATAGATTATATTATCGATATATACTGGACGAAGTACAACGTGAAATCGAGAATCTACCTGAAAAATGCAAAGAAGTATTCAAACTGAGCAGGGTGCATCACCTCAGTATTAAGCAAATCGCAGAAGAAATGTCAATTTCGGAGTCTACCGCAAAAAAACACATCAACAAGGCTATCAACCACTTAAAGGATTTTTCAAAAAAAAGATTCGGTTTTACACTCTTTTTTTGATTTTTGACTAGAACCTTCCCTTCCCTTTGGTCACTTCTTATATAACTGACCGTACATTATAAACTGTATTAAACAAATTATGAAGGAAGCTAAGCACTTACTTTCCCTTATTTTTCGATTTCTGAATCGCAAAGAGACACCGAGCGATAAGCAGGAACTATTGGACTGGTATGATACCTATGAAATAGGTTACGAACCTACAGAAGGTCATATCGAACAAACGGGACATGCTGTCAAGGAGGAAGTGATGCATAGTATATATGCCGAACAGCCACAAAAGTCTTCGATTGGTTTCTGGCGCCCTTTTATAGCTGCAGCTTCACTCCTATTGGTTATCGGCTTAGGCTATTTCTGGTATGCACAATCGAATCGAGAGATCCTTGCCAGTCCCGATCTATTAGCCACTATTCAGCCTATGAATCCGCAAGCCAAAATCACTCTAGATAATGGTCAGGTCATTGACTTAGAAGAAATGGAAGCAAATAGCAGCATAAAACAAGGTAATACGGAGATTGTAAAAGACAGTACAGGTCAAATATCTTATAGGCAACTAGAGCTGCGCACAGCCAATACAGGTAGCAGTACCATGCAGACACCGGCTACAGCAAACTATACCCTTACCCTTTCGGACGGCACTACGGTTTTATTGAATGCAGATACACGTCTAAAATACCCCAATAACTTTGGTACCGGAGACCGTATCGTAGAGCTCGATGGTGAAGCTTATTTTAAAGTCAATCGAACAGCAAGCAAACAACGCTTTTTGGTCAAAACCAAACAGCAAATCACCGAAGTACTGGGTACTAGCTTCAATATAAAAGCCCGTAAAGGACAATCCTTGGAGCAAACAACTTTGGAAGAAGGTTCTATTCGTGTCAGAAATGGTGGATCGGATCAATCGAAATTGCTCCTACCGGGACAACAAGCGCAGGTATCCGCCACAAACATGGATATAAAAACTATCGATCTAGATGTGTCATTAGCCTGGACTAAAGGTTTTTTCTACCTCGATGGTATACATACCGAAGAAACCTTGCAAGAGATTGCAGCTTGGTATGATATCGATATATCGTATACCAAACAAGTACATAAAAAAGTGTATAAGGGCAAAATACCTAAAAACCTACCGTTGAACAAGCTCATTGAGCTGCTAGAATATACCGAATTGAAAACTAATCCCATAGTCGAAAATGACCGGGTTAAACTACTAATCAAATAACAAACTATCTAAATGAATGCAACATGAGAAGAAAAATAACACCTAGCTAAGCATGGATTGCAACGAAAAAACCGGAAAATGTTGACGCATTTCCCGGCTATAATTAACGTTGCAAGCAACTCGATTCTATTTACTAACTGGAGTATTTACTTACAACAAGCCAAATTTAATGAAAATTCACAAAAACCCAACCGGTTCTTCGTGGGAAGGCATTAGTGCGTTTTGGACCGGTCCTATGCGAAGCAAAATTATGAAATTTAATACCGTCGTACTCTTGGTAGGAACCTGTCTATCGCAGGTCAATGCCCATACATACGGTCAGCAGGTCACCATAAACCGAAAGAAAGCACCACTCGAACAGGTTATCAAAGATCTCGAAAGACAGAGCAACTACGTATTTCTTTACGATAAGGAAGTGGTGGAAAAGATCAAAAATATCGATGTATCTTTTCAGAACAAACCATTTCAGGACGCCCTAAATCAAATCTTGAAAAACACCGACTTAAAAGTTGACTTTTTCAACAATACGATTGTGCTCAAGAAAGTAGCTGGCCAAACCACAAACAAACTCAACAATACTACGCATGAAACAACTGTACAACAAACACAAATAACAGGTCGTGTCGTAGATGAACAAGGCAAAGGTATTGCAAAAGCCTCTGTTAGGCTCAAATCGAACGGTCGTGCCACCTCAACAGATCATGACGGTAGTTTTAGTATACAGGCTTCTAGCAAATCCGACATCCTGATTATCTCTTGCATTGGCTATCAAGAACAAGAAGTAAATGCAGCGGGCAGTAATCTGCGAATAATATTGAGAAACGCAGAAAACAAAATGGAGGAAATAGTCGTCAGTACGGGTATAGTAGATCGTAACTTGAATACCTTTACGGGGGCTGCGTCACGACTTACAAAAGAAGAGCTGCAAAGGGTTAGTCACAAGAACGTGATCCAATCCTTAAAAGTTTTAGAACCTTCATTGATGATCTTTGATAATTTGAATCTAGGATCCGATCCAAACGGCATGCCCGAGATGACATTAAGAGGGAACTCTACCTTTCCACAAGAGGGAAGCTCTGATTTGAAAGGCGATTATATTAATAACCCCAATCAACCGCTCTTTATACTAGACGGATTTGAGGTAGGGCTCACCAAGGTGGTAGATCTGGACATGAACCGTATCGAAAGTATTACGATACTCAAGGATGCTTCTGCAAAGGCGATATACGGGGCCAAAGCAGCTAATGGTGTAGTCGTTATAGAGACCAAAAAAAACACAGAAAACAAGGTCTTAATAACCTATAATGGTAGTTTGGATGCTGAATTACCCGATTTGAGCAGCTACAACTTAACGAACTCTGCTGAAAAACTAGAGGCGGAGCGTATCTATGGTCTATATTCTGAAATCCATAGCTACGACCCGAATTATGTGAAACAACTCACCTTAGACCAACAATATAATCAGCGCCTTAAAGCTGTGTTGTCGGGTGTCAATACCGATTGGATGTCGTTACCACTACGCAATGCCATAGGTCAAAAACATGGAGTATCTGTTGAATTGGGTGATAGAGATCTTAAGTTAATCACGGATTTTTCATATAATAACGTAGAAGGGGTAATGAAAGGCTCCAAGAGGGATGTTATCGCCACCAATGCAATGATGTCTTACCGTTTCAAAGGATTTCTATTCCGCAACATTATTAGCTATACCGCAGGCTCCAGTAACGATTCACCCTACGGTACATTTGATGAGTATGCAAAAATGAACCCATATTGGACACCTTACGACGAATTTGGAAATCTAAAGATGAATGCGGAAACGGGCCTGGTACCCTACGTAGGTAGCGTAGCGGCAGAGGTTCAATCCTTTCCCAACCCACTCTACAACTCGACACTTAACACCAAATTAGCCAAGAGTTATACAGAATTCACCAACAACCTATATGCAGAGGCAGCATTAGCCGCAGGTTTAAAAATGCTTCTTCGTGGCAGTTTCACCAACACCAAAAATGAGGCTGACGAGTTCTACCCTGCCAATCACTTAAGATTTGCTAATTATTCAGGAGATGATTTCTTTAGAAAAGGTTCTTATAAAAAGAATGAGGGAACTCAAATGCGATATTCTGGGGATATAAACATCAATTACAACAAACCTTTTGGCGAAAAACATCTGCTCTTTGTTAATGCAGGGGGATCCGTTAGTCAGCGTTCTTTTGAGGAAGTGATTTATAACACTGAAGGTTTTCCAAATGACAGGATGAACGATATACTATTCGCAAAACAATATGCCAAATATCAAAACAGACCCTCTGGATCCGAAGGGACAACGCGTGATCTAGGTTTACTTTCAATTGCCAGTTACTCGTACGATAACCGACTATTTGCAGATGCATCTGTGCGGGCCTCTGCCTCTTCTCAATTCGGGACCAACAAACGCTGGGGAGCCTTTTGGAGTACGGGAGTTGGCTGGAACATTCATAACGAAAAATGGCTAAGCCAATACCAGATCTTTGATAGGCTTAAGCTACGTGGTTCAGTAGGATCAACCGGGTCTCAAAATTTCAGCTCCTACCAATCCATGGCTACTTATACCTACTTCCTAGACAAAGTTTATCAAGGATATCTAGGTTCGTACCTTAAAGGGATGGCTAATCCGGATTTAAAATGGCAACAGAAAATGGATTACAATGTAGGCTTGGATTTTTCTATCCGACGTAAATTATCAGGTCGCTTAGATTACTATAACTCGATTACAGAAAATACACTAGTTGATTTTAGCTTACCACCATCATCAGGATTTGCCTCCGTTAAGGAGAACATGGGAAAAATAAAGAACACCGGAATCGAGCTTATGCTGACTTACATGGCATACTCCGACCCTACAAATCGTGCTTTCTTATCTTTTACCGGATCGGCTATTAAGAACACCAACAAAATTGTTTCTATATCCGATGCGTTGAAGTCATTTAATGAATTACAAGATCAGGTAGCTGGAGATCGCTTCAATAACAGACCTGTAACCAAATATTACGATGGGGTGTCTATGAATGCGATATGGGCTGTACGCTCATTGGGTATAGATCCGGCCAACGGGCAGGAAATATATATAAAGCAAGATGGCAGTAAAACCTACACCTATTCTGCAGCGGATCAGGTTGTAGTTGGTGACAAAATACCTAAAGTCTCTGGTTCATTTGGGATTAACGGCGAATACAAAGGCTTTGGCTTATCGGCTTATTTTAGGTTCTTATTCGGCGGCCAGCTCTACAATCAGACGTTGATCGATCGGGTAGAAAATGTAGACATGAGCTACAACGTGGACAAACGCGTACTTTATGGCACCTGGCACCAACCTGGAGATGTAAAGCCTTTTAAAGCTTTAGGTTCTGTAGAAATACAACAAGAAGACGGCTCCTGGGAACGAAAGTTTTTGCGCACACAGGCTTCCGACCGCTTTGTGATGGATCAGAACGAAATAGCACTATCATCATTAAGTCTGTCGTATGATTTTTACCGTTGGAATTACCTTAAGCAAATTGGTCTGGATAGATTGCGCTGTGCTTTATATACCAACGATGTGTTTACGATATCCAGTATTCCTATTGAACGTGGATTGAGTTACCCATTTGCACGTAAGTTTTCATTCAGTTTAACTGCAACATTTTAAAGAAATATAAAATGAAAAAAATTATTCCAATCGCCTTATTCGCAGTACTCGGTTTTAGCTCTTGTGAAAAATGGCTTGCTATAACACCCAAATCTGAAATTGCTTCAGATGAATTATTTAAATCCGAACAAGGATTTAAGGATGCTTTAATGGGGGCATATCTATTGATGACCGACCGAGGTATTTATGGCTTTGAAAGTACAATTGGTTTTATTGATGCACTCGCGCAACAGTACCCAACCACTGTTGTAAACCATCCCTATGCCAATGTTTCCACCTACCAATACCAGTCCACTCAAGTTATAAATCCTAAAGACAATATCTGGAGTAAAAGTTATTCCGTCATTGCGAACTTAAACAATCTTATTAGCCAAATTGAAGATTATAAAGATAAAATTCACCCCACCCATTATAATTTGATTAAAGGCGAAGCTTTAGGATTACGTGCCTACATCCACCTCGATCTGTACCGTTTATTTGGCTACGGAAATCTAATTAACTCGCCTACAGATTTAGATAGAATCACGTTACCTTATGTGGACAAATACATTAAAACGATGACCCTCCCCGTTTCCGGAAAAGTATATCTCGAAAATGTAGAACGGGATTTGCAAGAGGCCGAAAAACTCATGATCAATTATGATCCGGCATTAATAACTGCTACAAATGATTTAGGAGGTGTCGAGATTCCAAATGCGGATAACTTCTATAGTGACCGTAGAATGCGCTTTAATTATTACGCTGTAAAAGCAACACAGGCCAGATTGTACTTATGGAAAGGTAATTACGAAAAAGCAATAGAAGCAGCTGAATTGGTAGCCACCAAAGCTAGAGGTACATTGGTTTCTTTTCACAATGGAAGCATCAATAATCCAGACCCTTTACAAAAAGACTATACCTTCAGTGCTGAACATATTTTTGGCTTAAACGTACAGAATATGTTTGAAGTGATTAAGCCGTACATCACACAATTCGGACCAGACGGAATTAATGTCAATAGCCGTAGACTAAACCATAACGGTACAGTTGCTAATACCTTATATGAGATCAACACTAAAGGAGGTATGTCGCTATCCGATTATCGCTACAAAGAACTCTATAATAAAATATCAACAAACGATTACTTATTGCTAAAGTTTCATTACGTAGACCGTTCCACCTATAAAGACAGAATGCCTTTGATTCGACTTCCAGAGATGTTCTATATATTGGCCGAATGCTATAATGAGACCAATCAAAGCAATTTGGCCGTAAGGATGTTGAACACCGTACGTATCAATAGAGGGATAGCACCAACCTATAATCTCCCGGAAACCTTAACGAAAGAAGAAGTTCAAGTTCAAATACAGCTGGAATACCGGAAAGAATTTGTCTCCGAAGGACAGTTATTTTATTACTATAAACGTCGGGGAAATGAGGCTATACCAAATACCAACAAGCCAATGGACAATACGGTATATGTATTGCCTTTACCGCAGCGTGAAATTGAAATGGGTAACTAATGTTAAAAATACTGAAAGGAATTATTATGAAAAAGAACAACATACTTTTCACACTTTCCCTCTTCATTCTAGCATTGCTGGGGGCTTGCAAAAAAGAAGAGTTAAAGATTTATATCGACGAGTCACCTTCTCTATATGGATTATCAGGTTATTCATATTCATTTATTGAGGACATGGAGGCGCAATCAAAAACCATTTTCCTGACCGCGCGACTGTCTGGTGAACCCAAAGATTATGATCGAGAATTTAAGGTTGAAGCCATCTTTGACAGCACGACGACAGCTAAGCCCGAATGGTTTGAAATCCAAGAAGGAACATTGCCAAAAAACAGTACTGAAGCCCAGATTCCAATCGTACTAAAGCGAAACACGACAGTAGACACATCCTTAGTTGACCTCAATGTACACATTGTACCCTCTGAAGATCTTGGGACCATGTTAAACACAAGATCAAAAATAACCTGGACAGCGAAAATTATACAGCCCGTCAATTGGAGGTGGATGCGCTTCTATTTGGGAGCAGATTTCTCTACGGGTTGGTACAAATTTTTGATAGAAGTTACAGGAAGAACATCATTCCCTTTCGATCCAACACAAGCAGACAAAGAGACTTGGTGGATGTCGACCGGTGAAGTACAAGCGTTAGGTCTTAAGGCAAAGGAAGCTCTAATTAAATATAATATGGAGCACCCGGGGGAACCTTTTACCCATAATGACGGTCCAAAAAAAGGACTTCCTGTCGTTTTTTATTAACTTTTTAGACTAAGACAATGAAACATATAATCTATATATTATCTTTCATCACCTTGCTGATGTCTGCTTGCTTAAAAGACACTTCAACTTTAAATATGTATGAAGTATCCGAGATCGGCATCGATACGACTGGCCTACCCATTGCTTATACCATATATCAACGCGATACTTTAAAAATCGCGCCAACAGTCAGTGTACAAAATACCGATAAAGGGACTCTAAAATACAAATGGACATTAAACGCTTATGGTGGTTACGAACGCTTATTGGGCACCCAAGAGCATTTGTCCGCAATAATAAATGAGACACCGTCTTCAACGCCGTATAAACTTATTTTCACAGCCACCGATTCCACAAATAATGTCAAAGCATTTTTCACTTGGGATATTACTGTTATTTCACTCTTTGGCGATGGACTTATTGTAGCCGACACCAAGGATGAACAAAATACAGATGTTAGCTTAATTATGGCATTTAATTTTACAGGAGCCATTACCAAAGACAGTGCTTCACAAAAAATCATGTATAATGCCTATAGTTCAGCTAATGGTGAGAAAATAAAAGGAATTGTAAATCAGCTAAACTTTCATAGGCGCTTCTCATATAAAGACATAACATTTATGACAGACCAGTCATACTTAAGAATTAATCCAGACTCTTATATCAAGACACAGGGTGGCAATGAACTTTTTATTATTCCACCGGATAAACTGGCCCCCAATGACGTATCAACGGTCGTTAATAACAATCACCGTCAGTTCTTGATTAACAATGGTAAAGTGTACGGACGGTATGGGGAGAATCAAAAGTTTGGCTATTATTTTCTTCCATCCGATGATAAGGGCTATAAAGCTTTTAGAGTTTGTGGATTTAACACAGGCTTAGGGGGCATAACCTATGACGAATTAAACAATCGCTTCCTCTTAGTAGCAGATGCCGCTTCTATGGATCGACCTCTGATCAATTTCCCAGCTACACATAATGAAGCAACATTTGACCCGAATAATATGGGAAATAAGACTTGCTTAGACATGTTTGAAGGTTATGATCAGCGGATTATTTCTATTATGAAAGAACGTGATCAGGAAAAATACTATGCTTACCAAATAAAACGCTCTAATCCAGTGTCGGGATCTATGGGGATTGCGCTTAATGATCTAAGTGCAAACCCAGACATTAGTAATGCAAAATTTTTCTCCACATCTAGCAGTGAGCAGGTACTATTCTACGCTACGGAAGATAAAGTATATGCAACAATAGTTGAATTGGGTGTGCCGTCCACTACGAATCTCCGGTATACAGCTAATTCCGGCGAAAAGATAACTGGGATGAAAATAATATTTACGTCAAATGGGAAAACATATATACCAAGTACAAGCGATCCTTTGGATTGGTCAAAGCGAACAACTATAGGTGCTGCCCAACGTCTAGTTGTGCTAAGCACATATAATGCAAGCAGCAAGACCGGGAAGATAATAACCATTCCTATCGAAATATTAGGTGTAGGTGGTTTAGTTACAAATCCAGATTACATCCGTACGTATGAGGGTTTTGGCCGTATTACAGCTTTTGACATGCAATTGCCATAATAAAGTCGCTCATTAACTGATTAAAAAATTAAATTATACTATAAAAATGAAAAAAGTAAAAAACATTATACTAGCTATTGCTACCCTATTCATAGGCAGCACCGTCAGCGGTCAAGGAATTCAGTTTGAACATAATTACAAAGATGCCCTCGCTCGAGCTAAAAAGGAGAAAAAGGCCATTTTCGTGGATTTCTATACATCTTGGTGTGGACCATGTAAACAAATGGACGCCGATGTATTCTCCAAAAAAAACGCTGGCGATTACTTCAATAGTAATTTTGTCAACTTGAAAATTCAATGTGACGATAAGGGCGAAGGTGTCGAGTTAGGCAAACAATACAAGATCGCGGCCTACCCTACCCTGATGGTTATGGATGCGGATGGTAATGCTATGCACTCTATGGCTGGAGGTACTTCCATTCAAGGCTTAATCGAATTTTCTAAAGTCGCGATGGATCCAAACCGCAATCAATTGACACTTATCAAAAAATTTGAAGCTGGCGAGCGCGATCATAGCTTTCTGACAAAATATTTTGAGATGTTGGTAAAATCTTATCAAAGCGAAAAAGCTACAGCCGATTTTGATAAGTACTTTACATCCTTATCGAAGTCTCAGAAATTAACAAAGAACACCTATGATCTCATGGAAGTTGTGAAACCAGCACCATTTTCAGCTCCTTTTGACTTTCTGGAGCAGAATAAAAAAGAATTTTACAAAATTGTAGGAAAAGAACAAGTTGATAAAACAATCGCCAATAAATACCTCTGGTACCTAAAAGCGTTACAAGATGATGGATTATCGACTAAAGACATGACGAATTTCAACGACAAGATGAAAATCTTCAAATCTAAAAACTATCCTTATTACGATGAATATGCTGCATTCTGCGATATTTTTAATTCCAAAACAGCAGACAACAGCGATTACGACGTACCGTTGTACAAGAAAAAAGGTACCGCATTTTTAGATAAATATGGTAAAAACAATGCGCAGTATACCTTAGCATTGACCAGCTTGCTAGGTAATTTCACCGGTAAAAAAGACCAAAACGTGGAAGGTATTAAATGGATGGAAGACCTACTAGCATGGGACAATAAGCCTAGCTACTATAACACCTACCTATACATCACTTGGCGTAACTATCAATTTGACAAAGCGTTAGAAATAGCCGAAAAGATGAAAGCTAACGCTATTGCGAACAACAGTTCAACAGCCGATGCAGAAAAAAACATCCAAATGGTCAAAGATCTCAAAGCTAAATACGGCAACAAATAAAGATAAAACTTAAGGCACGGCTTCCGTGCCTTAAGCGATTTTATAATTCAACATTCCTATTAATGAAAACACATACTAAGACATTCTGCGTCATAATCGGTGCCATAATCGGACTTACACTATCACTTCATGCTTTTGCAAAAGAAAGTGGTAAGGCCGTGATTCGAGGTAAAGCAACGGTAACAAAAGGCATTGTAGTACTCTATTATGGGGAGCAAGGCAAAAATCTTCGAGAACGTTATGATTTTAACGACGGAAACTTTGTCGTCGGAACTGAACTGGAAAAGCCCGATTTCTACTTAATCTATACCTCAGATCCGACTTTAAAAAAGTTCAATCTGTATCTACAGCCTGAGGATGATATTTCTATTGCTGTAAAGAATAATAAAATTATACTCAGTGTTAAAGGTAGTGCGCTCAACCAATTTTATCTAGATATGAGCCTCCAATACGGGTTCAAAGATTCCAACCATAGCGATAAAGAAGCTTATACCGGCCGGATCAAGGCAATCAATACCTCTACCCTAGCAGAAGTTAAGGAGCATAGAAAAATTCTTTTAGCACAAACACAAGCAGAATACTTAACCGCTGCATTTGGTGATTATATCCAAGCTAAAATAAGTCCTCCATCGACTCCATTAGCCAAAACCCAGTTTGCCGATTGGGATTTAAAATTCGTCCCCGAATTAACAACCTGCTACAATTGGATCGGGCTGTTAAACGAGTTTATGTATGCAAAAATAGACGCCGGCGAATTGAAAATCCACAATGCTAATAATTGGGTGGCCGACTTTGCCAGTTCCATCTCAGATCAGACGCTCAGGGAAGCATACATCGTAGAACTAATCCATTTGATGCTAAAAGAAAAGGAGCTAGTTACGATACATGACCTAGCCAAGCAATCTTTGCCTTTGGTAAAAGACAAAGCCAATGTAGCCAAAATCAATACCATGCTCCAAGACGCTAATAAAGAGACCATATTTAAAAATAGTCTACCAGGCACGGACTTCAGTACGCTTACTTTCCATAAGCCTGACGGCACGAAAACAACCATCTCTGATTATAAAGGCAAGGTGGTGTTTATTGACATCTGGGCTACCTGGTGCGCCCCATGTATTGCCGAAATGCCCTTCCTAAAACGCGTAGAACATGGTATGGAAGAAGAAGATATTGTCTTTCTATCTGTTTGTGGCAATACAAAGGAGGTAGATTGGTTAAACTATCTGAAAAAGAATAATTCAACCGGCGAACAACTCTGGTTACCTGGAGGTACCAACAGTCCCTTCTTCCGTCAGATAGCAGGCTCAGGTATTCCTCGTTTTATCATATTGGACAAAGCAGGCAAAATGCTCAACCCAAAATGTTACCTACGACCTTCAAACCCGGTCCTCAGCGTATATTTAAAAGATTTGGTGAATAAATCGATTTAAAATAAAAACGGGCATCCTAGCGGTGTCCGTTTTTATTATATCCCCTCTGCTTATTGAGTAGTTCATCCATCGTATTCATTTTTTTGTTATTTTTAATCATGAAAACATCTTCAAAAGCATCGAATGTGTTGAGTGGAATTGATCACAACACGACAAAGCTGGGTGACCTTCGAAATATTGCAAAAGATATTAAGAAGGACCACGATCTTGCTTTAGAACTGTGGTCATCCGGTCTATACCTGCCTAGGCAACTAGCGATTCTGATTATGGACAAGAAAAAGATCACTCAAGAATTTATAGACAGCTTGACCAAGGATATTGAAGAACATCAACAGGCCGAAAAGACTCAATTGATGGACTGGCTCATGGCAAATCAACTCGCTAAGGACAAGCAGACAGTCGCACTCATGGAATCCTGGCGGGATAGCGGCTTTGCCCTTCAAAGGAGGGTATTTTGGTACCATCAAGCTCGGCAACGCTGGGTAGGGCAAACTCCACCTCCCAACACCGAGTATCTCTTGGCGATGATCGAAAATGGTATCACAAACGAGGTTCCGGAAGTGCAATGGGCCATGAATTTCACAGCGGCTCAAATAGGAATATTTGAACCAAAATACCGCGCAAGGTGTATAGCACTAGGCGAACGAACCGGCCTATATAAAGACGAAGTCGTGTCCAGAAACTGTACTCCAAATTATCTACCTAAGTTTATCACTATGCAAGTTGCTAAACTTAAAATATAAGCCCCCCGAAAGACGCAGCAATCGCGAATCGAATTAATACATTTATATTCTATGATCTAACATCAATTTTATGAAACCACTAATTTACATCATTACCCTGCTATGTATTCCTACTATCATGTCGGCCAACGGAATACGTTTAGAAGCAAAACCTGGTTGTGAAATGGCTTCCACTTATGGAGAACTTGCTTACCTCTCTTTTAAAAAAGCTTATCAAGCGAGTTCCATTGAAAATGCAATGCCCCTGTTAAAAGATGGCGTACTCAAAGCGGATGAAGCAGCAGCCTATGCAATCTCCCCATCTTGCAACTGTGCTAACGCAAAAAACTATGCGCTCAATGCAGTTACCTTTGGCAACAAGGCCATGAAAGAAACGGATCTAGCAAAGCTCAAAAAGAGTGCAAAAAAAGCAATGGATATGGCATTAGACGTACTGACAGCAACCCCTAACTGTGGCAAGTAAATCAAATTCCACTATATAGGAAGAGATAGTTAGTCTTCTAAGACTATTGCTAGCACAGCTATCGTATATCCGTTAGAGGCACAGTTATTGCATTAAACATGGCGTTAATTTAAATAAACGTTATGACGAAGAGAATTATTTTTGCATGTTCTGTACTTTCCATGTTCATCACCGGATGTAAAAAAGATGACGCTACAGGAACCGTAGACTCCACGTATTTTATGGTTAAAATTGATGGTGTTGAAAAAAACTTTGCGTCTGCAGAGGCACGATGGGTAGATGGCGGCAATTATTTAGAAATAACCGGATCCAATGGCGGAACCGAATGGATGAAACTAACGGTTATGTCAGAAGATACACGTGTACCTGGTGGTCAATATACTTTAGATGATCTTTCGGGATTTGACATCTTAGCTATCTATTCCTTAACAAAAGATAATCAACAACTCAACGTTACGGCCACAAGAAATACGCTTGCGCCTGAGGACGCTTTGAATCTGGACATTGCAAAAATAAACAATAGTGCTGTAGAAGGATCTTTTTCCGGTGCTCTTGTACGTGTAGAAGGTTCTAAAACCCTACAAACGGTTAAGGTAACAAACGGGAAATTTAAAACTTCTATTAAGGCAAATTAGAAAAAATACGGACTTATCAACTACTTCTTGTAACTTCACCGTTCAAACATTATTACAATGCCATATCAGACTGTATTTAACGAATTTTGTGAACGCGTACAATCGAGTATCAATCAAGGAACATTTGCCAAACTAACTTTTGCTAAAACAATAGGTAATACCGAGTTAAAGAATATTTATGTACGTCTTCATATTTTAGAATCTGGCGGCTATGATTTTGCATTAACCTTCAGCTATAAAACACAAGAAATTGAGCATTTTCATACAGCCGATGAGGTTTTTACAGTGTTAAGCAACTATATAAAAAATCCGTTCAGCAGCGCATTACTGTTTACCACGGAAATGGATCTTACCTTTAAAGTCAATAAAAAAGGTGCTGGGAGCCTTGTTGAGCAAGCCCCCACCTTTAAAAATGTATCCCCTCCGATGCTAGAAATGATAAAAAAAGGAATTATAAAGATTTAAAGATTTCGACGTCTAGTTTCTTGGGCTTATTCAAGCATAAACAATAAATCATTTCTCCCCGCTATCGATGAAACGAAGCATCTGTTCAAAACTTTGATAAGTGATTTTATAAACATATCTTTAAATTTTGAACGTCTAGTTATGGGTAAAGCTTGGTTACATTGCGAAGATGAACCGATTCATCTTTGTGGCCGCATTCAGGAGTTTGGTTATTTGGTGGTGTTTGATTCTGGTTTGCATTGCGTTGCCATCAGCGATAACTTTGCCCATTGGCTTAGTACACCTGTACAGGATCTTTTAGGATACCATCTAAATGACTTTTGGGCACTTAGTCAACTAGATCCCGCCAACCTATCCGTCTTCTTTTCCAAAGCCGAAGAAGATCCTCTTTACAGACAGGTTTCAGAAATAAAAATACAGGACAAAGACTTTCATTGGAGTATCTATCAAAATGAACATAAAATTTATTTTGAGTTCGAGCAGATCAACGCCTTAAAGTCCAACAACACCAAACTGTATTCCTACGCACGACATTTAGATGCCGCCGGAGACGAGCTTTGGTCTGCACTCTGCGCCAGCATCAGCACAGTCATCGATTTTGACCGTGTCATGCTGTATAAATTCATGGATGACGGTAGCGGTCAAGTCATCGCCGAAAAGGCAGCTCCAGATATGACTTCCCTATTAGGGTACCGATACCCGGAGTCTGATATACCTAAACAAGCACGTGAACTGTACACCCATTTCATAGCCCGTCATACAGTTGATGTTGATGCTCCTACCTATGCCCTTCTAGGTAAAGAACCTGACACATTGGATCTAGGGCGATCCAGTATCCGCGCATTGTCCCCCACGCACTTGCAATATCTTCGTCATGCCAAGGTACGTGCCAGCGCCAGTTTTTCGATCCTAATGGATGGACAATTGTGGGGGCTCGTTACCTGTCAACATCGGGACCCGAAAATGGTCGATCTAGCACAGCGTCACCTCTGCGTTTTCTTAGCACAATACGCTGTAAACAGACATTTGGCACGTCAACGAGAAATAGACCTTCTCTACAATAAGCGCATCAAATCTTTGGAACTGGAGTTGAAAGAAAAGCTCTTGGTCAATCGCAATATACTCGAAGTCTTAGCCAACAGCGCTCCTGCTCTCTGCGATATGGTATCGGCAGAAGGCTTGGCTATTCAGCATCCAGATGGCGTGTATTTATATGGTGAATCTCCTACTCTCAATCATTTTAGGAAGATTCAATCGACTATCAACCAACGTAGTCAAAAAGAACTGATCGCATACCAACACTTTACCCTTGCAGATCCGGAAAACCAAGATACATTCCCTGGTGTAGCCAAAGTCGTCATATTACGCGAACCAAAGTTTAGCCTATATTGGTTTCGCAAAGAAATAGAAATCGAAGAGACATGGGCCGGAAATCCAGAAAAAACATATGTGGACGACCCCAATGGGCAAGCACAATACCCTTCTCCTCGAACATCATTCGAGGCCTGGAAACGAAAAGTAAAGGGACATGCAGCCCCCTGGAAAAAACGAGAACTCCTATTTATGCGCCGCATGCGCTACATCGTACAAGACGCTGTGATGAAAAGAGTCTCTGAAATTCAGGAATTGAATGAGAGACTTGTAGAAGTCAACAATACGCTAGATACCTATAGCTATACACTTAGCCATGATCTAAAGAACCCCTTGTCATCCATCAAGTTGGCAGCACAGATAATACAACAGCGGAACAATCTACCAGAGGAATTCCTCAAAAAAGTCAGCACCAATATACTGGATGCTGTAGACCTAATGACAAATATGATGCAAAGGGTATTTGAATTTTCAAAAGCAAAGACTTATGAATTTGAATATGACACAATCCATCCTGAGCCCTTCATACATAAAATCATTCTGGAAAGTAAAGAACGCTATTCCTGCTCCAACCTCGATTTTCAAATTGGACAACTGCACCCGATCTCAGGAGAAAAGACATTACTTTATCAGCTCTTTTTAAATGTGCTAGCCAATGCAGTCAAGTATAGCAGTAAGACCGAATCCCCACAAGTGTCCATAAATAGCTATTCCAGCAATGATGCTGTTGTATACTATATTACCGACAATGGGATCGGTATACCTGCAGACGAAGTCGAGAATATATTTGAAATATTCAAACGGATGTCCAATGCAAGTGGTTTTGAAGGTTCTGGAATCGGTCTATCTATCGTCAAGCGTATTGCAGACCGTCTACAGGCAGAGATTAAGATTGAAAGTGAACTCGGAGAAGGAACCCGTTTTATCATAAAATTTAAAAACCAACTCCCAAAGGAAAGGCATGCCCTATCCCACAAAATGTCTTTGTAGTATAGGCTTTATCTGCAAAAAATAGTACTGCTATTTAGTACGTTTGCCCGCTGCTTTTTCATCCTCTGTCAATGGTGCTGGCGGTACTACATTGACCTCTTTCTCGATTTCTTTAACTTCGACATACACCGCAAATTCAGATGGCTGAATCGGAGTACCTTTGTAAATAGCGTACTCGCGCGTAT
Organism: Sphingobacterium nematocida; assembly: GCF_900168125.1. Taxonomy (GTDB): domain Bacteria; phylum Bacteroidota; class Bacteroidia; order Sphingobacteriales; family Sphingobacteriaceae; genus Sphingobacterium; species Sphingobacterium nematocida. The sequence continues at coordinate 345,576 of NZ_FUZF01000001.1, forward strand.
ACACCGCTCCAAAATAAAGTATAGCCGAGGTATAATATACCCATAATAAGATAAGCACAATAGCACTAGCCGTTCCATAAGTGCTTTCCGTACCAGAACTACCTATATATAGCCCTATCAGAAAATGACCGATAATAAACAGAACCGCTGTAAACAGAGCTCCCGACCGTACGGTACGCCATTTTATATTCACATCAGGAAGCACCTTAAAAACGATACAGAACATGAGAAATATAATCCCAAAGGACACCAAAAAGTTTATCCCATTAAACAGTTGCACTGAGGTATCTGGAAAAAATCGTTGCAAGCGATCCGTCAGTGCCATTACTACGCCGTTTACGATCAAAGTAACCACTAGCAGAAAACCTAACCCTATCACCAACGATGAGGAAAGTAGGCGGTCTTTTATAATTTTTAACCAGCCCTTTTTCACCTTAGGACGCACATGCCATATATTATTGATAGAATTTTGAATATCCCCGAACACGGTAGTCGCGCCGATCAAAAGAGTCACCACACTGATGATAAGCGCCATATTCGACTTTCCCGAAAGAGAGAGGTTTTTGATAATATCCTGCACCTGCAATGCTACACTGCTCCCGATCAAACCTCTTAACTCGGTAAATACTTTCCCCTGGATAGCCTCTTCACCCAGAAACATTCCTGCTAACGATATCATCAAAACAAGAATAGGTCCTACCGAAAAAACCGTATAATAAGCCAGTGAGGCGCTGTATTTTAAAGCCGATTCGTTCATAAATCCCAACACTGTATTCTTTAATATCGTAAAATGTGTTTTAAATATCTGTTTTCTTTTGCTCATAGTTTTCACAGTTGTCGTATCTCCATAACCATTCATACGGCCAAATAGTTCATACCAATAACCAAAATATCATCTATTGCATAGTGACAGGAGAACTTTTCCCGCGCTGAGCTGTTAAAAGTTGTGAAAACAATAAAAAGAGATAATACCATCGATGTTTACATCGTTATATTATAAACAATAAATAAACTTAAACTCATAACATTTGGATACTACGACAATAGGAAATACACCGCTACAACTATGCCCTTACCTCTCCGAAAAATATGCCTGTAGTATATTTATAAAGAAAGAATTTTATAACGCTAATAAGACTTCGAAGGACCGTCCTGCCTGGCATATGATACAAGAGGCTATTAGGCTTGGTCTGCTTCGCAAAGGTGATACGATCGTCGAAGCCAGCAGTGGCAATACAGGAATCGGACTTGCACAATTTGCACTTCAACTTGGTTACGGATGCCGCATCTATCTAACCAAGGATTGTGCTCGCGAAAAGCTTAGCCTACTACGTCAGCTGGGGGCTACTGTTGTCGCCTGTGCCAATTCAAATGGCATATCCGACAAGGAGTCAACGCAATACCAAGCCGCAGTATATGCCCAGAATACCCCTAACTGTTTTTTTACAGATCAGTACAACAATCCGCAGAACCCCTTATCCCATTACCAGACTACGGGTCCCGAAATATGGGAACAGACGAGCGGTAGGATTACCCATTTTTTCGCCGGCATAGGTACAGGCGGTACTATATCCGGAGCAGGCAAGTATCTAAAATTCAAAAATAACAACATACAGATCTGTGGAGTAGAACCTAACGGTTCAATTCTATCCCATTTAAAAAAGCATGGTACCCTACCCGACGAGCTACCTGCAATGGACAAAATAGATGGCATAGGTCGAAAATTTGCCCCGGCCGTATTTGACCCCGAGGTAATTGATGATATCCTTCAGGTGAGTCGAATCGATACCATGAACTGGGCTAACACGTATTATCAGGAAGAAGAAGAATTACTTGGCTTTTCCAGTGCAGCCGTGCTGGCGGGACTAGAAAAATATGCAGATACACGCCCCGTACGAGCAGACGACCATATGGTCTTATTATTTGCAGACTATGGCGATCGCTATCTAAATAGTTTATATCCAACATTGAAAAAAGAAATAGCACAATACGATGAGAAGTTTTAACGACTTTGCTATACCATTGGCATGGCCAGACCAGACGGCTTTTGGAGACGAACGCTGGATGGCCTTCTTAAAAAAATGCGGCATTGTCAAAAACTTAAATTTTAAAGTCGGGCACGCTGCTATCCTTCTCGTCTCCCACGGTACCGGAACCGTTGATTATTATGATTTTGGTCGCTATGTCAGCCTACGTGGCGATGGTCGTGCGCGTTCCAGTTACTTCGATCCGAGACTTCACATAGAGACTGCTGCATTATTTGATCGGGCACACCAAACGATCACAAATTTAGAGGAGATATTGGCAGAGTTAAGCGATATGGAAGAGGCCACGCATGGAGGCGGTCGACTCTTTTATTCTCTGGTACAAGACATCTGTTATGCTAGCGCCAAGAAATTTGCTGACCAGCTGGTTAGCAATGGTCCAATTCCCTATGGCGCCATCGCCAAGGGTAACAACAGTTGTTCACGCTTTGTCGCCCAGGTCCTCATCGCTGGCATGCATCCCAAAGATAGGCGCGTCAGAAAGATTAAATTCCCAGAAACAGTAAAACCAAGCCCCATGAGCAACATCATCAATACCAGAGACAACGGCATCATTTACTGTTACCACGAAGGCGTGATCAACCCACAAAGAGTGAGCAGAGTCGGTTCTTTAAACTTCCATTGGCAATTGCTCAAAGAAAATTTATCCAACAAGCATGCATCAGCACTGGGCTGCGACACCAGCAATGGGCAATTAGATCGTCCCACCATCCCTGTTAACCTCATTGAAAATGCCCAATGGCTCGGTGGTATAGGCGAAGGGATGTGGTTTCAGATCCTTAACGATGAGACACGAGAGTCCCATTACTGGGTCGAAAGCTATACCTCTTCCGGTTTATTGATCAACCGGGTACCGACTCTATGCCCGCAACAAAGCTTCGACATCCAGAAACCTTTTGAAATCACCACACAGATGGATGGTCAACACTTCACCATCGTCCAGGGCGATATTAAGTATTTATTAAAAAAGACAGAAAACACACAAAACAAAACTTCATTAAAAGTAATATAACATGGAACTGACCCTATTAAAAGCTAAAATCCACACCGTCAAAGTAACCGAGGCCAATGTAGCCTATAACGGTTCGATCACGATCGATGCAGATCTGCTGGACGCCGCTGGCATAAAAAAATACGAACAGGTATATATCAATAATGCGGTAAATGGCAGCCGGATTATGACCTATGTGCTACCTGGCCAAAGAGGCAGCGGAGAGGTCTGTATGAATGGAGGGGCAGCGCTACATGCCAAGGTGGGAGACACTGTCCACATCCTATCATTTATCAATATGTCGCCCCAGGAAGCCGAAAACTACCAGCCTACGCTGGTATTTACAGAAGGGAATAATCAAATTAAATCCATAGAAAAGTACGAGTACTAGCTAAACATAAAGCGAGGTGGCATTTCACTAAGAAATACCACCTCGCTGTATTCTACTCACCAATACTAGCGATCGATTATTTTAATTTTATAATAATCGTATTCATTACCATCTTCCTTGTACTGCGTCACCAATCCAAGATAGAGTGTAACATCATCTGTCCAGAATTCCTTGCCTGTCACACAAAGCCATTTATTCGTTTTCTTTTCAAATGCCTCGCTCAAATCAAGTACTTTCCGAAATTTGTTCCGTTCTTTTTTTTGAATGAAATGAAAAAAGCATTCCTGTCCTTCAAAAACTTTATTCAATCTATACTTCCCATTTGGAGATATTGTGGCTAGGTCCGGGTTTCCTACTTCATAAGTCTCTTGACCTGTACCTAGATCAAAGCTGATATCTGTAGTATGCCCCCCCTCACACAACAGGATGTCCTCATCAGGAAAATACGCTACGAAGGCATACTCCTCAAACTCCTCCTTATCCCCACTGTTGGTTCCATTCCTGAAATTGATACGTTTAATTCCTAAATAACCATCTTCGACCCTAAAATCAACAATTCCTGATAATTTCTTCTGTACAACTTCAAAGTCCGTAATCTTTACAATAGGTTGCTTCGGCTTGGCATATGCCATGGCCGAGTCAAGCTGTGCCGCCGTTATTTTTTCGATTTCTACCTTGAACGAGTGGGAATCTGATTGCACTAAATCTTTAATTTCTGCCGTAACTGTTGTCCCTGTCGTATCAGGTATAGTCGATGGAAGCGATTTCTTAGAAGTTCCTTGGCATGAAAACAGTAAGATGGCAATAGAAAAGGCTACTAGTTTTGACATATATTCCGTGTTAAGATATCTACCACCTCCTAAAGGTGACATCCAAGTCTATACTAAAGGTATGCCAAAATTATGGTACTTGAATCAAATACCCTACAGAAATATAGCACACCCCTTCCGAACCAATCCTAAACGTATTTTTTTCACACCTATAGGATACATTCTCCTAAAAACCTTATATTTAAGCATGTATTATAACCTAACCACTATAATCCGATTCACGCTATTCATTTTACTCGGATATTGTCATATGTCGACTCCAGTCTTAGCACAGCAGTCTACCACCAGCAAAAAGATCTATATTTCCCTATCGGGTAGTGACCGTAACCCCGGCACCAGGACAAAACCCTATGCCAGTCCCCAAGCCGGTCTAGATGCAGCATCAAAGCTAAACAAAGAGGGCTTCAAGGGACAAATCGAACTTATCCTTATGCCTGGGAAATACTATCTGGATAAACCTATTCAAATAGATCCCAGCTTATCGGGAACAGCGGCTTCACCCTTTACTATCCGCGCTCACATAGCGCAAGATGTTACGTTAAGTGGTGCCAAACTATTAAAGCTACACTGGGAGAAGACCGAGAATGGTCTCTGGAAAGCGACGGTCCCGAAGCAACTTAGTTTTCAGGAACTATTTGCAGATGGCAATAGACTCGTACGTGCTCGGTACCCTAATTTTGACGCGCATACAGCACCCTTCAACGGCTATGCCGCCGATGCAATCTCACCCGAACGAACTTCGGCATGGAAAGATCCCAAGGGAGCCATCGTGCACGCGCTACACGTGGGCAGATGGGGCGGTTTTCACTATCGTGTCCTTTCCAAAGATGCCAATGGGAAATTAACCTTGGAAGGTGGATCCCAAAATAATAGACCCAGCAAGATGCATGATACCTATCGTTATGTCGAAAACGTATTTGAAGAACTAGATAGCGACCTTGAGTGGTACCTAGACGAGTCTGCAGCCACCCTCTACTACCGCCCAAAAGCCGGTAAGGATCCCAATCAACAAATATTCGAAGCACCTATATTGGAAAATATAATCACAATTACGGGCACAGAATCCAAACCTGTACATGACATAAACATCGAAGGCATACGTTATATCCATACTGCTCCCACCTTTATGAAAACAGCAGAACCACTACTCCGCAGTGACTGGACTATATATCGTCAAGGGGCTATCAAACTGGAAGGTGCGGTTAGGTGTACTATTTCCAATTCAGACTTTTCTGATTTGGGAGGCAATGCGGTATTCATTAGTAATTATAATCGAGCTGTTGTCATCCGGGACAATCTTATCGAACGGATAGGTGCTGGAGCCATCAACTTTGTTGGCGGAGCAGACGCTGTACGTTCCCCCTCTTTCCGGTATGAAAATTTTGTTGCAGAGCAAGATATGGACACCATAAGAGGCCCTAAAACAAACAATTACCCTACCCAATGTGAAGCCAGCGGAAATCTGATCCGTCACATTGGTCTCATCGAAAAGCAGGTAGCTGGCGTCCAGATCGCTATGGCCTCAGCGATACGCGTCTACCACAATACGATCTACCAGGTACCTAGAGCAGGAATAAACATCGGCGATGGCACTTGGGGCGGCCATGATATCGCCTTTAACGATGTCTTCCATACCGTATTGGAGACCAGTGACCATGGCGCATTTAATTCCTGGGGCAGAGATCGCTTTTGGCATCCCAATAGAGGCCAGATGGATGCATTGGTCGCTAAGCATCCTGAATGGATCTTACTCGATGCAGTAGAGACCACCTTGATCCATGATAATAGATTTCAATGCGATCACGGTTGGGACATCGATCTAGACGACGGATCGTCCAACTACCGCATCTTCAACAACCTCTGCCTTAGTGGAGGGTTAAAACTCAGAGAAGGTTTTTACCGAACGGTGTACAATAATATCATGATCAATAATGGTTTTCACCCACATGTGTGGTTTAAGGATAGTCACGATACATTTCGCCATAATATCGTGATGCAACCCCATCAAGATATACAGGTTAAATACTGGGGAGATACCGTAGATTACAATTTCTATACACTACAGAAAGATCTAGAGAAGGATCAGGCTAAAGGAATAGAAAAACATGCCGTAGTTGTAGAAGATATACAATTCAAGAATGCTTCCGTCGGCGACTTTAGTCTTGATGGCACCAAATTAAATGGATATACTGACTTTGATATGTCCCATTTTGGCGTTAATGCCCAACGACTCCGTGTGCTAGCCGACCAACCTGAAATACCAAAAATAACTTTAGGCAAAAAAAATAAAGAAAGTGAACAATTTGATTGGAAAGAAGGCCGGTTCAAATCCGTTGAAACCTTAGGTGAGCAGTCTGCAGCCGGCTTACCGACTATAGCCGGTGTACTCGTGGTAAAACTAGCAGAGAGCTCCATTTTATACAAAGGCGGTTTGCGAATCGGCGATGTTATCGTGGGCTGTCAAGACGAAGCAATACAGGCGATCAAAGATTTTCAGACCATTACAAAACGGGATGAATATCATGCGCAGATAACCATAGATTTCTATCGCAATCAAGTCAAACAAACCTTAGTGATCAAGAAATGATTAGATTGACTAAGGAATTCTTTAAGATAGATCGTATTGATGTTATTTCGTTGTTTTATTCATCCAGATAATAAACCCTGTAATAGGTAGCGAAGCGCAGATTAGAGAAACCACAAAAGCCAAAATTTTAGTCCAGAGTCCGCCGATACTCCCCACATGGAGGTCGTAATTCATACTGGCTAGTTTATCCCCTGCTTTTACATTTTCTGAGGTTAATGCTTTTGTGATCTGACCGTCCGATCGTGCAAAATAATACCAGACAAAGTTGCTTGTTTTATCTTTGCTCAGTCGAATCTGTACATCATCCATCTCAGCGTCTACGCCACGAAGTCGTATAGACATCATATCTGCTTCTGGGTGTTGCCCTAGACTATACAGTAGTGCATTATCAATATTATTGTTGTATACCTGAGGTACAGGTCGGGGCTTAACAGTCAACGCCTCAGCGCTGGAGTCGCTAATAGACATACCATTAAAGAAAGAAATGTAGGCTGTCTTGAACCCTGGATATGCAAACAAAAGTCCTGTAATACATAAAATCAAAGCCAGCAGAGATGTATGAAAGCCTAAAACATTGTGCAGATCGTAGTTGAACCTCTTCTTCTTTGCTTTAAGGCTTAAAAACAAACTCCGCTTAAGCGCCTTTCCTTTCCACTTTTTAGGCCACCATAACGGTATGCCGCTAATGATCAAAACGATGAAAATTATGGTCGACCAGGCAACAAGAGGCTTTCCTATTGCTTTTCCAAGGAGAAGATTCATGTGGGTCTGTAGCACCAATTGAAAGAATTCATTTTTTGAGTCTTCAATTTCCTGCACCTTTCCCGTATAAGGGTTTATAAATACCCGGTCATAATAGGTATAGTAATTCCAGAAAACATTTTTGGATTCGTCAACCTCCATAGCCCTAAATACCCAAGTTCTATCAGCAGCAGGGTACAGATCCACACGAGACACCTTTTTTCCCTCCCCTAAAGCTTCTTCAGCCTTAGCCACCAACATACTGAGCGGCAGTGGTTTCACTGCGTCATCTTTACTTACATCCGTAAGATAATATTTTACCGGGTAGATCCAGGTCTTCAGATCATCGTGAAATACATAGATACAGCCTGTTATACTCACGATGACGATAACGATACCGCTGAGTAGACCTAACCACTTATGGAGCCACAGAATCCAGCTCTTGACCATGACTAAAATTTATACGACAGATTCAAACTCGTCTGCATTCCAGGACCACGTACGTAGTCTTCGTTAAGCCCTCTATACTGACTTACCGTAGGATGATAAGTTTTATTCAATAGATTCTCTACCCCGAAACCTATATTCCACTGTTTATTAACCCTGTACGACGATGAAAGATTAAACAAATCCACAGATTTCACAGGTCCTTCACTGTTATTATACTTGGACGTCTTCGGATTCACTTCAAAGCGATCACGTGACCCGGTGTGTACCCAGAATAGCTGTACATTAAGCTTGCTATTGGGTCTATAATACAAATATCCTGTTGCTTTAGGCGGTGCTATGCGTGATCCATTGAGATACACTTTACTCCCATCGTCAAATTTAGCTTCACCTTCTACATAAGCATAGCTTCCCCCTACAGTCCATTGCGGAGATAGGCGCGCATCCAGAGCAACTTCATACCCACGCACATCTTCAGGCTCACGCTGTGGCGTCAGATAGCCACCTACATCGACCAGATTGACACCTAGTTTCGACGTACTGATATAGTAGGCCGCAGAAAGGTTAAAGATCCCGATACTGCTAGAAAACCCCGCTTCATAATTATTTGTAATAATAGGATCTGTCTCTAGATTATCGATTGTATTTTCGGTAGCCCGTCTCAGAATCCTTCCCAATTCATTGATTGCAAATCCCTGTGAAAAGCTAACAAAGGGATTGAAGAAATTATACTTATTGTACCTTAGCCCAGCATTAAACATCGTCGCATTATAAGGTATCTTTCCACCTGCTACAAAGATACTGCCACTCCCATCCGCGCCAGTGGCTATCGTATTAAAATCTTTAACACGAACTGTCGCATTTTCATAACGCAGCCCACCTTTAAAGATTAAATTCTCCAATAGATCAGCCTTTACCTGCACATAAGGAGCGATGTTTGACATATTCATCTTCGGTATATACACCCTGCCATCTGTCAGGTCCTGATAGGTGACATCATTCAATAGATCTATTCCATAGGTGATCGCTGTAGAGATACCTCCCAACTGTACAGGTGTATTCATGTTTAGACGCAAACCTTTCTTTCTCGAATTGATCATCGTCTGTCCCGGACCATACCACGAACTTGATTTGGCGACATATCTATTCATCGATTGGAAGGAGTTTATATAGGCTGTCACGTCCAGCTGAGAGTTTCCAAACACATTGTCTTTAGAATAACTCAACATTGCGTTGTGATTGAATGGCGTTCCCGCTGGTTCCCCCGGTTCTTCACCACGAACTCCTATCGTCGGAGATTCGCCATACACTCCAGTCTCGCTCACATATTTGGCATGTTGTGTACTATTGAAATAATTGTAGAATCCGCTAAGAGAAGAATGCGAATCCAGTTGGTAGCCCACCTTTGTAAAAGCATTATACTGATACGAATTAGATAACCCATCGGTCTGTCCTAGCGGCAGCCCCTCACCATCCCGCTGTAATCCTGTATAATCAATAGTACCGCCGACATTAAAACTCAATTTTCGGCTTGCATTACCCGAAAAATACTGGGATACACGATAGCCCATGGTGCCATCGCTATGTATAGGATTTAATGTAGTACCAATATTCGTCTGTCCAGCTATTTTTTGATTTACGCTAGCGTTTTTAGTAATGTAATTTATAATACCTCCACCCGATCCATTGCCATAGATCGAGGTAGCCCCTTTGATCACTTCAATACGCTCCACCACGTTAGGATCGATTGTCCTCAAGTCCCGCACCCCGTTCATCAACGGAGTAGACTGAGGTATACCATCAATCAAAACCAATATTGCCCGTCCACGCAGCGTCTGCCCAGCATTGGTAGCCTTATTGGTCGCAGTTCCTAGTCCAGGTATTGTATTACCCAAAATACTGGATAGATTGGTATTAATGTTCATTTGAGATTCAATATCCTGTCGGTTCAGGATACTCACAGACGACGGCACCTGCGATATGAACTCAGGCCGTCTCCCTGCTGTCACGACAACCTCCTCCAATTGCTGATCGCCCTGCTCCAATACGATCTGAAGCGGTGATCTTACGGTATCTAGATTTACTTTTTTCTCAAAGGGTTTAAAACCTATTCCCCGTACGCCGATACGTTGCACCGTGTTACCTGTTACCGTTACTGCAATCTGACCATTTTTATCCGTACTTCCCACTGCTTCTTTACCTAGATATAGGGTAGCATCCTGAACCGGCTGTTGCTTACTACTATCCACATAAACCTGTACTACCTGCGCATAACCTTGTCCCGATGTCAGTACCAACAGCAAAGCACAGCTAAAAATATACCGATTAGCCCTTCGTTTCGTCACACTATTGAGGTATAAACCCTTAAGCATTTTATTTAGATTTAGTTTAAATAATGCGCAAATATAAAAACTTATTTTTTACCACAAACTAAGTGTAGAAAAAAACCATAGGATTGGATTTAGGTATTATACGAATTCGTTCAAGACGATGTTAAGAAAGCAGCCCTGATGGCAGCATTTGACAAGTATCTGGGTACTCGATAAAATTATTAAAGGTAGCCTCCGAGAATATCACGGAGGCTACCTTTAAATATATTTCCACTACTCCTCTTTCAAGCTGTTGACGGGATTAAGCCGGCTCACCCGTATAGCATGGTAGAATACTGTAAGAAATGCAATCAACAAGCTTACTGTCCCCGCTAGAATGAATACCCACACCTCCATATTAATTCTATAATTAAAATCCTGAAGCCAGTTATTCATTCCCCACCATCCTATGGGTACAGCGATAAGGATAGCAATCAAAATCAGCTTCATAAAGCCCAAAGACAACAGCTGAATAATGCTGGGCAAGCTTGCCCCCAACACCTTACGTATCCCGATTTCCTTGGTGCGTTGCTGGGTCACAAAAGATGCTAAGCCGAATAATCCCAAACAAGCAATAAAAACGGCTACACCAGCAAAGGAAGAGACAATAACCTGAGTCCGTTCCACATCTTGGTATACCTGCGCAAATCCCTCGTCCAAGAAGGTATAGTCTATCTTTTGGTTCGGCGAAAAACGGTTCCAGATCGTAGTGATATCTGCTATGCTCTGCTCCATATTTGTCGAGTTCAGCTTAATCGAGATCATATTAGGACTCCCCCCAATAATCATGGCCAGTGGTTTTACACCTTCACTACGCATGTTGTCAAATATAAAGTCTTCAACAACCCCTATTATCGTGTACGTCATAGAATTAGTGATTTTTGCACCGATAGGATTTGCAAGATGAAGATCCTTTACCATTTTTTGGTTGACCACGACAGCAGCCGAATCTGATGGTATGTTCATATTAAAATTACGTCCCTCCACCAGTTCAATACCAAATGTGGCCAGGTAGTCGTTATCGACAATCCAATGTTGCCCACTGAGCCCAGTCTCTTCCTTCTCTTTTCCATCGATCCAGTAGGAATTTCCATTCCTCTTTGCACCATCCATCATTACCGGCAAGTAGTCTCCGATCGAGACAGAAGTCACATTCGCCAGTTCTTTTAGTTCATTCTTCAATGTCCGCTGCCTACCGTCCAAAGTACCCGTGCCTCGCAATACCAACACCTGCTCCTTATTAAAACCAAGGTCCTTTTTCAAAATATATCGTACCTGCTGGTTAATCACCAAAGTACCTATGATGAGCGTTATTGAGGTAGCAAATTGGAATATGACCAATCCATTCCGAAACCAGTTATTACCAGTTTTCGCGCTATGGATACCTTTTAACACCGATATAGGTTTAAATTGAGAAAGATACATGGCAGGATATACCCCCGCTATCAACCCCACCAACAAACTAAAAGCCAATATCCCCGGAATAAAATACCATTCCAACCATGGAACTGTCAAATTCTTTCCGGATACCTCATTGAAAGCAGGCATTAATGCCGCGGCGACAACCAATGCCAGCAATACAGAGATCCCACTATACAATACCGCTTCGGTAATAAATTGGACGATCAATGTCCTTCGGTCCGAGCCTATCGTCTTTCTGATACCGACTTCCTTCGCACGGGTTGCTGCATTTGCTGTCGAAAGATTAATAAAATTGATAATGGCTATAACCAGAATAAAAAGGGCTATACCACCAAAAATATAGACCAGCCGAATATCTCCTCCATACTGGCCCTCGAACTTATTGGTACGAATATCTTTAGAATATAAGTGGATATCCTTGATCGGTTGCAGCGTCATTTTCGCTGTCTTCCACATGTCGTCATTCACGACCATACCAGCTTGCACCATCGCCGGTTTATAATGGTCTTGAATGTACGACTGCGTTATTTTCTCTCCGAGAGCTGCTACATCACTACCTTTTCGAACTTTGAAATACGTCGTATAGTTAGATGCTAGCCAATTGAGCTTTTCTCCCGGATAGGGTTCATGCCCACTTAACGTCATAAAAAAGTCTAGACCATAAAGACTTGAATTGCTCGGGATATCATCGATCACCGCTTTGATTGTATAGCTATTTGCTTTATCGTTGTTCAGATAGATACTCTTACCAATAGGATCACCGTCAAAGAGTTTCTCTGCTTTACGCTTGGTGATGACCATGGTCTTAGGCTCGTCCAATGCATGTGGCAATGCACCATAGATCGTCCGGGTAGGAAAGAGTTCTAAAAGAGCCTGATCGGCATAACAAAAGCCCTCCTCTCTATACAGTTCGGGACTATTAGCTACGGTCAATTGATTGCTGCCTGCGCCAAATAAAGGATTGGCCAGCAGTCTTGCCGAAAGCTCTATTTCGGGAAACTCTTCTTTAAGCACAGGTCCTACCGGTGCTGGCATAGACAATCCTCGCAAAACGGTATTATCCTTAGTAATCGTACCCACTACCCTAAAAATCTGATCCGCGTTCGGGTAGAAACGATCGTAACTGACCTCATGATGGATGTATAACATGATCATAAGAAATATAGACATACTAAAAGCGAAGCCGCCTATCTTTATGAAGGAAAAGAAACGTTGTTTCTTTAGGCTTCTCCATGCGTTTTTTATATTATTTCTTAACATGCGTTTTTCCAGTTATTGATCAGCAAAATGTACGACCAAACAGTGAACAAACAATTGTCTTGCCAACAAAACAAACACCTCATTTACAATCGATTAAAAACAAAACACCAAACAACATCCTGTCCGCATACGAACAAAAAAGTGTTCATATACGGACAGTAGTTAGAATAGGCTAAAACAGACACAGGCCCCGATTATCTCGAGGCCTGTGATTTTCTGTGCCTATTAGCTTAGCAGATCCGTTATTTAGAAGGCATACGATAGTCCCAGTTTTCCCAGAAACCAATCCTTCCCAGGTTGGTATGCCGACGACAGTTCCAGACTCGGTAGATCACCACGTCTCAGATAATCCGCCTGTACAGTAACCGACCAGTTTCGACGATTATCAGACATCACCCATCGCGTATTCCACTCGTGCAGGCTAGCTGATTGATACCGGTAATCGTGATGAATTATCCGTTTAGCCACGTCCCCCTCATTAATGACTGGCATGAGTAGGTTATGATTCAACGTATACTGAAATCCATAGTTTAGTTCGGCACGTAAAGCCAATGTCTGGGCTAGCGCAAAATTATAACCGTACCCTAGACCAGAGGCCAGCTGCGTATAGCTCAACTTGTTACCTTTTTTTCCATCTTCGCGATTCAAATCATTGAACCCAACATGTGCCATCAAAAGATTCTTCCCAAAGCTATAGTAACCTTTGGTCGATATCCTATCACGTTGACACACATAGTTATTTTGTCCAGTACTTGTACCGAGCGAATAAAGCTCATCGGCTCCACGTTCCATTTTTCCGGAAAGTGACATCGTTAGTCTACGTCCGTTTTGTAGCGGTCTAGACCATAATAGCTCCCCCTCTACAACGTCTTTGTTGTAGTCAAGCAAAATTTTGTAACCAGTCACCGAAACATCGGTCTCTTTGAAGGACTGATTTTCTCGAATATACTTTGCATTGAAGTAAATATACTGTTCCGGTTCTATCTCGTACCGGAGATTCATGCCTGCACCTCTTCTGTTTATGAAATCTTCATAACGAATATTGGTCGCCTTGCTATCCATGGTTCCATAGCCTTGCATCACCCAATTCGTATATATCACATTTTCTGATCCGGCAGCATTCTTATCATTTTTATAGCCCACCCCGACCCTTTCGGATCCATAGCCCATGATACCATTCACATGGTAGGTCCACTTCGCAATGCTATAGCCTATCCCCAAGTCAAATTGCAGGTTCATATCAGCGATATTACCTCGAGGATCATTATTCGAATAATGGGAGCCTATCCTATAATCGACTCCAAGTGTGACTGGAAGCCGTCCGTCCATAAACTGTTGCTGTACGGCCGCGTCTAGCTTATAAGTCTCCCGGTTATATTTATTCTTACGAATAGAAGCGTAATAAAAAGGTGCATCCTCGTTCCATCTAGTCTGATGTCTTAGCGCCGTACTATCCTCACTCGTGCGTTCATAAGCAAACTTGCCCCAGAAATCCGTTTTGTTCCATCGGGTCTTACCCTCTGTATCAAAACGGAACTGTTTGATACCATCGGCTCCCTGTGAGGGCTGCAACTGTCCCTGCCCCCATGATTGGGATACAGCCAATAACGATGCGCCATTTTTAAACCCATCCCGTATCCATACCCTATTTTTCAGGGTCATCTCGTGTAAAGGCTGATAAGCCCTATCCTGCCAATAGGCTATCGGCGTGACCGAGTCTAACTTGTTATTATTGTCGTACTGAGCCTGTGCTGGCAACAGAAAAAAAACTAACAATACAACTAACACAAAAGGCTTTAAAGGCAACATTTATAGACAATTAAAAATTAATTAGAAAATCCCCAAGGATTAGCTTTTATGACTACAAAGTCCTCTGTAGAATTGTTAGAGTCCTTCAGCTTTACAACACCATTTTCCGTTTTTTCAGTCTTACGTATAATCGATTGTGAAGAATACCTACCCGCCGTCGCAAAGCTGAAACCCGCATCCACACTAGCATGTAGCTTCTTTGGTATACGATCGGCTGCCAAGGTAGGCTGCACCTCTACACCATCCGTAATCCAACTAATTGGCAATTGCTTATAGACAACAGCACCAGTACCTGGAGCTACCGACTGCGGCGCATAATAACCTTTAAGCGCATCTACCTCAGTTCTACTACTTCTCCGGAATACCACATAGCTATCTCGTCCGTTATTATCCAATACCCAATCGCTACCCTCATAAGCCAGAATCTCCAGATTAGGTACGTCTAAGTTGTCAATATCGGAAGCCAACAGCTTCTTCCCTGGTATTTCGCCATAGTGCACCTCAAAATTCGCCTTGCTCAGATCTACCGTTAGATCGGGGTTACGCACGCTAACCTCTTTTCCATTGTTTCCGACAAAAGGCACCTTATGATTCAAAGCATTCTGTGCGATCACAATACTTTTTCCAGGCTGCACTGGATGTGACTTCCCTGTACCAGGCACCATAAGCAAGTCGCTAAGGTATACATAATCCGTGTTAGCCGCTTCGCCTATGCTATTACTAACAGACCTAGACCAATCCATCTGTCCGTTGCTTTGATAATAATATTTTTCTGTATCAGTGGTACTTTGTTTCCCCCAAGCGCGTGCGATGTAGAGACTATCGGCATACAATACACGATCCGTATTATTGTGAATCTCTATAAACTGATCTCTGAATACAGCACCTTCCTTTGTATCTGATCCGGCGTAATAGATCTGCTTGATCACAAAATCACCAATCAGCCCGGTCACCAGCTCCATATCGATAGTCGCTGAAAAATCCAGGTTATAGTTTTTCAACGAAGCATTAAATACCACGTCATCCGCTTTCTCAATCCCGGTCAGATTCTTATAATTTTCTTTCGTGATGGTCACCGAGGCATCGATATCATATTTCCCAGGAGCCAATCCATCCATGGTCACTATACCATCCGAAGGCTTGAACAGGGCGCTGTTTCCGGTAGAGAGATTGGTCAATTTAAGTTCCACCTTAGTAAGGTCCAATTTTGTATTCAGCTGCTCATCCGCATAGCTCAATTTGACCTGCACATCTATCGGTTGAATAGTAGGCCCATCCTTTTTACAAGCCGCAAAAGGTAATAATAAGAAAGGTATTAAATAACGTGTTTTCATTATAATAACGTGTTTTTATATGCTTTAGTAATTGTTTGTTATCGATATTAAAAAGTTAAAACTTATAGGTCATCTGTGCTCCATAATTAGGCGTTCCGTTTGGTGCTCGCACAGTTCCAGCGGCCTCTTTATAAATTCTTGGCTGATAATCAAGAAAATTATAGACGTTAAAAGACAGGTACAGATTCTTACCGATTTCCTTAGCCATACTCAGGCTAAAATTCCAGTATGTCAGATTATCCATCGCTCTTCGTTTCATAACGTCTTCTTTTCGCTTATTGAACAGCTCCTCATGATGTGCGTTGTTGGGATCAAACTGATCGACAACGTAGTGGGTGAGATCTTTGGTGTAATACTCTCTTGGATAAAAATCCTTAAGACTAGACTTGGTATAATTCAAGAGTTCGACGTCGGCACTCAACTCGATAATAAGCCGCAACCTCGGCACATGCGTCGAACTACGTATAGACCCGCGACTGAGATAGTTGCGTCTTTGGGTCGATGGGAATAAACCGATATGTACAATATTATCCGCTGTCTCCTTATCATTGAATGATGCGGACTCCAGATTAGGATCTTTATTGACCGAAGAAGTCAATGCCGCTGTGGCCGAGAATGAGGTCATAATCGCGCTAATCCGTGGGGTACTATACATGACCTCAACCCCAAGGTTATCATTAGATCGATCGTTAGTAAAATAATTATCACTGATCAAGTACCGCCTATAACCTGTGATGTCGAGCATCGGCTTCTGTCCTGGAACAGGAGTTGCTTTATATTCAGGTAGCAGCAATGTCTGCCGTTGCCCTACAGTGGATACCACACGATCATTCCGTTTATAGAATAGGTTGGCCCGTAGCGAATGTCCTACCTTATTCCATGTTAATGAAGTTTCGAGTGTCTGCCCTACACTACTTTTAAGCCCCTTGCTATCTACATCATTACGATGTACATAAAATATTACCATGCTCTCCGCTACCTTTCCATTGTATGCATTCAGCAATAAGATATCCTCGAATGACGGTCCAGGGTAAAGGTGCGCCAATCCTGGAGATTTGAAAGAAATACCATAAGCCACCCCCAGCCTAAGATTGTCGCTAAGCTTATAATTAATATTCGTCCTCGGTGAAAGAGAGGAATATCCATTCATGATATCCCATCGTACACCTGCCTGCATGTTAAGTTCACGTCCCATCAGCTCCATTCTAACGGCGTCATCTAGGTAAATCCCTATATTCTGTAGGTTATGCGCCAGTGAAAAATCGTAGTACCTATCCGATGCATTACCGCCCAGATCTTTTTTAGGACGAGATGGGTCCACAATACGTCCTCTGCCTAGATTCGTGTCAAAGCTATAGTTGGCACCAAGACTAAACCGGTGCTGCACTTCCCCTGTATAGTACCTTCCATTCATCTCTAGACGACCATTTAGATTGAACGGTCTATTCTCCACATGATCTACAGCATCATATTGCCCCGGAGCATATTCGGCTTCTACTATCCCAGAGTACAACGTGTCTGTATAAAATACGGGATCTCCGTTATAGTAATATTCCCGATAAGTTGTTTGTAAAGAAGAGCTCGCCCCTAGATTAAAACCGATACGATCGATAATACTATTCTTTACCGTAATCGATGTACGACTAGATGCATTCCAGTTGGATCCCCCGAACGACACCGCATTAGACAAAGGATCGTCTGGATCTTTATTAACCCCATCAAGTACCCTGTTGTATGTTGCCGACAGGGTCTGTTTCACCTGCCCATAAGTATTGGTCCATATCGCGCTACCATTGATTCTTCGGTACTGTTTCAGTTTATCCCTATTATCCGCATATGAGTTGACATAACCTGCATCGAGGTTCATCATTCCCCATTTTTTGCCCAGCGCAAAACCCTTTGAAAGACCATATGAAGTTGCATTGCTACGAACTTGTAACCTGAAAAAAGCTGGAGTCCGACCAGCCTGCCTCTCGACGATGACCGCTCCATTAGAAATATCACCATAGCGCACGGGAGCTACACCTGATATCACCTCCACACTTTCAATATTCTCCACTGGGATCTGTCTTAAATCGATACCACCAAACACATTTTCACCCGAATAAGAAGTACTAGAAATGGGTCTTCCTTTGGTACCATAGTCCGATGGACGGATCGCATTAGTCGCATTAGACATGCCGGTGATACCGGGATTACGTCCTCCCATATTTCCATTATTGCTCATCGCTATATCATCAACGATAATCGCCACACCAAAAGCATTTCCCAGTTCATGTACATCTCGAGCACGTCCTGTAGTCTGTGAAAAAGCCCCACGCAAAGTCAAATTCTGCATCTCCTGTACCGAAGGACCTGTATTCATTCGATTAGGCAAGCGGTTCAATAAATCATTAAGACTTAATGCCGGAAACCGCTCGATCATCTCCCTATCAAATACCAGCGATGAGTTACTCCGCTGCCCCTGCGAAGCCACGACCGGCACTTCTTCCAGGGCTAAGCTATTGTCCAGCAGCGTAACCGTAGACACCTCGCCCTCAGTATTTAATACCAGTGAAATATTCTTGGTCTTCTTCCCTATAAAACCGATCTGAAGGGTGTTCTTCGCATTTGCCGTTTGCTTGGGTATATGCAAGTGATACATTCCATTTGCATCTGTAGAGACGGTCTGCTCTAATTCGACCAAGGTTACTTTAGCCCCCACCAATGGTTTGTTATCTACACCTACAACCTTTCCTTTGATAGATCTGTCCTGAGCGAGCAATGTCGTACAGATCAACAATTGCATCACTACAACAACAGAAAACCGAACAAAACAGGCAAAATAATGCATCCTAAAGCGCGTTAATAATTTTAAATAAGTCTAAATAACACCGCAAATGTAACAAACCTATTGCTTTATTCGAAACAATTTTTAATCAATCTAAATAATAATGTTATTTTTGCAGGATAGAGACGAGAAATGAAGAAGATTTTAATTCTATCGGTACTAGGCGCTGTGATTGTTTTTGCGTCATTCACAGACAATATTGGAAGACAAGGCACACTACTCTTGGATAGTAGTATTACAGCGCTATACAAGCGCCCACTGAACCTATGGCCATCACCCACTATCGATAGTGGGGTACAGTGGACCGAATTCAGTTCGCTGCCCCGGGTAGACAGCAGTTACTTTACCTTGATGGAACAGCCCGATGTGGTACTGGGCAAAAACCTCTTCTTCGACCCTATCCTTTCGGGTTCCAACCAGATTTCGTGCAGCAGCTGCCACAACCCACAGACTTCCTGGGCTGACAAGCTTACGGTGCCGATAGGGCACGACCACCGCGAAGGTAGTCGCAATACCCCTTCTCTATTGAATGTATATGCCCGTAAAACCTTTTTCTGGGATGGTCGCGCGAGTTCGCTCGAATCACAGGCATTAGGGCCTATCGAAGCTCATCACGAGATGAATATGGATCTCACCAAGCTGATCCCCAAACTGAAAGCCATTACAGCCTACAATGAACTTTTCATGGCAGCTTATAACGACGAGGACTATTCGATGCCCGAGGTACTCCGTGCGCTGGCTGCTTTTCAGCGCACCTTGACCAGCCGTCGCAGCCGGTTTGATGAATTTATCGACGGAAATTATAAAGCGCTGAATGAACAGGAGATACGTGGGTTACATCTATTCCGTAATAAGGCGAGATGCATGAATTGCCACAGTGGCAAATTCTTTACCGACGAGTCCTTTCACAACATAGGGTTAACTTATTACAAGCGCAAGTACCAGGATCTCGGCCGCTATGATGTCACTAAAAATCCGGACGACGTCGGTAAGTTTCGCACCCCCTCACTGCGGGATGTCATGAATACCGATCCTTGGATGCACAATGGACTATTTTGGGATATGACAGGCTTATTGAATATGTACAACAGTGGCATGCAGATGAACTCGCCCAAACCCGGTCAAAAAGAAAATGACCCGATGTACCCGGTCACCGACCCTTTGATGAAAAAACTAGAGCTCAGCAAGGATGAGATCCAAGATATCAAAGCGTTCTTAGAGTCGATCACAGCAACGAAGTACCGGATGCACCGACCTGAGAAACTACCGCGCTAAAGATCTATTTCAAAGAGCAACTATTAGACCCAGAAGAGGTTCTTCTAAAACGGATGAGCGTACAGTCAAACAGTAAAGAGATTAAGATACAATAAGACACGAATTATAAATATAGCCGATAATAGGGATTGCCTTTGTCTTCAATTGTTCTTAATATTGAAATCTATTTGGACAACTATGTACGTAAAATATTTACCGATCTGCTTATCTGTACTTTTGATAAGCGCATGCAATCAAAAAAGCAACGATTCAGATCGAAAAACAGCCGCTTCTGCAAATGTAGCAGCTCAGAACGATGTATCCGACTCTACAGCTACTCAAACAGAAACCACGAAACAGTCTAGTGATCAGGGAGAAGAATGGCTAAAAAATATCTTTAAAAATAACAACTCTGACAAATATTTCCCGGAATACAACGTGGAAGAAAAGCTGTGCACCAAGCAGTTTCAGGAATTCATAACCGAATCGGGTGAATTGTACGGCCCTTCAAACCTTACTGATGAAGAATATCCTGCAGCCGAAAAAAAGTATAAAGAAAAATGGTCCAAAATATATCCCATCGAAGAGCGTGAGATGTGGCTATTTGGAAGAGGCAACGGCGACATCGGAGAGCTGAAGCAATTAGACATCAACAAGATCAAAGATGGGCTGTACCGTGTATTTATTGATTATGGCGGTGGCTTTAAAACAGAAAATGAGGTAACCCTAGTCCGCGATAATGGCAATTACAAAATTGATTACTGCAAGACAGTATTTGTTGATTAATTACAGTGCGGTGCTATACTTTAGATTGCTTCATTCTTCGCAATGACGTATTACGGTGAACTCGCAAGCTCGGTTGGGGAACCATCTCGTCATCCCGATTGAAGCGTAGCGGAATAGAGGGATCTAGAAGCTATAATATTAATCCTATACAGTTTGTAGACCTTCCGATACTCGGAACAAGTACTCCACAAGGTTCCCGAGGTACACTCGGGACTCCGCGAGAGCCTGTCCCGATTTATCGGGATGACGTTAGTTTTACTGTCATTAAAACTCCTCTGTGTTTGTTAAAAAACTTATCTCTCGCAATGACGTGTGTTATGGATCGTCGCTCCTACTAAAACCAATTTTCCTTCACTTGGATTTTTAAGAAAGCCATCTTTTGTACTTTTCCCTTTGCCGGGGCCGAATTGAGCGGATACACTGCTGCATAGAAAGTATTCTTATCTGCCCAGAACGCTTTTTTATCATCGGCTATTTTGAAGTTGGTAAAGTTTACGTACAAGAGGCCTTCCTGGCCTTTTTCCTGCGGCACGTATTTGCTGATCACAAAATCACTTCCTACGCTAGAATTGGATGTAACCCAGGATATGCAGTTTCTGACAGGAAGAACCTGAGGATAACCTACGGCATACATATTAAATTTGACTGCAGAGATCGGCTCGAAAAAAGTGTAATAATCCTCATTAGCGGCGTCCGAGCTTTCGTGAAACACCTCCAAGTTTAAAAACTTCGATTGGCCGATATACGCACTGTAAAATGTCCCATCCTCCTCGGAGGTATTTTCATATGGGGTAATATTGTACTCTTTATCCTTATCGACCAAGGTCCAATTGTTATTCTTTAATTTAACGTCTGGATTCTTCAGCAATACTTCATCGATTCTATTTTTTGAAGCTTTCAAAAATTCCTGTTCCGATACTTCGGCAATCGTTCCATATTTATCGAAAGACTTATTATCGAAATCATCTACCGCTTTATACGTGCTGCTTCTGATCTCATCGAGCTTCGCCCCTTTTAGGGTCAAATCAAATGAAGCTGTAAATTCAGATTTCAACACATAAGCTTCAATGCTATTCGAAATATTGTTTTCAATACTAAAATGTATCGCATAAAAATCACCAGACTCCTCAAAACCATAGTAATTATCCAGCTTATGGCGCTGCACTTTGAGGTAAGCCGAGTCATTGCTAGGCGCTACAAAAAAATGCACAGAGTCTAGCTTCGTAAATAAATGAAAGGGCACTTCTTGCACATTATCTACACCTTTTATCTTCTTAAAGTCGGCAAAGGTAATTGCTTTTCGTGTAGCCTGCGCTTCGACTTTGTCCGCTTCCGATTTTTTATCCTGTGAATTACAAGCCGTCGTCATACCTATGACTGCAGCGACGATGACCATCTTATTTAGAACCCTCATGTATAAATACACTATTTTCCGCGAAGATACCAGTAATCATACAATCCAACAACCAAACGGCCCAATATACCCGATAATTGGCTGAAAACAGGGATACATAAAAGATAAAATCTTAATCAACTTGGATTCCATTTATTAATGATAAAAAAAAGAAGAGATTCACCAGGCGGGAATCTCTTACATAACCAATTATAAACCTATTGCTATTTTGAGAATAGTAAAATTAATAAAAACTGAAATAAAATCAGTATTTATAATCAAATATACTATTTAAATTCATAAAACATAAAAATAAAACAACAAAACAAACTATTTATAGATAAAACAACAAAATAAATACCATAAAATTATCAAAACAACAACAAACAAAGACAAAACACCAATAAAAAACAAAGACTAATAAACAAAAAAAATGCATTATTCTTAAAAACACCAAAAACAAACGAAAAATCAAAGCAACTATATAGCATATTTTCAAATCACCCCTTTTCCAACAAAAGCAAGAAAGGATGATCACCCATCAATAGCTACATTATCGAAGTTAATAGTACTACATTGCTCGTACAGTTATTCCTTTTGCCGAAAAAAGCACCCACCTTTATTATCGCAACGACAATTACAGTAACCAAGGTCGCGATAATTATAAAGCCCCGATCACCTCGAGGCCCATTTGTTATGCTATTATCACCTAGCTAGCGCAATGACTTTAGCACCTGTTGACATCCAACTATTTAATCAAACAGCACATCCCTAGAAGTGGTATACACCATTCCGTGTAGCTCATCCTCTTTCATATTGTCTAGCGCATATTGTATGCGTACGATCACAGGATGGCCCAATGCTAGTTTATAGCCCCTATCATTGAGGTTATAGCGATATTTCGCTATACTGATGATCTGCTCGGGGTACCAGTAGATTTCGGGATCTGTAAGTCGGTTATTTGATGTCAGTACGTTATAGCCCTTATCCTTTAGGACACGTAATATCTCGTGCGTAATCTTTTCAAACTGTATCATAAGATCCCATACTATTTTTTCTTTTTATCAAAGAAATTAAATGTCGTTTCTTTAGAATTGGAATCCTTTTCCTTTTGGTAAGATGATTGCTTTTTCTCGGTTGTACTCTTTGGCTTTTTCTGATCTTTACTCATGATATTATGGATTAATTATTTTATTAAAAAAAATTGTAATAATACAGAGGGTAGTCGACGTTTCTAGACGATAATTCACTGTTTGGGGACCAGGCGTATAAAACGATTCGTCTGACATAAGGAACAAATCTGCTCGTGGGGGGTTAAGTTTATGCGCAGTTTGCTATTGGTAAATATACCATTAAATATTTGGTAATCAAAACAAAATGCGACAGACTTTCGCCTGCCGCATCGAAGGTAAAAAAAATGAAATGAACAAATTATCTTGCTACGCGAACATTCGTTGCGTTGATTCCTTTTTTCCCGTTTTCTACATCAAATGTTACGGTATCATTTTCACGTATATGACTTACTAAACCTGTCGAGTGTACGAAAACATCAGCACCACCGTTTGATGGTGTAATAAAACCGAAACCTTTTGTCTCGTTAAAGAACTTTACTATTCCTTCTTGCATTGTATTAACTATTATTGATAAAAAATTATTTGACTATTTACTTATCGGCATTTAAAAACCGATTTAAAATCTATTATTTCTTGTTTCAGCAATCTTAACCCCAGGCTGGTATGCCCTCGACTAAGCTTGAATAAACGGAAGTACACGGCTATACCAAAAAATTGCTGGTATACACAATGTGTCACATGTTAGCAGAAATATATGGGGGAATTAAAAATATTGATTCAATACCACTCAGCAAATGCTGTACATATCATTGATAACCTTAAAATGGCATCTGAGAAAGCTGGACTGAAAGAAGTGAAGAGTTAACTTAACGAAGTCAGAAAGAGCGTAGGCAGGGCCTTATAATAACACAAAGGTAGGATTAACTTTTTGTAAAAACAAGTAAATCAATATATTTCGTACAACCGCAGCAAAGCCACCATCGGTATTTTATACAAATAGATCCGTAGCATTTCCGATTCTCCGTGATAATGCGGGGTAAACTGGGACGGGGTTTAGGATTAAAAATAATATTCATTTTGAAAAATGGGATTCAAACAGAATAAAGTCTATATTTGCAGTATACTATTTCTAACCTTATGGCTATCTCTCCCCTTTCTAATGAGAGCGAATTACTAACACAGATTGCAACCGGAAGCCCGAAGGCGTTCAGGGATATATTTGACCATTATCACGGCTATGTATATACGTTTGCCAAAAAGATAACCCGTTCGGAGACAGAAGCAGAAGAGATCGTACAGGATATATTTCTCAAAATATGGTTTACCCGCAATAATCTTCTAGAGATAAATAATTTCGGAGCTTACCTCAGCCGTTTGGTTCGCAATAAAGCGTTAAATCAACTACGATCCGAATCTATACGGCACAAAGGTAAAGACGAGGTCCTTTCCAATAGTGCCCCCTACGATCTTAGCACCCAGCAAGTATTGGACTACAAGGAAGTCAGAAATATCCTCGATCAGGCTTTAGCACTACTTCCCGAAAAGCAACGGGAAATATACCTCATGTGTCACGAACAGGGGCTCAAATACGACGAAGTAGCCGCGCAGCTAGACATTTCCAGTCACACCGTACATTACCATATGAAACAGGCTTTGCAGTTTATCAGAGAGCACTTCAATAAGTATTCTTTAGTCTATCCTGCCCTTCTGATTTTATTTTTTTAAACTATTTTCACTTTTCGACTACCTGATTATTTCGCTGAGGTGTCATAAGATTACAAAGGCCATAAAAGCCTTAAACTAACTGGAATTTTATGCATACAGAAAATAAGAGGTTAACCACGCTCTTCACCCAATATATAGATAATACACTCAACGAAGAGGAGTACCGGGAATTTACGAGCTATCTTGACAATCCTCTTTTTCAGGATCAATTAGGGCAACTCATCTCTCATACCTATGAGAATCCCACTACGCTATCTCAGATGACGCCGCCACAGCGAGAGGCTATAGTACAACGTATTACACAGGCCGACACCTCCAGATCGGTTTCCATTTTCAGAACCCGAAAAATATGGACCGTAGCGGCAGCTATCCTATTCATCCTGGGGCTGGGCTATATCTTCTTCCCGTATCAGAATACCACGCATACCGTAGACATGATGGCGCTAGACACGGTCATCAGTCCTGGTCGCTCGGGAGGCCGCCTAGTTTATGCTGACGGTACGACCTTAAATCTTGACGAAAGCAAGGCCGGATTACAGATTACAGATCAGTCTGTCCGTTATGCTGATGGCACTCCCCTAAATGCAGGGACCTCAAAGTCCAAGGCCATCGAAGCCATGGTATCCACCGATTATGGACAGACCTACCGCATCGCACTACCGGATGGTTCTCAGGTATGGCTCAATGCGGGCTCTCAACTACATTTCAGAACCGACCTGCACGAAGCCCCGATACGTCGGGTAAAACTTATAGGTGAAGGTTATTTCAAGGTATCGAAAGACCTACAAAGACCATTTGTAGTCGAGGCAGATAACCAAAAGATCGAAGTCTTAGGCACCGAGTTCAATATCAGCAACTACCCACAGGAGCACACCGCAACAACCCTTCTCGGAGGGTCCATCAAGCTATCGCTGCGTTCTTCGGATGGGCGGGTATCCAGGATCTTAAAGCCCAACGAGCAAGCCACCGATCAGGGGCAGCAGTTGTTGGTACAAACTGTAGATGCCCGTACGTCTATCTCCTGGATGAATGGAGATTTCAACTTTAATGACGAGACCGTGCAACAGATTATGAACAAAGTCGCACGTTGGTATAATGTAGAAATTATTTACCAACCGGGATTTAAAGACCAAAAACTAATGGGTACGATCTCCAAATTTGAAAATATAGACAAGGTACTGAAGATGCTGGAATACACCGGCACTGTCAAGTTTAAAATAGAAGGAAGGAGGATATTTGTGATGAATTAAAGCTATACTTAACCGAGGTAATCACAAAAAATAACCAAAGGTGTTGGAAGCACCCTTGGTCGAAATAAGGATTTACCTCTTAACATACGAATTGACCTTAATTAATACATTAAAACTAACCCCTAATTAAACAAAGATATGATAATTTATGATTTCTTTGGGAGTATTAACACGCTTATTCCTAATCAAATAAACAGAATCGTGAAACTAACCACCTTCCTTCTGACGGCTTTTATTATCCAGGTCAGTGCGCATGTAAACGCACAAAAGGTCAGCCTGAATGTCAAAAATAAAACACTGGGCACTGTATTAGAGTCCATAAAAAAACAGACGAATTATAACGTACTGTACCCCAGCAAGATCAACCAGACAGGCAAATTGGTCAGCATACAGGCTGATCAGCGCGAACTGGTAGAGGTGCTGAATAACTGCTTCACCGGCCAGCCCTTCTCTTATATCATCGAGGAGAAGACGATCATTGTTAAAGAAGTACCGCTGCGTTTACAGACGGACAACAAGCGGTCCCTCTTACATACGACCGACATCCAACAAGAACGGTCTATTCGAGGCCGTATTACCGACAGCCAAGGTAAACCTTTGGTGCGGGCGACCATCACGGTCAAAGGTACTAACCTCAAGACCAGCACCGATGAAAAAGGAGAGTTTGAATTCAAGGATGCTTCTATAGGCGCCAAGCTCAGTGTCCAATACTTAGGCTATCAGACCAAAGAACTTACAGCAACTAAAAGCTACGTCGACATCCAACTTCAGGAGCTCATTGCCGAGATCGAAGAGATCGACGTTGTCAATACCGGTTATCAGACACTGCACAAAGAGCGCAGTGCCGGAGCTATTGCAAAAGTCAATATGGACGTGGTTGCTAACCGTACGACTTCGATGAATATCCTCCAAAGCTTGGATGGACAAGTACCTGGTCTGGTGGTCAATAACGTACCTAACCGCAACCAGCTATTAATTCGAGGGCTTTCTACCACAGGAGGCTCTACCGGGACGGGCACCACAGCCCAACCGCTATACGTAGTGGATGGACTAGTCCTGCCCCCTACGAGCAACGACAATTTGCCAGATATTATCTTAAACCTGAATCCACAAGACGTTCAGAATATTGAAGTGCTCAAGGATGCTACCGCAGCATCGATCTGGGGAGCCCGTGCAGCCAACGGTGTGATCGTCATCACCACCAAATCCGGTCAGTTCAACAGTAAGACCCGAATTAACTACAATGCATTTGTCAACTTTCAGGGCAAACCACAGCTGGACTATGTCCCTATGCTCAATTCCCAACAATTCGTACAGACCGGCATCGAACAATTCAATGTAGGTCACAACAGTTGGAACACGGTATCCGCGCTTAATGGTGGTGGGATCCAACCCTTGCAAATGATCCTATATAACCTCGAGCGCGGTATTATCAGCCAAGAGCAGGCCAATGTCAGCTTAGACAGTTTATCGCGTATTGACAATAGCAAGCAGATCAAAGACCTGTTTTACCGGAATGCTATGCTGAGCAATCAGACCGTATCTATTTCCGGTGGTGGCGACAAGTATTCTTACTATGGATCGGCCAGTTATACCAACACCGTAGACAACGTACCTGGCAATAAAAACAAAAATTACAAGGTCAATTTACGTCAGGATTACCAGGTAAATAACTTCCTACGTTTTCATTTGATAACCGACCTGACGACCGGCAAAGGAAGCTCAAAGCGCAATCTAAATGTAACCAGCGATTTCACCCCTTACCAACTCTTTAGGGATATGGATGGCAACAACCTATCCATTCCATTCCTGACTTATCAATCCGATTCTGTATTACGTTCCTCCGAAGCGAGAAGCAGGATCAGCCTGGACTACAATCCGCTGGATGAATTTGAAAGAGGAAATACCCAAACCGACAATCTCCTGGCTAGAATCAACGGGGGATTCAAATTAAATCTTTTCAAAGGTTTAAAATTTGAAGGAACCTATGGTTATATCAAAGGAAAAAACAAAATCCGTGATTTTGAAAGCCTTCAGAGCTATACTGTCCGCAAAGAGATCGTACAGTTTACCGTTGCGGCCAATCCGACCGTAGCCCCAAAATATTACCTTCCTACCAATGGCGGACGGCTCACCACGATCAATGGAGATCAGCACAAATGGGATATCCGTAATCAGTTGTTGTACGACAACCGCTTTGGCAAACATGAGGTGATGGCACTCTTAGGGCAAGAGGCGCAGGAAAATTTCAATACGACCACGCAGAGCCGTGTACGTGGATTTGACGAAACCTTACTCACCTCCGGTTCGGTTGACTTTGCCACCATAGCTGCCCCTGTAATGAATACCGTATTGCCTACTATCAGTACATTGGCAAGTTCTATGATCAATGATAGCTTTTTAACCAATGAAACCACAACCCGGTTTACGTCCTATTATGCCAATGGTTCTTATACGTATGACCGCCGCTATACGATCAATGCCAGCTGGAGAAACGACCAGAGCAATCTTTTTGGAAAAGATAAATCTGCCCAGAACAAACCGATATGGAGTGTAGGTGGTAAATGGAATATCAGCAATGAATCCTTTATGCGCTCCGTACCTAGCGTACAACAACTATCCTTGAGACTTACATACGGTATTACCGGCAATTCGCCTAATGTCGGCGTAGCCTCATCGCGGGATATCACAGGACCTACCGGAAGTGCATTCTTTCCCGGAAGTATAGGTATGCGTGTCATCACACCTGGCAATCCCAATCTTTCCTGGGAGCGTACGGCTACTACCAATATAGGTATAGACTTCAGTATATTGAACAATAGGCTTTCGGCCAATATCGATATGTACCAAAAGAAAACAACCGATCTTCTGGGCTTGGTATACCCCAATTCGCTAACCGGATTTACTTCCGTCGTGGGCAATCAGGGCGATATCACCAATAAAGGAATCGAAGCCAATATTTTATCACA
Source organism: Sphingobacterium nematocida (assembly GCF_900168125.1). Taxonomy (GTDB): domain Bacteria; phylum Bacteroidota; class Bacteroidia; order Sphingobacteriales; family Sphingobacteriaceae; genus Sphingobacterium; species Sphingobacterium nematocida. The sequence goes on from NZ_FUZF01000001.1 coordinate 375,082, forward strand.
AAACATTGTGGGCCGAGAGTTTAGCTGGTCTACCAATTGGATCTTTGCATACAATAAAAATACGGTAGACAAGATCTCCATGACCACTCCTATCACCACGGGAGCACAGCGCTTGCTTTCTTCGGTGGCAGAGGGCTTTCCTGCCTACACCCTATTCGCTTATAAATACGGCGGGCTAGACAATACAGGAGCCCCTTTGGTTACATTAGCCGATGGTAGTACGACCAGCGCCCGTAACATCACCAAACCCGAAGATATCGTCTATACAGGTACGATGCAGCCTGTCTGGAATGGTGGATTGACCAACAACTTTCAATACAAAGATTTCCGACTTTCAGCCAATATGGTGTACAATATGGGCCATAAGATGCGCCGTCAGCGTTTTCTCAACTATGGGCAGCTATTGACTACAAATGTGCATGTCGATTATATGAATAGGTGGAAGCAAGCCGGTGATGAAGCGTATACCGACATTCCGGGACAGATCAATTCGTCGGCCAATGAGGTAAACTATTTTATCTATGGAGACAATAATGTGCTATCCTCTTCCTTCTTAAAATTGCGGGATATCACCCTATTCTACAATTTGCCAAAAGAAGTAGCCAGCAAGATCAGGGCACAAGGTATAACACTACGTGCGCAGGTATCCAATGTACTCTTATGGGCTGATAACAAATACGGCATCGATCCCGAATTTCAGGATCTGATAGCTCCGGCCAATCAGAACACCATTTCATTCGGCATCAATCTATCACTTTAAACAAGGTATAACCATGATAAAGAAACAGTATAAAACATATATAGGTGGATTATTGATCTTAGCAAGTACTGCCTTTACAGTCAGTTCCTGCAAAAAATCCTTTTTAGAAATCCTGCCAAAAGGACGTGTCATCGCTACCAAGACTACCGATTACGATCTTTTGCTCAACAATTTGGATCTGATCAACTCGACGTCCAACAACCAGGTATTGATGGGAGACGAAGTCGTGGCCTTTGAGCCCCAGTGGAACCTGATAACCTACAAAGACAAACAGGTATTCAAATGGGAGGGCGATCTTTACAATGCAGATGAAGACGCTAATGAGACCCTCTCGCCGGTAAAGGCCCTCTATATTTATAACAAGGTGATCAATGAAGTTTTAAATTCTACCGAAGGTACTGATGCCGCCAAGAAGTCACTACAGGCCGAAGCCCTTACTGGGAGAGCTTGGACAAACTTTCTGTTGATCAATTATTATGGTAAGCCCTACCAAGCAAGTACGGCTGCAACCGACCTCGGCTTTCCCCTTATCCTAGAGGCCGATATCAACGGTCAGAACTATACCAGAGCCACCGTGCAGCAGGTATACGACCAGATTGTACAGGATCTTAATACCGCCATCCCTAACCTCACGCACGAGGGGGTGCAGCACCGTATCCGTGTGTCCAAAGCCACTGCTCAAGCCATTCTGGCCAAAGTATATGTATTTATGGGGCGCTACGAAGAGGCCAAACCACTCTTGATCGAGTCTATCGGTAATTTGAGCAAATCTCTTATTACCACCGCTTTGCTGGATTATAACACGGCCAATCTAACGAGTCTTCCGACGATAGTCAACGATACGGAAAATGTTTATGCCAAGAACATGACCAACATCCACATCTCCCTTAATCAAAAGCTATTATGGCTTACGGAAGAGGCGGCAGCGCTATTCCAGCCTAATGATGCCCGCTTTAAGAAGTTGTATGTGTCTCAGGTAATCGACGGCAAGACCTGGTATAAACGTACCGGCACCACCACCAATAATATCGGTATGCGTGTACCGGAGCTATATCTTTTGCTGGCCGAGACAAAAGCACAATTAGGTGATTTCGGCGGTGCAAAAGAAGACCTACTATACCTACGCAAGCACCGAATGCCGGCGGCAGAAGCCCCTGTACCGACAAGTGTGGCCGATGACAAACTACAGCTCCTGCAATTTATCATGCAAGAGCGTATCCGGGAGTTTGCCATGTGCGGTTACCGTTGGTTCGATATGCGTCGTACATCTATAGACCCTATCTACCCTGCGGTACCGTACACCCATAGGGTATACGGTGCAGACGGTTTGGAAAAAGAAACGTATCAACTTCGTCCTGAGCGCATGGTATTCAAGTTTTCACCCAAAGTACGCAGCGAAAATCCCACTATTCAAGACAATCCTTAATCAGTAATGCTATGAACAAGATAATAACACTATTACTCCTATGCCCGGTATTGGTATTGGGACAAGAAAAATACCAAATTCAGGGACGCATAAATGATATTCCTGACGGATCAAAAATATACTTAGCTACCGTTGTCGATGGCAAATATCAAAATACAGATTCTGCCTTGGTAAAAGGTGGAAAGTTCCAACTGAATGGAAAGGTGGAGCACCCACAGTCTGCTTTGCTGGTACTGAACCGTCAGGATGCACCCTCCGCAAATAACCGAGACAGCTACACTTTTTATTTAGAAAACAGTAAAATGAAGTTAGAAGCCAACGGTTCGATTAAAAATGCGAGTTTAACAGGTTCAGCTTCTGATGCTGCGATGCGTCAATTGGAGCGTGAGCTTCGACCTTTAACCAACAATATTATTGCCATACAAAATAGGTACACCAAAGATGATCCTTTAGAAATCCGCCAACGGGCTGGCGACACCGTTCGTCAGACCGTTGCCCAAATCAAACAACTACGCTGGGACTTTGCCGAGCAGCATCTTAATGATTACATCGGGCTAGAAACCTATTATCTCCACGTATTGGACAGCAAATTTGATCCAGTAGTAGCCGAGCCTTTATACCATAGGTTTTCGAAATCATTAAAAGAATCGGCTTTGGGACAACAGGCATATGCCAAAATAGAAGCTGCAAAACGCAGACAGACGGGGGTAGCAGCGACAGACTTTACGCAGACCAAACTCGAAGGCGGAACATTTAAACTCAGTGATTTAAAGGGCAAATATGTACTGGTCGATTTTTGGGCTTCCTGGTGTGGTCCTTGCCGTGCCGAAAACCCACATCTCGTACAAGCCTATGCTACCCTCAAAGACAAGAACTTTGAAATCGTGGGCGTTTCTTTGGATCAGAACAAAGAAGCCTGGGCTCATGCTGTAGAAACGGACAAGCTTCCCTGGATCCATGTGAGCGATCTCAAAGGCTGGAAAAGCGATCTGGTCTCTCTGTATGACATACAGTCCGTACCGCAGAATTTTTTAGTTAATCCACAAGGCGTTATCGTAGCCAAAAATCTTCGGGGCGAACAGCTCACCGAACTTATTTCTTCCCACTTAAAATAGCAACAGTATGTTACCCATCACAAAACACATAAGCGCAGCGACGCTAGCCCTGACCTTACTCGGTGTAGGTCAGCAGAGTCTCGCACAAGATAAATTTATCCTTCAGGGCCAATGGGACAAAAAAGTGAACAATAAGGCCGTTGTACTCCGTTATAAAGATCAAAATGGGAAAGAACGCCAAGACACGCTAGCCCTAAAGAAAGGCCGGTTAAACTATCAAGGCACCACGGCGTATGGCAATAGAGCTTATATCTCTTTTATACCCACCGCTAAAGGGCAGCCCGCAATCAATGACTACCAGCAGTTTTACCTGGAGAAAGGAAAGTACACGATCCAAGGTGATACCAGCATGGCCACCGCCCAGATAAAGGGTACGCAGGCACAATCGGACCATCTTCAATATGAGGAAATGGTAGGCAAGCCCCACAAAGTATACCAAAAGCTGGCCCGTGAATTTATGGATGCCCGGTCAAAAAAAGACAGTACGGGCATGGCCGATATACAGAAAAAAATTGCACCTGTATACCAGGAGATCGAAAGCCAGCTGGATGCTTTTATCTTCGGCCACCCCGACTCCTGGGTAGCTTTAGATGCAGTCAATGACAATAAGACCATGGTTATCGATCCTGTTGTGTTTGATCCGTACTATAAGGCACTCAGTCCACGCGTTCTTGCCAGCTACACCGGGCAGCTCCTGACCCAAAAGTACGACAAAGCCAAGCAACTGTCCATTGGAAAAAGCATGGACTTTACCCTGCCCGATCAGCATGGCAACCCATTCAGCCTTTCTTCCTTAAAAGGAAAATATGTATTGGTCGATTTTTGGGCATCTTGGTGTGTGCCTTGTCGTGCCGAGAATCCGCATTTATTAAAAGCTTATAATAAACTAAAGGATCGGGGATTCGATATTGTCGGCATCTCCCTGGACGACACGAAAGAAAACTGGCTCCATGCAGTCAAAGCAGACGGCATGCCTTGGATTCAGGTAGGCGATCTTAAAGGATTCAAGAGCGAAATTGCTGTCCGTTACGGCATTACGGCCATTCCTCAAAATGTGCTGGTCGATCGTCAAGGCGTCATCATTGCCAAAAACCTTAGAGGAGAGAAGGTCGATGAAGAAATCGAAAAACTAATAAAATAGATAATTACTTTACGAACCAAAACAGCCCTGATTCTCTCGGGGCTGTTTTTATTTTAAAGAATAGCGCAATCCGCATTACTGTAACCACGGTTGCGATAAAATAAAAGTAAAGCCCAACATACCCCGAGTTCGCCAAAGTATGCTACCTCTTCCGCCAGCACTGCCTGTATATTAACAATGCTAGAGGAATGATTATCAATAGCCATACGCTCCGCGGAAATGGCGTACTGGAAGTCTTGCTGCTCGTCATACTCTCTGTCTTGTTATTTTCCATACCGATACTGTCGTAGCTATGATCTACTGTTGAAGCTTGTCGCTTTAACGCGCGCTGTTCGCCATAGGCTATCTGGCCCGAGCGGCTCCAAAGACCGAGATCGGGATGAAAGAAGAAGCTGCTATCTCCCTTGTAGTGCCAATAGCGGTAGCTGCTGTCCTGACTATTGAGCTGCCCCCATGAGGTACTGGTCTCCAGTCTGCTTTGAGACTGACGAGCAGTATGCCGCAGTTCGCTTTTTTCCTTGTTTACTTTGCATCCGAACTGTATTATGAGGAGCAAAAAGCTTATCATCTTGTTCATTTTCAAATTCTTTTAGTGTGTATTTTTGTATAGTACATAGACCCGTTCGACTTCGATGCGCTACGCTACCAATGACAGATTACCTAAGGTGAGCTCGCAAGCTCGGTTTACAAACTACGTCGTCCTCTCGACCGAAGTGGAGAGATCTAGAAGCTATATATTAACCCTATACAGTTTGTAGATTATCTACGATGAGCCCTTCGGGGTTCCTCTGTTCCGCTACGCTTCAATCGGAATGACGTTAACTTCTATCCACCCACTCCGCATAGCTATACACCGTCCGCTGATGTCTTCTGCGGGATTCTACCCTATCATTGCTATTGCCTTCGATAGTCCGTATGTACGATCCCTGCTTTTCTTTGATCAGCCCGACGTGATGGATCCGCTTTAGCTTGGCGCTGTAGATGCCGAAGAGATCGGCTGGCTTTATCTTATCGGTATCGTTGTAGCTCCTCGCCTTAGGGAATAGAGCCGGGCTCCAAGGGTTACGGGGTTGTAAAAGGCCGGCCTGTCCATAGCACCACGAGAGAAATGCAGCACACCATTCATAGCCAGGGCCTAGGTTTGTATAGCGGAGGTATTGTTCAACGCGAGCACCGTCGTTATGGCCAGTGGCTTCTTTTACGCCTAACTCATTTGAAGCAATAGCTATAACTAAGCTTCTTTTGTCTTCCATGCCAGACGGGCGTGACACTTGGTATCGGCCAAGTGTCCAAGCCTTGTCGCTCGAACATTCTGACTGTACGTTAGTGCCTCCCATTGCTATTGTCAGAATCTTCACAGGCGACATTAATCCCGATTGTAAGGGGCTACTAGGATTATCTAAATACGCTGACCTACTAGCACTATCCCGATAAAACGACCTAGGGCCATACAGCGTTAAGAATACTTCTTGCAGGTCGTTAAAAACAGATCGATGAAGTGTAGCGAAGCGTAACGGCTCCGAGATGTTTAGATCTGTCAAAAAGTATTTAGCGTCGTATTGCCCAAGTCTTGATTTTTTTTGCTTCGTTTTTTTCATCAAGGAAAAAAATGAAGTCCTCGTCATGGAAAATGACGGATGGGTATTGGAAGAGATAAAAACATCTTGAAAAACAGGCTTTACAACACTATCCCCATTACCCAAAGGCAGGCATATAACATTAAAAAGAAAACCGAGAAATAAAGAATACATTGTTGCCATGATGTTAATTGATTAAAATGTGAAAGAAATCCCTTGCGGAATGTTTTAAAAGGCTGCCACAGGAGCTCCTGCAACCAGAGACTGCACAGTATCGCGGCGACACCAACCAGTAAGCCAAATAGCGCTACTGTGAGGATGCCGATATCGAGTGTACCCGCTGCGGGATCTACGAAGATTAAGACTTTACCTATTAAAGTAAATAATAAGGTTATCAAAACTAATCGTTTGAATAAGTAAAATTTAATATTTGAAAAGATAATATTATATCCTCGCTTCCATCCTGGATATGAAGCAGGTAATTGATTTGAAAGTGTTGTCATTTTTTTAGTATTGAGATTTGAGTATTGAGATATGAGTGACGAGTGATGAGTGACGAGTAAGCTTTGTTACTTCGTCACTCTTTCACTTCATCTACACCCTACCCTTGATATTCAGCGAAGCTTCTGGTCACCGTGACTACTTTGTTCGGTTTGTCAACCATCGTGACGCGGTACTTAGCATCCATAAAATCCAGGTTCTGCATAGTCGTTGTATAAATCCATTCGCTATCCGATCTATCTTTCAGCACTGCCGCACCGGATTCAATGACAGCATCCTCGCTATCCAAAATCTCTACGCTTAGCGATCGGAGCACCATGACATCCTTAACATGGAAGCTGATCTTGTCACCAACCTCCCCCTCATAAGCTCTATCGTCTACGCGACGTACTTCAGGATCGGTAAAATAATCTTTGAACGCTACGTTGTAAGCCGATTGATTGACGTTAGCTTTGGCTTTGTACTCTGCTTTCAGATCTTCGTCCAGCATGACACTCTTTGCGTACTGGGTAGCATCGTAAAACTTGTGCTGCACAGCAATCTGCTTTGCTGTCATTACCCTATCCGTAGTTATACGCGGTGTCTTCGCGATAATTGTTTGATCGCCTCGTTGACGAAACACGAGGTTTCTTCCGATCCTTCCTGATGCACCCTGCATCACGACGTTGTCTTTTGATTTTGCCATTTTTTTAAATTTTAATTGACGTTTAAAAATCTATTTGTTGTCAAGCTATCCGGGGCGCCTTCCGTCGAGCATAACGAAACAAAGATTCACCCTATTTCTCATAAAACAATGGCTTACAAGCAGCTGCGAATGATTATGAAGGATTACGAATGATTATGAAGGAATATGAACAGTTGGTAGTTCATTCTTAGTTGTTTGCTAGTTGTTTCTTGTGCTTAGGCTAGTTATAGGCTAGTTCAACCTTAGTTCAGGAGGGGATTTATAAAGGGTAAAAAGCAGTTCCTAACAAGACGTAGGAACTGCCTAGTGCCTATTAAGAATTAGTGTTGTTGATATTTGAAATAACTTCATAGCGTCTTATAGTTTCCAAGACTTCGTGCTTCAGGTAGTACGGTTTTTTATCGACCTCGTATGTTTTGAATAGTTTTTTCATTGTAGCGAATTTAGTATCCCCTACCTTAAGTAAACATTTAAGTTCTAAGGCATCGATAAGTTGTTCATTCAGTTCAATAGGTGGATCTATCCTCCCCTCCAACAATTCCAGCATTTGCAACGCCGTATCCAGCAACTGGTCAAAGCGATCGTATAGGGGAGCTGCCATGCCTTGCAGTACCGATGTGAGGCAGTCGTACTCCCGGCTGCATCGTAATTGATTACTAGTATGTGTGGTATGCGTACAATCTATCACCTGTACACAAGCGCATTGGTTGTTATTCTGTTGTTTTTCATTTTTTGTTTCCATGTCGATGATTTGTTTCGCATCTGCAGCATGCGGAGCTCATCGCTCTAAGACACAGGGATTATTAGGTTTGAATTACGGATTTTAGCTGGATACTATTACTCAACAATACCTTATCCAACTGTTGTTTATTTTCAATCTGCTGTTTTATTCTGTCGACGTATACCGGGCTTGGCGCCAAAAAGCCATGAAGCTCTATAGCCGATTTTGTCCATATCTCACGAAATACCTTTAGATCGTGCTTATTCAAATCGAGTATACCATCTTCATTGAGTGCCGATACCAGGTGCGCCAAAGACACCCTAGCTCCTTTTCGATACTCCGAAAACCAAGTTAACTGCTCCTCTTTAAAAAGCATAGCCAATTTGGCTTCCGTAAAGAGACACTGTCCTGAACGCAAGTAGATGTATACCCCCTCCCGTTGGGAAATTATGAATAAAATTTCCATAAGTAGAACAGAAACCTCTTCTATAAAGAGCTGTGTTCGTTCCGTACTTTCTTCAATTTCAGCTTCTACTTCATCCTCTGTAATAGTCATTTCATCCTCTGCGACGGCTTGCTCCAGGTACGTAGCGGATGATGGCGCTACCTTCTGTTCTATCCCATGAACCACTTTGGTGACCCAGCGCTCCATCACCCAAAATCCCCATGTCGTCCTTGGTTTATACCAGACCCAAGCTTCATAGGCAATAAACAGGAGGAGAAAAAAGACAAATCCACTACGCCAATACCTGGCTGAAATAAAACTATGCTCTGCTGTAGAAAAAATGAAGTATAAGAATATCAAATTGATAGTTGTGACTATGGTAATCCCTGTCAAGAAAAATACAATTTTTCTTTTGCAACGCGGTATCCCGCCTGTTCTTTTACTATGATTCAATACCAACACACAATATACGGCCTCTATGATTATCATATAAATCCCTACCGCTACACAAGTCGCCCAGTATAAAGGCCAAAATTTTGGTGCAGTGAGGTAGTCCATGATATCCAGAAATCTCCAATTGGTCGTAACCAAATAAGCTACAATAAAAACTCGTACAACATATTTTAAAACAAAAGCAAGGGCATTCATCATCGTTAAAGGTTAAGTAGGTAATGTTGGTTAGTTTCTTGTTAAAAAACAAATTAACCTCTAATATAAAAAACAAAAGGTGAGAAGCCAAATACAATCGATTAAATATCAATAAATATCTTTATCCTGCAACCAAATCCCCGAGTTTTCCACAATTTGGTGAAACGGTCAAAAAATCGAGATTTTCTCTCTATTTCCTATCTCATAAGGCTTTTATTTGTGATTCATTTAAATTATAAATAATTATGAAACAAGCATTAAATGCATCAGGTAGCGCCTTCGTACAGGCGAATGAATTAGCTCAAAGTCCAGCAGAACTTGCAGGGTCTATGTTATTATTGGAAACCAACTTTGACCAATGGATGGAGGAGCGCTTTGACCTCAGTTCCAGTCAGCGTACGCAGATTGCTCATATGGAGCCCAACTTCAAAGCCAAGCTGGCCGAGGCCATTGCCCGGGAATTATCTGCCGGACGGAGTATAGCCTTTTCCAAAACCAACAACGAAGAGAAAGAAGAACTTCGGGACAAGGACGTTTACATCTTCAGTTCAAAACGACAGTCGTACAGCTTTGGTTCGGCCGAAACGCGTGAAGAAGAAGGATTACAAATTCTAGTCGGTTACCGATAAGTATCACCATCTGCTGTAAAACCTGTGGTAGTGCTTAGCAGCATGGGCATTGCCGCAGGTTTTGTAAGTATGACCAAATCATCAGCGCATGACAAAAAAAGAACGAATGGCCATTGCTCAATTTTCAGCCCACTGGGGCCGCTATACCGAGATCCAGCCTTATCAACAAAAATGGCTCGCCAAGTATAGCAACTTTGCTACTTATGGTCGAGGCAAATGTATCTATGATCCGGAATGGCAAGAAGAGCGGGTATTCTATGTATGCAGTGGCTTGGTAGGCCGTATCGTCCAAAAAACAGTTTTGGTAAAGGTTCCTAAAAAAAATAAGCCTTCCGCGGAGCAGGAAGATGAAATTGAAAATGAAGACAAAACATACCCTCAACTAAGGCGACGTATTCTTTCGGTCGGGATTCCGGGTATGGCCCTGATGTCTACCGACCATCTTTACAGCAGTACCCAATCCATTGGCGAAATTGTGGCGCTACGCCCCTGCGAGGTGCTGACTATCGACTACGAGGCCATCAGGCGCTTTATGATCGATGACCCGAGTCTCAATGGCATGCTCTATGCTCTAGCCAACAAGAAGAAACGGCAATTGGCCCGATTGCGGCAGCTGAATTCCCTCATGGATCCACAATCGGCCTATCTCAAATTTGCCGACACACTCCCCGAGCTATACAGCTTACTAAGCCAGACCGAACAACAAGATCTATTGGGGATATCACGAAGGACTATCAGCCGTGCCTCCTACCTATATGCCACAGGCAAGCCAAAGCGTTAATTAAAACTCGATATTTCATTTGCACTCCCTGCTGAGATCCCACAGTTACCGCCTCTATTTTTTAGCAGACAACATACTTTGCCCACCAATAAATCCTCGTTTCACTTCCCTCCATCAAAAAAAGAGAATTTTGCGCCCCTTAGGGGCACAGAAACTCAAAAAACGAGTGCAGAACTTTGGATTATACCATATGTGTAATTCAAAGATGAAAAGAGAACCTACATATCTAGAAAGCGAAATCCTGTATCAGGTGCTGGAGCTCCTCTATCGGGAGATCGACGAACTGATCCACGAGCTGGCACCCGAGGGCTGGAACAACAGCCCCTACCACTTCCCCTTTGAGCTGATCGAGGGTGAGCGCGAGGCGCTGTACAAAACCTATGATACGGTAGCCTGTGCGTACGAGCGTAGGTTCGGCCCGATCATGCGTCAATACATCAGCAAGAGCCGCTACGAAATAGACTACATGACACGGACAGGTAGCAATCATAACTATTCTGCCGAGCTGGTCTATCTGATCGAGCATGGCGTAATCCAACTGAGCGGTAGCGGACTCTTCTTTAAACCCAATGAAGCGACAATGCAGTATATCATCGACCCCTTTGATGTGGAGGAGCAAAGCTATATACTCGGTATGGATATCGACCTCGCTAACACTGTAGACCCCTGTGTGTTAAGGATCACAGCTGCACGAAGTGATGTATTGCTCTATATCGATCTCAGTGCTATATACGCCCGCATACTCCAAGCCTTCGGTGCGCTGGGATACGACTGGCGCTACCGCGATGTCGAGCTGGAAGACCTGTGGGTCGAAAGCGAGCTGATAGCTCGATTTAGCAATCTCAAGAGCCGCCATAGTCATGACAGCTACCTCGATATATTATCAGAAGTACTAACCGAAAGGCAAAATGAGCTACCTCCCGATGAGGTAATCGGTTACTTAAGTGTATACGAAAAACTTCCAGTAGGCTATCCACCGACATTAGAGGATCTACAGCGTATTTCGTTAGGTCTGGATGGCTCGACATAACTTCTTAACCTCATAACTATATAACTATACAGACTTGATAATCCCCGATGAAAAATCGGGATTCCGATAAACCGGAAGACGCCAGGCTCGCATAACTACATAGCTGCTTAACTACGTAACAAAAAGAAAATGAAAACAAACACCTACATACTAAATACCCTAGTGGTACTGCTACTGACGCTGTGGATACCGAGCAGTCTATACAAGCTCATTTATTATGAAGCTTTTAAATCGGGGATCCTGCAGCAACCATTAAGCTACACCGTCGCCTGGACATTGATCTATAGCCTGCCCGCTCTAGGGATGGTCACAGCAATCCTATTGGTAACCGAGCGCTTTCGCAAGGTGGGGCTGCTTCTATCCAGCATACAGCTCATACTCTTCACGGGGTATATCGCACTGGTACTACTCAAGGTATGGGGCAAGCCCCCCTGCAGTTGCGGACTGGCGATACCTCAGATGGGCTGGACAAATCACCTCTGGTTCAATCTATTTTTCTTAGCCATCAGTATTACAGGTTATGTGCTATATGTAAAAACGAGTAATAGTAAAAAAGATATACATGCGGATCCTGTTGCAGCCCAGCGTGTTTTTTAAAGAATCCATAGCAACAAACCTTACAGCGAATCCCGGTGGCTAGGCCACTGTGTGCAGGGCGTGTCGGCCAAAAGACCTTTCCGACTATCCATCCGATACTGATTGAGGCACCGTACTAAAAGATCAACAGATCCGGATAGCAAATCCCTCTTAATCTTTCCAGAGGAAAAAAAGGAAAGAAACACAAACAACAAACTATAGCATCATGCTAAAAAACATCAAAAATTATGCAATGGCCTTGGCAGCCATCGTCATTGCATCAACTAGTGCGACATTAATGTCGTTTAACACTTCGAAGAACATTGAGGCTGTAGCCAAACAGTCCACTGTACGATTTCAGTTCAACGGTAGTTCGAGCCCGGGGGCCGAGGCTAATCCTGCCAATTGGGATTACGCTCCTTCAGCTTCTTGTGGTTACCAAAGTAACAACGCGTGTGTGATTGAAGTCGCGTCAAATCTGGTTTCAACTATTGGTGGAGTTCTTAAGATAGATCCAGCAAAATTGAACACGCATTATTCAACAACTACATTACCTATGACTACAGATGCTAACGGCACAAGACCAACACCGGGAGCGATCTATGAAGACATAGATAATAGAGACTAATAAGTCTTGGGAAGTAAGGCTATCCTTTATGACAAGGATAGCCTCTTCTTATTATCAATACGGGTTCTGTTCTAAACCTCCCAACCGTACAGCATCAACGGGTAAAGGTTGTGCATACCGAGCATCATTAGGTAACAAACTATATTGTATGCCCCCAACAAACCTTGACAACTTAATCTCTGCTCCTTCCACATTTAATCGTTTCAGATCACTGTAACGTATCCCCCGCATCAACAATTCCTTTCTGCGTTCCTGTAGTACCCAAGATAAGACATTGTCTTGATTCAGGCCTTGAGTCAAGTTATAAACTCCGTTCTTATATCTTTTTTGCAAAATCAACTTTATCGCATCTGTAGTAGCTTTGATATCCTTGTCTCTTGCTCGACACTCCGCTTTTATAAATAACAATTCAGCTGTAGTGATACCCGTAAAGCAAAAATTCGTATTTTCGCTGTACATCCCTTTGAAGCGATATCCATCCGCCAAGGGCAAAAAATAAGCTTGCTTACGGAGATCGTTTGCTTCATAACTTTCATACAGTTCCTTCTCTATACGCGCATACATAGGATGTGCCGTAGATATAGAATAAGTACCAACGGCACTATAAAAGACCACTTCGGGATTATACTTGTTAGCAAAAGGTAGATTTGACCCTAACTTTAAATTCGGGTCGTTAAAATCCATTACTTCACTATGAAGCATTAATGCAGAATCCGCATACAACTCTGCTCGGTGATAGTTTCGCATAGATAGGTATGTACGTGCCAATGCGGCATAAGCTGCTGCCTTTGAAGGTCTCAAAGGGATTTCCACCCGATTACTGAGATAAGCCACCGCAATATTAAGATCGTCTATAATCTTTTTGTATGAAGCTTTCAAATTTGACCTTGAAGTATTCACATTAAAATCCGATATCTCACGTAATACGATTCCCAAATCATTAGACGCTTCTTCTTCCCGATATGCTTTACAGAATGTCGTTACTAATGCAAGGTATGCATAGCCACGATAAAAGTGAGCAGATCCATAAATACGGTTGCGTATACCTATGTCTGTCTTTTTATCTACAATCTTATCCAAACCTTCCAAACACAAATTGGCATTATACACCTGCAGATAGAGGTTAGCCCAGTCATTAGGAAACGTATAATTCCGTAATTCCCATCGATAAGCTTCTTTTCCCACCTGAGTAAGTTTACTATAATTATTTTCTGGGAGAAAGTAATCATCTGATGCAGCCTCGGGCAACGAAGCACTTCTTTTATTCATATATTCAGCATCGTCCAATATAGCTTGAAGGTCTGACAACTGAGTACCATCCGATTGGGAATAGTTCTGTTTTGCGTCCAAAAAGTCACTGCAAGATAGCATCAGGAATATTCCTACAATACAACTACAGATTAGACTAATATTCTTTATTATTGAGTTCATAATTCTATTATCTTATAGGGTTTATAATGATGCTCTAAATCCCATGGAAAAGGTTCTGACAGGCTTTAAACTAGACGGATAATCAGGATCTAGATTATATTTTGTTTTTTTCCACAAAATCCCGAGGTCAGACGCGTTAATATACAACTGTAGTCCTTTAATCTTTGTGCTGCCTAAATTAAGATGCGGCACCTCATAAGCAATACGTACAAACTGAAGTCGGATATGATCAGCTCTATCCGCCGTAGCTTCTGAAGAATTGTAGAACGCGTCTCGCAAAGGGTTGTTCGGATAGATCATCGATGGTATACTGGTCTGTAACTCATCCCCTGGTTGTTGCCAACGATTAGCAAAGTCTCCATGACCGATACCCTGCGAAAACAGGAGGTCATAACTAATGGATGACCTTCTGTAATAGTAATTTAATTTGTACGCTACATTAATATCTAATGACCAACCTCTATATCTTATGCCATTTGAAAAATTACCAAACACTGATGGAGAGGCCTGCCCTGAGTATACCAATGAATCTACATCTGTAGGAGATATATTCATTATCCTGTTGTAATCTGTACTTTCGCGACCATCTAAGTAACCCAGTGGATTGCCCTCCTTATCTAAACCTCCAAACTTGTAACTCAATATCGAAAATGCGGGTTTACCTACCATTGGAGCTATAACCACACCACCTGTGGGCCTAAACACCATCCCTTCTGGCGAATAGTAGTCGGTCACTTGATCACGATAGTGACTCAACAAAAGCCCCGTCTCCCATCTAAGTTCACCGAAGCTCCTTCTGTATTTGATATCCATATCAATTCCGCCCCCCTCTAATCCAGCCACATTTCTTTCTACGGTGGCTAACAGGCCCCAATTTGTGTAGTTGTATGGACTAAGACCGTAGAGATCGGTAGATTTTTTACGGTAATAATCTATTGCGCCTGAGATCGCTCCCTCTAACAGTCCAAAATCTGCTCCTATATTCATTGTAGCCACTTGCTCCCATTTTAGTGATGGATTGTTTAGAGTAGTCACACGACCAGCCCTGTAATGATTGGATCGGGGATTAGGATTGTAAAAGCTGATGACAGGCCGAGCACTTTTAAAAGGATTGATGTTTCCACTATGTCCATAAGTAGCTCTCAATTTGAGCTGATTGATGACTGTGGCGTTAAAAAACTTTTCTTTAGATACATCCCAGGAAAGACCAGTAGACCATAAGGGCTTCCATCGATCGTTTGTACTTAGCCCAAAAATATTTGCTGCATCCCTTCTTGCGCTAGCAGAGAGTGTATAACGACCGTGTAAAGTATAAGCAGCATTAGCATATACCGATACATACCTATTTACGTTACGAGTCTCGCCATTATTAGCAGGTATAAATCCTTCTCCACCAGACATTAGTGGATATAGATTAAGATAGTCCAAATTAACAGCAGATATAGGGTCGTCTTGATAACCATATTTTGTAGCACTTGATGCATTAAAAGCACTATGTTGTACATCCCAGCCAGCCAATGCTGATACCGAATGTATATGTCTCTGTCGGTTATAAGTAGCAACAGTTCTTAAATTATATGAATTTCGAATTTGTGCATCCGTGTTAAGTATACCCCCTATTGGAATAATATACTTTAGGTTACCTTCCTTAGAAATCTGTGAATATTGATTAATCAAATTACGGGTATAAAATGCATCAACATTCTGAACATGTCTTGTATCCTCAACCTGCCTCTGCTGTTGATAGATGACGTTAAAACTTAAACCTTTAATAGGAGAATATCCCAGATCTACGCTACCTAACATTTCGCTACGTGTTGATTTGACTAAATTATCGTTCCAATCGGTCAGTGGAAAGAATCTCCAATCCAACAACCGCCCACCTCCGATGGTATCTACATATCCAGCGCGTAAAGATGTATATACAGGCAAAGGTGCTCCATTTTCATCTGCCAACTGCAGGTAAGGCACGCTACGACCAGACACCCTCAGACTTTCACCTGTATATCTACCTGAAACCGAAGTTGCTTTAATATAGTGACCATTCAACGCTAACCTCAAATTGTCTGTAAGCTTCCATGAATGGTTTAACCGAAGATTTAGTCGATCAGCCTTACTTGATAATTCCGTCAAGTCGCGATCATACTTCACACCAAATAGATAGGCATCATTCGAACTACCACCTTTAATAAACAAACCATACTGCTGCGACACAGCCTTGCGATAGTTATATTTATCTAAATCATATCGAGAGTCAATAGCTTTAAGTCGTTCTATCCGATCTATGGAATCTTGTTCGGTGATCAAACCATCCTTCTTTAACAAGAAGATATCCAATGCAGGTGAAAACGCACTATGTGTATATTGATTAAGAAAGATATCATAATCGTAATAACCATTTCTATAAAGCATCTGCTCTACATCTATATAATCTCTCGATGATATTTTTGGGAGATAAAACAGATCTGGCTTATCCTTGATCAAGACATTGGCCGTAGTATTGACTGTTATCGGACTATCGTACTTCCCTTTTTTAGATGTTAATACGATCACTCCATTACCAGCCCTCGCGCCCCAGATCGATGCTGCTGCTGCATCTTTTAAGATGGTTACCGATTCGATGTCGTTGGGATTGATATTTTCTATCTTACCTTCATACGGAAAATTATCCAAGATAATTAATACATCTTGAGAGCCATTGATTGTGCTATTTCCTCGTATTTTAATTGGATTGAGCATCCCGATCTTGTTGGTTTCAAAGAGTAAACCACTACTCATCCCCTTGATCCTCTCTAAGATATTACCACTCGTTTGTAGGTTAAGTTTATCTTCTCCCACTACCGAAAAAGAACCTGTCGCACGTTCCTTTGGCAAGGATTGATATCCTGTATGGACAGTTACTTCTTCAAGGACTGTTTGAATCTGGGTAAGTGTAATGATCTCCTTGCCTTTACCAAACTTGGATACTGCCATAGCATACGGTGTGAACCCCATATGGGTAAATCGAAGGGTATCATCAGTATGTAAAGATACTATCCTAAAATCCCCTTTGCTATCTGTACGCACCACATCGCCCTGCTTCGATAATGTGACCGTAACAGATGAGAGTATTCTCCCATCGGCGTCAAATACCCCACCTTTTAATTCCTTCTGTGCATAAGTCACTAACGGAAAAAAGAGCAATAGAGCTAATATCCTTATGTTAATTACTTGCATGCTCCCCTCCTTTCTTCGTGGTATAGATCACGGCGACATCTATTTCCATAGTATCTAGCATCACGCCCAAACCAATATTTTTCAAACTACTAATCAATGCCTTCTCGTCATTCATATCCTCTGGGAGCTCAAGGTCTACAAGGGGATCTTTGCCTGTTTCATTGATAATAGGCGTTTTAAAAAAATGATCGAGCTTCGCAAGAGCGAAAGACAAAGGCACTCGCTTCATCAGATTCTTATGCTCTCCAATCTGTACGATAGGTATATCAGAAGTAGAGGGCTTTACCGATCCATCGGCTACTATCCGATAACATGGCATCATTCTCTTAGCTTCATTAACCCTTAAACCAAAGAACCTTGCCATGTCCTCCATAAGGTAATTTTCAATACGCTCTGGCATAGTATTGGGTACGATCAGCTCATAACAAAAACTGTTCTTTAAACTGCGATCCTCTAATTTAGCCTCAACATCAAGGCTATCCACACTTTCAATAATCACTCTATTACGAGGTTTTGGCAGAATACTAGGGTAAGCCATCTGCAACAATCGATACATTGACTGGTTCAAAGCAAATATGCGCTTACGATTTCCAGCCATATTTCTACGCCCAACTGTTGTCCCGATCCCATCTAAATAAGGAGTCAATAAAGAGCGGAAAGCAAAAAGACTATCAGCGCCTCCATTATCATGGACTAATAAAGGCATATTGACATCGAAGAACAGATCGTCCCTCTTGGTGGGTAGTGAGCTGATAAAACCTGATGTCAACATTTGTAAATTATCTTCATTTACCTGCTCAGAAGTAGTAATCGCCACAATCTTTCCCGTGGGATCTATCCATACACAGTGAGGGATAAACCGATGTGGAAAGTAGGACTTGACTTCCTCCTGGCCCAAAGCGTAAGGAAGACTCAATTTCGTTTCTGTCTTTTTTAGAAACCTAGCAAGACTAGGCTCTGTATCTCCCTTATGGGTATTTAATAAAATCACCTGAATTTTGTCGTGAAAATCGGATTGTAACTGATGTAGTTTTGGAAACGAAGCGATACATGAGCCACATGTCGTATTCCAAAAATCAAGAATAGTCCATTTGCCTTTTAAATCAGGGGCAGTAATAGTCTCTGTTTTAAAATTACTTACATTTAAAATTTTGAAACTATCAGGTATCGTATCCCCTATCTTCAATGGCTTGATCTTGTTAAGGCCTTTGGCCTCCTGCCCGAAGGCAGGAGAAGCCAAAGTGCCACTAAACAACACACAGAATATTATATATATACCTCTCATTATATCCCCCTCCCTTGTATACCTACCAATCGGGTTAATAGTCCGCGCCTCACTCCTTCTTTTGTACTACGCAGTTCTTCCTCTACGTAGCAGAAGCCTAGTATATCATAGTCGTAATTGATATAATAGATCGTATACTGCGCTATAATGAAGTACTCAAAGTCGTCTAAGAATGCATCTGCGTCATCAGATTTCGCTATAGTGCCTTTAGCAGCGAGTATCAAATCAAATAGATTGAACGTCTCCTTGTTCCAGTTATATTTTGTCCAGAAATTTTCAATGACCCTACTCGGGCAATAGCTATCGAAGTCGATACGATCTATCTTCCGTGCCATCGATGAGAGTATCTGAGAGTACGCCTCGTCTCTTGTTCGTTGTGGCTCATTATTCGCATTTTCCTTGATGCGTTGGGCATCTTGGCCCATCTTAAGGTTATTGGTGGCTGTGGTATGCTGCTTCAAAACGGGCAGTCCTCTCCCAGCCTTTAAAAGAATGTTCATTTTTTAAGGGATTATGCAATGAATAGTACATTGCAGATTCAAAAATCAAATTGATTTTTGAATGCCACCTATCGAGATCATAATTGGTTTAAACGCTAGCAACGTGGCATTTCAAAAGAAAAATTACAATTACCGACCCTAAATATTGTACTATATTTACAATGTTGAATACAAAGAAATTTGTAGCAAAGAAAACTTATGGCTATCTTTAAAATGTCTAGTTTCAGAGTATGCTGATAAGCCTTTCTTTTTTTATTGTAATGCACAGTAAAAGGATCGGTAAGCAGAAAGCAGGTAATGGCGTTTTTTAATTATAACGTCATTGCACCTCGTCCCGAGTATCGGAACGGAGTATTCTACAAACAGTAGAAAATACTACATGGTGCCCCTTTTCCTGTTTACTTTAATATCAAGCTTACTCTGGCGCACGGATTACGTTCTTTAAAAGCAGTTTGCGGGAAAACCGATGACTGCGATGTTGGATCGTGTCTGGGTGGTTTTGTTTAGTGGTTTCTAATCGTCTCATAATCATTTAAAGTTTATAAAAACGATGTCAACTCAACTAGCTAAATGAGGTAGATCTAAAGTAAAAAACAATAGGTCGAACATTGCAGCTAAATCGGTTGAGGGAAACCGCCAAGTAACCCTCGCAGCATAATCTTCACGAGATTTACCTGCTTTGCCTCCGAAAAAGACTTACGCAAAGTTCGCCCTATTGAATATATTTTATCTGCAAAGATATAAATAATCCAATAGACTATGGCGAACTCACGCTCATCTCGCAGGCAAATTTGGCGGTTTTTTCAAACGAGAGAGACATCGTATAGGTAGAAGATTTACTTTCCCCTACAACAGTCGCTTAACTAATTGACACAAATATACACAACTTATTCGATGTATGCAAATATTACATATCGAGTAAAATAAAATCTTAATTATGGATGAAACCGAGGTATTTATTGAAAATATAACAGAGATAATCTCTAAACTCAATCTTAGTAAATCCAGCCTAAATAAAAAGTTTGGATGGCCTTTAAATAAACTTACGTTTCTACTGAATAGAGAACAGTCGCTTTTACTAGAAGATGTTACCACCGTGAGAAAAGCACTGGGACTGACAACTTCAGATCTATTAGTAAATATTTTAAACAAATCTGAAATTGAGAAACTACTTGTAACATTAAATGATTGTGTTAAGAAGAAAAATACAGGTCAAGCAAATAGTAAAGATAGCCCCATAGATTATTTAATTATTATACTCAGTAAGAAATATATTAAAGATTCTACTTTCACAAAAAAAGGACTTCTTAAGGACATGCCTGCAAAATACGATAATTATAAAATCGAATGGGACAAAAATCGGCTAAAGAACTATATAGAAAGAGTTGAAAAAACCGGAAAGACAGAGCTCACTTTTAAGCTGTCTAGCTCACTCCCTGATGATATAATTGAAACATCAGTAAGTGCTGTGGATTCAGATTGGCTAAAAGAATTCGAAGAAAAAGTAAAAAAATCCAATGGATAAGAAGCGTAATCCTAAATGGCAACGTGATGAGCTTATTCTTGCTTTGGATCTATATTTTCAGTTGGAGCCCGGTCAAATACATGCTAGAAATCCGTTGATTATTGATTTATCGGACACTTTAAACAAGTTGCCTATTCATGGTGATAAAGAGGAGTATGAGAAATTCAGAAATCCTAATGGTGTGGGTCTCAAACTCAGCAACTTTTTAGCTTTAGATGATTCTTACACAGGTAAGGGTATGTCATCTACCAGCAGATTAGACAAGGAAGTATTTCAAGAATTTAAGAATCAAAAGGATTTACTGCGAAAACTAGCCACTGCCATCAAAGCCACGCTCGAATATCCAGACATCAACGCAGAGATACTCAACGCCAGAGAAGATATTGAAGATTCCGATTTTGAACGTTCAGAGGGTACCGTATTATATAGGTATCACCTCGCAAGGGAAAGAAATGCAACGCTCGTAAAAAAGAAGAAACAACAAGCTTTAAAGCTACATGGCAAACTTGAATGTGAACTATGCTCCTTCGACTTCTTCAAGACATACGGAGAGATCGGCTATGGTTTTATAGAATGCCACCATCGCACACCACTTTACGAACTAACTGAAAGCACCGTAACAAAGTTGGATGATCTAATGCTAGTATGTGCTAATTGTCATAGGATGCTGCATAGAGGGTGGATAATGAGCCAGCGCATAAAATACTAAAGGATATTATAAGAATGAAATTGAAATGCTGAACATTAAGAATAATATTATTTTTTTTGAATATGTGAGCACTTTTTATAGTGACACTATTATTGAGGAATTAGAAACGAAACTAAAAAGGTTAAAAGAGACGTTTGAAGAGCTGCTTGAAAGAGAAGCTGACAATCACCATTTGAAAAATTCCAGTTCCGTGCAAGATGTATTTTATTTTTCAGTAAAAGGGCGCGTAAAAGATAAAAAGAGCTTCTATGAGAAATTGATAAGGAAGAACCTAGGTCTACATTTGATTAAAGAGCTTCAATTTGAAGGTGATATATCGAAAGTAAAAAAAGAAAAAAGTGGCGAATTAAGTAATCTCATAAAGAAGATTGATGACATAATTGGCATAAGAATAGTAACTGAGTTGAAAAAAGACTGTAAAAAAGTCTATGAATTAATAAACAATAACATTAGTTTTTTTGAGAAAAAAAATATTTCCCTTTCTAATTTAAGTATTCAGCCAGAGCCAATGAAAAACGGATTGGATATCTATAAGATCAAAGGAAGTCTAGATAACATTTTTAGTTTTGAACTACAGATAAAAAGTAAAATCGATGAGGCTTGGGGTGATTTAGATCATACTCTATTTTATAAGGACTACTCTGTAAGCCCTATCAAAGATACTGTTCAATTAACAATGAACAACGTAGGATTTCTTTTAGAAAAGTTAGAGACTTTGCTATACGATTTGAGGGAATCAAGTAAAAAATATAATCAAGTTGCCGAAAATGTAAAATTTCAGACTGAAGTAAATAAAAAATATGGTCCTCAACTCCTTAAACTCTTCAGGGCCGATGTTAACCTAATCGAAATATCGGATTTTATATTAAAAATTAAAGAAAGACTCAAGCTAAAAGGTCTAGGAAAAGGGATAAATATATCTTTTGATCATTTAAGTTTTAATTGTACAAGCAGTCGGTTACAGCAATTTCAAACCTTAAGATCATTAAGTCATAAATTATTATTAATTGAAGCTTTTTATTATCATCTAAAAAAAGTCAAAGTTTCAAAATGGAATATTACAGCAGAGACATATGAGTCTGCGTTGACAGAGTTTTTAGATTTTCTTACAAGTTATAATCTAGAAGGCATCTTTACAGAGCTAGAAGTGAATAAGATAATAGATGACACATCCATGTATATCTCAAATCCAGCACTCTATATTGACAAAGAAAAAATAAAGAACACGATTGATTTTTTGAAACTTGCTGAAAACACATTAAATGATCAATTTTTTTTAGAACATAAAAAACTCGTTATCAACCTCTTATTTATCGCATCATACGAAGGTGATTGTTCGTCATTTATTGATGAAATTTTTAATGATTTAGAACCATTCTCTTTATCTAGTATCTTGACGGAGATTAAGGAAGATAATTTGACAGATAATATGATTGTTGAAATAATCAATGATTTGCTGGAGAACATAGCGAATAAACTTTAAAAGCCATGAAAATACAAGTTACCCAATATACACAGAATAATCAGGATTTTTTATCCGCAGTATTTCCTGTAGAAACAATACTAAGCACCTCAGAAATATTAATTTATGGCGACGTCGAGGGAGGATATCAAAGGAAGCCAAATCCACTACATATAAAACGAATAACAAAATATATACTTGATAATAAACACACGTTTATTTTTCCATCATCTATAATATTAGGAGCTGACGAATCTATTAAAAACAATATCGTAACTGATAGCAGTGGCTGTTGGCTAAAAATTGACGAAAACAATAAAATTTTCCGTGTGGTCGATGGTCAACATAGAACCGAGGGGTTGAGAGAGGCAATAAATAAAGACAAATCGTTAGCTAAATTCCCTTTACAGGTAATAATAGCCTTATCGAAAGAAAGCAATAGATCGGTGGAGTTGCAGATTTTTACCGATATAAATTCTAAAGCCAAAAGGATTAATACTGACCTAGCTGAACTGGCCAGATTCGATTACGAAATCTTAGAAAATCACATTGATAAGAATAACATAAATAGGCATATAGGCATAAAAACAGCTTATTATCTAAAAGACAAAAAAGAAAGTGTATGGCACAATGCTATTAAGTTTGATATCCATGCTGAGGTAACAATAGGGATTATTGGGATTAAAATGTTCTCTGAATCGATATCTAAACTTATCGAAAAATATAGAAAAGATAACCCAGTCGACCTTAATACTGTCTCATCATCCCATCTTATTCTATATTGTAATGAAGCATCTGAGTACTTAGGAGCTTTTTTGTCTAAGATCTGGGATAACGTAATTAAACAAAAATGGGAGGCTACATTCAAAAGAGATTTTGTCACAAATGATGAAGGTGATATAGTACCTATTTACTATTCAAAGGAATATTATATTCAGAAAGGAATAGGAATTCACGCAATTAATCCGATTATCGGGGATATATGTAATGAATATGGTTTTAATGATGCTGAGAGAAATATTAGTAAAGCCATCAATGAAAGTAAAATTACTACGGATGATTGGCGTATGAAAGGCCCTTTTGCTGGTTTCAACTCCGGGTCAGGCTTTGGTAAAGTGAGAAGGGCAATTTTAAATGAGGAAACAGTCTAAAAAAGCTAGCAAAATAGCTAGATAAGACTTCTTAAATAACAAGATATGCTTAACAAAATCAACTTTCCCAAAAGCCGTAGCTATAGAACAGGATCTGATCATGAACCTTTTGAGTTCTATTTAAACTGTTTGTTTCATAGCAAGCAGTTTGACTTGCTGTTGGGATATTTCAGCTCCGCAGCAATAAGCGTATTATCATTGGGTTTTGCCAAGTTCATTTACGATGGAGGGAAGTTAAGAATTGTGGCTAATCAGATACTTTCTGAAGAGGATCGGAATGCAATTTTATTAGCCAAAGAAGCGGATATCGAACCACCTCTGGATTTGAAGGATATAAAAACTTTAAAGAATAGTCTTGATGAATACGGTGAACACTTTTTCAAATGTCTGGCATACCTTATTTCCACGAACAGCATTGAGATTAAAATAGTCAAAACCAAAACAAAAGGCATTCCCCATTATAAATCAGGAATATTTAAAGATGGACCGAACAAAGTATCTTTTCAGGCATCTTGCAATTTCACAGCCTACGGTCTATTAGAGAATGCGGAAAGCTTAAGTTGCTATCTATCAATGGATGAACAATCGTCTATTTTTAAGATCAAAGAAGATGAGGAGTACTTTGAGCAAATATTCAACGAAGAGGTCGACCACTTGGAATATATAGGTCCGGAAAGTATCGAAGTAGCCATCAAAACCGAATTTGGAGGTAAAGACCTTAATGAACTACTCATTGAGGAAAATGAACTCATAAAGAAGAAAAACATAAAAGCTAAAGACAGTAAATTAGCTGAATTATTAGATGATCTGGATTGGGAGGTTGAAAAAATAGCAGGAGAACCCCGCTTCCCCTACTCATCCAGCCCTCGTCCTTACCAGATAGATGCCTATAATAATTGGAAAAACAATCACTACAGTGGTGTGTTTGCCATGGCTACCGGAACAGGAAAAACCATCACCTCTTTGAATTGTCTACTCAACGAATATAAACTAACTAATGAGTACAAAGCAATTATTTTAGTTCCGTCCATAGCACTGCTTAATCAATGGGAACTAGAAGTAAAGCAATTTAACTTTAAAAGGGTAGTAAAGATAGGTGGAGGACATAACTGGGAGCCCACGCTAGGCTCTATAGTCAGCAACAAACTTTGGAAAAAGAAAGAAAACTTTATACTAATAGTAACCTATGGAAGCTTTACTACAGATCGATTCCAAAAGTATTTTTCTAAAATACAAGACGATCTTATTCTGATTGCGGATGAGGCTCATAATATTGGTGCGCCAACTGTCAAAAAACTTCTCCCGACCATACGTGTACCGAAAAGAATCGGTTTGTCTGCTACGCCCAAAAGAATATACGACCCTGAAGGAACAGATGCTCTAAATAAATTCTTTAACGATCAGCCACCGTATTGTTATGAATTTGGTATGGAGAAAGCACTGAATGAAGGATTTCTTACGGAGTATAAATACACTCCTTTTATCGTTGAATTGACAGAAGAGGAAACAGATGAATATATAGATATTTCAAAGAAATTATTACGGTTTTTCGATACTGAAAAAGGGGAGTTTAAAAAAGATACGATTGTTGAAACGCTGCTCTTAAGAAGAAAGAGTATTATCCATAAGGCTCACAACAAGATTTCGACATTCACACTGATCTTAAAAGAGTTGGAGAAACGAGGTAAGTCCAGGTATGTCTTCACCTATGTTCCGGAGGGATACATACGTACCGAAGATGGAGTAGAAGAAAAACTCCTTGACCAGTTCTTATACGCCACAGCTGAGACGACTCCATACCTAACGATGAACTCGTACACGAATGAAGACAAAGATCTGAACTCGATATTAAGAGGGTTTTCTGAAGGAAAAATTGACATACTGTTTGCTATGAAGATGCTCGATGAAGGTGTGGACATTCCCCGTGCTGAAGTAGGTATATTTTGTGCAAGCACGGGGAATCCTCGGCAATTCATACAACGAAGAGGTCGTCTTTTGAGGAAGCATAAAGACAAATCGTTCGCATCGATTTATGATATGGTCGTAATTCCGCATCAAGATCTGTCAGATCCACAACTTTTTAATATGGAACGTAATATGGTAAAAAATGAACTGCAAAGGGTTGCCTACTTTGCAAGCTTATCAATGAACTACTATGATAGTAAGGACAGCCTAGAAAATGTCTGTCAAAAATATGAGCTCAATTTAAATGAAATAATTAACGAACTATGAGTAAACGAGACGATATGTTGAGGGAAATCCTCTCAGATCCGGAAATAATGCAAAAATATGATTTACGACCAGTTGATATAGAAAAGGTGCTTTGTAAACCTCCTTATTCGAAGAAAGTCATTGAAGTAATGGCTACAATGATTATTGAAATGGATAACAATAGAACACCTAGGCAAATCTATCCAATTATCAAGAACATCTACAAAATATAGGTATGGCTGCTATAGTTAACAGTATCTCATTTAATAACTTCTTCAATTACTACGGCGAGTTTGAAGAGAACAGATATGAACTAAAGGAAGGCGTCAACATTATCATTGCTGATAATGGTGCCGGTAAATCAAAGTTTTTCAATGCTTTCCTTTGGCTCTTTGGGGATCAATTTCTTGATTCTGATGATAAAACGCTAAAAAGTATCAAAAGTGCATTCGTAAAGATTATCTCGGACAAAGCGAAGTTTGAAACACCTGTTCAAGGTAAGTTGACTTGCGGAGTACAGGTAGAGTATACACAAGCAGATCGTCTAAAATTTCAAATCACCAAATCATTCACAGCAGTCAAACTCAACGAGAATTTCACCAATATAAATAGTTGGCAATTTACTCTCAATGATTTAGAGGTAAATAGAACAGATCTGGTTCTGCCAAAATACAAACCCGTGTACGACGAGGATGAAAAACTCAGAATTATAGATGCGCTAATTCTACCTGCTTTTAGAAAATACTCATTTTTCCAAGGAGAGGAAGTTGACAATATCATTGACTTTAGCGAAAAAGAGAGTATCGAAGAAGCGGTAAAAAACTTAACCGACATATCAAAGTATGAATCCTTAGAAAAGTTGGTACAGTATGTCAACGGCAAAGCATACGATGATCTAAAGGACCAAACTAAATCTAACGATAGCCAATCAAAGCGCCTCAATGATGCGATAGAAGAAAAAGAGCGAATAGAAACCCTATTGAAACAGGAAGAAGATAAACTCCATGAACTGGAGGAGACATTTAGCAGGGCTGAAAAGGAAAAAAACGAGTTAGATAAGATCTACGCAAATGCAGACAAAAGAAGAGAACTAGACGAAAAGATCAAGCCTAAACAACGTAGCTTAAAAGAAAAAAAAGAAGAGTTTGAATCCTTTTTAGACAAAGTCAATAACAGAATGTTTGACGGACAATTCGCTTGGATTGCTATGGGATTTGAAAACACGGTAGATAAATTCAGAAAGATAAAAGAGGACTATACGACAAAACACTTCGAATTAAAAGCGTTAAAAAATATTGATGCAAATCCAAACAATTATTTCCATTTCCTACCAGTTAATTCCCCTGATGCAGTGAGCTTACAGAACATGGTAGACCATGAGCATTGCTATGTATGCGATCGCCCAGCAAAAAAAGGAAGCAAGGAACATGAATACATAAAAGCACTTAAGAATCGCCCCAACACAGGTAATAAGGAAATTGAATATGTAAAGAATAATCTAAGCAGCTTCTTTGGTGACATACAAATAAATGCGCAGCCATTTTATAATCGCATATCTACTATCCCTAATAGCATATCAAATTTTAAGGAGAAGGAGTCCGAATATATACGAGATATAGACCGGCTATCCGCACAGTTAAAATCGTTAAAGGATCGAAGAAAAGACCTACTCGTAGCAGGAGAAGATTCTGAAGTAAACGATAGAGATATAGTGAATAACTATACTGGTGCAATTCGCCAAATGGAGAATGCCAGAAACAAAATAGATGATATCATACTGCCCAAAATAAACGCCTTTAAAAAGCAAATTAAAAACACGGAAACAGAAATTGAAAATTTAAGCGCTGTGCAAGATATCCCTCAGGGCTTCCAAGAAAACTTCACTATTGCAAAAGATTTAGCGGAAGCCACTACGAAAGCACGCGAAAGGGTTTATGACAGAATGATCAAAAAACTGGAAGAACATGCCAACCTACACTTCCAAGCATTAATAAAGAACAACGATCTAGCCGGAGGAATACTCAAATTTGAAAAGACACCAAGCGGTGCAATAAATTTCAACTATCTAGATCAAGATCAAAACATAATATCCGGAGCTTCAGAAGGCTTTCAGAGAATGAAAAAATTCTCTGTGGTAATGGCAATAATTACGGCTAACAATTCTGAATATAACTATCCTCTATTAGCAGATGCGCCATTATCCGCCTTCGGCGAAGGGTTCACGGAAGGTTTTTTTGAAGCAACGTGCAAAGTTTTTCCACAAAGCATCATCCTCGTCAAAGAGCTATACGACCGACATGATGAGCAAAAACTAACTTCTTTAGGAAAAAAACTATATCGTGAAGATTTTGTAAAAACAATGTATTTAAACATTGTTCCCGAAGGTGCCGAACAAAAAGAATTAATAACAACAAAAATTCCGTTAAAGAAATGAATTCACAAGATTTCAGAACGCAAATATTAATGAAGAAACCTCGGTACGCAAAAAGTCGTATACCTCTCATCGATATTTTAGCTAACAAGGGACAATCAAAATCAGAGTATGCGCAGTTTGGGCCGATTTATGAGTTATTTATATATTCTTTTGTTTTAGGCTTGAAAAGAAAATCCTTTTTGCCATTACCAGGAAACAACCTTACCAAGGATTTTGTAGAAATAGCTAAATGGAAAGGAGGTAGTTCATTAGTCGATTTTCTCTTAATGACCGTACTTATTCACACAGATGAACTGGGTTTTACTTGGAACGAATTAGAAGATATGCAAGAAAAAGACCTTGATAAAGCTGTCAGTCAAATCATTTCTTTCTTAGAGGGCTATGCTAATGGTGGATTAGAGTACCTACAAGAACTATATAACACTAACCAGTTAATCAATAGTCCGTACTTATTTGTGGACTTATTAGCCGAAAACAGTACTCTTAAAGAGGTATTGGATGAAGATAACATTAGCTTAGAGTCTCAGGAGGCAACGGAAGATACTATTGTAAACACCAAAAAATTAATCGAAGGAGGAGAATCTCCAAATGTAGAGTTTAAGTCTACACTTAGAGTAAATATGCATACTATCCAAGCTGATGACAAAATGGAATTATCTTGTATTAAAACGATAGCAGGATATATGAATACCAAGCCGGGCACTTTATTGATTGGCGTTTCTGACCAAAAGGAAATTTTAGGACTTGAAAAAGACTTGGCTTCGTTTGGAAATAAACCAGACCCCATGGATGAGTTTCAAAAGCATCTTGACAATCTTATTGAAAGTTATTTAGGAAACTCTGCTTATTCATTAATTACATTAACGTTCCCAGAAATTGACGCTAAAAAGATCTGTCGATTAGACGTGCAATTCAGCAAGAAAGGACCTGTCTACGCAAAGAATAAGTCGAAGAAAATAGAGGAATTTTACATCAGGAGAGCTGCTTCTACTGTTGCATTAAATGCAAGCGAAATGATTGGATATATAGAAAACCATTGGGGGTAAGCTCCTTAATTTATAATGACAAAAAGATCCAAAATTTAAGCTAACTTTGTCTATGGCATTTTACAAAAAAGAGCTTATTGAAGAGATAAAAGAACAATTCTTGGAAGACGATAATCGTCGGCCATGGATTGTCGCTTTTAGTGGAGGGAAAGACTCTACAGCTATGCTGATGCTGGTCTGGGAAGCCATAACCCAGCTGAATGAAATTGAAAGAAAGACGCGACAGATATATGTAATCTGTAATAATACATTGGTCGAAAACCCGCGTGTATTACAGTTCGTAAACAAACATCTTAATAAGATCCAAGAGAAGGCTCTTGAGCTAGACCTACCATTTAAAGTGGACCATACAACGCCTCAGCTTGAGAATAGTTTTTGGGTCAATCTCATAGGTAAGGGATACCCTGCTCCGAATAACATGTTTCGCTGGTGTACGGAAAGATTGAAGATCTCTCCTACGACACAGTATATCAAAGATAAGATATCTGACTACGGTGAAGCTATAATATTAATAGGAACCCGCTCGGACGAGAGCTCTGCAAGGGCAGCGTCTATAAAAAGACATGAGGTGAAAGGTGAGCGCTTACGTGCCCACCCCCTACCGAATGCAAATGCTTATGCGCCTATTAAGGATATGACTACGGATGAAGTGTGGACATACCTGCGCATGGCTCGTAACCCTTGGACGGAAGACAAGAACCTAGAAATCCAGACGTTGTATACCAATGGTAGTGGTGGTGACTGCCCTATTGTGATGGATGTCACTACGCCAAGCTGTGGTAATTCACGATTTGGCTGTTGGGTCTGTACTGTGGTAAAACGTGACCGTTCTATGGAAGCTCTTGTGGAAAATGGCGAAGAATGGATGCGGCCGCTAATCGTAATACGTGATTTCTTGTATAAGACTATTGATCGCGATCGAGAAGACTATGACCCTACGGAATTCAGAATGCCCATCCGTCGTAACAAGGCAGAAGGTATAGGTCCGTATTGGCCAAAATGGCGCTATCATGTTTTAAAAATGGTATTGGATGCACAAAAAGCGGCTTCCAAGGAAGATGAAAATAATCAATTAATATCGCTACAGGAACTAGCCGCGATACAGGTGATCTGGAATAGGGATTATATCTATGAGTATTCGGTATCTGATGCCTATAAAGAGGTGTACGGACAGGCGGTAGAGTTTGGTCAAAAAACGCTGGATACAAATTATGAAAAAGATCTCCTCAAGGAGGTGTGTGGTGAGAATACGAAAGATGTGATGTTGATCAATCAATTATTGAAGGCTCAAAAGATGAAAGGTTTGTTGGTTAAGAAAACAGGCCTTCAAAATGATATAGAGAATATATTGCAAGAGGCTGTACGACCGACTTTTACAAACTTTGATAAATACAACGAGAATGCTGATCAGTAAAATTTCCCTTTTTAACTACAGAATATATAAAGGGGAAAATCAGATCGTATTTGATGAAGACCCTTTTCGTAATATCCATATCGTATCAGGCTACAATGGATTCGGCAAAACTACTTTTCTCACCTCGCTGGTATGGTGTCTATATGGCGCCCAAATGCAGGATGTAGATGAGAGCTTCAAAAAGCGTATTAAAGATATAGGCGGATATCCTAGATTTTTAGAGGATTCTTTAAATAGAAATGCCTATCTAAGCCTTGAAACGAAATACTATGTAGAGATTTCGTTTTCGGGTGTAGATGTGCCTGGAATCATAGCTGAGGAACTGAAGATACGTCGGTCCTTCCATAGTGGAGACAAAACAGATACGGTCCAAATATGGCTAGATGGACAGCCGAATGA
The DNA here is from genome assembly GCF_900168125.1 of Sphingobacterium nematocida. GTDB lineage: Bacteria > Bacteroidota > Bacteroidia > Sphingobacteriales > Sphingobacteriaceae > Sphingobacterium > Sphingobacterium nematocida. The sequence goes on from NZ_FUZF01000001.1 coordinate 406,528, forward strand.
ACTCGTACAGGAGGTCGGCTTCGACTTGTTTATCCAAGATTTTATTCTTCCTAAAGAAATAGCCAAGTTCTTCTTCTTTGATGCGGAAAAAATCACGGAACTAGCTGAAATACAAACGCTGGACCAAAAGCGTCAATTGGCAAAGGCGTACTCTGAGGTACTGGGTATAAAGAAATATGCGGATCTAAGAGCTAATCTCCATGAACAGCGTCTTAAATATAGACGTGAATCTGCTAATGCGACCGAGGTTAAAACATTTGAAGAACTAGAAGGCCAGATTGAAACACTGGTAGATCGTATACAGCAAGAAAATGAGCTGCTGAATGAAGTGAATCTAGATATCGATCGCTCTAACGAGATCATCGATGAGCTCCAAGAAAAGCTTATCAGAGCGGGTAATGTGATATCCGTAGAGGACCATCAGAAGCTGAAAGATAGGAAGGCTCAGCTGCTAGTACAAACGGAGGAATTGAAAGAAAAATTCAAAAGACACCTCGATCTAGCGCCATTTGCTATTGCTGGCAAACTATTTCATAATATGGTGGCGACTGCCAAAGAGGAGCTTTCTCTAGCGGAAGACAATCATCTGGAACATATCTTGCCACTGATAGGTGAATTGGGTAAAAAGGCGGCATTGCTAAAAACGAGTATCAGCAAAGAACAGCTCGGGGAGTTGATTCGTCCATTATTGGGTGAGTATGAAAACCTCATCGAAAATAAAGAATCTAAAGAGAATGCTAGTAAAATAGGCTTCTCTCCTAAATCGTTTCATATTATCGAGCATCTCGAAGAACAGCTACATCATGTGTACCAAGATGAGGTGAAAGAGGTAACTCGTGACATGAAGCGCAATCGATATGACATGAATGAGGTCAACCGATTGCTGTCTCATGCGGAAGCTAAAGGTAATGATGTAATCGTAAATAGAAATAGGGAGAATCTCCACCATAAACAGGCGGAGCTTAATAATCATCTAGTCTCGAAGGGAAAAGTAGAAGAACGGATTTCTACATTCACGAATGAACTGAACAATAAGAAGAAGGTTCGTGAAGAATTACAGAAAAAGGTACACCTACAGGAAGACTTACTAGAGAAAGACGCTACTGCGAAGAGACTGATCGATCAGCTGGATGAGTTTATATTGAAAATACAGCAGCAAAAGAAGACGACGCTACAGAGTCGTATTCTGGATACGCTACGTAAACTGATGCATAAATCAAGTTTTATACATGATGTAAAAATCGTTATCGAAAATGAGATTATAGACATTGACCTCGTAAATAAGGCTGGTAAGCTCATCAATAAAGAGGGATTGTCTATGGGTGAAAAGCAGCTTTACGCTACTGCTATCCTACAGGCACTGGTGAAAGAGTCTAATTTTGATTTCCCGGTATTCATTGACAGTCCAATGCAAAAGCTGGATGCAACGCATGCAACAAATATTATCAAACACTTCTACCCTAATGTCTCCAAGCAGGTGATCTTACTTCCTCTTTTGCAAAAGGAAATGTCTGAACAGGAGTTTGATCTTTTGGAGTCTAATGTAAAAAGTACGCATTTGATATATCATAAAGCGGATGAGTCCTCGTCTACGTTTATCCATGTAGACAATAAGGAGCTCTTTAATACGGTAAATTCTTTAAACGCAGATAGTCATGTTTAACTCGGTAACGACCTCGGAAAAAAGTAGAGAGATAATAGTTCAGCTTACTAATAAACTGGCTTTGGGTACGGAGAATGTGATCGCTCGTATTGCTTTTGCTTATTCGCTATCTAAAAATGAGAAATTAGACCTTAAGAGTATTGCAGACGGTAAAGGTAAGTTGTATCCCGCTAAGGTATTGTTTGGAGACTATCAGGAAATCTATCTGGGTATGTTGTGCGAACTGTACGGTATAAAGCTTATCGATATTAATCTACCTAAGTATGTAAAGCTACATATCGATCATGGACTCGAAATTATGGCTCCTTATGCCAATAATGATGGTTATGATTTCTTGATAAGATGTATACAAGAAGGATTAGCAGAGGTATAGAACCTCTGCTATTTTTTTTATTGATAGGCTTGTAACTCTTCTAGGGCTTCTTCGAAAGCTCGTATAATTTCATTGACTTCTGCTTCTGTAGTGAATCTACCAATACTGAGACGTAATGTGGCGTAAGCAATATTGGAGTCTCCTTTCATAGCCATAAGTACATGGGAAGGTTTTATTTCTTTGGAGGTACAGGCTGAGCCATTTGACAGGGCTATGCTATTTTTTGACTGAATGATGATCGCCTCTGCATCGATATCCCCAAAGCGGAAACTAATGATGTTTGGAAGCTTATCGACAGGATCTGTATTCAACGTAAAGTCGGAGATCTTGCTTAAGCCTTCTACAATACGTTGGGTTATGTTAGAAATTCTGGTTGCCTCCTCTCCCATTTCTTTCTTAGCTATCGAACATGCCGCACCAAAACCGACTATGCCTGGGGTGTTTAAGGTGCCTGAACGGAAACCGCCCTCGTGACCTCCGCCATGTATGTGTGCCATGAGTTGACTCTTGTTTACGTAAGACCGGTTGATATACAAGGCTCCAACACCATTGGGCCCATACAGCTTGTGCGCGGAGCAAGCAAGAAGGTCTATTCCCATTTTACGGACGTCGATCTCAATCTTGCCTAAAGCCTGCGTAGCGTCTGTAAAAAAAAATGCTTGGTGTATGTGTGTTAACGCGGCAATCTTTTCTATAGGTTGTATGATACCTGTCTCGTTATTAGCGAACATGATGGAGACTAGTTTTGTATTGGGCTTGAAGCTATTTGTCAACTGCTCCAAGTTGATCAATCCATTACTATCAACTCCTAAATAGGTAACCTCTGCTCCCTGAGATTCGATGTAGGCGCAGGTATCTAGTACTGCCTTATGTTCTGTCAGTGCAGTAATCATATGGAAGTCCTTGCGGCCGCATGCCTCGAAGGAACCGATTATGGCTAGATTAATGGCCTCTGTAGCACCTGAAGTAAAGATGATATCTTCGCTTTTCTCGGCGCGAATGAGATCTGCAACCTGCTGTCTGGCTATTTTGACAGCATCTGATGCTTCTTGCCCATAGAAGTGTGTACGACTAGCTGCATTACCAAATCGCTGTGTAAAGTATGGTAGCATAGCTTCCACCACCCTCGGGTCTGTAGGTGTGGTGGCTGCGTAATCAAGGTATATTATCTCTCTGTCTTCGGTCATCTTTATACTCCCTTTTGGAAGTATAAAGATAGCCTAAGATTAATGATTATGAATGTAAAAGTTTTCAACTTAAAACTTTTACATTGAGATCATAAATAATTATTATAAATTTCTACTACATTATTAAAAGCTTTCAATTGCATCTGAAACCTATAAAATTGAGATTTTTTTTCTCATATGTTCTGGATCAATGACTAATTTTCTTTTCACTATCTATTTTCTTAAAATATTCAAAGAAATCATCAATCACTTCGTCATTTATATAGGGATGAATAAGGTTAAAATAAAGAATGGCTTGACCACTTCCTAGATGCGAATTAAAGTTCTCAAACTCGTAACGGTTTTTATAATCACCAAAAAAATTCACATCTTTTAGTACGTTTAAGAATTCTGTTGATTTAGAAGTACAAATCAATCTACTCCAGTTCAGCTTATCTTTATACTTAATTAATATTTCTGATTCCCATTTGATTGACTTATTGTCGCTTAACCTTTCCCAATCCCAATAATTCTCGTATTTAACAATCAACTCTGTTGACCATTTAACATTTGAAAGTTCACTATAAAACATTAAACAAGTTAAATCATTACAATAGCGCAACGTATACAGGGATATGTCAACATGATCGTAAATTGAACTTAAACGACCTAATTCCCACCAGTTTAACTTATATCCAAATTTAGATAAAAGATCTTCAGACCAAAAAATAGTTGTATTTTTACTTATGCTCTCCCAATTTAATTTATCGTGATAATTTTCTAATAACTTAGGAGTAAGTTGAATGCTATTACCCAAACTTATAATTTCCCAATGTACATTCTCTACGAACTCTTCTAATAGTTCTTCTGTCCAAACTATGCTTTCATTTCTACAAATTCTTTCCCAATCAACTTTATCCCTAAATCTTTTCAAAAGTGATAAATCCCAAGGAAAATTAAAGTTTTCACTTAATACATCCCACTTTATTTTATTTTCAAAACAAAGTATCAATTCCAATCTCCAATTAATGTTAGACGAAGAACTTAATATTTCCCAATCAATAAAATTATCAAACTCTGTTAGCAAACCTTCCGTCCAGACGATAGAATTGCTAGAACATATCTCTTTCCAGTTTAATTTGTGTTTATATTTTCTTAGTATATTAATATCCCATTTTATCTTAAGGTTATCCCAATCAATATAACTCTCAAAAATAGCTAACTCCTCAAATTTGAATTGATAATTTAAAGACACCTCCTTCCAGTCCCATTTTTCTGCGTAATTTAACAATATCTCCGGAGATATATTTTCAACATTTCTACTCAACCAATAAAAGGAAATTTCCTTATTTATATTGTTCAATAATTCGGTGTTCCAATCAACTAATCGGTTAAGCGTTAAATAACGTATAGCCTGTGGTTCATTAATGCTTTTCCAGTAGAGTTTATCTTTAAACGTAATTATAAATTCATTAGACCAACACATTTGTCTATTTTTGCTCAACTCTTTCCAATCCCACTTATTCTTAAATTTAGAAACCAATTTGATGGACCAAGGTAATGAGGTGTTTTGACTTAAAGATTTCCAATCCCATTTGTTCTCAAATTCTTCAAGTAAGTCTATATACCAATTATTGTATCTATTTGTCGTCCATGGTATTGTTTTACATTTACTAACACCTTGCCATATGTAGTCTCCATCAATTACTTTTAGTATGCTCTCGAATTTCAAAACATCATATTCATTCTCGAACATCAAATTCTCGAGATTTATATATTGAAAATAATAATCGTCTATTCTTGACTGGAGTCTAAATATAGAATCTAAATCCCACACATATTTTTCGTTTTTCCATATTGCTTCCCTCCAGTTTAACTTATCGCAGTATTTAATTATAAATTCAATGGGCAACACATTTTTTGAATTAATAAATTCATATTGATTTGCAAAGATTATTTCTGCTATCTCAAAATTTATTTTTAAACTGTTGTTCTTTTTTATTATACTGGGAAGTAAGGTCAAATACTTTTTAAGCTGGCTTTCAGAAAAAGGGTAATATTTAGCCAACATCGAAGTAATCATATATATATCAGTATTCTTAAGAAAATCTATCACATTTTTTTCCATTTTGCAATATACAATATTGACTCAATCATTTGTAATCCTTTTGTTTAAAACGAACCTATTCATATGATAATCAGGCTTTTTGAAACAAACCACAACATAATATTGAAGCATTTAATATTTAGAAACTCCGGTTCCTAATTACATATCAAAAGAAAATCTAAAGTGGTAATCAACTTATTATAGTGGATGGAGAGTTCTGGGATGACTGTATAAACCGCGCGCTACGAGATATGAGCTATACGGTATTCCGATTCTTGTCGCAGGATGTGCTGAAGAAACTACCTACAGTGCTGAACCAGATTGAACTGTTCTTGGAGACGAGAAGATTGTGGAGGTAAGATTTTCATTGTTTTTTGTATCGTGCCTTTTCTAGTGCTTTTATAATCTTGAGGGAGCAAGAATCTCCTTTTTTTAATCTACATTAGGAGCAATGAAAGATATCGCTATAGACTTTAACTCCACTTCCTCTATTGAAAAAGGCATTGAAGCCATCAAAGACTACTTAAAAAGCCATGCTTTAGTAATAGGTAATTCTAATTATGTAATTACAGAATTTGAGTTTTATATCATGACGCCTGAAAATGGAGTTCATCATGATCAATATACCTATAAGCATGAGCGGCATCTAACAAAAGGTAAACTTTTCTTGCATGCATCGGGACTGGATATCACCTTTGGGAATGATACTACCTACGCTGGTGTGCTATTAAGAGGAGCAATAAAGCTTTCTTCTATTGATACTCCGACAGAAGACGCGATAGAGAAATACATCAACGGCCCTATCAACCTGGCTGACGAGCTGGTACATCAGATCGATATAGAGAACGGTATCACGATTGGATTCCAACCTGTAAATCTAGAAAACATCTCATTTGTAGATACTTGGGGCCCACGTGTGGGATTGAAAAAAGGCAAATTTGAAGGTTATAAAAACTTTATAGATAGAAATCTTCGGTATCTACGCTCGCTATCTCCTGAAACTATGCTGCGCATTGATCCAGAGAAAAAAATAAAGATAAAGAAGATAGTAACAGTCTAATTGTTTTGCTAAATAGGCTCCACAAAGCCTATATCGGCATCCAAAGCCGCTTCAATAGCGACTATGGTCTTGGTTGTAAAAGTATGTTGGCCAGAGAGCCATTTGGAAATCTCTGATTTTTGCTTGTCCATCAATGTCGCTAAATCTGAGGCCTTCATCCCTTTGCTCTCCAAAATAGCGGCAATCTTGTCCGAAATAGCCAAATTTTTCTTGACTAATCTTTCGACTGTGGGATCTCCATGTTGCTCCAACCACTGGTCTATCATATTCGCTTCCAATAGACCCTTTTTCTCTTGATTGGCTTTTCTTCGTGAAAGTTTCATATGTGAATAATTACTTCGTGAGCTCGCAAGCTCGGTTTTATTTTTAATGGTCGTTTATAAGTACAGCATCAAACATACAGAAATATACTTTCACAACCAACAACAACTATCTATCAACTAACGCTTTAAGCGAATAACCTACAGGACCTTTTACTTAACAGGCAGTACCATCCGATAATCCGGTAGTTTCAACAACTCCTCTACCCTAGACCTCTGCAGGTCGACACCTACCAATAGATCTATAGAGACATGAAAGTAACGCGAGATACGCTGCAACAGCTCTATAGGTGGCTCGGAAGCTCCCTCCTCGTATTTGGCATACCTCGACCGGGTGATAATGAGATCATCGGCCACCCGCTGCTGGGACAAACCCCGTCGCCCACGCAGAAAACGCATATTATCAGCTAGTAATGACATACCCTTTTATATTGCTACAAATATTAGCAACAAATATACAATTCTTGGCTATAGTTTATACTAATTTTGTTAGCAAAATTAAATAATTGGTGATGGAGAGGCATATCGTACATTGTGACCTGGATACATTCTTTGTATCGGTAGAGCGGTTGGTAAATTCGGATCTGGTGGGCAAGCCTGTACTGATCGGTGGTAATGGCGACCGTGGCGTGGTGGCTTCCTGCTCGTATGAGGCGCGTAAATATGGGGTACACTCGGCGATGCCGATGAAGCTGGCGCTACGCATGTGCCCCGAGGCGGTAGTCGTACGGGGTGACCATGACCTGTACTCGAAGTATTCGGGCACGGTGACGGAGATCATCGAGGAGGTGACGCCTATCGTGGAGAAGGCATCTATCGATGAGCACTACCTCGATATCACGGGGATGGACAAGTTCTTCGGTTGCTGGAAATGGACGCAAGAGCTGCGCGGAAAGATCATCAAGGAAACGGGACTGCCTATTTCTTTTGGCCTATCGGTCAATAAGACGGTATCGAAGATAGCAACGGGCGAAGCAAAGCCCTGTGGGGAAAAGCAGGTGGTCGGCGGTACGGAGAAGCGGTTCCTCGCACCGCTCTCTATCCGTAAGATCCCTATGGTAGGCGAAAAGTCATACCTGACGCTGCGCAATATGGGGATCTCGCAGATCGAAACCCTGCAGCAGATGGAGGTATTTACCATGCGCAGGGTACTGGGCGAGAACGGGGTGTCGATATGGACCAAGGCAAACGGGGTAGACAACAGTGCAGTGGTACCCTTTCGGGAGCAGAAGAGCATGAGCAAGGAGAATACGTTTCTAGCGGATACGATCGATATGGATATCCTGCGCAAGACGCTGGTGGCTATGGTGGACGAGCTGGCTTATGATCTGCGTAGCCAGCAGAAGCTGACGGGCTGTATCACGCTGAAGATACGCTACTCGAACTTTGACACGCATACGCAGCAGCTCGCGATACCCTATACCAACTCGGATCGGGTGATAACGGACCGCGTGCTGGAGCTGTTCAAAAAACTATATAGCCGTAGGATGCTGATACGCCTGATCGGTGTCAAATTCAGCAAGCTGATCCATGGCTCGTATCAGGTGGATCTATTCAACGATACACTGGAAGAGATACGCCTCATGCAGGCTGTAGATCGGATAAGGAACCGCTACGGGGTGGATCTGATAAAAAAGGGTATCTGTCTATTGGATAAAAAAGGAGGTGCGGATGATGCTCAACGTGCATAGTTATTTCAGCCTGCGCTACGGGACGCTGAGCCTAGAAGATCTAGTGGAGGGGCTACTGGCTGCAGGGCATGATACCGCGGTGCTGACGGATATCAACAATTCGTCGGGCTCTTTGGATTTTCTACGGCTGGGTATGAAGGTGGGACTGAACGTACTGGGTGGTATGGAGTTTAGAAATGGCGACCGCCTGCTGTATATCGGTATAGCGCGCAATAACGAAGGATTTCAGCAGTTGAATGAACTGATGACTGCGTCTAATAAGGCGGCTACTGCCCTGCCTGAGGTGGCGCCTTATCTTGATCAGGTGTATTTTATCTATCCCTACGGCAGTAGGTCGGTGAAGGAGCTACGGGAGAATGAATATATCGGTATCCGCCCGACGGAGCGTAACCTGATACGTCTGGAAGCTGCGGCCAACTGGGAGCGCTATGTGATCCTGTCGCCGGTCTCCTTCATCCCTGAGGATTATAAACTGCACTGCCAGCTGCGGGCTATCGATCATAATATCCTTTTCTCGCAACTGGACAAACAGATGGTGGCGGATAAGGAGGAGGTGCTGCTACCTAAGGTGAAGCTTCTGGAGCTATACCGTGACTTCCCGATGCTGATGCGCAATACGAACCGCCTGCTGGCTTCCTGTTCGTTTGATCTGGATTTTAAGAAGATGAAGAATAAGGCTTCCTTTACAGGTAATCCTGTGAACGATAAGCAGCTGTTGCACAAGTATACGCTTGACGGATTCAGGCACCGCTATGGCCGTACGGACAAGGTGGCTATGGAGCGTATCGAAAGGGAACTGGAGATTATCGAGAATCTTAACTTTTCGAGTTATTTCCTGATTACGGATGATATATGCCGCTATGCACGCGGCAGGGATTTTCACTATGTGGGGCGTGGCTCGGGGGCCAACTCGGCGGTGGCGTACTGTCTGGGGATCACAGATGTGGACCCTATCGAGCTGAAGCTTCCGTTTGAGCGATTTCTGAATCCGAAGCGGCAGTCGCCCCCGGATTTTGACATCGACTTTAGCTGGAACGAGCGCGACGATATCTACGACTATATCTTCAACCGCTACCAGACGGGGCATACGGCCCTGATGGGCGCTATGAGTACCTTCCGCTCGCGGAGTATCCTACGGGAGCTGGGTAAGGTGTATGGCCTGCCCAAGGCGGAGATAGACCGCCTGGTGCACGAACCGGAGCATATGCTGAATAAGAATGAGGTGACCAATACCATACTGTCTGTATACAACCGCATGGCGGACTTTCCGAACCAGCGCACGATCCACCCGAGTGGGGTGCTGATATCGGAGCTGCCCCTCACCTATTATTCGGCGCTGGACTATCCGCCCAAGGGATTGCCGACGATGCAGTTTGACATGTATGTGTCGGAGGATATCGGCTTCGAGAAGTTTGACATCCTCTCGCAGCGCGGTATCGGGCATATCAAGGATTGCCGGGAGATCGTAAAGCAGAACCGGGGCGTCTCGATCGATACCTCGAACCCGAAGCGCTTCTTTGAAGATCCGAAAATCGCGGATCAGCTGCGCTCGGCAAATACGATAGGCTGCTTTTATATTGAATCGCCTGCGATGCGGCAGCTGATCACGAAGCTACGCTGTGATGACTACCTGACGCTGGTGGCAGCATCGTCGATTATACGTCCGGGGGTGGCTTCGTCGGGCATGATGGCGGAGTTTATAAAGCGCCACCATAACCCGGAGACGGTGGTATACCCGCACCCGGTATTCAAGGAGCAGCTGGAAGAAACCTACGGGGTAATGGTCTACCAGGAGGATGTGATGAAGATAGGCCACGCCTATGGTGGGCTGGATATGTCGGATGCGGATGTGCTGCGCAGGATGATGTCGGGCAAGTACCGCAACAAGGAGCATCTACTGGAGATCGAAGATAAATTTTTTGACCACTGCCGGGCGCAGGGCTATCCCGAGGCGGCCAGCAGGGAGATATGGCGGCAGATGGAGAGTTTTGCGGGGTACTCGTTCAACAAGGCGCACTCGGCCTCCTTTGCGGTGGAGAGCTACCAGAGTCTGTTCCTGAAGACGTACTACCCCAAAGAGTTTATGGTGGCGGTGCTGAACAACTATGGCGGCTTCTATAACCGAAAGGTGTATGTGAATGAGGCGAAACGGGCGGGCGCAGTGATCAATCTGCCTTGTGTGAACAGGTCGACATTCGTGGCTACCATCTATGGGGATGATATCTTCCTGGGGTTTGACTGTCTACAGAACCTGAACGATAAGCTGGCACAGTGTATCCCGTCGGAGCGTATGGCTAATGGTGACTACACGAGTCTGGAAAATTTTGTACTGCGCACGGGTGCCCGGTTGGAACAGCTGATCATCCTAATACGGACGGGGGCTTTCCGCTTTATGGGGCTGGGTAAGAAGGAGCTCCTCTGGGAGGCGCACCTATTGCTATCGAAGGATAAGCGGGCGGAAACTGTTCCGCTGCTGTTTGAAACGACTAGCCGCAAGCCGGTACTGCCGAAGCTGTCGAGCTCGGTACTGGAGGACTATTACGATGAGATAGAGCTGATCGGCTTTGGGGTGTCGGGGTCGCTATTCGATCTGGCGCGGAGTGACTATCGAGGGGATGTGAGGGCTGCGGAGCTGATGGCGCACGAAGGGAAAACGATACGTATGGTGGGCGATTTTGTGGCGGAGAAGTACGTGCGTACGAAGAACGATAAGCTGATGAAATTTGGGACTTTTCTGGATATGGAGGGGGACTTTTTTGATACGGTGCACTTCCCTCCTTCGCTGGCCAAATCACCACTGCGGGGCAATGGCCTGTACCTGATCGAGGGCAAGGTGGTGGTCGAATTTGGATGCCCGGCCATCGATGTGAGTCGATGTGGCAAGATGGCGCTCAAGGCTGATCCAAGGAGTATTTAAAACGGAATGAAATTGGAATACGCAATTGTAGATATTGAAACGACGGGCGGTAATGCCCGTGGGAGCCGTATGACGGAGATCGCTATCCGTATACACAATGGCAAGGAGGTGATTGACTCGTTTGAGTCGCTGATCAACCCGGAGAAGGATATTCCGCTGGCGATATTTGCGCTGACGGGAATCGATAACGAGATGGTGCGGCATGCGCCTGTATTTGGCGACATCGCCAAGCGTGTTTATGACATGTTGGAAGGCCGGATATTTGTGGCGCACAACGTGAACTTTGACTATTCGTTTGTGAAGCATCAGTTGGCGGAATGTGGCCTGAAATGGACGGCAAAAAAACTATGTACGGTGCGGATGGCGCGTAAGATAAAGCCTGGCCATCGGTCCTACAGCCTCGGCTATCTGTGCGACGATCTAGAGATACCGATAACCAACAGGCACCGTGCTGGTGGCGACTGTGATGCGACGGCTATTCTCTTCACACGTTTGCTGGAATGGGACGAAGATGGCGTAATCGCTGAGATGGTGAAAAAGTCTTCTAAGGATCAACGCCTCCCGCCTAACCTTCCGGCGGATCAATTTGAGGCTTTGCCGGAACGCACGGGTGTCTATTATTTTCACGACAAGAAGGGTAAAGTGATCTATGTGGGCAAGGCGCTAAATATCAAGAAGCGGGTGGGTCAGCATTTTTCGGGACATAATATCAATCCGCAACGACAGAACTTCCTACGGGAAATACATGCGGTGTCTGCGGAGATATGCTCGACGGAATTGATGGCGCTCCTGCTGGAATGTGCGGAGATAAAAAGGCTATGGCCTGCGCACAATCGCGCACTGAAGAAATACGAGCCCAAGTTTGGTGTGTTTGTGTACGAGGATATGGCGGGCTACAAGCGTCTGGCTGTTGGGAAGATTTCTAAAATGCACACTTGCTGTATGATGGTAAACCGGCAATATGATGCCGTGAAGTTACTGTCGGGACTGGTGGATCGGTATGGCATAGATACGCGCTTGTGTTCGTTTACCAATACGAAGCTGTCACGCCAGGATATCGCACAGACGGCCATCGCTACTCACCTGCCTCCTGTAGCTGAACATAACGCTATGGTGGAGTCGGCTCTCGAGGAGCTGCAAGGTTGTCGACCTACCTTTGCTCTATTTGATAAGGGGCGCGACGGCAACGAGAAAAGTTGTGTATTTATGGAAAAAGGTAATTTCTACGGTATGGGATACATCGATAATGGGTCTCAGCTCAGCGATATCCAGGATGTACGCGACAACCTGACCCGCTATGCCGGAAACCACTATATGGCGCAGCTGATCATCAACTATGCGGAAAGGTACCCTAGGAAGGTGATGAAATTGGGATAGACGCTATGGTCTAAAAACATCCTGACTACATTCAAGGAGATTACGATTGTTCTAGGCTAAAACATTTTCCGAAAAGGTTTGTTAGTTAAATGACGCTGTTGGTAGCTCAAAACAACGGAGAATATCAATCAATATTTACATACTGTGATATGAAAAGTAAAAGCCCAAATAAAAAAACGGAAATCATCGACAACCATGTTGTCGACAACAGTCAACAAAAAATGACAACTAACGACGGCGTCTATATCCATGACAACAACAACACTCTGAAAGCGGGAGAACGAGGGCCTTCACTATTAGAAGATTTTATATATCAGGATAAACTCGCCCACTTTGACAGAGAACGGATCCCAGAAAGGGTGGTACACGCCAGAGGATCCGGAGCGCATGGAGTTTTTGAAGCCACGGCAGATATGTCGGCTTACACCAAGGCTCAGTTTTTACAAAAAGGAACTAAAACTCCTGTATTTACTCGGTTTTCGACAGTAGCCGGTTTTAAAGGCTCTACGGATCTAGCGCGCGATGTGAGAGGTTTTTCAGTAAAATTCTATACAGATGAGGGTAACTATGATCTGGTAGGAAATAATATTCCTGTATTTTTTATACAAGATGCTATGAATTTTCCAGATGTAGTACATGCAGTTAAACCAGAACCTAACAATGAGATGCCCCAAGCAGCATCAGCTCACGACACTTTCTGGGATTTTATATCTTTAATGCCAGAGGCCGCACACATGTCGTTATGGATAATGTCTGACAGAGCCATCCCAAGATCTTTACGCATGATGGAGGGATTCGGTGTGCACACCTTTAAATTTGTAAACGAAAAAGGAAAAGCCACTTTTGTAAAATTTCACTGGAAACCGAGGTTAGGGGCTCATCAGGTGGCGTGGCAGGAGGCGCAAAAGATATCGGGATACGATGCAGACTTTCATAGAAGAGATCTGTGGGAAGCTATCGAGAAAGGAAACTACCCACAATGGGATTTAGGCGTACAGCTTATACCTGAAGAAGATGAGTTAAAGTACTCGTTTGACATACTCGACCCTACCAAACTCATCCCAGAAGAACTCGTCCCGGTAAAGTTGATAGGGACCATGACACTGAATAGAAATCCAGAAAATTTCTTTGCCGAAACGGAGCAGGTTGCTTTTGACCCAGGCCGCCTCGTACCAGGAATCGACTTCAGTAACGACCCTTTATTGCAAGGACGGATATTTTCGTACGCAGATACGCAGAACTATCGTTTGGGCGGTCCCAACTTTCACGAATTGCCCATCAATAGACCTGTGAACGGCAAATTCAATAACCAAAAAGATGGCTTTGGTAGACAAGATATATTAAAAGGTAATGTATCGTATTTTCCGAACAGTCTGGGCGGAGGATGTCCCTATCATGCTATGCTAAAAGGTGAAACAGGTTTTGAATCTCATAACGAAAAAATCGATGCTAAAAAAATACGGGGAAGAAGCTTATCATTTGCTGATCACTTTACACAAGCCCGGCTTTTCTTTCAGTCGCAGACACTTCCTGAAAAAAAACATATAATCAGCGCCTTTAGCTTTGAGCTATCTAAGGTAAAAGACGTCAACGTAAGACGGAGAGAACTAGCGATACTATATCAGGTGGACCCCGACCTCGCGTATGCGGTCGGTAAGAACCTACAACTAGAACCCTCAAAAACCTTGGATGATCTGACTCTGCAATTTGCTAAATCCAACCACGCTGAATACCCCATCGAAGCTCCAAAGCCGGAAGTGACAACATCTAAAGCACTCAGCATGGCTACGCCTCCTGGACAAGGGACAATAGCGACAAGAAAGGTTGCTTTTTTAGTTGCCGATGGTGTCAGTAAAAAAAGCGTGGACGAATTAAGATTACCTTTGGAAAAAGAGGGCGCAGAGGTGGTATTAGTGAGTATAAATGTAGGAATGCTTACTTATAAAGAGGGTGGACAGGAAGAAATACAACACACCTATCTCACTGATGCATCGGTATGCTTTGATGCTTTCTATACACCAGCGGGAGATTCTGTAGAGATATTGGCCAAAGAACCTGATTATGTCCAGTTTATAAATGAGGCTTTCAGGCACTGCAAAGCTATCGCTTTCGCAAAACAAGCCGAAGATCTAATAAAGATGACATTAATTACACCGAAGAAAATAGATAAAGGAATTGTTCTGGAATCAGAGGGAAAAATGGCAGAGCGTTTCATCACCGTCATGAAAGGTCACCGTATATGGGAACGTGAAGACGAACGTAAAGTTGCTGTTTAATACTTCTACGAGCTGAACAATCTGTACAAGTCGCTTCACGGCGAAGAGTTTGATGAAGACTTCGTTGAAGAAAATGACTGGTACGACTACTATAGCAGTCTAGACGAAAAGGCATTGAAAATCGAGATATAGAAACTAGAAACGGAGATTAGCGCAGATTGCTATGAAAACTTCTATCGCTTGATAAGAGATGAGCTGATCGAAATTCTTTAGATTGGTAACTCATCATCCTCGATGAGGAAACGGTAATGGCGGCTATCCCCACTCACGTAACAAGAAGCTAGGATGTGTTTATACGCGGTCATTATGAGAGATGGGCCGTAATGGGATGGCTATATGAGTGAGGTATACCTACGTGATATGGATCTGGCTGTGGATGTAAATCGATAAGAGCTAGATTAATAGTATTTTTTGCTACTATAAATACAAACCTTATTTTTAATCCAACATTGTATACACTAAAGTATGGACGACTTATTTGGACATGAACTCCCAGAATGGGACAATGATAGATTTCGGAGAGATGACGATGAAGACTGGAAAATACGACCGAGATGGGAGACGGCAGAACGGCTCTATGCGCAGTGTAGCGAGATTTTCAACTTATGCAAGTTGCTGACAGATTCCCTATCGGGAGAATGGCAAATAGCAGAACAACAAATGATTATGAGTAACATCAGCATTGTGGGTGCAAAGATCGTGGGAGCAGCATCGGCTGACCTTTATATCCTACATGTGGAGAAGGCTGCCATTATCCGCCAGAATATGCGAGAACTCCGTGAACAGCTTATTATGCTTGAAATGATGCAGACGGGAAATAGCCGTTACTGCCAGCTGATACTACAGGAGATTGAAAGATTTAAGGGAGTGTTCAAAATATGGGTTTCCCATTTCAAACGGGACGACGTCGAAGATGACTGGGGGTTATTTTAACTTTAAAAACTCCATTACGTACTACAAAATCTTTTTGTATTTGCGCGATACTGAACTTGAATGACGTAGGCAGTCTAATACAGCCTCAAGTTCTGCTGGAAGTAGGCAGTCGACTACATTGTAATGAACGCCTTGGATGGGATATTGATGCGCGATAGAGGCCCGATCGTAAGTATCGATCTGCTGGCCATAAATAGCGGTGAGTACAGGAAATGAAAAACCTTGCTGACCGATAACTTGATCCCGAACAAAGAGATAGCAGTTGATGCAGCCCTCGGGTACTTCGATACAGCCGTGATCTTCGGCAATACGGTGTGGTAGATAAATCTTGCTGGAAGGTAGTGAGGCCAAAATCAACTGACCATCTACGTCTTTGAGTACGATAAAGTATTTGTTCTTGCTGGGAGAACCATTTTTGAAATAGAATGGTGTAAAATAAAGTATGTTGCCTGCGGTAAACATAAGGAAACTACTTTAGTGATCTTGAGGCATGCAAATACTCTAAATGCTGAGCATAGGCTTCTTGCCCTGCCTCATCAAGGAGGGTATTAAAGTCTATCTTATAGTCTGTGGTAAGAACACTACCATCAGACAAGCCTTCTAGTATGCCTTTCTCCTGTGCTAGAATCGTCCAAGGGGAGTGTGGGCTATGGGTGATATCTACCAGTTGTTTCGCAGAAAAATGCCCAAACTGTTTGATGACATCATCCAGAATATTCAATTCTGCATCCGAAAACTCGTCATCATTGAATTCTCTGACTGCTGATATGTATATTCTCCCCTCCTCTTCGGGACGCGCAGCTATATAGTCTTGAAAAATATATTGTTCGGTAGAACTGAAATCAAAATAGAGATCCTTGGCGACAGGACCTAACCGCCATACCTCAAAGTCTAAATTCAAGAAAGGTCTGGCACATCGACGAATCGTAGTCTCTTCTAATAGATAGACTAGCTTCAATAACTTGGTCTTGGAAAGATCAGACACCCGCTCGGCTATATATACCAGTGTATTGCCAATTTTGGCGATATCATCTTTCGTATAAATGTGGGGCTGACTCATGGTGTCTGGAATAAATAGTGTTTGCTGATACAAAATACGGAATTTTAAATGATAAAACAATGATTTTGATAATAAAGCCCCTCCTAAGCGAAGGGGCAGTCAGATTGCTTTCATGAAATTGGGTTTAAGAACTAACCTACGAGGTATGGCATGATGGACTGCAATATTTACAGCCATTGGACTGGCGATAAATAGTTCTAGCCCTGGCTACCGCTGTATAACATGCACTATGCTCTCCTAAATAGGTCGTGCTTGCTGCTAAAGCTAACCAACTACATTCCTGCTTGTGCACCTCATGGTCCCCATTAGTCTGTGCACGATTGTTAACGTAATACTTTGTCATTCTTACTTCTCCTTTCGAACACCCTTGAATGGTGTTCCATCTTTTTTAACATCCATAAATCTCCCTGTGTCAGCATCGCGCTTGACCCATTGTCCTGTCGTCGGGTTCTGTACCTGACTACGGCTTCGTACTGCTCCATTACGATGTCCATCTCCTTTTGGCGGATTTGTTGCCATATGCTATTGTTATTAATGATAGCCTCCATTGACTATCTATATCCAAAAGTAGAACAGCTGTATGCAGTGTATCTGCACAGTAATTTATATCTTTAGAAAACTTTGATTTCGACTGCAATATGGCTACTAATAAACAGGCTTCGATTCGCTATAGAATACTGGATAACTGTCTCTCTAACCCTCAGAAAAGATTTTCTTTTCAGGATCTCCTGGATTGCCTAGATACTGAGCTTTCGGAAATCAATGCCAACCATAAAAAGATAAGCGTACGGACCCTACGGGAGGACATAAAGTATATGCGTAGTCGGGAAGGCGGTTCTGCTCCGATAGAGGTATACAAGCAGGATGGTAAGTCTTACTATCGATATACTGATAAGGGGTTTAAACTCTATAATCAAGGTCTGAACTCGGCAGAGGTGCAACAACTGAAAAGTGCCATAGATATGCTCTCTAAAATAGAGGGATTGCCGCAGATGGGATGGCTCCAAGAAATGGGGGCTAAACTGGAAGAGGTGTTTTTTTTGGAGAAAACGGAGCAGCTGATCATGAGCCATGACAACAACCGCTACCTGAAGGGAATTGAATATCTGGGGACATTATTTCATGCTATACTCTACAAGAAATGTGTGCTGATAAGGTACAAATCTTTTAAGGCAAGCAACGAAACGGTATTTGAAATTTCTCCATACCATTTGCGCGAGTTTAATAATCGATGGTTTTTATTTGGTAGAAATTCTGAATATCAAAACCTAACAAATCTTGCTTTGGATAGGATTATCGCTATTGAAGAGACTTCACTTGATTATATTGAAAATACAGAATGGGATTTCTCGGATTACTTTGAAGATATTGTAGGTGTTTCATTTAGCTCTTCTACACTAGAAGAGGTCCATATTTGGTTTAATGAAAAAGCTGCCCCTTATGTGCTGTCTAAGCCTCTACATGGTTCTCAAAAAGTGGTGTCAAATGATGCGAATGGACTGGTCATAAAGCTCGATATCATCCCTAACTATGAACTGGAAACCTTAATTCTATCCTTTGGCGAACGAGCTAAGGTACTATCTCCTGATTCTTTTAGGGAGTCCTTGTATGCTCGTGTGAAAGCTATGTATGAGGGCTATGCTAATAAATAATCTGTAAATACTTGAATGACGGTAAAATGAAAATAGAATACACAAAGGGTGATGATACGTAGATAGCAAACATGATCGGGCAGCATAAAATATATAAGGATGAAATGGGCAATCCACCTATCCGCTATGAAGCTGTAAGATCTGCCTTAGAAAAAGTGGCTGATCATGCTCTACAGTACGATGCTTCAATACATATGCCCCGTATAGGCTGTGGCTTGGCGGGCGGCACCTGGGATAAGATAGAGCCGCTGCTAATGGAATGTTTGTCCAGTAAGGGTGTGCAGGTGACTGTGTATGATTTTTAGTATCTTAGGTAAGAATAAGGATATAAGAATATGGATAGACGTAGGATTTTAATCTTCTTGGTCTTGATTTTAATGCTACTATTAGTGGAATTTGTTATTCCATTTCAAGATCTGGTGATACCAGCATGGAATACGCTGATAATCCCAGCGAATGTAGTAAAATCAATAATAGCCCTTATTCTCCTTATGCTGATAGGAATATATCTTTACGTACAGATCAAGAAGATTCCGAAAAGGTAGATAGCATAATAATAAGTGAAGGTAACCTTTATGACGACTTAGTGTTATAGGCGATCTAGATACTTACCTAGATAACTAGTGGACATGAGCCTTCGATTTCATCTGTACTAACACTGGATCCAAGAGTTTCTTTGTCTTTGTATGACCATACGCTCGAACTGCATACTTTAATTTATTAGAATCCATCGATTTAGCTTTGACAATAACATTTTTCAGAACCATCTCCCGATCTTCTGCAAGACTATCTAGATGATTGACTAAATCAACCAAGAGAAATTCGGGAGTAGCCTTTTTAGGGAAATACGGTGTTTTGCAAAAAAAGAATTTCTTCCCATTTAAATCGACTTCACCATGCCGTTTGTGGTTGTAAACTACACGTTTGTTATATAGCTGAGTGGTACCTACACGTAATGCATTATAATTCCATATCTATACCCTTTACGGTATAAATACACGTAAAATAATTAAAACAATACCCTTAAGGGTATAAAATATGGATTAAACCGACGTTTATACCTTTTGGGGTATAATACCGGCTCTTGGATGGTTTCATAGCTCATCATCTAAAGTCTATTCTGTATCTGTTATGGCTTTCGCTTTTGCAGTTTCGTCTCTCTGATAGTTCTTATACATCCAAGGGATACCTAACCTCCCCTGATAAGTCAAGAACTCGACACGTTGGCTGCTTTTCTTAATTTCTCCCCAATTCAGAAAAAACAATCCCATGTAATGGCTGCCCCATTCTTTGTTGTCAAACTCGACAAAATCGGGATCGGAACCTGGCATGATGAATAATAAGAGTGGTGCCTCTGCTGTGGCTTTCTCCCATACGGATGGTTGTTCTGAAAAGACGATATTGCCAACTTTGAGAAATGCTCCACTAAATAAACTAAGGAGCACAAAATAAGTTAAGAAAATGCCTAATGTAATCCCGCGGTCTAAAGTTAAAACCCTAGGTCTATAGAAATAAACGAACACGAATATACTGAGGGTCAAAACAGCACCAAATACTATCCCGCCTGTAAAAAAGAACTTTTCGTCCTTGAAGTGTACATTATCAAACATAATGAAGGAAAAGGCTACGATCGCAATAATGCAGGTCGCGATTTGCTTTAAACTATTTTGAACGGTCAATAAATCCCAATATTGTACGCTGATGGCCAACTGTATGGCCACGATGATGCAGATGGCTAATGCTATGGGTGGAGTAAAATAAAACATATCGAAAATAACCACATAGAGGACTAGCAGTACCGTGGTGATCCTAAAAAAATAATAGGCGAGGTATAACATATTCCACTTGTTGTTCGTAAGAAATCGGTAATAGGCCTGTCTGCTTTGTTCTATTAGTCGGGTGTGATCTATCTCTTCTAATAGGACATGCTTTAATTGTCTCTTGACTAGAAAGGCGACCTGTGAATCCACGATCTGTTTATGGCCTATCAACCATTTACTGATCTTAAAGCCACTGTATGTCCTGCTCATTCGCTCGGGCGAGCCGTAGTGACCTTTTACCATACACAGATTGAATGATTCTATTATAACGATATCTGTATCCCAATAATAATCTAGTTGGCCCTTTCGTGGATCAAAAATACGAAGCCCCTGATCGCTGAGCGAGGCATACCACTGGAGTACATAACGACTGTACTGTATCAATCGATAATAAAGGAAGATAGATAATCCAATTAGGCTGATAAGGATAGCGAAGGGTACGTCGAGTGCGGGAGTGCTAATATATAACCTGTTGCATAAAAAAATAATAATGGCTAGCAATAGTAGATTCAATATCCCTAAAATAACTTTATAGGCTATTGAATACCTTAGCTTCTGTACAAGTGGTTTAATCATAATCTGGTATTCTTTCAAAAAATAATGGTAACTAAAGTTAGGGAAGATAAATTACAATATCAAATTGTATTGTAGATGTAAAGGAATGGCTGCATTAGAGCAAATAAACTGCTGTAACTTTTATGTTATTATCAGAATATTGTATACTATCGGCATAGGTTTTGCCGTTATATCAGTATTCATAATTTAGGTTAATAATTGGTTAGTTAAGAAATACCTGAAGCTCCCCGCTTCAGGTATTTTTTGTATGAACTTTGGCTATCTGCCTAGTTTGTCAGATATAGACCCTGTTATAAAAATCTACTATCTATTGAACACAAAATCTTGTTCTAAAGCAAAGCCATATTTATCTGTGGCCTTAAATCTGAGTTTGACAGGTCGCTCTTTTTGAAAATGCAAACCATCGAGCCGCCAAATATGTGTTGATTTTCTAGCGCGTAAGGGCAAAACGGTACTGCCTATGGTAGGATAGGTTTTTAGCTTATTCTTTTCGATGATATCGGCTACTAGGGGGTCTATATCATCTACTTTGCGCATAGTAACCCAGTTGCCTCCGTCGATCTGGACATCTACAACACTGCTGTCGCTGCTCCCGTATATATTGGCAATGAGGGATGTGCTATCGAGTACTGCATGCATCTGTCTTTTTTCATCTTGCCCAACTCCTTTAAACTTGAAGGAATAATCGTCTCCTTTAAAACTAACTTTAAAGTATCCTCTAGGGGCACCACATTGCATCAAGGCTAGGGGAATACCGTACATGTCTTTCTCCCCCCTCCACCAGGTGCCACAGGTGGCTCCGGCTCCCAGTTCGTGAATATTGCCATTTGCATAGAAGCTACGGCTCACGACATGGGTGTGTCCGGATAAAATCAAGACATTGGTGTAGCCTTCTAGAAGCTCAAAGATTTTATCTCGATTTTTGGTAGCGAACATGGGGATATGCTGACATATTACTATGGGTGCAGATTTCTTGAGGTACTGTAGATCGTTCTTGATGAAAATCAATTGATCATCATCAATCCTCCCCTCGTAAGATTTTTCGCCTGTAGAAAAAACGTTGTTAAGAACAATGAAGTGCGCTTTACCATGATTAAAAGCATAGGTAGAAGCTCCCATAAATTCGTTAAACTGATCTGTCAAATTTAGTTGATTGGCTGTATTCCGATCGTGGTTGCCCACTAGTGTAAAAGATGGAGTTGATGTCAGATCTATGTTGTCACGAACTCCGGCCATGATATCCATTTCATCATTTACCAAATCTCCTAAAAAGATATTGAAAGCATGGTCGTGTGTATTTGCTAACTCGCTAAATATACTCTGTGCAGCATAATCTAACTCTTGCTCATTGTCGACCTGTACATCGCCTATGGCTCCAAAGCTGAAGTTGTACTGTACCGACTGTTTACGGACTGGAAAATCTATTTTGGAAACTCTCTGCAGACTATCTGCAGTAGGAACTGTGGTATAGAGTGCATTGATGATTTTTGTCGAACGTGAACCTATATGTTCTAGGTTATTGGGCAGAATCGGGAAAATAGATTGGCCTACACGAACGACAATTGTAAAATGACCTTTGTTGTCGGTTTTGACTATGTCAACTCCATTGGATACTAAGATGTCCTTTAGTCCTCTTTCTTGCTTGTTGTATATACCGTCTTCGTTGCGATCAAGAAAAATGGTTCCTGTAATCTGTTTGGATGCTAAATCCTGCCCAATGGCCCGAATTGAAAGGAAAACTAAAAAAACAACATAATATATGTTTCTCATCTGTGGAATATCTTTGATAAAGGCACCGTGTTCAATACGGTGCCTTTGTTAATATTTACTGACCTGGTATATCGTACTTAAACAATGCAGGTTTACTATCTATGATGGTGATCAGATAAGGTATACCCTGTTCGGATATTCTTAACTCAAACTTATTTCCGTTGGCAGTGGTCAACTGACTTGGCGTATTCCAGTTGCCGGTATCGGTATTGAAGGTAGTCACCTTCACTCCGTTATTGGCATCGCCAAAAGCAACAAAAATTCTTCCATCTGGGTGTATACGTATGGCGACATTGTCCCTATTAGCAGAAGATGAAGTGGTCTGCGGAAATCCGTCTCCGAGCTGAGCCCACCGCTGTCCGTCCCAGTGCATGACATAAGTCACATAGGCTGGATTGTTCGATTGGTAAATTAGATATAATTCGCCATTCTCATCTGCATCAAGATCAATGTTAAAGCCTCCGGAGGTCGAGTTATTGGGGCCAACTAAAACTTGTCCTACCAATTTCCAAGTACCATTATCTAGCTTGTAAACAGAAGGCTTGCGCACGCCTGCTCCGGCAGTCAAATCCATGGTTACGTAATATAACTTTCCATCACGACCTTTGACCATCTTACTGTAATAACCTGTAGTCGATTGAGGTAAAGTAGTTCCTTTCCAGACATTATTACTAAACGACTCAATATATGTCCCGCGATTTGGATAAGGTGAAGCAGCGCGAGGGAAAAGGTAGCCTAAATAAGGTATATTATTTTCATCCAATTGAAGAGATAGGTAATTGACACGGTTAAAAGTCCCTTGCTGTGGTCCTACATAGTTCCACTGATTGTTCGAGTACTTTAACAATGAACCGTACTGCTCATTAACTCCTGGAGTATAATCTTTATATGCTGCGTATGGTTCTCCACTATTTGAAAATGTAAACGATACGCCATCTATCCTACCTGCTGAAAATCCGCTTTCAGCACCTACGGCTTTCCAGGTCTTGTCTTCAACATCATAATATCCCATTACGGCCTTACGATCTCCTCCTGACTGTTGAAGCATCACATAAGGTTGATAGCTTATAGGATTAATCTCGAGAGTAGCTGCGCTGGAATTAACGGATAAAAAGTCTGGCAGGTTCATCTCACTCCATACAGGAGCCGTAAGTCGGCCAACTGTCACTGTAAATATCTCTGGCTGTGTCATCTCATCGTCTATCAATTCGAGTTCGATAGGTTCGGAATAGTCAGCTACAGACTGGCCTGATACAAAGGCTGCACCTTTATACTTGACACTGGCACCGTTAGAAAGGGTAAAACGCGCTGTCAGTGCGGTAATATCTGCATCGACAGGTAAATCGACTTGAACGTCAAGTTTGGTTATAGTACCTGTATAATCTTTAAACAGCTTTCCCTCATTGTCCTCAGCATAGAAGCCAAAGGTCAGAATAGATGCATTTTTTAAACCAATAAGGTTGTATTCGGAAATTGAATTGGGACTATTGAGACGTAGAACGGAAGGTGACTCCAGATTAATACTGGTCAATCCTGACTCTACCACTTGTGTACCAATAAAACCGACGACCTCTTGTCTATCTGTTGTAAATGATGGTACTGCTGCTTTGATATCGATGGAGTTGGGTACACGTATATACACGTCCTTTCCTTCGATAATCGCTGGCGTGCTCTTGGCTAACCCTGGATTGGCGCTCGGCTCCAAGCTAAAAGAAAGCAGGGAGATATTATCCGCTAATTCATACTTGTCTTTTTTACAGGCAAAAAAGACGGAATTGCATAAGATGAATGCTATAAGAAACAATAATCTTTTCATAATTCTATTTTTTTAGGTTTTCGGGCATTAATACTGCCTTGATATTTTTAGCTTTTAAAATTTTGTCAGCAACCATATGGCTTACATCTTGAGCTGAAATGCTTTGTAACATATCTGTATAAGAGGTGAAGTAGTTCCAGTTTGAAAACTTGTAATATACATGGTTCCTTAACTCGGCACTCCAAAATGTATCTTTATCATACTGTTTGTCATAAGACTGCTGCATTTGTTTTTTGATGTTATGCAGCTCTTCGCTGAAATAACTGCTGTCTTGAGCAATTTTTCTAAGCTCTGCATAGGCTTGTTCGATCAAAAAATCTTTACGGGCAGGCTCGCAAGTGAAGTTGATCCGGGTACGAAGCAAAGTGGTCGGTTCTGAAGTAGCACTGACACTGACTCCGACCCCGTAAACTCCCGAATTCTCTTCGCGAAGATTCTTTCTCAACTTAATCTTGATAATATTTTCGACAACCTCGTTAAGTAGGATACCGGGATACTCGTAGCGGTAGTCGGTAGTCTGAAAGAAAATATTAACGGTAGCCTTATCCGCTTTGCCAGCGAACATGAGTATATCCTGATTCTCGACATGATCGTACGAAGGTAGACGCTGAGCTGTCTTATCTTCCTTGGACTGCGGTAGACCTCCGATGTATTTTTCAACTAAATACTTTAAACTATCGTTGGTGAAATCTCCTACAATCACAAAGTCGAAACCTTCTGGAGAACCGAACCTACTGTTGAAAACGGGAATAATCCGGTCGATCTGTAGGTCTTTTTCTATCCGTTCTGCACTCAACGTGTTTTCATCAAAACTATCAGCTCCGATTGCTTTGCCCAATGCTTCGGAGTACGTGCCAGTGACATTATAGGTTGCATTTTTCGCTGCATCTATACTTTTCTTCTTAATGCTACTAAATACGCGTTCATCAACTCTTGGTTGGGTCCACTTGGAATATAGCAACTCAAACATTGTCTGTACGTCTTTCATATTGGCACTAGCGGAAAGCCCCTCGCGATGATTGGAAATCATAAAAGTAGCTGACGCTGAATTTCCATTTAGATATTTGGTCAAAGCTTGTCTTGAAAAATCGCCGGTACCACTCGCCCCTAGAACATTTTTGACAAATACACCAGTCACATAATCTGCGGTATCCAATGCCAAATATCCTCCTTTACGAAATCCTGTGAGTTGGATATACCCTTTGCGTGAGGTGCTATTTTTCAGATAAACATTGACTCCGTTGGACAGCTCCCATTTCTCGACTCCAATAGCGGATAAGGTGGAGCGATTCGTCACACTGCCTGATACGGGTTCCTTTGCCAGGAGCTTAGACGGGATATGAAGTTCGTCTTTCCAGGCTAAAACAGGAGTCTGCTCAAACTTGCTGAATAGTTCCTTTAACTGTGCCTCGGTAGGCAACTCGCCTTTCAACCGCTCGGGTGCTGATAATAGAACAACGGTATTGCCCGGTTGGAAATACGTAGCCAGATGTTCTCGTAATGTTATAGAGTCAATACTATTAAGAAGTTTAGTGGTCAACTCTCTACGTTCCACCTTGTCCAATACGCTATGTCCGGAAAAGAAATCGTCTTTCAACTGGCCTAAGAGTAGCGCTGGATTTAGATTGTTCTCTTGATTTACCGAGCGTGCCAGCTGCGCATTGAATTGCTCCTTGTAATCGTCTATTTCGGATGATGTGAATCCAAAACTTACTAACCGTTCTTTTTCTGTCAAGAACTTGCTGATGCCCTCAATGATATGCCCATCGAACAAAACAGCTCCCCCAATGGAAAGTCCATTGTTGATCAGTAAATCGGAAAATGACATAGAAGCACTTTTGTAACTGTCGTCCAACTGTGCAATGCGATCGAACCGTTTCTTGATCAGCGCATTTGTTAAGCTACGTGACAGTTGGAATTTAAAATCGGCCTCAGTCACTATAGGGCGCATAGCTGGCAGCTTGGTGATATATGAAAAATCTATGCTCGTCGCCTCCTTGTCTGTATAGATGTTGAACAGGGTGTCTTGATGCGCTGCAAGACGGTAGGATACGCGCTCCTTGGCACCTTTTACTTTTTTCGCTCGTGAAAAAAGTCTTTTTATAGTTTGCTCAGTACGCTTTACATCTTGGTTTGTCACTATAGCTATACCCATCAGATCTGGACGATACCAAGTTTGATAGAAGTCTACTATGGTAGGTCTCTGAAAATGACGCAGAATATCTAAACTTCCGATAGGTCGACGATCGGCGTATCTCGAGTTATAAAATATCAGGGGTAAACTCTGATCGCTCATACGGCTAGATACTCCTTGTTTGGTCCGCCACTCTTCGATGATGACACCGCGTTCTTTTTCAATCTCAAGAGAATCAAACGACAAGTGGAAACCCCAATCATACACGATATCTAGTGCTTTATGGAGGTGCTCTTCGTCTTTGGTATCGATCGTTATTTTGTAGACTGTCTCGTCGTAGGACGTGTGTGCATTCAAATCGGCCCCGAATTTTAATCCTAAAGACTCTAAATAGGTAATAACTTCATTCTTGGGGTAATTTTTACTCCCATTGAATGCCATGTGCTCTACAAAATGTGCCAGTCCAAGTTGGTCTTCGCGCTCTTGTAGGCTACCAGCATTTACAAATAACTGTATGTAGCTCTGATGGTTGTTGCCATTATCCGGATAGATATAGTATCTGAAACCGTTTTTTAGCTGCCCTTTCACCAATTTGGAATCTTGAGGCAATACCTGTCCATTGACAGAGGTTACACATGCCACCCACAACGCAATAAGTACTAAAAACTTATATTTCATCCACCTCAACATGTTTTAGATTTTATTTATTTTTAACTCTGTCTGTTTTTTGTCCGGTCCTGGCAAACCAACAGTAATTCCTTTGTCGTTGTTCAGCAATCTAATAATTACATAATTATTAGCAGATGGGTTCAATGGATTTGCTTTCCACCTAATCGTAATCGGTAATTCAAAATATCCCGGTTTGAACACAAGCTCTGATCTATTGGACAGCACCTCGAAATCTACTCCTTCTTTCAAACCATCTCCAACAATGATTTCATACTGAAGCTTGATTGGTTCATACTGGAGCTTGGTACTGAAAAAGACTTTATAATCGACAACCTCATTGCGACTAGCCTGTACATTGATCTCAGATGCCTGCGCTACATGTATATAGAAAAAGGGGTGATCATAGGGTTTTACTAACTCTTTGTTACAGCTTATCATCATCACTGATAATAGCAACACAACTATAACGCGACTTATTTTTTTCATCTTATTAATTATTTACGGTAGGGTTAGGTATTATTAAATCATTAGCATCCAACTCTCTCTTTGGAATCGGCATGATAAATAGATCATTCGGATAACTCAGCTTACAAACCGGAGAAGTACAACCTGTGCCACGATCTAATGACTCTTTATAACGCATAATGTCAAAGATACGCTGTCCTTCAAACCCTAGTTCTTTTCTACGTTCCAACTTGATCTGTTGTAAAAGTTCGTCCGGAGAAGTATAACTTATTGTGACAGACTGAGGCGAAACATTGTAGGCACGAGCACGTATCTGCTTGATATCCGCGACAGCTAAGTCATACTGTTTGCTGTGGAAATAGGCCTCAGCCCTATTCAGGAACATTTCTGAAGAACGAACGACCTTAAATACGATAGGAACATTAGCTTCAACAACGCCATCATATTGGGCATATTTCAGTGATAGATAGGATTTAGATCTTTCGTCAAATCCAAACATAGACTTACGAATATCCTGATCATCAAACAAATCAATATAAGAAGGTCGAACGGCACCTATGGACTCTACACCGAAATAGAAAATGTTTATCGAGTTGGGGCGTAATTTGGTCAGATTGAATTGCCAAATTACCTCTGCATTAATACTCGAAAAATCTTTCCGTTGCGCTGTAGCTCTAAACATATCCATATACTCACTTGGTTTAGCTAGTGGGTATTTTCCTCCATCCAATACCTCTGTAGCATATTTGATAGAATTATCATAATCGCCCATGTAAAGGTATATACGGGATAATAGCGCTTTGGCTGCATCTGCAGAGGCAAATACGCGCTCTTTCTTGGTCGAGCCCAGGGCTTCGATTCCAAATTTTAAATCGGAAATAATCTGTTCGTAAGTCGCTTTCATTGAAGCTCTAGACATTTTCACGCCAGGTTTGGGGGTAACTAAGGGTATGGGGATGCCGAGATGGGAAGCATCAGCTGTATAGGTATAATGCTGGGCATAAATATTTGATAATGCAAAAAACATTAAACCCCGAAGTATATGCGCCTCTCCTTCTATCATTTTTATACGAGCTAAGTCAACTCCCCCTTTGTCGCGAATGGGGTCTGCTGCGTTAATAACATTATTGATATTATTGATAGCTGCGTATCCTTCACGCCACAAACCTAGCGTCGGCCCTACGTTCTCCTGATCGTAACTGTAATTGTATTCATTTAACAACAGATTGGACCCCGTAACGGTATTTCGAATCACGTCGTCCGCCCGTAAGTCTCCGTATATCGAGTATTCGGACTCGAAGTAATCTCCTGCCAAACGATAACTGCCTATTAAGGCATCAGACATGCCCTGTACATCCTGAAACATCTGCTCCGCCCCTAGCTGTCCGATAGGTTCGACCTCTAAAAAGCTTTTGCCACAAGAACTAAGGCTTAGTGCACAAGCTAAAATGGTATATTTTATTATTTTCATGAATTTATCTCCTTATTTAAAATCTAACACTAACCGAGAACGAATAATTTGAGATACGAGAATTGGAATCAAACATCTCCGCATAGGTATTATATAGGTATTTCGTGTCTTTTAGGAATTCGAAACCTTCCATGTTTTGAAAACTCCTCGCTGTCCCTTTTTTTCCAGAATAGGGACTCCATAATGCCAGTTTACTAGCCATGGCTGTAAATGTCATATTTGACAGCTTTATTCTCTCTACGATATGCTGAGGCAATCGGTAACTCAATGATACATTATCTAAGGCTAAATATGTCTTGTCCAACAAATAACGCGACGAAGTCATAATAGAGGAATTGGATATATTGGACAATCGAGGTTCTGAAGACAAATAACCAGGCAAATACCAAGCGTTAAGAACATTGATGGATTGATTGCCATCTAAAATATTGAGTCCATCCTGACCAATACTTCTTCCCATCTGATCGAGGGTATAGCCTCCTTTACTGTATTTGATAAATATTGAAAGAGCGAAATCACCATATGTGAAATTATTGGTCAAACCTCCATAAAAATTGGGGGTTGGATTGCCAACAATAACGCGGTTATTGGTATTAAATGTTTTTGTAATATTACCGTTGGCATCGTACCACATAGGATCCCCAGTTGAAGGGTCTACGCCCGCCCATCGAACTAGATAAAATGACTTTGAGTTGTACCCCTCACGCATAATCGAATTACCGGAAGAAATATCAACGCCTTCAGAAAGCTTCAATACTTTATTTCTATTTGAGGATATAATTGCTGTAGCATTCCAACTAAATTTCCCAAAATTAACGCCATTAGACTTTACCGTCAACTCTAGCCCCTGATTTTGTACCTTGCCGACATTCTGATATACGCTTCGGAATCCGCCAACCATTGATACATAGCTGTCGTCAATCATATCGTGTGTAATATTGTTATAATACTCTAGCGCTATATTGAATTTATTGAATAGACCAAAATCAAGTCCGGTATTGAACATATTGGTGTTCTCCCACTTTAACCCCGGATTGACACCCCGTGTCATGATGGCACCTGCATGCCCGCCATAGCTATTATCTTCTTGATAAGCATAAACCCCATTAGCATAAGAAGAAGAAAACCGGGAATTCCCGTTATTACCATAGGAAGCTTTGATTTTCAGAAAGTCAACTATTTCATTTTCTGGCCAAAAAGATTCGTTATGCACCGTCCATGCCGCCCCTAAAGATTTGAAAGTTCCCCATTTGACATCTCTTCCAAAATTGGACGAGCCATCTTTACGCATAGTCACATCTAGCGCATAACGACCTCCGTAAACATAACCGACACGTCCAAAATAACTTAATTCTGTGTTCTTAGCTCGGGAAGTGGTACCTGTACGATTGTCTTCAGCAACAAAACTGACCTGGCGTATATTATCGTTAGGAAAACCACTGCCTTTGGCAGATACTGAGTTTCGGTCTACTTGCCGTGCCTCTGTACCTATCATAACGTCAAATTCGCCGCCAAATATAGATTTATTATAGCCCAGAATATTAGATGACATCAAATTGATTACTTGGTTTTGATTTCTATAAGCTATCCCGCTGGACGAAGCCCCTGTATGATTATACATGGAGAGATATCTATCTTCATTGACGGAAGAAATGTCAAAACCATTGCGATTTACAAAGCTTAGCCCATCTAACAGGCGTAGACTAAACCCGAAATTACCCATGATCCAAACCGCTTTTTGTTTATGATCATTTTGATCGGCCAATCCTGGCATATATTGTAGCAATCGGCCATTAGGGTCGCGCTCTATGTACTCACCACGGCGTCCAAAAGGTTCAATCAAAGGGGAGTATTGATAGAAGGATGATCCAGGATTAAACAACTTGTCGGCAGTATATGCCGCTGTCACCCCTCCATTAAGACTTAATATACGACTGATGTCGGTAGATATTGTTGTACGTAGTGAATACCGCTTTGTAGTATTACCTATGGTCATTGATTTTTGATCGAACACATTTCCTGATAAGTAGTACGATGTGTTCTCTTTGGCCCCTGACACGCTGATATTGTGCTGCAAAGTCGTTCCGGTACGGTAATAGTAGTCTGGCCAGTAGGTATTCACCCTAGGGTCAATATTACCTAACTGGTCTTCTAGTCCCATCCTTTTGACAATAGAAAGATACTGAGGACCATCTAAGTACCTAAAGTTTGTTTTAGACCGGTTATCAAAACCGCCACGAAAAGAATAGTTTAATTGAGGGGTTCCTTTACCTCGTTTGGTCGTTACCAAGATAACACCATTGGAACCATTTGCCCCATAAATCGTCGTAGCACTCGCATCTTTTAATACGGTGACCGACTCGATATCATTCAGATCCAAATAGGTTAAAGGGCTAATACTGACTTCTACACCAGGTATAGCATTGGTCGTGCTTCCTGTATACAGAGGTACCCCATCGATAACCCAGAGTGGCTCATTAGAAGTCGCGCCACCTAGTGCTGAAGCATCACCACGTACACGAGTGCTGAAACGAGGCCGAGCGGAACTATTGGTTCCTCCATCCTGAGATTGGAACTCTACCCCAGGTACTATCCCCTCTAGTAGGGCATCCAAACGCAATGCTGGTTTGTTCTCGAAATCTTTGGATGTAACCATGTAGGCACTACCTGTTTGATTTTCCCGGACTTCTTTTTTGCCGTAAGCTGTGACGATAACCTCATCCAAATAAGAAGTACTTTTCTCTAATACAATCTTACCATTCGAAAGTAAAGTCTCCGCTTTGATTGTCTGAGAAACATACCCTACATAGGAAATAGTAATCGGTGTTCCTTTGGGAACGACCAATTTAAACTCCCCGTTATTATTGGTAGTAACGCTTTTATTGCGTGTTTTGGCTAAAAGAGAGACTCCTGATTCGGTTCTTAAAGCTCCGCCTTCTAAATCATCCAAGTAAACTTTACCAAAGACTGTGATGTCTTCTAATTGTTTCTCTTTTTTATTTGTCAAGGTCACGGTTTTATTGACAATGGAGTAGTCTACATTTAATTGTGTAGCCAGGTTTGCCAGAGCCTTGTCTATGTTTTCAGCATCTAGGTCTAAATTAATAGACCGACCGTTGGCCAAGATTTTTGAATCATAGATAAACGAGTAACCGGACTGTTCTTCAATCTGTTGTAACACAGTCTTGACGGGCTGATTTCGGACATTCAACTGAATCCGTTGGGCAAATGTGCTTGCCGATGTAAGGGTGACCATACCTATCGTCAACAAAGTCGTGACTCGGATAGGTAAGAGATCTGCTTTAAGAAAGGTTGATCGCTTTCTAAAACAAGAATTATTCATACGTGTTAAAATATTGGAAGTTAATTATTATTAAATTTGACCTGCATCACGTTATCCTTTAACTGATACTGGGCTTGGGTTAGATTTCCTAAGATCAATTGTAAATCTTTGAGTTCGGTACCGCGCGGAATCTTTCCGGAAATCATTAAATCCGGAATTCTATTTTTGAAAACTATTTTAAGGCCATACCACCGTCCAAGTTGTTGCAATACCTCTTCGACCTGTTCGTTGTCAAACTCAAAATTGAGTTGACGCCAGCCTACATTTGGAATGACTTCTTCGGACCTGACCGCAATATTTCCGGCTGTATTGTACGCTATGTCATTAGGTTTTAAAACCTGTAGCTCATCGTCACTCTGTAAACGTATACTCCCCTCGATCAATGAGGTGACTATCTGTTTTTGATTTGGATAGGCTTTAATATTAAACTTGGTACCTAGAACCTCGACTCTTTGACCCTTGGAAGCCACAATAAAGCCGCGTCCAGCAATCTTGCTCACGTCGAAAAATGCCTCTCCTTCGAGATAGACAACCCGATTCTGACCTGTTCTAAAATCGTCTGCAAGGTGTATTTTCGTACCGGCATTTAAAGAGACCTTAGAGCCGTCTGGTAGTTGAATTTTAATAAATTGAGCCTCACCCGTAGATATATCACCTATTTTGTCCCCATTATTCAATTCCTTTAAATTGACGTATTTGGATGTGTCTAAAAAATCGGCGACCGAAGTATTGATGGTTACATGATCAAAGGCATTGCCTCCGAGTTTTACGGCGTTGGATAGTTCTAATGGTTTTTCATTGGTGCCGCTGTAATAAAAGAACGCAAAAGACGATGCTCCTACTATGGCGAATGCTGCTGCAATACGAATAAATCGTCTGCTATCCCAACGACGTACTTTACGCTTACCTTCGATTTTGTCCCATATCGACTGATGTAATGTCTCGACATCTCCCAGTCCATCTACTTTGGTCTGTGTATCATCCCAAGTGTGATACCACTTTAAAAACAAAGATTTCTCGTCTTCTGTAGCGTTCCCAGCATTTATCTTCGCCAAAATTTTCTTTATTTCTTCATCTTTTAGCATACAGTCATGGTTTGTTGTATATAGATATGTACAACAACTCGGCAAGTACGCACGACTTTTTTTTTAAAAAATCACAAAAAAATTAAGATTATTTACAAACTTTCGCAATACTTTCAGGGCTTTGCTTAATTGATTCTCAACTGTACGGGGTGAAATATTTAACTTTTCGGCTATTTCTCGACTGTTTAGATTTTCATTTCTAGAGTAGTTAAATATGATCTTAGTCTTTTCGGGGAGACGCTCGACTTCAGCCTGAAGCAAGTCCTTCAAAAACTTGGCTTCCAGCACCTCATCAAGGTCAAGGTCTTCGACTCGGTCCAATACTCCAAAACCGGTGGAATCCAAAGAATCATAACGAGCGGATTTATGATACTCTTTAATAATAGCAAATTTACATGCCTGATATAGATAAGATTCAATATTCTGAATGGAGCTCAATTCCCTATGGTTCCAGAGCGACATAAAGATATCCTGCACAATATCTTGTGCAACGTCCATGTTATGAATCCTATTATGACAAATGACAAAAACTTTATCCCAATAGCGATTATAAAGCTCGCGGAAAGCTTTTTCATCTTTGCTTTGAATGCGTCTTTGTAATTCGATATTACTAAGCGTAATATAGTTGTTCTGCTGCATCTTATTCAACTCACACAAAATTAGTAATTAAAACTTCATTTTTTTTAACTAGCTGATATTAAAACGAAACAACATGCAGCTGATTTAACAAATCCAGCAAAAACAAGCAAAAACCTTCGTCAAGAAGATTCTGAAAAGTTAGGTAGCGTAATAACAAGTGAATGTAACCTTTATATTATTATGACAATCTGATATAATATCGGCATAGGAATTGACGTTATATCGGTATTCATAATTTAGGTTAATAATTGGTTAGTTAAAAATACCTGAAGCTCCCCGCTTTAGGTATTTTTTTTGTAGGGTCTAACAATACTTATATTGCTACTTCCGGCTCCAAGACATGAAGAAACCCTCCGTAGTAATCAACCAGATAGAGCTATTCTAGGAAACGAAACGGTTGTGAAGGTATGGTTTTGATTAGTGATCCTCATCCTCGATAAGGAAACTGTACTGGCAGCTATCATTCACACGAGTATGATGCTGCACTAGTTTCTATTTGCTAATACCCTAATACGGGCTGCCTATCGTGATTTTTTGCAATGGGGAGAAAGTATAGAGAGCATGGTGGAAACGAAATCCCGCTTTGCCTCCTCTCCGGTATACTGCTTGAACAGTGCATTGTGGGATATCCAAAAGTCGCCGACGATAAATAGTTTTTTTACCAGCTGCTCCTCCTCCAGATCGTCGAGCGGAAGCAAAACACCTTGATCTTGAAGGTTTCGTAACCATGTTTTAAATTGTCCCTCGCGCTTCGCAATCAATTTCGCGTAGTCGTTTTTTATTTCGGGGATCCAGATACTGATCTCCACAAAATGGATAAATAAGAAACGGAATTTGTCTACCTGCTCGTATACAAGCTCTAATGTGGAGGTTAGATCTTCGAGACGTTCCATTGGAAGCTCCTGCACCTCATCGACAATGCCATCATACCAGTCGGTGAGCTGCCGGAAAAGCGCAATGACAATATCTTCGGTATGTTTAAAGTGATAATGAAGATTGCCCGGACTGATGGACATCGAACTGGCTATATGTCTGGTTGTGGTATTTCGGATTCCGTTTTCGTTGAAAAGGTTCCTCGCGGCATCCAATATCTTATCGCTGGTGTTCATAGTACAAAATTAGAACAATTGTTCTAATTTTGCGTTAAATATTGTAATTTTGCCACAAATAGTTGCTGTTATGACAAAGAACTCAGGAAGTTGGTTATCGAGAAATATTTACGAAATACGGCAAACGTTATTTGCCCCGGATCCAAATGATTCGCCCTTAAAAAAGAAACAGAAAGCCGTTGGTTGGTACATGTTCTTAATCTTACTACTATGTGGAGGCTTAGCTATGCTTATCGCGGTTTCTTTCGTTCATTAGTATACCTAGTAGACGACTGTTATTTCCAATTCTATTGTATCAGTTGGTTTTTGATCCGTTTTACTAGAATTTCCGGACACCCGATTCCAGTTCTGAACAACTGGTTAACGGATTTTGTATTCGTACCGCTGATTATCCATGTAGCTCAATCGCTAAGTCTTTGCATACTGGGGACCTCCAAACCATACCGCTATCCCCTATTTCAAATCCTCCTGATCCCGGTTTTAACCGCTTACATCTTTGAGTATATCATGCCACGAGCTACGCATCACCATACGGCAGATATCTGGGATATTGTCTGTTATTTTGCGGGCGGCTTTTTCTATCGCTTTATTCATCAACGCTACTCGATAAAAAAGTATAGTCAGGTATAGAGCGCGGCCTGCCACACCTCCCATCCCATATCCCAGTTCTTGTGTCCAAGCATCAGCCAACTCAAGCTCGATATAAAGATAACATTTTGAAATAACTAAAATAATTAGTGATTTCATTCGAAATCATTATAAGCTCTCAGGATTATGAGTAATAGCAAAAAGATAAATGTTCAAGAAATAGATGTTACTTTTAAAGTAATTGATAACAAAGATTACATATCGCTAACAGATATTGCCAAATACAGAAATCAGATTGAGCCCTTTTCAGTTATCAACAACTGGTTGCGGACGCGGAGTACCATTGAATACCTAGGTCTATGGGAGAAACTAAATAACCTTGTTCTTAAACCTATCGAATTCGAGAGGTTTAGAAGTGAATCGGGAAGCAACTATTTTACACTATCACCCCAACGGTGGATTGATGAAACAAATGCCCTGTCTAGATATTTGTATCTTTCAAATCCATTTGTAGCAATAGAAAGTAATAGCTATCTTTAATGTACCACATCAAATAGTTGATATCCATCTACTATATTTCTGTGCAGGAGAAAATATAAAAGATATGAATTTTTTAAAGATATGCTGCATAGCAGTAATAATACTTCTCAATTCTTGTGCGACGTCAATGTCTCCAATAATGGTGCATAATACCTTGCCCAACTACACCAAGTCGAGATATTTATCACAAACAGATGCAGATAAAGCTGTAAACGCAGGAGGCTGCAAGTTTCTGGTTAAGGACAGAAGCTACACCGCACCTGTGGGGCTAGGCACACATAACGATCTCAGAAACGGAGCCAGAGGAATTGATGAATGGGTGACATTAGATAAGGGAAATGCCTATTCATTAAAAAGCTTCAAGTGGGTGCGGGTTGATCAAGATGGTACGACACAATTGCAGCTAGACTTTGACACACTGCTGTGTGAGTAATTTTCAATTAAGCATAATAGGTGAAACCGTAAAGTTTTAAAAAACCATTTTGATATATGAAGAGACTAGCAACAACTATATTCTTACTTTCACTGATTACAGTAGTATCTGGACAGGAAGTAGTCAACAACACCACAAAAACTGTAACGCAATCTGGAGTCGGTCTTGGATCGATCATCGCAGTCGTCACCTCGTGGGACCGTAACAAGTCCATCATGTGGGCAATACTACACGCGATATTGGGATGGTTATATGTGATATACTTTGCTTTTACGAGAGATAGCTATAATAAACAGAACAAAGGGCAACAACAGTCGCATTTGTTTAAAATTGGTGATGATCAGGATAAAGACGATAGGGCTAGATAATAATGGGATAGTATGCTGAGGACAAAACTGTATCTGAAGAAAGTGATCTACAACGTGATCTCAAGCGATATTATCAACTTAAAAATGATTAAGTCAATAATGTATCTATGTTTGCTTTTAATATACTCAGCCACATTTGGACAATCAAAAATGAGAAGTATTAATAAATTAATTAGCAAGGAAGATCCTGCTTGGCCGCTGGTACAAGAGTGGATTCTCGCAGCAAAAAACAAAGTTGAGGTATTGCCTGTGGATAATAAACAAGCGCAGGATGCATTATTTAAAACGCAGGTAACAACACGCTCTCCAATGGGAGCAATTGTATACATGACGGGGGGAATTCTGATAGACGACGGCTGGATACGAATATTGGGATCTGGGAGCGAAAGGCTCAATAGATCATTACCGGATTGGAATAAAGGAAAAGCATTTGATGATTTTGGAAATCTATCTCCGTACCTGTTAATTGCCGATGATGCAATTGGTGGTTTTTACTTGCTAAATGGTGGTGGATTGGGGGAAGATTTGGGAATGGTATATTACTGGGCGCCCGACAACCTAGAGTTTGAACAACTAGGCCTAACCTATACAGAGTTTCTATCCTTTTGCCTCAACCATGATCTTAATGATTTTTATAAAGAACTGAGGTGGAGAGATTGGAAGAAAGACCTCAAAAATCTTAACGCGGATAGTATGTATAGCTTCTACCCGTTCTTGTGGTCTAAAGAGGGAAAGGATATCAATAAATCTAAAAAAACGATTGTGTCAGTAGAGGAGCAATATAAACTCAATGCAGGGTTTAGAAAGCAATTTTTTGGTAAGTAAACAAACGAAACCTTTATATTATTATGACAATCTGATATAATATCGGCATAGGAATTGACGTTATATCAGTATTCATAATTTAGGTTAATAATTGGTTAGTTAAGAAATACCTGAAGCTCCCCGCTTCAGGTATTTTTTGTAAAAGGATAGGTAATATTATATAATCAATAGCTTGAAATTCTACATCTATCATTATGTTATAGAGAATGACAACTCAAGGGTTATCAGATAATTTGCTATCTTTACCCGTATGTTATACTCCAATAATAATAGGACTATGATGGCAAAACCTTGGTTTTGCTAATCTAATAGTAGCCTAGACGGCTTCAATAGGACAGTAATTCTACTGCCCTTCAATTCATGTATCAGATTTTTTTCCTCTGATAGGAAACAGTGTATCCATTTAAAAAGAATAGGGATAAAGTGCTATACCGATATATAGCATTCTGAATCCTTGTCTGGAAACTGATTCCAATTTAATAACTACAAAATACGATAGAAATGACAATCAAAGATATTCAAACATTAGCCCTAGAACACGGACTGACAATTACAGAAGATATTAGCATCAATGAGATGGGCATCGATTTTAGGGTCGCTTTTGTAAAGGAGGCTACCGGTCAGAACTGGGTGCTGCGTGTCCCTCGAAGAAACGGTATGATCGAACAAATAGAAAATGAAAGTAGAATATTGGATCTAGCCAAAAGAAACTTGTCTATCGATGTTCCTGACTGGAAGATTATATCGGAGCGTCTAATTGCCTACCCGCTGCTCAAGGACACCCCTGCTCTGACATTCGATGCGATAACGCATGAGGTCTCCTGGAACATGGATCGCAATAGTGTGGCTTATGTGCCGTCTCTTGCAAAATCACTGACTGAACTACATGGTGTCGCAACTGATGATGTAAGAAAGAGCAATTTGAAAATAATGACTCCTGGTGAACTGAGAACTGAAATAGCGGACCGTATCCAATTGGTGAAATCTGAAATAGGTATAAGTGAGGTGTTGGAAAGCAGATACCTGAGATGGCTGGACAATGATCTTCTTTGGCCGGAATTCACGTGTTTCATCCATGCTGATCTCTACGCTGGGCATATCTTGACCTCAAAGGATGGTAAGGTATCTGGTATCATAGATTGGTCTACTGCGCATGTAGGGGATCCTGCTTTGGACTTTTCGGGTCATGTATCGATTTTTGGCGAAGACAGCCTAAAGCTTTTGATAACTGAGTATGCTAAACAAGGTGGAAGGATATGGGACAAACTCTACGAACAGTCTATAGAGAGAGCCGCAGCAGCACCATTGGCATACGGCGCTTTTGCACTAGAATGCAACGAAGATAGCCATATCAATGCCGCCAAAACAGCATTAGGTATCGATCAAAGAAGTTAAACTGTAACTTTCCTATTTAATCCAAAAGCTGTGCACACGACCTGTGTCACAGCTTTCTTTCTGAAAGCAAAAGTTAGTATCTTCGGAAAGCTGATTATTAAGAATACTCTAGGTTATGAAAGAAACAATTTATTCTGCGCTATATACCATTGTGACAACTAATCATATTCTGTCATGAAAATAATATTCTTTGTACTAAGTTTAGTATGTATTTTATCTTGTAAACAAGTAACAAAGGATTTTGGGCCATTTACTTTAAATATTCCTTCTTCTTGGACATATGTACCGCAACAGGGCATTGATTCCTATGTCGGACTCATTGCAATAGATCAAAAGGATACATTATTCTTTGATTACGGTCCTTACTCAAACACTCTAATATATACGCAGCTAGACTCTCTTTTTAATCTAGATACGATACCCTTCTCTTTTGAAGATTTTCAGAAGCTATCGGATTTTAACTTCAATTTCCAGTACGGTAATCTCAGTGATTCTGTTTATTTAAAACCGTATCTAACACAATATTACACGGATACTACCATACAGTCATTTCCCGCTCATATAGTAATACCTAGAAATATTGGACATGGATGCACAGGAATATTTGTGGATAGTATCTGGTACAGAAATACAGACAGCAACTCGGGAAAACTCGTAAAAAAACTAGCTTTGTCAGGTTGGAATCTCAGTGAAAAGAACCATAAAACTGTAATGGAGGTTATTAAATCTCTTAAATTTAAAGCCCTACCGCTAAAATGAACATTTTCTCATACCATCTGGTAAAGACCTCTGCCCTATCGGGCTTAAAAACTATGATAGCACCACCTAACCCTGACCGGGTGTCTGGACTGATCCACGCCGAATGCATGACAGGGATGGTACTGGGTTCGCCCGTATTTTCATTTTCGCGTATGCTGATCGGGCAACTGGTTCTATTTGCGCAATGGGAAAATGAAGCTGCACTGGATCGCTTCTTAGCAAAGGATAAGATAGGCAATATATTCGCCAACGGCTGGCATGTGAGACTTATGTTGGCAAGGCAATGGGGTAGCTTTTCTAAGTTTGATATCCCGAAGGATCTTGCAGAAATAGACCTATCGGACAGTCCTGTGGTAGCTGTAACTGTGGCACGAATGAAATTACCGGAGGTGCCGCGATTCATCCGCTGGGGCAGACCTGTAGAAAAGCTTGTACGAGACCATCCTGGTGCGCTGCTGTCGTTGGCTTCAATACGCCTACCGCAGACTGTATCCACATTCTCCATATGGCGATCCCAAGGGGAAATGACGGATATGGTACGTGGCCATAGCGATGTACCTCGTCCTGAAAGACACTTGAACGCTATGCAAGAAAGGAACAGGAAAGATTTTCATTTTGAATTTACGACTTTAAGGTTCAAAGCTGTTGCCGAATTTGGTGAGTGGAAGGGAAAACACTATCTGACATGGGACTAGCTTATCCAATTCAAAAATTTCAAGATTGGTGCACACAGCAATGGGTCATCCTATGGGGGAGAAAGATAGAACCTCAACATCACTCGTGGTTAATGGGCCCTTTTGGTGACCTCAACGGCATAGGTGAACAGTTTATCAACGAATTGGTTGAAAAGGAAAACCTTATTATTGAAAGGGACAGTGTCTCGAGGGGACTGATACCTTCTATCGCAGCGTTTGACCTTGCACCGGATGATCTATCCAGACTACCGAATCAAGTCGTTTCATTTTACGAAAACACCTCACATTATAACTTGCAGTTCGGATTACAATGGAATCCTATATTTAAGATATTTGGCACATTGGTGAATACACTATTCAGTAGTAGGATCAATCAGCTAAATATCCCAACGGAAAATATAGAGGCGAAAGAATCGATAACGAGTGAAATAATCGCGCTTCGGAATCCAAATACGAATGGGGTGGTGTATACGATTTGGCTCAGGAAATTTAAATCCAGTGGTAAGGTTATTTATTCGGGTCTATATGGCACGTGCAGGCTGCCATCTGGGGAAACTTGTTTGAAAGCTACCTTTCCCCTACCCAAGGGCAATGCTACGGTGATCATGTCTATCGAAGTCGGGGCAGATGGAGAACTGATCCTGAACTCTTCGGGAAAGAATTTTGGAGATGCAGGTTTCTATTTCTTATTACAGGATCGTAAAGGTGCGTACTGGAGCCAGTATATCCGCTCATTTCGTGATAGATTGACGGTATGTCAAAAAGAGGATAGCCTGATCGCCAAACAGGTGTTGACGCTTTGGAATCAAACCGTCGTTCGTTTCAACTATAATATCAGAATGAAGTAAGGGACACTTAAAAGACATAAACAAAATGTAACCTTTATGTGATTTTAACTATCAGACATACTATCGGCATAGGTTTTGTCGTTATATCAGTATTCATAATTTAGGTTAATAATTGGTTAGTTAAAA
Organism: Sphingobacterium nematocida; assembly: GCF_900168125.1. Classification (GTDB taxonomy): domain Bacteria; phylum Bacteroidota; class Bacteroidia; order Sphingobacteriales; family Sphingobacteriaceae; genus Sphingobacterium; species Sphingobacterium nematocida. Next base: position 448,597 of record NZ_FUZF01000001.1, read on the forward strand.
ATACCTGAAGCTCCCCGCTTCAGGTATTTTTTTATGGATCGATCTTATAATACCAACTCATACCGTACGGACCGTCCCGCCCCCAGTAAGCTTAAGGCTCCTATTTCGCTTAAGTGTTGTAAATCTCGGGTGGCAGTAGCTTTAGAAGCTTTTGTTATGACAACATACTTTTTAGCGGTCATCCCCCCTTCAAAACCTTCTACTCCTGATGCAAACATTCTATTGATAGCTTTCAGTTCTCTTTCATTTAACTGTGCTTTAAATTTGTCAAAGAATTTGGCTTTTTTAACGATAAACTCAACCAACAGCTTTGCTTCAATCTGTGCTTCTAGAATAACCTTTGCGAAATACTCAATCCAAGCAGAGATCTCTAGAGTGGACTGCGCAGATTTTAACGCATTATAATACTGGGTCTTATTTTTTTCTATGACCTTAGAAATCGATAATAAAACGGGACTTTGTAAGGTATACGACAAAGCATATTCGGCCAAAGCTCTACCGATACGGCCATTTCCATCTTCGAACGGATGAATACTTTCAAAATACAGGTGCGTAATAGCTGATCTTACTAAAGATTGACTCACTTTATCCTGTATTGAAAAGACCGTATTATTAAACCATTCTACGAAATTGTTCATTTCTTCAGCTACTCTAGCTGAAGGGGGGGCTTCATAATGTACTATTTCTTTACCGTGGGCGCCTGAGATGACCTGCATCGGTTCATGTCCAGCGCGCCATTGACCAGCTTGTATTCGGGTAAATGATTCCATCAACATCTTGTGCCACTCCAAAATCATTGTTACGGATAATTCTTTTTTATAAGCCTGCCGAACATTTGTCATCAACTGAGCTATACCGGCTACACGTATATCACGCACTTTGGTATCATCCTTTAATCCTAGATTGCGCTTGATAGATGACATCACATCTACTCGGCTCATATACTCGCCCTCTATCTCAGAGGTTTTTATTGCTTCAGCGATTAGAATCTCAATGATGGTTTCTTGCTTTAAACCATCATTTAAAGCAGTTATTAGGCCAGAGGCCTGTCCCAGTTCTTCTGCAAAAGCAACTGCAATAACTTGAATATTTTCAAGTGTATAACTAAACTCAGGCCAGGCTTTATATTGCCAATTATACATAATGAGCCGATTAAAAAAATTATTCAACTCAAATATAGCTAAAATTTGAGCCGATTAACAAGATTAATCGGCTCACGTTTTTTAAAAATAAAGTAATCATTATATTGTTATGACTATCGGCATAAGAACTGCCGTTATACAGTATTCATAATTTAGAGAAGCCCTGTCTGAAGGCAACCTAGATATCGTTACATTGTATAAATTATTTTAACTCTGAAAGTATCAGCTTTTTTTGTTTGAATGTATTGATTATGGCTTTCTCTCTCACGACAGTATCTTTGCTGTGTATCAAGTCAAAATACTCAACAGGCACCACTTGCCAAGATAAACCGTACTTGTCTTTACACCAACCGCAGACTCCTTCTTCTCCCCCATTAGTGGTGAGAGCATCCCAATAATAATCTACTTCATCTTGATCTTTACAGTTTATAACAAGTGACAAGGCTTCGTTGAATTTAAACATTGGTCCTGCTGCTAGAATGGAAAACTCTATTCCCGCTAGTTCAATCAATGCTGTGTCAAAACGGCCGTCACTGCCGCTACCATCAGCTCCCGGCATGTTTTCGAATAACTGATAGTCTTTTAACTTACCACCTTTAAATATGGAAAGATAATATTCTGCAACTATCATTGCGTCTTTTTCCACCCAAAGACAAGGGGTTATTTTTTGATTATTCATGATATTTAATAATATGTTTTATCAAATCGTTTATTTTTAAAATTAAGTACGCGCTTATTTAATCTATTCTAACGAAATCAGCAAGCTTTTTTGGCGCAACCGTGCAATATGCAGTCATCAACAAGTCGATAAATAAGTCTTTATGAACTTTATTCATTTCAATACCTGTCCAGCCTTGCTTACCCCATTTATTGTCAACGGGGAAAATGATCGTTCTATCGCCAGAAGAGAAAACATCTTGGTCAATTTCGGTTAGCTTTACACATGCTCTTTTATTTAGCCCATCATAGGTCGCGAATATTTTATTTTTAACTCGGAAAGATAATTTCTCGAAATGAGGCTCTTCTGTCACCTCTGGAAATGAAAGTGCTAGTTTTCTAAACGTGTCAATAGTTACCATCGGACCAATTATTTTTTTAATGTTTATATTATAAATTTATCATAACTTTCATTGGGTAAGGTTACCTTATGGCAAGATTTTTTTCGATAAACTATTTTAAATGACACAAGCAACGAAATAGTTTTAATGTAACTATTTCGTTAATTCAATAGTTCGGCATACTATCGGCATAGGTTTTGTCGTTATATCAGTATTCATAATTTAGGTTAATAATTGGTTAGTTAAAAATACCTGAAGCTCCCCGCTTCAGGTATTTTTTTTGTGTTAGATTATCTGTAAATGTGCTCACGACTAGAACATTTTTAGGTCTTGGTATATAAAAAAACGGTACAATAAGGTATCTTGTCTAATTGAATGTACAGCGTAATGAAAAAAAGATACTTTTGGCTTATTGAAGCTGCCTGTTTATTACTTTTCCTGTCCATACCTTCTTTTCACCTATTGAAAACAAAGTGGAATGAGAACGGAACAGAAATCGAACTCCCGCAGGGATATACGAATGATGCTAGTCAGTTGAACCTGACAAAGATGGATACCATTATCGCCATTCCAGCAGATAAAAACCAAATTGAAACGCAACTTAAGGACATCTTTAAATATGCTGCTGAGAAAGGCCTGAAGGTCTCGATATCGGGGGCTAAACATAGCATGGGAGGCCATACGATATCTCCTGATGGTATCTTATTGAATATGCTCCCATATAAACATATGGAGCTTGATACGGTGAATAACATCTTGTCAATAGGCGCTGGCGCTTTATGGGAGGATGCTCTGAAATATCTTGACAAACACGGTAAATCTATCGCTATAATGCAGGCTTTTAGCTCTTTTTCTATCGGAGGATCGATTAGTGTAAATGGACACGGCTGGCAAAAAGACCTGCCTCCTATATCGAAAAGTGTTCACTCTTTTTTGATTATGCTGGCTGACGGCAAGGTATTGAATTGTAGCAGAAACGAAAATCAAGAACTATTCAAGCTGGTGTTGGGTGGCTATGGCTTATTTGGCGTAATACTGGATGTGAAACTCCACGTTGTCGACAATATGGCACTGACCCACAAGTATATGAGTCTCTCTCCTACAGACTATGTAAGCTACTATAAGAAATATGTGTCTGACAACCCTAAGGTAAATCTTATATTTGGAAGGCTGCGGATATCGGATAAACACTTTCTTGAGGAGGCTACACTTAATTATTTTGAGGAGGTAAAGATGGATGTGCCTCGGCTCCAACAAACCAAGAGTACAGAAGCCCAACGTTTGGTATTTAGAGGTAGCGTAGGTAGTGAGTATGGAAAGAGACTTCGATGGGACCTGGAAACGGGTAAGAATAAGGTCTCTAAGAATACGGTCTACTCGAGAAATGAACTCTTAAATGATCATGTCTCGCTGATTGAAAACAAAGATACGGCTTCTACGGATCTGCTACAGGAGTACTTTATCCCGGAGAGACACTTCAATCATTTTGTACAGGATATCAAACCGATCTTAAAAAAATCTAAGATTGATCTATTAAATATCACCATACGTGGTGTCCGTGAGGACAAGGATAGCTACCTAAACTATGCTAAAGAAGATGTATATGGCTTTGTAATCTTGTTCAATCAAAAGAAAACTAAAGAACAGGAAAAAGCGATGAAGGAGCTGACGAATGAACTTGTGGATGCTGCCCTGAAAAATGAAGGAACGTTTTACTTGCCTTATAGGCTGCATATCGACAGGGAAAAGATGCGTAAATCGTATCCGCAGGTAGATAGCTTTTTTCGTCTGAAACTAAAGTATGATCCTACAGAGCTATTTAGTAATAGGTTTTACGAACATTATAAGTAGGCTGACTTTATAAGTTATAAGTCTCTAGCCCAATTTCTATCAGGCAGAAATTGGAGAGCGATGAGGGAAGAAAACATCGAATAAATTCCTAAATTTGCAATCTTCCATGTACCACACATAGGGAAACTGAAATGGCTGATAGGAATTACAAGGTATACAGTGATATTGAAATCGTTGCACTGCTCAGGGATAATGACGAGCGTGCCTTCAAAGAGGTCTATGAACGTTACTATCCAGTATTGCATATCCATGCCTTCAAGAAGATCGACAATAATGAAGCTATTAAGGATCTGCTGCAGGATGTTTTTGTATCATTTTGGAAAAACAGAGACCAATTGACCATTAGCCATTCGCTGTCTGCCTACTTGTACGCTGCGGTCCGGTACAAGATCAGTAATTACATCTTGCAGCAACAAACAGCGAACAAATACTTGGATTCACTGCAAGGCTATATCGACCAACAGGACTCCATACAGACCGATTTTTTAGTTAGGCATAAGGAGTTGAATCAGATCATCGAGGCGGAGATCAATGCACTCCCTCCCGCCATGCGCAAGATTTTCATTCTAAGCCGATTTGAAAACCTCTCCCACAAAGAGATAGCCTCTACATTATCACTCTCTGACCAGACTGTACGCACGCAGATAAAAAATGCGTTGCGCATCCTGCGCAAGAAACTTCCTCTCGTCGCATACCTGTTTTTACTGGTCAGGTAATTTTTTTTAAAAATTTATACCCCCTCCCCCCTACTTATCTGACTTAATACATAACGACGTCTAAAGGCCAACGTCTCAATACTAAATTTATGGAAGAAAGCAAGGCTAAGATATTAGCTAAAAAATACAAAGATGGTACCTGTAGTCCTGAAGAACGGGCGCTGGTCGAAAACTGGTATAACCAGCTACCAACTACAGATACGCACCCCGATCTGCAACAGATCCAATCGTCTATGGATGAGGTATGGGGCAGAATACAACAGGGGTATAACACCAAACAGACCGATTGGCGTCTTTATGCGGCAGCAGCCTCGCTTCTCGTTGTCGGCTTGTTCTCATTCTTTTACTTTAAAAGCTACAACTCAGTACCTACCGAAGCTGTACAGGATGCACTGCCGGGGCAACAGGAAGCACGTCTAACATTGGCCAATGGGCAGCGGATCCAACTTTCCAGAACCCATAGGGGGATCTCCTTTGTTGGATCTGAAATACGTTACAGCGATGGGCTGCGCCTGTATAATAGTGTAGATCCGCTCTTAACGGGAGCTGTGCCATGCAGCTATATCCTGCAAAACGACCTAAATAGTATAGAAGCTCCCATCGGTGGTAACTACCAAATCATACTGGCCGATGGTAGTACAGTATGGCTCAATTCAGGTTCCAAGCTGACCTTCCCATCCGATTTCCAATCCGGCACCGCACGTGAGGTATCTTTATCTGGCGAAGCGTTCTTTGCCGTATCTAAAGATCCAAAACATCGCTTCAGTGTATATACCAAAGACCAACAGATCAATGTACTGGGCACCAAATTCAATGTAAAATCATATCCAAATCAGGAACCTAGCAAAACGACATTGGTAGAGGGTTCAGTAGAAATTGTCAACACGCTATCGGGCGAACATTATGGCAAAAAAGTAATACTAAAACCTAATGAACAGGCTGAGCTGAACAAGGTTGGGCTGATCAAATCGACAGCCAACACCGAGAAAAACGTCGCATGGAAAGAAGGTCTTTTTATCTTCAATGACGATCTACTGGAAGATATTATGTTGAGTTTATCCCGTTGGTATAAAGTAGATGTAGACTATGCGAGCCTACCCCGCCAACGATTCAACGGTTACATCAGTAAAGATGTCAAGCTATCAGAGGTATTGAACATGCTGGAAATAACAGGACGATCGACTTTTAAATTAGAAAACAATACCATTAGAGCATACCCTAAACTCAAATAATAAACAACCGATCTGTTTGCAAAAAAGCTAGCAGTGCGTCAACACTACTAGCAAAAAAAAGGCCAACAAACATTTCATGCGAAAAATGTAAAAAATTAACCCTTAACTCATTTCAAATTTATGAATTTACACAAAGTGAAACAATGTGTAAGGAAGAATTCTATGCTATCGCATAGAAAAACTTCCTTTCTACCAAAACCCGCAACACTCATGAAGCTATCTACAGCTCTTTTGACCTTTGCTTCTTTGCAAGTAAGTGCATACAGCTACTCCCAGCAAGTTAGCGTATCCAAAAAGAACAGTTCGCTTAATCAGGTCTTACACGACATCCGCCAGCAGAGCGGTTACCATTTATTATACGATTCTGATCTGATCAGAAGCAAAGGATCAATTTCCGTAAATTTTAAATCAGCTACGCTGGAAGAGGCACTCCGTCAAACTTTAGAGGGGCAAGGCCTTACCTTTTCTATCAAAGACAAAACAGTGCTCATCCACGAAGCAAATACCAACTTGACCACCCGATCCAATGTTGACCAGGAGGCAAGACCGGTAAGAGGTCGTGTACTTTCAACGGATAAGCAACCTATTCCGGGCGTCGTGATTGCACTAAGTGGTAGCAATACGAAAACACAGACGGATAAAGATGGCTATTATACCCTACTGAACGTACAGGGATCTGGAAGTATGACGGCATCCTTTATCGGCTATGAAAGCATAACGGCATCCTTTGAGGCTAAGCAGACCGAAGTGAACTTTACACTATCCGTCAAGGAAACCAAACTTGATCAAGTCGATGTTATCGTCTCTACGGGGTATCAAAAATTGCCTAAAGAACGTGCGACGGGCTCATTTAGCTTTGTAAACGAAGATAAGCTGAAGCTTACCAATATGGGGTCTACCGACTTTGCGAAAGGACTTGAAGGAATGGTACCTGGACTATTGGTCGGACCCACCGGTTCTTTGGAAATCCGTGGTGCCTCATCGCTCAAACCCGGAACACGCAATGTACTGATCGTAGTTGATGGTTTTCCGGTAGAAAGTGGCAACTTCACCATCAACCCGAACGATATACAAAACATAACCGTACTAAAAGATGCGGCAGCATCTTCTATCTGGGGTGTTCGCGCCTCCAATGGTGTAGTCGTTATCGTAACTAAAAGTGGTATGGCGACCGAAGGAAAGGCCGTATTCGAATTGTCGTCCAACCTTCGAATAGATGATATGCCTGACTTTTCTTTTCAGCGCCCTGCCAGCTCAACCGATTACATAGATTTTGAAGTAGAAACCATTAAAAAAGGCTGGGTTAACTTTAATAACATGGGTAATAACTATTATTCCCCTGTGACCGAATTATTTTATAAAAAACACCTCGGTCAACTGACCGACGAACAGGTGGAACAAGGCCTGAACACACTGAAATCCTACAACAGTATGGACCAGCAAAACCTCTTCTACCGTAAGGCGGTACAGAAGCAGGTTAATCTATCGGTACGTGGTGGAACCGAGAAATATAACTTTTTTCTTTCCTCTTTTTATACCGACCAAAAGGCAACTTTGGTAGGTAATAACAGTGAAAGTTTCAACCTGAATTTTAAAAACAGCCTACAGGTATTACCCCAATTAAATCTATCCTTGGGCGTCAACTCTACTTTTATCAAAAGTAAAGAGCCTAATCCCGGATACGGCTTTGCCGACAACAAGCCTTACCTACGTTTCTTAGACGAGAATGACAATTATGTGCAACATGCTTCGCGCATTGGCAATCATCTTTTGCCCGACTATTACAGTAAAGGCTACCTCAACTGGGATTACAATCCATTGCAAAATATGCAGGGGACTACCAATAAGACAAATACCTTTGCTACCCGGATCAATGTAGGTGCAGAGTACAAAATCATGGATGGCTTGCAATTCAATTCGCAATACCAGACGGAGCTGCGCTTTATCAACAAAGATAACCTCCAAAATATGGACAGCTACTATGTACGCAACCTGGCCAACCTATGGCGTGTGTACGATGCTACGCGTAAAGTGTATGACCAGAAGTTTCCTATAGGTCCTATCTTTGATCAGGACAGAAACAAGCAGAACAGCTGGACTTTTCGGAATAGCCTAAACTTTGACCGTCAATGGGGTACCGATCATGCTATTTCGGCTATCGGAGGGATCGAACTACGTTCTATATTTGTGCGAAGCAATACTGACCGTTACTACAATTACAGCCCGCAGGCCCTGACGGTAGATAACTTCAATGCGCTGGCTCTTTCTACCTATACACTCAACTCTATAGGTGGCTATGACTCCTACACCTGGACACCAAATTTTGTGGAACGAGAGAATAAGTTTTTTTCGGCATTTGCCAATGCAGCCTACACCTACCTATCTAAGTACACGGTTTCAGGAAGTATCCGTACGGATCAGTCCAACCTGTTTGGCACTGACCCAAGGTATAGGTATCAACCGCTATGGAGTACCGGTATCAGCTGGAATATAGGTCGCGAAGACTTTATGCAACAAGCCGACTTTTTAAACCGGCTTATTGTACGTGCTACGTATGGCCTTAATGGTAACATTGGTAATTCTAGCCCTTACCCAATTGCATCAACAGGCAAGAGCCATTTGACACAAGAGAACATGCTGACATTCACCAACCCAGAGAATCAGTACTTACGCCCTGAGAAAACAGCAACCACCAATTTCGGTGTGGACTTTGCTTTATTCAACAGACGTCTGAACGGTAGTTTTGATTATTACAACAGAAGAAGTTTTGATCTGCTGGGCAATGCCTTGCTGGACGCCACGACAGGCTTCTTATCGGCCGAACGCAACACCGCAAAAATGACTAATCATGGATTGGAGCTTAACCTAACGGCTCAGATTCTAAAAGACGCACCTTTTGATCTGGATGTGGATATTAATCTAGGCTATAACAAAAACAAAGTGAGCAGCGTAATAGCACCAAACAAGACAGCTGTAACCTACATCGCTGGTAATGCACCAGTCGAGGACCTACCTTTAAGCTACCTGTATGGCTACCGCTGGGCTGGACTATCCGACAAAGGCGAGCCGCAGATCTTCGATGCGGAAGGTAATATCCGTAGCTGGTCGCAACCACGTCTTACCGATGTAAATGCGCTATATTACGCTGGTACGATGGTACCTCCTTTCCATGGTGGTATGTTTGTACACCTACATTATAAAGGGTTTACGCTAAGTCCACAATTTACTTTTAAGGCGGCACACAAAATGCGCCTTTCTACGCCACGTATGGACATGTACGCTGGTGTGACCAGCGATATTGCAAATAGATGGCAGCAACCTGGAGACGAGGCCTTCACGGATATTCCAAGAACGTATAATACCGTGACAGCAAACGCTGTATGGACCGATTATTATCAAAAATCAGATCGTTGGATAGATGATGCATCATTCATACGTTTGCGTTCGGCAACATTAAATTATAAGTTACCAACTAAATGGACGCAAAAAGTGTTTAACGAAGTTAATGTCTCTTTTCAGGCCAATAACTTCTTGTTATGGTCGGCCAATGAGCAAGATCTAGACCCTGACTATGTAACACTTAGTTCGGGATCGATCAACTTTCCTCCGGTAAAAAGCTACCTTCTTTCAGTTAACTTAAAATTCTAGAAACCATGTCATTATGTAAAATATTTAAGCTTGCCCTTATCCCAGCTCTATTGTCACTGGGATCGTGTGATAACTTCTTGGACGTCGTTCCCAAAGGTGTTGTAATTCCACAAACCTTAGCCGATTACGAAGCTCTACTCAGTGCGCCACTCGTAGTAACACGCACGTCGAATAATGCCATCTATGCAACAGACGAAATCATTCTTCCTGAGGCAAACCGTGCGGCTGCAGGTGGTTATCCAGGCAGACACGCTGTAAACACCTACGACTACTTACCAGAACACTACGATGTCAGTGAAAATGATGAAGACTGGAATGCAGCTTATAAAGCTATCTATACGTTTAACACCGTTATCCAAGGTATAGCAGATAATAAAGAAGCCGATCAAATCAAGAAAAACCGGTTAAAGGGAGAATCTCTGGTACATCGGGCTTTTACCTATTTATCGCTTGTCAACCAATATGCAAAACATTACAGCAGTGCGGCCAGCGAAGATTTGGGTGTGCCCCTACCGCTTAAACCAGACATCAATGCCCTGCTACCTCGTAGTACAGTAGCCGAGGTGTACCGACAGATTGAAAGCGATCTGTTGGAAAGCATAGGCCTTTTGCCTGAATCGCCTACCTACAGACAGCGTCCAAGCAAAGGTGCGGCACTGGGACTTTTAGCACGTATGTATCTCTACGAAGGCAATTGGGAAAAATCATTCGACTATGCCAATCAGACCTTGGCTATTAATAATTTTGTGTATGACTATAATACATTTTCTTATGCCGATCCGAATAACCGGAGGGGGGCACTCAATGGATACCCTACGTCTATGAATGACAAAAAACACGTTATTTTCAACAAATACCTGCTTAAAGTTGGTGCCTTAGATTTCCAGTTTCAGATTGCTCCTGCCCAATATGCATTGTACAAAACAGGAGACCTGAGAGAACTATTCGGCACAAGCCCTAAAGGCTATACGAGCGCATTACTTGCTTTTCAAGGGGTGTTAGAGACAAATGGCGCATACGAATACAATAACGGAGGAGTCACTACACAAGAGATCTACCTGATCCGCGCGGAAGCTGCTGCGCGCCTCAACAGAATACCTGAGGCATTAGAAAGTTTGAACTACTTACGCCAGCGCAGATTCACAACTGCTACTTTTAAAGCTTTAGCCAGCAACGATAAGAACGAGGTTTTGGATTGGGTACTTAACGAACGTCGTATAGAATTGGCTTTCTTATGTCATCGCTTAATCGATATTAAACGCCTGAATCTAGAAGGTCGCAATATTGGGATTAATCGCGGAGAGAAGGTAATACAGCCAAACGCCCCCCGTATGGTATTTCCAATACCGGCCAAAAATATAAGCGTTAATCCAAATCTAGTACAAAACCCCAGATAAATGGGATCAGCGTCCGAAAGCTATCTTTCGGACGCTGTCATTATAGCAAAATTTAATTATGAAGCACATTACCTTACTTCTTACAGGTTTATTGTTTCTGAGCTTTAGTCAGGCAAAAAGCATTGTAGAAGGCAGTTTTCCAAAAGCCACAGGAAAGCAGTATACCATTTACCTCAAGTCTCTAGAGACTGCTGTAGGCGACCTTATTCCTATCAACGAAGAGATACGGGTGGGGGCTGACAACAAATTTAAATTTGAGATCGACCTTACAAAGGCTACTTTACTAAACCTTATTGTAATCAGCGAGTCTGCAGAGGGCAATAAGTCCAACATCGTATCGGTTGTTTACCTCGAGCCGGGTAAAAAATTAACAGTTCCCTACACCCTCATATGTAATCATTGGGTACAGCCTAATTATTCGGCTATTAAGGATAAAAACAATCGGGCGCTCTTGGAAGTACAGGCAAAGGCGCTTATGTTAAACAAGGAATTGTATGATCTACCTTTTGATCCGATAAAGACCAAAGCTGTTATGTATCAGTTTTACACAGCGAGTGAGCATATTCTAGCATCTAGAAAGATCCATAAATCCGTACAAAAATATATCCGCTTTTACAGCTTTGATCAATACAATACGGCACTATACCGAGCTGGCATGGAACTTAATAAATCTTCGGATAGCGCTAAAAAAAACTATTACCAGCAGCCTAAAGACCCTATTCCGTTTTTCAATGATGAACTTACTTTATCATTTTATAATGGTGTCAGCAATATTGTCAATTACCTCAATCTTGCTACTGGCCTGGCGCCTTATAGCCGTCGCAAATCGTTAGCACAGATCGAACAGCAAAACCAATTGCTGCAAAATGATATTCGTAACATACAGGTAAAAGACAAGGTGCTGGAGCGCATATTAAGTTCCTTTAGCGCTAGCTACCGCGCAGAAAACAATTTTGAGGAAGACCTGAAGATATATACGCAACTCGCACAACATATTCAAGATACCATCGTGAGGGACGAAACGGTTAAAGCCTTTGAGAACCTACGTTACACTCTAAAGGGAGCCAAATGGCCAGACCTACAATTCCGTTCCGCCTCAGGAATCCCCATTCATTTAGACCATTTTAAAGGGAAGTACGTTCTGATTGATGTATGGGCGTCCTGGTGTGTGCCCTGTATCAAAATGCTACCCTATCTACATACGCTGGAACAGCAATACAAAGATCAAAATATTACATTTATCGCTATATCCATAGACGCCGATAAAACAAAATGGGAAAATAAGATAAAAGAACTAAAGCTTGAAGGGCATCAGCTTTTAGATCAGCAAGGAGAGTTTGCGAAGAAGATGAACATCACGGGTATTCCTCATTACATCTTATACGATCCTGAAGGAAAACTGGTAAGTTACAAAACAGCATTACCAGATAATCATGAACTGAAGAAACTACTGGACACCCTACTATCAAGACCGTAACCAGTTAACTTTTGTTAAACACTGCTGACAAGCTCGGCTATGGCACGATAATGGTTACTATTTTAGTATTCATAATTTAGGTTAATAATTGGTTAGTTAAAAATACCTGAAGCTCTCCGCTTCAGGTATTTTTTTGTTGGGTAATAGGCTATAATCGAGAACTTAAAATGTTAAATTTGCTATTATGAGGTCATTCAGCTATTTAATCGTTCTATCGAGTATTATTTTTCTTTCGTTCAGCAACCTAGAGCACCCTTTACATAAAAAATGGCAGCTCGTGGCCGAACAAATAGCTTACCTGAATATGGATCTTACGCCATATGACGGAGCTAGAGATAGGCTGGATTCGGTCAAAAACGTGACTGTACAATTTCTACCTGATGGGGCTTTTAAGTCGCCCGAAGGCGATGGTAGCTATACTGTAGCGAAGGATTCTATACATTTAAATATCAATGGTAAAAATGCTGCATTCAAATACGAATTGAATAATTCGAAACTAATAATGGAGAGTTATATCAAAAAGACTGATTATATAGTTAGATCAAGACTTTACCTGGAATAGTAGCTAGCGAAAGGAAATTGCAACAACTTGAATGTTTTCAAGTGTATAGCCAAACTCAGGTCAGGCTTTATATTGCTAATTATACATAATGAGCCGATTAAAAAATCGCTTTACTTTCTCTATCTTTGAGTTATCATGCTACATAACGATTAATGGATTCCCACAAGAGGTGTCCTGTCTGACTCGTTAAACTTAAAAGGCATAAGATATCAGGTATTTCATAATTGCGGTTATAATAATTACACTTTTGATATAGAAAGTGTAATAAAAGTATCAAAAGACATATGGTAGAAAACTTAACGATCATCCCCCATATACTTACGGGATCAATAAAGAGCAAACCTACCGCCAAAATGTACACAACAGCTCGCGCCTGGCCTAATCTTTCTTTTAAAATCTCTACCATATTTGATTTTTCTCTTAATAAAGGTTCCCAAAGGTAGTTTTATCAGATTACGTCATTATTAATGAACTGTTATTCTTTTTGACTATAACGCTTTGTAATAGTTATTCATAAGCACCACTGAACTCTTAAATAGCCTAAAAGCCAGTAGAAATGCATGTACCACTATGTTATGTTCAAAGCCTCTGCTAGATGAGGGATAATTATAGAAACAGGATATGGTGTGCAAAAAAAATTGTACGAATAGAAAGTTATAGCTATCTTTAATGTGTTTGGATTAGATCCATATAAAACCAAATCATAAAACAAACTAAAATATTATGAACCTATTATTCATTGGCTTACAGGAATTATTTGTCTTAATCCCATTGTTTGGATTTTTTATTTACACGATCTATCACGCTGTAAGGAACCCTGTCCTTATTGAAAACGAACGTCTAATTTGGATATTAATTATACTACTTGCGAATGTACTGGGTACGATTGCTTATTGGGGGTTCGGTAAAAATGGTAGAAATAAACTCGGAACATAACGTTTACAGAGGCAGCTTAATCTAAACTTTATATTATTATGACAATCAGATATACTATCGGCATAGGTTTTGACGTTATATCAGTATTCATAATTTAGGTTAATAATTGGTTAGTTAAAAATACCTGAAGCTCCCCGCTTCAGGTATTTTTTTTCTGAAAGTGTTTGTACTCAATGGCCATCAAGAACTTTCATGTCTGTTGCTGATCCAAAGGCATCATGAAAGTTTTTTCTGAAAGTTTTTATTCTGTAAAGGATGGGCTTAATACTGTTCTAAATCGGAAAAACCTAAATCTTGGATTTTGGGAAGTGAATTGATTTTTATCGCTTTTTTCCTTTTGTTAAATATTTCATCTGAGCCCAATTCTTGCTCAAACTGGATTTTTGTTTTTGCTATTAAATCAATCTCTGTTTCGAAGGTGGTGTTTTTGCCATTCCAGTATACGCGCGATATCTTGACTAGTTCAAAATTATTTTGCCTGAATCTAAATTCATAACAGCTTTTTCGACCGTCGATGTCTGTAAGCATTCTTAACTTACCTTCTTCAATGAAAAAATCGGGTATTGTATTACCATTATGTTCTCCGTGTTTGTTGGGTGGATATTGGCTCTCCATTATCTGTGTAGAGGAAACGGCGAGCCGAAGCTTCCCGTTAGGCTGCGAAAGAAATATCTGTACACGAAGAGGTCCGGTCTCGTCTTCCACATCCATCTCTAAAACAATTATGTCATCGCGTTTGTCATTGTTCAAGTCTCCTACCTCTCTTTGCACTAGTTCTGAAAAATTGCCTTTAGGGACACTTTTTTGTGCGTATAGATCGGCTGTTGCCAAAAGAAACAGAAATATAGAAAATAGTGTCTTCATAGGTGTACAAGTTAAAGATGCGAACGTTGTTTAGCATTTTTCTTCTTTTTGTAAAAGTATAAATTTAATGTGGTGTATAGGTAGCAATCAAGATTTAAACATAGTTGTTATGAAATTGATATGTGTTTAATGTAACCTTTATATTAATATGATAATCGGATATACTATCGGCATGGGTTTTGCCGTTATATCAGTATTCATAATTTAGGTTAATAATTGGTTAGTTAAGAAATACCTGAAGCTCCCCGCTTCAGGTATTTTTGTATTCAAGATTTTTGAAAGCACATTCAATCTCTCTAAATTCAATTACTCAAACAACGCTGTAGCATTTTGTCAAGTCGTCTCGTTATTAACCCAAAACTAAATTATAAAAAATAGAAACCATCTAGATTATGAAGAAATACCTAGCTTATCTCGTTGTATTAGTATTTGTTTTAGGATGCAAAAAAAATGAATCATACGAATACTACTACCAAAAGGCCGAAGAAAAACGTATCGAAATTGAAAATCTTATCAAAACATTCCCTTGTGGCGATCTTTCCAATTGGAAAGTGGATGCATTTCAAAGCTCAGGCTTGGGTTCATTATATTTCCCTATTGCAATGAACCCTAACCCGCAATATTTACGTCTAAAAGGGGAATATGAGGCGCTTATTCAAAAAGCCAAGAAACTTGACGACAGAATGGCTTACTATGATTATCTCCACAACCCAGCAATAGCTATCGAATGTGTGGATGTCCATCCTAAAGTGATGACTGCTCAAGACTATAACCTGGAAAAAGCTACTATTGCACTAAATTCAAAAATAGCTGAAATAGAAGCGCTAACGGCGAATAATACTTGCACGGGGAAGGAGGATTGGCAGCTTTTTCGAGTGATGAAAGATTGTAAATCGCTGTATATTCCGATAAACAAGCTTGACAAAGCTTTGGTTGGAAAACTCAACGAACTGCAGCAAATAATTTGGGTATTACAAATGCGTATTGTTTTTCTAGATAACACAAAACAAGACTGCTTTAAATATGATAATAGTGACAAGCCTTTTGAAGTTGTATGTGAAAATAATAAACCTGTCATTAAGTTCAAGTAAAAAATATGTATCTAGAATCTAAAACTGGAACGGGTCTCGGAGGGAATAGTCAGATATAGGTATAACCTTAATATCCAATAGTAGTTCATTTGATCCCTTAGCTTTTTCTATCTTTAGAACATCATGATACATGTAACCTGTACTATAATAGTAAATAATAATAAAATTCTGATCTGCCAGCGCTCGGCCGTAATGAAAATGCCCTTGAAATGGGAATTTCCGGGAGGGAAAATTGAAGAGGGGGAATCAAAAGAAGATTGTCTGCGTAGAGAGATACAAGAAGAGTTGGGAATAGATATTGGTATTGGCGAGGCTCTGACGCCAGTAGAGCACCACTACTCTACTTTTTCGATCTGCCTCTATCCTTTTGTCTGTATAATGGAATCGGGTATGGTGCAACCTACGGAACATGCACAAGCGATACGGGTAGACGCTATTGAATTATCAAACTATGACTGGGCTGAGGCGGATGTGCCTATTGTCAAGGAATATCTAAACCGATAACCTACGGAATAGCAAATCGGCATGAGTTTTGTGACTATACTGGTATTCATAATTTAGGTTAATAATTGGTTAGTTAAGAAATACCTGAAGCTCCCGCTTCAGGTATTTTTATTATTGTAGGCCCTATTTATGCAATAATCGATCATATTCATAAACATACTATCTTAGACTTAAAATCCGTGAGGTCATGCGACCCGATCCCTGAATGATAATCTTGTCTGAAAATAGTTCCATCTGACCAAAAGCATTTTGATCTTCGGTCTCAATCATACCTTCTAAGGTGATACAAGGAAGATCCTGATAGAGCATAAAGTTTCCGGCATGATTATGACCAGATATGACCGCTTTCACAACTTTGTGTTTTGTAAATAACACCAACAGTTCTCGATTATTTAGTGCTTCGTAACCAATCTCTGGATACAAAGGATGGTGTGTAAATACCAACACCGGCTTTGATTGCTTGGCAGCACGGTTGAGTTGCTTTATAATCCAGGCCATTTGCTTGTTACTGACTCCTCCATTCCATGGCTTAAGATGTGTCCGTCCTAGGTTTGCTGTATGTGTAGTTAAAGCAAGATACTCTTTTGACAAAGCTGAACCTTGCTTTGTAGCGTAAGACGAGAGCTCATTTGTATTTAAAAATAGAAATATCCAATTGCCCTTATCTATAGCGTAGTATTCGGCCGGCATCCCAAATTTCTTAAAAACATTGACTTGGTATTCTTTCGGGTAATCATGGTTCCCTAAAATAAGATAAAAGGGCATTGTAAGCTTTTTCAGTCGATCGATAATAGGTTTTGCATCTTTAGGGCCTTCGTCGACCATATCACCTAAGACAATTGTCATATCTAGGGAAGCTGAGTTGAACCGCTGTACAGCATCGTCCAGTTTCTCAAGTGAATTTCTGTAGAATCGTGTTTTGCCATCTGCTTTGTCTGCATACTGCGGATCGGCAATAAGGCCAATTCGTAAAGGATTCTCCATTTGCTGCGCATAGGTTATACACATTAATAATCCCTGAAGAAGGGAAATAATTATAATCTTTCTCACTATTTGAATCTTTGATTTTGCTTTATCATCGTTAATGTAACTCTAATATACTTCCATCGCTAAAACCACGGAAGAACTTACCATTATCGTACAGAAGGATCTCTCCTTTGTTTCCTCCTTGCAAGTAAGAATCAATCGCTATAACTTTGCCTTGCTGCAGGGTTCGGACACGATCTCCTGGTGTATGACCAATGATCATTCTTTCTGTTCCATAGTATTGAAGTGCGCTATCTATTTCTGCTAAAGGATTCCTGTCTTTTTTGAAATAGCCTCGGTACCACAATGGACCATCTGTAAATCTCAATAAATCTAATCTCTGATCGTCTATACGGATTAAACTATCCACTGTAAAGAGTTTGTTTCGAAAAGAGCTATTAATCTCATCCTTGCTATAAGAATTTTGTAGAATAGCATTAGATACGCCTGCGTGTACAAACAAGTTATCATTGATCGTGATCATAATAGGCCTCTTTCTTAACCAGACTCCCAGTATGCTACTATGTCCAAACCATTTTCTGAATTCTACTCCCATAATATCTGCTGCCTTAACATATTTGGGGTTTACGTAACGTACGTCATTATACAAAACCATACTCTCGTGGTTACCAGCAAGAAAATGCACTCTGCCTCCCAATCTCAACGCCTGCTCTTCTAACTTAAAGGTGAGCCACAATGCTTCGGTAACGGCATCGCCCCTATCCAGAATATCTCCCAAAACGATCAAGTGACCATCGCCATATATCCAATTGTCCTTTGAATCTATCACACCATGACTGCGCAGAAAATGTCTATATGTGGAGTCATTACCATGAATATCGCTGATTGCTAAAAAGCGTTTTATGCCATTAAATTCAGACTGCTGAACGTATTCCTCTGTTTGTAGATACTGAAAATGGGCATAGGGTGAAAACCCTAACAGATGGGCAGCAGTCGACTTATCGTTTTTACTGTCTGTAGCCTCTCGTCTAACGCCAGCCTCTACCCAGACAAGCTTAAAACTACCACTGTCTTGGATAAAGATATGGGGAGCTTCTGATAATAAGCTATCTGGCTCACTCTCTCTTTGTAAATAAGATGTAAAACCAGTTGAGGGATAAATGAAATTCAAAACAAGGAATAAAACCGTATAGATATAATAACCCGATCTCTTTGTCATTTGATTTATTATTTTAGGATTGCAATATATGTTAAGTCTTGTAATCTAGGGATGGTGATAATGGATTGGAGAGATGCGATGCTATAATCTCGTCTATGTACTTCTGTCTGGTCGCAGGGCTCTTGGAAAATACAAGTTTATGTAGCCACATCTTCTTTTTTGTCTTGCTCTGGCGCTGAAAATAGTCTCTCAGCGTATTGTCTTTTTGAAAAACTGCTTCTAGATCGGGCGGCACGATCAATTCTTCTACACTATCTAAGATGGTCCATGAACCATTTGATTTGGCAACTTCGATACTTCTATAACCTGCTTCACACATAAGCCCCAGTGCGATCAGTTCCTGTACTTTTTCCTTATTGATCTTAGACCAAGTACCTTTCGGTTTTCTCTTACTGAAGAACTGGTGGGAGGTCTGATCATCTACTTTAATCTTCTTACTATCTATCCAGCCAAAACATAAAGCGACATCCACCGCTTCTCTCCATGTGATAGATCGCTTATCGGACGTCTTACTGTGGAAAACGACCCAAACATTGCTTTTGGAAAGATGGTTTTCTTCTAGCCAAATCCGCCATTCGGAAACAGTAGCTGGGTAAAATATTTCTTCGATTGTACGGAGCATATATTGTATATTATCAAGGAAAAACTATTGTGATGGTTAAATTATTAATCTAAAACAAAGCTACAAGGGGCTCTTGACAACCCTATGTCAGGAATAAAAAACCGATTCTCCCATAGTCTATTTCAGTCGCTCTAACACCCCTTTCCGTTTTACAATATTCTTATAATCCCATTGAATTTCCTCCGATTTTTGAAGCCATCGTCTTAAATCTTCCAAATGGATCTCATCTGTTGAATTGTAGAAAATGGAAGCGTCTTTAAACTTGCCCCCTCGTATACTTAATTGTTCTTCGTCAAAGCCTTGTCCGCTCCAAAACATCAGTCTTATGCCTTTTTTCTCTTTACTATATCCTGTTATCGGATTACCGTCTAAAAACCATACCGGATGTCTGTGCCAGATTTTATTTTCGGATTCGGATAGGTACTTTGTTATTTCTATGGCGAGTAAATCACAGATAGCCTTGTCCGGAACGGACTGGCTATTGTTATATTCAAGAATATCTTTTGAAATTAATGTTGTCATATTCTGCTACTAAACTACAACGAGCTATCTGTCTTACTCCATCTTACCATCTGTAAGTGACGGCATTGATATTCATACCCGCACCTACCGATGCAAACATGATCAAGTCTCCTTTATTCAATTCGAATGATCCGATCTCTTTGTTCAAAACTTGATGTAGTAGTGTAGGTACTGTAGCGACCGAGCTATTGCCCATATGGGATATGTTCATCGGCATAATATTTTCAGGAAGGTTTTCTATTCCGTACAGTTCAAAGAACCTTTTGACAATCGCTTCATCCATCTTGTCATTTGCTTGGTGAAGGAAAATCATCTTGAGGTCACTTATCTGTTCACCGCTTTTGTCAAAGCATTCTTTCATAGACTGCGGTACGTATTTGAGCGCATATTCGTAGACTTTTCTCCCCTTCATCTTGATGTATTGTGGCTCTCCTGCTTCACCACTATTCTTGCTGGACGAACTTATATAATCGAGTTCGTAGCCCGTGTCTGACCGTACAGCAGCATTTATAATACCTGATGTTGCTGTTTCAGCTGCGGACAGAATACATGCTCCAGCTCCGTCCGAAAAAATCATACTATCTCGATCTGTAGGATCCAGTACACGCGAGAGCGTCTCTGTACCGATCACCAGACAGGTCTGCGCATCGCCGGAACGGATCGCCATATCTGCCTGAATCAATCCCTGTACCCAACCTGGACAACCAAATATGATATCATAAGGAATACAAGCTGTATTTTGGATACCCAGTTTATTCTTAACACGCGATGCTATCGATGGGACCATCTCGCGGGGAGCACCAGGATATTTCATCTCCCCATAATTGTGTGCTACAATAATCAAGTCTATAGATTCACGATCTATTCCTGATAGTCTAATCGCCTCATCGGCTGCTGAAGCGCCCATGTCGGACGCAGCAAGCCCCACGGGGGCATATCTACGTTGTTCAATACCAGTGATAGCCTTAAATTTACGTATTATCGTCTCGACAGGCTGCTGGATCTCCGTATGCTCATCGGTGAAAAATGTATTGTTTAGAAAAAACTCATTGTCTACCACTTCTGTAGGAATATATGCTCCTGTACCGATTATTTTGGATCGAATCATGTGTGTTATTAGTTTAATAGAAAACGCTAAAAAGGGTTAATCTATTTGAATGTAGGAATAAATAACCGCATTTAGTTGTTACTATCAAAATATTTTGGTCAATATATTTATAAAATAAAAAATAACAGGTGAATCGGATTAACTCAATCTACGTAAAAACCTGTTGAAGATCGTGTCATCACTTTCTTGATAAACTGTCAAGAATATCAGAAAAGCATTTAGCCCCCTCAGCTTAGTTATAGAATTTAGTAATTTTACCCCGCGATACTAAGGAATTAAATATGAAGACAAATAATATGCAGGGTAAGATCAAAAATTCGCTTACACTCTTACTTCTAATGGTCACTGTAGCTCTTTCTGCACAAACAACGAACAATAAAATGGTATCTTCATCGATACTGACTTCCATACTTGAAAAAAATAGGCATTACTATCATGATGGAAAAGTAGCGGATTATATTCCGGAGCTGGGTAAAATGGATGCCAAGGCTTTGGCACTATCTGTAATTGATAAGGAAGGTAATATCACGAATGTCGGCGATGTCAACACGAAATTTACCATGCAAAGTATATCGAAAATCATAACGCTAATGCTTGCGGTTATCGAACGTGGTGAAAAATCGGTCTTTGAAAAAATGGGGTATTATGGTACTGACAAACCCTTCAATCATTTTGCCAATCTAGAAACCATGGGAAAGCCTCTAAATCCGATGATGAATGCGGGTGCGATCCTAACCACCTCATTGATAACCGGATCGGGTGATATACCTTTCCAAAAGACATTAGAACTAGTCCGATACATCACCAATAACCCTTCAATAGACTATAATAAATCAGTTTATCAATCTGAAAAAGAGACTGGCCACCGAAATAGAGGTATGTTTTATCTCTTAAAAAACGTAGGGTTAATCGCTGGAGACGAAGAGCAATTGGACAATTACTTCCGTCAATGTGCTATAGAACTAACGACTCAAGATCTGGCAAAAATAGGTTATTTCTTTGCTCATCAATGTGTGCGTTATGATGGTGACCGTAACTACGAAAATGCAGATCTTTCTAAACTTATACTTTCTCAAATGTTGATTGCGGGCATGTACGAATTTAGTGGCGAATATGCGCGTACAGTAGGGATGCCCAGTAAATCTGGGGTGGGCGGTGGAATCACCGTAAGTATGCCTGACGGAATGGGGATCGGTGTCTTTAGTCCAGCTTTGGATACGCATGGCAATTCTTCTGCGGGATACCGTATAATTCTTGATCTAGTCAAAGAGTACAATCTGGGAGTATTTTAAGGCCTTTATATGGAAACAGATCAAGACTATTGTTTCATCCTAAGCCTGCAGGAGTGCAGGCCTTTTCATTTATTTTGATACCTTAGCAATTGAAATGAAAAAAGTAACGATCCTCCTCGCATTAATATTCCATATACTGATGCTACACGCACAAAACAGTGTATTCTATAAAGGAGTTATTATATACCAAGGTGATCTTCTCTTTGTCGGCGCTGAATCTAAAAATCTCTCTGGCGCGATCAATAGGGTCACACAACAAACAGATAGCATTTCTTTTGATCATGTAGGGTTAATAGAAATAAAAGAAGGCGTCCCCTATATCCTCCATGCAAGCAGTAAAAAAGGTTCTGTAAAAGAACCTTTGGACAGCCTAGATAAGGAACAACTATATGTCTTATACCGGATAGACCATAAGTACGATAACGCTATTCCTGAGGCAATAAAAAAAGCGAATCAAATGCTGGGGAAGCCTTATAACTGGAGCTATAAACTGAATGATAGTTCCTATTATTGTTCGGATTTTGTAGAACGGGCCTTCAGACATATCAAACTATTTAATCTGGAACCTATGACTTTTAAGAATCCTAAGACGGGTAATTTTGATGAGTTTTGGATAAGTTTTTATACGAAACTGGGATTAAAAATTCCTGAAGGAGAGCTAGGATGCAATCCTAACGGCATGGCGAGCAGTCCAAAACTACATCGTGTAGCTACTCTTTATTATAAAAAGTAATCCGATTGTATCTCTCTTAAAACCACCTATCTATTTGTACAAGTAGTGAAAATCAAATGAATGAGGTTCATTTTTATATTACGCTGCATTTGTATTGCGTGTAAAAGCGAATTTATGTAGGTTTGGTAAAAAAAGGATTGCTTCAAGCGTCGTTCGATAAGACCTACATGATCAATCGAATCGCTTAAACAAATAATCACGTTTTTATCCATACTTTTGGGAATTGAATGATAGACCTATGAAACGTATCCGAAACTCTTGGAAAATGCTAACGCATATCGGTACCGACCCGTCTATGTCCTATATGGACTTTAAAAGAGCACACATGGTCAACATGATTGCTTTGCTATGTATTCTCCCAGCAATATTCTTCTCGATCACCAACTTTTTCGAAGAGCGCTATCTATTGGCAATGATTAATTTTTCAAATGGATTATGTGACATAGGGGTTCTTCTCTTTCAGTATCGTGGTAAACATAACCATGCTAAGTTAATGCTCCTGACGAGCAATTTCATCTTCTTCTTTTTGGGGGCTATTCTTTACCACAATTGTGCTGAGTATTTCTTAGTGTGCATTCTAATATCGTCCACACTGCTCTACGACAACCGCCGGACTCATATCTTTTTTGGACTAGCGGTTACTGCAGCAGTAGTATTGATCTATACTTTTCCTAACGTTAACTCTTTTGAAGAACCTGTACCTGTGGTTAGGGTACTTTACAACATTATTTGTTCGCTGATATTTATCGTGGCTTCTGTAAATTTTTTCTTACAGATAATATACAGCAATATGAAAAAAATTGAAGATCAACGGCTAACACTACAGGCGATCAATAGGGACAAAGAAAAAATATTCTCTATTATTGCGCACGATATCAAAAGTCCTTTTGCTTCTTTAGAAACCATGGTATTGGCACTACGAGACCAAGTAATGAACAACAGCATATCAGCAGATTTCATCCAACAACTACACCTTCGGATCGTTCAACAAAACCAAGTATTGGATGATCTTTTGCAGTGGGGAAGCAGCAGTCTGCAAGGCATCTCTAACCCTCCTGGACGGGTGGCTATCAAACCAATAATTCAGGATATCTTAAGGTTTTTTGAGGAACAAATAGCTGTTAAACAATTAAATATTACTTTAAATATTTCAAACACGGAACAGGTTATTGTTAATAAAGATCACTTTGTCATCATTTTGCGTAATCTGATCAGTAATGCGATAAAATTCAGCTATGTGACCGGCGACATCAATATTTTCACATCAAGGGATCAGAGCTTTACATTCGTGCATATTAAAGACCAGGGGATAGGTATAAATCCCTCAAGATCTGCCTTGCTATTTAATGTGATACAACGCAAATCGCTCGGCACAGTTGATGAACCCGGAGCTGGCCTGGGCTTAGTTTTGTGTAAAGACCTTATCGAACGTAACTGCGGAATCGTACATATCAATAGCATACCTAATAAAGGCTCGATATTTACCGTTGGACTTCCTACTCCTACAGCTGCCGAAAATGATTTCAATGTAAAAAATGAACAGCAGTACTCGAAGAAGAAATGGGCTTACGAAGCTCCCCACTCCCAAACGCTGTGATAACCTCCAATTGATTCGACATAGGTAAAAAATCCCTTATAAAAAGGATACCCACCTATTGTACTACTATCCCCCACCACAACCAGTTTCTTCTTAGCCCTTGTCAAAGCGACATTCATACGACGAATATCCGATAGGAATCCTATATTCTGACTATCATTACTACGTACGAGACTTATATAAATGATCTCTTTTTCCTGTCCTTGAAACCCATCTATGGTATTGACTTGAATCCGACTATCGACCAAACTTGCCTGTTCCGAGAACAGGTCTTTTAATAATGTTGCCTGACCACGATATGGTGTAATGACCCCAATATTTGGTCTGGTTTCATCATGATATTTATCAGAAAGTTCAGAAACTAGATGACTAAGATGATTCGTCAAAAAAAGTGCTTCTTCTCGATTTGATATTGCCCCTTCTATTTCGGACTCTTCATACCCGGCTCCTGCAGTATCAATGAAAATGATGGGTTTAGTATCCCCAAGTAATGTCCACTCTGACACCAATGAATCTGCTTTTAACATACTGTTATATAAAATAGACGATGGATAAGCCATTATCTGCTCATTCATACGGTACTGCGTATCCAAGAATGATACTGTCTCGGGATATAATTGGATCAGCTTCTCGAACAAGGTGTGAAACAACGGATTACTCTGTCCCTGGCTTGACTTGACTGTAGGTGGCAGTTGACAATGGTCTCCAGCCAAAATCAAATTATCGGCTTTTAGAATAGGTATCCAGCAAGCAGGCTCCAGTGCCTGTGCAGCCTCATCGATAATAACGGTATTATAATGTCTATCTCTAATGTGCGGATTATTAGCCCCCACCAGTGTCGCTGTGATAACTTGAGCTTTGTTCAATATATCTTCGACTACATAATCTTGGACTCTATCGATTTCCTTTCTGATCTTGCGTGCTTCGTTTAATAATGCTTTGCGTTGTTCATATTCGGCTCGTCCAAAATTACGTTTATATTTTTGGGCCATATCCATATAAGCACGGGCCTGCTTATTCAATGCCTTGACTTCTCGATAGGCCTGATGTTTATTGGCCTTCTCGTCTAAGGTCAACCCCAATAGATGATCAGATATCTTTACAGGATTACCTATCCGCAACACGTTTAATCCTGCTAGATCGAGTCTTTCCGACAACACATCAACAGCTGTATTGCTGGGGGCGACCACAAGCACTTGCTGTCCTTTCCGTTGTATAAACTCATATATGGCTTTGACTAAAGTCGTGGTCTTGCCTGTACCAGGAGGCCCATGAAGTATTGTAAGTACGTCCTGGGCTAAAACCTGCGCTACTGCTCTATTTTGGCTTGCATTGAGACTTTTATCCTCAAATAAAGGAACTTTCAATCTACTGTTTAACGATTCAATTCCTATAAGTTGGCGTATTAAATGCCCATTGGATACATCTTTGACACGGGACTCGGCTTCAACCAATGCCGCATTCATCTCCCGATAAGAATTCTCATCAAATAACAGGTCTATTCCCAGTTTTCCCCTGCGACTCCATTCTGGAAGCTCTTCAGTACGAAAAGACACACGCATCAAATGCTGATTAACAAAGGCTATAGTCCCTGAAATCCGATCCTTTTGGGGATCATGATTAGAGAACAACGAGACAGGCATACCAAACCTGAACTTATGGCCGTTTTCTAAGTCTGTAGTCTTATTGAAAGTTATAGTAAGATAGTCTCCTCGTCCCAATTCACTATTTGTAATCTGAACCGGAAACCAGGAAACGCCCAAAGATTTACGTGCATTCACTCCGAGCTCTACGAGCAACGATTCATGTTGTTGTCTATCATATGCCAACTCCTGTTGCAATAAAGCTGCTAGGTTCTTAAAATAATCCATCAATGCTCGTAGTTATCTATTATATCTGCAAATTAACCGCTTTTTTCTGAAAGTGTCCGTACTATTGATCCGACATTACTTTTCAAGGTCTCTTCGTTCGGTTCAATGGACATCAAGAACTTTCATGATCCGACAGCTGGTGGATCATGAAAGTTTTTTTAGCACCCAAAGGTTATGTACGTACAATTATATTTCAACGGCTGAGAATCTCATTATTTATATGGCTGACTATGGATATATGACAAAGTTTTTTTAGTTTTAGCTATTGGCTGTATGATCATACAACAGTCTTGAAAAAATGGAAAAACAAGTTAATGCGGATGAATTCGTAGAGCGGTTCATGATAGGCAGTCAGGAACATCTAAAACACAAACAGTTTCCTGTTAAAATGTTTAAACTCAGCGAAATTGCCCCCTATATTAAATTTCCTACTCCTCCTATATTTTTGGGTTATAATCTGCTTGTACACTTGACGGAAGGGTATTTTACACATCAGATTGGTCCTAAAGAGTATATTGTGAAGGCTCCTGCTATCCTTATAAGTAGCTACGGTAACATCTCTGCAGTAAAGGCTGCAGATAGATCTGTAAAGGGACATTGTATCCTAATCAATGAAACAGCAATGACTTCGATTTTTAGAGCACAGGAGATTTTGAACATATTTAGTATCTCCCCTCTTATAAATCTATCGGTGGAAGACAGTAGGGATATCCACCAATTATGTAAGCTTCTGCACAAAGAACTCTACGCAGACCATCCCTATAAGGAACTTAATGATAGTCTGTTAAAATCTGTGCTTCTGAAAGTAATAAAACTATCTTCTTCCAATAAACTGCTGAGTAGAAAGCAAGAAATAGCGATGATGTTCAAACGTCTTGTACACAAGAACTTTAAAAAACAGAAAAATATTGGATTTTATGCGGACAAACTCGCCGTCTCCACCAATTATTTAAACCGATGTGTTTTTTCTGTTTTCAACAGTTCGTCGAAGGAAGTAATACTTGAGGTATGTATTATGCATAGTCAATTACTTCTTTTCGAATCCAACAAGAGTATTTCAGATATCTGTTATGAATTGGATTTTTCTGACCCATCTTACTTTTCACGTGTCTTTAAAAAGGTAGTAGGACTATCTCCAACCGAATATCGCAATAGTGCAAAATAAAAAAACATGCACGATTTGTCCTAGTATTAGTACAAGATCAGACACATGATTTAACGTATTATCCTCTATTTTTGTAATAGAAGGAAGGAACAAAGGAAATTCCACACGCCAACACTTACCAACAATAGCAAGAACACTGTTTGGTTTTGTGCTAGACTTGTGCTCCAATTTGTCCCTCCATATTTTCAATTAAAAAACATTTGTTATGCTTAATCTTATAGAGCAACCCGGTGTACATCAAGACTTCAATGTGTATATTTCTTCTTTCAAGGAGCGGTTGTCTAGTTTATTCAATACTGAATATGATTATAACTCTATCAGCTTGTCTAGAGGTTTGCCTCCTACTTTCTTGAGTGAGATCATGGCGATGAACCCCCTATCGGTAGCTATCCCCAAAGAACATGGCGGTAGAGGTCTACATGTTAAAGAATGTCTAGGCATATTATCGGCCGCATCTTATGAGTCACTATCGCTCTCGCTGATGTTTGGTATTAACATCGCTTTGTTCTTAGAGCCTTTTGCCAAATATGCAGCTCCCTCCTTACACCCTAGTGTATTCAAACGGTTTCTAGAAGATAAAGCAATGGGTGGCTTGATGATTACAGAACCGGGCTATGGTAGTGATGCGCTAAGCATGCGCACCGCCCATGAACAACAAGGAGACATATACAACATCAAAGGACAGAAACATTGGCAAGGATTGACGGGTGCAGCTGACTTTTGGTTGGTTACGGCCCGCAAAACTGTAGCGAATGGAGAATTGGCTAGAGATATTGATTTCTTTGTAACGGATAACAGTATCGAAGAACAAAGGATCATCGTTCAAAAGAAGTTTAATAACCTAGGCCTGTATGCTATTCCGTACGGTTTGAATGATATCGATATTAAAGTACCTTCTGAACAAAAGCTGATTGCAGAAAGTACAGGTATCAAATTGATGCTGGATACATTGCACCGTAGCAGACTGCAATTTCCAGGTATGGGAATGGGATTCATAAAACGTCTTTTGGATGAATCTCTACTGCACTGTAAAACGAGACGCGTATCTGGACAACCATTAAGCGAGATAGATGCTGTAAAGTTTCAATTATCCCGCATTCAAGCTGCGTACACAATATGTTCGGCAATGTGCTCTTATAGTAGCGGCATGAGTTCTATAACAGCAGACTTATTTGGTAACGCCGTCGACGCCAATAGTGTAAAAGCATTGGTTACTGATCTGATGCAGGAATCTGCACAAATAGCATTGCAGTTAGCTGGGGCCAACGGGTATCGTCTAGATCATATTGCTGGACGTAGTGTCGTGGACAGTAGACCCTTCCAAATTTTTGAGGGCTCTAACGAGATGCTGTATTCACAGGTTGCTGATGCCATTGTTCGTATAATGCGCAAAACCAAAGTCAATAATCTACTCGAATATCTAAAAGGCTACGAGCTTACAAAAAATGCCACTGAAATATTTGGCACTATATTAAGCATCAACCTTCCTGATCAACCGAAACAACGTCAGATGGTTACATTAGGCAGAATGATTGCGCGTGTGGTGTGCTTCCAGTTTGTGGTACAATCTAACCACCTCGGTTTCAGCAATGACATGACTGAGATAACACGGCAGCATATGCAAATGGACCTGACCATGTTGGCAGGACAATGGTCTGCAGGTACTCAGGCTGATCCATTAATGGATTATGAGGAAGGAAGCGATTGGTCAAATTTTATACATGAATAACAATTGGATTCGACCTTAAAACAAAGAATGCCTGTAAGCTATAGAGCTACAGGCATTCTTTGTTTCATATATCCGAGCCATTATAAATTGAAACAACTTAAAATCAACTGAGATGATAGCTTTGGTTCTTAAACTCCATTGAAATGTAATACTGATACTTTTGTTTATCGAGTGGATAATCCCAACAACCTAAACGATGATAAATATCCCCTCCAAATCCTGATTTGAATCGATAAAGTCCATAAAGAGGATGAGAAGGATCCGCTTGAGGAGCAACTCCAAAAAAATCATATTCAGTACACCCTAGTTCTCTTGCAATTTGCATTGCTCTCCATTGCAGGGCGTATGTAGCCATATAATTTCTATTCTCGGTTGCCGATGCTCCGTAAAGATAGGTCCCCCTATTTGCTGCTACTACCAAGAACATCGCAGCCAATGGTATTTCATCCACTTCAGCAACTAAAAGATATACATCTGCTGGCGACAGTGTATCGTTTGCACGCGCAGAAAGTACTATCTTAAAGTAATTAATATCGTGAAGAAAAAAGTTATTACGTTCGGCCGTTTGTCGATATAAATCATACCAAACATCGATACTTTCTAAACCAAGGGACTGGATACGGACTCCCTTGCGGGCGGCAAGATGGATGTTGTATCGAGTCTTAGGTTTCATCCGAGCGAGCAACAAGTCATCATCTCTCTTCAAATTCATAAATATAGTATTTGAAGGCAAAATGTCGGTATTCGCTTTATGTAGATTCCAATGCGTTGTATTAAAATTAAGTCGCATCTCTTGAATACGTCGATCTGGTACTCCCAACCAATTGCCATGTAGATCGTAACAGTCGTCATCTTTTGCCCAATGAGATTCCCAAGATAAATCATACCGAATCATAATACAATTTTGTGGTAGATAAGAACGTAGGCTCTCGGAAAGCTGTTCTAAGAAATAACCTTGATTTTCTTCTGATGGTTCCACTTCTGGGCCGTACGGTACATACGCGATACAGTGCTCTCTATCTATTGCTTGTATAATAACCAATAAGTCACCTATCAAATAACTGGTATCCGCCGTATCGACATACAAATCAGACAACTTGGTCTGAAAATTAAAAGCTTTGGACTGTAATCCCTGTAATTTCTTAACTGCTGACCAATACGCTGTTTGCTGAATAATCCCTGTTTTGTATAACTCTTCTACTTCCTTGTCTTGAATATCTGCTATCATGTCTCTTTTTTACTCCATTTGGAATAAAATATACCGAACAGACTATAATCGATATCAATATTCCAAAAGTGGCAAACATATCCATTAATAATGGATAAAACTAGATCGTATTGTTGATTGAATGTTAAAAACCCCTTCAATCACAATTTCAAACCTGATAGTAAACGGAGAGAACGTTATTTTGTCGTGGTTTTGTTTTTTGCTCCTACATAACGATCAACACCGATCATCAATAATAATGACAAAACAACACAAACGGATACGACATAGCCTACAACATCATAATGCTCTAACATAGATGTTGGTGTCTTTTGGTAAACTATAAGGCCTGCAATTGTAGCTGCAATTCCTCCTGAAATTTGTTGTAAGGAGGACTGGATACTCATGTATGCCCCCCTGTCATGATTATCCGGTACCGCAGACAATAATGCCATAGACGGCACCATACGACAAAGAACGCCTATTGTAATACAAGTATTCAATATCAAAACCATATAGAAAGGAATGGCTGTAAGATTAGTGTAAATTATACAAAAGACAATAAGCCAAACACTACCGACACCAAATAATTTAAGTTTATCAATTTTGTCGCTCATCCTACCAATTAATGGCATAAATAGCAGCGATACAACACCCGAAACCATAAATAATACAGGGAGATGTTCATCATCTACATGTAGATTGTTGACGGCAAATATGGTGGCATATGGCATCATCATAAACCCACCTAATGAGAGCAATGATGTAGTCAAAAAACCGCGTTGATAAGCTGATCGCTTAATCGTGGCTAGCAAATGATTCATCACATTTCTATTTCCACGATCCAATTGCAAATGCTCCTTGACCGGTTTTAATAGGATGATAATACCTATCAGGATTAGTGCTGAGAAAGCAGCTATATACATAAAGGGTGCTTCCCATCCGAGATGATTGGCGATGTATAGACCAATAGGGATTCCCAAGACCTGACTAGCACCAAACCCCATCTGAACAAAGCCCATTACACGACCACGTTTTTGTAATGGAAAAATATCAGCAATTATTGCCATGGAGATAGAGCCTATCACGCCACCGAACAGCCCTGTAATAATCCGGGCAGTAATTATTGTTGTATAACTATCCGCTAAACCACAAAATACGGTCCCCAACACAAAGCCAACATAGAAAAAAACAAGTAGTCTCTTCCGATCAAACTTGTCTGCAAAACCTGCTGTCAACAAACCAGATATACCGGCACTATAGGCATAGGCCGATACAATATTTCCAAAAGAAGAAGCACTGATATCCATCGATTTGACAAGCATATCCCCTAAAGGAGACATTACCATAAAATCCAGAACAACAGTAAACTGCGTCAACGCTAACAGAAAAATAACAGTTTTTTCGTAACTTGAAAAATGAGATTGTATAGAAGCGTCTGACATAGAGTAAGCTTTTTTGAAAGCTCAAAAGTAAGGAATATTTCGAAATTATTAGTGGAAGCTTTTCACCCCCTTTTTACCAAAAGACTATCACAAACCAACGATGTCAACATAACTGCTTCGCGCTCCAGGTAACTCACATGCATACTCTTATCAAAGTCCTCGATATCCTCGATACGAATGATCACTCCCAATCCCAGCTGTCTTGTGTTAAGATATTTCAAAAGAGAAGATGATGACTGACCAACGGCCATCAATTCGACCACATCTCCCACCTGACAATCACTAAGCTTCAAATAAGGAGCAGCTTCGATGTCTCCCTCTTTATTAGGAATTGGAGAACCATGTGGGTCTACGGTAGGATATCCCAGGAGTTCATCCATCTTATTAAAGAACTCGGGGGCATGTATGTGCTCTATCTGCTCAGCAATATGATGTACCTCATCCCAACCAAATCCCATTTTTTCAACCAAATACATCTCCGTCAAACGGTGCTTTCGAACTACTAGCGCTGCTTGTAACCGTCCTTGGTCTGTCAGCTTGAGAGGTTTATAGTTTTCATGGATGACAAACCCTTTTTCTGCGAGCCTTTTCATCATGCTATTAACAGTCGGCATCTTTATATCGAGAAAGCGGCTAACCTCATTTACAGTTGCCTCCCCTTTTGTCGCGGACAACATAAATAGAGCCTTCAGATAGTTTTCCTCTATGGATGTGTTCATACACAAATCTACAAATTATTAGAGTATACAAACATTTTTGTTGATAAAATTTTGTTAGACTAATCTAACTTATTACTTTTGATAAAATAAATTAACACAGGTTAAGCAAATTACGTCATGTTTGAATCCATTATTTCACTTTTAGAACAAACCAATCCAATATGGGCTGCATTTTATGCAACTATGTTTACCTGGTTGTTGACCGCCTTAGGTGCTGCCTTCGTATTTTTCTTCAAAGGAAACCATAAAAAATTTATGGATAGCATGCTCGGATTTACTGGAGGGGTAATGGTAGCAGCCAGTATCTGGAGTTTGCTTATACCCGCTATAGACATGAGTGATGGCGAAGGATTTACAAAAGTGTTGCCTGCGGTTATTGGCTTTTTGGCCGGAGCAGCATTCCTGTTCGTATTAGACAAAGTATTGCCCCACCTACATGTCAATTTTAAACAAGTAGAAGGTATAAAAACACCGTGGCAAAAAACAACACTACTCGTATTAGCTATTACCTTACATAACATTCCGGAAGGATTAGCTGTAGGTGTATTATTTGGTGGTGTCGCAGCGGGTATTCCTGAAGCAAGTATCGGAGGAGCAATAGCACTCGCCATAGGTATAGGATTACAAAATTTTCCGGAGGGAATTGCTGTGGCCATGCCGCTACGTCGCATGGGGATGAGTCGTCGAAAGAGTTTTTTTTATGGGCAACTATCGGCTATTGTTGAGCCTATTGCAGGAGTTACGGGAGCAATTGCCGTAGCAGCTTTTACCCCCATGCTACCCTACGCATTGGCTTTTGCTGCCGGAGCAATGATATTTGTTGTTGTAGAAGAAGTCATTCCCGAAGCACAACAGAATAAGAATTCCGACATGGCCACAATGGGGTTTATAGGAGGATTCATTATAATGATGACACTGGATGTGGCGTTAAGCGGCTAGAAACATTAAATCAATCTAGCTTTATTATCTTAAATTCGACAGGAAACATCGGGTAATCTAAGCTATCGGTTTTCAATTTACTGATTTCAAGTAGAACATCCATTCCTTCATACACTTCTCCAAAAATGGTGTAATCTCCATCCAAGCGAGGTTGTCCACCGAATTTAAGATAATTTGCCCGTTGCTTTTGAGTATACTTATGGCCTTTCTTTTTTTCCAATTGGTCCAACTCTTCTTCCACGACAGCTTTACCTACAACAAAATAAATCTGATTTAAAAACGAAGCTTTTTCTGGATTATCATCTCTTCCAGCTCCTAATGCACCGACTTTATGAAAAGCTCTCTCATCAAACTCAGGACTTAGTCTCGGCTTTACTCCTGAAAGATTAACAGCCTCTCTCCTTGCGATATCAACATCATGCTCCCCTCCTTGGACGACGAAATCGGCTATAACGCGATTAAAAAAAGATCTTGCATAAACATCATCCTTAACAGCTTTTAAAATTAAATCCCTATGTTTCGGAGTGAAATCATAAAGTAAGACTTTAATATCTCCAAATCTCGTTTGAAACACTAATCGATTGGTTTGAGCAGTTAGAGATATTGCTGAAAACAAAATAAATATCAAAAGTGGAATTATCCTCATGTATCAAATAAAATTTAAAATTAGCGATCAAGTGTCAGCAATATGTCATTTCGAATAAAATATTTCAGAGAGCCTTGCATAGTGTACAAATTACACCTATATTTGTGCTATCATAATTTAGGTTTATAATTGGTTATAAAGGTTTTCATTCTCCCCGTTTGAAAACCTTTTTTGTTATCTTTCTGATATGCCTGTTATTCAACAATACGGTCATAAATAGCGTCCCATAAAGCGATTCTTTTATTTAAAGCCTCTTTTGAGACCTTCTTTATAGCATCCCATTTTATTTCATCCATTCCAGCCAATTCCAAAATCATCTGCATTGCTAAAGGTCCATGCTCATCACCGTCTAATTCAATATGACGTTCAAAATAATAGATAAATTTTCTTAGATCTGTATCGGGGAAACGAACTTGAATCTCTTTTAGTATAGCACTAAACATCCCTGGAATCAGATCCTCTCTTCCAAAAGTAAAAGCAGCAGCGACTTCGTGATCTCCTCCGTTAAAAATAATATTAAAGGTATATTCCAGAAATTCTCTTACTCGTGGATCAGCCTCTAATTGATCTATAGCACCCCCAAGCTGCTCACCCCGCTTGATAGCAGACACAAATTGATTGATAGCAGATGTATCAGCTCCCATTGAAACCATCGCGTCCAAATACATTTCAAAATGACTTAATCTTCTCCCGTCAATGTATTCATCTGATTCTTCGGCCAATACAATCTCATTAATAAGGTATCTTGTATTTGGATACTCCGAAGCTATCCATGGTACCTGTGTACATGTCAAACGTCCTTGTAAACTTTTCAATAAAGACATAAAATCCCATACAGCGTAGACATGCACTTCGGTAAATAGACGTAAGTCTTTAATACTATTAATTTTGGAGTATAGCGGATGTGCTAATAGTTGCGCACGTTCATCTTGGATATACGCATTAATCTCTTCGATCTTATTCATACACAAAAGTAGGGATTCGCAGCCGTATCGCTAAAAAAAACAGTAAACTAAATTACCACTTTTTAACTCTTTAACACTCCCCTAATCACAATATTTTGATTCATAGAACAATAAAAATTAGCTGTTATCGGGGATGAAAAATACATAAAACTATTAGCATCTTTGTGCAAGTAATGGAACTAAAAATGAAAAAAATAACTTTATTTATTACAGCAGTGGTATTAAGCTGCACAAGTGCATGGGCACAATCCCAGAAGTTGTTTCGTATTGACTACCGCGTATCGACAGAATCTAACGCTACGACAACAGACAACAACAATCCACTCATGACTGCTTGGGTCAACAAAGAATACTTTAGAGTGGACAATGCTGCGTTAAGCGGAGTTATATACATCACCCATAAAAATGAAAATTCTTCCTTTGCATTAATACCAGATTCAGAGGAATATGTTATTAATGACACCGATTCGGAAGAGGAAGAAGAACTTCTGCCTATCGAATTAGTCGCTGGAAAACAGAAAAAAATAGCTGGCTATAATTGTAAACTAGCTCAAGTAAAAGTAGATTATGGAACAGAAGATAATGAACAAACTTTGATAGAAATCTGGTATACCGAAGATATTCCTAATCTATATTGGGGAGAATTTATGTTTTTCAAACAACTGAAAGGAGCTGTATTATCACTAACGGTTGGGGGCAATGGATTTGTTGCCGAAAAAATACAAAATGAGACGCTGGACAACAGTTATTTTGAAGTACCAGAAAGCTACACAGAAATGACTGGTGAAGAACTAGATGCGGCCAACACACAATTAGCTGAAGACCGTTTTCTGTACAGTGACGAGTCTGAAGCACTCTTCGGAATGAAAGATGAATCTGATAATATAATAATAGAACCATTGTATACTTACATTGGCATATTCACTGAGGATAACGTAGCCCTGGCAATCGATAAAAACGACAAATATGGTGCAATTGATAAAAATGGCAAAGTGTTAATCCCATTTAAATATGAATACCTTAGCTATGACGAGAATACAAAACAGTATTTATATGGTCAGAGCGAAAAATACGGTTTATTGCATAAAGATGGTAAAATCTTTATACCTGCAAAATACGATATGATTTCTTTTTTCAACCACGGGATGGCTATTGTCACAATTGGTGAGAAAAGCGGTCTAATTGACCAAAACCAAAAAATAATAGTTCCCGTTGAATACGCTTTAATTTTTGATTATAACAAAACCAATTTTGCCACCATCGTAGATGAGGAATACGTTCTATACAACATTGCACAAAAGAAAAAAATAGGTGAAGGATATGAATTCCTCTCTCTATCCACTGATAGTAATTTGATACTAGCACAAAAGGCTGGAAAATATGGATATATCGACGAGAATGGTAAAACGATTATTCCTTTTAAATTTACTTTTGCTAATACGTTTTCGGAAAATATGGCAGCTGTAGCAGAAGACGCAGATGCTGTAGAGATATATTATATCGATAACAAAGGTCAACGCATTAACATGTCCGAAGACTAATTAATATTTAAATCTCCACTATGCTATTCTTATTAAATAGCATAGTGGAGATTCTACCCCATTTCAACAGAAAGCTTTATATTCGTTAACTTATTTTCACAAAATCGGGACGACTTTAGCATGGGACAAAAGCTATTAGGGCAATTTCTTCGGTGGACTATATATGCCTTTGGTATCGCCTATCTATTCTGCTTCAATATAGTTCAGGCTCAAGACCTGCTTAATCGGCTAAAAAAAGAATACAACAAAACAGGAAAAGCTAGTGTAGAGCGATTTCAACTAACCGGAAAATACGCCCAAGCACTTTTCTTTAATAACCAACAAGACGAAGCAATAGCTCTTCTAGAAGAAAATGTATCACTAGCATCTAAACTCTCCGACGGTAAGTATGCAGCCTACCTATATACAATTCTTGCCATAAACAATCGTATCCTTGAAAACACCTCTATTTCAGCGGATAATATTGGTAAGGCCAAATTGTACGCAAAAAAGACAACCGAATTAGAAACCAAAGGCTATGTCAAATATGGTGAAGGCTGGTTAGCTACAAGGAACAACAAAGAAGCCGAAGCCGTACGTAACTTTCTACAGGCATTACAATATTTTGATTCCGCTCCTCCCTCGCCTACACTCGATACTCGAAAATCTTCGGTATATAAAGAACTAACCTCTATATATGCTAATTGGAATGAATATGAGTCACAGGAGAAGTATGGGAATTTGGCCCTACAGCTTGCTGTAAAACAGAAAGACGCTAGCGCTATTTTCGAAGCTTATATGTCTATGGGTTATATGTATGAACAGCAATTTATACTGAATCCTCATATACAGCAACACCGAAATTTAGCCGAAAAATATTATTTACAAGCGATAGACCTCTATAATAAAAATAAACATACCATTGCCATTGCTTCCAATCTGTCTTTTGTTGCCAACAATCTGGCAAATCTCTACTTACGCTTCTACCCAGAATCTTACAAAGGGAAAGTCCAGTACTACGCACAATTGGCCGAATCGAAAGGACTGGAAACAGGACAACATAATCATGTTGCGTCAGCATACGGTATACAGGCTGAACTCGCTATTCAAGAGCAGGACTTCGCAAGAGCCAAATCTAATTTATTGGCTTCACTAACTGAGATTAATAAGGAACCTGTTACTGACCAACATATATTATTAAGTATTTACGAGAACCTTAGTGATATATGTGAGCGTGATGGCGACTACAAAGAGGCCTTACGTTATTATAAACTATATAGAGAAGTCTTTGAGTCGATTTACAATAAGGAAAAACTTGGACTTAGTAAGCGGCTCGAGGCCCAATATGAAAAAGAGAAGCAGATGCAGGAGGTCAAAAACCTGCAACTGGAGTCTGAGAAAAAGGAACAACAATTACAACTCATGCAGGTTCTTGGTACACAACAAAGGCAGGAACTTGAAAATCTTCGACTCCGAGAGGAAAACAACTTAAAGCGGTTGGAGCTATCCCGAATGGAAGCCGATCAACAACGACAAGCATTACGCCTTTCGAAACTAGAAAGTGAAACTCGCGCCGGCGAAGCTTTAAATTACAGAAAGGAACTTTCTTACAGAGAAAAAATAAATCGGTTTTACACCATTCTAATTGCGGCGACATTCATACTCCTACTCGTCCTATTCTATGCCTATAGGCAACGTACTAAGCACATGAAACAGCGGGAAAGACTGCACGGCTTAGAATTAGAAAAGGAGAGACAACGATCAAATATTGCTACATTAACGGCCATGCTTGATGGGCAGGAGCAAGAACGAGGTCGCTTAGCAAGAGACCTCCATGATGGATTAGGTGGTTTACTGTCAGGAACCAAATTACACTTATCTCATATCAGTGAACAATCGGACGTTTTTTCAAAACGACAATTATCAAAGTCGATCGAACAAATTGATATTGCAGTAGACGAATTGAGACGTGTAGCACATAACCTGATGCCTGATCTGTTGCAGAACTATGGCTTGGAGGAAGCGTTGACAGACTATGCTTCACGCATGTCCAACGATTCGACAGAAATCCATGTGCAGTTTTTACACTACAGAAATCCTATGGATAAAGATCAGGAATTGATCACCTATCGAGTCATACAGGAATTAGTCAACAACGCCGTTAAACACGCCTCTCCCCATCAAGTCATTATTCAGATTGTAGAAGAGGAACTTCGCTACATGGTTACCGTGGAAGACGACGGTAAAGGATTTGATATCGATAATATAAAAAACACCAACAGTGCAGGTTTACACAATATTAACTCTCGAGTTCGCTTTCTGAGTGGTAATCTACATATACAATCAAGTGTCACTCTCGGAACTAGTGTAGAGTTTGAATTTCCAAAAAAAAATAAAGATGATTAAAATAGCGATTGCAGACGACCATCCCTTATTATTAGAGGGCTTAAAAAATATTTTATCCCAAGAGCCAGACCTTCAGATTACAGCTTGCTATCAAAGTGCTGAGATCTTAAAACAAGGTATACAAGAGACACCAATAGATGTCTTACTACTCGATATTAACCTTTCCGATAGCAATGGAATAGATTTGATAAAACCCTTACGTGCAGAATTTCCTTCAATGTATATCATTATCTTAAGCGTACACAATGAATATGCGGTTATCAATACAGCTTTTCAAGAGGGTGCACAAGGATACATACAAAAAAACGCAGGCGTTGATGAGATCCTAAACGGAATAAAAACTGTACTTCATGGACAACGATTCAGTTGTTCACAAACGAAAACCGTCGTAGACAAAAAAGCAAAGGACGGTCTTAGTAGCGTACCCAAACTTACACGTCGCGAAAAAGAAATTTTAGTTGAAGCTGCTATCGGTCTTACTACCGTTCAGATAGCGGAGAAGTTGTTTATTAGTCCGCATACGGTAGAGAGTCATCGCAAAAATCTAATTGAAAAATTTAAAACATCAAACCTTAGCTCTGCAATAAAACTCGCTATCGAATATGGCCTGATTAGAGCTTAAGATATTAAGCTTTTTTGAGATCGACGAAAAGTTTGTTTGCAATGCTGCTCGTCGATCCATACTTAATATTTCGTAAACAACCGAGAAAAGTGGTTGAATCCAAAATTATTGGCACATGCAACAGGGGACAAAAGCAGGACAACAGGCACCCTATAAACGTGTAAAGAACTAATTTAAAAACACTAAAAATCAACACATTAACCAAACAAAAAACAACAAACTACTCTAAATACAAGTTATACTACCCGTTTACTACCCTCTTCAAAAAACGTATAATACCGACGTATTTTGCACCTTTGCTTAACAGAAAGACCAAAAGAAAAGCCAATCATGAAGATACACTATAAACTGACTATTTACAGTAGATTAGCAGGTAAATTCAAAGAAGAATACATACTTACCTCGAAGGAGATTTCTATTAACCCGCTGCATTTTGTATCAGCAGAAAAAAAAGTAACGTGTCATAATGGGCTACCATTAAGACACAATAGCCAAACAAAAGAAAATCGAGAAGCTGTGTTATTATAGCGTCTATTTCCAGTTCAATTGAGCTTTAAATATGCACTTCTGATCTACTAGGTTATAGTCCTCATCATAGACAGGAAGATAGAAGAAAAAATATAAGGGCTTTTTTACTTTCTCAACGGAGACAGATTCCTCTGTTGAAATATGATAAAAGCTATTGATCGTTCGGAATGCTTCCCAGGAGCTAACACTCCCATCTGCACCTAAATCAAAGCGATGGTCTTCTGTCGATGTAAAATACCAATAACTAGGCGCTTCATCATTTACAAAAACTTCTTTATCATTATTAAATAAAGACTCCGCCATTCCGGTTTCATCAAACCACATTACCTGCAGATCTGCATCTCCCAATGCAGACTTATAAATATATTCGTCTGTCGTTATCCCAACCAAAAACCCCTCTACTCCAGCAGACTTTATCTGGAATGAAAAGGTTTTTGGTGACAGTATATACCTATCACCCTTAGGCAATACCACTTTACCATCCTGTATGATCTTAAAATCGACTTCTTGAGCTTTGAGAACACTTAAGGTCCATATAAAAGCAAAACAAAAAAACAGTCCTTTAATACACATTTTATAATCTTTCTTACTTTAATATTAAAACTACCCGACACGACTCACACCCAACAGGTTTCGATTGCTTACGATAAACATCAAAATGTATTGTATTCAACATTTTATCCACAAGCGGATCTCCCGTTGGCACCCTATCGGCTTCAATACCCTGTATTCTGAGCTCGTTCTCCCTTTCCATTTTCAACAAATAATAGCCAAAATAACCTCTCGACTCGACCACCAATGTGTCTCCGTTCAACCTCCATTTGTAAGTCTCCACATCCGCGGCATAGCAAGTATCTAGATCCCCCTCATAATATGTGTAATCCACCGTATTATCCAATTTGAAAACAAAATTTCTTAACAACTGACAAGGATTAAAGTCCTTAATCACTTCGCTCCTCTCTTCGATAAAACCAGACCGTTCTAACTTCCACACACCTATTAACTTAGTCGTGTCTATTTCTTGTGCGATTGCATCACTATAAAACACCACCATCAGTAAAAAAATCGTCCTTAAATATTTCATATGTATATAATTTGACCTTCAATGGCCATTAACTTATTCCCATTGTCTTCGACGAGCTCCTTGCGTCGGTTTATCGGATGGAATATCCAACCCATATTATGCACGCTTGTGTTGCGAAATGATGTGCACGCTGCTTCACGGTCATTCGTGTTTGTGCAACCATTGCTATATGAATATTTCATATAGCGACAAAAGTAATAATTTCCGTAATCTTCTCTCTCCCTGCTTCCGGGGATTTTGATGCCCTCTATTCATTCTTAACTGACGCCAATATGACAGAGATTAGTTTCCGCTCTTTTCAAAAAAGACTATCTTTACATTGGCTTTAGGGGTGTCCTTTGTAATGGACTGAGATAGACCCTTTGAACCTGACACGGTTTGTACCGTCGTAGGGAAAAGCAAGAACCTATCCAGGCACAATACAGCTGTATTGTTGTCACACCCTCCTTTAAAGTCTTTAGATTATTTATTTTAATAAGGCTTGCACATGTCACATTCTATCATTAAACAATTAGAAGAACTAAAAAAACTTAACCCTCTAGTTCACAACATCACAAACTTAGTTGTCATGAACAATACAGCTAATGCCCTACTTGCATTAGGTGCATCTCCAGTTATGGCACACAGTCCAGCCGAGATCAAAGATATCTTAGCAATATCCAGATCCTTAGTCATAAATATAGGAACACTTAGTGCTTCCTGGATAGAATCGATGTATCAAGCTGCTTCTTACGCAACATCAATAGGATGCCCTTGGGTCCTCGATCCTGTAGGCGCTGGGATCTCAACACTCCGCAATGGCGCACTCAAACACCTTTTAAGCCTACAGCCAACCGTCATTCGTGGTAATGCCTCAGAGGTATTAGCGCTAGCTGACTTTAGCCTGGCGACAACAAAAGGTGTAGATAGTACGGCTCCTAGCTCAAGTGCGCTTCAAGCCGCCCTCAAACTTCAGGATAGCTACAAATCCATTATATGTATCTCTGGAGAAATAGATTACATCGTTTCATCAAAGGAAATTATTGAAATACATAATGGCCACATTCTGATGACAAAAGTCACAGGATTGGGCTGTACATCTTCAGCCTTAATCGGTGCATTTTTAGGCCTACGCAAAGACACACTTGAGGAAACTATTGCTGGAGTGGCTG
Source organism: Sphingobacterium nematocida (assembly GCF_900168125.1). Lineage (GTDB taxonomy): Bacteria > Bacteroidota > Bacteroidia > Sphingobacteriales > Sphingobacteriaceae > Sphingobacterium > Sphingobacterium nematocida. The sequence continues at coordinate 491,152 of NZ_FUZF01000001.1, forward strand.
TATTAAGTTTGGCAGGGGAACTAGCAGCAAAAACAGCTAAAGGTCCTGGAAGCTTACAAATGTACTTATTGGACGTTCTTTATAACCTTGACACCCCTACATTACAACGAGAACTTAGTATACAACGTTATGGACGTAGAGACTAACTTTCCATTTCCACTTTATCTGGTAGTTTCAGAGCAGGACTGCATACACCTACCATGGCTTAAGGTAGCCGAGGAGGCAATTCTTGGTGGAGTAGATATCATACAGCTGCGCGAAAAAAAAACGGATCACAGGGAGTTTCTCAAAAAAGCGATGGCGCTAAAAGAAATAACGGATCATTATCAAATCCCGTTGGTTATCAACGATGCTGTAGAAATCGCTACGTCTATAGACGCATGGGGAGTACACGTCGGGCAAAATGATATGCCTCCTAGCCAAATTCAAGAAAGATATGGCACTCGGCTAAATATAGGTTGGTCAATAGAATCTCTTCTACAGTTAGATTCTCCCGAAATAAAGCATGTACAACACCTCGGTGTGAGCCCTGTTTTTCGTACAAAGACGAAAACAGATACTATTACTGAATGGGGTATCTTGGGGATACAACAGTTACGGTTATTAACCGCTTTGCCCCTAATAGCAATTGGCAATATAAACGAATCTAACATCGCTGAAGTACAACTGGCTGGAGCATCTAGTATGGCTGTCGTATCTGCCATATGCCACAGCACCAATCCTAGAGAAGTCGCATTAGTCTTAAAGAAAAAAATCAAAAACAATCTATTGTAATGGAACAAGAGAAATACACTGTAGCTTCTGTACTCTCCATCGCCGGTTTTGACGGAAGTGGCGGAGCGGGGATACAAGCTGACACAAAGACAATTTCAGCCTTGGGCTGCTATGCCATGAATGTACTCACGGCTCTCCCCGTACAGAATACACAAGGTGTAAAGAAGATATATGAAATACCAGCACAAGCGATTAGAGACCAGCTTGAAACGATCTTTGAAGACATCACCCCTACAGCAATCAAAATAGGGATGGTACACAGCACAGCGCTGGTTGAGCTTATCGCCGACTTCTTAAAAGACTACAATGGTCCTATCGTATTTGATCCTGTCATGGTTTCTACCAGCGGCCACCGTCTCATACAACAGGATACCATCCAAGCCTGTGTAGACCATCTATTTCCTTTGTCCACGCTAATCACGCCCAATCTCGATGAAGTCGCTGTGCTTCTAAACGAAAAAGTAGACAGTCTTCAAAAAATGCGCACAGCTGGTACCAAGCTTTTAGAAATGCATCCAAAAGCCGTTCTTGTAAAAGGAGGACATCTCCCTGGCACAGATCTATCATCCATTCTATTGTACGGAGACCAAGAGTTCCAATTTGACACCACAAAAATAGAGACACGTAACACCCATGGATCAGGCTGTACTCTTTCTTCAGCCATCGCTAGCTATTTAGCTCTTAAAAAGGATTTAAAAACTGCCGTAGGCCTATCGTTAGATTACGTACATCAAGCCATACTCGGCAGCCAACACCTGTCTATAGGACAGGGTAGCGGGCCGCTCAATCATTTTCACAACCCTCAAAAATTAATAATATCACATGAAATGGACTAATCACGCCTGGCAGCACATACAGCCACTATACAGCGATATCCTAGCGATGCCCTTTATACACGAACTAAAAAACGGCACACTCCCTTTAGACAAATTTCAGTTCTATATGCAGCAAGATGCCCGCTATCTCGAGCATTACGGTCGTGTTTTAGCTTACCTAGGGAGCAAAACTCCAGACAATGATCAAGCCTTGGACTTCTTCGATTTTGGCAAAAATGCACTGATTGTTGAACGCGCTCTGCATGAAAGCTATTTTACCCAATTTGGTATCCACGAAGTCAGCGATGCGGCAGATCTCGAGCCCGTATGCCATCACTATGTACATTTCCTCAAAAGCACAGCAGCATTCGACCCGCTAGAAGTCGCTATGGCAGCAGTACTCCCCTGTTTTGTGATTTATAAAGAAGTAGGAGACTACATTATTGCCACACAGACCAATCGGGCCAATCCATACAAAAACTGGATTGATACCTACAGCGGTCCCGAATTTGCAATCGGTGTTCAAAAAGCAGAAAACTATGTGAATGCCATGGCAGAAAACACCACCGAAGCCATCAGAGCGCAGATGCTGGACGCCTATGTCAAAGCCTCTCAAATGGAATTTAAGTTTTGGGAAGCGGCCTACAACAAGACCGCTTGGTAAACTATACCGTCCTATCGACCGTAGCGGAGACCTCAGTAGAGCTTTCCGCTACGGTCAGGAGGACGTTTGCTATCATCGCTTTCCTAGATAATTAAGAAAAACTCAACTCCTCACAAAACGCGTTTTCAGCTCAATAAAAAAACTTTTTATTCAACACTATAGCTCTAAACACGTTTTAATACCATAGCAGAGGCACCACCACCGCCGTTACAGATTGCTGCCAATCCGTAAGTTCCGCCTTCTTGAGCCAATACGCTAGTTAAGGTCACTAGAATACGGGCTCCCGAACAACCTAGCGGATGCCCTAAAGAAACAGCACCTCCATAAACGTTTACTTTATTAAGATCTAAATTTAGGATCTTCGCATTAGCGAGTGCTACTACAGAAAATGCTTCATTAAACTCAAAGAAATCGATATCATCGATTGAAAGTCCAGCCTTCTTCAACACCTTCTCTGTCGCTATGCTCGGCGTCGTGGTAAACCACTCTGGAGATTGCTCCGCATCAGCGTAGGCAATAATTTCAGCTAAAGGTATCAGTCCCAGCTCCAACATTTTCTCTTCACTCATCAACATCAAAACCGCTGCACCATCACTGATAGTTGAGGCATTGGCCGCAGTGACAGTACCGTCTTTTTTAAAAGCAGGTCTCAGTGCTGGTATTTTATCGTAGTTAACCTGATTAAACTCTTCATCCCGGCTAATTACTTGTTCCCCCTTGCGCGTATGTACGGTCACGGGTACCACTTCGTTCTCAAATTTACCTGCTTCCCAAGCTTCTTGACTACGTTTATAGGAAGATATAGCATAGGCATCTTGTTGCTCTCGGCTTATTTCATATTTATCGGCACACAGTTCAGCAAATACTCCCATTGCGTCCTGACTATACGCATCAGAAAGCCCATCTTTCTGAAGACCATCTACCAATGTCTGATCGCCATACTTGGCCCCCCATCTGGTAGACACAGCATAATAAGGCACTTGGCTCATACTTTCCATTCCTCCCGCCAATATAACATCCGCATCACCCAAACGAATGGCCTGTGTAGCCAAAGCAACAGCTTTCATACCGCTTGCACATACTTTATTGATTGTCGTAGCAGGGATATTATCTGGCAAGCCACTTTTTTTAGCAACCTGTCTTGCGGGTGCCTGCCCAACATTTGCTTGAAGTACATTTCCCATCAACAGTTCATCCACATCACCTCCTTGTAGACCAGTATCACGAACTATAGCCCCAACAACTTCTGCTCCCAGTTGACTGGCTGACAAACCCGAAAGCCCTCCACCAAATCCGCCAATAGCGGTTCGCTGTGCAGCAACTATAAAAACTTTTCTTCCCATAATTTAAATGCATTTTGTAATCATATACCTGTTTATAACTTGGGGTTCGATAAAAAATCACAGACCCCTAAAAACTTCACTCACTGTGATAGATAGCAAATTTAGTATTTAATATCAAAATAAATATGAAATACAAAACCTTTTTGGTTAAATTAGCAGATATCCCGAATAATTGCTAGAAACGAACGGGAAACTATAACCAGTAAACTTAAACGTATATGCGTGCATCAATTTTGACAGCAGAACACGAGACATTTAGAGAAACACTACGTACATTCATACGTAAAGAAATCCTTCCCCATGTAGATCTTTGGGAAAAACAAGGACAGATAGATCGACAGATATGGAAAAAAATGGGAGACATGGGCTTCATGGGGCTAAACTATCCCGAAGAATACGGAGGCCTTAATCTAGACTTCTATTTCTCTATGATTTTTTGCGAAGAAATGTCGCATTGCTTTTCCGGCGGATTTACCATTTCCGCGCTCGTTATACAGTACATGTCGGCCCCTTACTTGCTAAAACACGGCTCTGAAGAGTTAAAGCAAAAATACCTCCGCCCTGTCATCAGCGGAGACCTCGTTAGTGCAGTTGCCATCACCGAGCCGGGTGCAGGATCTGATGTACAGCAAATCAAAACTACCGCAATCCAAGAGGGCGATTATTACATTGTAAATGGCTCCAAAACTTTTATTACCAATGGCTACTACGGCGATTTTTTTATAACAGCCGTAAAGACTAATCCCGAAAAGGGAAACAAAGGCATAAGCCTATTACTTATAGATTGCAACAGTCCGGGAGTTACCGCCAATAAAATCACCAAAATGGGTTGGCTGGCCTCAGACACTGCCGAACTGGGCTTCGATCAGGTCAAGGTGCCCGTATCTCACTTAATAGGAGAAGAAGGCAGTGGCTTCAAATACCTTATGGGTGGACTACAACTAGAACGCCTTACCGCAGCCATACACAGCTTAGCGACTACAGAATCGGCACTAAACTACACGTTAGACTATATGCGTCAACGAGAAGCTTTTGGTAGAAAGCTACAGGACTTTCAAGTGTTAAGGCACCGTGTTGCACAACTTGTGGCCGATATCACCACTACCAAAGCTTTTATTCAACACTGTTGCGACCTACAGGAACAGGGCGAGTACGCTGTCAAAGAATGTTCGATTGCCAAACTACAGGCCAGCGAACTAGCCGTACGCGTGGTCAGCGAATGCCTACAGCTTTTCGGCGGCTACGGTTTTACCGAAGATTACAAAATCGCCCGCCTATATCGTGATGTCCGTGTAGGCACTATTATAGGCGGAACGTCCGAAATCATGCTCGAGATCATAGCCAAAATAGCGATCGATGACATTCAATACCAACCAAAGGAAAACAAATAAAGCTATGCTATACGACCCATTTAATTTTTCCCGAATAGGCATTATTGGTGCAGGCATGATGGGAGCAGGAATTGCCTTTGAAGCGGCAAAAGCGGGCATCAAGGTCTTGCTCAAAGACATGACTATCGAGCAGGCACAACAGGGCAAGTTCTATTCCGAACGAATTTGTCTAAAACTCATAGAAAAAGGAAAGATGCACGACGAGCAGATGAAACAGCTCCTTGCCAATATCGAACCGGTTTGTGACTATGATACATTTCATGATTTAGATATGATCATAGAAGCTGTATTTGAAGATTTAGATCTTAAAAAAACAGTTATCCAAGCATCCCAATCGGGACTTCATCCAGAAGCTTTTTTCGCATCCAATACAACATCCCTCCTTATCAGCGAATTGGCAAAGTCAAGCCAGGATCCAGCTACTTTCATTGGTATACACTTTTTCTCGCCCGTAGATCGCATGAAACTGGTGGAGATCATCCGTGGCAGAGAAACCAGCCCACAGACAGTAGAGAAAGCAAGACAGTTGGCCCACAAGCTAGGCAAAACCGCTATTGTTGTCAACGATGGTCCCGGCTTCTATACCTCCCGAGTCTTTTTCAACTACCTACTTGAAGCGATCACGATGCTGCTGGAAGGTATACCTGCAGAGCAGATCGAAGCCAAAGCACGGGAAGCGGGTTTTGGTGCCAGTCCATTAGCGGTATTAGATGAGATATCTCTTCCTCTAATGCTGCATGTATATGATCAGTTTCCCTCATTGAGTGCCAGCCAACAGCGGGCCTACCGCTATATAAACACCTTGGTATCAGAGGGTCGATCGGGACGTAAAGCAGGTAAAGGGTTTTACACCTACGGCGAATCAAAAACACTATGGAAAGATCCGGCATTACCGTTTACCGCACCTACTATCGAGGAAGGGATAATCGCCAAAAGACTCTTACACGTAATGGCACTCGATAGTTATCGCTGCTTGGAAGAGGGCATTTTGGACAACAAGAGCGATGGAGATACAGGCTCTATGCTCGGCATCGGATACCCACAGCGTACGGGAGGTGTCTTCGGTCATATCGACCAAGTCGGATTACCGCAGTTCGTCCGCGAATGTGAACAATTTGCCGACAAAGGCGAACAGTGGGACATTCCGGAATCTTTACAGAAGTGAGGTTAAGATGTGAAGGTGTTATCGAGTTATCAAGTGAACATGTTATCTAGATAATGATGCTTGATAACCGTAAAATTAACGTCACCCTGCTGTGTCCCGAGAATCGGGGAGTGGAGTGCAACGGAATCGAATACGGCTATGGACTATATTGAAGTCATGTATAGCTTTTAGATCCCTCTATTCCGCTATGCTGCAATCGGGATGACGAGATAGTTAACAAATCCGTCATTGCAAGAGGTAAGTTTTTTAACAAACACTAAGGAGATCCCATGACAGTATACGTCATTCCGCAAAGGCGGAACAGGCTCTCGCGGAGTTCCGAGTTTACCTCGGGAACCTTGCGGAGTACTTGTTCCGATACATCGGAAGGTCTACAAACTGTATAGTATTAATATTATAGCTTCTAGATACTCCGATACCCGGAGCAGGCTCTCCACTACGCTCGGCATGACAGCACACTCTGTAAACCATTCATTCCAAACGAAATAGCACGAAGCGAAGCAATCCCCCCTATAACAAGGAGATTGCTTCATTTCATTTGCAATGGCGCTTATCATCTACCGCCTCCTACTTCATCATCAAGTCTACCAAATCATTGACATCCATCGCGACGAACGTATCGTAATCCAAAGTGGATTCGCAAATTAACCGCTGTTGCTTTTCGGAGAAAATGCGAGCCAGATTACGCTTGTACTTTTCAATAAGTTTCGGAATTCCCTCCTCTCTACGTCTTGGGTGCCCTATAGGATATTCCACGAGCACCTCCGGCAGAACTGTACCATCGTTCATTACAATCGTAATAGCATTAGCAATCGCCCGCTTCTCCGGATTGTGATAATCCACAGTAAATTTTTTGTCCTCGATGCAGGTTATTTTATCCCTTAATACATCTATTCGGGAATCCAATGCCACGGCATCTTCATAGTCTTCTGCAGTAAGCTGTCCAAATAGTAATGGTATAGCCACCATATATTGAATACAATGATCCCGGTCTGCAGGATTATATAGCGGCCCTTTTTTATCAATAATACGGATAGCAGCTTCGTGTGTACGTATAGTAATATGCGCAATATCTTCAGCTGTATTCCCTCGCGATATGAGTTCTCGGTAGAGCTGCATGGCACATTCCACGGCAGTCTGTGCGTGAAACTCGGCTGGAAAAGAAATCTTAAAAAGGACGTTCTCCATCACATAAGATCCATAAGGCCGCTGAAATTCGAAAGCTTGACCTTTAAACAAGACATCGTAAAATCCCCATATAGGCGCAGATAGTACCGAAGGATACCCCATTTCACCTGTTTTCGCGATCAATGCCAAACGGACAGCCCTAGAAGTGGCATCACCTGCAGCCCAGGATTTACGACTTCCGGTATTCGGGGCATGCCTATAGGTCCGCAAAGCCTGCCCATCGACAAATGCCAAAGACACTGCATTGATCAACTCCTCTCGACTAAGCCCTAAAAGTCGGCCTACTACAGCCGTTGAGGCTACCTTTACCAAAATCACGTGATCCAGCCCCACTTTATTAAAAGCATTCTCTAATGCCAAAACTCCTTGAATTTCGTGGGCCATAATCATAGCATCGAGGACCATATCCATTTTAAGTGCTTTTTGCCCCTTGGCTATGCCGGTACGGCTTAGCCAATCTGCAACAGCTAAAATGCCTCCAAGGTTGTCAGACGGATGTCCCCATTCGGCAGCTAGCCAGGTATCATTAAAGTCCAACCAGCGAATCATAGCACCAATATTAAATGCAGCCTGTATAGGATCCAGCTGAAAGTTTGTACCAGGTACCTTTGCTCCATTAGGTACGACGCTTCCCTCGACAATGGGGCCCATCAATTTTGTGCAAGCCGGATAAGTGAGTGCCTCAAAACCACAACCGATAGTATCCAAAAAACAATAAAAAGCAGTTTTACGTGCTAGCGTGCTATCTATATTAAAATTTAAAACATAATCGGCTATATCGCTCAACACTAGATCAGGTTGAGGTCTTTCATTTGATGGTATTGAAGACATTTCTTAAAATATTAGTTTTACAGTAAATAGTTTTAATTAGCGTTGATTTAATGGAACAAAAGCTCTGTTTTCGGGTCCCACATAATTGGCACTTGGACGGATTATCTTGCCATCCTGTCGTTGTTCGAAGACATGTGCAGACCAACCTGTAATCCGAGAAAGCACAAACAAAGGTGTAAACATCTCTGTAGGTATGCCCATCAGGTGATAGGATACAGCAGAATACCAATCCAGATTAGGAAACATTCGTTTTTCCTCCCACATCACCTTTTCCAATCGTTCGGCTATATAGTACAGATTCATGTCTCCGGCTTCTTCGGATAACTCTCGCGCTACACGCTTGATGACCTCATTGCGCGGATCTGAAATCGTATACACAGGATGCCCAAAACCGATAACCACCTCTTTATTTGCCAGCCTTCTGCGTATATCGGCTTCGGCTTCATCAGGATTAGCGTAACGGGTCTGTATTTCGAAAGCCACTTCGTTAGCTCCACCGTGTTTTGGCCCCCGCAGAGCCCCTATAGCACCTGCTATGCAGGAATACATATCCGATCCTGTCCCAGCAATCACGCGTGCTGTAAAGGTAGATGCATTAAATTCATGTTCCGCATAAAGATTCAGCGAAATCTGCATGGCGCGCACCCAAGAATCAGGAGGTACAGTCCCGTGTAATAAATGTAGAAAATGTCCGCCCAACGTTGCATCATCCGTTTCTACAGCAATCTCTCGCCCATTTTGACTAAAATGGTGCCAATACAACAAAGCTGATCCCATGGAAGACATCAGTCTATTAGCTATATCTCGTGCTCCAGCCAAAGGATGGCTCTCCTTTTCGGGCTGTAAGCTTCCAAATACCGAAACGTAAGTACGCAGCACATCCATAGGATGCGCTGTTGTGGGCAATTGTTTCAATACCTTCTGTATAGCGATGGGCAAGCCCCGTTGACTTAATAATTGTGTCTGATAAGTATTCAACTGTGCCTGAGTAGGTAGAGCACCATATATCAGCAGATAAGCAACCTCTTCAAATGTTGCACGATCAGCTAGTTCGAGTATATCATATCCCCTATAATGCAGATCATTCCCACTCTTACCCACCGTGCTCAACGCTGTATTTCCAGCGGGCACACCAGATAATGCCACACTCTTTTTAGGCTTAAATCCTATTTCGTTAGTCTCATTCATCGTGCTTCGTTTTAAAAAGGTTATCTAATCGGTTCTCGTAGGCATAATAATCTATACTACGGTATAGCTCTTCTCTTGTCTGCATATGCTCCAAGACAGCAGCCTGACTTCCGTCCTGACGAATATGGGCATACACCTGCTCAGCAGCTTTATTTGCAGCTCTAAATGCAGATAGTGGGTATAAAACGATAGAGACTTCTGCATTTCGCAATTCTTCAACAGTAAACAAGGGAGTCTGTCCAAATTCCGTTATATTGGCTAATATGGGAAGCCCTGTACGCTGTGCAAATGCTGTATAATCGGACAGGCGGGTTACCGCCTCGGCGAAAATAAAATCTGCGCCGGCTTCCTTATAGGCCATTGCTCTTTCTATAGCACCGTCTATCCCTTCGGAAGCTATAGCATCTGTACGGGCGCCGATTACGAACTTATCATCCGTCCGGGCATCTACAGCAGCTTTGATACGGTCGACCATCTCAGACAGAGAGACCAATTCTTTGCCTGGTCTATGGCCGCATCGTTTGGCCCCGACTTGGTCCTCCATATGCACCGCCGCAGCTCCGACTTTAATAAGCGACTTGATAGTACGCGCTACATTAAATGCAGAAGGGCCAAAACCGGTATCTATATCTACCATTAACGGTAGATTACAGACATTTGTAATTCGGTCTACGTCAATAAGAACATCCTGTAAATTGGTTATTCCTAAATCGGGTATACCCAATGAACCAGCAGCTACACCACCTCCAGATAAATAAATAGCTTGAAATCCTTCTTGTTGGGCAAGTAATGCGTGATTGGCATTTATAGCACCGACCACTTGTAAAGGTTTTTCCTTTTCAATAGCTTCTCTAAAAAGAAGCCCAGGGGAGTTTATCATATAATTGGATATTGAATAACTATACGCCAGCATCAGTTACCAGCGTATAGTCTTTAATTCGCAAACACCCTACTACTACAGGGATTACTTATTCAAAGGATAAGATACGAATTTAATTTAATCAATACCAAACGATTAGGCTTTATTTATATTTAAAACTGATAGACTAGACCCGCTGCAAGTCCACCATGAAATGTATTATTATTCGTATTACTTTTCCACAGATTCCAGACAGGTTTTGCATCTTGGTCTGAAACCTCAGCCGCCTGCGAATAATTTATAGATGGTGCTATGTAAACACGGATATGTGAGGATAGTAGCAACGATGGAATAACTTGTAATGAGGTACGAGAGGCGTCCTTCCATCTCAATTCCTTGTCCATATGCATTCTTTGAGTTAATTCAGCAGATAACACAAACTTATTCTTTTCCATCAGATTAGCACCTAGACCGACATCTACTGCATACTTAAAAACATCATGATCAAGATAAGTCCCTGCACCTAAAATACTGTACAAAACCCTCCCACCGGACTTAAAGCTCATCCCCAGATAACCACTCTCATCAACAGTCAAAGCAAGTTGCTTCTGTCCATTCTTTATCCAATTGAAGATTGCTATCGGATAGTCACTACTATCTGCAATATTAATTAAGGAAGCCAACTGTATCCCCCTCACTTTCTTTGCAATATTCATCACGCCTGCTACTTGATTACCAACAGATTTATGCGCGATATTAATTCCACCTGCCATTTGTATTCCAATCGCCTCGTTTGCCCTATTCATCACACCGGCAAGCTGATATTGTACCGTGTCTTTTATATAATTTATACCCCCTGCAATCTGCCCTCCTCTAGCCTCGACTCCCATGTTCATAACACCTGCCAACTGTATTCCCCTTACGGTATCTACCTTATTCCAACCGCCAGCGAGTTGCACACCGTTTAGATTCCGCAACACGACGTTGCCTACGCCCCCCATCTGGACGCCAGATACATCTCCTCCGACAACATTTACCCCCCCAGCCATTTGCAGTCCCTTAACCTTATATTGGTTTAAATTAAAAACACCAGCAAACTCTACTCCATCCACACCTGCCGTCGCGCCACCAAGTATATTGATGGACACTTTATTCACAATCTGAGAATTGAAAAAACCGTGTGTACTTAACCCCGGAGTCAATGACATCTGATACGGACTATAGATAAAAAAACCGCCGAGATTTGCACTCTGTATACGTTGAGATGTATTGGTAAAAGCCGCACCTAAAAACGTTCTATAAATATTCCGATTAGAGTCGACCAACACATAATACCCCTCCTTTTTCATTTTATATTTTTTTGCTACATCGATCGGCAACAACAAAATAAGTGTCGTATCTCTGTAGTTCTCTTTATTAAGGCCAATAACGACTCTGTTATCTGGTCTTTTAACATCTAGTTCAAAGAATCCATCTCTATCGGTAAGCGTTGCATTCAAGTAAGTTTCTTTGTCGTAAACACTGGCAAAAGACAGGGGCCTGTTACTGCGAAGATCCCTCACATACCCCGAAATCATGGTTTTATGGTTTTGCTTATGATCTATATCGACTTGATCCACCACCATACGCCAGTCCGAGCGATTGATAATAATGTGGGTAGCTGTTTCTTTAAATGAATACCGTTGTCCCAAAACGGATTCCAAATAATCAATCAATATGCCTTCGTATGCTTTAGCCGAAATCACACTATCTGGATTTAACAGTTGACTATTATACGAAAACAACAGCCCCTCATCCTGTCTCAATTCTTCCATAAATTGTCCTACTGTTATTTTTTCATAGGGAGGAACCTGTATCTTCCGGGCTAGCTTTGCCTGGGAATAGGCAGAAAGTTGTATCAAAACCAAGATAGAAAAAGTAATAAAAAGCTTCGTCCTCGATATAAAATAGATGATCAACTTGACACTCCTAATAAACTGGCACATAATATAGTTATCCTTTAATATAATATACATTTCCTTTTTTTTCTATTTTCAATTCAAAAGTCTTCAGTATCACATCCAACATCTCATTCAGTGTCTGCTTTTCGAACGTGGCAGTGTACCTCAAAGCTTTATTACTTTCGTTGACCAACACGAATTTTTTATCAAATGCCTTCCCCAACACTTCAAAAACCCTATTTAACGGTGTATTTTCAAAAATAAATTCTTGGTGGAGATAGTATTTGTACAACTGATCAGGCACAATATCTACCTTAGGCTTAGTACATAGTGTGTCTTTGATTACAACTCTTTCATTTGGGCGTAACCGTACACTATTTAACCCATGATCGACTTGTACCGAACCTGTCGAAACAATCACTTCTGTCTCGTCATCTGATCTTCTTACATGAAAACTGGTGCCTAACACCGTAATCGTACTCTTACCACTCTGAATGACAAAAGGTTGGGTTGTATCTTTTTTTACATCAAAGAAAACCTCCCCTTTCGACAATCTTACTTTACGTTCCTTATCCAACCAATCCTTCTTGTAATCCAATACGGTTAGCTTGTTGAGGTACACCCTACTACCATCTGGAAGACTAGCTTGCTGAAGTGTATGATCTGAACTAAGGGACAAATCTGCTGACAGTGTCCATCGCAGCACGGCCCAGGAAGATAAAAACAAAACAATAACTGCTGCACCAAGCCCCCACGAGTAACCGAGATTACGTCTTTTTGCTTTTTTCAGTTTCACGACATTATTCCTAGCCTGGTCTCTAAGTTTTACAAAATCTGACCAAGCTCGATCCACATCCACCTCAGGACTAACATTTGAGCTACCACTCCACTCCCATATCTTTTTCATATCTGTAAACTCTTTTTGGTGGTTAGAATCCTCTTTAATCCAAGCTTCAACAGCCGATCGCTGTTCTTTATTCAAATCCCCCGTTATATACTTTACTAAATGTTCCTTATTCATAATCCATTGATTAACAAAATGACAATGATATTCAAATAATCTGCTAGATGAATACGTAGATGCCGGAGAGCTTTCGTCATGTGCCCCTCTACTGTTTTTAGCGACAGCTCCAAAACCGCTGCAATCTCATGGTACTTCAATTCCTGAAAACGACTCATCTCAAATACGACCCTACTCTTTTCGGGCAACTTGGACAGCGCCACATGCAATTGATTCTTCAACTCCTTGTCAGCCCCATCGATATAGGTTTCTACATTTCCGTGCTGCTGTTGGTGGGTCGCATAGCGCTGCTTTAAGTGTCCTCTTTTTATAACATTCAGACATTCGTAATAAACCGATTTATACAGATATGATTTAACTGAGGTATGGATTACATTCTCCCAATCTCGCTCCCAAAATCGCAAGAAAACTTGCTGTACAGCCTCTTCTGCCGTGTCCGAATCATCAAGAATCTTGTAGGCATAACCATGCAAAGCTTTAAAGTGCTCCCTAAATACCTGTTCAAAATTTGTTTCTTTTTGCAAAGACATACATTTAATTAATTAACCATTAACTGTCATTTATACTAACAAGACAGTTCTATCGCGCTATACCCTTATATTTTTTTTCTTTTTTATCATTCTTTAAAAGAAAGAAACTAGTCCTAAATTAAAAGCAAGGGTATAATCACTTTTAGTTGTCAAAACTATAAAAAGTAATGTTATGCTACTACTCTTGTTATTCATGATTCCTCTCTTGCTGACAGCAATCGTTAGTTACGTCCTTATGACTTTAATCCGATTAGTACATGAACATACCGAAGACTAAATCAACCATGAACAAAATATATAATTTTTCAGGATTTCTCATAGGCAAGGTATTTCGATACCGGAGCGAAGTGGTCACTCAGAATCTAGCTCGTTCTTTGCCTCTGAGCAAATACAGCGAGTTATCGTATCAATACCAACGTTTTTATCGAAACATGAGTCGCATAATACTCGAAGTATTATTTCCAAATCGCCCTCAATTGATTATTAGTTCCGAAATGTACCGTACCCTGCACCAGATCCACCAACAGCAACGGAATATCATTTTGATGCTGGGCCATTATGGCAATTGGGAAATCTTAGGTAAACTTCCATTACACCTAGATATCCCAATACAATCGCTCTATAAGCCGGTAAAAAACAAGTGGATCAACCGATTATTGCTAAACAGGCGTCAGCAATATGGAGTACAACTCCTCCCTGCCGATCAGGCTGCAAAAAAACTTCTTGGCTCCCGTTCCTCTCCCGCCATAACGTTATTCATCGCGGATCAGTTTCCCGGAAAAGGAAATGGCTTGGAAATCGATTTCTTAAGCCAGTCTACTCATATGTTTATGGGGCCAGAACGAATAGCCCGTCGGATCGATGCCTATGTCGCTTATATAGAACTCCGCCCTATAGACACTTACAAATGGAAAGCCTATCTGCATCCAATCTCCACGCATGCTGCCAAAAGCACGGTAGGACAAATTACCCGATCTTTTACCCGAAAACTGGAAAGCAGTATCCTTCAAGACCCCACCTGGTGGTTATGGTCTCACAAGCGATGGAAATAAATATAAAAAAGTTAAGGGTATACTTTAGTTAGACTATCATATTAATAAAGAAACTACAAAAATATATTAAAACAATAACAATGAAAAAACAATTAACGTACGGTCTGCTTTTAGCAGCAATGGGATTCGGTCTTAATCAGGAAACTAAAGCACAAGAGGTTGACTTTGGCATCAAATTCGGTGGCCAGTATCATATGCCATCTTTTGGAGCAGACATAGTGAAAACTTCTGATTCAAAATTCGGTTTCGAAGCAGGCGCATTTGTACGCACTAAAGAACGTCTCTATGGTCAGGCAGATTTAGGAATGTCTTTCTACAAATATGCTTACAGTATCAACAATACCAAATACACGCCAAAATTCTATCAGTTGAACTTGCCTATCCAACTTGGATATCGTGTGATAGAATCAGACAAGCTCACGTTGCGAACAGCCATCGGAGCACAGCTAAACTATCAGTTAAAGAAAAACAAGGCATATACCAATAATTTCAATACAGTAACCTACGATGGGTTAATCAATATCGGCACCGATATCAAGCAATTTTCCATCGATCTGAAATACAACCACGGCATCAACAAGCTGAGCAAAGAGCTTGACGCCAAAAACAGATTCCTAGGTCTATCTGTTGGTTATAGATTTTAATACAAAAGGGAGGCGATATTAACGCCTCCCTTTTGTATTAAGAAGTCTCATTTTTTTTTCCAAACTTTACCTGTGTTAAATTAAACTCAGGTATTATATGTTTTCTGCACACACTTATCAGTCCCGAAGGACTGAGCTTCAAAAACAGGTTTCAGAAGGTATCCTCCTTTTCTTAGGGAATATTGAAAACCCTATCAATTTCGAACACAATGTATATCCTTTTCGCCAAGACAGTACGTTCTTGTACTACTTCGGCATTCAAGCTCCTCGCATAGCAGCTATTATAGATATCGACCAAAATAAAACCATTATTTTTGGAGATGAACTATCCATAGATGCTATTGTATGGATGGGACAGCAGGAGTCTTTATATGAAAAGTCATTAAAATCAGGGGTGCAAGAGACCTTGCCATTCCAGCAACTATCTTCCTATGTACAGCAGGCGCAAAAAGGCAACCGAACGGTACATTACCTCCCTCCCTATCAAGCCATAAACAAACTATTACTTAGTGAATTACTCCATATAAGTATCGCAAGCATTACACCTTCAGCACCTTTTATTCAGGCAGTGGTAGCACAACGGTCCATCAAAGAAGTACAAGAAATCAACGAAATCGAAAAAGCACTGCATGTATCTGCGGAGATGCATCTATTAGCCATGCGCATGGCAAAACCAGGAATGCAAGAATTGCATGTTGCTAATGCTGTACAACACTATGCTTATGACCAGAACTGCCGCTTTGCCTACCCTCCCATTGTAACCGTACATGGAGAAATTCTCCACAATGCTTATCAACAACATTACTTAAAACAAGGAGATCTCCTACTTAATGATTCAGGTGCCGAGACCGCTATGGGCTATGCCGGAGACCTCACCCGTACATTTCCGGTAAGTTTGAGTTTTTCCGCTCGGCAGCGCGACCTATACAACATCGTACTCAAGGCCTTTGAAGAAGCAAGAGACAGTATGAAACCCGGAGTAAGATTTAAAGATATACACCTACTCGCTGCCAGACATCTTGTCGAGGGACTGATAGGTGTCGGCTTAATGAAAGGTAACCCCGAAGAAGCTGTACAGGCTCATGCGCATACCCTATTTTTTCAATGTGGTCTAGGACATATGATGGGGCTTGATGTACACGATATGGAAGATCTAGGCGAACAATACGTAGGCTATACCGAAGATGAGCCCAAAGATACCCATACTTTTGGTCTAAAATCCCTTCGACTAGGCCGCAAATTAGAAACAGGGTTTGTATTGACTGTCGAGCCTGGAATCTACATCATTCCTGAACTAATTGACATCTGGAAAAAGGAAAATAAACTTTCCCAATTTATCAATTACGACTTGTTGGAGACCTATCGCGACTTTGGTGGTATACGCATCGAAGACAACTTCCTGATTACTGCCGATGGTTTCCGTTTATTAGGTCCAGAATTAATAAAATCAGCAAAGGATATTGAAAACTATAGATCAAATCATGCGCAATAAAACAAATTTACTTTTTATAGCCGTACTAACCATCCATCTCTTACAGACGCTATCTACCGCTGCACAGACGCAGTGGACTGACGACGGCAAAGGTTATTATGACTTCTCTAAAGATGGTGTCGTAGTCATTAACTTACTTAACCCACAAAAAAAAGAGGTATTTCTTGCAGCAAAAGACCTTACCCCCGCTGGACAAGGTGCGCCATTGGAAGTTCAAAGCTTCCAGCTATCTCCTGATAAAAACACCCTGCTTCTTTTTGTAAATACCAAGCGAGTGTGGCGTGAAAATACACGTGGAGATTATTGGTTATACAGCTTAGACAAAAAGACCTTGACACAGGTGGGTAAAGGGCTAGCCGAATCGTCCTTAATGTTTGCAAAGTTCTCTCCTGATGGAAAGCAGGTGGCTTACGTATCTAAACATAATATCTACATCGAAAACATTAAAACACAGCAATACCAACAAATAACAAAAGACGGTACCGAACGTATGATCAACGGAACCTTTGACTGGGCTTATGAAGAAGAGTTTGGAACAAAGGATGGATTCCGCTGGTCGTCAGACGGAAATAAGATTGCTTTTTGGAAGCAGGACGCCAAAGACACCCGGCATTTTTACATGATCAATAATACAGACAGTCTTTATTCTTTCATCATTCCGGTAGAATATCCAAAAGTAGGTCTTAAACCTTCGGCAACTTCCCTTTGGGTTTACGATCTAAAGAACAGCTCTACAAAGCAACTTCGCGTACCGGGAGATCCTAGCCAACACTATATTCCACGTATGGAGTGGACATTAGATTCAAAGTCAGTTATTTTACAACAGTTAAACCGCAAACAGAACGAAAGCAAGATCATCCTTGCAGATGCAAACTCTGGAGAGACCCACACCATACATACAGAAACTGACAAAGCATGGGTTGATATCAAGGCACGCTGGAACAATGGCGATCCGAGTGGTTGGGATTGGGTTGACGGAGGGAAAGCGTTTATTTGGCTATCTGAAAAGTCAGGTTGGAGACAGATTTATAAAATAGATCTACAAGGAAAAGAGACGCTATTGAGTAAAGATGATTTTGATATCATTCAGATAGACCGCATCGATCCGCTATCCAAAAGCATTTATTTTAGCGCTTCACCAGAAAATGCCACGCAAAAACACCTATACCTACTTCCTTTCTCAGGCGGAAAGGCAAAACGTCTTACCCCCAAGGAACTAAAAGGTACAAATAAGTACAATATATCTCCAAACGGAAAAATAGCGATCTTGACAAAGAGTAGTAGTACCTACTATGGTGAAGGATCGATCATTTCACTTCCCGATCACACAGAACTCGTACCGGCACAACAGGAGGTTTATGCCGATAGTCAATCTGCTAAAACTGAATTCTTCCAAATCACCACTATTGATGGAATCACGCTCGATGGCTGGATGGTCAAACCGAAGAACTTTGATCCGCAAAAGAAATATCCTATTGTATTTTATGTGTATGGCGAACCGGCCTCACAGACTGTCACAGATAACTTCTATACGGGCAAAAACTTTCTCTATGCCGGAGATATGGCCGAAGATGGCTATCTCTATGTCTCACTGGAAAACCGAGGTGCACCGGCTCCCCGCGGAAGAGATTGGCGCAAGTCAATTTACAGAAACATCGGTATAATCAATATTAGAGATCAAGCCATGGGTGCCAAAGAGGTCTTCAAATGGGGATTTGTAGACACAACCCGAGTTGCAGTATGGGGATGGTCTGGCGGTGGTGCGTCCACACTAAATTTGCTGGGGCAATACCCCGAAATCTACCAAACAGGAATCTCAATAGCACCGGTTACCAATCAATTGCTCTACGACAATATCTATCAGGAACGCTATATGGGCCTACCACAAGAAAATGAAGCAGACTTTATAAAAGGATCTGCACTGTCGTATGCAAAAAATGTTAGGGGCAATCTGTTGTTGATCCATGGGACTGGCGATGACAATGTGCACTATCAAAATGCTGAAGTATACATCAATGAATTGATCAAACATAAAATTCCATTTGATATGATGGCCTACCCTAACCGTAGTCATTCGATCAACGAAGGGGAAGGTACCTCGGCACATTTGTCTCATCTATTTACCCGATATCTACGACAACACTGTCCTCCTGGAGCCAAGCAATAACGATTATAAAACTTGTCAGATGGCAAGTTTTATTTGCTTCAAACTGATTATTATTGTCTTGTCAAAAATTTCATAACCATGAAAAAGCTATTTAAGGAACAATGTCGGAACTGTCTAAAATTGGTAATTGCTGTATCCTGCTTGGCAACCATGTCATTACCAAAGTCTTTTGCGTCTTCTAATAGAGGCGATCTAAATCGGATAATCCAAAATCAAACTACACAAAAGCTCGTCACACAAGATAGTAGCGATTTAAGCAAGCTTATACAATACTATCAGGAGACCAGCATTGCTTTGCAAAACAGTATTTCTGGGCTGAGTAACGAACAATTACGATTCAAAACCGATGAAAACCATTGGTCGGTTAGCCAATGCCTAGAGCACATTATCCTAACGGAGAGAATGCTTTTTGGCATGATCCAACAACAACTAGAAAAAGATTCGCAGCTGGATTCTAAAAGTCAGCGTAGTCAGACTGATGAGGAAATTGTAAAGACAATTACTAATCGAAGCCAAAAATTCCAAGCACCGGAAACACTACAACCCAAAGGGCAATACGAGACCACAAATGCAGCTTGGGAAGATTTCAGCAAAGAACGCAATTTGATAACTGATTACATAAAAAAAGCCGATATTGTTAAGTTACGTAGTCATTTGAGTAAATACCCAACTGGCGTTGCAGATGGATATCAAAGTCTACTATTTCTTGCTGCACATACAGCAAGACACACAGCACAGATTCAAGAGATAAAATCTAATGCTAATTTCCCAAAGTAATTTAGAGGTTATACTTGCTATTTTGATTTAAAGCTTGTAACTTTATTATCAAGGTGGTATAACTATCCCAGTGTTATCACCTTGCTTATAAATCTAAGTACATGAGAAAATTCAAATTAGACCAAACGTTGGTACCTGTAGCAATGTTATTATTAATTGTTGGGATGACAAGTAGTGATACCTATATTAAGTTTACATTGATGGGAATATCTATACTCCTAAATTTCACAGCGCTATTGATCAATACCCAGCAGATTAAAAACAAAGAATAAAACTTCTTCATAGGAGAAAGCATACGTGCAATAGTTTTTTTTAGCTTATTGTCTATCTTTGTTATCCCAATGGAAACAGCACAAAAAAGAACCATAGCACAGCAGAAACAACGCAGCATTCTTCTACTTATTGGTATATATATTACCCTATTCTTTCTTCTCATTCTCTTATTTCCAAAGGAGAATGATATGGTTTACATTCCGCTCTACTATCTTGCGGCCGTTACCGTATTACAGTTCAGTTATATTCTGTATTACAAGTTTCCCTTTAAATCCTGGCCTGTAGGATTATTAATTGTACTTATATTACTATTATCCCTTTTCATAGCTTTTAGTGTTTATATTACGGGATTAGCAGCTGCTTACCAACATTAGTACAATGAATGCATTAAACAAAGTTTATATCTTTCTGATAGCCATCATTCTTGGCAGCACGGTGTTCCAGATACAAAGAACAAATCAAAAAGTTAATTATCGGACCGGTTGTTTCTCCGCAATTCCACTCCACGTACGAAGTCTATACTTTTCGGACAAGCGCACGGACGAACTCGGTCATTTTTATGATCCGTATTCCGATTATTTTGCATGGGGGCAGGTCAATCAACATTTTGATAACAACCGTATCGACATTCCCGACAGTCTACATATCAAGTACCTTTCCTACACAGATTCTTTGTTTTACGGCACCACGATTCCATTAAATGCAGCTAGTCCCATTTGGGAGAAGTACAAAACCTCTCCGGAATTGCTCATTTTCACACTAGGAATAGCAGACAAAGGAATAATTAAGCTATGGTGTTCGAGCAAATCATTGGGCACACGACTTATTCTTTCCAAAAGACTGCCTGTCATCCGTCCTCAAGCAGAAGACCTATATTACAACAAGCCTCTTTCTGAAACACAGTATATCTCTGAGATCTTTGGTCTACTCGATGATAGCATCAAAAATAATATTAGACAAAACCTCTATAAAAAAGATTACAGTGATAGTATTAATTATCAAACTCCTGACTATTTTTTAAAATAGAACCTTTGATTTACCTATAAATATTCGCTTAATGCGAGTAGCTTTTAAGGAAGATTTTGTAGTTTTATGGCCAATAAATAAGCGAATCAACTATGCAGGGTTCGTGTCATCGGTAGCCCATACAACTACTTATAATATAATAAGAACTGCATGCCTTAAATATGCCTATAGGGAGCAGATTATACATTCCCTAATTTTGAAAATTAATGATCGTGATTGTTGTTCAATCTGTAATGATCGTTATAAGGTAAACACTTATGTCAATTAAAAATACCAAAATAGCTATTCCAGCTGCACTTCTCTCTATGGCCTGTGTGCAGGGAGGGGCCTCTATCGCAAAACAATTATTCCCAGCCATAGGTGCCATCGGCACCAGCACTTTACGCATCGGATTATCAGCCCTATTGCTTACGTTGATCAATCGACCCAAGTTTTCCAAATTCACAAGACAGCAATGGTTATATGCCGCCTTATATGGAATTGGTATCGCGGCAATGAATCTTATTTTCTATATGGCCATACAACGTATTCCGCTAGGGCTAGCAGTCACGGTCGAATTTGTAGGCCCGCTTTTTCTGGCTTTGGCTCTTTCACGCAAGCTTCTCGATATCGCATGGGCCCTCTTGGCCTGTATAGGGATATTGTTAATTGTCCCCTGGACAAACAGTGACATCGATCTAATAGGTCTAGGACTGGCATTGCTGGCCGGCATATTCTGGGCAATGTATATCGTTATGGGCGGTAAGGTATCAAAAGTCATGGAGGGCAAAGATGCTGTCACCACAGGAATGCTATTTGCAACTTTGATCATCATTCCATTCTCTCTTTGGGACGGAGCTATTTTCCATGTTACACCATTACTATTACTTAAGGGATTGGGGGTAGCTATCTTCTCCAGTGCTCTTCCATTTTCTTTAGATTTCATAGCACTAAAACGTCTTCCCGCCAAAACCTTCAGTATCTTAACAAGCTTACAACCTGCTTTTGCGGCCTTCTCAGGATTACTTTTTCTTCATGAAGCCCTTACTTTCTCACAATGGATATCCATCTGTTGTGTAGTAGCAGCTAGTATGGGTACGACCATTTTCAGCAAGGAATAGGTAGTAACTCCCCTATTACAAGTTTTACTATTATTATGGAAAAGATACCACAATCACCCAAAGTCGTGATTACCGGAGGGCCGGGAATGGGCAAAACAACCATCATCACGGCAATGTCGGCTCAAGGATACAATTGTATTCCTGAAGTGGGTCGCCGGATAATACAGCAACAAATATGCGTTCAGGGCAACAAACTACCTTGGGTAGATCCACTTGCTTTTGCTCAGACCATGTTCGAACATGCGGTGATTGATTACGAAAACTGCAATCAAAGCCATATCAATGCACCTATTTTCTTTGATCGGGGTATACCAGACGTCATGGGATATTTAACGCTCTCCGGTTTAGAGATACCCGATCAGATCTTAGATGCTGCAAAAAAATATACATATTTCCCCAAGGTGTTTATTACTCCACCTTGGGAAGACATATATGTCAACGACACCGAGCGAAAACAAAGTTTCGACGAAGCAATAGCTACCTATCTCACTATGGAACAAACTTATATAAAATTAGGATATACCCTAATTAATATTCCCAGAGTCAGTGTTAGCGAACGTGTTCGATTCATCCTATCCCAGATCAGCCAAAATTGAATCACCTAATCAAAATTTGAGCGCTGTATACGCACCGCATTCAGAATTGCAAGCAAAGCTACCCCTACATCTGCAAATACAGCCTCCCACATCGTGGCCAAGCCCCCAGCCCCTAATACAAGAACAATAGCCTTTACAGCAAAAGCCAATACAATATTTTGCCATACAATCCGCTTTGTCTTCTTTCCGATACGTATTGCTATTGGGATCTTACTTGGTCTATCATCCTGTATGACTACATCAGCAGTCTCAATAGTAGCATCGCTACCCAATCCCCCCATAGCTATCCCGACATCACTGAGTGCCACTACAGGAGCATCATTGACACCATCACCGACGAATGCGACAGATTCGCCCTTATCTTTAATCTCCTCGACCCGCTTCACTTTGTCTTCTGGCAACAAATCCCCGAAAGCATGATCTATCCCCAGTTCTTTAGCGACATACTGTACTACCGAGCTCTTATCTCCACTCAACATCGTTGCTTTCACCCCACTATTGTGCAGCTGTCTAATCGTTGTTAAGGCGTCATCTTTGATCCGGTCTGCGATAGTGATATAGCCCACAAACTGTTTTCCATAAGCGATAGCGATAACCGTAAAGACGATAGAGGCAGGATTTATATCATAGTCGATGGCAAACTTGTCCATCAATCTAAAATTCCCTACTAGTAGCTCTTTCCCTTTCACTGTTGCCTTCAGGCCATGTCCGGCTATCTCTTCGACATCTTCGAGTATTAAAGTATGATCCAGCTCGCCTACGTAATTATGAATAGCTGTTGCTACAGGATGTGAACTTTTACTTTCTAAGATATTGACCATAGCCAAAATTTCCTTTTTGTCAAATTCATCTGCAATCTCCACCTCCTGTACCTCGAAAACACCTTCAGTCATGGTACCGGTTTTGTCCATCACCACATTTTGTATATCCGCTAGAATATCCAAAAAGTTGGATCCTTTAATCAAAATTCCGTTACGGCTAGCGGCCCCAATTCCGCCAAAGTAACCTAAGGGAATAGAAATCACTAAGGCACAAGGGCAGGAAATCACTAAAAACACCAGTGCTCTGTATAACCAAGTTACAAATTGATAGTCCGCGACAAATAGTGCCGGTAATAATGCGATACCTACAGCCAAAAAGACGACAATGGGTGTATATATCTTTGCAAACTTAGAGATAAACAATTCCGTGGGGGCCTTTTTGCTACTGGCATTCTGCACCATCTCCAAGATTTTACTCAGTTTACTATCTGCGTATGCTGTAGTAACCAAGACATTGACCAAAGTATTTAGATTGATCATACCTGCCAACACCGGTTCGCCCTCATACTTTGTATCTGGTTTACTCTCTCCCGTCAATGCAGCAGTATTAAATACCGCTTGTTCACTCATCAAGATGCCATCCAAGCCCAATTTTTCCCCGGGTTTAAGTTGTAAAACATCGTTTATTTCCACGTCTTTCGCTTTGATCTGTTGTGCTACCCCGTTGCGTATCACCGTAGCCTCATCTGGTCTTTGATCCAATAAAGCCTTTATATTGGATTTGGCACGAGAGACTGCCAATGTCTGAAAGCTTTCTCCTACCGCATAAAATAACATCACAGCTACCCCTTCTGGATATTCGCCAATAGCAAAAGCACCAAGCGTCGCGATCCCCATTAGAAAAAACTCCGAGAAAAAATTACCCCGGAGGATATTTACGAGAGCATCCTTTAACACCGGTAGACCGACGGGTATATAAGCGACCACATACCAGAGTAACCTTATCCAGCCCTTGAACCATTCCTGCGGAAAGTAATTATCGATTCCCAAGGCAATCAATAGCAAAACCAAACTAAGGATAGAGGGCATAAATAATTTTAAATAATTGCCATCCGTAGTGTCATGACTATGATCATGTCCATCATGATCGTCAACCTCCGAATTCTTAATTACATCATGTGAACAGCAACCTGTGACCTGTGCATTTTTATTAGTCCGTACCATAGAGGCTGCCCCTGCGTTATCATATATCTTTTCAGTCTGGTTACAACAAAGCTGTCTCCCCATTTCATCATACCTATGTTTATGTTCTTCCATACTCTAAATTTATCAAATCAGTTTACATTAATGTGAATGGCCACCTGTGTTGCTTAATTTAGCATTGATAAAGAATGCTCCTTTTGTGACTACCTGCGTATCTTTTGCCAATTCAGATACCGGTGTTATCGCTGTGTACCCAAGCTCTGAGACTCCTTTAGCTACTTCGATCTTCTCAAAATTGATTGATTCTTCCTTCTTGGTATCCGCTGCATGACTATGCCCGTGACCTTCTCCTTCTGCATGCGCATGCCCCTCTTCATCGTGATGCGCCTCCCCTTCTTTATCTGTCAAGACAAAAATATAATACTTACCATCTGCCTCGACGATGGCATCATTAGGTACTGCTAACAGCTTTTCTCCACTAAGGTCCAATAAGCCAATCGTATTCATACCATCGATCAATCCATCCTTATTACCTAGCACATTACAATGCACGGCGACAGACTTACTCTCATTTTCAAACGAAGCACCTATTCTAAAAACCTTTGCCTTATAAGTCATCCCCGGATTATTAGTCAATGTAAAATCAATTACTTGACCTATTTTCACTTTTGGAAGATCCTTTTCAAACACCTGTAGATCCAAATGAAGTAAACTATTATCCACGATCTCTATCACCGGCGAAGAGACATCAACATAACTACCGATTTTTGCAAACACATTGCTTACCGTTCCATTAATAGGACTTTTAACCAGCAAAGAAGATCTTAAATTCCCATTAGAAAGGTTCCCCACATCAATCCCCATTAATTC
Organism: Sphingobacterium nematocida; assembly: GCF_900168125.1. Lineage (GTDB taxonomy): Bacteria > Bacteroidota > Bacteroidia > Sphingobacteriales > Sphingobacteriaceae > Sphingobacterium > Sphingobacterium nematocida. The sequence goes on from NZ_FUZF01000001.1 coordinate 516,822, forward strand.
AATCTGCTGCTGCAGAGACGCTCTTCTAGTACGCAGTGTGTTCATTGTCGTTTTTGCTGCCTGTAGATTCTTCCCCGCTCCCGCATTCGAAGCGTTTAGCTCCTGCTGCCGTTGCAATTCCTGCTCCGCCAGTACGATCTGACTTAACACCGTCAGGTACTCTTCCTGCAACTGGATAAACTGAGGGTTAGTGATCGTGGCTATAGTCTGTCCCTTACGTACATAATCTCCCAATTGTACCGTAAGACTTTTGATCACTCCGCCATACAATGATGTTGCATTAGCCTTGTTATTATTAGGCACACTCAATTGACCATTGACCTTGATCGTTGAAGATAGATTTCGAAACTCCAGTCCCGACCAAATGATCCCTACTGAAGCGATCTGTTCCTTATTCAGCGATGCTATATTTGATTCCTCTTCTTCATGGCCAGCGGCTTCTTTCTCTTCTGTACCGGTGGGTTCTTTTCCGGTGTCCCCCGATTTATTACCTTTACAGGCAACAGTCAGAAGTAAAACTGCGATAATCGGTAGTATCTTTATATATAATTTCATCAGTGAATCTATTTATTCGTCAAATAATTAATCTGTATAGCCGACTTGTTGTACAGGTTGAGCACATCGAGGTGATTTTGCCGAATGCCAATGGCCTGTCCTAAAAATTGACTAAGCTCTGCAAAAGCAATCTCTCCGGTATTATAGCTCAATGTCGCCGCTTTAATAATCTCATCGGCCTGTCGAAGCCCCGAGGTTTCGTAAAACTTCAATAGTGCCTTGTTTTTCTCCAATTCGGCCAATGCTATAGATTGATCTGTCTGCAACTGCTGCCTATTATAACGCAAAGCCTCTTCCTGGACTTTTACCTCAGCCTGCGCTGCACGTACCTTATTTCGGGCGGCTGTAATGCCAAATAGCGGAAAAGAGGCACCTATCGAAAAACCCGTTATTGGATCATTCATTCCTAAAAACCGTTGTGAGAAGAACTGACCTGAAAAATCCGGCATATTACTATTTTTTTGTACCTGCACATTAGACGAAGCAACGGCAATATTTTGCTGTTGTATCGCCAATATTGGGTGTAATCCTCCATCTTCCGCAGATTCCATCTTTAACTTCTGCATAGGTTCTTCAATAGGAAGCATCCATTCATTAAGGTTGGTCAACAGCATTAACTGTTGTTGCTGTGCTACCATATCTTTCTTATTCTGTTCAATCTGTGCGCGGAGTTCGTTCAGCTTGGCCTCAGCTGCAATTCGATCCAACATAGCGACATCCCCCGTTCTTACACGCAAATCAGTCGCTTTGAAGAGATTATCATAAATGCTATCCAATTGAAGGAATAGTTGCTGTCTGTCCTGCAAATACCACAGTTGAAAATAGGCTATACGGACGTCCCTTTTTATTGTTGCAGAGAGTAGGTCCTTATTTAATTCCACATACTTCAACTGCTCGGTAAAATACTTCCTTCGGGCGGCATACAATCCAGGCCAAGCAATATCCTGCGATACGCCAAGATTAAAATTACCCTTTCTATTAGAAGGTTGTATTTCTTCGTTTTGTGCAAATACGTTGACCTTTGCGATATCATTTGCTGTTTTTACCGTATATCCTGCCGCTTCTACTTCGGCCTGGTTCATTTTATACTGTAGATTGTTTCTTAACGCGCTATCGATTAGATTATCGACAGAAAACCTATGCTGAGCATTTGCAAAGAGCAATCCCATCCCCAGGAGCACGATAGTCATAGTCGCTTTCATAATATCTTGTTTGCGTAGTTTTAATTTCGAATTAAAGATAATGTACAATAGTGGTAGTACAAATAACGTAAGGAAGGTCGCTGTGATGAGCCCTCCAATCACGACTGTAGCCAAAGGCTTTTGAACTTCGGCTCCAGCACTTGTACTAATCGCCATCGGTAAAAAACCAAGAGAGGCCACCATCGCAGTCATCAATACAGGACGTAATCGAATTAAAGTTCCTTCTCTAACACGTTGCAACACATCTTTCACCCCCTCTTTTTGCAATTGATTGAATGTCCCTATGAGTACTATCCCATTTAATACCGCTACACCAAACAGGGCTATAAAACCAATACCTGCACTGATACTAAATGGCATATCCCTAAGTAAAAGCGCAAATACCCCGCCGATAGCACTCATTGGAATTGCAGTAAATATTAAAATTGCTTGCTTGAAGGAGTGAAAAGTGAAATACAACAGCATAAATATCAATAATAAAGCGACAGGCACAGCGATCAGCAAACGAGCCGATGCTTTCTGCAGATTTTCGAATTGGCCACCGTACGTAAAGTAATAACCCGATGGAAGCTGCACCTTCTCTAGCTTCTGCTGAATATCCTCCACCACCGACTGCACATCACGTCCCGACACGTTAAATCCAACTACAATCCGTCTCTTTCCAGATTCCCTACTGATCTGTGCTGGACCAAGCTTGTAATCGATATCGGCCAATTGGAATAAAGGTACCTGTACTCCACTTGCAGTTGGTACCAAGAGGTTTTTTACATCTTCAATACTACTCCTATGGGTACTATCCAGTCGAACAACCAAATCAAAACGACGTTCATTTTCGTAAACACTTCCTGTACTCTTGCCCGCAAATGCTGTACTTACGATATCATTGACATCTTGAATTGTCAAGCCATAGTTGGCGATACGTGTACGGTCATATACGATATTGATTTGCGGCAGGCCACTTACCCGTTCGATCTGTGGCGGGGTAGCTCCCTCTACAGTTTGTATCACTGCTCCGACCTGATTGGCATAATTTGCCAATGTATCCATGTTCTCCCCGAATATTTTTACTGCGACGTCCTGCCGGATACCTGTCATCAACTCGTTAAAACGCATCTGTATGGGTTGATTTTTCTCGAAAAAGACACCAGGAATTACTTCTAGCTTTTCCATAATAGCATCACCGAGCTCTTTATAAGTCCTACCCGATTTCCATTCGCTCTGCGGCTTCAGAATCACCATCATATCCGTAGCCTCGGGAGGCATCGGGTCTGTAGGTACCTCGGCAGCACCTGTCTTTCCTACTACCATACGCACCTCATCAAATTCTTTGATAATTCGGGAAGCCTTCATTGAAGTTTCGATACTTTGATTAAGCGAACTACCCTGAGGTAAAATACAGTGAAAGGCATAATCCCCCTCTTCCAGTTGCGGAATAAATTCTCCTCCCATTCTACTAAATAGAAACATAGAAAATCCAAACACCAGTACAGTAAGACTCACTACAATATATTTAACCCTAATTACCTTTTCAAGTACCGGTCTATACCATCCTTGAAGTTTGGCAATCATCTTATCGCTAAATGTTTTCTTGTCACTGTTTTTCTTCGGCAAGAACAAAGCGCACATCATCGGAATATACGTCAATGAAAGAATCAACGCTCCGAATATGGCAAAGCCTACTGTTTTGGCCATTGGTGTAAACATTTTGCCCTCTACTCCCACCAAAGTCAAGATCGGTATATATACAATCAAAATAATGATTTCACCAAAAGCCGCACTGGTTCTTATCTTTGAAGCAGATTCAAATACCTCCTCATCCATCTGAGCCTGCGTGAGGCGGTCTGTTGACTTTCTTAACCCCAAATGGTGCAGTGTAGCCTCTACCACGATGACTGCTCCATCTACAATCAACCCAAAGTCAATAGCACCTAGACTCATCAGATTGGCACTCACACCAAATACATTCATCATCCCGAGAGCAAAAAGTAACGACAAGGGAATAGCCGAGGCTACGATCAACCCTGCTCTTAGATTCCCTAAAAACAGCACCAACACGAATATCACAATCAGAGCCCCTTCAATAAGGTTCTTCTCGACCGTTTGTATAGCTCTACCGACCAGATCTGTACGATCGAGATATGCCTCAATCACAACATCATCAGGTAAGGATTTTTGGATAGTAGGCAACTTGTCCTTGATGCGCTGGACTACCTTATTACTGTTTTCCCCCTTAAGCATCATCACCACACCGCCTACAGCGTCTACCTCGCCATTGTAGGTCAATGCACCATAGCGTACCGCACTACCAAAACGCACATCGGCCACATCTTTAATATATACCGGCACTGTACCAACAGTTTTGATCGCAATATTTCCTACATCTTCCAATGAAGTAACCAATCCTACACCACGGATGAAATATGCATTAGGCTTTTTATCGATATAAGCGCCACCTGTATTTTGATTGTTCTTTTCCAGCGCCGTGAATAGTTCCGGGATACTCACATTCATCGCCCGCAATCTATTGGGATTAACAGCAACCTCATACTGTTTCAACTGTCCACCGAAACTGTTAATCTCTGCAATACCTGGTGTACCGTACAATTGTCTAGCGACGATCCAGTCCTGCATCTCGCGAAGATTTTTCGCATCGTACTTATCTTCACTTCCTTTTTTGGGGTGGATTATATATTGATACACTTCACCTAGACCTGTGCTCACTGGAGCCATCTCTGGGCTGCCTACACCTTCGGGTATCTTTTCGACGGCTTCTTTCAATTTTTCATTGATCAGTTGCCGTGCAAAGTAAATATCTACCTCTTCTTTGAAGACCACAGTGATCACCGATAGACCGAATCTGGAAATACTGCGAATCTCTTCCACATTAGGGACATTAGCTATACTCTGTTCAATCGGAAATGTGACCAGCTGCTCCACCTCCTGTCCAGCCAACGTGGGCACCGAGGTGAATATCTGCACCTGATTATTCGTAATATCAGGCACTGCATCGATAGGTAACTTTGTTGCGCTCCAACTTCCCCATATAATGAGCAACAAGGTCATTAACCCTATGATAATTTTATTTTTTATACTAAATCGGATAATACTATCTAACACGATAATTCAAATTAAGTCTGTAACCCTATTTACAACAAGATATTATGGATATCAAATCCTGATTGACAACAGTTATTGAATCAAGCTATAACGAAACAACAATTAATAGTTAGAATTGTTGAACGCAATACATATTAAATTTCAATAAAAGTGATACTATACATACGAACGTATGTATACCTAAAAGACTTGATTAGACTTGAAACTTGGGAGGTTGCCAGACAGTACCTTTATAATCAGAAACAAGAGATTTCTTCTTAAAAAAATGGTTTTTTATCTGATAGACCAAGGGTTGCACAGGACTCTCATACCAAAAATAAGACACTTCGGTAATGTGCGCACCACAGCAAGAACAACTGCACAATGGTGTACAAGTATCCCCCTCTTCATGATCATGATCATGGTAATCGGATTTTAAGTGTGTTAAATCTATTGGAGGTTGCGCTGAGATCTGATCGGTACAGGGCAGTGTAGCCAGTACTAATATATAAAGGGGCAATATATATGTCAACCATCTCAACATAAGCAATATTACATATTTCCAACAAGACATCCAAATATTAAATGCCTCCGCTAGACCATCAATAAGCTATATTATATCGTCTAAACAAGTATTACAGTGTATTAGAGGACAGAAAGGAGAGATCTGTAACAAAAGAATAACATATAACTATTATTAAATATTACTTATTTTTATAAAAATAAACCTCAACACATGAAAACACTATTATTCGGGCTGATATTAGCCGTGAGTTTACAAAGCGCTGTCGCGCAATCAACACCTGCACCAGCAGAAGAGGTCTTAAATACTGCCGTTGCAAAAGCCGCAAGGGAAAATAAAAGTGTACTGGCTATATTTCACGCATCTTGGTGCGGATGGTGTCACAAGATGACAGCCAGTCTCAATGATCCAGCTATAAAACCCTATTTCGACAAACACTATATCATTGCAGACTTTACAGTATACGAAAGCAAGGGAAAAGAACACCTGGAAAACCCGGGGGCAGCAGAATTACTAAAGAAATACAACAATGCCGATCAGGGACTTCCCACCTGGCTTGTTTTTGACAATAAGAAAAACCTGATAGCAGACTCACAGATCAGACCGCAAGGCGCCGCTATGACTACAAAAGGACAAAATGCAGGTTGCCCTGCCGCTCCAGAAGAAATCTTACATTTTATAAACTGCTTGAAGATGAGTTCAGGACTAAACACTGAGGAGCTTGCCCAAATCGCAGCAGTTTTCCAAAAAAATCAGGTCAAACATTAAGTTCGAGAATACCTGCCTATATGACAGGAAATCTGCTAAAATGGTTTCTTAATAAGAATATTACAAAGGTATTATTCAGACTGGTCTATTTTTTGCCCTAAGCTAAATCATGAAATCATCATGATTTATTCAAACCGAGCGAAGTTAGTTCATAAATGCAGCTTAAAAGATACACTATGAATAAATCTGATAACTTCAGCATAAATGAGAAACAAATATAAGCAGATGAAAACATTATTGAGATTTCTTGTCCCTCTTGCTTTAATCGGGATTATAATATGGCTAGTCAAAGATAGATTTTCGCCCAGTACTAAGGTAGAAAGCAGACACCAGATTCTTGTGGAACGAATAGAAGCCATGGGAAAACTGGAATTGGTCAAATACAGGTTTAGCGATGTCATCGAACACAAAAATATAAGTACCTACCTTCCGGATGCTAGCGTCTTGCTCATCGTCAAAGCCGATGCTGTCGGCTGTATCGACCTCAGTAAACTGAAGGCCGAAGATGTCACCGTCTCGGGCGATTCTGCTTCTATCGTTTTACCAAAAGCAGAATTATGTTATGTTAAGATCGACCATAAGGCATCGAAGGTCTACGACACGAAAATGGCTTTCTTTAGAGAGGCAGATTTAGTAGATGAAGCTTTTAAAGGTGCAGAGGTTGAGATCACTAAACAGGTTCAAAAGTCAGACATACTCGCACAGACACAATCAAATGCGAGGCATGTATTCCAACCTCTGCTAGAAGGACTTGGATTCAAAAAAGTAAACCTTACTTTTAAGTAGTTTGACAAACTTTAGGTTTCAGACCTAGACGGGCAAACATTGTCATATCATCAGACATTCCGGGATTAGGGGTTACGAGTAGCGTTTCCCTTTCTCCACTGAAGATCGAGTTGGCTCCAGCCATAAAACACCAGGCCTGCTCAGTTTCATTCATTTCGACACGACCAGCACTGAGTCTCACGATCGATGCAGGCATCGCTATACGAGCTGTAGCGATCATTCTTACCATATCCCAGATATCTACCTTCGGATTATTTTCCAATGGAGTCCCTTTGACACGAGCGAGTGCGTTAATCGGTACCGATTCGGGATGAAGCTCCATCGTAGCCAATGTAAGCAGCATCGCGATCCGATCAGCAACAGTCTCTCCCAAGCCGATGATTCCTCCCGAACAGACCGTAATACCAGCCTTGCGTACATTGTTTATCGTATTGATCCTGTTGTTGAAAGTGCGCGTGGAGATAATCTCATCGTAGTATTCTTCCGAAGTATCCAGATTATGATTGTAGGCGTACAAACCCGCTTCTTGAAGCCTTTTTGCTTGACTTTCGGTCAACATTCCTAAGGTACAGCAGACTTCGAGTCCTATATCATTCACCCCTTTTACCATGTCGATAATGCGGTCAAAATCCCGATTATCCCGCACCTCGCGCCAGGCCGCAGCCATACAGAAGCGCGAAGAACCATTTTCTTTAGCTTTGCGTGCATGTGTCAATACAGTCTCTGTAGGCAACAGTGCCTGCACTTTAATATCGGTATGATAGCGTGCCGCCTGACCACAATACGAACAATCCTCAGGGCACCCTCCTGTTTTTACAGAAAGTAGTGTCGATATCTGCACTTCTTCTGGATTATGCCATTTCCGATGTACCGAAGCTGCTTCGTACACCAGCTCCAACAATGGCTTATTGTAGATAGCAAATAATTCCGCTCTGGTCCAATCGTGTCTTAATCGCTCTTTTTGATTCATATGCATATAATTTGACTTTCAGTTGCCATATGAACAAAAGTACAATATCCACCAGTCCGCACATGGATCCGCTTTTGAGATTTTAGATAGTCCGGTATAACTAGCCTTCTCTCTTTATCGCAAAAATCTTATTTTCAGATTCAGTCCGTTGCTGGTCCATCAGCCTTTCCAACTCGCTCACTTTAACCCTATTCTGATCACTTAGATCATTTCTTTCAAATCTATCTTTAGCAATATTATAGAGCTCTGTCCTTTGCGGTTTGCCGTCTTTGTAAAAGCGAATAGCTTTCCAATCGCCCAAGCGAACTGCCTGTTTGAATCCTCCTTCATTAAACTCCCAGTACAATGGCCTATTTGCTATTTGCTTACCCGATGTAAGATCCTTCCAAAACGAAACACCATCTATGTTCATTGGAGCCTTGGTTTTTGTCATCTCGGCAAAAGTAGGCATGATATCCCAAAATGTACCTGTAAAGTCGCTCACCGTCCCTGGCTTGATACCCCCTGGCCATTTGGCTATAAATGGTGTACGAATACCTCCTTCATAAAGATCTCGCTTTACACCACGTAGCCCCCCCGTGCTCTCAAACACCTGCATGATATCATCCATCGTACGTCCGCCTTCTTTATGAGTACCATTGTCACTTGTAAAGATCACTAGCGTGTTTTCTGCTATGCCCAACTCATCCAATTTTTTCAATATCCATCCTGTATAGTCATCCATACTTGTGACCATCGCGGCATAGGCTGCCTTGGGATAGGGCTGTTCGCCATAGTGAAGCCCTGCTGGTTGTGCCTTTTCTGGAGCAAACTTACTCGTTCCATCCGCATTTAGATAAGGTTTCAGATATCTTTCGGGTACCTTGAGTTCGGCATGTGGAACCGTAAATGAGACATACAGAAAGAAAGGATTGTCCTTATTTTCTTCTATAAAACGTACAGCTTCTTTCGCAAAAAGTTCATTCACGTAGGTATCCTCATCCACCTTCATCTTTACACTATGTCCATTCTGTAGTCTCCATACGGAATTACTCAACTGAAAATGTCCCTCTACATGGTGCAAAAAACCAGTGAAGAAGTCCCAGCCCTTCTTTTCCGGAGTACCGGTAGTTCCAGCAAGCCCCAATCCCCATTTTCCAACCATGCCGTTGGTATATCCGGCTTGCTTCAGCACCTGAGTGACAATAGTGTCTTGATTCCTAAGCGGAACCTCACCATTCCCCCTTATGTATACTTGGCCTGTATGCTGTCCGGTCATTAAACTTGCCCTAGATGGTGCACACACTGTACTCCCGGCATAAAACTGGGTGTATCGTCTCCCTTCCGCAGCCAGACGATCGAGAACCGGTGTCTTAATGTGTTTTTGTCCGTAACTTCCGATATCGCCGTAGCCCATATCATCTGCTAGAATAAAAATAATATTGGGCTTTAGAGCTGTTTTTTGCGCTTGAAGTGGTGACAATAGCAGTACGAGGGCCGCTAATGTCGAAAGAGGTTTAAGTAGTTTCATTATCCGAATATACAGAATATACTTTTCTCCTCCTACATCATACATATAGATTGTTTCCCTATCAAAAACCTCTTAAAAAAGGGAAAACATCAGGTTTTGAGCTCTCCGGGAGAGATACCATAATATTTTTTAAAGGCACTGCTAAAATTATTCTGATGTCCATAGCCAGTCAATAGAGCGACTTCATAGACGGATAACTTATCTTCCAAAAGATACAACCTTGCCTTCTCCATTCGCACACGGGTCAAGTAGTCGTGTATAGTGACTGAAAAGTATTCTTTAAAATCTTTTCGGAGCTTACTTTCGCTCGTTAGCACCTCGGAGGCCAGTTCCCGTTGGGTTGGCGGATTGGCGATACGCTGTTCTAAAATTTGTCTAGCCAGCTCCAAACGTCCTACATCGCTATCGTTAAGTTGGGTGGACACCTGACTAGACTTGTCATTATATTGCTCAAATTGATACATTAAAAGCTCTACAATGCGGGATTCTGTATGTAACCGCCTAATTTCACCCGTCTTCTTCGATTCAATAAGTTCTGACATTGTATGCTGCATTTCATAGGTCGCTATTAGGTCGTCTTCCGAAAAACTAACATACTGCCCTTTTTCTATAGCTGTCACAAAATCCCGATGTAATAGAGAATCTCTTTTGATAAGATTAAGGTAATAGGCCTTTGAGATGACCGCAATAAAATAATTGTACTCAATACCTTCCTTTACCTCATGGACAGATTCCAGGGATGGAATATAGCGGATATTATGTCTGCTCATACCTAAAGGCATCTTATCGTCTATCGTTTTGTAGAAAATAAACTGACTGGTAATAGCCTCCCCCTCCACTTCGGTATGTACATGTACGGGTTGATCGAAGTACATTCGGCTATGTAAAATAAAAAGACCACTCGTCGATAGTTGAAAATTATGCATGCGGACAGGTGGTCTATCAATATCCAGACGCTGCTCTACCAGGGGTTTATCCGGCACATAGCTATCTGGAATTTCTTCAATAAAAAGCCATTCATCCAATTCTACTATTTTACTTTTTATCAACATATCCAAGCGATTCCTAGTGAGATAAAGATACTGTTTTTACCAAAACAAAAACACCTTTATTTAAACTCTTTCTAAACAACAGAATTCTTATTACATTTACCTAACACTTCATCCCTCCTGTCTTTTGCTACGGCATGATTCGCAAAGAACTGTAAGATCAAATCATCATTGCTATCAAAAAGTTCGATAACTAATTGATCCTTTGCCCCATTACGCGATTCAGACGTGATTCTTCCGATATTGTGCCATATTATTTCCAATTCGAATGTAGGTTCTTTAATAATATATCTGCTTCCCTGATCAATCAGATTGAAGACCATCCCTGAATAAGATTGTTCACATCCTCTATTGATCAATTTGATGGTCACTGGAGCTCGATTCGCAGCACATAACGCTAAAATTTGCCGAAATTGACTTATCGCTTGATCGTGTAGATTCTCCGTTGGTCTGGATTTTTCAACGGTCTCCATCGAGGAGCAGAATGTCCATCTATTGTCTCGATTCTCATTCACTAGCAGCGCTTTCAATCTTTCAACACTATTTACATTATCCTTCTCATCGGACAAAGAAATGGCATGCAATTCCATTCCGTTTTTATTAAAAAATCGCAACGATCTTCCAATTTCATTTTCGACCAGCATGCCTATATGCCAATGGTTAAAAAGAAAAATTAAGTCAAAATCTCCTTCAAATATCACCTTCCTGTCCGATTCACAACTATGTATAGTATAACAACCTAACAAAGTGTGTCGAGCTCCTCTACTGCTAGAACATATGCGTACCTTACCCAAGCCCGGTAATATTCCGACTAATCGATCAAAATCGGGAATAAATACTTCCGTCTTATTTCTTTTGTCCAGACGCCAGATTTCAAACTCTGGGACGCCGACTTTCCGAGCCAATTCATCTGTCGACAAATAGGGTGATTTATCAATCAACAACTCTAATATCCTTTCGGTAGTCATAGCTGATTCATTAGGCAACAACGAGTTAAAACCAGTTGCATCTAGTACTAGTTCTTCCAATTTCACATTAGGTTTAAGCGTTTTCGCACTCAGTTCCACGACAGATTCAACCGAAAAAATGGTATAAATATCTTTTGTATTGAGCACCTCTACCGGAGTTCCATCAATCAGCTTCCGGCCGTTCTTCAACATAATTATCCGATCAGCATACATAGCCGCAAAGTTGACATCATGCACGATCAGTACGACCATAAATCCACGTCGGGACAGTGCCTTAGCAATCGCCAACACTTTCTGTTGGTACTGTAGATCCAACGCCGATATTGGTTCGTCCAATAACAACAGGCTATCTTGATTGTCCCAGATTTGCGCAAGTACACGCGCCAGCTGAACACGCTGCTGCTCACCACCCGACAAGCTCAAAAAAGTACGATCTCCCAATGATTTCACGCCACACAAATCCATGACCTCATCCACTACAAGCAGATCCCTAGCCGAGGGAGTCGATCTGAAATGGGGATAGCGCCCCATCATTACGATTTCATTCACCTTAAAAGCCAATGTCATCTGTTGCTGCTGGCTCAACATAGCCCGACATCGAGACAGCTCTTTCATATCATACTGATCCAGCGCCCTGCCGTTCAAAAGAATAGCCCCATCTGTTGGCTTCTTTTCCCCACAAAGCAGCCCCATCAATGTAGACTTTCCTGCCCCATTAGCGCCAAGTATAGCCAATACTTCTCCCTTCCTCATCTGAAAGGAGATATCTTTAAGCAACTTTCTCCCCTTTATCTCATATGATAGCTTTTCAACACGTAGCATAAGCGGCTTATCTTATTTATCCTTTATTAAAATATATAAAAATACAGGCGTACCCAACAATGCCGTGATCACCCCTATAGGCAATTCTATGGGAGCGACCAATACCCGAGAGAGTACATCTGCCAAAGTCAATACCACAGCTCCCAACAACATCGATCCTGTGAGAACATATTTATGGTCTGCCCCCCCTATTAGACGTATAATATGAGGTACCAACAAGCCCACAAAACCAATTATACCCGATACCGCTACCGAAGCTCCGACCGCCAATGTCGACAATACGATTACCCATCGTTTTACGCGATCGGTACGCATACCCAGTAAATCTGCTTGTAACTCTCCAAGAGCAAAAGCATTCAACGCCTTGCCGTAAAATGGCAAAACAATCAGCGGAATTGCTATAAAGGGAAAAATTGCCATCAAATTGTCCCAGGTAGCGCCGCCCAAACTCCCCAACATCCAAAAGGTGATTGTCCGCAGTTGTTGTTCTGTCGCCATATAAGTCATCAGCCCGGTTAGAGCTCCAGCAAAGGCATTGATAGCTATACCTGCCAGCAACATCGTTGTGACATTTGGTCGCCCTTCCTTACGGGCTATCTGATAGACCACAAATGCCGTAAGCCCTGCGCCAAAGAAGGCTCCAAAAGCCAAGAGGTAATAGCCCAACCATTCGGCAAGACTATGCAGCACCAAACTCTCCAAAGCAATAATCATTACCGCAAATAAGGATGCGCCAGACGAGATGCCTATTAGTCCTGGTTCGGCCAGTGGATTACGAAATATACCTTGTATAGCGGCTCCGGATATACCTAACGCAGCTCCAACCAAGAGCCCCAATAAGACCCTGGGCATACGGATTATAAAAAGAACATTATCATGCGTAACATCTAGATCAACACCATTCAAAACTCCCAATCTACTGGCAATAAGGCGAAGAATGTCGTTGACCGAAATATAGTAAGCTCCCAAGCCTAATGCAACTATTGCAATCACGAACGTCACAATAGCCAGTGCGATTAAAATAATACGCTGCTTTCTCTCCACCGGATATCCTTATCTTAAATTCATCATTTCGACCATCCCTTTGTGCAGTTCCATAACGGCTTCAGGTAGACGTGTACTAAAATTGACAAGTAATGAAGGGTTCATAACCAAAATACGCTTATGTTTTCCCGCTTCTGTAATACGTACACCGGGTAACTTCAGCATCGCTTCTTTACCGCCTATACTGCTTACACCAAAATCAAACATTAAAATGATGTCAGGATTCGCATCGACTAGCGATTCCGTAGTATAAGGTTTAAAATCTGAGAATTCCTGAATTGCATTTTTCCCTCCAGCCAACTCGATCATCGCATCTAGGCTACTGCCTTTGCCCGCAACACTCATCGTACCCGTACCTCTCGCATATATAAACAAAACCTTTGGTCTAGAACCAACTTTACCCTCGTTAACAACAACTTCCAATATACGATCCAGGCTTAATCTTGTCCGTTCAACTACTGCCCTTCCCTCCGCAGTCTCCCCAAGAGCATCTGCTATATCCTGAATAAATTTAAAGGTTCCTTTGACCGAGTAATCCTGCCTCAGCGTTACAAACTTTATTCCCGATTTACGGATCTGCTGCACAACAGTAGTGGGCACTTCACCTTCAATAGCTAATACTATAGTAGGCTTAAAAGCCAGTATACCTTCTGCAGATACTGAACGGTTCTTACTAACACGAGGAAGCGCAGCCGCAGCTTTAGGTGACACACTTGTCACATCTGTAGCTACCACAGATTTTCCCAACCCCAAGCCATATACCGTTTCCGTAATCGAACTACTTAACGTAATTATCCTTGGGCTATTGGCTTTGACAGCAAACATGTAAAGCATACACACCCATACTACAACAACTCTCTTCATTTGAACCTATTTTATACCTTCTATTCTTTGTATTACTAGATAAAGTCCTTTTACTAAAAAGCACCTCCTCTCTAGAATCTGCTACAAAGCAAATCAATAATCAGTCTAAATACAAATAATTGCAATTATTTCTCACAGCGAACAAAACTTCAAAACAACAACACAAACAACTATAAAACAATTAGTTAAAACAAAACAACAAGAATAAAACACCCTCCAACAAACGAATTGAATATAATTTTTGACATTTTTCATAGACAATTATTGAATATGATTTAGTTCTTTTGTTACACTATTTAGAATTAGTAAAAATAAAAACAATATTCTTGTACACGCGACACATATTTTATTTTTTCATTAGCATGCTTTCAATCATGTGCTCTACAGGGGCTCATGGACAGCAGCGCTTAAACTTCACAGGGGCTATTGTCGACAGCGCAAATCGACCGCTACCCGATGCCATAATCACGTTATTTCCAGACAAAAAGACCTACAAGACCAGCGCAGACGGAAAATTCAGATTCGAAAACCTTTATGCGGGCAGCTATCGATTTTCCGTTAACATGGTGGGCTATCAGCCTTTCATCGATTCACTCGATTTAGAAAATAATGATCGTTATAGAAAGATCCAGCTCCTTAGCCTTTCCAATTCCATAGAAGAAGTCAATGTCAATGCCAGAATACGGGCTGTAGACAACCTTATACAAGCCGAACAGGCCGCTATGCCCGTCAAAGTCATCACCAGACGTGAAATCGAACTTATGGGCAGCCGTCGATTGGACGAAGTAATGAAAGAACAGACCGGAGTCGCCATCGTCAATGATATAGCGGGGGGCGCACGAGCAGTAGGTGTACAGATACAGGGCTTCAGCAGCAATTACGTCATGGTGCTTGTAGATGGTCAACCTATGCTAGGTCGAAATAACGGTAGTTTTGATCTTTCACGTATCTCCGTGACGAATATTGAACGTATAGAGATCATCAAGGGAGCCTCTTCCTGTTTATATGGCAGTGATGCTTTAGGTGGTGCTATCAATATCATCACTAGATACGGCGCCTTGGTACCTCAAGCCCATGCGTCTCTCTTATATGGTACGCTCAACACCGTAGACGCTACATTAGAAACCGAGACCCCCTTTTCCAACCAGCGAGGCAGCATAGTCCTATCCGGAAATTACTACCGCACCGATGGCTTTAACACAGACACCAAATATCTGGATAGCAAGAGTACGACCTTTCCCCCCTATACAAATTATAGCATACAGGGGCGATCCCGTTATCGCATCAGTAAGAGCGGTACCTTGGGTTTTACTGGGAGATTTGCACACCGAGAATCTGAGATGATCAACGCCTGGTCTGCACAATCCGCTATTCAGGACAAACAGCGTGACCAAGACATTAATCTATCTGCAAGCTATGACCATAATTTCAAATCTGGCCTACGCAGTATGTCGCGTTATTACTATTCTAGATTTCATTCGGAGATTACAGCACAATGGTTACAACAGGGCATTCTTGCTGCAGCCGAAGAATTCGGACAAAATGTACATCGTATCGAACAGCAATTTGCCTATAGCCCTCTGACCCATTTAAAACTTACAGGCGGGGTAGGTGCTAGCTTGGAGATCATGGATAACCAAGCTCTCGACGAGAAGCGATCGCTTAACAGTACATTTGCCTACTTACAAACCGAATGGAAACCCGTAGATAAATTACTAACGACCCTTGGCTTACGATACGATCAATCCAATGTATACGACGCCCATCTTAGCCCCAGCTTAGGGTTGCAATATCACCTTAGCCCTACATTCCTTCTTAAAGCAGGTACAGGTGCCGGATTTAAAGCTCCAGACTATAAAATGCGTTATCAGGTATTTTTCAACCCTGCAGCCAATTATCTAGTCGTAGGCACAGAGCGTATTGCAGATATTGTACAAAGCATGGATCAAAATGGGGAACTAAGCTACCAAAACAGTTATATGCTGAATTTGGTCGCCAACAATCTTAAAGCAGAGACCAGCCTCTCCAACCATGTTGGGTTTAGTTGGAATCCCTCTCCAAAACTGCAGACTGATTTCTCGTTATTTTACCACCGTATCAACAACCAGATCAGCACAGTCGCAGTTGGTAATGGGACATCTATCGCGCAGATCTTCAGCTACCGTAACTTGCCCAAAGCAATGAATAAAGGCTTTGAAGCCTCTATTACCTATCAGCTGACAAAAGACTTACAGTTATCCGGGGGCTATCAATACCTCATTTCTAAAGACTTGAGTGTGCTTGATAGCATTGCCGCTGGAAACTATCCGTACAATCAGATCAACGATCCTGCAACAAGTGAATATCGAAAGAGTAAAAAATCTGATTACTGGGGTATCGAGGATCGCTCCAGACATATGTTTAACTTGAAGGCAAGGTATGAATATAGACCATGGGGTCTTCATATCAATACGCGAATCAACTTCAGAAGCAGTATCCCTTTCCAAGAATATAACGGCAACCAATTCATAGACCGCTATGACATCTTTGTACCGTATCACACACTGGTCAATGTAACCCTAGAAAAGAGTATTATGGACAAGAGACTTACATTCCGTCTTATCGGTGATAACTTATTCGACTTTACGAGTCGCTATCTACTCGGCCAACCCGGAAGAGTGATTATGGGAGGTGTCAGTTACCGTTGGATCAAAAAAAAGGAATCCTAAAGACAAAAAAGCGTTAAAAATGAAGACTATTAAATTGATCATAACAGAGTGCACTATATGGCTTTCCTACCGGAGAATCGGACGGTGCCTGTTTTCCATTTCTCTTATCTTCTTCCTAGCGGCCTGTGGCAAGGACAAAGACTATGGCATAGGAACGGAAGATGGCAAGAGCACCGTCATTAAGGATCTACCTGGCGATGTCGACGCATCCATGAACGATGGTGCCGACGGCAAGGAAAATCGTCCCTTTCAAACCTTTCTCTTTCGCTTTCGAGACCAAAAACAAATTTGGATCAAAACGCAAGCCGACTCCGCCCAATGGCTCAAAACCAAAGAATGGGATATTGCATTTACGGGTCCCTATAACTCGGAGATTTTTGTAAACAATAGCCTCGATCCCTTCAATCCCGGGTATGAAGGTACAGCAGATCGTACCGCTGTGATATTGTTAAAACAAGCTTACCAAGGTGTAACCCTTGCCCCTTCAGACCAAGAATTCGACAAAAGTGGGACAGGCAAAATCGGTTGGGCGTACAACTCCGAATCACTCGGATGGTTTCAGTACAGCCTCTCTACACATCTCATGCAGGCATTACCCAATCGTACCTATGCCATCCGACTTCCCGATGGAAGATATGCCAAACTACAGCTGATCAACGTTTACAAAGGCAATCCGACAGCGGTGACCAATATGAACTGGCCATCCCCCTACTATACATTCAAATATTATGTACAGGAGGATGGAAGTAAAAACCTGGATACAAGAACACTATAAACAATTCAAAAATTATATAAAACCATGAACAGATTATTTAAAGCAGTAGCACTGGTATGTGCTTTGGTAGTAGGATTTACCTCTTGTAGTAAAGACGATGTGGAAAAAAAGCTGAGCGACACTACAGCTACGACTTCAACAGCTACGATACAGGTCCCCTCGGGAGCCAAGGTTTATTACGATTTCAAAACAAATTCTACACAGGAAAAAGACAAAGGCATGATAAGCCTTTCGGGTATGTATGGTTCAACCTTAGAGAACAACTTACCTGGAAATTATAAAATGGGGTATCTTGATAAAGAAAATGTAAGTATAGAGAAGCTGACACTTTCTATGATACTAAGTTCAGATATAAAAGCTGCAAATAAATTAGGAATTGATGCATCTAGTGCACCGGGGGCTAGCCCTTCAACAGATCCGACCTGGATAATCTACGACTTTAAGAACAACCATGCGGTCTATCCTACAGCTAATCGCTACATCGTAATGTATAAGGGAGAGAAACCGAACGATAGCGCTGACGAACTTTATATCATCCAGGCTGCGGGTATTACAGCACTAAAAGGTGATGCTACTTACAATCTAAACGTTAAAAAATTCACAAAGTAGTAATCCATTGCTAAGATTGAAACATAAAAACTGGCAATAGTACTTCTAACGGTGTACACATTTTAGAGAAAGCATTCGAAGACATAATCGAGATTCAAGTCAGTTTGGAGTTTAATATAGTTGATCATATATTGGTAGTGAAGGAGGGCACGACGTTCGAAACCCTGTAGGAGCAAATAGTATCGAACTATCGTTTTTCATACACGATAAATCAAAAATCAGCATAAAAGACAAAGAATAAATACGAATCTTTGTATAGAATCGTTTTAAATAAAAGAGAAAATATGTTAAGTCAAAATATCAAAGAAAGCACTCACACTGCTCATCAAAAAACAGAAGGCATTGTCGTTCGTCAGTTAAAAGCTATCCGTTCAGAGGCCGATTACGCCGAAGTACTTAAAGGATTTTACGCCTATTTCCGCGCTGTAGAAAATAATATCGCTCCTTTCGTAACTACAGCGGTATTACCAGATCTAACAGACCGTCGTAACTCTTCTTACATCAAAAAGGACATCGAAGCTCTTGGCAGCAATGTAGATAACCTCCCAGACGCTACTGCACCAGTAGTAAACAATGTATTGGAAGCCCTCAGTTCGTTGTACGTATTGGAAGGATCTATCATGGGTGGGCCTTACATCGTTCAGATGCTCCACAAATACGGTATTGAGCGTGGCACGTCCTTTTTCGAAGGTTATGGCGCCAATAGTGGACAGATGTGGGCGGGATTCACTGCAGTATTGAACCAATATGGTGAAAATCCTGAAACACATCAGACAGCTATTGACATGGCCAACCAAACATTCCAACAGTTTGGCGAAGTATTTTCCGGAATACTTTCGACCAACTAACAAAGTCATAACATAAAAAGAAAAGCGCATCCTCGTTGAGGATGCGCTTTTCTTTAAGATCCAGTATCATCGCCTAATTGACCTTATTCCACCACAACTTAGTATTGATCACATCATCCCCCTGTCGGGCCAGGGCCTCCCTGTAGCTTGTTCTATTGGTACTCTGTTCCTTTAGCGGATAGATAAAGCGGCTAGGAATCCCGTCTCCTACTTCAGGTACAAACGGATAAGAGACCTGTGCACCTTTTACAGTCCCAGACCATACGATATCCCCTTTTTTCACTAAGAATAACGGATATCCTGTCCTTCTGATTTCGGACCAGCTCTCTATCCCCTGGTTAAATAGGGCGATATATTTCTGGCTTAAGACATTTTCCTTGTTTGCTGCCGGTAGCGTGTTCAGATAAGCCTCCACATCCGCAGGGCTTACCTGCCACTTCTCTAAAGAAGCACGGACAGCCTTTCGGTAAGACTGTTCATCCCATCCCCTTCGTTCCGAAATCAAAAACTCAACTTCGGCATACTCCATCAACACCTCAGCGTAATTGGCTGCATTAATAACAGCACCTGGCAGCGATATGGAATCCACGGGAAACAAATCGCCCGCAGCCAAAGGCAAACCATAAGGTTGCCCCACGTAAGCCCCCTTACTATTAGGTTTGGCAAATACCTTCAGACGAGGATCTAAAATCTTAAAAGGCCCCCTTTTACCATTTAACACTTCCACAAGAACATGTGATACTGCAAAGTCCTTTCGATTTGCCGTGACCGTAGCCTGATACAATGGAGCCTCATTCGGTGATGAGCTGGAATATTTAAATACAGCATTATCCCCATTCGATCCAAAAACCCCTTTCGTCAATGCATCATTTATATGTTCTGTCGCTACCCCCGGTAATCTGTGGGCGATACGGTTTGCGAGACGTAGACGCAGACTATTGGCAAACTTAGCCCACTTCAAATTGTCGCCATCATAAATGATGTCTGTATTTTTAAAAGTTTGCTGCGTACTATA
This sequence comes from Sphingobacterium nematocida, assembly GCF_900168125.1. Lineage (GTDB taxonomy): Bacteria > Bacteroidota > Bacteroidia > Sphingobacteriales > Sphingobacteriaceae > Sphingobacterium > Sphingobacterium nematocida. The sequence continues at coordinate 536,934 of NZ_FUZF01000001.1, forward strand.
TTTCAGTAGCGTATCTGCGGACTGTTTCAATTCATTTAAGATATCGACATATATCTTTTCCTGCGAAGCATACTTGGGTGTCAGGTTATCAGGGTCTTGCTGCAGTGCCTCAAAATCAGGATCATTGTTACCATAGGATTGATAAGGCACATCGCCAAAGACATCCGTTAAATTATGAAAAGCATAGGACTTCAATATACGTGCTACCGCTATCTGATTGACGTTTGTTCCTGCGCCGCCCAGCGTCACCCGATTTTTGGTAAGCTCAGCTGAATTCAGCTTGATTATTTCATTAAAGTTATTGAGTGCACGGTTCAGTCCAGTCCAAAAAATGTCCGAGTAATTTACGGGCATCATATAGCGGGATTGATCCGTATAGATATTCTGGCTAAAGTATTGCGCATATAATTGCGCTCCACGCAGATTCAATTCCGGGTTTCGTACGGTATTCATCAATAACTTCTCTCCACTCACCAACAGACTGGAAGTACTCACGGCCGATGGTCTATTGGGATCGGCATTGATCTCCTCAAAGGTACGATCCGAACAGCCCGTAAGCTGTAGTCCCAAAAGTAACAGCCCTATTATATATCTAAAATCTCTCATGACTATCTAAAATTTAACGTTTACATTAAAACCATACGTTAGCGGAGTGGGAATATTTCCTCCCTCGATACCCTGCACGTTTCCACCACTCGAAGTAAACTCCGGATCGATATACTTGCTCTTCGTATATATATTCCACAGGTTGCGGCCATACAGAGACACGCCCACATCTTTAATTACCTTACTATTATTTATTTTAAAGTTGTAACCCAATGTCACCTCGCGCAGCTTGACAAATGTTGCATCAAAAATAGAGAAAGCGGTAGGTCCATTATACTCATTCCGGGCCCATTGCTGTGCTGTCACCTTCGTATCATTTTCACGGACATTGCCTACCGAATATGTACCATCAGCGTTAAAATCAACATCAGCTTTAACGCCGTCGAGCACTACACCCGTTTCCCGGATGTTGTTGGCAGCAGTCTTGTCCAGTATACCGGCATACATTCCCACTTTATAGGTCTGTGAGAAAAAGCTTCCCCCTACTCTGCCATCGATCAGAAAGCCCAAATTAAACCCCTTATAGCGGAATTGATTCTGAAAGCCAAAAATATACTTAGGCAATACAGATCCCAAGGGCACAAGTTGTGATGTTTTCATATACACACCATCCTTATCCAGTACCTTACGACCATCTTCAGCATACACAAAATCATAACCTAAAAACTGTCCATAGGTTTCTCCTTCCCGAGCTACCAGATTAACCAGACCATCACTCAGCGTCAGCGTATTGACCATATCATCTATATGTATCACCCTGTTCTGATTTCTAGACCAGTTCAATACTGTATTCCACTCAAAATCTGTCTTGCGGATAGGAGTCCCAGTCAATGTCACCTCGATCCCTTTATTGTTTATTTTACCGGCATTAAGCACCTTCGCTTCATAGCCAAAAGAAGAAGAAACAGGAACTGGCAATATCTGATTACGAGAATCATTATTGTAATACGTCACATCCAGTCCCAATCTATTTCTAAAAAACTGCAACTGTAAACCAGTCTCCCAAGAGCTTGTGATCTCTGGTTTTAAAACCGAATTATTCAAAGTCTGCGGCAAGCTATTAGACGGTTTACCATCAAATGCCTGCTCCACCTCATACACCTTGGCCAGTTGGTAAGGGTCAGTATCATTACCGACCTGAGCCCATCCTAAGCGCAGTTTAGCAAAAGATAGCCAATCGAGTTGCTTTATCCCTTCCAACTGACTAAAGACAAAACTACCGGTAAATGAAGGGTAGATAAACGAATTGTTATTGGTAGGCAAGGTAGACGACCAATCATTTCTTAATGTAGCATCTAGAAACAGATAGTCTTGATAGCCCAATGACACACTACCATAAAGCGATGAGATACGCTTATGATAACGCCTATTATCAATCTTAACAGCCGAAGCATTTTTCAAATTATAATAATTAGGCACCACCAATCCACCCTGAGTGATCGCATAGTCTACTTTTCGCTGTTGATCCCTTAGATTGGCCCCGATATTTGCCACCAATGACCAGTTGTCCCAGTTTTTATTGGCTGTTGCCAGGAACTCGTAATTATACTCATTCAGTGTATTTGCAGCCTCCTCATATTGAGAGGTACTCCTGGAATAAACAGCAATCCGGTCCTGCGACCTGAAACTATAGATATCACCATGCACCTTTGCATTCAGATTCAGCCAATCATTCACCTCGTATTGCGCGCCTATGTTTCCGTAAAACCGATCACGCTGCTCTCCCATATAACTTTCGTAAGCCGACCAGAACGGATTATCAATAAAACGTGTTGCCTCTCCGGCAGCAGTATTCTGCCAACCCGTTCTGTTCCATGCCCTAGGCGTCCCGTCGGCACGCTTATAATCTTCCAAAATCTTATAGTCTACCTGCACGGCCCCCCACTGGAATGCTTCCAGCATGATATTACGGTTCGATGCACCCGACCAGGGCTTACCGATAGAGCTGTTCCGTACATAGTTCAGATTTGAAGTCACACGAAGTTTTCCTATTTGTGTTCCTCCCGAAAAATTCAGATTATTCCGACTCAGTTTAGCATTTGGCACTGTACCACGTACATTCTTATTGGTATACGACAATCTATAATTCGTATTGCCAGACGTTCCCGCTATCGCTAGGTTGTTGGTATTTGCCAATCCCGTTTGAAAGAAATAGCCAACATCGTCTTTGGGATAGCTCCAAGGCGTAGGCTTTAAGTAAGCGGCTTCATCTTCCGGATCCAAAGCGTACCACTGCAGTACATCCTGTCCGTCCAGACGAGGTCCCCAACTTTCGTCCGAAGCATAATCTACAATCTTATATTCCTTTCCATTGATCTCCTGTGTTTTAAACTGAGTCGAATACCCCTGACCATATAGCTTCTGCCGCTTAGGCAATCGTACCACATGTTCCAAGTCTAGCCCCGTATTCACCGAGATATCTACGCGTTCGTCTTTAGCCGCCTTCTTGGTGGTTATGATAATAGCGCCATTCGCCGCCCTAGCGCCGTATAGCGCAGCAGCAGAAGGCCCTTTTAACACCGTTATATTCTGGATATCATCTGGATTTATATCCTGGATTAAGTTACCCACATCTTTCCCGGCACTACCATTGATTGTCGCCGTCGTATTCAAGTCGGTATTATCTATAGGAGTTCCATCGATAACATACAGGGGCTGATTATTTCCAGCTATAGAATTGATTCCCCGCAACAGCACACGGGAAGATCCGCCCATATTTCCTCCCGACGAGATGACCTGCAGACCGGCCACCTTACCCGAGAGTGCACTTACTGCATTCGTCGGTCGAGTCTGGAGTTGCTACCTTTAATGCGAGACAGATTTAATAAGTAATTATAAATTTGTAGAGATGCATAGAAAATTTGATGATTCATTTAAGATAATGGCGGTCGATTTGAGCGTTGTTAAAGGTTCAGTAGCAGAAGTTGCAGGCGAATTGGATATTGATCCCAGTTTACTTAGTAAATGGCGCAGGAACCCACGTTACAATGGTAATAAGGTTCTCCCGGACAATCCTAAGATAAGCCCCGAGGAACAGGAACTGAGGGTTTTGCGTAAGCGACTTAAAGATGCGGAGTTAGAGCGTGATATTCTAAAAAAGGCCATAGCCATCTTCTCCAAGGGAGACGGTCCATAT
>NZ_FUZF01000011.1 GCF_900168125.1 Sphingobacterium nematocida
TATCCAATAGCTGCTAAATCCTGGCTGGATAATTGGACGAACTTATCTACTTTTTTCGAGTATGATGAGCAGGTCCGCAAGACTATTTACACCACTAATCCTATTGAAGGAATGCACCGTCAGGTCCGTAAAATTACGAAAACTAAAGGTGCATTCAGTTCTGAACAGGCTCTTATGAAGTTGATGTTCCTGATTATAAGGGACATCTCTAAAAAGTGGACAATGCCAATACACAACTGGGGCTTGACCATATCCCAACTTTACATTAAATTTGGGGATAGGCTCAAACTTGATAGAGGCTTTTAGATTTTGGTTAATTATCCAATGACACAGTTTGAGTTACACTCCCCATCAATGGATTCGATATAAGTCACGGAATATCCTTGGTCACCTTCCTTCTGGATAGATATCCATTTGAGGACGAGGTAATCTTCTTCTCGGCTAGCACCAAGCCACTGCTCTACTGTACTCCCTAATCTTAGATTTGTTTTGAGCTGATCCTCGGTCAAATATCGTGTCATAAATTGATTGTTCTATTGGTGGAGCCCTATTCCCTTACAATCAACATATACAAATAGGCTCTTTATCACCTTGGTTTTATTATGGTCTTTTATTAATTTAATATAGCTCCTTGGAATAAATGGATCTTTCATTACTATTCGAACCTACACTTAAATCTTTGTTTTAGTCGGGGTTTTTCATAGCCCATGCCTGTATTTCAATGATTACTGGTTTTAGATTTTTTCCTTTCTTTGTTAACGAGTATTCTACCGTGGGTGGTATTGTTGCAAACGCTTTTCTTTTTATTATTTTTTTTGTTTCAAGTTGCTTAAGCTCTTTAACCAACATCCGTGTATTAATACCTGTTACATTTCTTTCGAGTTCTTTAAACCGCATTTTTCCATTCATTAAAGTGTTAATAATGGACATCGTCCATTTTCCCGAGATTAAGTCCATTGCTTCCTGAAATGGGCAAAGTTGGCTTTTATTTTCTTCTTTTGTAGTGTTTGAAATTGCTATTTTACCCATTACTTTACTTTATGTTCCTATATATCAAAATGGTAACTACTTGCAAATTTAAAGTAATTGACTGAACTTTGCAATTAAGAAAATTATAAATTATGTCATTACTAAAAATTGAAAGTCACATTACGAAAAGTCTGGAAAACGTTCAAGGATTGGAAAGTTTTGGTTACAGTCTTTTTTTTTACGGAAACGACCATGTACTTCCATTCGTAAGCATTGCTAAATCAGACAACGAATACGATAGTGTTTCTAATTTAAATCGTGACGGTGTATTCAGAGTGAATATAGGTGTTTCAAAAGAGACATTTAACAGACTATTCAATGATCCTAAAATGGAATGGGATTACACGAAATTAAATTCCTTTATTCCTCACCCTCACTATTCCGCACAACACTTTATTTGTATCCTCAATCCTGTAGAAGAAAAGCTCGAAGAAACTATCAATTTTATATCCGAAGCACACCTAATAGCAAAGGCCCGCTATGATAAAAAATATTCTAACAAGTTGAAAAGGGGAAACCGCATATAAGGGAAGATTACATAAATAAATTACCCGCTTTCTAATAAATTTCGATATAGAAGATTGTGATAATATATTACACGTCTATGGTAAAAGTGATAAAACCAACTTTGTTCTGCATTTTATGAGTAAAATGGGGTTTCAATGTATTCCTATACTCTAACCTACGGAAGCTGAAAAGTTATTACAAAATTGCTATCGGCCGATTTCAATCAAGGTTTGTTCGAAACTAGTTTTTAGGATGATACTTTTCAGGAATCGTTGATTTATTATATTTGAAAAATTATGCCTGCTGTTAAAGCTTAACAAAACAATGAGCATACGCCATAAACAATAAATAGAAAACAAAATGACAAAACTTGATCCAATGATTGCCGTAAAAGATGTTGAAGTGAGTGCTGAATGGTATAGAAACATATTTGGATTCAACATTGTACACGATGGAGACCATTTTTCCGTTCTGACGAATAAGGACAATGAAATTGTGCTTTGCCTGCACGCTTGGGAAAGGGACGGTCACCCAACGATGAAAGACCAAAGTTTAACAGCAGGAAATGGCTTGTTACTTTATTTTAGAACTTCTGATTGGAAGAAAGTGAAGCGTAACCTTGAAGAAATCGAATGGACTGTTGAAGAAGAAATTCACCTAAATAAAAATTCACGCAGACAGGAATTCTCGTTCAGGGACCCCGATGGCTATTTCATAACGGTAACAGAATTTCACATATACGAAGGATAAAAAAACATCATACATCATCAATCTAAATACATTTTTAAACCATGCAAACAACATCAAGAACTTTTAAAATTCCGTTTTATACACTTGTCGTATTCAATATCGCACTCTTAACCGCTTTAAGTTTTATACTACTAAACGGCTCAAATGGATTTATGGACGCTGAAAGGATTAACATTAAAGACAAAACCGGAAAAAACAGAATCGTAATTTCCAATATGGATAATATTCCGCCTCCCATCATCAATGGTAAAACATTTCAAAGGGCAGTTAATCCGGCAGGGATTATTTTTTATGATAAAAACGGTGATGAACGAGGGGGGATTGCCATAACCGATAATGAAACCACAAATTTAAATGCTATAGCTTTAGACTATCAAAATGCCGATGCTATTGGTGTTCTCGCTCAGGATAATAAAGAAGATAGTTATTTTAAAGCCGGTTTGATTATTAATGACAAAGACTTGTCTGGCAAACCAGGTCACAATATTAATAGAATTAACCTGATAACAGAAAACGGAAATGCCGCTCTGATTATGAAAGATGCCAACGAGGTACCAAGAATTATCTTAAAGGTTGACAGTTTAGGGAATCCATCTATCGAAATGTTTGACAAAAATGGAAATCTTAATTGGAAACAATAAAATCATTGTAGTATCAACAAAATAAAAATAAACAAAGAGGGAATCATGGAAGCTGAAAAACAATTTTTTTCAGCTCGGCTTGTGCGTAATATACAACATACGAAGAACTATAAAAAATGAATCATAAGTTGCAATTATGTCACTTCTAAGCAAATGTAAAAAAGCACTACCTAATTTAAAGGAAAATTATTCTCAACAAACTTTACTTGAACTTAGAATTAAAGCGTTACAGATTGCCTTAAATTTGATTGAAAAAGCACAGTTAGAATCAGCAAATAATTGATAAAACAATGCTTCCACCATAATCAAACCGAAAGTATTGACGGAATGTAAAAAAATATGGACGGAAAATTGCACGCAAATCCACCACTACTCATACAGTTTACCGTTAGCGAGCATTAAAAAAAACATACGCCAGAGATTGAAATGGAAATAAACACACACGAGATAAATAATATAAAGATTGCTGAACTTTCATCAGAACAAATCCTTATAAACAACATAGATGATGGACTGAATTTATTAGGAAACGTTTACTATCAAGGATTCGATAAAGTTGTCATTCATCAAAAAAATATTACTCCAGACTTTTTTAAACTCAAAAATCGAATGGCGGGAGAAATCCTTCAAAAATTTTCAACTTATCGTGTTCAATTGGCTATTGTGGGGGATTTTTCGACATTCAACAGCAAGAGCCTAAAAGATTTCATATATGAAAGCAATAAGGGAAACCAAATTAGCTTTGTTTCATCAACGAATGAAGCATTTACAAAATTATCAGGGAAATGAATGTTACAAAGATAGACATAGAAGCAATTATTGCTGAGCAAATGATTCAAATTCCAAAAGGAACAATAGAATTACGTGATGACAGAATAAAAGAAAAATGGACAACAGAGATTAAATCGTTTTTCATTTTAAAATATCCGGTAACACAAGATTTGTATTTAACAGTAACCAATCAAAACCCGAGTACATTTCAAGGCGGCAAGCTCCCGGTTGAAACAGTTTCTTGGATTGATGCAGTAAGTTTTTGTAACGCTCTTTCTGAATCTTTAGGAAAAGATAAATGTTATGAAATTGATTTGGTCACTGAAATTGTAACGCTAAATTCAGAAGCAAATGGATTTCGATTGCCAACAGAAGCAGAGTGGCAATTTGCTTGCCAAGCAGGAACCAAAGACATTAGATATGGAGTATTGAGTGAAATCGCTTGGTTTAAAGAAAACTCCAGTAATCGTACACAAGAAGTCGGACAAAAAATAGCAAACGATTGGGGACTGTACGATATGTTGGGAAATGTTTGGGAATGGTGTACGGATATTTATGATGAAACTGTTTACGGTTCTTATCGTGTATTCCGTGGTGGTGGATGGAGCGACCAAGAAAGAAGTGTTATGGCGACAACTCGAAGAAGAAGCCATCCTTTTTCATTCAAAATTGACGATTTGGGATTTAGAATTGTGAAAAACAAATAAAAAAAGACCGTACCAGACAATATCGAACAGTCAAAATGAACTATCAACAAATATATCCTACAGACCCATTACGAAAACATGTTTGCTACTTTTGGATGTTGGAAGACGATAGTTTAGAATTTTCCGATAAGACTGCACCATATACGAAAAATGGCAGTGCCAATCTTGAAAAATGCTTAGGTATCTTAAGCGAATGGGGCGTCGCCAATAATCATCATAAAATTTTTGATCAATTTCAAGAAGCTGTACGTCGAGGAAGAGTTGGAGATGTTATACCAAGTCGATTTTCATAGAAGTCGTTCTACAATATTTTAAAGGCCACGGGTGTTCTATTCGATTTTAGAACACCTGTTGTTTGTTTAAGACACTAATACCTTCATCTAAATATTCAAAATGTTTCCTCATTATAATAAGATTCCTAAAGCCTGAGAAGAATTCAGCAAATCGAAATTAGTATTCTGAATAATTGTATATTGATTTGAATTTACCTAAATTTATTAAGTAAACTTAAATGAGTTCAGTACAACTGAACTATTTCGTACCTTTGCACTTATATAGCTGTATAAGTTGATATAAGCTATTCGATAAAATGGGACAACAGGATTATATAAAAGATATTGCTCGCTTTGGGTTGGAAAACGACCAGGACAAGCTATTGTCTACGTTGAACGAATTTATCGAGCACAACAAGAACAGTAAAAAGGTAAACTTTGCCCTACAGCTGCAGTCGCTATTGAAAGATAGCATCCGCAAGCAGCAGCATAGCTCGCTGCAAAAGGTGGGATCGCCATCACGCTATCAGCAGACACAGGATAGGGAGACAGACGAGCTTATCCTAGAAAAGCTGACATCAGACTATAATCTAGATAATCTGGTGTGCACGCCATCTGCTAAGGATAAACTGGTCAACTTTCTAGAAGAGCACCGCAACAGCGAACTGCTATCTAAGTATCAACTGCCGATATCGAATAAACTACTGCTCTATGGCCCATCGGGCTGTGGTAAGACGCTGGCCTCGTATGTAATCGCTGGCGAACTGCAAAAGATGATGATCGTAGTCAATCTAGGTGCTATTGTATCGTCCAAACTGGGTGAGACGAGCAAGAACCTAGCGAAGATATTCCGTAAGGCAGCGCAGGAGGATTGTATCATCTTTATCGATGAGTTTGACTCGCTGGGTAAGGTACGCGACTATAGCCAGGATCACGGTGAGATGAAGCGTGTGGTGAATACGATACTGCAGCTCTTCGACTATCTGCCTCAAAGCAGTATGGTGATATGTGCGACGAACCAAAAGGATATGCTGGATGAGGCGCTACTACGTCGATTTGACTTGGCGATATCGCTGGAACTGCCGGATCAGCAACAGATACAGGAGCTGATCAAACTGGTACTGAAAGAGGGGCTGTTTGGATTTGACCGCAAAGTGTCGATGAAAAAGCTTATCGAAGAGGCTCAGGGTCTCTCCTACTATAGTATACAGAAGACGCTGATCAATGCTATAAAGCGGAGCCTCTTTGCAATGAAGGATAAAAAGACTATAAAGCCTACGATCGATACGCAGATATGGTATGATCTGCTGATACAGGAAAAAGAAGCCTTGGCCGTTGAATAAGCCAAGGCTTTTCTTTTTGAACTGTTTTATGCTTCGGCCTCAAGGTCTTGGTGGAGATCAACAATATTATTATTGACCACTTCCAAATTATTTACAACCTTCAATTCATCGTATAGGCTTTGGCCTTGATTCTTTGACGTGTCGGCTATTCGTATAGCCATTGAGAACGCGTGCGTCGGTGTACGCCGTATCCATTCTGTTAGCTCATAATCTAAATTCTCTTTGACGGCAACAGCGGATAACTATAGCTAGCTTATTCCCTATTCTCTCAATATCATTCTTAGCTAAATTGATCCGTAGTTGTGCTTGTCTAGATAGTATACGCTATGGATAGTAGCTCATCTTTAGTCTAGTTAGTCAACCGTATCGCCAAGAGCATAAAAATGCTGCGGATCTGTTGTCCGGATAGGGGTCCGACAATAGACCTGCAGCTTATGAAATAAGGTAAATTGATAATACTACAAAAGGTAATTAATGGGATCAGCTACAGCAAGCTGGACAGGTATTTAATTAAATCATCTCCTTTAAGATTCTTTGCGATAATTTTTCCTGCCGGATCTATCAAGATGTTTTGAGGTATACTGTTAATTTGATAATGAATAGCGACTTCATTTTTCCAACCTTTTAAATCACTTACTTGTGGCCATATTAATCCATCTATCTTAATGGCTTCTATCCAGTCTTTTTCTTTGCCTGGATAATCCAGCGAAATCCCTAATATAGTAAATCCATATTTGTTAAAAGATTGATAGGCAGATAGGAGATTCGGATTTTCGGCTCTGCATGGGCCACACCAGGAAGCCCAAAAATCTACTAACACATATTGTCCTCTAAAATCTGAAAGACTGATCAATCTCCCTGCTGTATCCGGAAGGCTAAAATCAGTTGCTGTAGCTCCGATACAGATTGCTTTATGGTTTTCAATCCTTTTCTTTAGTGTTATGGAAGAAGGGAGTCGCTTTATATCATCCGATATTTTAGCATAGTATTCGTCGAAAACCTGAATGTTAGGCGGGTTTCCTAAGGTTTCTTTTAAAGCTATTAGGCTAAAGTAAGAATATGGGTTATTAGCAATGTAATCGAGTTGGAGTTTATTTTTTAATGCTAGCGCAGGTTTTCGAATCGTTTGTAATTCATAGAAAAACGCTTCTTCTTTCCGCTTAGTTGGACCGGCATCGGTCCATCTTCTATCCACAATGCGCAATAATGAATCTGCTTCGCGTAAGTGTTTTAAGTAGTTGGTATGAAGGCGGTTGATGGTTGATTTTTCTACTAATTGATGAAGTTTCTGTCCTTTCGATACTTTATACGTCTCGTTATCAAGGTAGAATGAGAATCGTGTCGGTTTGGTATGAGCACCAGCATGTAGCTTTAATGTAGCTAATGTAGGTTCCGATACACTGCCAGAGAATTTAAATTTTCCATTTTTAATCTTTACAGAATCAACAATCTCTTTGTCCGTGCTTTTGTAGGACAAATAGGCCATTTTATAACTGCTAGGATCGATACGCACGTCAATGGTATAGTTATGCTGTGCTTGTATAGTGTTATCCTTACAGCAAAATGCTGTAAGGATAATTACGGATGTGATTATTTTAATAACCATTATTTTGTTTCATTAACGAGTTAAAATCCATTTCTTTTAAAGGAATAGGCATGATATATTTGTTTTTATCTTTTAAGTTCTGCAACTTTTCGATCTGCTTAAATCGAATCGAAGCGAACCATTCATGCCCATTTTCCAAAAATAATTCGGCAGTCCAGTGATGAAACAATTCATCAGCAAATTGCTCCATAGTTGTAGCATTAGACTGTTGTTTTAATCGGGTCAAGATCGAATTTAAGGTGGTCTTACATTCTGATAAATCTTTTTTTAACCTCCACTGTGCCTCCGCTTTTATAAGAAATATTTCGGGTAATCTGATCAAATATAGCGTTTCATCAATTTCTTGATTGTTTACGTAATACTTTATTATCGCTTTCGTACGTAGTATAGGATTAGTGCCCATAATGAAAGCTTTTCTTGGATCGCCAGTGAGGAGGCTATCTAGCTTGGGGCCGTACATGACAAAGGGACTAGGTGATACCAAGTAGTTGTTGTACTTCATTTTCATGGTTTTATCGGGAAATCTACCCCAGATAACTTCACTAGAATTCAACCCTTTCTTAAAAGCCTGCTCAAAGCCCGCTTCCAATTTATAGATTGGATTATTGATTACTAGATCCGCATATTCTATGGCTTTATTCAAATCTGAAGCATTATCGTTATCGGCATAAGCCCTAAACAAATAAAACCTACTCATTAATGCTTGCACGGCAGATTTGTTAACATAATGACTTTTTGAAGTGACAGGTATCTCATCCAAAGCTTGATTAAGATCGTTAAGTATGGACGCATACGACTCACTTACTGTACTCCGGGCTTTCTCGTAGCCTGACAATTGTACAAGGGAGTTTCTTAGTATGATGCCATCAGAATGACTTAAACTATCAAATCGACCAAAGTATTTCAAAAGTTCAAAATTTGCATATGCTCTTAAAAACCTTGCAGAGCCAATAATTTCTTTTTTTCTGTCCTCATTTTCAATGGTCAATTCGGGTAATTGCTCTATTATTCCATTAGAGGCACTCACCACACGATATAACCTAGACCAATAGTTACTTACAGTGGCATGATTTGTCGCAATTTCGTTGGTGACAAAACCAGCACCGGTAGATGAGGCCCGTAATAAGCCGGTCATATAGGCACCCATAAACTCAATATGAGCTTCTGGCAATTGCGCATACGTTCCTACCAATGCATTTTCAGCCGTTTGTAAATCGATGATGGCATGATCGCTAGGTAAAGCATGTGGTGGTTCTTGGTCCAGTACATCTGTTAGTGAGCAACTGCTTATAACGAGTAGCGTAAAGAGAAAAGGAATAATCCTTGTAACGTGTAAATATGTAGATTTAAACATGATTTTCAGTTTTTCGAATGATTAAAAATTAAACTTGAGCCCCAAAGTAAAGGATCTTGATGGCGGATATGTACTGCGATCTTCTCCCATGAATATGGATCCCGGATTGCTATTAGCCTCTGGATCTACACCTGGATACTTGGTTAAGGTAAAAAGGTTATTGCCTGATGCATATAATTGGACAGCGTTGAGCCCCCATTTTTCATAGACAGGCTGAGGTATGTTGTAGCTCAACATCAATGTGCTTAATTTCACATAAGAGGCATCATGTACGTAATAGTCAGAAAAACGCTTATTATTATTAGGGTCGCCAATAACCGCACGTGGTCTATCGCTGTTTGTATTACTTGATGACCAATGGTTAAGTACAATTTCTGAATAATTTCTATCGGCAAAAATAGACATCTGGTTTTGGTCTAATCGCCATATTAATTGGTTACCCAAAGAGTAGTTAATCTGCGCAGATAGCTGCCAGTTTTTAATACGGAAACTATTATTTATTCCTCCGAAAAAGTCAGCATTTGCATCACCAATCGGCGCACGGTCCTTATCGTTAATGACTCCATCATTATTTAAATCGATATACTTGAAGTCACCAGGAGCAGTGCCTTTAAGCTGATATAGACCATTAGGTGCTAGTTTGTTAAGGGCATCGATTTCTTCTTGATTTTGGAATATTCCAGCTACTTTGTAGCCATAAAAAGTGCCCAGAGGCTGTCCTTCCATCACTACTGCATCATTTAATGCGCCACGTTGAGCAGGGTTGCTAAACGAATTTCCACCGATTTCCAAGACAATATTTCGGTTTTTAGTCATCACCAGTCCCAGTGTCCACTTAAAATCTTTTTTATCAATTAATAGTCCATTGATTTCTGCCTCCCATCCTTTATTGCTGGTTTTTCCAACATTGGCGACTACTCGATCATAGCCAGAGCTTCCGGGCATATCCACCGTTATTAACAGGCCTGTAGTTACTTTCTTATATAGACCAAATGATCCATAAACCTTATTTTTAAAAAGAGAAAAGTCTAGACCAAGATCCTGTTGCAGTGATTCCTCCCATTTAACTTTATCATTTTTTAACGAAGATGGATAGCTTCCTCCTTGGTTAGCATATTTGGTAGACTCATACAATCCTCTCCATAAATAGTCTCCTATATTTTGTTTACCGGTTTTACCTAGGCTATATCTGGCTTTTAAATCATTAACAAAAGGTAGGTTCTCCATAAATTTTTCTGAAGAAACCCGCCATGCTATAGCACCCGAAGGGAAAAAGCCATATTGATGATCATCGGAAAATTTAGATGAGCCATCTAATCTGGAAGTTAATGTTAAAAGGTATTTTTTTTGATAATCGTAGTTCCCACGGGCAAAATACGATACCAATCCATTCCCGGTAGTATACCCTTGCACATCATAAGGTAATGCTGCACTACTCAAATTATTTAATATAAGATCATCTGGATATCCAGAACCTACAGCAAGATCATAGTCCATTCTATTTTCTTGGAATGAATTTCCTACGATCATATTAACAAAGTGGTCATTCCATTTTTTATGGTACGTTAATGTGTTTTCCCAAATATTATAAGTAGAAGTACGATATCCTCTTGCTCCTGTACCGCTTTCATTTGGATTTTCGTTTGATATACGTATATATCTTGGTGTAAATTGTTTCTGTTGGTAATTGGTAAGACCATAGGTGAGTGACGACTTGAATACTAGATCCTTAGTAACCATAGCTTCAAGATACCCTGTTCCAATAAACCCATAGCTTTTTCCTACATTCGTAGAGGTAGACAGGGCTACCGGATTGACAGTTACCCGGTCCGGCGAGGTGAAGAATGAACCGTCATCATTAAAAATAGGGAAGTCCGGTCTAAACTGATAGGCTATCCTACTAAGCCCCATGGACACATTTGAGTTGCTGTAATTATAATTTAAATTGGTCCCAAATTTCAATTTCGAACTTAGCGAATACTCAATATTAGTTTTGCCAGCAAACCTCTTGAATCCTGAGTTTAGTTCTGTCCCTTTTTGATCCATTACAGACATGGACGTATAATATAAGGTGGATTCGTTACCCCCGCGTACACTCAGGTGTATATTGTTGTTTTTAGCATTTCTGGATATTTCATCTATCCAATCGGTATCAAAATTTCTAAAATACGGTGTTTCTTTGTCAAGGATTTGTTTTGACACCGAATGCGTAGGGTTGTTATTTGCAGCTTCTGTTACGTAAGTGATAAACTGCTCTTTATTTAAAACAATCGGTTGTCGAGCTACACTAAATCCTGTATACGTATCAAATGTAAATTGGGGCTTTTTGCTTTTTATTCCATTTTTAGTTGTTATTATCACTACACCGTTGGCAGCACGTGAACCATATATGGCCGATGCCGATGCATCCTTTAATACATCTATGGATAGCACATCGTCCAAGTTTAGATTACTTATCGGGCTAATACCGCGTTCGAATCCTCCTGCTACTTCACCACCGGATATACTGTTTTTTACATTTGATATGTAAGGTGCATCCGCGGTCATGGGTACTCCATCGATAACGTACAGCGGCTCGTTATCGCCAGTGATGGAAGCCGTACCTCTTATTTGTACTCGGAGTGCACCGCCCGGTTGCCCGTCGGCTTTGGTTACATGCACACCTGATACCCTGCCCATCAGTACATTGTCAACAGTCGCAGCCGGTATATGTTCAATGTCTTTACCACTAATGCTGGATACTGCTCCGGTTAGGTCTTTTTTAGCAACTCTACCGTAACCAACACTTACAGCTACTTCATCCAGAAGTTGTTGGCTTTGCTGCAACTGCACTTTGAGATTGTCCCTTGCTGAGATTTCATTAGTATCGTAGCCTAAATAGCTGATTTGTAAGATCACACCAGCTGACACATTTTTTAAGGTAAAATATCCAGCTTCATCCGTCTTTACAGCCTGGCTTTGCCCTTTTATTGTGATTGTCGCCCCAACTAGCGGTTCCCCATTTTTGCCCAACACCTGTCCTCGGATTGACTGTTGATCCGTAGATTTAGATGGAGAATCGCCCTTCAGTTTGTATACAACAATTTTATCCTTTATGGTATAGGTCAGGTTCGTGTTCTTAAATGCAGCTTCCAAAGCATCGGTAAGACTGGCGTTTTGTAAATTAATATTTTGGATGATTAGATCTTTATTTATGAGATTGCTATCACCAACAAATCCTACGCCGGCCTGTTTACTAATTTTGTTAAGCACAGTTTCGAGACTCGTCTTTTGTTCCCTTAAACTGATTTTTTGCGCCAAGGCGTTTGTGTTTGACTGCAAGATCAATGCTGTCAATAGTAATGAGCTACTTTTTGCGATCAGATTGGCACATTTCTGACGTCCCAAAAAGATACTTCTTCTTGATAAGTGTTTCAAAATTTTAAAAGTTAAATTATAAATTGGATGTTTTATTTAGTAATGCTTAAGATCTTATCTTCCAACTTGTAGTTAAATGTTTGGCTTTCCTGTAAAGCCTTTAAAAATGTGATTAGATCTGCTGTTTTAGGTACAGCTCCAGTAAATTTTAAATCTTTAAGAGAAGGGTCTACAAAAACTTTTACATCGTACTGACGTTGGATCTGTTCGAATATCTGCCTAAGTGATTCCTTTTCAAATAATATGAATCCCGCGTCTAGCAGCGCGAGTTTATCCATATCCACTGTTTCTTTTTTATACGATTCCGTATTATTATTTAATAAACACGATTCACCGGGATTTAGGTATTCCGTTTGCCCAGAATTTCGAAAAGATAGCTGGACCTTTCCATTAAATAAAACAGTTTTTGTGAAACGGTCATCAGCATACGCTGAAACATTAAATTTTGTACCCAACACTTTGATGGTTTGATGTTTTGTATTCACAATAAAAGGAATATTGGATAGATGCTTCACATCAAAACGAGCATCACCCTGAAGTTGTACAACACGATTATTAATGAAATCAGAGGCAAGTACGATACTACTTTCTGCATTAAGATTTATTTCAGATCCGTCTACTAACACGATAGATTGTGATGCACCTCTAGGTATATGGATGCTAATGGGTTTATTTCCCTGTCCAGTTTTCGTATTCAACTCATATTTCCACTTATTATTTTTTAATCTAGAAACACGAATACCGTCATTAATAAATTCCTGTTGACTGGTATCAATACGTATAATTTTCCCATCAGGCATGGTAATAACGGCGATATCTTGATGGCCATTGATATGTATTACCTTAACGTTATCATGCTTTACGTTGGTTTTATAAAGGTATGTTAGTAAGGTAAATGTACAAGCTAACAGCACCATAGCTGCTGACAGAAATTTAAATAAGCGGATGGATTTCTTTTTTTCGGGAATTAGTTTCGTTGGAGCATGAACTTTCTCTTCTATTTTATCGAATAGCGTATCGCTGTAAACCGTTTTTTCCCCTTCTGTAAATCGGTTAGTGTATGCAGGCAGTCGATCTAATAAATCGTAAAAATCGAATAACTCATCGCACTCTTCAGTAGATAATGTATTCTTTCTAAAATTCTCTGTCAAATATTTCAGTCTCTCTTCAGTCATAATTTATGTAATACATAAATAGGACGCACAAATTCATGAAAACCGCTATTCTATTTTAGAAAAAATATTAGAAGAGGTCCAATTATCTCAAAACTATGGTTTCCTAAGTGTTCTTTTAAAATAGCTTTTGCTTTTGCAATATGTTTTTCAACAGTACTTATCGATATCCCTAACTGATCTGCTACTTGTTGATTTGATAAATTATCAAAGCGACTTAAGGTATAGGCAATTCTTGCTTTCGCAGGGATTAAATCTATAGACTTTTTAATTTTATCACTCAATTCTTTAACCTTTAGTTCAGCTTCTGGTGTACTATGATTTATTGTATTCTCAATTTTTAAACTCTCTAAGTAACGTTTATGCATAATATCACTTCTTACAGAAGATAATATTCTGTTGCGTAAAGATGTTTTTAGGTAATTTTCAAATGATGTATGTATAACCAGTTCGTTACGTTTGATAAATATATTTACAAACAGATCTTGAAGTATTTCTTCTGAAGTCGAAATGGACCCGGTTCTTTTATAAGCTATATCAAGGAGAGTTGACCAATATTTATCATATAGTTCACGGAAAATGAGCGGATCATCTGATTTTAGACGTAATATAGTTAGTTCATCATCTTTACTCAACATAAATTTGATAATATAGGAGTTACTTATGCGTTGATCTGCAAATGTGGGCAAAATTTTTGAAAGAGATTCAATTACATGCTAAAAATGACTTTTATACTCTAAAAATACATAAGCGTTTTCGTTTCTACATAAAGTCTCAATAAAATTCAATCTCAAAACATCAGATAATGTTTTTCGTTCATATATAACAATGTTTTCTTTAAGCGTTATATATCAGAATGATATATAGGTATGGATGCAGGAGAAATCGGGTTTGTAGATCTTTTTATTATGAAAATAGTTATTCACAATATGGTCAGCAGTCGTTGTAAGATGCTTGTGAAATCAGAGTTGGACAAATTGGGTATTTCCTACAAGTCCATAGAGCTGGGGAAGTGAAAATAGTAAAACCCATTAGCAAAGTACAGCGGAGCATGCTTAATGAAGCCTTAGTATCCTCAGGTCTCGAATTATTAGAAGACACGACTAAACAACTAATCTCTTTAAAAGAATCAGCTGATACAAATGCAATAATAGAACTTGCACTTTGGCAATCAATTTTAATTACCTACGGAAAGTGTTTCACAGAAAATAAGGCAGGATTTTCAAAACTTTAGAAATCCCAATTTGAACAACATGATAAGAAGTATCAATTGTTACATGAACATTTAATGGAATTAAGACATTCGTATATTGCACATCGTGATGATACCGTACATGAGCAAGCTGAGGTTTTCATCAAGGTATCCAAAACTGGCTATATGTTAGATAGAGACACGGAAGATGTAATTATATCAAGGAAATTAGCAAGCCCAAGAGTAACTGATCTTAAGCTACTGATAGAATTATTAGACTTGCTGATAACAGAAGTGACAATAAAAATTCAGAAAAATGGAGATAAGGCTCATAATGCTTTCTTAAAAAACTACCTGCCCGATCAAGCAATGAGCTTTTTGGTAAATAATATGAAGTTTGAGCAGTCCTTATATTAACTTGTGATCCATCAGGGTGAGTTTTGGGTTGGCTTTCATTTGCTTTTTCCAACTGAGAACCGGTATACATCGATACTACTATAAAGAATGTATAAGTTGCTTTGCTTTGTCTGCTAATAATACTCCTGTTTGCTACTGGTAGGTTTGTCGGGGTTGTATACTATTTTGCTTTCCTATTCTTAAAGCTAACAGTGGTTTTGGACTTGTTCGGTGACTTGCTCGCTTGATGGCTCTTGACACGGTAACCTACGCAAATAATGACGTCGAGATTGTAGTATTTCACCTCGCGTTCTTAAGTTTTATCTTCGATTGCACCATTTTGAGTGGTATGTCGGAAATTCCGACATACCACTGCTTCCTCAAGTTCGCCCTCCTCAAAAGATATGTTTGATATGCTCTGTAAACGTGGTTCTTCCACCTTTGAAAGAGGTATACAAAATATCTAACGTAATTGTCGCCATGGTGTGGCGACAATCTATCTGCCGTAGTTTTGTTATTTGCAGTGCCATTCGGGGGGCTCTTTACCATGAGCAAAACCAATATAACAGTATAGTATACTCATTGTGTCTTGTAGGGATAATAATGGTCAGACTCTACTATTTTAATCTCTTCTTTGCTATTTAAACTCAAAAAACTACCTTTACAAAAAAAACACAACAACCTGATTATTAATATATTATTAAATTTATTATAAATAATAAAATGAAATTAGAAACCATAAAATCTACGACTAAAGAGGAGATAATTCAGGAAATTGATGACATAGCAACGCAGCTGCTGAACCATGTATTTCACATCGGTAAATCTACTTACCGGTTAACGGAAATTGAGTTTTATATTAAAACTATAAACAATGGTGAGTTTGATGATCCATATATCTACGGCCATCCCCTACAGCTTCAGACAGGAAAACTGTACACGCATGCGTCAGGTATTGATATCACGCTAGGAAATGAAGAGCTATATGTAGGTGTACTATTACGTGGTATAGCCAAGCTTAGGGACAATAAATCGTCAGGAAATGATTTAGGTATCGATGAGCGGTATAACCTAGAAAAGATTATCTCCGGCCCACACAAGGTAGCTACGGAATTGATTTCCAACCTATCCTTTGACTCAGTCAATACGCTCTCCTGGTCTGAGTTAAATAATGGAATATTGGAACCATTTGCCCTCACAACCAAAACTATTCGCCATGGATTAAGTAAAAAAGAAGAGTACTATTACAATCTTCCCCTACGGTATATCGGTTTTTATCCTATTGAAGTCGTGAGAGCTATCGATAAGGATAAGAACTTTACATTGGCGAATAGGGAGAAAATAGTAATCGATGAAATGAACAAAAGGGAGAAGGTAGATACGGACTTGGTGAAATCTATACTTGGCTATATTCCTTCGGCACTGAAATAATGCTATATGTTTCTGATTTACTGAAAAGTAGATATCCCTCGGTTGCTGCCTGTTTAAAGCAAGTAACGGAAATCGGAACGATTCCGGGGACAAAGGATATCTGGGCGCGGGATTTTATGCCAATAAGAAATACTGGGGATGAATGGGTACTATTTCAATATTTCCCAAAATACTTACAAAATCCGAAATATCGATCGTTGATTACGGACAATAAAGCAGTATGTAAGGAAATGGAGCTTGACTTTACGTATTCGTCCATTATCCTCGATGGCGGATCGGTTGTGTATGGGGATATGCTGTACTTTGTGTCTGAAAGGGTGCTCAGGGACAATGCACAGTTTTCACGAATCCAGATCAGAGATATCCTGATGTCATTGTTAAAGACGGATCAAGTCATCTTACTGCCTGAAGCACCACACGACTTTACAGGGCACTTGGATGGTGTATTAGCTATTTTGGATGAGAAGACGATATTGATCGATGATAGCCAAGATGAATATGGTCAGTGGCTGAGGAATACGCTTACGGGGTATGGTTTTGAGATAGAAGTCCTCCCCTGTAGTGCGCATAAGAATAGAACTTACCAATCGGCCCGGGGAATCTACATGAATTATGTAGTGCATGAGTCGAACCTTTTGGTACCGGTGTTCGGCCAGAAGTCGGACGAAATAGCTGTAGAGAGACTGTCTTCTTTATACCCTACTCATTCTATCACCCCTGTCGAATGCAATGAATTGGCTAAGGAAGGTGGTTTGTTGCATTGCATAAGTTGGGAAAGGTAGCGTTGTTTGAATTACTATCGCCTTATTGTAACTCCATCAACATAGGGTTGGCTTTCATTCGCTTCTTCCAAATGAGAACTGGTATACATCGATGCTACTATAAGGAGTGTATAAGCTGTTTTCCTTTCGCTGTTAAATAATACTGCTGTTTGCTACTGGTAGGTTTGTCGGGGATAGTTAATGCTATATACCCAGCATTTATCGACGGCTGAAGATACTGTACTCTGAAATTTTTACGATCTCCAAGGTTTAATAACTCCTGAAGTTCATGCCTTGTATGCTTGTCCGTCATCACTGATAATAGTGATTCAACTTGGGGGGGACTTGAGGGGTGACTTGGGGGGGCACTTGCTCACTTGATGGCAAGGTTACTCCTATTTCCTTCCCTAATCCTTTCCCTATTTCTTCTCTTAGTTCTTCTCTTAACTCCTCTACTAATCTTATTACTAAATCTTCTACTAATGCTACTCTTATTTCTTTCCCTATTTCTTTCCTTAATTCTTCTCTTAATCCGTCTACAAATCTTACTACTAACTCTTGTACTAATGCTACTCTGATTTCTTTTCCTTATCCTTTCCCTAATCCTTCTCTTAATTCTTCTACTAATCTTATTACCAACGCGACTCTGATTTCTTCCACTAATCCTTTCCCTATTTCTTTCCCTAATTCTCCCCTTAACTCTTCTTCAATTTTTCTAATATCTTTTCTAGAGTCAACTTAATAATTCCCAAGAAGAGCTTTTGCGAGTTCCTTTGTTGATAATTTTATTCTGCCTTCTAAGCTCCATTATTAAGTTTTCTATTTTCTTTTTCCGTTGTACATCTGTCATCCGATCTGGTAGCTTATTCCACAACAACTCATCGATATCTGCACGCGACATAGTACTATGCTGGGAGATGGCTTTTAACACGAGATCGAGATAGTACTGATTGTCAAAAGCTTTATTTTTTGTATACCCTGCCTTGTCTCCAGATTTTTGAGCTATATGAAGTATCCTTCTAGCGAGTAGTGCGGGCTTGATAGCTTGCGGTATTGGTAAGTTTGAAACGAGGTTGCAAATAAATTTTCATTTTGCTTTAATTATTCTGTAAATTTGTATAAATGAGCGCAGTAAAGGATATATCGAAAATCTTTCCCAAATATTTATTCTGGGATGTCGATCCAAAGAATTTAGATATTCAGGATGACAAAGATTTTATTATCCCTAGAGCACTAATGGCTTCAACTGCTGAAACATTTGCTAAAGATATCCAGCCCCTAGAAGAGCTCTACAGTAGAAGCCAAATTGTTAGAGAATTGCAAAGAACCAAAGAGCGTATTAGTAATGAGGTATGTAGACTTGTAGCTCATCGTTATCATGTTAAGGAGTTTTTACGTTATCAGTAATGTCTGCTATTTCTCCAGCTCTATTACATACTATTCGTGAGTTACAATCTTTTGAAAGTTTTGATGGTTCTGCGTTAGGTGGTGGCACTAACTTAGCTATTCGACATCAACATCGGATATCCACTGATATAGACATCTTTTTCCCGCATATAATCGGAAAAACAGGTTATGAAAGAATCAAAGAGGAAATTCAGAAGTTCTATGGTGGACGTGTATTTGGTCTTCAATTTCCATGTGCTATAGATGACCAGTATATTTTTCTTCGATTTTTTGTGATATGTGATGGAGAAACGATTAAAGTTGAGGTGCTTCAAAATATGAGAATGCTTGATGACATAGAAGATATAGATGGCATCAGATTCGTATCGGAGCTAGATATTGCATTGTTTAAAATGCTGTCAGCAACAAACCGAGCTACACAGAAAGACATATATGATCTAGACCTCCTCTCGGAAAGAATTCCATTGATACAGCTTTTTGAACAACTTGAAAGAAAACGTTCTTTATTTTCGGGAGAGGAATGTCGCACTATTTTTGATCTCGACGAAGAAACAAATCCATTAGACGCCCCCTTGACTTTGCTGAAGTTTGACAATGGAGACATTCAAGCCCATAAATCTAGGCCTCACCATTCACAAAATAGAGTCGACATAGCGGAAAATCAGAAAAGTTGGCCAGTGGCTCGATCGAGTTGGCGAAAAAAGGTTCGCGTTCTGTTCGACCAATTAAATATAACATTTCCAAGCCCCTCCTCTTCGGATGTGGAATATGAATAAATACTAGGGGGCAGTTCTGCATCACCGCTTGCTGGATTACCTAAACGATTTCTCATATGACAAAAATTCTATTGTCAAATAGTTTAACAAAAATTTTATTGTCAAGACACAGGCTATAACACCATCTTGAACACGCCGATGACCTGAAGGTCTGTAGTTTCCTCGCCCCTAGTACAATAGGATCATAAGTTGTATCCCTAGACTTGGGCAAGGGGATAATCTCTTGAGATTGCCAATCTTCGTCGGTTATGGTCTTTTTATTCGCATATTCTTTGATGATATAATTGGCCTCGAAATCGCGGTCTGCTGAGCTGCTGGACTGAACCAGGCAGATAAGCCCATTGTGGGAGCAGCCCTGATAGTATTCGAACATTTACGATAATGTCCAAAATTGTGAGAAATGCTTTTTTAAAAGGCTTCTGGCTTAGCATTCTGTCACATTTTTTTCAATTGAAGGTTTATCAAAATTTCCCTCAGTCTTTTGGCTCTTGTTTCAGGCTTCTTAGCGGTTTGTAATCTAAAATTGATGGTAAATTTATTGGTCTTGCTAAGGGATTGATAAAATGCTTCTGCTTCTTTATCCTTTGCTAATTCTTGCAACAAGTCTTCGGCATCCTGCATCGTAGTATGTGAGTCGTAAGCTCTTGCCCATCGACCATCAGTTTTAGCCTTTTCAATTTCTACATACCCTCTGGGCATCATCTTTCCATCTGCAATGAGTTTTTCCACTATACCAATATTGCGTTTTGACCAAATGCTCTGCGCTCGTCTTGGTGTGTATTTCTGCAAATACGATTGATCATCATAGCTTTTGCGCTGTCCGTCAATCCAACCAAAGCAAAGCGCTTCGTCCAAAGCTTCTGTAATTTTTATGGATTCTATCCCGGAGTTAACTTTGAATACTTGTAGCCAGATGCCTTCCTGCATATCTTGATTTTTATCTAACCAATTTCGCCAGGATTCTTGGGATTTAAAAGATTTGATTATCGCTTCTGCCATCGAAATGCCTTTAATATTCTTTTTTAATCACAAAAAATGAACCTCTTATTGTTCCTGCCAGTTTTGATTTCTGCCGGGCAAATTTAAATTTGTTCAGTTCTTCTGGCACTTCCATACCTTCGGAAAGTTTGAAACCTACGGCTCTTTTCTTTGGGTTGTCCAAGGTATATAGTACATTTATGGAAAGACCGCTTTCATAAAAAACAAACACCCATTTAATTCCTTCTACAAGTAGTGACGCGGTTTCTAATGGTTTTGATGCAATGACAATGTTGCGTTCTTCCTTCAGAATCTTTGTGACCCAATCCAAAGTTTCTTTGCTATCTGAAACTGGAGTTGTTACAAATTCTGCTTTGTATTTGTTTTGAAAATATCGAGCTTCATTGGCCCGCAAAACAGCAAGGGCAGATGCAAATGGCGATGTTTCTAATCCTTTCTCGTTAACATTTTTAAAATCTACTAAATAGCTCATAGTTATATTTTATACATTGGTATTGAATAGTTCCATTCAATATTCATCAGTTAGTTGAATAATTTTGTCGCCAAGGAACACAAAAACAGATTTTCCTTTTAGCTCTAATTTATCGCCTTTTTTCAATCCATTTGGAAAGTCCATTGCTAAAGTCGCAGAATAATCTACTTCTATTTCCGTGGTGCCATTATTGTGTTTTAAGAAAGTGATTTGTTGTCGCCTATTATCGAAAAATGATTTCGCTTGTTCGGCTTGTTGCTTAAACTCATTTATTCCATTCAATATCATATTCACTTTGCCATTCTGAACATTTTTAAAAATGATATTGTCGTCAAAATCACAAATCATTTTTTCTATATCGAATTCATTGTAACCCTCAATATAGTTCTGAATTATTCTTTGTCTTCCTTCGTTCATGTTGTCATAAGTTTAGTTTTTGACAGTTATTTCGTCACAATGACCGCTAACAGTTTGAATATTGCTGAGGGCGGGAACTTTAGGGCTGAAAGCTTAAATTCAGCTCTGAGGTGAACCAAAACAAATCCCTATGAGTTAAATTTAAGAAAAAAGTCAATATAACCACGAAGTGCTCAGGAATTCCTCCGAAAACAAACAAGACATGAGTAATTGGTTTTTCGCGAAATAGAAAACTATGCAGGAGTTACCTCTGTTATAGACTCATAATCTTGTTTCTCTACCCCGGCTTGCTTGAGCAGTTCATCATTCATGGTAAAGCCCTTGACAATGTACTCGCGCAAACGTGCCGTAGCCCATTGACGGAACTTGGTGCCTTGATGGCTCTTGACACGGTAACCTACGGAGATTATGACGTCGAGGTTGTAGTAAGTCATTTCATAGTTTTTGCCGTCAGCCGCAGTTGTTCGGAATTTCCGAACAACTGAAATCTCGTCCAATTCGCGCTCTTCAAAAATATGTTTAATATGTTCGCTAACAGTAGATTTTGACTTTTGAAAAAGTTCACATAACTGTGCCTGTGTCAACCATACTGTCTCATTCTCCAAACGGGTTTCGATACGGGTACTGCCGTCATCATTCTGATAGATGATTATATCACTCTGCTGTTCCATAGTCTAAAAGTTTAAAATACCACGCAATAATTTGCCTCGAATAATGTATTATGTTAATACGGCTTAAACCATGCAAAATAACCTTTTTTATAGGTATAAACAAGGTGGAATGTACGAAATATCCAACTCAATAGTCGCCACATGAGTATTATTCTGTTCAATAACACCTCCCACCTATACCCTATAGCTAATGCACAAAATACAATGCATAAACCAAGTAAAATGTAGTTTATGCATTATATACTATTCATTAAATGAACATAAAACAATATTTATAGGCTGTCTTGTGCTTTAAGCTTTGGGAAAAAGGAATTGGCATAACTATAGTTTCGTATCCTGTCCAGTTCAAGTTCATCCAAGTCATCCGCATGCTGGAGCAGTATCTCCATCGGTATCTCGTAATCCATGCCGTCCGAATACGCAATAAACCGAAACAGGCCATGTTGCCACACATAGAATAGAATTCCTGGACGAAGATTTGCATAAAAGTAGCAGTATATCATCTGCTCCATCATTTCCCTGTTTTTCGATTCGACGAGTTTCATCGCGATACGCTCCAAGTACCAACATAACCGATGAAACCACCGATCCCTCAACCCCTTGTCGTAATAGTTTTGCACTGTCTCGATAAACGAATCCTCTGATCTGTTCATAAAGATCTGACGGGTACCATGTTCCAACAGACGGAATATATATTTGCTCTCGATCGGCATCTTCGAAGGTTTTCTAATAGCTATGCATCCCTCGATCGCGTCATGCTCCAAGAGATGCATCAAGGTGCCGAAGTCTGGGGTGTACTCCAAAAGTGTACAACCTGACAACCGGATCTTTCCGGTATCTGATCTTACTACTCGTCTATAATAGATTACCTGATTCTTATCCAATGGCGCACTTGGCTTGCGTTTAAAATTATTGATATGCACGAATGCGACTTCCTCTCCGTGGATCCGTACATTACCAAAGAATTTTGTGTTGTCAAACCATTTGACCCGTCCAAAATTAAAGCGCTGTTCGTGCCGTTCGCTAAATGCCTCCTTCAAGCGTGTAGCGAGATCATTTTTATCGGGTCGATTGTCTGTCGAGCAAAATTGTACAATCATCGGCGCACGTTGCATATCGATGACTTTTAGCTCAGTGGGCCATTCATCCTCCGGCACTTCCATCTGGCGGAGTTTGGACCGCTCTGTCCGCAAAAAGTGATTTTGGCGTGCTTCTTCAAGTGCTTTTTCGATCAGTTTCGGATCTCGGATGATCCCCTGTTCGACCGCCCAGTCAAAGATCTCTACCGGACTCAGTTGCAGAAGTTGGTATGCTCGTCCGTTGACATTACGATGTTGGAATACCATTGACCCAAAATCGGGGTCGAAAATATCAATAGCGGCCTGCGAATTTTCGTAGTTAAGATTGATGTAGATCAGCATGGGCTCTACCGATCTCCCTGTCCGTTGCAGGACATCGAAGCTTTCAGATAATTGTGCATAGGCCTTTGTCAGGACCTTAAGCGACGAGGATACTTTCAGCTCACCGATGGTGAGTGTATCTTCTCTGTCAAGCACAAAGTCTATTTCCCTAAACCGCTTGCTGTATTTGTGATCACGTCCCAGCTGTTCGAAGGTTAGTATCCTATTTTCCTGTCCTCCATAGGGTGCTACCCATTTTCGGACAGCGCTTTCGAGCAGGACAGAAATCTTGTCGGCATATAAACGCTGGCCGTAGCCCTCTCCAATCCGTGATGTTGCGAGGCGCTGTCTCTCTACATACCTACGGTATTCAGGGTCACTGGCCGTGACCAAGGAAATATTCCGTGTGCGTGTGCGAGGATCCATGACCTTTTACATTTTGGTGCGGTTTACCGTTAACTAATTGCGGTGAAAGTTTATTGATGTCCTTTCAAGCTTAGCCCAATAAGATACAAGATACATATTTTTTTGTATAAAAAAAACAACAAACTGGTATTAAGCGATTTATAAATTTAAATATAGAACTATAAGCAGTATCGCTAGGCTTGGGCAAGGGGATAATAAAGAAGATAGCCCTCACAAAAACGCAAGGGCTACCTTTTTTTTACCAAACCATAACCTGGGGAATCCGATTGCTGTATTTCTTCCCATATCTGCCGATGTGTCTGCACAAAAGAATCATTAACCTGCTGCTCGGAGGGAACGGGCGTATGCGCATCCAGATGCCGGAGATAATGCGATTCCAACATTTGTCTTTCCGCTTCGGTACAGCTCCCCGATAGGTAATCATCTAATAAATCGTCTATTCTTTTATCCATTTTATCTTCATCATCGAAGTACGTCTAACAATAAGAACCCTATTAGACCTTTAATTCCCGACTTATTTTAATAAAAAATGTAATCTACTGAATGGCAGTGTTATAAAATCAACTATTAGCGCCTATCAAAAGAAAGATGGCGATAGCGAGTCCAAGTTTCAGCCGAACATCTTTTACAGCCTTCGACTGAAGATTTCGTACTGTTTTTTCTGAAATATCAAGTAGCTCTGCTATCTGGGAGATAGAGAGGTTATCAAAATGCGCCATTAAAAATACCTGACCGGATTTGCCGGGCATCTCTTCTGCTAAACCACGGAGCCTCTTGATCAGCTCCTTTTCAAATACCGCTTCTTCGGTATGTGTGTACCCCTCCTGCAAATATTTATGAAGACTCTCTTTATATTTACTGACTACCGTTTTGCGCCGTTCTTCGTTCAAGAACCCATACTTTATCCCTTGATGAAGATAAGACAATATAGTTCCTTTGATTTCAAGTTCATTACGTTTGGTCCACAAGTTTACAAAAAGAGCCTGAAGTATATCCCTGGATTCAGATTCATCCTGGGTAAGTTTATAGGCATAGAAAAACAGAAAATCATGAAAGCGCGCATAAATTTCATCAAAAGCCCGTTGATCATCACTCCTAAGAAGAGCTAATAACTCGTGTTCATCTAATGTCTGATAATCCATGCAATATAATCAAATCGTTAAAATTGGTGTTCCCTTTTCTGACCGTGCTGGTAAATATAAATGTTTTCATTAATTGGCAGAAATGGAATGGATCAAATTGACTAGCTCCAAAATAAGGTTGCGCAATGCTGTCGCATCGTCAAATACCCGGAAATTGTAATCGATGCCTTGGAGATCCTCGTTGCCGGTTTCTTCAATCTGCAGGGTATTGTCTACCCAGGCAAGGTAGCCATCTCTTAATTCTACGGCAAGTCTGTTCTAAGGAATCTCTCCATAGCATTGACCGAAAGGTTTGGAAAAGGATATTCACCTGCTACTTTATATAATTACAAGCAGTTCTACACGACTTTTCCTGAGGAAAACATTTTCTACACACTGTGTAGAAAATTGACATGGGGCCATAACAGGTCTATTATGAGGGTATTGGATGAAAAAGCTAGACGCTAACGCTACACTTATTTCTTTCCCTAATCCTTTACCCTCATCAAATGGCTTTGTTGTTTGACAAGGAGAATTGGAAGAAAATTCAACTGTCGCAAATTTTGCGACAGTTCAAAAAGAGTTAAAGTCTACCACTTTGACATTAAACTTATTCATTAATAAGCTGTCACATAGAAAAATAAATATTATTCCGTATCTTTGTATAGTATATGAAAGATTTAAATATTAAAAAAGCACAAGTTCTGAAATCAGCATCTCAAATGATTGCTGACAAAGAAGCTGTACGTTCATATATCAAAGGAAAAACATCTCTTAAGGAACTTGATAAAAAAGGGATAAAGTTTGCAAAGCCATTATAACTACGTCTTCGACGGCATAACCAGTACTTATAATTTCGTAACAAAGAACTCTATTTTATATAGGGTGGCATTTATAGTGGATGAAACTTTCTCTACTCTTTCTGGAGAAGAGATCCCAAATGTATATCAACTCATAGTTGAAAAAGCAAATGATGAACTAGAGTCTTATGATGCAAAAGTCTCTAAAACTATTGAAGACATTATTGAAAAGTTCTTTGCCCATATAGAAAATTCGTTAATTTATATCTGCTCGGATGATAATCAAAAGTCGAAGCAACGACACGATGTTTTTGATCGATGGTATAGTAAATCCGTTTATAAAGAAAACATTCTAAAATTTGATAACATTATTCGCTTTGATATTGGCATGCCCCATCCGCAAATTCTATATACATCAATGATGTTTCATAGAGACAATATCAATAGCAAAAAACTTATTGCCATCTATCAACAGATTGAAAAAGCACTGACCGAAGATAAATAGAGTTAATATGAGGTATCCTACTCTTTTCTTATCAAATCGTATAGTTTATCAAAACTACCTGTACCAACTTTCCGATACACCATATTGCCTTCGGGATCTAGAAGTACCATCGTGGGCAACGCTTCGATATTGAACAAATCCGAATATCCCCGTCTGTAAACGGGGATATTCGGATACTTTTTTTGATGTCAATTGACATAAGTGCTTCATAAGCGGATGGCTCAACGCTAATCAAAATAAATCTTGCTTAATTATTTTAGTCGCATTGCCACGTTCCAGTTCATGGTGATTCTGCCATTGGCCATAACGTTGTTCCATCAATTGCTCTGTTTGCCAGACGACTATTTTTTCCTGTAACCGTATGAGACAACGTTTTTTGTTTTCAAGCTGTGAGCGTGTATCCGTAACGAATACCTGAACCCCCGAGGGTAGATGCGTACCGCGCACCGCTGTTTCGACTTTATTCACGTTCTGTCCGCCTGGCCCTGAGGAGCGACAAGTTTCTAACTTGACATCCTTGGGATCCCATTTCATCAATTGCTGCACATCGAAAGCGGCAACGCCCACGAACCAATTTTTACGTTTGTGATATCTGCGATAGGGACTCTGTGCTATCCATTGTACTGTACCCACCCATTCTTTCAAAAAGGGGCCTAAATTATATCCCGTGAGCATCATTGTGGAGGATAGCAGTGTCCCCTTAAGTTCGGCAGCTTTGTTGTCGAGCACCTCAATGTGAAATCTCTGATTGCGCGCTTGCTTTAGTATTAAACTTTGTACGCAGGCCACGACCCGACAGCATTCTGCCGGGCCCTGTCCTGAGGTAATCTGAATTATCATCTTCTCCATCATCATTCTTTATTCATTCTTACAATACGTGGATAAAATTTGCCTTGGATATCAACTAGGTCGCGCTGTGCGACCATAACTGCTTCTATATCCTTATAGGCTAATGGGCTCTCCTCTACGTTACCTCCTATTAAGGTAACGCCAGCACTACTAAGCAGTTTTTTCATAGCGGAAGAAGTTATACTATCCTTCGCCTTTTGTCTGCTCATGGCACGACCTGCGCCGTGCGATGCGGAATTTAGTGCATCAAGGCTGCCTCTACCGGATACGAGATAGGCTGCTGTCGTCATACTACCGGGGATTATCCCCAACTCACCGGCATGGGCCGGTGTTGCTCCTTTGCGGTGCACAATTGCCTCTTTACCATCGGCCATCACTTCTTTCCAAGCAAAGTTATGGTGGTTTTCGACGACTTGGAGCGCTCTCAGTCCTAACGCCTTGAGTAGGTTTGCATGGATGCGTTCATGGCAAGCTTTGGCATAATCGCCAGCTAGCGTCATGGCAATCCAATATTCCTGTCCGGCCTCGCTACCCATATCTAACCAGGCCAACTGCTGGGCATGTCGAGGTAATTTGCAGCTATCCATAGCTCGTTTAGTGTAATGTTGAGCTATGGCTGCGCCTAAACCACGGCTACCGGAATGTGTTAATAGTGCCAAGTATTTTTTGGCAGGTAGCCCCAAAGTATTGCCTGCATACAGTTCCAATTCGCCAAACTCAACGAAGTGATTGCCTTTACCTGACGTACCTAGCTGACGTACTGCTTTACCTCTTAAGGGTTTCAGAAAGGGTATTTCTTCGAATACCCGGCTATCCAGAATCTGATGTTCCTGACGGATATCCAAGCTACCTTCCATCCCGAAGTGCGTATAGTTCTTCAACGCCTGCTTAATTTGATACGCGTATCGCTTTATGAAACTATCGCTTTCATCGATAATGGAGAGCGCCATTCGACAACCGATGTCCATACCGACGGCATATGGAATGACTGCATTGTCGGTAGCCAATACCCCGCCGATAGGTAGGCCAAAGCCCCTATGTGCATCTGGCATGAGTACACCTTGTATACTCACGGGTAGCTGGCTGGCAATTTCCATTTGCTTTTTGGCTGATTGTTCGATTCCCTTACCGCCGTAGGCTTTAAAAAAAATGGCTTCGTCTCGTAGCTCATAACTCTTAAAGGACACGTGCTTTTCTCTACCAATTATCTTCTCGGCTATCTTTGATGTGCTTTCATCAGCCAAAAATGCCTCTGGGTTGTTCTGGATGTCTTGCAGCAAATCCAGTAGCTGTTGTTTACTATGATGTTTAAAATTCTTTGAGGCTATATTGATAACTAAACTACGTAGCTGGTCGTTGTGATAGCCTATCTTGCTTAAATCTTTACTTCTTAAATTGCCCATTTGGGTTTTTGTATTTAATCCCAGCCTCGCCGCAATAATGCTTTGGGGTAGGAACCGTGACACCTCCATATTGCGGGGGTCACAGTGTTTTTTTTAAAAAATTTGTTGGATGATTGTTAGTCTCTGTTCGTCCTATTGCAAGGATATACCCTTTCTAAAGGTGCTCAGAGAAAATCTAAAAGATATTGGGACAGGCAAATACGCTATAAGTATTACTTATAAATATACTGAATTATAAAAAACAGGGAATTTGACTGCCCAATTAGGCAATGAGCGAAAGGGACGATATGTAGATCTGCTCTGTCATGATTTCTTGATATTTAAAGATGAATAACTCAAGAATATGTGCAAATATATAAAAATCGTTTAACTTTTCATTTTTTCACACGATCTCGTTAAAAAGGGTCTCGATATTCATTCTAACATTTGTAGATAATACAATCTCGAATATACTGAAGCTACAGTGTTAATCCGGTTTAAATCATGTAAATCAGCTAATCTTAAAGGTATAAGCAAGGCGGTATTATAATCTATTCAGGGAGTAAACACTATCAATAATTAAAAAATAAGATGACAAGATTTCTATTGCCAACTATGTTGGCAATAGAAACCTTGTCATCAACGACTAACTCTCAAAGGATAATAAAATGGTATTAAAGCAACAAGTCCAGTTGGGTTCTAATACGGCTATCTGAAGGCCGAGCGGCATTGGGATCGACTATCCGTCCTTGATCATCTAGCAATACAAAACGAGGTATCTGTAAGATATTAAATGCTTTTGATATCTGCTTGTTATTGGCTGCATCTAGCCATACCTGTATGCCGCCTAGTTTTTCCTTTTCTATAAACTCCACCCATTTCTGTCTATCATTTTCCCTATCCATAGAAATGCTTACAAATACTATATTTTTGTCTGCATAATCATGCTCCAGCTTCTTAAGATGGGGAATCTCTTGTATACATGGCCCGCACCAAGTGGCCCAAAAATCAATATAGATGTATTTGCCCTTCCAGTTTTCAAATGTGAAGTTCTTACCTGTCGTATCTTGCAATACTACTAGAGGCGCTTTATTGCCTTCGAGCATCCCCTCCATGGCATGGTATTTTTCTTTTACTTTTTTTGCGATATCTGGATAAGGTGAAGAGCTGCCAAATTTGTCATACAGTTTTCGTTTGAAATTTGTCCGTAAAGCAAAGGCATAGTATTCGTACAGGGGTCGATCGCTAATCTGTGCTGCTACAAAATCGAAGTAGTCTGCCTGGGAACCGGATATTCGGTAGGACTCTTTAAGATAGAAATCCAAAAAGTAGAAATAGGCTATTCCTTTCTCTGTTTTACTATTATCGGTCTTCACATCCGCCAGAAAATCATAATACCCTTGTTCTGCTGTGTAATTATCCGATCTATATGTAGCGCGCATAGTGGGGTATTGTAGTCTAGCCATAATAGCATCGGTATATATAGTCCATTCGCTGATATGTATCAGGTGCTTAGACAATTTATGCTTTTTTCTAAATTGAGATAGAAACTCCGCACGTTCCACCCGCCGTTTTTCCACATAGGCTTGGTATTGTTCCGGGCTGTAGTGTACATAACCAAAATAATTCTTCAGGTGCTTGTCTCGGTATTGGTTAAACAACCAATCTTCTTCATTCAGGTAGCGGCTGTCTGCATTGTGCTGGCCTGTAATCTGTAAAGTGGTGGGGATATCTCCTATAGTAACTTCGATATGCTGCTTATCTTTGGGGTTAAGATAGAGGTAGATGAGCTCCGGCCGATTGGTGCTGCTGCTGATGGTGGTGTCTATGCTGTCCCCTTTAGGTAGTGTAAACTTTTCCTCGGTACGGGTTGAACCCAGAATAAGGAATACCCGGGCAGGTCCTGATAGCGCTACTTCGAAACGAAATACACCATCTGCGCCTACTTCAATCTCTTGTTTTTCCTGGTTACTCAATAGTCCGTATTCTTGATAACTAAAGGACACGACGCCTCCTTTAAAGCCTTTAATCTTGCCGGTAACCAGGGCTTTGCCTGTAACTGCATGAACTGCACAAACAAGAATAAAGAAACAGCTAAAAAGTAGTGTGATTTTCTTATTTAACATGGTCTTGAATCAAATGAATAAAAAACCTTCTGTATCCGCTTTTTTAACAGATACAGAAGATAAATTCTATAGATTGGGGTTGAATGCTGCTGCATCTGATGGTATCGGTAAATAGATGGCGCTGGATCTCCAGGTTGGTTTGAGTGCAGGAAGGATATCGTCTGCCCTAGTCTTGTCTGCCCCTCCGCTTACGCTTGGCCAGCGGCGCAAATCGTACCAGCGGTGGCCCCATTCGGCAAATAGCTCTACACGCCGCTCTTGCTCTATAGCTTCGCGAACGGCAGCATCGGCATTGCCAAGGGAAAGTGCTGTCAGTCCTGAACGCTCGCGTATATCATTGATATCATCCTGGGCTAGATTGTATTTCTTTTGGTTGTAACGTGCCTCGGCACGTATCAAATACTGCTCGCCTAGACGTAATACCATCGTATACTCGGCGGTAGGTGTGATGCCGAAACGTGCCTTGTATTTGTAAGGATACTTGTGTGTCACACCTGCTGTAGTGGTAATCTTGCCTACCCATTTTTCGTGGCGCTGATCGCCTACCTCAAATGCATTGTATAGGTGATTGGGAATAAGGCGAAACAATGGTGTACCCGTAACTATATTTGCTGGAATGATCAAAAATCCTTCCCAGGTATTGCGCCCGCCGGAAACATTGACGGCTTGTATCTGCCAGATGGCTTCATCACTGTTTTTCAAAAATACTTTGTTCATATCGGCAGTTGGCATGAGCTTGTACAATGGATTGTTGATGACTTCGCTAGCTTCCATCTCGGCCAAATCCCATTTTTTGGTATACAGGTAAGCACGAGCCAGAAGCGCCGTTGCCGCACCTTTATTGGGACGGACGCGCTGCCCGTTTGCATTTACCGCAACACCATTTGGATAACCATCCAGAAGCTTGCTCTTTGCATCTTTTAGGTCTTCAATAATCGAGGTGTACACCTCTGCCTCGGGTGAACGGTTTTTGAAATTGTTTTCATCTACATTAGAATTCAAGACTAATGGTACTCCGCCAAAATTATTGACCAGGTAGAAATAACAGAATGCGCGTAAAAACTTGGCTTCGCCAATCAACTGGCTTTTTACCTCGGGAGATAATGATGTTGCCTTTTCCAACCCTTCGATACACATATTGGCTTGTGCGATGTATTTATAGGGCTGTGTCCATAGTGTAGCCAAAAACTGGTTGGAAGGAAGTACCGCATTGGTTTTAAACTCGTCGTAGGCTGCAGATTGAGCGGCATAAGCAAACTCATCGGCCTCCATGGCTGGAAGTACCATGGATAGGACATTGGCAAACTGGTAGTTCAGTTGATTCATTCGGGAATATACGCCAGTGACAGATGCTGTCGCTGCTTTGTCGTCTGAAAACGCTAAACCTGCTGCTACCTCGTCTTTGGGCACCCCTACGTCTAGGTAACTTTCGCATGAATGGAGCCCTAAACTTAATCCTACTATCGCTATATATTTTAAAAATCTCATAACTATTCTCTTTAATATGTAAATCGGATACCTATTGTGTACTGTTTCATCGGTGGCATTAATCGACCTTGTGTCTCGGGATCAAATCCATCGTATTTGGTAAATGTTAATAGATTTTGCCCCTGCCCATAAAGCATAATGCGTTGTGACTTAATAGCTGGTAGTAGCGAGGTAAAATCATAACTTACCATAAGGTTTTTCAAACGAATGTAGGACGCATCTCCCCATTGTGCGTCTGAATGACGGTAATAGGTATTGTAAGTGCTGTAGGCCTCGTCTGCAGATGTGGATGCTGATCTCGGGATATTTGTCACCTGCCCTGCTTGTGTCCAACGGTCAAGTACGGAGGTATCAAAATTGGTCATGATACCTAGTGCTCCGGGTGCCATGTATCCAAAGTTCAAGAGCTCTCCTTCCTGTTTTACAAATTGCAATAAGAAACTCAGGTTGAAATTTTTATAGGTAAAGCTATTATTAAGACCTCCGAAAAACTTAGGTAACCGTGTACCCATTACGTATTTATCATCTAGGCCATCGGATAGTTCGCCGTCTCCGCTAAGGTCTTCAAATTGGGCAATACCAGTCTGTGGGTCTACTCCAGTAAATTTGTAGCCATATACGCTCCCCATGGAGTATCCCACCGCATATAACTCTCGTTCGTACTCAGGGAACGATTCTAAGCCTGGGTAATCAATCAACTTGCTAGTTGAAATTGTTAAGTTGGCAGATGTATTCCATTCGAAATTGCTGTTCTTAAAATTGGTGGAACTGACTTCAAACTCCCACCCTCTATTCTGTACAATGCCTGGAAGATTGGCTGTAAATCCTTCAAAACCTGTCTGTGGTGACAATTTTTTAGTGATGAGCTGATTGTCTGTTTTATTGTAATAGCGGTTTACATTTAACGTTAATCTATTGTCCCAAAAGCCTGTCTCTAAGCCGAACTCCAGTTTGCGAGTCGTCTCCCAACTGTAAAGAGGATTGGCTACTCGGGTAGGGTATAATCCTGCCACGCCATCGTAGGGGTAACTATTGAAGCTCCAGGTATCCATGTAGCCGTAATCACCAATCTGGTCATTACCTGTAACCCCATAACTACCACGCAACTTACCAAAGCTTAAGAATGAAGTATTGTCGCTTACGAAGCCTTCTTCGGAAAAGACCCATGCTGCACCTACTGAACCGAAGTTGCCTACGCGACGATCAGGACCAAAGCGCGAGGAACCGTCCCGTCTAAAGGTACCGTTGACAATATATTTATTCTCGATGTTATAGGTAGCTCGTGCAAATCCTGCCTGATAACGGTATTTGCTGTAGCGCATACCATTGGATCGTACGGAGACAGCGGCATCAATATTGTTAAGTTGGCTCTCCAAAGTAAAGTCTTCGCCAACAAAATAGTTTCCATCGTTGATCCCTTCTTGATAGGTCAACCCTGCTAATAGATCCAACCTGCCTGTCCCTAGCTCTAATGCATAGTTGACCTGCGGCTCTATACTGTAGGAGGAATACGATCCATTGCCTAAGTGACTGGTGCTAACAGCACCAGCAGTAGGATTGAAGGATGATAATGGAAGCATTCGTAACTGGTTTAATGTAGTATTGTTATACCCGATAGTAGCTGATAAATTCAGGTTTTGAATAGGACTATAACGCAAGGTACCGCTTGTCAAAAGGGTCTTATTACGTGTTTCTTGTTTACGTCTTAAAAGTGCATAGGGATTTTGCAGATTTCCATACCAATATAACGTTCCATCTTCATTATAAATCGGCATATTGGGTGGCAAATCGTAAAACTGACTGATGTCTGTTGCCATTGCATTGTTAAAGTCTCCGGCATAGTTGGCAGTAGCGGCGATAGAGAACTTACCATTGGGAGAGGTATGGTTAATGCTCAACATACCGGCGCCTTTTTTATAACCGTTGTCACCTGGCTGAACGGTGCTCTCATTGCGTAAGGTACCTGTAAGCAAGAAATTGGTGGTTTCTGAACCGCCACCTATGGACATGTTGGCTTCTGTAACCTTGCCTGTACCACCCATCATTTTCTTCTGCCAGCTCTGATCTAAGTTTTGGTCCCATTCGAAGAGATCGGGCACGTCAGGATCTGGAGTGACGCCTGAGTTTTGATATGCTTCTCTACGAAGTTTTAGGTACTCGCTTGTATTCAACATATCGACCATATTAGTGACTTTTCCTCCTCCGGTGTAGGCATTGAAATTGACACGGGTACTGCCGGATTTCCCTTTCTTCGTAGTAATTAAGATGACACCATTGGCTCCACGTGAACCGTAAATTGCAGTTGCATCGGCATCCTTTAGCACATCAATCCGATCGATATCGCTCGGATTGATACCCGCAATAGGACTTTGTGTACCATTGTCTCCTGTAAACATGTTGAGAGATTCGGAAAAGAAAGGCACTCCATCGACGATGTACAGTGGTGAACTATTGGCAGCAATGGAGTTGATACCACGCAGACGTACATTTATTGCTGCTCCTGGCAGCCCATTGCTGCTGCTGATATCGAGTCCTGCTACGCGCCCTTGTAAAGCTTCCATAACATTGTTGACCGGAGCACGGGACAGTTCTTCGCTCGTAATGCTGGCCGTAGACCCGGTACTAACCCTCTTGCTGGTAGTACCATAGGCTATGACGGTCACGGCATCTAAACTTCCAAAATCGGAGGCAAGCACAATGTCCTGCATGCCCGTGGCATACGACAACTCTTGAGTTTTGTAACCTACGGATGAAATGATTAACGTGACATTTCCCTCTTCTTTGATTTTAAAATTGCCATTCTGATCTGTCGATGTAACTCTATTAGTGCCTTTGATTCGAACGGTGACACCTGGCAATGGTATACCAGATTCATTGAGAATACGGCCTTGTCGTTGTTGCTTTGCTGCCAACGAATTGCGATCGGTATCTATGTCGTTGCCTACGCTGATACTCTGCCGCTTGATTACGACTGTTTTGCCAACTTGCTGATAAATTAGATCGGTATTTTTTAACAGATCGTCTAGTAGCATGGCTACATTATCACTAATGGAAGCTACATGGCTCTGTTTATACTTATCGACATCGCTGCTTACATAGGTGAAGCGGATATTTGTCTGTTTTTCCAATTGCTTCAAGGCGTCCTTCAGGACGACTGTACCTGTTGGTAACGATGCTTTTATTCGGGCCAGATTTTGGGCCGTTGAACTGGCTGCTACAACTGTCGCAAACCATGTCAATAATATTGCTAACGAGGATATTTTCATAAATAAGCTCTTAGTGCACTTGTTTCGGATTAAATGCATAATTTTGATATTGATTTAGTATAATGTAATCAGTTTATTGAATCCTTAAGTCATCTCGGGGACCAGCCGAGATGGCTTTATTCTTTTTTCGTATCTTTCTATATCATAAGCTATTTCTCTTTATTTAGGTTAAAAAATCAAGTAGTTATTTCCTTCTTTTTTGAATTTGCTATCTGTTAATGTTGTCAAGATTTCTAGTACATAATGGGGATCACTGTCCTTGGCTACGGATAGGGTAATAACCTTATCTCCTAGCGATGGATGGAGCAGATCAATAGAGATCTTATAATAACGCTCCAAATCGGCAATGATCGAAGAAATGGATTCGTCTTCGTATTCGAGGTAACCTGCTGTCCAGCTACCGGCAACTTTGCTTTTAAGTTCTTTCTCTATGGCGGCCGCCGAGACCGATACTGGCATCAACGGTACCCTTAATTCCTGATTTTTGACGAGGGTCGCCAAGATCGTATTTTCTTTGCTTACCATAACTTTGCCACTCTTAACGGTGACCAATACGTCTTTCATGTCTGAATATGCCTTAACATTAAACTTGGTTCCCAACACTTTGGTACTTACATCGCCTGTATGGACAATAAAAGGCCAATCTTCGGCATGCTCGACTTCAAAATAAGCTTCTCCAATCAAGGTAACTTCTCGGGGCTCTCCTTTTTTGAACGCTTTTGGATACTCCAGTGTTGAAGAGGAATTTAACCATACCTTGGTGCCATCATCCAGTACGACTATTTTATCATCGTCCTGTACTATACTATTGATAACTTGGACTTGCTGATCCGCCTTATTCGTCTGCCACTGCTGTCCGTAGAAAAAACCTACGATCAACATCGCCGCAGAGATCGCTACACCTATATATATTTTGTAATTGTTCTTGTCTTTTCTTTCCTTCTCTCCTATCGAGGAGTGACTTTGGTTGTCTTGATTGTCTTTAAAATCCAACAGCCTGCCATCGTCATCGACGTAGGTCAAGGATGGGTCTTGCCGCTTAAGTTCTTCGTACAGCTCTTTTATTAAAAGAGCCAGCTCTTCATCGTACTTTGCAGACCGAATCATTGCAAACAATTCATCCAACTCCAAACGGTTCGATCTATTGTAAAAATATTGTCTTAGTAAATAGGTTATACGTTCTTTCATTATGCTATCTATACTAAAGACGTAACAGCAGGCTCTATGTCCTATTGGTTGCAAAGATTTTTTTAATATTTCGTAGGGTGCTTGATTAAAACGTGATAGTAAGGGATTATTCGTATATTTATATTGTACTTTCCGATAAACATGAAGAATGACAATATCCCTTTAAGGAAAATAACCTATTCTGATGAAGATGAGCGGTTCTCGAAATCTGAGGAGGAAGCCTTACGTCTTTTGTTCAACGATATTTTTATTAGTTATGAGAAGCCTCTCTTTAAACTCGCCCACAACTTAACTAAAGACAAGGATATCGCTCGTGATATTGTTCATGATGTGTTCATGAAATTATGGGAAATACGCGCTAAACTTCATGAATTAAAGTCTCTTGAGTCTTTTTTATTTATCCTCACACGTAACAAGGTGATGGACCACCTTCGAAAAATCTCATCTGATAATAGGTTAAAAGAGGCTATTTGGAAATCAATGCAGCATATAGTGGTCGAACAGGAATCGACTATGGAACAAAAGGAATTTCAAGAGCAACTCCAGAAGGCTATTAATGATCTTCCGCCACAACGCAAAGTAATCTATATGATGCGCGATGAAGGCTATAACTATAACGAGATAGCTGACGAATTGCATATCTCACGCCATACGGTAAAAAATCAGATCAGTGCTGCGATAAAATCTATCCGAAAGCTAATTAGTAATTTTCATAGTTTCTGAAT
This sequence comes from Sphingobacterium nematocida, assembly GCF_900168125.1. Lineage (GTDB taxonomy): Bacteria > Bacteroidota > Bacteroidia > Sphingobacteriales > Sphingobacteriaceae > Sphingobacterium > Sphingobacterium nematocida. The sequence continues at coordinate 37,368 of NZ_FUZF01000011.1, forward strand.
TGATTCTTCGAACTGTGGATCCAAAGAATCTAAATGGATGTCTATAGTAGCTTTGTATCAGGCATCTACTGAAGATAGGGAAGCATTGGAAATATTCGCTAACAGCCTTCAGCTAACACTTCCCTCGCGGACTCTCTGTTTTAAGGAAAGATTACAGTGTTGCCATCTAAATCCATATTGTCGGTAAAACCGATTTATGGATAATAGACAACAGCACAAAATCGAGATCTCAGCGTTTATAAGTTTAATTTATCCAAAAAGCTTTTCATTTCAGCCAATGTAACACCGGTTCCCTGAGCTACAACATTATACCTATTGCCTTCCAAATAATGAATAGCAGTCATCTTATCACTTTCAAACATACTCTCATCAAAAAATGACTGCCAGCCTTTGTATTCTACAATGGTAGTTTTATCGCCTGGCTGTACATCTTTCTTTATTTCCAGATAGCTTATCATATTTTCTCTCACTTTTTCTGCGCCTGCGCCTGCTCCATCAGCTATCGAAAGATAAATGTGGTTTTCACCGTTTTCATACATTGCATAAGCCGATGAACCTTTTTCGTTATCCTCGTAAGCCTGTATATCGGTAAGTTGAAAACCATGGAACGTTTTACTGAACTTGGCTTTAAATTCAGTTGCGTCTAAAGGTTTTAATTTCTTGAGGTCTATTGCCAGATTTTCGACTTTCAACGAATCGGCAACTGGGCTTTCTGTATTTGATGTATTGGTATTTGTTTTTTCATCGCTGGCTGATGCCTTGGGTTGATTGCAGGAAACAAAAGTTGTCATGCCTACCGAAAAGCTTAACGTGGCACATATGGTTGCCATTTTTAAATGAGATAAATTCATTTGCTTATAAATTGTATTTGTTTATAGTTTTATTCGTTTTTAATCTTGAATCAAACGATCTTAAATACAAAATTCGCAACTTATATCCGTCTCTTAAATCCCTGTTTTTGGCTATTTTTGCACCCTCATTTTTAAACTCTCCCTTCTATTTTTTCATTTTCTGAAGATAGCGTAGGTACAATTCCGTCTCACCTTTTAAAACCTCCCTCAAATTCCCCGAGCTTTAAATTAAATAAGCTAGGTCGCTCCTCAATGCCCAGATGGCAAATACTGGTCTACAGAAAATTGGTTTGATCCGATCTACAATGAAGCAGTCTCAAACTACCGTGTGGATAAAAACCGTGTATATGTGACAGGGATAAGTATGGGGGGCTACGGAACGTATATTGCCGCATTGGATCATCCTGAAAAGATTGCTGCTATCGTACCATTATGTGGTGGGGTAAATGACAGTGATACTTCTCGAATCTGCGTACTCAAAGATATTCCGATCCTGACATATCATGGAACTGCTGATAAAGATATATCCATACAGGAAACGGAAAGAATAGCTAAGGCACTAAAGAGATGCAGGGGAAATATTATATTTAATCGACTCAAAGATGAAGGTCATGGAATACAATACCTCTATGAAACTAATCCTGAGATCTATCAGTGGCTGCTGAAACAACAGAAGTCCCGATAGGTGGTTCAACTGTCGCAAAATTTGCGACAGTTGGTAACCTACGGAGATTATGACATCGAGGTTGTAGTAATTTGTAGGTTTGGTAGAAAAATCGGGAATTCCGATTTTTCTACCAAACCTCATCCTCAACCAGTTCCCTCTCTTTGAAAATATTGAGTACATGTTCATTGATTGTGGACTTAGATTTTTGGAACAGCTCACTCATTTGTTCCAACGTCAACCAGACGATCTCATTCTCCAAACGGGTTTCGATACGGGTACTGCCGTCATCATTCTGATAGATAACTAACAGAGATCAATTTGTTAGTTTAGAAGGACTGATGATGAATAAGAAATAAATTTAGAATCGAAAAGCCGATAATTGCGCTTAAATTTGCTTTGAATTTAAAAAGAAAAAGCGATGATAACGGGAATTTACGAAACACATATACAAGTACGAGATTTAGAAAAATCATTAAAATTCTACACTGAAATTTTAGGTTTAAAATTTGCACATCGTGACGAAACCCGTCCTATTATCTTTCTTTGGATTGGTGAAAACAAAAACTATATGTTGGGCCTTTGGCAGACAGATGAAGAAATTGATCCGCGCCATTTTGCATTTAGCAGTACAAAGGAATTTATCCTAAACGATGCTGTCAACTTTCTGAATCAAAACCAACTGGAACCTTACAATTTCTTGAAAAATGGCACGAGTGATCCAATGGTTTTTGCATGGATGCCCGCTTTAGCAATTTATTTCAAAGATCCGGACGGAAACAATCTTGAATTCATTTCCCTGCTTGAGGGTGACGCAAAACCAGAATTGGGTGTTGTGTCTTATCAGGATTGGATGAATGCGAAGTAATTGAGAGTGATTCCTTTTTTTCGCACAATGCGCTCGATGGTAGCTAATGGGCAAGTTACAAACCGCTGGACACACATACGCGATTGTTTTGATATCGGGGCTTCTTCGGAAAGATTAAAAGACAAGTACGACCTAAATTATCCCGATTGTGATATCTTCCATACAGGGTGTGGAAAATGACACTAATCGATTGGAATTATAGAGCACGGTACAAACAAGGGTCGACCTTCGGTGAGAGTTTGGCTGATAGCAATAGCGGGCGAAAAGTCTTCAATTTACGTTTTGCGCTTCAGTTTAAATTTGTACTTTAGTTGAAAGGTTGGGTTCCGTTTTGCCCGCCATCGCAAAGCCGCAAAACGTTGTGCTATATGCTAATCCAACATCGTGCACAAATTGAAACGAAAGAAAATCAAATGAAAAAACTGTTATTAATGCTAACAATTTTATCTTTTTTAACTCCTAGTAATGGGCAGGATAAAAAAGATAAAAGTAACTCACCAAATATTTCAAATACAAAAGAACATAAAGTTTTTTATGATAATGGGAAAATACAACAAGTCGGACAATTCGATGAAAACGGAGAACCTGTAGGAAAATGGGAAAAGTTTTATGAAAATGGCAATCTTGGGAAAAGACATTATTTTAAAAATGGAAAATTTGAAGGTGTGGATGAAGAATATTATGAGAACGGAAAATTAAAGAGAATTGGGACAAATAAAGACGACTTTGAAGAAGGGGAATGGAAAACATACTACGAGGATGGACAATTGAAAGAGATTCTAATTTACAAAGAAGGCCTAATAAATGGCGAATACAAAGAGTACAGAAATGGACAAATAGTATCAATAGGAAACTATGAAAACGGAGAGCTCAGTGGTCCGGCCAAATACTATTACGAAAATGGAAAATTACGGGAGGAAGGAAACTTCGAAGATTACAATAGAATTGGTGAATGGAAAAGATACGATGAACAAGGCAACCTAACAAAAATTGAAAAATATTGACGAAGAACGGAAGTGATACTCCTAAGATTCATACATCAGGGAAGGATTCACATAAAGTTGTATCCACAAATAATAATTAATTTTATTGCATAAAGCTTTGCATTTGTAGCTCGCCCCTCAGAGGAAGAACTCGAAGCAGAAATCTAACGGGAGAAAAATATATTGCACAAATGAGGCTTAGTCTATAGAGGCGAAGATTAACGCTTTGAATCTTGATACCGATAGTCTACCTCTATATACTGTACGGATCAAGGTGAACATTTATTGACAGCTACATTCTCATTGGTTTGGATAGCTATAAAAGCTAGTAGTATCCCTATTTTGAGAAAAAAACTTAATTTTGATATAATAAGCATCCAAATATGTATTATCAAGAATTTGCTCCAGATCCTGCCCTTGCTACTTATGTGAAGTATTTTTGGGTGTTGGAGGATTTATCTGGAGGTAATCTGACTAAGAATTTCAAAATTATCCCGGATGGAATTCCCGCATTGATATTTCAAGATAATGGGAATCGTTTTTTTGAAAAAAATGGTCGAGTTATGCCAGATTTATATATCTACGGACAATTCAAAAAACATACAGAAATTAAAGTACAAGGCAATTTCAGAACAATTGGGGTATATCTAGAACCTTATGCACTGAAATCTTTGTTTCATATTGATGCTCATGAAATAAGTGATCAAAATATTCCTCTCGAGGATATTTTCCCTGAATCGATACTTGATCAATTACTTAAGGCTGATACCCTGGGGGAGAAAATAGGCATTATTTCAAATTTTATTCGCTATAGAATAGTTAACATAAAGTATCAAAACGATAAGGCAGGTTATGCTGCTTCTTTATTGCGGGAAGGAAAGTCGCTTGTTGAAGTACAAGATAGCACAAACCTTACAGAACGATCGCTGGAACGCCTAATGAATCACTACATAGGTTTAACTCCTAAAGTGTATGCTAGAATAGCTCGTTTTCAATCCGCTTTGGCAGCCATGCGCAATGGAAACTATAATAAAATCAGTACCATCATCCACAAATGTGGTTACTTTGATCAATCACATTTTATAAGAGAATTTAATTCCTTTACTGGTGTTACCCCTAAATCATATAGTCGATGTACCAAGGAAATATTAACTAATTTCCCGGAATGGAATAAATAATCATCTGTGATAATTTAATTTACATTTGTCGGCTTTATCCTATTTTGATAAATACTATATATTCATTTTTGGTGAATATATTTTATAAAGATTAATATGATGAACTTAAAAGCCGTAAACAGATTAAATCCGAGCACCGTATCTGCTCCTGTAGGAAATTATTCGCATGTAACTTTTATCCCAAAAGATGCAAACCTTTATGCATTTTCGGGGCAGATTGGTACAGATAGTAATGGTCAAATACCCGATAACTTTAACAAACAGGTGTTTAACACTTTGGAGAATATCAAACTTCTTCTGGCTAGTCAGAATTTAAATAGTAAGGACGTTATTAAAGTTAATATATGGGCCACCAAGGAAATAGATTGGGATTATTTTGATCGTTTATGGAATTTGCTCTTTTTTGATGGTAATCCGTCTATGACAATAGCTTATGTATACGCACTGGGCTTACCAGAAATACATGTAGAAATTGAAATCTGGGCAGCTAAATGATAGATTGAATTCTAAATAGGCTGCAACGAGGGTTGATTTCCCCTATTATGAAGACCTTTCTATGATTAAGCTCTTAAAACCCATAACGCGCTAACCAATCTGCGCCTAGCCTGCGTACCTTGTTGGTCTCGCTATCGCAAAGCACCCATAGTGTACGGGAGTCTACCATAAGCTGATCATTGACATAAAACTCTACCTTTCGCGGCTGTTTGACGCCTTCGGGCGCCTCAGGATAGGTCTTAACGATAATTGTATCGCCCAAGAATACCTGTTTCTTATACTGGATATGATGGTCGTACAAGACCCAATAATCGTTTTCGTAAGGCGTTTTAACTTTTAGGATGTCCCAATGTTCGGCTGCAGCCTGCTCTACCCAATTGACAAACTGTACATTATTAACATGATTGTTGTGATCTAGATGTTCGGCACTTACTTTAATTTCTATCGTATGTATATATTGCATTTCGCTACTTTAATAATTCGTCTAAAAACAGAAGTGTGTGTTTCCAAGCTCTTTGGGCCATCAGGGGATTATAATCGGCCGACTCGGGGTTGGTAAAGGTATGGCCGCAATTGGCATAGGTGATTATCTGCCAATCTGCTTTTGCGGTATTCATCTCGACAATAAAATTATCGTAGTCGGCTTTGCTGACTGACTTGTCTTCTGCGGGATGCTCGACCAGGACTTTAACTTTAATCGGCGAAACTGGTCGATCTGCTGCACGGGCTAACCCGCCATGGATACTAATTACACCTTGTACTGAAAGTCCTCCTCTAGCCGCTTCAAGTGCGCCAGTACCTCCAAAACAATAACCGATTACTGCAATCTTTAGTGGGTCTGCTCCTTGTTTTATCAATGCATCCAAGGCTAGTTGAATACGGTGCTGATAGGCTTTATAATCATTCTTATACTGCCCGGCTAATTTGCCTGCTGCAGCATTGTCCGCAGGATTATTACCCTCTCCGTAGATATCGGCAATAAAAGCGATGTATCCTTCTTTTGAAAGATCTTGGGCAGCCTGTTTGGCTTCATTATCTATGCCTTTCCACGCGGGTAGAATTAGCACTCCTGGAAGATTCTTACCTTCATGAGCACTGACCATGCCATGGAGCTGTTGCGTACCGTCGCTATAGGTAACGGACTTAAGGATCTGTGCCTGCACAGTGATACCGGCCACTAACAGAGGTAATAATACTAGATATTTCATATTTATTTTTTTCTCTTTGCTAACATAACAACTTGATAATATAATTGTTTGAATCATCGGCAGCAGTTTGGCTTTGTTGTTTGATCGTGATGTCAGGACAATGGCAAAATATTCAATTGTCTCCACAGTGTAGAGAGAAAGTGGTTGTCGCAAATTTTGCGACAACCACCAAAGATGGAAAGGTGTATCGAGTCGAGTTAAAAAGAAAGTCAAATGAAATTATTGCACTTCTTTTAACCACCTTACTATTCCTTTGTAAATCTTGTCTGCCGTTTGTTTATGAAACTTTTCATCTAGTATCCTCTGCTCATCCTCGGGATTACTTAGAAAAGCGATTTCTACCAAACTGTTGGGGTATTCCGTAGGCGAGTTTAATAAGAAATTGAAATTGCCGATCAAACCAAACTCATTCAATCCCAGATCAAGCATTTCATCCAATATATATTTTGAAACCTCCCTACTGCCGTTGTGATGGTAGTAGGTGCTTACTCCCTTTACGTCTGTTTTGGATGAGGCATTCAAATGCAGGCTGATTAACAAATCGGGCTTTACCGCTTTAAGCTTCAGTACGCGATCTGTAGTGGCCATGTCAATATCTTCGGTACGCGTCAAATAGACATTTTTCACTCCCTTTTTGTGTAATCGTGTTTGTAACTCTTTAGCAAATTTCAGGGTATATGTCTTCTCTTCTGTACCGTTGGGGCTGACCGCCCCCTTTGAATTGCCACCATGACCTGCATCAATGGCTATAAAGAGATTTTTGATCCCTTTTTTCGCTGGAGCATGCTTGACCGATATGCGTAAAGACTTGTTGTGGTAATCTATGAAATAGCCCCAGTTTTGCTTTCCTTCGAGCTCGATATGTATACGGTAAACATCGTTCTCCAGTTGCTCACGGTACACATTTTTTACGATACGAGCTTTTCCCAACTGGGTGATCCATGTGGTATTTGAAGTCGCTCCAAATACATCAACGATAATCTTATTGGGTTCCGCAAGCTGAAAACTCCGGTACGGTAGTCGATCTGGTAAACTTACGGTCAATATATCGTAGTTATCTTTTGCTGACAAATGCCAAGAGCCACTCAAGACATCAGTGGAACTGATGCTGTCTGACAGTTGATGACCAGAGGTCACAAAACGTTTAGGAATATAGGCCATCCAATTTTTTGACAACTTGATCTTATATCTATTCTCTATAGAATCGAGTACCACTACACGCACGCCCGTATCTATAAAAGTCATTTTATCGGCTCCCAACCTTACCATACCATCGCTATACTCGATATAGGGCAGATCGCCAGTTGTTCTTCCGACCCAAGCTTTTTGAGCATACACTTGTGTACTACAACTAATAGCAATTAACACGGCATAAAAAATAGGCAAAAGATAGGTCTTCATAGGTTTCATATTCAATTGATTCGTCTCCTTGTCGTTGGTCTATAAACCAAAGAAACAACATAAGTATTTATTATTTAATAATTTACACAGAAACATAAATACTCCCAACGTTAGGATTCACGCTTTCGACGCAATACTGATACGGTATACTAGTCGATCCCTTTTCGTACTTAGCAATGCGATCTATAGCGGTCTGTTCTGTTAATGCAGATGTCACTTTACCACCTTTTACTAGCTTATCCAATTTAACGGGAGTATAGGGCCAGGGGTTTTCAGGATTATTAATTTTCACATGCAAAACCCATTTGTTTATTATTGTATTTTCAACCGTGTTGTTAGTCCTTTTTTTCAACTGACTGCTTCCTTTTCTAATATGCTCATCCACAGCCCCTACACTAGCGGAATCAACGTGTTTTACTTCCAGTGCAGTATGTTTGTCCAAGTAAACATCGGGTTCGATGTCCGTGTCCATACCCATAGTAATTGATTCATAGCCCAATCCATCTTCCTCAGCCTGATTCATGGCCGCCTCCAATTCCAAATAGATGCGTTCGGCCGAAACGATAGCTGTGTCTGTCCAATGGTTGAGTCGCAGCGCTTTCTTCCTCGCCAGACTTTCCTTAACATATCCATTCGCTTTATTCCGATTGGCCTTATCTAAGTAATGTTGTTGGTCATCCTGTGAAGGTTTATAAGCATTGTACAAACCCACCGAATAGTCTTCCCTCAATTCGCTAATGACTTCGGTATTCTCTTTGAAGTCTTCAAATTTGGAATTCGCTTCATCTAGTTCAGATTTTACTCCAGCCCGTTGAACAGGCTTTTCTTGCCCTGTCACCGATTGGGCGATCAAGTTATGTCCCTCAACCGGAACTCGTCCCCAACCTAATGCCTTCATGCCCATAATATCCGCCTCACTTTCCAAACCGGCATCGTCATTGATCTGGACATTACCCTTCAGCTGCATGGTCGCCCTCACTCTCCCCTGCTTCTGCTGTACCACGTGCCAAGCTTCATGCGGCAGGTATTGCTCCTGTCCGGGCGCGATATGGATATCCGTTCCTTGGGCGTAGGCATGTGCCTGCAACTGCGCGGGCTTTGCTGAGTTATAATGCACCTTTATGTCATCCATGGCATAGCCCGATAGGCTTTCAATACCACTTTTAAGCTTGTCTGGCAACCCTGTATTATTCGATTGCTGAACCATCTGCTTTTGTCCTGCAAACTCTTCTGTACGTGGACTTTCGTCTGCGATCCGCTGTATGGCGCCGATGGCCCGAGCTTCGTCCCGTTGGTCTACAAAATCGTGACGGGCATTTTTGTTTCGTTCTACGACATGACCTGTTTCTGAAATTGTGTTTTTAGGCTTTTCAACAAATGTTTTCATGAGATAGTGTTAAACAATGGGATAAGTATCACTCCTATTTCTATATACTAATATATGAAATTGCAACTTAAAATCAGAGATACCCAATAATATCTCTACGGAATATCTTTTCTTTTAAAAACGCGGATGACAAGTGGTAGGGCAAAAACTAAAAGTAATTGAAACAATATAATGTCCTTCAATGTAATTATCTTGGTCTTAGATCCCATCTCCTCCACCATATAAATAAACATAATAATAAGCTCTGCGCCCATAATGATACTCACTGCTAACGCATACAGGTAGTTTTGATTGATGTAATCGGAAAACCGGGGTACAAGTATATAACATAATGCAAAAACAAGCAATAGAAAAATTATTCCCAGTATTGCAAAAAAATACTCTTCCCAAAGTTCGGGATAATCGGTACTGACCAATTTGTATATCGTTGAATAGCTGATATCATTTTCTTTTATTTCCGGAAAATCGGCGATTTCAAATCGAGCAAATAAAAACTGATTGCGAATCTTATAAAAAGAAGATAGATCCACAGGCTTTACGTATTCGCGGACGCCGGTACCTAATTGAACAGAATACACGCCATCGATCATTTCATATAGACCGACAATGTAAGTGGTATAATCTTCGACTTTATGCGTATTGAAGGAGAAATACAGCTTTATGTCTCTGATCTCTTGTACTTTTATACTATCTATAGCGAGAGAGACTGATTTGACAAATTGAAATAATGATCTTTTGTTCTCGAAATCAAAGTCTGGAAGATAAAAATTGATAGCGATCTCTTTGTTCTCTTTGTTTGGAAGGGCTCTTATATCTTTAAAAATAGCTTCTATCAATCTAATCTGTTCATTTTTCGTGTTAAGGAAGTTTTGTGTATGGTCAGCACCATGCTGCACAAAAACAAACTCTAAAATAGCAGCATCGGGCAATAGCGCTAATTGAGGATGTTTTTCTCTTTTTTTCAAGATATTATCACTGTTTTTATCGATCCAATACGTCTGATAGATATACTGTCCACGATATATTTCATTGTAGATCTTGGCAACATAATCTTTCATAAACTCGTCATACTTCTTATCTCGGCCATCGATGGCTTTTTGTGCCCTGACGTAGTCAAGAAAATTTTCGACAAAATCGGTATAAGATAGATTCAGATTCTTGCTCAGCTCTTGGATGGAAGAAGAACCTACAAATACGGTGTCCCGGATGGTATCCCGTACGACAATACTATCATGAAATACTATAAATTTTAATCTATCAAAATCGCTTTCGGTTATACAATTTGGACATTCATAGTCCTGAGCTGATACAGGTGCTGTATTGCTAAAGAATACCAGTAGGCTAATAAGTAGTATTTGGAATCGCATATTTATCTAATTGTACCTTCTTTTTCGAGTTCTTTATCCATTGCTATCTGAAATAGGTCTTTGGTAAGTAGTGGTGTTTCTAATGTGTAGAGCATCAAAGCGCAACGTTGCACTACATTTATCATGCTACCGCCTGATAATTCTGCTTCGGCGGCGAAAGCGAGTATTTCTTGTTCATCAGATCTTAACCACTCACTAGGCAGCATTTGCTTCCACAACTGTTTTCGAGCTTGCTTTTCGGGCATTGGAAAATATAGGACTGACTGGAATCTTCGAAAAAAAGCTTCATCCATATTGTCTTTGAGGTTGGTCGCTAAGACCACCATACCTGGAAAGTCTTCAATACGCTGTAATAGATAGGCTACCTCTTGGTTGGCATGTCTATCGTTGGATGAATTGCCTTCACTTCGTTGCCCAAACAAGGCATCGGCTTCGTCAAAAAAAAGAATCCAATTCTGATGCTCGGCCCGATCGAAGATCTTGGCTAGGTTCTTCTCGGTCTCTCCGATATACTTGGAAACAATCATAGACAAGTCTACCCGATATACATCCATACCATGCTTCTTGCCGAGCAAGGATGCCGCCAGGGTTTTACCTGTACCCGGTGGGCCGTAAAACAAGCAACGGTAGCCAGGTTTGATGTATTTATTTAATCCCCACCGGGATCGGATATCTTTTTCATTTTGTAGCCACAGGGAAATGCTCTCTAGATCTTCGCGTAGGTGATGCGCCACCACTAAGTCTTCCCATTCTAGTTCTGTCTGCATTCGTTTGGCCGGAAAATCGTCGCTGTAATCTGGTCGATAGCTTTCATTGCCGAGCACTTTTGCTAAAAATTCTTCTGAAATGGTTAGCCTTCCGCTCAAAAATGGTTCGCCTGCTCCTTGCCCTTCTAGACGCAATATATTTTCTGTATAAAACCAATGCGATCTACTGAAGAGCCTTATCGCTAAGGCGCGACTTTCTGAATGGTCTATAGACAATAAAAAGGCTGCAGATTCTCCTGTAGGCAAAAAACCACCGTGTGATATTCCTTTCCATCCTCCAAACTCGGTATATGGCCGATCTAGCTCTTTGTTTTGGATAAAGAACAAATCTAATGCCTGAGGGTGGATATGCGGTGTAGTCGCCAATAGCAAAATGATGGTTTCTTCCCAGGTAAGCTCTCTTCCAGTCAGTCTAGACAGTTCATCGCTATCTAACGGAATATCCCGGAGGGAACTGTATTCGCTTTCGTGCTGAAAGTACAGCGAGAATGCGGTGTGGAGCAGCTGGGAAATATAAGATAGTATTAATTTTGTCATTCTCTATTTTGTTTCGTCGAATCGTAATAACTACTCGAAAGTGGCTAATCGAGAAGAAGAATTGCTTTGTCTTTATATTTTTATAAAATACGAGATGAAGGTGCTTGATTACTGGTACGTTGGCGCACAGAATTCTCTAATGGTTCTTTTTGAATAATCGATTTCATAGGCCTATTATTGCTTGGTGAAAGGATGTACAACATGTGTGTGAAATTGTTTTCCCATATTATACAATAAACCATGTCCCTGACTGGCTAGCACATGAGGATTTTCAGCCTTTAACGTATCCCATAGTCCTGCATTCTCCGTTATTAATTTTTGTCGCAATACTAGCTCATGTTCGGGCGACATGGGGATATTATTTCTATACATCATATGGTTCATACCTTTAAAAATACCCTTGGCTAAAAAATTGCTAGAACCTAGGTTCTGAAATAAGTCTTGACCTAATTGCTCTCTGGGATTTCGCTGTACAACTGGAGTATTCGTATTGTTAGCATTAGTCTTTCTATAAGCTTGTAATATTTGACCTATAGAACCTTGGTTCTTTGACTTTCTTTGAGCTGTTTCTTGCTCTTGTCTGGTTTGAGTTTCTGTTTTCATAAGTTTAATTTATTACCTCCAATTGGTTAAAATTGTTTTTTCCATCCATTGAAACTTGATGGTTTTATAATTCCAAGATACATAATCTAATAGCATATCGAAAGCCTTTTGATCAACGATCAGCTCTAAGACTTGGTCTTTTGTGTAAAGTAGACCTCTTCGCTGTAAAAAACCTTCTCGTAGTGCTCCTATCGTCTTTACTTTTTGCCAATGCATTAGAATAGAGGCTAACATTTGATTAGACACTTCCATCTCTTCTGTGGTCAGATCCAAAGAATTGGGAAGCGCTTTATCTATTCTTACCCCGGTTAAAATCTTATTGAAATATAATTCATGTTCCGGGTATTCGGTATTTCCGAAAATGAGATATTGAATCAAAAAAATAGCTCTTATTTGCTTTTCCTCATTGCAAAACTGTCCGTTTTCGGTGTACTTTAAAATGGAAAATAACCGTGGCAAATATGCCGCTATTAATATGATCCCGGCATTATGAACCTCTCGAAATATACCAGCATCGGCTACTTCATTATTATCTTTGTCTTGCTCCGTAATACGCTGTAGCTTTTCTTGTTGAATGGCCGCTTGTAGTAAAGGGCTACGCTCTGATAGAACCGATAAACGGTGTAGACATTCGCTCTTTTGATTTTGTAATGGAACTTGACTGAGTAGCCAGGAAAGGATAAAGCGTAGAAGGTCTAACTGAGAATGGCCTGGATGGGAACTTCTATAGCGTGCTATGACGAGCAACGTTTGTTTCTTATCAATTATTAAAGTCGGCTGCTTATTGAAGACTTCTAAAATACCGACCAAAAGGTCTAAGATGGGTTTTAAGAATAGAATTTCAGCGGACTCATCAACTGATTTTAATTTCGGATCACTGCTCGTCCCCCTTTCGTTAATAATTGCGGCGTTTTTTCGAAGGTCATTCAAAATCTTAAAGAAATCATAAGGTACTTGGGATCCTAAAACGTCGATATTATCTGTTAAGATCTTAATTATTACTTCTTTCTTAATGTTATAATGGATGGAAAGCTTTGCTAGTATCCGCTCTACAAAATACTTCTTGTTAAATGATTGTTGATGGGTAGATAGCAATGTTTGTACAATGAAAAACCACTTGAGTGCTGCAAATTTGCCACCTGATTTAAAGGCTGTTGATTTGTTATTTTCAAGTAGATCTAGATAGGAGGCGCAGTAGATAATCCATTCTGCGTCTTTTTTAAAGTTTACTTTAATAAAATGCTGAAGCGCTGTACTATCCAGTCTTTCGATTAGCTTTAAACCTGCTGTTGAAGATTCTACCCATTCGTTTAGTCGGTTAATCTGATCTACAGTCAATACAACCTGACGCCGAATGGCTAAAATAATATGATCTTTATGAAGTGAAATCAACTCCTTTGATTTTGGAGGAGATAGGTCATATTTGTTTAACAGCTCTTTCCATATACTCAAAAGCACTTTGTCCTTTTGAAATATCTTATCACCTATGCTCCAATAATTCAACAACTGAATAGCTTGTAAATTATAGTGGGCAGCAATTTTTAAAATAACCTTTTCGACAAAATACTTTCTATTGAAATTAGCTCCGTTATTCTGAAGGAGGATGGGAAATATAATTTGCCACTTCAATAAACGGAATTCACCTCCGGCTTTACCTTGTAATAAGCCCTTTTGTTGATTTTGGTCTAAGGTAGATGTATAACTGCGAATAAAAGGGGCTTCATTAGGTATTACAAAGTCTACTAGGGTTAGTATCTCCTGCTCATTCAACAATTGTAGTAAATAAACGGAGTTGTCACTTTTCAGCAATTGGATCAATGTGCTCCTTTCTCTTTTTAATCCGTCTAAAAGTGTGCCTTCGATCTGGGCTATCAATTGAATCCAATGGCGCCAATTTTTGCTTTTAATGATACCTCGCTTCTCTTCTTGATAGAGATTTTGCAAGATCAGATATAGCTCGCCTGAAATATAATCTTCCTTTTGGTCTGTCCATAGCAACCGCAAGAGGTGGTTATAATTGATATTATAATGATTCCCTATTTGTCCGATCGTCTGTTTGACAAACATCTTTTTATTAAAATAAGTGGTCTGCATGGTCAAAACATAAGCATAAATAACCTTCCATACGGCGTGCTGATAGTTGGTTTCAGTGATTTGTGGTTGGTTCAAATGCTTATACTTTTGCTTTAAAGTCTTTACATAGCTAACAATAAATTGGCTATCATTTGGAGCCATTAACTTGATTCCTGCATAGAGCGATTTTTCTTCTAATTGATAGATAATCCGTTCCTGCAAACTGGTATAATGGCCGTGAGTACGTAGAAATTTATATAATGCAGCGCTATTATTTTTTAGGATTTCTAAAAACAAATCCTGTAAATTGAACGAACTATCGCCCGGTCTCCAAAGTAGATGCCCGTGTAATAAATAATGGAATAACAACTCGGTTCGATCGCGTCTTGATTTTGTAGGGGCTTCCTCTCCTTGGTATTTTTTAATAACCTTTATCAGTTCTCGTTCAAGTATGGTCTCGTATTGCACAAGGAATTCTTTTTTGAAGTTATTAGCTGCAATTGGCGGTAAATCTAATGTCAGCTTATCAATTTCTAAATGCAAATTTGGATTGCTCCACTCTAATAATACGCGATCGGTCACGCGTTCTAATAGGTCTGACCAAGCTGTATTAAAATCAGCATGCAAATCCAGGAAAAACGACTCGTCTTTTCCAGTGAAATTTAATGTTATTTTATCAACCTGGTTCACCTTCTACAATTAAGACGCTTTGTGAATATTTAGAAAAGAAGTAAGAACCTCTGCATGGACAGCTGCTGATTGACCATCGCTAATTGCCATGGCCCGTCGCCATGTAGCATAGGTAATGTGGAAGTTTTCCAAATCGTCTTGTGCTAAACCGTGCAACCTATAGCGTAAATGAACAGGAAATCTATCGTATAAAAATTCCTCTAAAAATCGGTCTATATGAAAGCTGGTATTATGGGGATCGATCAGATCCTGGGGATAAACTATCGAAATCAACTCTTTATCATTGTCTTGTTCTAATAAAATATGTTCAATGAAATAGAATCGCTGTTGATGCTCCATTCCATTCATTTGACGGAGGAAATGAATAAAGAAATAGGCCTGTTCAATGATTATATCTCTATCAGAACATAGTAAGCTCATCTCGATTTCCAATCTTCCGGTGGGGCTTCTAAATAGTAAAGAATAATCCTCTCCTTCGACCTTCAGTTTATAATTTTCTACCTCTGTGCCGTATACTAAAATATCTTCAGGCAAAATAGCATGCCATATCAGAGATAACATATTCTTCATTTTGCTCAATACTTCTTCGTCACTCTCGGCAATATGGTACGCTATAACCGGAATACTTTGATAATAATATTGTTCGTCGACCAGAAGGAGACTTTTGTACCTTTCTTTGAATAGTTCGTTGCTGATAACGCGCATTCCTCTAAAATGAAAAGGTCTACGATTGGTAAATCGCAGGGAGATTATTTGCTCGAGTAGTTCCTGAAGACTGCAAATGCTATTGGGATCATCGATGTTGCATGCACGATAGCGCTGCTCATTAAGTTGGGGTAATCTTTTGATCAACCTAGCTCTTTTGGAATTCAGGCTGTCTGTTTCCAAACTTCCGAAGAGATGCTGTGTATTTTCATCGTAAATAGCATCTAACATATTTAGATATGCAAATTTCTGAACGCTGTAAAATCGTTCTTTTTGAAAAGCGATAGCCGCTGCTTCTTGTTTCTTTTTATCAATGATTTCTTCGCCGTTTACGATTTGAACTTCTGCTATTCGTGATGTCGGAACAGCTTCGCGAATGTCAAATAATTGATGGACGTTATCCATCTTTTGCAAATGATTGGCCATCAAATAGTCAAAATGTAAGAGATACCCCTTTAGCTGTAATACCCTGGCCTTGTAGTCTGGATCTTCGTGTGAGGGTATGCCTCTTTTACTAATACCGTATAGCTCTGGAAAGTCATATTGAATGGTCTGGTAGTCTGGCGTAAATACTTTGTTCTCGTCCATGTCTTCTGGCGTTGAAAACGTTGGAAAATCATAGCTATTGTGATGCCTATACTTGCGCGATTGATATAAGGTTTTGTTAGGTGCTTGACTAAATGCAAAATGAAATACATTACCCAAGTTTTCTCCTAAATTTCGATTCTTATAGTACAGCGCTTTAATCTCTTTTTCTAAACTATAAATATCTGATCTGTCATACCCGCTATTGCGCTGTAGAAATATATCATAATTTCGATCTATCTTATTATAATACACCTCGATACCGGAGACCCTCGCTCCAAAAAAACTCTTGAAGAGTTCTTCATAATCTTGTTCTGTTACCACCACTTTGGAATCGACTCGTATGCCCAAGTCATTTTCGACTGTATACAGCTGCTCTTTGGACTGTAATCCCTTTTGGCCATAATCCTTGTCTTCCAAATTCTTGAACAGGTAATTTTCAAGAGAAAAAAGCTGCCGGAAATATATGTCATACAACCCATAGTTTAGGTAATCTGCGATCGTTATACCTGGATCGTGGACATTGTGATCTGTCCACAGATTTCCGCTTAACTCGATAATCCGATCTATAGTGCTTGACTGAAGATGGTTATAGTAATTATCCTGAATATTACGTTTTTTGATTATCGGCTTTCTCATAGCTATGAAGAAGTGTTATATTACAATTGATTAATGCTGAAGAATCATTATAATTGGTTTTGGTGCGTACCTGTAGCTGGTAATTGACGGCCCCGTTTTTATCTTTTATTTTCTTCCAACGTAGTTTCAGGCGATTGCCCCAAAAACCATAATGAGAACTAATGGTTCTTATTTTCCGACCACTACCAAAAGCTTGTGTAGCCCAACCTACTAAAACGGCATACTTTCCGTTCCCGCTACGGCCGTGAACAGATGCCGAAACTTCCATAGCGTATACCCCATAGTTCAACTTTGTAATCGTATGCCACTTGCCATCGGCGGCCATGCTACCAACACTAGATCCTTTCCTAATCCCGCTAATGCTAAGATCACCGTTGATATTTAGATCGCCTTCAATGATGGTTGTTGGAGATCTAACTTCTAATATTTCTTTGCTTTGATTGTCGCGTGAGAAGCCTTTTAAATAGTTCTGTAAAACAAGCTTACTGTTTTGAAAGAAAAACTTCCATGAGACTTTCTCTTCTTCGCATAGCGTAATTATTGTTTTATTAGATCCCTTTGCTGTCAACTTTAAGCCATCATTATCACTTTTTGTATAACCATCATCTAGCTTATTGACAGTTGAATCGATTAAATCACTAAAATCGGATTCTGTTGGTCTTTTCCCGTTTTTAAAAAAGTTTTTCAGCAAATCTCTACCACGTTCAGCCATTGTAATGTTCTTTAGATTAAATAATAAAATTGCCACCGATACTCATCTCTTTGACACCAAAGGTCGACAAGTGATCTTCTCCCCAATTAATGAGATGATTGTTCGAAGGGACTAATACGGCATTGGGCTTGGATACAGTGATACTCCCGTCGCTGATCAACTGGTTATCGCTTAAAAAGGTTGTTTCTTTGATAGACACATCGTTGTAGCTTTTACATAGCTGTATACCTATCAGGTCGTGAATTGCTATCAATTGCCCAAATTCATTAACTAAATCATCATGTAGTCTTTTAAAGCTAAACCGATGGTCAAAATCTGGACTGGTATTGGCAGCAAGCCAAGGAGCAATACTGTCATTAATCATTTGTATTAGTTTCTTCATATTTCTCGCCGAGAAGTAGCCTCTTAATGTAAACCGACACTTGATAATCAACTCTTCATACAAGGGATTGATAACCCTCAAATTGTTTACATAAGGCGAAATAAGTTGACGCATGTAATTTTCAACTTCAAAGATCAGATAAGGTGAAGCTAATGGATACTTGGTTTTACTTGTATCATTTGTAGGTACGATAACTAGATAAAGGGTAAACTGATCGGAAGTAGCATGGGGTAAAGTAATGCACTTTACGCTATCGATTTCAACGAATCGTTGAAGTATTAATTCTTCATAGTCTCGTCGTGTAACGGCTCTACCTCTATGTTTGTTATACGCTGATATTCTCAAGAACACTTCTTCCGTTGTTTCTTTGTTTCTGCCACCATAAAAAGGTGTTATACGGTTTACTTTTGCGACTCCTGGAATGATCGCATCCTCCTCTATTTCACCATCATTCGCATTAAGAATTATTTCATCTTGGCTATCAACTGGTATCACCAATTCTAATTTGATAACATTCGCATAAACGGCCTGTATTTCGGGAAAATGGATTTGATCGCAAGAATCGTAGTTTATTCTAACCCAAAGTAATCCATCATGATCGTACAATTCAGGTTCTAGGTACTCTGGAAAATGTAAAATCAATGCTCCATTTATAAGTAATCCCATGGTCTCATCCCGACTGATCAAACCTGGTGCTGCCCTTCGCCAATACAGGGGATTGCCTAAATACAAACTGATCTTACCCAAAAAATCTCGCTGCTCGTAGATTGATTTACTCTCTAAATTTTCTGTCTCGAAAGGGGCTAGATCAAAAAAAAGGCTGACATATTCTCCGGCGTTAATATTTTTCAGGGCGAATAAGATATTTCTCCCTTTCAAATTAGGAATAAGTACTAGATCACTATTATCTATCTTATTTTGATTCGCAAAATTATCTAAGGGTACTATAGGTGCAAAAAAAGAATGTTTATCATTATTCGAAACCCCATACGCTATACTATCTCTCGATTTATAATCTACAGTGATGCGATTGAGAATGGGTTGGACTGGAGGTGGAATTGTTGGGCTTCTTTTCTTTCCTGAACTTTTTAGCAGTTGTTCTGTAAATAGATTACGATACGTTTCGTCCCCAAATCCAATATTAGGCTGGTCCAGTGTTATCTGAATAAAGCCTTCTCTAGATTGCATAGAATAAACATACTCTTCTTCGTCTACATTTGTCGCAATCATCTTATCGATATTCACGTTGGCTATTCTTGATACCTCGGACAACTGCTTTGTCGCTGCATTATTTTCAAAAAGATTAAATGTTCTTTTTCCTTCTGGCGATTTCCATTCGAAGTCCAAAAGGTACTTAACATCCACTTTAAAACTGGTGTCGTCTATACCCTTATGATAGTCTTTGTAATGTTGCTGCAGGTTCTCCGAATCCGACAATAATTTATCCCACTTTAGATTAATGGTTATTTCTGTGGTGTTTTTTATGCTTGATTCGTAGTTCCCGATTATAAACCAAGATCCTTTATTGGCTGCTGTGCCAAATGGGAGAAATGGTGTTGAATTGTCTATCTTTCCTAATTCATTATATACCTGTACATCGCCCACATTCTCGACAATAGCATTTAGTTCGACCTTTCTTACGAGCATATTTGCCAATAAATCGATATCATACTTGGAAGAATCTAGATTAACAATAATATTTAGTACGGGACATTCGCTCTCGAAACCATGAGTATCTTTTGAACATGCTATAACAGGACTAAACGATTCTGAAAGACTAAAATTAAAGCAGATCTCTCCTGAGATCAGATCCATATCAATCGTCTTATATTCAATCGTCTCCCAGCCTGAATCCGTACTAATACTCAATTTAAACAATTCGCTGACTTCGACTTTTGATTTTTCACTTGTTAAATCTGGAGCCTTGTTATCATTTTTTTTAAAATATAAAGTGGCTTTTACTGTGCGGCGTCCCTCTTTCAGAAAGAGTATTGGACTTGACACACGAACACCAACTTGGATCTCGATCCCCTTGACCTCAACGACATTATCATCAAGAAGTAAATATTCCTGTACGTTATAACGGCTTATGGACGGAGTCGCCCTAGCGCTGTTGTCATTTAATAAATATAGTTTTTCAATCGCGCCATTGCCAATCTCGACATCTTTAAGAGATTGATATAAAGAAAGATGATCTCCGCGTCTTACTTTATAGGTGGTGCCCTGAGGAAGCAATATGGATCTATTAGTTATATTCTCGACAGAGATCCAAACATTGTCGGGAATCACACGGTGCGGCACAACGCCCAAAATACTCTCAAAATAGTAATCTGGTAGCTTTGCCCAACGTTGGTTAAATAGATTAGCTGTTTCGGCCAAATTCTGTATAAAACTGATTACTAAAGACCAACTAGGCTCCATATCTCCATCCCATTCTTTATTTTTATATGCTTTGAGAATAGAGGTCTCTCCTTGTTCAAATAGGTCCTGAAAAAAATCATCTTTAAGATGTGACAGCGAATCAGGATGACGCATCTTAATAAATGAGGTAATCTTTAAAAAATCTATTAACAGCTTCTCTGGATTATCTTCGACAACCTTGGGAGAAATAATATTTTTAATTCTTTGAAATCGTTGAAACTGACTTAACCCGCTCATTAATTCATTTAAATTATTAATCCATCATAAACGACGTCTATGGTTTTAGATAAAACGGAAACACTAGATTGTCTGCGATATTTGTAGACCGGATTATATATTCCAATTTGATCCATAGTATTCCTTCTGCATCATCGTTGGTAACTACATCGATATTTGAAACCGTGATCCTGGGTTCTCCTTTACCAATAGCTTCTTTTAATTCGTCGGCTATTAGTGTTTTCTCTGTCGAATCTATCGTAGAAAACACCCACTTATTTAGTGTGGAACCGTAATTGGCCCGAAAAATGCGTTCTCCTTTATTGGTCAATAATAAGACCTGAAGGCTCTCTTTGACATCTAATGTATACTCGGACATCTGAACACCATCCTTCGTAAACGATGGTGGGAATGACCAACCTCTACCTAAAAAATCTATCTTTTTTGTCATCCTCCTATTAAAACATTTACACAACCTAGTACTATGCTGCCTCCGTGTGCACAGGGGTCGCCTAATCTGGCTGCAGGTTTTCCACCTATAAAAACTGTTTTTGAACCACTGATAATACTGTCTGGTGGTCCGGTACATACACATGTGTCTCCCATTACTGCGGCTGGTAGATTACCTATTAAAACAGTCGGTATCCCTGGTCCTATAATGGGACCTCCAACATGCGGAATAGGTGGTATTCCTGGGGTAACCATTGGACATAGATGAAGGTCTGTGATTCTTGCTGCTGCTGACATTATTTAATTAATTAATCATTACCATAGCTCCTTTTATAATAGTCTGCCCACCGGCGGATAATTCCGATTTGGCACTTCCTTTTGCCGTAAAACCGACATCGGCTTTGGCTTCAATATTCATTGCTTTTAGATTTACCCCATTTTTTGACTTAATATTTATATCTGTACCAGCGCTTATTGTCACTTCTGTTTTAGCTTCTAGAGATATTGATTTTGCGGATTTTATAGAAATACCATCTGGATTCATAATGATCGTATTTTCATTTTGGTCCTTAATGCTAATGCTTTTTCCTTCATCGTTAATCTCAACTGTATTTCCTGCTGGGGTACTCAAAAGGATTGATTTTTTTTCATCATCAAAAATTAACGATAGCTTTTCTTTGGTAACTAAACTCTTTATGTAGTTTTCTTTTGTGATGACTTCATTTGGTGACTGTTTACTGCTATACAGACTTCCTAAAATAACGGGATGGCTATGGTCACTATCCAAAAAACCTATGATTACTTCGTCGCCAACGTCTGGAATAAAAAAGCTTCCGTAACCATTGCTCGACCAAAATGTAGCTCGTCGTGCCCAAATTTTGTTTACTTCCGTAGCTTTAAATAACGGTATCTCGACTTGAATATTAAACTCCTTAGTAGGATCTTCATCGATTTGAGAGACCTTACCTATTTGAATCGCGGAGATACTTTTATCTAATTCGTCGTCTTCATCAAATCTATAATCAAAACCTATTATAGCTTTTGTGTTCCAATCTCCATTCTTTACCTCATGTTCCACCGCCCCACAGTAGGCGTTTCCATCCATATGCCTATTGACTCCACTAATTTCGACTATGCAACCGTGTTTGATTGCTGCTGTCCCTTTACAGCTAACCTCTCCACTGATGCGCTGTAACATACTAAATGTCATTTGGGATTGGGCCCATTTCTGAAGAGTTTCTCGGTTATAGAAGTCGCTTGTCTGTAAGACCAACTCGTTGTTACCAAGTGCCTGAGCTAAGTCTTTTGAAGAGATATCTCCTTGATTATTGGTTTTGACCGAATCGTTCGCGACCGTGACAGTCTCTAACTTTTGTTCTTTTTGATTCCATCCAAGAGCTTTGACTGAGGTAAACTGCTTTTTTACTTTCAACTGTCCCTTAATATCTATAATGTTATCCTTTAAGCTTAAATTGAAAACGGGACTCGAGGAGATTGATGGTTCGTTGATAGTAACCGTAGATCCTTCGGTCTGTACCACTAAGCCATTTCTCTTGGCTCGTTCTAATATAAAATCCCAATCGGTATTGTTATACTGTGTAATGGCCTGGTATTCGTATTTTGTTTGGCTTACAGAGGCTTTTACTTCTTTGTAAGTGGATAATATGTTGGACAAGAGGGATTGATCTTTTACCTTTGTGTATATAGATGTCTTCTTGGCTATGGTAGAAAGATACATATGATCTCGACACCCTAGCTTTATACGAGAGCTACCTCGAATCTCTAAGTCTATATCCTGTTCAACAATAATTCCTTCAAATAGACTGGCTTCAGATTCTCCATTTAAATATCCTACTTCTATACGTATCTTGTTACCAGGTGTAAAGGCATTTTCCTCACTTTCTGTTTCTTCTGTAGTACTGTTGCTCCAAACCTTAAAGACGATCTCCGCTTTTCCAATTTTATTAACTTCTTTCCTTATCCAAATAGAATCGAGTAGTGATTTTGTTGTTAATAGACTGTCATTTATGTATATGGATGTAGTAACCACACCTTGAGCTGATGAGCCTTCATATATAGAAAAAAAGCTTGATTTGGATAGTGTCATTTGTATTAACGTACTAATTCATGAAATATAAGAACAGTCCCTGGATCCACATTCCTAATACTCGATAAGCCATTTGCTAATGCTACATCTACACAGTAAGAAGGGTCTCCATAAGTCTTATCACAGTAATCAGCTAGGCTATCTCCTGCTGAAAAAGTGACTACACTAGCCTTATTATTGGCAGAGGCCTGTACAGTAGATTTTTCGAAAGATCCTACAAAAGAGAGTGTAATTTTTACTCGTAAGGGACTCCCATCGGAATTGAACATGGTATAGTCATAATCAATTGATTCGGCCCTACCGTGAAAAATGGTGGGTCCCCAAATGATTTTTACTAGGCCTGGTTCTTTCTTATCTTGCTGCAATAAATAAACTGCCGACTCTAATTTTTCGATGCGCTGCACAATTGTTAATCCATCGGTCTGTGGAATAACTCCAGTATCATCCATATAGATTTCAAAAGACATCTGAGATGGTTCATGATGCTTATACTTGGAAAAGTATTGATCACTGCCGAATGATGTTATATTCTCATAAGACACCTTTTTACTAATCCGGACCGAAGATGGATTAATCTGTGTGGAGAATAGACTTCCTCCACTTGACGAACCATCAATTTTTATTTTATCACTCATCAACGTTCATTTTTGCGTAAATACTCACGATGAAGAAATTCTTTAAGTTCGCTAACGATGTCTTTCTTTAAATTGCTTATTTCTTCCTTTGAAACACCAGTCTTCTTATGATCCTGCTCTATGGTGGATTTCACATGTATTTCCTTGATTATTATCGGCATGGTATACGTTCTATTGTAGTATAGGATAATTCCAATATTTCTATCAAAACACTGTTCTTTTCTGAATCCAATGATTCAACTTCCCATTTGACAGGGTAAACATTGTTACAATTCCAAGAATAAACAGGGGTTCCATCCTTTTGCAATAAATTTATAGTAATGGATACTGTAGTTATCGGATAACGGATGGAACCATTAAAAAACGAAGAAATCCAGACCACATCATCTTTATTAACTGCCTTGAGTCCACGCTTTAAAACGAGATTACTATGTTTTACATTTTTCGGGACTACATGTACATAATCATTATTGCCTCCTTCAATAATGGTCTCTGTTTCTAATTCGGAAGATAGCCCAGAAACTTCTTTGAAGGCAAAATCACCCCCCTGAATTTTTACTTGAAAGTAAAAAGCGACTGGTATATCCCAATTAAAAATCTTCATTTCTCCTGTTTTCTAACTGATTTGTCTAACTATTTTCAATCTTTAAGCCTTCATGCGCGACTTCTATTGTCTCAACAGCGACTTCATTTCCATCAGATTTCATATCAGTCCCTGTTATTTTTGTAGGCCAAGCGTTATTTAAGGTCCATACCATTGTGGGTGCGCCTGACTCGTCAAGCAGACTGATTGTTACTGTCTTGCGTTCGATAGTATTCATCTTTATCTGATTAAACCAATCCCAGAATGCATTATCTTTTACAAAAACACCTTTCTTCAAAGTGACATTTCCGACTTTCTTAATTCCGGGCATTTTAATTGTTGAAAACTCTGGACTATTGCCATGTCGATATTCAATAATTTGTGCCTCTATATCCAATCCTGAAACCTCTTGAAAGGCTACCTCTGTATCTCCAAGTTTTACTTGAAAATAAAACTTCGGTAAAGGCCATACGTTGTCTTGTGCTTCTCCTGCCATAACTTTATAGTTCTTTATAAATTAATAATTAGCTTTTTTGCATTTGCTGTTGGAAAGTAATCTCAATAAATTCAGCTGGTCTCACTAATGCAACCAAAACTGTAACTCGCATAATACCGTCCAAAATATCTTCGGCCGTCATTGTCTCGCCTAAACCGATGTGAACACTGAACGCATCATCTGGAATAGCTCCTGCTAATCCGCCTCGCTTCCAAATACCATTCAAAAAATTATTAATCATACTTCGAACACTCACCCAGGTATTAGCTGTATTTGCCTCAAAAACATATGCTTTAGTAGCATTCTTTATGGATTCTTCTAACATCATCATTGTACGGCGAACATTTATATACCTCCAATCCGATGAATTACCATCTAGTGTTCTCGCCCCCCAAACTTTTACTCCTTCTCCTACAAAATAACGAATGGCATTCACGGCCTTGCCGCTGATTGGCATATTTAAATCCTCTTGTGTAGCGTGGGAAATATTAATAACAGGACCTATCACATTTGATAGCCCTATGTTGGCCGGTGCTTTCCACACGTTTTTTGTATTATCTACCAGTGTATAAATACCAGCCATAGCGGCCCCAGGAGGCAACAAATTAAGTTGCAACTTTATCTCTGATAGCATATCAGCATAGAATTTACTTTGATTGCTCAATACCTTGTTGATTGTATTGATCTCGTTAAATTCGAGTTGTCCATATTTATCTGTATCTATCTTTTCTATATATTGCGAAAGATGCGGGGAACCGGCATTTAATAATTCCTTCAGCTTGGCCCAGCTTTCCTTTTCTATATTATTAAAATCTATCTCTTCGTCAGAAACTATAGAAGTAGACAACCAGGGGTAATATGTAGCTCCAAAGTCTAAAAACTCAGTCCCCATTGCTTCTCTGAATTCATTGACAACATCTCCGGCTTCATCTTTTCTATCTTTGTACCCATTATAAATATCTAGAATAGCAAATCGGTTGCGCATATTCATTCCACAATGCTTTAAAACAGCTGTTTGGATATCAAAACAATCTTGCTTATTCTCCAAGTTAACGGCTTCGGGCACGAGAACCATCGTAGGCTCTTGTTCCTCCAACAAAGTGTCAATCCCACTTATAAATTTTTCTTTGGATAACTCGTCGTCGTAGCTACCGACTGAAACTATATAACACTGGCCACCACCGTTGGCAAAAAAGAATCTCAGATTATAATAAAGATTATGGCGATCTTTTCTTTCCAGAACACCGTATAATTTCTCTTTATCTGTCCCTTCTACAGAAATGTTGAAGTTCTCTTCATCCCCTTCTCTCAACTCAAACCTAGGTGATGGAGCAAATCCGAAATACTGATTGAACTCAGCGAGGGAACTCACTTTGAAAGGTTTATTTAATAAAGATTTACTCCCGTTTTTAGCTATCTGCGTATAGCCGATAAAAGCAGGTACTGCTGTCGAAGTCTCAACAACAGAGTTTGGGAAGGCATTTTTCTCTAAAATGTACACCCCAGGGGTTTTCATAGCACACATATATGTTTATTTAAGTTATAAGTTATAATATTTGGTAATTGTAGTCTTAGGTTTGTTAGGTGAATAACTGGTTGGGGGCGGTATATCTAATCTAGAGATTATTGTCTTTAGCCCATATTTATTACGCTCTATCAAATTTATTTTATAACTGGCATCTTTCTTAAGTAAAACGGTGTCTGCAGTAGTAAAAGATATTGTATTTTCTCTTAACTGTAGCTCTGAATTCGGATCTTTATCGAATAATAATGATCCATCTTCTTCAATTAGCTCTAGATCATTGTATTTTCTCTTACTAATGAATATGTATTGAAAACATTTTCTGATGCCAGTAAAATGATACGCTATTTTTGTTTGATCGGTTGAATTTATAATGGTATCTATACGAATTATTCGTTGATCTTCGTTTAGTGGTGAAGTGACAAAATAAAACGAATTAGAATTTACTTTCAGAAAAATAACCAGACTTTCCCCCTCATTTCTAATTTGCTTATATTTCTTTACTGCATACGCATTGTCTTCGAGCAAAAAGTGTATTTTTTTAAATTCCTCTTTAAACCTGTTGTGTAAAAGGGAATTGCCAACTAAAATATAATCATCGCCGCGCTTCAAAAAATATAAATTATACTTATCAACCAAATCTCTGGACTTGATTGATAGTGTAATAGGAATATCTCCTGAATAATAATCATGCGTTAAAGAAATAGAAAAATACTCCATTTGATCACTCATTTCTAACATAGATCCAAAATCCTTTCTTTTATTTCTTTATGTATTTGCATAACTCCATTACCATCAACATTAAATGAACGTATTCTGAGGACAATTGAAGGATTTAGATCACTAGAGCATATACTCCAGATGTTGGATAATTCACTTATACTTACATTGACAGGTTCGATAATAAGGTACTCTGTACTGTTAGGAAGATTTAATTGATGATTTCGTTGTAATATACCTAATACTAAATCCATTATTTTCAACGAACTTTCGTATCCACTTGATGGAAACACTACAGAAACTAATACTAACAAATTAATACTCCATGAAGGATTGCCCTGAATGACCTTATTGGAAACTGATAGCCCAGCCCTACTCTTAAAGTTTATACCTGCGCTTGTATCTCTTTCGATATTCAATAGCGTAATAAGTACTCGGCCTTCTTTCTTTTCTTTGGTAATCGAAGATATCTCTACTATATCCTTTACTAATCCGAATGAGGATTTTACCCCTTCGTTAAGGATTAATTTAAGTTTGGTAAGAATGTTATAAATCATAACTATTGTTTCATAGGCGGTTACACAAATATATATTAATTTTCAATAAAAAGATAACACCCATATAATTTATCAACCTTATAGTACACGAACTCTCAATTGAAAACAAGATATTAACTACTAGTTGCCCCATAATATATTAAATCACTACTTATTTTTACGATTTAAAGCAATGTTGTGAATAATCAACACGAATGTAACTGTAGTATTCATAACTCTTGTGGTAGACATAGATAGATGAATTAATAGATGCGAATATAAATTTTATATAAAAGAACAACTAAAATCAAGGGGGGACAATTGGGGGACAATTAGGGACATTTAACGAAAAAGAACACAAAAATCCCTTCAAGAGGCCGATTTTCAATTATCAAAATTTGCGACAGTTCAAAAAATGAGCACACAAACGGTAAACGTGGCCCAATGATTGAAAGAACGAAAAGGGGCTGTACTCTGGAATTTGATACAGCCCCTGTATAACGGATGACTACACGGTATGGATCTTTGCTATCTTACAAAAATCAACAGTTGTAATCGCTACTTATAATAAATTAATTTGCAAAAAGTATGTTAGTCGCTATTTCATAGAAGGTGCCGCCTTTTTTGATGAATGGAGGTGCTTCGCCCCAGGTTTCTCTAGAGACCATGTACAACGTAAATATATTTTTGACCGGTAGAGGATCGGTACTTCCAGGACTAAATGCCATATTGGAATAGTTTGTTCCTCCATGATTGAGCAATACCTCCCCGGTATTGCTATCTACGAATTCGAAGAGATAGTTGCTGGGTAGGTCAGGCAATGGACTGGGTAAACCATCGGGCAGAATATGGTACGTTGCCTGATCGATACTGTTCTTTACGTCTTTGATGACACCGACCTCTTTGATCACTTCGTTCCAGTCGACATCATAGTAACTGATCGAGACTCGGATATCCAGCTTTTCAAAAGGGATAAGGTCCTGGGCATAATTAGCGACTTTGACTTTGATATGTCCGGGAGGAGCTGGACTTTCTGCTGCTTGTCCATCGGGATCTATAAAAGCAACCGGGGCTTCCATGGTCGGTTGGAATAAGGTATACGCATTTTTGGAATCTGACTGGACATCAATATCTTTTTCGGCAACGGTTTTTCCATTTCGGGTATCGTAGAACTCAAATTTTGCCTTACCAGGTACCACTTTGATTTTTTTTCGAGTGATATCCCATTCGATCGGCTTACCATTGTACTTGGCTGCGATAAAAACACCTGCCCCATTATTACGTAATGCCGTTTTATCGGCATCAAAATAGACTTCGACAAATTCGGAGAATAAATTTACATATTCTCCCTTTTGGCAGGAATATGTACTGATCAATAATAGAACTATTGCTATGCTGTTTCTTATGTTTACTTTCATATGCTTATTTTTTAATATCTGAAGGCATTAAACGCTTATTAAAAATTATAAGTGACACTAAGACTGAAACGTCGTCCCTCTCTTCGGCGATAGGTGATGTTGTCGCCCTCTTCTTTACTGTACCGTATGGATTTACCTTTTTTCAATACATCAAGTTTATTCTCATCTTGTTCGTAGTCATTTATATTGGAATAATAACGGGTCCAGTCATCCAACAGGTTGGCTATATTGAGCTTCACTTCCATTTTTTTCTTTAAAAAGCGGGCATACAATTGAGCGTCCAGTTGTTTGGGGGCCAGTTCATACTCAACCCTTGCCAAGCTCACATTTGCGAGGTTGGTCCGGGGGCCGCGGTGATTATAGCTGGCCGTGACACCATAACGGTCTCCCCAATAGCCGAGTCCGAGGTTCAATAACCAGGGGGACTGACCGATCAGCGGTCTGTCTTGATTAGGATAGCGTTGCTGAACGCGTTCGGCCACCTGTGTTTCGGGATTATTGATCCAGTCCCAATGACTGAGTACATTGACCTTCGACTGGAGGAGCGTCCCATTGGCCGATATAAAAAGGTCTTTCACCCAGTCCTTATCGGAGATAAAACTGAAGTTTTTACGTATTTCTAATTCCAACCCCAGATTCTTTGCACTCTCCATATTGGCGTAGGTATACTCGTTGAGCCCCTTGCCCGAATGGATCAGTTCGATGGGTTTATCCAGATTTTTATGATATCCTGTCAAGGAAATAATCTCTCCGGGAGAAGGATACCACTCGAGTCGTAGGTCTATATTGTCGATCAGGGTCGACTGTACATGCTCTCCATATACGTACCCGTCTATTTCGAAGTCGTACATACCAAACATACCTACTTCTCTGAAATCGGGGCGTATCACAGTTCTGGAATAGCTCCCACGGATATTAAACTCTGGAGTGAGGCTATATGTCGCATTGACCGATGGGAGGAAACGCCAGCTGCTCTCCTTTACACCAAACCGGTGCCGTTGTATATCATCGGGATCTGGTTCATCCTGATAGGATCTACGGTACAATTCTTCTTGCTTTGAAGTCAGATCAAAATACTCTGCCCGCACACCGTATACCAGACGAAGTCTGTTCCAAAGTTTTTGATCGGCCATCAGGTATAGCGCATGCGAACTCATCTCGCCATCATAGTACCGTCCACCCAAAGCATCTGCATAATAGTAAGCTTGATTATTCCCATTGCCTATGTTTTCATTGGCAAATAACTGGTCGTAAGGAAGTTCGATAGCAGGTGCTTTTTGGTTGGTGGTGCCTTCGACCCAAGACCTGGTCCAGGGTACCATTTTATTCAGATCTAATGATCTTTTCTTTGTCCACGCCTGGTAACCAAGCTTCATCCAGGTAGATATATCTTTCCCTTCTCCAAATCTACGGGAAAAGGCTGCGCTCCAATTGTAATCTGTTTCGTCGATGTTTGTCCACATACGCCAATCTTTGAATGTGTTTCCTGTGGAAGCCGAAGAATGGGTCATTAAACCGGGAGTCTGAAAATAGGGCTCATCGCCAATGATCGTGGTCAACCTATAGGATAGCTTTCGTTCATCCAAAATCTGTTGCTTGATTTTATTGACAGTAAACATCCCTTCGGCTTTAATCTTCAACGGAAGCTGATATTCACCCGTCAACTGATGCTGTTGTAGAGACATGGCTTCAGGCAATTGATAGACTAGCTTGGTGGGGATCGGTTGGGAATCCTCTCGAGCTGTTTGGATAGATTCGTTGTAATTGTCGCTGTAGGTACGGGCATACATATTCTTTAGGGTAACCTTAAAGCGCTGTCCCTGTAACCCCATATTGGCCACTAAACCACCATTACTGTTGAACCGATAAGATGTTCCTGCACCATTATCACCAAGCCCTGTACTATCTATGTAATGGTTCATCGGGGATCGTCTCACATTGTTAAAAGAAACGATATTCTGTTCATTCCTAAAATTCGCGGAAGCGACAAAACCAAAGCGGTTTCCATTCTTCAGCTCATAACGGCGACCGAGCGAAAAACGGATATTTTGATTGGGTGCAGCTTTATATTTATAGAGGCGCATGGCATTACTATTCAATCTTTTGGACTGGGCAATGGCATCCAGATCGTTGTATTTGACAGCATCACCAAACTCAACCTGATTGAGTGGTATAGCGTTGAGTTCGGGATCATCCAGGATATAACCCGGAGGCGCATCCAACTGCGAGGCCCGATTATTCCATTGCCAGGTTTTGATACCATCGGGCAGTTTTGCCGATTTATCAAAAAAACCAAGGTACTCGTTGGTATGGCGCTCGCCCAGCCGATAGAAATCTTTGCCTGTGGTGCGCGAGTTGCCCCCTGTACCAAGCTGTATACTGGTAAAATTCTGTTCGGGGATGTCTATCGTATTTACAGACACCTGCCCGCCGGAAAATTCGGCCGAGACGTCTGGTGTCGCCGTTTTATTGACCACTACAGAGCTCACCATTTCGGTGGGGATAATATCAAAGGAAAAGTCCCGTCTATTCTGTGAGGTGCTCGGTATCACAATGCCATCGAGCATAGCCTGATTGTAGCGATCGGACATTCCTCGTACGATGACACTTCGGTTGTTAACGGTAGTCAGACCGGTTACCCTCTTGAGCACTTGGCCCATATCATTGTCGGGTGTTCGGGAAATCTGCTCGGCGGAGATTCCATCGGTGACGGAAGCTGCATTTTTCTGAGCCGCGTAAAGCCCAGCTACGCTTTCCTTTTTGTAGCTACCTGTAACCACGACTTGTTCTAAAGCGCTGGTAGACGGGGACAGAACGATATTGAGACTGGTGAGTTGTCCTGAATTTACTTGGACCTGAGTGACGCGCTTGGTCTGAAAAGAGATGTAGCTGACCTCCATAGTGTAACTACCGGAAACGATATCGAAATAATAGCTACCATCTACACTACTTCTTGCCGATTGGTTGGTCTGCAGAACCTTTACGGATGCACCGGGAAGCGGTTCGCCCCGGTCGTCCAAGATCTTTCCAGAGATACGGCCTGTTTGCTGCTTGGCCCTTTCTTGTGCATTGCTGACAGCAATGGATTTGTTGACCTGTTCGAATTTCAGTTTTTTTGTTTCGGTAAGCCAATGCAGGACCACATCGAGCTTATTGTGGTCGACATTGGGTGGGTCTACTTTGATGCGGCCTGTCTCCAGTGTATAGACAAAAGTAAAATCGGTTTGTCTTGCCAGTTCGGCAAGCAATTCGTGTACTGTAGTGACACGATGATGGAGATTAACGGTTACTTTTGCGAGATTTTGCGACCTCACTTCACTAGCAAATAGGACTCCTGCGCTAAGCAGGGTGATAATAGAGACCACGAAGGTTACTCTTGACATAAAACGTAGTAGTTTAAGTGTACGAATTTTTGTAAAATTGCACATAGCTTTTTTTAATGGTTTTAAAATGAGGATGTAAGATCATGAAAGCTTTTTCTGCGGGAGTGTTCCACCACTTCCGCTTTTTTGCTTTTTAAATGTGGTTTGGCGTTATTACTACATAGGCAATCGTATTTTGGGGGTGACAATGACTTGAATTATTTGATGATTATTTTTCCTTTACTGATTTCGTAAGAAAATCCTTCGCCTGATTTGCTCAATAGCAAAAGGATATTGTCTATGGTTTCGCTCTGTACATTAAGATGATAGCGCTCCTGTAAAATATCATTGTTCTCGATTATGATAGGAATACCATAGGTACGCTCCAGTTCTCCGCAGATATCGATCAAAGGAACAAATTCAAAATGCAGGATATTCTGTTGCCAATCGGTGATTTTTTTGATTTCTGTGGGAACAGTCTTTCCAAGATGCTGGTTCTTGTTATAGTCAAACTGCTCTCCCGGTTGAAGGAGGGCTAGTTGTTTGGCGGTAGTTCTGCTTGTTGAAACAGCGACTCTTCCGGTGGCCACCCGAACAACAGCCTGCTGCTCGTCTGTGTAGGCCTTTACGTCAAAACTTGTACCCAATACCTTTACTGTCAAATCTTTTGTATGCACCAAAAATGGCTTCTTAGGGTCTGAAACGACATCAAAAAAGGCTTGCCCATCCAATTCTATTTCACGGTTTTCAACCCCGAATTCCTTAGGGTATCGTACGGTCGAAGACGCATTAAGTGTGACGGAAGAACCGTCGGGCAGGATCAATTTTCTTTTCTCTCCGTTACTGGTA
The DNA here is from genome assembly GCF_900168125.1 of Sphingobacterium nematocida. GTDB lineage: Bacteria > Bacteroidota > Bacteroidia > Sphingobacteriales > Sphingobacteriaceae > Sphingobacterium > Sphingobacterium nematocida. The sequence goes on from NZ_FUZF01000011.1 coordinate 70,778, forward strand.
ATGGTCTCCTGTATATCAGCCACATGGGCAAGGGAAGTGAAGCTGGCCTTTGGCTTATCCTGAGATGGCCAAAAGTGGAGCAGTAGCAAGATGACTGCGGCTGCAGAGCCTATCTGCCATATAATACGTCTTAAGACTTTCTGTTGTTGTAATTTTGCGACCTGACGGAGTGTTTGTGCGGTCACTTCTTCTGAAGCGCGCTCAAGCTCTTGCTCGTCAGGGAATCCATAATCTTCCAACTGATCATACCAGGACTGTATACGCTTGACTTCATCAGGGGTGCAATATCCATTTTTGTATTTATCTGCCAATAACCGGCGGTTGTTTTGTTTGCCCATACACTATTATTATCGAAAAATCGGACAGGCAGTACCATTAAAAAAATGTTGTTTTTACATTAAGAACATATTACCTAAGAGAGGGACTAAGGATTGTTAGGCGCGTGGTAGGAAAGCAACCGTTAAGATCAATGCAACAAAAAAGCGATCAGCAGGAAATAGGAAAGCTTCTTCTCGCCGAGGTGCTTGCGAAAAATATGCAGTGCTGTAGAAAGGTAATTTTTGACGGTCTGTTCGGAAAGTCCGAGCTTAACGGAAATCTCTCTTATGGATAGCCCTTCCTTCCGGCTGAGCTTAAACACCTCCTGTACTTTATAAGGCATTTTGGTCAGTAATCTGTCGAGATCATGTTCAAGGTCATTGGCAAGGGCCTGATCTTCTGCCGACCATTGGTATTGCTCCTGACGGGTAAGGGCAAGTTTGAGGGTATTTGATTTCTTTTGGAACAGGTAACGGTCTACGATAGCGTAATGGGCTGCCTTGGATAGATAAGGCGCAAAGGTATCCTTGATATAAATGTTGTTCCGATGTTTCCAGAGTGATATGTAAATATCTTGTAATACATCTTTGGTTTCTTCCTCGTCACCGATGCGGCGGTAAATCTGTTTGTATAGCTGCACTCTATAACGATGTAATATCACAGCAAAGGCCTGTTGGCTATCTCTTTGTATGAGTGCTAACAATTCGGTATCTGAAAATTGCTCCATCGAAACAAAGATAACTGCATTCCTCTAACACAGTGTGTTAAGTTTTTGTTACCCGATTAGGATTCCCCTTATACTTCGGAAAGATTGTAGAAACTGCTATTGTAAACTGTCACTAAATGAGAAAGGTTGTGGAACAAATACCACAACCTTTATTCTTATTCCAAATTTGAGGTTTTTTATTTTTTCTCTGCGTAGCTTGCAGGATCCAATGCCTTAGGTGACCAGTTCTCCAAGAAGCCTAAAACCCTCTTGGTATCATATCCATGCCCTTGCTCCAGAAGTGCCGTATTTTGTGTATGCTGGCGATTTCCTTTTGCATCGAGGATAACAAATACAGGAAATCCGAAACGTTGAGGATAACCTAAAGAAGACAACAGCTTTTCGTTTTTTTGTTCTTTGCTATAGTTGACATGGACAACTACATAGTTTTTATCGAAGGCTGTTTTGATGGTATCGTTTTCGTGAGCATATTTATTAAACAATAGGCACCAGCTGCACCAATTACCACCGATTTGTAGAAACACATGTTTGTTTTCGGCTTTGGCTTGTTTGAGCGCAGCTGCGATTTCGGCTTCAGCATCCGCATTGGGGTTGTAAACCGTGGTTTGCTGGGCCTGTGTGAAGAACACACAAAAGAGTAAAAATGATAACGTAATAAGACGCATAGCTGATTTTTTTGGTAGTTTAAGCATTCTTTTATCCAATATTAGTAAAAAACAATAATTACATCCAAGGTTTTTTAATAAATATCTGGGAAAAGGAAAAATACGCAATACGATTATTCATGCCAGTAGCGGATTAAGCAGTATCACAAGCTGGCAATATATCTACCTGCTTTCATACCGCTGAAAATGCAACCACCTAAAAAAGTCCCTTCCAAAGCACGGTACCCATGCATACCACCACCACCAAAGCCTGTAGCTTCGCCTACGGCAAATAGGCCTTTCATAACCTCGCCATCAATTCCCAATACCTGCGTATTCAAATTGGTCTCTATACCCCCGAGCGACTTGCGCGTCAGAATATGCAAACGTACTGCAATCAATGGACCGTTCTTCGGATCTAGTATTTTGTGCGGTTTCGCGGTTCTGGCCAATTTGTCGCCTAGGTATTTTCGGGTATGTTGTATATAATTCACCTGCGTATCCTTGCTGAATTTATTATCTAGCTGTCGGTCACGCTCTTCTATTATGGATTTGATTGCTTCATAATCCAATAAGTCCGAATTTACTTTTTCATTCATCAATCGTACAAGATCTTCCAAATTTTGGGCTACAATGAAGTCTTCACCATGTGTTTTGAAAGCCTCGACGGGTCCTGTTGCTTTTTTACCAAACAGCCGGCCTAACAAGAGGCTATAATCCTTGTTGGTGATATCGGGATTTTGTTCGGACCCGGAAAGGGCAAATTCTTTTTTGATGATTTTTTGGGAGAGTATAAACCAAGAGTACTCAAAGCCTGTGCTCTGTATATGTTTTAGTGTGCCTAAGGTGTCAAATCCAGGATAAAAAGGGGTAGGAAGTCGGTTGCCTCTGGCATCGAGCCAAATTGAAGAAGGCCCTGGAAGAATGCGTATGCCATGATTGGACCAGATAGGGTTCCAATTCTTCACCCCCTCCGTATAATGCCACATACGATCCTTGTTGATGATATGTGCACCACTTTCCTCTGCTATGCCTATCATTTTGCCATCGACATAATCGGGCACACCACACACCATGTTTTGTGGTGGCTGACCCAAGCGATGTGGCCAGTTCTCTTTTACAAGACCCAGATTGGCACCTATACCGCCGGAAGCAATGACAATATGCTTTGCTTCAAAACGGAATGTGCCGATGATATCCCTATTGGTTTTTTGACCGCGGGCTTTATTATCGGGTGCAAGGATATCTCCCTCTACACCACAAATACATGCATTGTCGAAAAGCAATTTCGTGACACGATGTCTGAATTTGAAGTTAAGTAACCCTTTTTCTTTAGCTTGATAGGCTTTTTCGACGAAGGGTTTGACCACACCGGTGCCGGTACCCCAAGTAATATGAAATCGGGGAACAGAATTGCCATGGGTAGAGGCCGAGCCATCTCCTCTTTCGGCCCAGCCTACAATTGGAAAGAATTTCATGCCTAAGTCGGATACATACTTGTATTTGCCATCAGTCGCAAAGCGAACATATTCTTCTGCCCATTGGCGCGGCCAAAAATCTTCGGCCCGGTCAAATGCGGCCGTTCCTTTCCAATCTTGTTTTGCAAGCTCGTAGGAGTCTTTGATTCGCATGGCACGTTGTTGCGGAGAGTTGACAAAGAATAAACCACCGAACGACCAGTAAGCTTGTCCGCCGAGGTTCGCTTCGGTCTCTTGGTCCAATATCAGCACCTGTTTTCCTGCAGCGGTCAGTTCGTGTGCGGTGACCAGACCAGATAGTCCTCCGCCAATTATAATTGTTGAATACTGTTCCATTATCGCCCTGTTTACTTAAAATTTAAATGATCTAAGACGGAAAAAACGTAATCGATATTAGGGTTATTGAAGATACGGAATTTTAAGTTATGCTCAAATAGTATCTGCGGATGATAATTGGGAGCACTCCCCTATAATGTAGATCTGAGGATAAGATTTCTGAGCAAAGTCGAGGACTAAAGGACCATTAACTTTGATATTGTTCTAAGTTTTTTTCAATACGCCTCTTGATACGTTCTTTTAAGACACGAGGCCCTAATACTTTCATGCTCTCACCGAAACCGAGTATCTCTCGCTCTAATTCAAAATTGAGCACCACATCTATACGAATGACGACACTACCATCTTCATGCCGATGCTGAATGCGCTGTGATGGATGAAGTGGTTTGGTGAGCACATATGGTGCATTGCGAGCATCGATCTCTAGTATCACTGCGAAGCCTCTGTCCTTTATGGATTTGGTCACACCGATCGCATCGGCGTAGTAGCGTTCGAAATCAATACCTTCGTATTGGACATAACCGGATTTGTCCATTTTTTCGATATCCTCAATACGATCCAGGGCTAAGGTAACCAAGGTATCCCCTTTCTTGGGTTTACAGATCACAAACCATCTGTTGCGGTACTCTTTGAGTAAATACGGATAATAGACGGCTTCTTGAACGGCTTTGGACTTGAATGATTTGTAGGTAATGAACAACGGAATTTTCTCCCGGATAGCCTGATGGATAGGCGTGATATAATCCAAGCCTTTTAACAGTTTGTTGCTTTCCATCTGTATGTAGGAGATTGAGCTGTCTTGTTTGGAAAGATTATTTTCTAAACGGGCAATCATATCACTCATTTCTTCAAAATAGGAGAAACCATTCAAATGTTTTAATATATCAACAGCATCTTTCATTTTGGCCATATCGCTTTCGGATAGTGGCGAATTACTGATCGAATAGTTTGGGTCTTCGTACGTATAATACTTACGCTTTAGAACGATTATTGGAGCATTATAACCGAGTTTATTGCTGCGCATCAATTGGATATCGCCTTGTATAGTACGCTTACTGACGCCACTGTGTATGCCTTCAAATTCGTAAATACCATCCGACACTTTTTCAATCAGGTCTTCTAACGTCCATTTTCGATGTGCCTGTCGCAGACAATTATCAATGATTTTGTATCGGATAAGGGCTAGTTTATTGATGGCCATATTGTTGTGTACTATATAATCTTATAATAAAGATAGGCAACGCAATCTACATTACGCAATACAACTACGCAGTAGAAACAAAAAATGGTCTACCATCACAATAAAAACAAATTATAAACCTTAAAATCAACACATTAAACATATTTATAAAAATATTGCTAACTACGCAAATAGGCAGCGTATAATGACTTGCACCTTTGTAATGTCGGGTATGACAATCGTTCTTTGATGAAAACAAAGCATAAGCTCTTTAAAGATATGTACCGAAAGGTACGAAGATACCTTTTTACTGGAAATGGCATCCTGGTCTCCTGTTTCTGTATAGCAGGATAGTATTGGTTCGATCGAATACAATATACTGATAAAGTGGAAAGAAAAAGGTACAACACGTTGTGGGTCATGGGTTCGAATCCCATTTCTGACTTGTCGGAATAACTCAGAGGGTAGAGTAACAACAATTATGTGGGTTCGAATCCCACTTCTGCCGAAAGACAGAAAAGCATAAATGGTTAATGCACAGAACTTTTAATTCTGATCAAGTTTGGGCTTTCTTTCAAAAAGTCATCTTTAGTAAGCTTTTCGTCTTTTGGTCGGTGGTTTGATCTTGGATATATCATCCCATTCTTTTGCCCTGGCAGATGAGGGGTTGGAGCGTCCAACCTCAAGCGACAATTGCCGCCTTACTTCGTAAATCAAAACAAATAATTTGTCGGCATCACTAGATTTTTTATTGCGTTAGCATTAGGAAAATAGGTGTATGAAACAGGTTGTTCCTTTTGATTTCCGTTTGGAAACAATGATCGAAACACGGAAAGCTTTTTTAACAATGTAATTTAAAAAAATATAGATATGAAAAGAATATTAGTAAACATAAATCAAGTAGGATTGGTCGTAAAAAACAACACCGTAGTGCGCATACTGGCTACGGGTAAATACTGGCTGGGTTTTGGCGAAAAGGCCGAAATTTATGATTTGGCAAGTACTTTTCATACGCCTTATGATATAGATGTGTTATTACAGGTTGAAGGTTTCAAGGACTTGGTCGAGGTCGTTGAGGTAGCCGACAATGAGTTGTGTTTGGTCTTTGTGAACAATCGTTATGAAAAAGTATTGTCCGCTGGTCGTCATCTATTCTGGAAAGGATTGAAAGAATACCGTTTTCAGATCGAAAACACTTCGTCTATCGAAATCGCGGGTACAGTGGACCGACAACTGTTGGAAAAACAAATATTGGCTTACTATGTTAGGCAATATAAGTTGGAACCATCAGAAAAAGGTTTGTTATTCGTCGATGGGGTGTTCGCGAAGGTACTGGATGCCGGGACATATATGTGGTGGAAAAATGCGACCACAATCGCTGTGACAAAGGCGGATATGCGTACAGCGACATTGGAAGTGATCGGTCAAGAAATCTTGACGAAAGACAAAGCGCAAATCCGCATCAATTTTTCGGCACAATACCAGGTGACTGACATCGTCAAAGCTTTGTTGGAAAACAAGGATTACGAAAAGCAACTGTACACCTTGATGCAATTGGTATTACGTACTTACATCGGCCAAATGACCTTGGACGAATTGATGGAAAATAAAGCGGAAATCGCCAAGTATATCATCGGGGTGTCTGCAGAAGATGTAAAGGCATTGGGACTGTTGGTCTTAAATGCCGGTGTTAAAGACATTATACTGCCTGGAGATGTTCGTGATATTATGAACCAAGTGTTGATCGCTGAAAAACGTGCTCAGGCCAACATTATCACCCGTCGCGAAGAGACGGCGTCGACACGTAGCTTGCTAAATACAGCGAAGCTAATGGAAGAGAATGCGATGCTGTTTAAATTGAAGGAAATGGAATATGTAGAGAAGATCGCGGAGAAAATCAATACAATTTCAGTTTCGGGAAATGGACAGATTGTGGATCAATTGAGACAATTGTTTCTAAAATAAAAGGTGTAACTTAAGTGCAAGGAGCAACGGAAAGAGGTTGTTGCTCCTTGCTTGGATTAGGGATTTGTATTTTAAGGCCGTCGTCCTCCTTTTGGGAGAACTCCGAAAAGTTCATTAAAGGTGAATATAGTCATAAAACGCAAGAGTAAAATAAACAGGCTCCTATACCCCTACAGTCGGAGTGAAGGAGAAAAAGCACTTCAAAGTGACGGAATATATTAAGATCTAAAAAATGGAAAATAAAAGGATAAACGGCAATGATTTAATTGCGTTAGGATATAAAGAAAATCATGCAATGGGTGTGGCATTGAAGATTAATAAAAAGCGATTGGATTTCAATCGGGAGCAAATGCTTACACTTTTCAAGAATGTATTGGAAAACCCTGAATTATTTTTGGAAGATGTCAATTTCAAACCTTTGGCAGAAATTCTGTTGCGAATGGATGCTATTACCGAGGAACTAATTCCTTTGAAAGAAGAGACAACTGATTACGCTATCTATGGGGAAGAAAATATCGAAGACGGTGCAAAGTGGCAAATGAATGTCGCTATGAAATTGCCTGTGACGGTAGCGGGAGCGCTGATGCCTGATGCGCATCAAGGTTATGGATTGCCTATTGGGGGTGTTTTAGCAACGAATAATGCGATCATTCCTTATGGTGTGGGGGTAGATATCGGTTGTCGAATGGCCTTGTCGGTGTATGATCTGCCGGCGACTTATTTGAACGAAAACCATGATTTGTTGAAATCGGTTCTAATGGCTAATACCCGCTTTGGCGCAGGTAATGGTTATTTGAGACACGAACGTGTAGACCATGCCATTTTGGAGAATGCTTTGTTTGAAACCAACGAAGTGATTCGTTCGTTGAAAGATAAAGCTTGGACACAATTGGGATCTTCGGGTGGAGGTAATCACTTTGTGGAATTTGGCGTGATGGAATTTGCAGAAACAGATGTGATGCTCGGTGTAGAAAAAGGGCGTTACCTAGCACTATTGACACACTCGGGCTCGAGAGGTCTGGGGGCTACGATAGCAGGTCACTACACCAAATTGGCTAAGGATATCTGTAAATTGCCTTATGAAGCACAAAATCTAGCGTATTTGGATTTTAATACTGCTGAAGGTCATGAATATTGGTTGGCGATGAATTTGGCGGGTGATTATGCTTCAGCTTGCCATGAAGTTATTCATCATAAGATCCAAACTGCATTGGGTGCAGAACTACTGGCCAAAGTAGAAAATCACCATAACTTTGCATGGAAAGAACAGTTTAATGGAGAAGAAGTCATAGTACATCGTAAAGGTGCAACGCCGGCTGGCAAAGGTGTAATGGGGATTATCCCTGGCTCGATGGCCACACCGGGATTCTTGGTACGAGGAAAGGGCGAAGAAGTGGCCATCAATTCGGCTTCGCATGGTGCGGGTCGTCTGATGAGCCGTACACAAGCTATCAAGACGATAAAATCCAAAGATCTGAACGCTATGCTTGCAGACAATGGTATTACCTTGTTGGGGGCTGGAATGGATGAGGCTCCGATGGCTTACAAGGATATTCATACAGTAATGGCTGCTCAAGGTGAATTGGTGGATATTGTAGCGACATTTTCTCCGAAAATTGTCCGCATGGCGGATGATGGTTCAAGAGAGGATTGATACTCGATCTTAAAGCTCTCAAAATGATGCTGCAACCTGGTATCCAAAAGTCCCCGTATATATAGTTTGGGCGTTTAAATCCGAATATACCCGTTTTAAGACGGATATATTCGGATAGTTTTCTTGCTAGCCTTTCAACCAATTTTTTTGACATTGACTACATAAACAACTTAACAAGACGGCAATTGAAATAAAGCAACACCTACCATCGTCTCTATCTGTAGCATTATGTCCAATCTTCTCGTTATCACTTTTGTAAACTGAAGTTATAAAAACAGAAACCAATTAGATTATGAAGAAATTCTTCGCTTATCTCGCCTTACTTGTATTTATTCAGGACAATCTATTACCCATCGCTATAACCCCGAATGCCCAATATTTACGTTTAAAAAAGGAACATGAGGTGTTAATGGAAAAAGCTATTAAACTTGACAACAGTACGATGTATTTTGATTATCTCCCTAACCCAGCAATAGCTATAGAATGTGTAGATGGTAACCCTAACGTATATCGACAAATCCTTTGAAGTAGCATGTGAGAATAATAAAGCTATTATCAAGGGGATGAAGTAAAGAAACAAAAGTAGGCTAATTACAAATATAACAACATCTTAAAATTATAATCTATATGAAAAAAATCACGCACCTATCGACAATATGCTTAATTGCTTTGTTTTTATTTAGCTGCAAGAAGGATAATCTGCAGATCAAAGAAGGATCATATAAAGGAACATTTACTGTAATCTATAGCTCAGGAACACATAGTGGCTCCACAACAGTGGAATTGAAAAATGGAAGATTCTCTTGTGCCGGAAACTCAAATAAGATTCCTGCTGGAGCATCAGGTAGTTATACTATTGATAAAAACGTTATAACTTTCAGCGACGAAAATCCACATACGGCCGAATTTGATTGGGGACTTATACTAAACGGAAGGTACGATTACACATTTGATGGAACTAATTTAAATCTGGAGCGAGTCTCTGATGGAATAGGCAAATATACTTACAGGCTTAAAATACTATAATTTAGGCCTTATCAAAAGATCTGAACACTGTGATACAGACTCAGTCCTCCAACCTCGGAAGCTTGTAAGGGACGAAATAGTATCTCGAGTCGGAAGTCTTTTTTGGTGTCTTAAAATTCCACTTATTTAAAGCAAGGTTTGCCCGATCTAGTATTTAACATATTTTAAAGTTTATCAGGGAAATAAAATAGATAACTTTGGTAAGAGAGTTATGAACAATACGCAAGATCTATTTTTATCAAAAGATATACTTCCTTTATTTGACTATACACTGAACAATGATAGTCAGCTCGCACTTTCCAAACTCTTACGCAAACCATTATCTTCGATAACTGAGATAAGAGATAGACAGGCTATACTAGAGCAACTGATATCCTGTAAATCGTTATGCGATACATACAGCTATCACAAAATAGAGTATTCGGATACATACAGGTTTTTATGTCAATTCCCTATTGATGATTTAAAAAGACAGGAATATATGGCGTACGTGTTCCAGAAAAGGAAGAGGAATACGCTGTTGGGGGAATACACGCAGTTGATTTATTTTCTAGCCAAACTGGAGCGGCTAATAAAGGAAAACTTGATCTTAGAGAAGTTCCCAATGGCATATCAAGATGACCTTCGATTTATCGTAAACTATATCGCTTCTTTCAACCCCAGCCATTATAGGTCCAAAATAAATCAGGATAAATTTGGATTTAAAGCGATACAAAAATTGAATACCAACGTTTGTCAGAAAAGAAAAAATGGTGATACGCTGATTTTTTTTGAAAAGCTAAACCTTCTCGAGGCCTACCTATCAATCGCTAGGGCGGTTAATAGACATGGCTTTAAGTTTGCTGAAATAGGTGACAATAGTGATTTCAATCTGATAGGATTCTACCACCCTTTACTAAAAAATCCGGTAAAAAATAACATCCAAGTAGATCATAACGTCATTCTGATTACCGGGGCTAATATGTCCGGTAAATCAACATTACTTAAGTCCATAGGGCTCTGCGTGTACCTAAGCCACCTAGGATTGCCTATCCCTGCCGCAAATGGAAAAATACCCTATTATGATAAAATATCGATCCAAATCAACCATAGCGACGATCTGAAAAATGGATATAGCCATTTTATGAACGAAATCGTAAAGCTGAAAGATGTGGTACTGGATGCTGATAACGGAAAACGATGCTTTGCTGTGTTTGACGAACTGTTTAAGGGAACAAACTATGAAGACGCATTGGCTATAAGTGTCAAAACGATTAAAGGATTACGAAAGTTTGATAGTTCATCTTTCTTTATATCTACGCATATCACCGAATTGAAACATCGATTGTCAAATTCTGACACACAAACGGCGGCCTTCTATATTGATAGTGAGGTTCGGGATGAAATACCGGTTTTCTCTTATGTGTTAAAAGCTGGCTGGTCGAATCTGCAAATAGGTCAACTACTGTTTAAAAAAGAAGGTCTTGATGACCTGTTGGATTGAGATATTTACTTCTGTAACATTAGTGTGGCATTAGTTTTGCCTATACAGGTAAAAACATAGTGTTATGAAAACTTCTTTTAACATTTACACATTAGGATTTGGCTTGATAGCTTTAGGTTTCTTGTCTGCTTGCAGCTCTGAAAATGGCCCTTCAACCGGCAAAACCCCTCTAACGGTAAAAATCACAGACGCTCCGGCAAATTACGATGCAATACACCTTAACATCGATGAGATTGAGATCAGAACCAGTGGCGGAAACGAAGAGATCGATATTGATGGTCTTCCATTCGATATCCTACAATACCGATTAGGCAAAGATACTTTATTAGCAAACCACGATGTACCTTCCGGCTTTATTCAAGAAATTAGACTAAAATTAGAAGATAGCGGCAACACCATCGTAGTCGATGGAAAAATATACCCCCTAACTACTCCAAGCGGACAATCATCAGGAGTAAAAATAAAAGTTCAGGATGAACTTATTCCAAATGTCGCTTATACACTATTACTTGACTTTGACGCATCAAAATCTATTGTCGAAACAGGTAATGGAAAATATCTCCTAAAACCTGTGATTAGAGCTATCCCAGTCGCTGTATCAGGTACAGCCAAAGGAATAATATTACCTATAGCTGCTTATCCCAAAATCTATGCGATAACGGGAACAGACACAATAGGAACTATTCCAAATGAAACTGGAAACTTTTTCTTCCCTGGTATTCCACAGGGAAGCTATAAAATATTGATAGAACCCACTGTACCTACCTATAATCCGTATACCATAGAAAATGTGGTAATAGATAAAGGAATGACTAAAGATCTTGGAACAATAACCTTGTTAGCGAAATAAGAGATTAGATAAGAAAAAGGACCGCTTGATAAATACCAAGCGGTCCTTTTTCTTACCATATTAGGTATAATAATTAGGGGTCTCTCTATACAAGTCATATTTCTTAAGTTACTTCATGTTCGATCAACTTCTTTTCGGCCAACCTTATATCTGAATCTTCGTTAATAAGTGAATGGGAGTTAAAGACTTTATATTTTGATGAGGTTAAGTCAAATCTCTCTTTTTTTTTGTAGAATTGTAATGGGATCGATTTCGATGCTGAAAAAACTTAAACCAAATTATAAATTTTGTAAACCTTCAACTTATGCATGTCAACAACACAGCTGAAGAAAAAGAGATTGTAACCCAGCAGAAGTCAAAATTGGGAGTACGTCTGTTTTTCATTTATTTATTCTGCTACGCGGGTTTTGTTATTTTAGGAGTATTCAAGTATGAATTATTAGCAACGACGGTATTTGCAGGTCTAAACTTAGCAATAGCGTACGGTATAGGGTTGATCATTTTTGCGGTTGTCCTAGGCGTAATTTACAACTATTACTGCACCAAATATGAAAATGACGCTGAAGAACAAGAAAATCCAACGGAGGGGGACAACACATGATCTATGATATTTCATTTACCGCTTTAGCATTTTTTTTTATTTTCGTCGGATTGGTGCTGGGGCTTTCTTTTTATTTCGGTCGAAAAAAAAGTTCTTCTTCCTCTTATTACGCTGCTGGGGGGCAGATACACTGGGCAGTTAATGGCATTGCATTCGCTGGAGATTATCTATCTGCAGCTTCATTTCTAGGAATATGCGGGATGATTGCTGTCGCAGGTTTCGATGGCTTTTTGTACGCAATTGGTTTTCTAGCAGGATGGATTGTAGCTTTGTTTCTCATAGCCGAACCTTTCAAACGATTAGGAAAATACACCTTTACAGATGCCTTAAATGCAAAATTCAATTCGAGAGCGATTACATTAACGGCATCGATAAGCACTTTAATCATTTCCATTTTCTACCTTATACCGCAAATGGTCGGCGCTGGAGACCTTGTCATGCCGCTATTAGGTCTACCACATTGGGCTGGGGTTATATTGGTAGGTGCTATCGTTATAGCAATAGTTGCGAGTGCAGGTATGGCTTCGACAACCTATGTGCAATTTCTTAAGGGAGGATTGCTTATCATTCTATCTTTGGTCCTCACTTTCTATATCTTAAAAAACGGTCTATCTAGTCCTCCAGATTCTGACTCGAATAAATATCATTCCTTTATGGAGCTAGTACCTCAGGTAAAAGATGATAACGTAATCTCTGTGCAAAACTGGAATGTGGTCGCACAACAGCAAGTTGGCGATAAAACATTTGTCAAGTTATCGCAACACGGGGTAGAAAGATGGTTTGACTGGACAAAAAAAGACGACAATAACTTATTAAAAGAGACCCTAAGCATTACTCAAAAAAGTAACGGGGCATTGCTCTATAACGGAGAGACCAAAGAGAAGAGAAAATTTTATCAGGTAGGTCATCTAAGCAAAATTATTGTCAACGGCGAGGAGCTATCCAAAACCGGGCCTCTTGGCCCCTTTCAATTCTTATCTACGATCCGAGAAAGTGAGGTGGTTCGATTCCTCCAAGTAAAATTGATTGATGGGAATGATCACGTCTCAATCTACTACCCAGAAGTAACCTCGGGATCCAAGTTTATGTTACCCGGACTAAAATATAAAATCGGCAGTGATGCTAACCTTTGGAGTAAGATGGATTTTGTTTCACTCATGCTGGCTCTATTCTTAGGCACAGCTGCCCTACCTCATATCTTAATTCGATACTATACGGTGAAGACTCCAAAAGATGCGAGAAAATCTACGATATTGGCAATTGCTGCTATCGGAGGCTTCTATATCTTAACCCTATTTATTGGACTGGGAGCCGGGGTAAACGGCGTAATGGATGTTGAATCCAGCAACATGGCTGCTCCGCTATTGGCAAGAGCTTTTGGAGCTGCACTATTCTCCATTATATCAGCGGTGGCATTTGCAACCGTGCTGGGTACCGTAGCTGGACTTATAGTCGCCTCTTCTGGAGCGATTGCTCATGATTTTATTGATGTATATCTTAAGAAAAACTTGGACGATGATAAAAAAGTCAAGGTCGGTAAGATCGCAGCCGTAGTGGTAGGTATTTTGGCCATACTATTGGGGATGGCTTTTCAAGGTATTAACGTTTCATTTTTAGTGGGCTGGGCTTTCGCGATTGCCGCCTCTGCCAATCTCCCTGCTATCTTGTTTTTGCTATTCTGGAAAAAAACATCCTCGACAGGGATATCTGCCTCAATAGTTGTCGGGATTGTTGCTTCTCTTGCTATCATCTTAACCTCACCAACCATGTGGGACAAATATGGATTGGGTGCTACCAATGCCATACATCAATTGGAAAACCCGGCGTTAGTATCATTTCCACTGGCGGTATTAACGGTCTATATCTTTAGTAAAGCGTTTCCTAAAAAAAAGGACAGCCTATTGCCTCAGTAATTATTATATTTCTACTGTTATTGACATAGCCATTTTCGATGGCTATGTCAATAACAGAACTTAGATCATCTTTGAGTAACAGTGCTTGACTATTTACCCAAAACAAATCCGAATCCAACTCCAAGAAATATACCCCGACCTACTTTACTACTTCTGAAATCAGCTCTTGATATCTCAGTTCCATCCGTTGTTTCGATTAGTTGAGCAGTTGCTGCCTGTAGAGGTTGATGAAAACTCCCATTAACAGCAAAATATGTCTTCCTACTAACATAATAATTCATGGATAATCCAAGATGTGCTGTAAACAGTGAAGATTTTCTATCATAGGTCAGTTCATATTTTTGGCCTTCTTGATTAGTCTTTGATCTACTGGTACTTTTATCTCCAAGATAGCTATCATGGCCAATCCCCAAACTAGGGTGTATGCTCCAATTGGCGGACTCTATCCTATATAAAACTCCCAAATTTACCGATGGTTTGACATACGAAATCGGGCCAAATAAAGCGTTACCGAAATCATCAAAGAAAGTTTCTAAACCAGTCGGCTTATAGCCGGTTGGTTTGATTTCTTTATAATAATTAAGATTTATTCCGGCATACCAACCTACTTTGTTAGAGAATAAGTGAGTAGCACGGATCCCTAAAAAGGGAGATACCGCAGGTCGCCCTCCGAAAATGTCTTGATTCTCCAAACCAGAACCCGGAGAGGTATCAAAATTGGGTCCGATAGTAAAATCCAATTTAAACTGGGGCTTAAATATTGGCCCAGAATCGACACTTTGTGCATAGGCGTGTGAAATCATTAAAGTCGAAACAAAGAATAGATGTTTTGAAAAGTGCATTAGCTTCATATAATAGGGTATAATTTAAATAACACGACGTAGCGTATGATCGTTATTAGATAAAACGAATCATCAATTAAATAGCTACAGTCTAGTGATAAATAATTGGGGAACACGCCTAATACAATATTCGGGCTAAAAAAAGTCTTAAATCAATTTACCTCCACCAATGGTAATAATTGTGCGCCCCATCGTATTCAAATCCGCACCGTGGGTAGAGTATATTTCCGATGTCATTTGTTTTCTCTGTTTCTAACATCAGACCACAGGCTCCCGTCTCTTCACTCCACTGCTTACTGCGATTGATCAATGCGACGGAGAGCCCCAGCCCTCTATAATCAGCATGTACAAATAAATCACTTAATAACCATTGCTTTTGTAATTTGGTGTAATGAAAGAGTTTGTACAACTGTACGAATCCAACGGCTTTGCCATCTACCAGCACTAGAAAAATCTCTGACTCTCCGTTTAAAAATCGTTCTTTCAAAAATGCCTTGCCCCTCTCTACATCTGATTCCTGACGATAGAAAATACGGTAAAGGTTAAATAACTCGGCTGTTTCATTTAAATCTTCTAAGCTCGCTTTCTTGATGATATAACTCATATATTTTGATAGTTTGGTATAATGGCGCAAATGTATTCTATACTAAAAATATTTCTGTAGTCCAGATTTCAAATATAATCTGGTCCAGCATTATGCCTACCCTACACAAAAGAATAAAAGTCACAATGACTGAAACAATGAAAGCCTCGAGGTAAAATAATCTAAAACAATATGTAAATTTTCGGATATTAGCATATGCCTTTATTACTTGCTATAGGCAATAGTCATGGTATTTATAGAGCTCACTCTATATTAAGAGTCAAGAAGCTGAACAACAACAAAATAACACGAAAGAAGAATTATGATTTTTAAACACCTTTTTAAAGCTACTCTAAACTGGCTCGACAAGAGTGAAGAAATAAAACAACCATCCACTTTTACATACCGAAAGAGCCATCGGATCTCTATTGAGGGAAAAGCAGATATACAGGTATCAGCAGCCAAGGCATTTAAAGGAGATCCTAGTCTATATAATCCGGAAGACTTATTGTTGAGCAGTCTACTATCCTGCCACATGATGTCATACCTATACGTGTGTTCGCAAAATAATATTGAAGTCATTTCCTACCAAGATACCGCCGAGGCTATATTGGAAACGACGCTGGATGGCAGCGGTCGATTCGTAGAAGCAATTTTGAATCCACGGGTAGTAATTTCAGATCCGACGAAAATAGAGCTGGCACTATCGCTTCACAGCAAAGCGAATCAACTTTGCTTTATAGCAAACTCCTGCAACTTCCCCATTACTCACCGCCCTACCTGTCTATCCGCATAGATCGATGGATTAGCTATCCATAGCTTGTATCTGATCGTCATTGAAACCGTCGAGCTTATCCAATCTCTCGTCGGACCACTGTAATAGATCTGTTAAAAGAAATACCTGTGGTTCTTCGGTGTTCAGGTGATCAATATTATCCCACAGTTGCCCCTCTACTCCCTGTGGCATTCCATCCTTTAATATTTGATATCCTTCATCGATCCAATTCTGTATTTGTTCTCGCTTCATACACTTTTTTTCTAAAACAAATAACAATCGACGTAGTTTTCTTATTCTACAAAATTAATCTTACCACCGGCCAATCGTCTTTGCTTTCGTTCAGGTGGATTTCCATAAATATCGATAACTCCTCCTGCTCGCGTTTGGGCGTCAACGCTTTTACCAACATTAACCTGACATTTACCTCCGGCATTGGTCCGTACATAGGCATTATCAGAAAGCAGATCTTTTGCCTCATAATGTCCTCCAAATGTACAATTTACCGTTTGATCACGTGCCTGTCCTTCTAAATGAATAACTGCCCCTGCGGTAGTCCACACTTCAATCTCATCCGTATGTACACGCAGGTCTATACGTGCACCTTCATTTGCAGACACATAAATTGAATCCGACTCCACTTCATAATCATCTGTACGTACCTGTGCCCCCTTTCGTGCGATTATACTGGAAAGATTCGTCGTATAAAGACTGACATCCACTTTTTGTCCCTGCATGATATAATTAATATTCATTTTCAAGCGCAATACATCACCAGTCTGCGTTAGTTCCATCTGATTGGCCAGCTCTCCTTCAATCACAATCTTATCTTCGGGGCCTGCTAGAAGCCTAACCCTTATCTTATCCGTAACATCGAGCTCTCTAAAAGGAGACAGGGTTCTGGATAACTGGGCATTCACCTGTAAAACACTGACCGTAATTAAAAAAAATGCTAAAAATATCTGCTTCATAAAACTTTGTTTCTATCTTCCTAACTGTACTAATTCTTGATCTGTATACATCTTTGCTCCCTTCAAATAGTTGTATAGAACATCTTTGGTTTTCTCATCATTAAGCTTATAAAGATTGCTCACTAAGAAATCCTTGTCCTGTTCTATATTGTCCCGATATCCCAAATAGGTCGGGATATAATATTGGATACATAATCGGATAAACCGAAGCTCTATATTATTGGGGTCTATCTTTATTTGTTTCTCAAGCATCTTTTTGCCTCCATTAAAATAACTCATCTTCTTTATTGGGTTGCCCGTATGCTTGGCCATAAACATATGAAAAGCTGCTTCATATCCTTTTTCGACCGAAGTTTTAGCGTGCTTTTCCAGCACGTCCAAATGCTTTTCACACAAATCCTGATCTTTGACTCCCTTATTAAAATCTTTACGGACATCATTGAGGTTTAGATGCTGTCCCTTGACTACGGCGACCAAGCCGACAATGACAATACAAAGCAAAATCCCTTTCATATGTGTATAATTATTTCATGAGCTCGCGAGCTCGGTTTAATTTTCAGTTGTCATATGGAATATCCAAACTATATCCATCAATCTTTGTGCAGTCTGTACTACATGGATATTTCATAAATCAATACTTACAATGGTTACTGGTCATTAAATTACAAAAAACAAGCCAAGTATAAGAATGAAATCTATTATTTAACTAAATGATCATACAGACAATTCGCTATTTCTTTTAAGATTTTAGGTTCATCGTCCTGAGACTTAGGTCGACATCCATTTGTAATGACAACTATTCCAAAACGTTCTTGGGGCTCAAAAAACATAGCACTATATAACCCGTAAGCAGACCCGGTATGACCGACCATCACGCTATTGGTTACAAAGTTCCTATTGACATGCAGTGCCAAACCGTAGGCTGCTTCTTTGTTTACAGGAGTCTGCATGATTTTCGCAGACTGTTTTTCAAGAATCTTTATCGTGTCGAGTTGTCCATAATTCATGTGCATGATCATATATTTCGCGAGGTCTTTAGCAGAAATCTTCATGCCTCCTGTCGGGGAGAATACAGGAGTCTTATGTCCAAGTTCATATTTTTTGATTTCTTCACTTCTAGCGGCATAGGCTGCCGGTTGAGGTTCAAAACGAGCAGTGGTACTGTCATATTCGTAGATTTTAGCGAAGGACTCCTGATTTAGAGAGTCAATACAATAGCCCGCCTTTAGCCCTAAGGGGGTGAGGATTTTCGCTTTTATATAACTATCAAAACGCACTCCCACGGCACGCTCTAAGGCTGCTCCTGCCATATTAAAATTTAGATTACAATAGGCGTAACCGGTGCCCGGCTCGTAGGTATTATAACCCTTTGCCCATTCAGGATTTTTATTTGGATTGATGGCATCCAGGTTAAAATAACCATTTTTATCATTGATACTAGAGGTATGCGACAAGACCATTCTTAAAGTAATAACTTTGTCTGGAAATTGAGGATTACGCACCGGAAAACCAACTAATTTGCCAAAGTCATCATCCAGAGACAACCTCTTGTCTTCAACCAGTTTCATTAGTGCCGTAGCTGTAAATGACTTTGATATAGAAGCTATTCTGAATAGATCATCTGTCGCGCTTAATTTTACTTTTTGCTCTAAATCTTTATATCCTACGGCATCACTATGCACAATCTGTCCGTCTTTTACGACCACATAGGCTACACCTACTGCCTGATACTCCCGAGCAATGCTATCCACCTTATTTTTAATACTTTGTGAGAACACAGAAGCATGTATTGTGATAAAAAGTGTTATAAGTAGCTGTTTCATATGTAAATAATTTAAACCAACCTTAATCCTATCCTTAATAGATAGCCAACGACTATAGCAATGAGAAAGCTGGCTAATGTACCTACCAGGATATACTCTGTAAACTTCGTATTCTTCGCATTAGTCAGATCTCCAAACCGAAAAATTGATTTTGCGGCCAATAAAAAGCCTATCCCGGAAAGGAAGCCTACCTGAATGAATAAAACAATAATTAAACGCTCCATAATACCAATCAGCATGCCGGCGTCCATTAGTGTCTCCTTCTCTTTGGTGTGAAATTCATTCTCTTGATTCCATTTACTAAAAAAAACACGTAGAAAGATGGGAGTTACTACCGATACGACGAGAAAGGCAATCAGATATAAAATCGCCCCATCGGAAGATATTTTTTGGAATAACCCTGAAGGAATTCCTAAATGATAGAATGTAATTCCGATTAATACAGCTATATGTAAGAATTGGTCTAGAACAAAAAGAAACACAGGTTTATAAGGCCATAGCTTCTCCCACCATATCTTTAAACTGTCAATGGCCAAGTGTGCACAGCCAATAGAAAGTATAAGTACCCAATACGTAGACCAAGAGGAAAACAATACAACCGAGAGCATCAATAGATGCACCAATACATGGAGTAAAAGATATAATATATTGTCTTTTCGTTTACTAACCCAACTTTTTGGCTGTAATAGAAAGTCACCTAATAGGTGTGCTAAAAGTAGTTTTAAAAATAATGTCAGCATCTTTTTAACAATTCTTGTGTACAGTAGGATATTGCTTTATTTATTTTGTTCCAGCTTGCTTTTGTCAACTCAGTACTTACCTGACTTTGATGTTTACGTTGTAACATCTTTGCTAACTCCTGTTGATTAGCCTCAGGGTGTCGTAATGATTGCGCAACAGTCTCCGCCATATTCACCGTCCACTTGTTCGCTATCTCCACACATAGTCCTAATAAAATATTACTTGACTCATCCCAATCTTCCCAGAGTGATTTTACAGCAATTAAATCCTTATTAAGACTTTCAAAGGCTTCACCCGATCGAACAAAAGCCTCTCCGGATGAATTCTTTATATGATTATCCAAGTAATCCACATCTCCAATTCCCAACCCCATACGGACATCAAGATGCCCAAGAGATCGAATCCTGGATTTGATATAGAACATCGCTTCAATAGCTTGAGCAAGCTCAACCATAAGCTGAAAGCTGTCCCCTCTAAAGATATCGAACTTATCCGAGCAATCTGTTAAAGCAGATTCTAAAACGGGCATCCACTCTTTTATATCTTTGGAACGTGAATCTACAATATCTCCTGTAATAATGGCATATAACTGCATTTTTCTTCTTCTAAATTATCACTGATTTAAATGATAATCAAATTTATCACTAATTTTGATGATAATCAAGTTTATCACTTATTCTAGTTCTAGCTTAAAAAAATTACTAGATTGTTATAAAACAAAATATAAATAAACGAGTTTTGGATATATGAGCAAATTTCAAAAGCAACTCAAGGCAGATTCTAAATTCAAATTAAATGACTTTCCTACATATCTGGACAATATCAATCCAGAGGAGGCAAAAAGGGAGATGAAACTCGTACGCCGGGAAATTGCCAAAATACAGGAAGTATTATATGCCCACAACAAGTATTCTGTACTGATCTGCCTACAGGGTATGGACACCGCCGGTAAAGACTCCTTGATACGTGAGGTGTTTAAGGATTTTAATGTACGCGGTGTAGTAGTAGAGAGCTTCAAAACGCCATGCTATGAAGAGCTACAACATGACTACCTGTGGCGTCACTATATTGCTTTACCTGAAAGAGGAAAATTTTCTGTATTTAACAGAACTCATTATGAGAATGTACTGGTCACCCGGGTACATCCAGAGTATATATTACAAGAAAATATTCCTGGAATAAAAGAAGTAAAAGACATTCCTAAAGATTTTTGGGCCAAAAGATTTAAACAGATTATTGATTTTGAAAGCCATATCCATGAGAATGGTACCATCATTTTAAAGTTCTACCTTCATCTAAGTAAATACGAACAAAAAAATAGATTGTTGCGACGTCTAGACAAAGGAGACCACAACTGGAAATTTTCTCCAGGAGACCTTAAAGAACGTAAACGATGGGAGGAGTATATGTCCTACTATGAAGAAGCTATCCGAAAAACTTCCAAACCTCATGCACCATGGTACGTCATACCCGCCGACAACAAGGATATATCGCGATACCTTGTGGCGCAGACTATACTCGAAGAACTCAAAAAATACAAGGATATAAAATATCCCGATCTGCCTCCAGATATTGAAAAACATATCACATTATATCGTAAGGAGCTCGAAAAAGAAAAGTAGCGCATTTATGGAGATATGTCCATCTGATAAACATCAATTCTAATAAAAACTATAGATCATTGTCAAGTTGACAAACCTAATCCTATTTTCATCAGGATTTATCAAAAAATTAGGTTTGAAAATGAAGTATATATAATATATTTGTATCACCATGAGCACAACATCATATTTATCAGATAGAATCAATAGCCTTTCTGAATCGGCTACCCTAAAGATGACCAAATTAGGTCGCGAACTAGCCGCTAAAGGCATCAATGTAATCAGTTTAAGCGTTGGTGAACCAGATTTCAACACTCCCGACCTTGTTAAGGATGCTGCCAAGAAGGCCTTGGATGAGAACTATACACGCTACACCCCGGTACCGGGATATCCTGAGTTGCGAAAAGCAATCGTCGAGAAGTTAAAAAATGAAAACGGACTCGATTATGATATTTCTCAGATTGTAGTATCTACAGGTGCTAAGCAATCCTTGTCAAATGTCATATTAACCCTAATCAATCCGGGAGATGAAGTGATCATCCCTACTCCATACTGGGTATCTTATTCGGAGATGGTGGTACTAGCAGAAGGTAAATCGGTTTTTATCAATACCGATATTGAAAGTAATTTCAAAATAACTCCTGCCCAACTAGAAGCTGCTATAACGCCAAAAACAAAAGTATTCATGTTTTCGTCTCCTTGTAATCCTACAGGATCCGTATATAGCAAAGCTGAACTAGAAGCTCTGGCCAAAGTATTCGAAAAATATCCGAATATTTTCATCATTTCGGACGAAATCTACGAACACATCAATTTTGTAGACAAACATGAATCTATCGCTCAGTTTTCTGCAATAAAAGACCGTGTGATCATTGTTAATGGTTTCTCAAAGGCGTTTGCCATGACAGGCTGGCGTTTAGGGTACATCGCAGCAAACAAGGAAATAGCAGCTGCAAACGATAAGATGCAAGGACAGACAACATCCGGAACCTGTTCCATCGCACAGCGTGCAGGAATTGCAGCCTACGAAGGAGGCCTAGAAAGTGTCAATAAGATGAAAGAAGCTTTCGCGCGCCGTCGTCAATTAGTTTATGATCTATTGAATGATATCCCAGGTGTAAAAACCAATCTTCCAGAGGGTGCATTTTACTTTTTCCCTGAAATAAGCTCATTTTTCGGCAAGAAAGATCAAGACGGAAATATCATTAATAACTCGGGCGACCTCGCACTATACCTACTTAACCAAGGGCATGTAGCTACAGTAGACGGAAATTCCTTTGGAAATGATAATTATATCCGGTTGTCGTACGCTGCCTCTGACGAAAACCTGAAAGAAGCACTTCGAAGAATAAAAGAAGCATTAGCCAAATTGGTTTAAAAAATATAAAAGCTCCCTTCTCGAAGGGAGCTTTTATATTTACATCCATCGTTAAAAAAGAAGTAAAAAAAGAAAGCTTCTTCAACCTCGAAATCAAGTGCAGATAAAAGATTTTAGCACTATTTCGAATAAAAATGCATACCTTTGTGTGCTTTTTTAGCCCTATTTAGGACAGTTAAAAAACATAAACACTGATTGCACATGAAATTATCACAATTTAAATTCAACTTACCTGAATCTCTTTTGGCATCTGAGCCTTCTGAACAACGTGACGAATCACGTTTAATGGTCTTACATAAAGATACTGGTAAGATTGAACATAAAATCTTTAAAGACGTCTTAGATTATTTTGATGATAAAGACGTGATGATATTGAACGACACAAAAGTTTTCCCTGCCCGCATGTATGGCAATAAAGAAAAGACAGGAGCGACTATCGAAGTCTTCCTTTTGCGTGAACTCAATAAAGAATTAAGATTATGGGACGTATTAGTTGATCCTGCTCGAAAAATCAGAGTAGGGAATAAATTATACTTTGGCGATGATGACCTATTGGTCGCAGAAGTTGTTGACAATACAACATCAAGAGGTCGTACCATTCGTTTCCTTTTTGAAGGTACAGATGAGGAGTTCCGTCGTAATATCGAGATTTTAGGAGAAACACCTCTCCCAAAATACATCAAGCGTAAAGCTACTCCGGAAGATAAATTCCGTTATCAAACGATATATGCTAAAAATGAAGGCGCTGTCGCTGCTCCTACAGCAGGACTTCACTTCTCAAGAGAGTTAATGAAACGCCTGGAGCTTAAAGGTGTCGACTTTGCAGAGATTACATTGCACGTGGGCTTGGGTACATTCCGCACTGTAGAAGTGGAAGACCTTACTAAACACAAGATGGACTCCGAACAATTTATCATTACAGAAGAGGCTGCAAAAACAGTAAATCGTGCTATTGATAATAAGCGCCGCATATGTTCAGTAGGTACGACATCAATGCGCGCCATCGAATCATCGGTTTCTGCAGATAAACATCTAAAAGCAGGTACAGATTGGACGAGCAAGTTCATCTATCCTCCATACGAGTTTAGTATCGCAAACTCTATGATTACAAACTTCCACACGCCTGAATCGACATTACTGGTAATGATCGCTGCATTTGGAGGGTACGAAAACGTGATGAACGCGTACGAAATAGCTGTTAAAGAAAAATACCGTTTCTATAGTTACGGTGATGCCATGCTTATTATTTAAGTATTATAATAATATTTCAATATTTTTGAAGCGTGGATCCAAAATATCCACGCTTTTTTACATCATGCCAAATAAGATTGTTATCATAGCTGCAGGCGGGTCAGGGGCTCGTCTTAAATCAGACCTACCAAAGCAATATCATTTGCTAAAGGGAAAACCTGTGCTCATGCATACCATACAAGCGTTTGTAGGTATAGCGGATCGTATTATTGTGGTTCTAAGTGTCCAAATGACCCAAACCTGGCAAAACCTCTGCTCCGCGCATCTTTTTGATATACCACATGAATTGGTAATAGGTGGCGACACTCGCTTTCAGAGTGTTCGAAATGCAATACAGCATATTAAGAATACGACACCAAATCCTTTGGACGGTTCTACAGTAATCGCTATACATGACGCAGCCAGACCACTTGTAGAAAGAAAACTCATATCCGCATCGTTTGAAATGGCGCTAGCGGGCAATAGCAATGTCCTTGCCGTACCCAGCACCGACTCTATTCGTATCGGAGATAAGCTTAACTCCACATCGATGGATCGCAGCCGAGTATGGCAAGTGCAGACACCACAGTCTTTTCCAGCACCGTTATTAATTGAAGCATTCGAACAAGATGAAATACCCACATTTACAGATGACGCCTCCGTCGTTGAACAGAGAGGTCATACGATACATCTTCTTGAAAGCAGCCCTAGAAATATCAAGCTCACCTATGCAGAAGATTTCGAGATCGCATTATCACATCTAAAAAACGAACTATAAGCTTCTTCAAATATGCATGGTTTAGGACGTAAATGGCCTAGGCATTCCCCCTGATAACACGTAATAATACCACTATTATGGCAATCACCAATAACACGTGGATAATATTTCCTGTGGCATAACCGCCTAAAAAACTAATAGCCCAGATAATAACCAAAATAACTGCAATCAAATAAAGTAAATTTCCCATAGCTTTAAAGTTTAATTAATTATATACGTAACACTACTTTTTACAGATATGAACAGCGCATATCCTAAAAAGTTTTGATATACAATAAATTATTTTACGTCAACAGAGAGTTGATCGTATGCGACAAATACACCTTCAGGGAGAAGAGATTCGATATATTCATGCTTACCAAACCTATGGCTTATATGGGTAAGATATGCCCTTTGGGGCTTTACATCCGCTATAAAGGATAATGCCTCATCTAAGGTAAAATGCGAAATATGAGGTGCTTCTTGCAAGGCGTTAACCACTAGTACGTCCAATCCCTCAAGCAACTTTCTAGTTTCCTTTGAGACGGTCTTTGCGTCCGTTATATAAGCAAATGCCCCTATTCTATACCCCATCACCGGCATTTTATAATGCAATACCTCAAAAGGTATTACCTCATGATCAAATAGACTAAATGGCATTTCGGCTTTGATTTCTTCGAGATCCAACTGAGGGACGCCAGGATACTTTACTGCCGAGAAGGCATAGTAAAACTCCCTCTGCAGTGCCTCTAGAGTCGCCGCATCAGCGTATATTGAAATAGATTGCTGTTGATGATAATTGAAAGCACGCACATCATCCAGGCCAGCGATATGATCTTTGTGCGAATGGGTCATTAATATAGCGTCTAGATGATCGACCCGTTCACGCAACATCTGGTATCTGAAATCCGGCCCGGTGTCAATAGTAACGTTATAGCCATTGTCCATCTCTAAAAGAACAGAAGTACGCAAACGCTTGTCCCGCGAATCTGTTGATTGACAGACCGGACAGCTGCATGCGATTACGGGTACCCCCTGTGATGTTCCTGTTCCTAAAAAACGAACTTTCAATTTCTAATCGTTTGGTTTTAATAATGATTTATAAAATCCCCACTGCTTTTCATCCAATTGCTCCCGCTCAAATTCAAACTCCTTGATAAGCTGTACCAAAGAGTTTATCTTAATCTCCAGATTGGAGAACTTATTCACTACGATAACTTTAGAATTCTGGATCACACATGCTCCTGTCTTAAAATTACCTTTTTCATACCTCACCTTATAGCCTATATCAGCCAATAGATTCTCTATCTTATCTAGATTATATTGTGTAATCGATACCACTATTCAATTCTAAATTTCTAATATAACAAAATTCTATTCAAACATCAGGGACTAATGTGATGTATCTTTCTTTAACAGTACACGGTCTATGTAGTTGCGCATAAAACCAAAACCGTATGCAAACAACTGTGTAAAAGCAGTGACTACAGCAAGAACCCCCACTCGGAGGCTGTTCGTAGCAAATATAGCATGCAATAAAAGCAATGTCGTAAAGGAGAATAAAAACACATCTCCAAGCCACACCAAATAGTGCAATAGAATCACATCGCTAAATAACAACAGGTCCATGATATTCAAAACCAATAAACCTAATACACACACGGTAAATATTGCAGGCAACGCATGTACCGGCTTCAGCTCTCCAGGATAGAGTAATGAAATATCAATCCGTCCTTTTCCAAAGTTATAAATCTGTTTAAAAAATTGGTTTAAACTGGTACGCCTCTTATGGTATACAAATGCATCTGGGATTAATCCCACCTGAAAGCCCTGGTTAATCATCCGGATACTGAATTCAATATCTTCAGACCTTCTTGATAGCTTATATCCTCCCGTCTGCTCCCACACCATTCTAGAAATCCCCATATTGAAGCTACGTGGATGAAATTGTCCAATATGATTCTTATTACCCCGTATTCCCCCTGTCGTAAAAGGACTCGTCATGGAGTAGCTAATAGCTTTCTGTATCGGCGTAAAAGACTCGTGTGCTGCGTCAGGTCCCCCAAAAGCATCCCATCCATTGCTTTCGATAGCTCCCTTTACTATTTCTAAATAATTCTCCGGCACCAAAACATCGGAGTCAAAGACTATAAAATAATCGCCTTTCGCACGTGCAAAGCCGTAGTTGCGAGCAAAGCCCTGCCCCTCATTACGTTTCGAGAAATAATGAACATCCAGACTACCCTTAAATCCCTCTACGATAACCTCTGCCGGTGCAGAAGATCCATCTTCAACAATGATAACCTCGAAATCTTTAAAAGACTGCTTTTGCAACGACTGCAAAAGCTCCTTTATTTCTTCAGGTCTATTATACAAAGGGATAACGATGGAAAACAACATAGCTATACGACCTGTTCAATATGATATTTATTTCGCTCCGAACTATTTCTCGATAGAAGTTCTGCGATAAACCCTGTGAGAAACAATTGCGACCCAATCATAATAGCCAACAAGGATAGGTAGAACAGGGGTTGATCAGTGACATTGCGATACACTGTACCATTTGCAATACTCATCAACTTATCCGCAATCAAATATACCGTGATAAAAAAACCAATCAAAAAGCTGATTACACCAATAGGTCCAAAGAAATGCATTGGTCGCTTACCAAACTTGCCCACGAAGAAAATTGACATCAGATCCAAAAATCCCTTTACAAATCTTCCCGCACCAAACTTGGTCGTACCATATTTCCTAGGATAATGCTGTACTACCTGCTCCTGAATATTCGAAAAACCAGCCCACTTAGCGATGACAGGTATATATCTATGCATCTCACCATAGACTTCTATACTCTTAACAACGTCCTTCTTGTATGCCTTAAGACCACAATTGAAATCATGGAGATTGTTGATACCCGACATACCTCTTGTCACGGCATTAAACAATTTGGTTGGTATCGTTTTTGTAATAGGGTCATAGCGTTTTTGCTTCCAGCCTGATACAAGATCAGCCCCTTGATTCATGATACGATCATACAATTCAGGGATCTCGTCTGGGCTATCCTGTAGATCGGCATCCATCGTAATCACAACATCACCTTGAGCGGCTGCAAATCCAACATTTAACGCGGCAGACTTACCATAATTCCGTCTAAATTTAATCCCCGAAACCTGTTCATGCTGTCTTTTTAAATCCAATACAACAGACCAAGAGGCATCTTTACTACCATCATCTACCAAAATAATCTCGTAACTGAAATTATTCGCTACCATCACCCGACGAATCCATTCGGTTAACTCGGGCAATGATTCTGCTTCATTGTACAATGGGACTACAACTGAAATATCCATATACTATATATAATATCAATTACTTTTTGACAATCTTTGAACGAAACAAGAAGGCTAATACCATCGCGAAAACGAAATTGACCAATAAACTAATAAAGATCGGAGGTACTGTATTTCGAAATGACAATTCGGAAAATGCAAATGCACGATCCTGCTCAATAATCTCCATCTGTTGATCGATTTCGTCCTCTGTCGCGCCCCGGCTTTCCATATCAACAATCTTTAAGTTCATAAGATTTTGGTAGCTCTCTTCCAAAACAGTCTTATCCAATATTAATTTTTGATAAACCGTAAGACCTATAGCACTTACGACAATACTGGCCGCAAGAAAGATATAAATAGTCTTCAATGCTCTACTGAAGGTCCAATCTATCCCATTTCTCCTTTTCAAGAGGTAGACCAATACGACTGGTATCAAAACAGATCCAATTAGTTTTAAAGCAGTGCTCACGATGTAAAGCGTACCATAACTGTCAACCGTACGACTGTGATAAATACCTATGATAGAAAATAGGATCGTCAATACTCCCGCAATAGTTCCATAAATCAAAGCATCCTTCTTCTCTGCTTTTGTCAATTCATTTGTCATACCTTGTCGCTACTTACTAAAATGGATAATAACCTGGTATATAGCAGTCTCATAAGCTTTGTTTGAAGTGTTCTCTTCAAACGTACGTAACTGGGTATCGGATGGATTCTGCTCGAAAAAGAAAGACATCAATGGATAGAACAACTCAAACAATTCATCTTGTCCAGTTAGTGTTTTTGATACTTTTGCAATTTCTGAATAATCACTTTCTACCAAAATCTGATTTGCGATCACCTTCTCATAAATGCTATATTCATCCTGAAACTCATCCTCCTCAACCAATAAGAACTCTTTCAAATAATCTTCAAGCGAAGGTTTGATTTCGTCATCAGCACATTCTCTTAAATACAAAAATACATTGAGCAATTCAGTTCCACGGTCCAATGTTTCCTCTTCAATACGCTCCCATTCTTCAGAATCCAAGTAGTCTTCTTCCAGTTTCTGTACATCCTCAGCAAAGAAGTTTATCATAAGTAAGTCAAAACTGATCTCACGCAACTCCTCAAAGCCTTGATAATCATCAAAAACGTCATCCATACGCTGTACCTTATCCATGAAGGGCAGCTCCAAATCAAAAACACCTGACAATGTGGTTAAGAACTCCTGGCTATCTATATTCTCAATACCTGCATACGTAGTTGCCGCAGCAGTTATCGCATTTTTTACTTTAACATCCATATCACTATTAATTAATAATCAATTTATTATTATTTATAACAAGATTTACTTTTCCTTTCAATACCTGCCCCAATAATGGGTTGTTAGTTCCTTTAGATTTATTAGATTCTGCATCGAAATTCCAAGTTGCTTCCATGTCAAAAACAACCAGATTTGCCAGCTCCCCTATCTCAAACTTCGGAATATCCAAACCCAATACTTTTCTTGGACCTATAGCCATTTTTTCAACGATATCGGTTGCCGTGATTCCAGATCTAACAGCTAAAGGTAACGCCGTCTGAAATCCAGTGATTCCATTCTTGGCTATATGAAACTCAACATTTTTGTATTCGATCTCTTGTGGCGTATGCTGTGAGACTATCGCATCAATCACGCCATCTTTAACCCCTTTTAATAAAGCCTTTACGTCCTTTGCCGTACGCAACGGCGGGCTCACTTTATAATTAGAATCAAAACTTACAATATTTTCATCGGTAAAGACCAGTTGATGGGCCGCTACGTCGCAAGTCACCTTAATGCCCTTACTTTTTGCCTTTTTGATCAAGTCTACAGATTCCGCCGTCGAAATTGTTGTAAAGTGAATCGGAGCATCATTATACTCGGCAAGAAAAAGGTCTCTAGATACCATTAATGATTCAGCCAAATTAGGAATGCCCTTCATCCCTAAATAGGTACTCATTACCCCCTCATTCATCTGACTGTCCCCGACCATAGACTCATCCTGTGCAAAAGATATAATTAACCCATCAAATCCTTTGGCATACAACAGCGCTCTTCCCATCAATCCCGCCTGCTGCAGACTGCGATTACCATCGGAAAAAGCAACCGCACCATTCAACTTCATATCATACAGTTCGGCCATTTCATGACCTTCCCTCTTTTTAGAGATCGCCCCTACAGGATATACATCTACCAAATTACCCTTAGCTACGTTTACCAACAGCGACACTTCCGCTCTACTCTGTATAGAAGGATTTGTATTGGGATGAACTGCAATCGCGGTAAAGCCTCCAGCTGCCGCTGCGGCAGTTCCCGTCTTCATATCTTCTTTGGTTTCGTACCCAGGTTCTCCAATATTGGCATTCAAATCAAAAAAACCAGGACTTACGATACATCCTTGGGCAGAAATCACGTTCACATCGGAATCTGTAGCTTTTAGCTTCTTACCTAGATCAGCAATTTTACCATCTTTAATCAGGATATCGATTTCCTGACCATTCAATGGATGATTGGGTAGTATTAACCTAGCTGAAGAAATTAAGACTGTATTCATGGATATTTTGCTAATATTTAATTTGTTGTAGAAATTCGAGAGAGAGTGAAACGACAAAAATTAAGCAAAAGAGCATGGAGATAAATCTTGCCCTACATAAAATCATAAAGTAGCATGATACTATAAGTCGCTTCATTAAAGGACAAATGTACAAAATCCCCTATAAACATAACAGTGTTTTTTTACTCCCCCCATCGGTAAGAGTCGATTTTCAAATCGGCAAGGGAGAATATCCGATCTACCACGGTAGCGGCCAGATCTTCCATCGTCTGAGGCAGACTATAAAATGACGGACTTGCAGGACAGATAATACCTCCAGCCAGTGTGACGCTAGACATGTTGTTAATATGTATCAGATTTAGCGGAGTCTCTCTAGTAACCAGAATAAGCTTCCTTCGTTCTTTGAGAATAACGTCAGCAGCCCTCGTTGTCAGATCGGATGATGTGCCATTGGCTATACGAGCTAGTGTACCCATCGAACACGGGCATACAATCATTGTATCATAATTGGCCGATCCCGAAGCAAAAGGAGCCATAAAATCATTTTTCGAATAAAAAGTAAAATCCTTATATTCATTATATCGCTCATTCTTCAATTCAAAACGCCATACATCTTTTGCATTATCCGACATCACTACACCTACCTGAGCCACCTGATCTCCCAACAGCTGCAATTTATCCAATAGTACTTTTGCATATAAAGATCCCGAAGCACCGGTTACAGCTACAACTATTTTACGTTCCATATGCAAATCTAGTTAAAATCTCCAGCAACTCCTTCGGCAGAACGTCACCAAAGTGGCATAAAAAACATAAAATCAATGCAGGAAAATGAATTATAAAAAAAAGGGTCGAATAAGAAATATTCGACCCTACATCTACCTATGAAAAACATGCCCTTGGGGAGGGCATTACAAATGTACTAAGAGAAAGTAGATTTGCAGCGATCCGCACTTCTTATTGTAGCTAGTTTTCATTTATTTGTAGTTGTTCTACTACAAAGGTTTTCACAGTAGCCTTTTGAGAGCGATTAACTTATGTTAATTTACTAGAAACTGCTACTTTTCGAATTAATTAACATTTGGAATATTACTAACATTTTGAAAGAATCCACTTTTTTTTTATTTATTTCGAAACTAGTAACAACGAACTTATCCCAATATGAACTCGACAATAATAGAAGAGTATATCGAAACCGGAAACCATCAAGATCTTGAATTATTATTAAGTCAAGATCCTTCACTCGTAAATCAAAAAACCAGTCATGATATTTCTCCCCTTCTTTTATCATGTTACTACCAGAAGCCTCAGATAACACAGGTTATTTTAAAATTCATCTCCACGATCACCATACATGAAGCCTGTGCCACTGGTCTAGCGCAGCACATACAAATGATGATCGAGCACAAAAAAGATGTCGTAAATGAATTATCCGATCATGGATTTACACCATTAGGTATAGCTGCTCACTTTGGAAAAGAAGATATTGTACGTTTGCTTCTTCTACATCACGCCAACCCCAATATCAGCTCACAGAATGGCTACAATACCTATCCATTGCATGCGGCTCTGGGGATAAACCACAGCGGTATCGCAAAACTACTTATCGAAGGTGGAGCCGAGGTTAATGTACTACAATATGGAGGCATAGCTCCTATACATCAAGCTGCGGGACATGGCAATATAGACCTCATCATTGCATTATTAGAGCAAGGAGCTGATATAACAACACGTACCAACTCCGGACAATCGGCTTCTGATCTTGCTGCCGACAAGGGATTTAATGAAATAGCTGCAATTTTGAAGTCCTAGTTTTAATTTTTCAAAATCTCAACACCAACAGCGCAATCCAAACACTTCTTCCGATCGCAGTAGTTTCTTTTCAAGGTCAATAGGGCCTGCGAATCACTAGCGTTATGACATTTTACGCCGTACTGTTCATAGTATTTTACGATATGATTATTTTCAGCCGGAATTTCCGCTAGCCAACGCATCGCACGCGTCTTCAAGTCCTCCCTACCCATGAATTGTCCATAGGAAAACAATATGGGAATAAAACAATTTATGGCCAAATAATAGAGATACGCACCTGTCCAACCTGTACCATGTTGCTTTGTCGCTGTGGCAAAATGAAAATGAAACTGCCAATACGCGTCAGGTCTAACCTTTTTGATTGTAGCAAACAGTTCATCTAAGCTATCGACATTGCAAAGCATATCAAACCAATAGACAGTAGTTGATATCAAGCCGGACAACTGCGCTAATCTAAACGTTGGAAAATTATACGGACGCATACGCATAAACTTCCAACTCGCGGCCGACATTCCCTCCAGATTGTGGAGTTTTTTAAGATATTGATACTCCCCTTTCAATTGAACAAAATAATCGTCTTTACAATCGGCATCTAAGAACCCCGCAGTACCAAACAATAATGCTGTTATCTTTTCGGAGTATCCATTATACCGATAAAGCAATTGAGGTGGTACGCGCGACATCAGCTCTTCAAAAGCCGGAGCATTCACATTTGTTCCAAAGGCCCGTCCTAGATTAATTAAAAATACAGCTTCCCAATCCTGCTTAGTCCGTATTAACCAATCTTCACATCGAGCGTACCTATCCTGTAGGCGCTCTATAGCTAGACGTTCCAACCATCCAGGAGCCATACCTTTCCAAATTTCTTTTATACGCCCCTCGCAGGCAATGCCTTTCTGTTGCTTCATTAAGGAGGCATAACGATCTAACATTTCCGGATCGATATAATCTTTCAAAATAAGCGTAGGGATTTCGGTTCTATCCTGTCTCTGACTTACTTTTCGGCCTTCCGTCCAGACCACATGCAATACTGTAGCATTATATAAGGGATCGCTATCATGCCCATGCCGGGACCAATCATCTTCTCGAAGATGTATTTCTATATGACCTGACCAAAGAGTCTTACCAACCTGAATACTAGCCTGTTCAAAATCAGGCCCCGCATTATGATTAGGAAGACCTGTATGTATAATCTTAAGAATTTCTCCTTCCCTCGTCTTTAGGTTTCTTTGGTCATACAGTCTATAACGCCAGATAAAATGCAACAATTCTTCGAGATAAACCATCTTTAAAAATAAAAAACAATACCCTGAAAAACAAATAATTACAAGAAACAGAAAGAAAATCCAGAAAACTTAGGATGATGCTTTATAATATAGTTTCAATTTATCGGAGGCCACCGATATCTCCTCCGCAACAGACAGCTCCATCGTTGGAGCCTTAATTCCAGCTCCCCACACACTATCCCCCACAAAAACACGAGCCTCGTCCCAAAGTCCAGCTTCAATAAACAAATTCAATGTTTTGCCCCCCCCTTCAATAATAAGAGACTGCACATCCATAAGGTAGAGCTGGTACAAAATATTGTGAGGCAGGTACAGGTCATAATTTTCTAATGCTATATATTTCAGATGTCCATCCCATTCGGTTTTTACTTCATTAAAGATGATCAAATCTGTACTATCATCTAGGAGCAAATGAGTGGTTTTAGGCACGGATAGGTTTCGATCTATCAACACCCGCTTTGGAGACTTACCAGACCAAAGCCTGTTATTTAGCATAGGGTTATCTATCAATGCAGTAGCCGCGCCCACCATAATAGCATCTTCCTCAGAGCGCCATTTGTGCGTCAATTGCTTACTTGCCTTATTACTAATCCATGCCTGTTTCTCTCCCGTAGGAGCAAAATAACCATCTTTTGTTTCAGCCCACTTCAAGATAACATATGGACGATGCTGGGCAATACGTGTAAAAAAACGTCGATTCACAAAGCGACATTCCTCCTCCAATACGCCGACCTCTACATCAATACCAGCATCCTTCAACTTCGTTATCCCTAAACCATTAACTTTCGCAAAAGGATCCTGACAACCCACCACAACTCTACGTACAGCATATCTTATCAGCATATCTGCACACGGCGGTGTTTTACCATAATGGGCACAGGGCTCCAGTGAAACATACACCGTGCTTTGTTTCAATAACCTATAAGCCTGTTCTTCGCCATAATTGATCTTTACTGCCTCAACAGCATTCACCTCTGCGTGTGGCCCTCCGTAAGGCGACGTATAGCCTTCTCCCACTATCTTTCCTTCATATACAATCACCGCTCCCACCATGGGGTTAGGACTTGTAGTACCTGCCCCCAATTGTGCCAATGCAATACAGCGGCTCATGAACCTTTGATCTTCAGTCATACCACAAACTTAACATTTTATCTAAAAAGAGCGGACAAGCTAAACTTAAAAAATCAGTAAATTTGCCGTATGAACAATACATGGCAAGAGATAGCCGAACTATTCCAGATCGAGCTGAACGAACTCTACCCTTCCGCTGAAATCAAAGAACTGTTTTCCCTAACTGTAGAGCACCTCAGTGGTAGGAGAAGCAATCAACTCCATTTTCTTAAAAATGAACAACCTCCCCCCCAAGCATCAGCTGAAATTGATAATATTTTAGCTCAACTCAAAACGGGAAAGCCCATTCAGCATATATTAGGTTATGCCCATTTCTATGGCCATATATTTGAGGTTTCCGAACACACCTTAATCCCCAGGCCCGAGACCGAAGAACTTGTACACCTTATCCGACAAGATCATAAAAACACAAAAAACAAATCCTGTATAGATATCGGTACCGGGACAGGTTGTATACCTATCTCCCTGGCCAAATGCATGCCGCAGCATCAGTATTGGGCGATAGACATATCCAAAGAGGCACTAGAAGTAGCCAAACGCAATGCTCAAAAAAATGACGTGGACATTCAGTTTATACAGATGGATATTTTAGAATGGGATTTAGTATTCGCATCAGATCTTAAGTTTGACATTATAGTCAGCAATCCCCCTTACATAACTACGATTGAAAAAGCAGATATGCACCAGAATGTACTCGCTTTCGAACCGCATAGCGCTTTATTCGTCGAAGACAGTGCACCATTACTATTTTATGATTACATCGGCGATTTTGCCAAAGAACATCTCGCTTCCACAGGCTACCTCTATTTTGAAATTAATCAATACCTCGCCGATGAGACGGCAGAACTACTTTCAAAAAAAGGGTTTAACAACGTTCAATTATTCAACGATATCAACGGTGCCAAGCGCATGATCAGAGCTAATGCCCCTTCATAAACCGTAAAAGCACATTTAAATACACTTTTTTTTTACTGATAAACAACAGGTTAAAACCAAAGAGACAAAATAAGGCATCAAAGATTTGGCATGTATTGTAGTTTTTTCTACCTTTGCATCACTTCAAACAACGAAGGATAATTCAAATAAAGAATTAGGATTCCGTAGCTCAGCTGGTAGAGCAATACACTTTTAATGTATGGGTCCTGGGTTCGAATCCCAGCGGGATCACAAAAAAAGCAACTTCAAAAGAGTTGCTTTTTTTTGTGCCCTTTAGGGTCGAACAGAAGCGCTGGGATGGGTTCGAACATAGCGTAGCTCGTTGCAGCCCTATGTGCGGGCATTGTGCGACGCAACATATCCGTCGTCGTCGCTGGACGGTTCTGGATACCAGAGCGATCATTACAAGAGATTGGAACTTGGTGCGTGAGCGTGCTCGAATGACTACGGAATTCGGGTTTTTTTTAAAGAAGATATTTGGATAACCATCCCGTAAGTGCCCAATTGGTAGGATTGTTCTTCCAAATGGACGGCAAGCAACTTCAAGATTAATACAAGAATTATCTCAGTGACCTCCATGATTGGGACCAAAAGCCACATGCAGAGAGCTGGGCATTGTTTCCTGAAAATATCTCCGAATACCTGAGCATCGATGAGACCAGCTTCAGCAACGGTGAACTTTATACCATTGTTAGCAGTAAATCGGCGAGAGGGCGTAAAGGGACTTATCTACTCCTTACTGTGAGTGGACCTTTATATACAACGAACTATAAATAACTATACATTATCAAGTAATAATAATTGCGTATTTTAGTATTTCCTGATATACTAAGCTTGAGATGAAGAAAACCTTAAATTTCATAATTGTCATTTTTCAATTTGGACGGCGAAGCATTCCAGGACTATACTAATTTTTAGACATCTTCCTTATGATACGAAAACATTCAGGGAACTTTGATTTGCTCAGATATTTAAGGTCTCGAAAAAATGACGGCAATATGGCGCCTTATTATCTGGCATCAAAAACGTGCCTGGAAGGCTTGCAAATCACCCATCCCTTTAAAAACTACTTTTATACTATCGGTCTCTACTATGGTGAAGGCGCTCGCATCAGGATAGGCAATACCGATTATGATTTAACACGTGGAAGCCTGTTAACGATTGGTCCCGGAATGACCTGCCAATGGCTCAATACAAGTTTCCCCTCAAATGACACGCTGTTTTTTTATGATGATATTTTTTTAAATAATTTCGGCAGGTCATTTTTCTATTCCCTCGAATTTTTTTGCCCCGATGAAAAGAGTGTAATGCAACTCACCGACAGACAATTTGAGGAATTGCAACAGCTTTTCAGCACGCTTCGGGCAATCGCTGATAAACCCGAAGCAGTATCGGGAATATTATATTCAATCCTGATTATTGCACAGAAATATTTCTGGAACCTACACCGGGGCAATAAAAAGGAACTCAACGGTAAGGAACTTACCGTTGTAAAGTTTAGAGAATTAGTTTCAAAGAATTTCTCTGAATATAAAGATGTAGCTTTTTATGCGGAAAAGTTGCATATATCACCAAAATACCTGAGCGAAATATTAGTTGAATACTCCGGGCTTTCAGCAAAAAAATGGATTGAGTTTCATATTATGCAGGAGGCAAAGTACCTGTTGAGCTTTTGGAATATGTCTGTTAAAGAGGTATCGTTTCAGCTTGGTTACACAGATACTTCTCATTTTTCACGGGCATTCAAAAGTTACGACGGCCAGCTCCCCACCGAGTTCAAAAATACAGTTGAAAATCCTACGTAATCGTTGATTCTAAATCAAAAACAGAAAAAACTACATTTTTTACCGTCATTCTTACAGTATTGAGGGCCAGGCTTCTCCATATCTTCGTAGGGTACTACAAAAACGTACAATGAAGTTTAGATACGATGGTTTTATCGGGATGGTAAATGCTATCGCTAACGCCTGTTTCGCAGCATAGCAGTCTTCCTTTCGTTACAAAAAGACAGGACAAATCACCTGCGAAAGAAAAATATCCTAAACTTCTTGTCACGTTTTCAGCACCTCATGTGTCAATAGATTAAACGCTGGTTGGCTGTAGTCATTTTTCAGGCGCAGCTTAGCACAAACAATGAAATCTAAAGGGAACGATGATAGAAACAACGAAAATAAAACACTTGTTGGCCTGCCTGTTTTTCTGCATGTGGTGCTTGCATATCTGGGCGCAGATACCTGTAGAAATCAATGTAGGCCATTCGGGTTACTATTATCAGCATATGTTTTCCGGCAAAATCATTGCGGAAAAGCCGTTTGGATTTTTTAATACGTCTTCTATTTTGCTTCCTTACGACAAAAAGCGGGGGATTGAAGTGATGAGCCAATCGTATCTTACTTACGAAATAAATAAACGCTGGGCAACCGGTTTGGGCTCTATTTATGCACCAGGAAATCGGTTTGTACCTTCGGCTTTTGTTTGGTATTTCAACAAAAAAAATGATATATCGTATCTCATTTTTACGAGAATGGATGTTTGGTCTAAACCCAGTTTTGAGTTGTTTGGTTTTGTGGAATATCAAGGCAGCAAAATTCAGGATTTCAATCTTTATGCGCGTTTGCAGCTTCAATATATTACTTCAATGCATTGGAACGGGCATTTAAAGAGCGTGCAATATGCAAGATTAGGAGTGGACAATAAAGGTGTACAATATGGTTTGGGTGTAAACTTTGACCAATACGGGCCAAATACTAAACAGTACAGCAACTTTGGACTTTTTGTGCGAAGAGTATTCTAACAGAACTTTTAAAATACAATTAAAGATGAATATCAATAACATAAAAACAGAAACACCTCGCAACAAAAGGGGGAGCGTAACGGTACTTGGATTGGGTAATATGGGAGCCTCTATAGCCCATACATTTATCAATCAAGGTTATGATACTGTTGTATGGAATCGCAATACTGAAAAATGTAAACCATTGATTCAAGCAGGTGCTGCAACTGCGGAAACCCTTGGTGGAGCAGTTTCTGCCAGCAAGACGATTGTGATTTGCTTGTTAAACAATACTGCGGTAGATGAATTGCTTAGACAGCTAACTGGTTCGGTTGCCGGAAAAGTATTCATCAATTTAACGAGCGGCACGCCTGCTCAGGCTCGTGATTTTGCGGAGTGGGCAGATACACATAACGCTTCCTATATAGACGGAAAAATCTTGGCTGATCCTGTAGACATAGGAACCAGCAAATCTCAGTTATTATTCAGTGGTAAGCCAACTGTTTTTGATGCACAGTATTCGCTGTTGGAAAAACTAGGTGCGATTACTTACTACGGAGAAGACGCAGGAGCCGCGGCTGTTGATTTTTTAGCTCAGGTAACTATTGGCTATGAATTTTTAATCGGCTTTTTGCATACCCTTCAATTGGTGCATAAAGAAGGTGTGGATTTGGCCGCTTTTGCACATCGGGTTGCTGGGACGCTACAGGGCTATGGCCCACTGCTGTCGCTAATGGTCAGTGAAATTCAGTTGGGTACTTTCAAGCCCGACTTGGGTCCACTTCAGGTTCAGGCCGCTATGTTTGATGACTTAATTGGCCACCGTGAATCGCAAAATATTGAAACGGTTCGGATGCGGGAAATCAAAAGCCTGATGGACCGCCGGATAGATGATGGGCATGGTGATCAGGGGTTTTCAAGTCTATTCGAACTATTGGGAAAACAATAGCAATTACCTGCATTACACGCAATAATTCATAAAAAAGAAATCATGAAACAGAAATTTTTTAGTACACACAATGATTATACAGGTCTGATCATTCGCCTGACAATAGGCATCGTTATGTTTCCACACGGAACACGGGCTATGTTGGGCTGGTTTGGTGGCTATGGGTTTACCCAAACTTTGGAGGGTTTGCAACAGATGGGACAGCCGTGGCTGGTGGGGCTATTGGTTATTTTAATAGAGTTCTTTGCACCCATTTTTATAATAATGGGGTTTGCCTCCCGTTTTTGGGCGATCCCAATGGGAGGTCTTTTTACAGGGATTATTTTATTGGGAGGACATCTTGAGCATGGATTTTTCATGAACTGGTTTGGCGATAAGGAAGGTGAAGGATTCGAATATCATTTACTGATGCTCGGCTTATGTCTGGCACTATTCATTCAGGGAAGTGGAAAATATTCAATGGACGATTTGATATCAAAAAAACTCAGAGCTTAAATTTAAATAACGATGATTCCTATTCATGAATTTTTGTGGTTTGCTTTAGCAGCCCTCCTGATGGTTATCAGTCCGGGACCAAATATGATTTATCTTATTTCCCGAAGTATCACGCAAGGCAAAACAGCCGGGCTTGTTTCTCTGTTAGGTGTTATAAATGGTTTTCTATTTCATATCGCCCTGGCAGGATTTGGGTTGACGGCTATATTATTGGCTGTTCCCTTTGCATACGGGATACTGAAAATTTCGGGCGCTATTTACTTGTTGTACCTAGCATATCAGGCCATTAAACCCAATGACAAGACATTTTTCGAAGTGAATGGACATGTTCCCAAATATAGGCCTCGAAAACTGTTCCTGATGGGCTTTTTTACCAATGCGTTGAATCCCAAAATGGCTGTATTTTACCTGTCGTTTTTCCCTCAATTTATCAAGCCCGAATATGGTTCCATATTTGGTCAGAGCATGGCATTGGGTATTACACAGATTATCATTAGCTTCACTATTAATTTTGTTATTGTAATGACCGCCGCAAAAATGGCTTCTTTCCTTACAAAAAATCCACTTTGGGTAAAAGTACAAAAGTGGTTCATGGCCAGTATATTGACTATTTTGGCAATAAAGATGGTGCTTTTAAAAGCTAAATAATCATACACAAGACCAATAAATATGGAAAACAGAATAGACATACAGCAGCTGGAGCCGGATGCATTTAAAGCAATGTTCGCTCTGGAAAATTACCTGCAACATTCGGGGCTTTCTAAAAGGCATTTCTATCTGATTAAAATTCGTGCTTCGCAAATCAACGGTTACGCTTTTTGTATCAACATGCACACTACGGATGCATTAAAGCAGGGTGAAACCGCACAGCGAATTTTCCTGCTCAACGCCTGGAAAGAAACCGGATTATTTACCGAGGAAGAGAAAACAATTTTAGCCATAACCGAGGAAGTAACCCTAATCAGCCAAAACGGGTTAAGCGATGAAACGTACAGACAGGCCGAACAACTTTTTGATGGAAACCAAATTGCACAGATCATCATGGCAGTTGTTACCATAAATGCATGGAATAGGATTGTGATCAGCACCAAGAAAACGATAGAATAAACAGAAAACGAACTAAAAATGATACTCAATTATGCAAACAATTTCCAAATCGCTAAAAAGATTATTATCCGCCCTTATACTCTCCAATATCATTTTTATGGCGAGTATCGTCTACTTATACTTAGACAACAAGCAAAACATTAATGCGGAAAGAATAAATATTAATGATGCCTCGGGAAAAAATCGAATCGTTATTGCAAACACAGACAATATTCCCGAGCCCATTGTTGCTGGAAAAACCTATAAACGAGCTTATGCACCGGCAGGTCTTATATTTTATGACAAGAACGGCGACGAAAGAGGAGGTCTTGCCATAACCGATAACAAGGAGACCAACCTGAACGCGCTCGCATTTGACTATCAGAATGCCGATGCCATCGGTATACTGGCGCAGGACAATAAACACGACAATTATTTCAGGGCTGGGCTGGTGATCAATGACAAAGACCTGTCGGGGAAACCCGGACATAATATCAACCGTATCAACCTGATAACGGAAAACGGGAATGCGGCTTTGGTAATGAAGGACCACAATGAAATACCGCGGATTATTCTAAAGGTTGATAGTGTAGGCAACCCGTCTATCGAAATGTTCGACAAAGAC
This sequence comes from Sphingobacterium nematocida, assembly GCF_900168125.1. Taxonomy (GTDB): domain Bacteria; phylum Bacteroidota; class Bacteroidia; order Sphingobacteriales; family Sphingobacteriaceae; genus Sphingobacterium; species Sphingobacterium nematocida. Next base: position 112,640 of record NZ_FUZF01000011.1, read on the forward strand.
GGTAAACTGAACTGGAAACGATAAATACAAGTCTTATGAAACAGACATTAAAAACCATCATCATACCCATTCTTATGGCGGTGAATACTTTTGGTCAACATCAAAATCGATTAAAAATGGAACAGAATAACAGAGAAGAACGTACTGCTACGGAACAGGTTGCCGTCATCGATAAAATCAGCATTCCCCAAAAAGCTATCGCGGCGTATTCCGAAAACTCGCTTTTCATCAGGAATACACTACGGCAACAGCCCGGCTTTGTAAAATATGAAATCTTTCAACAGACAGGCGATAGTGGAGACCTTCGGGTTATTACGGTTGCCACCTGGGCAGACAGACAGCGGATGGACGATGCCAGAGTGGTTATACGGGAGGCAATGCAAAAAGCAGGGATTAAAATGCCCGCGTTTTTAGAGCAACATGGCATTACGATGGAAAGGGGTATTTATCAGACGGTCGAGGAGTAAGCAAGCGTACCCAATAATTACCTTGAAGAAAGCATAAAACAGTGATGTCTTAAAGTCTTTGAAAAAAAACTTGACCGGATTCAGCAAGAAACGGATTTTAATAGATGTATGATATCGTTAATTTTAAAAGAATCAGCAAAGTTGAGTAGAAATCATAAAAGGTACTCTAATATGCATATTAAAAGTTATCCCTCCATTTTATACTTCGGCACAGCGGTAGTACTTATCAGTACTAAAAATCCCGATGGCACAGATAATCTTGCGCCTATGTCTTCGATTTTCTGGCTAGGTTGGAGGTGCATCATTGGGCTTGGGGCTTCCTCCCAAACTGCCCAAAACCTTTTGGTAACCAAAGAGGCCGTCCTAAACATGCCATCGGTAAACGAAGCAAAGGCCGTGAACCTATTGGCCAGAACCACGGCGGCTAATCCTGTTCCTCAGTCTAAAATATTAAAGGGCTATCGTTTCGAAAAAAATAAATTTGAAATAGCCGGATTGACAGGAACCCCCGCCGAAACCATCAATGCCTCCCGGATTAACGAGTGCCCTGTACAAATGGAAGCTGTTGTCATGGACATTCACAAATTAGCTGAAGACGAACCTCTACAGCAGGGGAAGATTATCACATTTGAACTAAAGATAAACACGGTATTTTTGGATAAATCAATTACTATGGATAATCATCCAAATCGGGTTGATCCCGATAAGTGGAAACCTCTTATTATGAGTTTTCAGGAGTTTTATACACTTGGCGATAAATTACATGAATCGACGCTCGCAGAAATTCCTGAAAATTTATACAGTACATATGATAGGAAATCAGCACAAGAGAAAGTTTAGCGAAAACCAAAATAATGACTAAGAAATGATTACAAAGGACGAAATTTTAAATTTCGAGAACACACTTTACGGAGCCATCAAAAATAGTGATACGGAAGTACTCGACAACCTATTGCATGCTGATTTGCTTTTTATAATTCCCAGCGGTCAGACGATAACCAAAGAAATGGATTTGCAAACGTATCGTGAGGGAAACTTAAAAGTAAACGAGATTACTCCCAAAGTAGAAGAATTGAATATCATAGCGGATTTGGCTGTCATTACTTTGCAGATGGAGTTAAAAGGAAATTATAATAACGAGCCTTTTGAAGCTAAATATAAATATATCCGTTTTTGGAAAAAGTTCCCCGAAGGCATAAAAGTAATTGGCGGAAGCGGAATTGCCATTTAATCAAACATCTCGACAGCGAGAAACTTTAACAAAATTTTAAAACCAATGCAGAAGAACTATAATAAACTCCTGACCTATGCCTACAATATTGTCGGTTCTTACGAAGATGCCAAAGATCTGGTGCAGGATGTACTGGAAAAATACATTTCATTGGATAAATCAGATATCCGCCACGAATCCAACTTTTTGATCAAGAGCACTATCAATCATGCCATAAATTTTAAAACTCGCCAAAGTAAAAAAGAAGTTTTCGGCGAATGGCTTCCCGAACCTGTTTCATTTGATAATGCCGATGCAAAACTTATTAGAGACGAAACGGCAAGCTATACCATGCTCGTGCTGTTCGAGTACCTGAACCCAAAAGAAAGAGCAGCTTTCATATTAAAAGAGGGCTTCGGTTATTCACATGCTGAGATAGCCGAACTGCTTGAAATAAGCACCGAAAATTCACGTCAGCTATTGAGCAGGGCCAACAAACAATTGAAATACAGTAAATACTCAAGTTATACCCCCCATTCGGGTCACTCATTTGAGACCGTAGGCAGGTATCAGAAAGCACTGGCTCAGGCTGACATCGTGGAATTGCAGAACTTATTGGTAAACGACATAAAACTCAGTGCCGACGGAGGTACGAAGGTGCAGGTAGTGAGCAGTTCGAAAATAGGAAAAACAGCTACAGCGACTTTATTGGTTTATGTACAGCAGCATTTTCTGATGGGAAAAACATTTACCTTTCAATTTTTCAATCATCAACCTGCTATCTGCTTTTGGGAGCATGAAAAGCTCCAAAACTGCCATATCCTTCAATTAAGTACAGATGGATTGATCCAGGAAATATATTCCATTGTTGACCCGGATAAACTAAAAAACATTACCAAACTGTCACATATTTAGCATTCAAATTGTCTTCCATAGAAAGAGTAAAAAAGATGAAGACATTATTGAGAATTGACAGTAGCTTACGTTTAAAAAATTCCTATTCCCGCAATTCGGGAGACAATTTTGTACGGGCATGGAAAGAACTGAATCCGGAAGGGAGCATCAACATACGGGATGTAGGCACCTCCCACATTCCCCATCTTGAGCAGGAAGTACTTGAGAAATTTTATACTTCCAGGGATACTTCAGACCGCCTAAAATTGTCTAATCAGTTGATAGCAGAATTATTCGGGTGTGATGAAATCCTTATCACAGTGCCTACGTATAATTTTGGTATTCCCTCCTCGCTAAAAGCGTACTTCGACCTGGTGTTGCGCACGGGTAAAACTTTCAGATACGACGAGGACAAAGCAATCGGCTTGCTTCAGAATAAAAAAGCATACATTCTCTCCGCTAAGGGGGAACCTAAATCAGATATGCCCAATCTAGTGGAAATGCATCTGCAGCAGATATTGAATTTTATTGGCATTAGGGAAATTTACTATTATTCATTGGACGGAACGGATGATAAAGAATCTGTCAAACAACAACTAAACCATCAAAAAGAATTATTTACGAACATCTTAAACAAATAAAAATGGAACAGGCAGAAAAAGCAATCGAAGCATTTGTAAAAGCTGGCGACAATCGTGATGTAGCAGCATTGGAAAGTATATTACATCAAAGCTTTCAGAATATACAGGATGGTTTTTTCGATGAGAAGGGAATTTTTATATTCTCAAAATCTGACTATATCGAACTCATCCGCACCAAGCGATTCGGAGGAAGCACAAGGAGCTTGATCATAAACAGCATAAAGCAATCCGACCATATGGCTATCGCACACACGACGTTGGAAAGTGAATCTCTTATCTTTCATTCATTGATAATATCTATTCGAGATAATGGGCATTGGAAAATATTAAATAACACACCTACAATCGAAGTAAAATAAAGAATAGCTGTGACTAGAATTTCTGTCCTCATTTTTAAATAAATAGCAAGTAGAGTTTTAAAAGCAGTCAAAATTACATTATTGGTAATAGGGGCTTCCGAAAGTATTGCTTTTTGGAAGTCCCGAATTTTAATATCTTAAATAAAAATGCTAGTTAATCAATCATTATAACAGAAGCGGCGGAGTTAAACATCTTATTCCGTCATCATACATATAAATGAATGGATAAATTTTACAACGAAACTTTGTATGAACTTGAAATAGCAATCACTTTATAGGTATGCTTATACTTTCTTCGGTGGAAGATCGAACGCAATGGCTTCATGCTCAAAATGCCCATTGTGTGCACCATCGCAAAACGGTTTGTTTTTTGAAAGCCCGCAACGACAAATCGAAAGTACCGTTCTACCTTGCAATCCGTAGGCATCCCCATTTCTATCTACTATTTCAAAATCGCCTTCTATCTTTACCGATCCGTTATTGTTTATTGTAAGTTTTGTTTTCGACATGTTAATTGTAATTATTCTGTTTTTCACAATAATAGCACAATGAAATGAATACTTCATGATTTCACTTCTATTTAGAAACGTTCCTTTTAACGATACCACGAAACTATCGTTTTTATCAACGACATATTCATTCCAGTAAAAATTATCACACTTTAATCACCTCAAAACTTATAGAAAAGAGGTCGGGTTTAGTACCAAAGAGATCACAAAAAGCTCATGCCCGGCTTACATCAACCTCTTTTAATCTAAACAAAAGGCATATTCTTTTTGCGCAGCCAATAAAAGCGCTGCGGCACTTCCTATCCAAACCGAATAATCGAGCGGTGCTTTCGGTCCCAAGGAGATTGTCATAGAGGCGGCAAAAACCAGTAATAGCAGGCTGCTTCCGTATGCGGCTATTTTAATTTTATATCCCACAATCAACATCAACGGAAAGAGTATCTCCAATCCTGTAGCAACATAGGCAGACAACGTACTCAGTACCTCCGGTAAGAAAAATGTTAACTTTCTGGTATAGGCTTCAAAATTAGCCATACTGCCCCAGGATGAATACTCCGCTGCCCAACATCCAAACCTATCTGCTACTGCGGAAAGCATTGTTATCGAAAGTGCCAATCTCAGAAATAATTGCGGAAATTTATGGGATACATTCATCATCGTTTCAATATTTAATCTAACACTAATTTAGCACTTTTCGTGCACTAAAAAATTGAACTGGTTCAAGATAATATGCAAAGAACACTGGCATGATTGTAGCTCTATCATTAAACAATATAGACAGGTTAAACAGCCAATGAACGACCAAACTCCAGCAATTTTCTTAGGTTCGAAAAGATCGTCCCTGGCCTCTGTAAAAAACAATATGAGGATATATTTACTTTTTCTTTTTTGCATCGGCAGTGCGTATGCACAGCCGGGGGGACAGATCACCGTAGGCTTTGCAGATCGCTATGATAGCCTTCCTACCCTAGATTTTAAGCCGGCAGCAGCAGATCGCTATGAAAAGCTCAGTGCTGCACCTCCCCTTGTACAAACAGGAGTTACCCTCAAAAAGAACGAGATCACTGTTCCCACAGCGCAAGGCGGCATTCTATTAAAACCTTATGACGATCAATCGCAGGGGGATGGATTCCGTGGATGGGAATATAAAGGCTACCTACCGATACCAAAGATGCATGCACTTGTTAGCCAACACGTATCAGAACATTTGGGATTTAGCGATATGGTGCTCTTGGACAGTATCTCGGCCACACGTTATGTCATTGCTTCAATCGGCGATGGTGCCGTTGAAGTGCCTATTCCATCCCCAAAAGGTCAATTTTTAGTTTATTATTACAATTATGTATACGAGCGCAATAGCTGTTTCGTCGGAGTTCTCCGCATAGCTGAGCCCAATAATTCGGCAGAGTTTCGCTTGGCCGAGCTGATGAGCTTTCAGACCAAAGACTGGGCCGTAAAAGATATCCGATGGATCGACGACCATTCTTTTATTGTAAAAGCCTATACGGTACAGAGAACAAGTACTAGTGAGAGAAAACAATACGCTTATTACCTAGCGAAGATTAACATCTAACCCATCCTCCATCCTATGCACCGACTATTACTATTTATCCTACTGGCGCAGATAGCCTGTCAGTCGCCCCAAAAAGAGGTACCGCAAGCCAAAGATTCCGTCACAACAGTCACAACAGATACCGTCCATTCTGTAGACAGCACGAGCGTGTCCAAATCCGATGACAGGGCTCTCGATATTATGCTGGCAGAGGATATCCGATTCAACGGTCAGTTGAAAAGGTTCTTCACAATGAGCGATTTTGAAAAAGTGTTTGGTACCCCCGATAGTGTTAAGCTGTTGCAAGACGAGGCTCCCTGTATCACGATTTTTGATACCGAAGCTCCCGATGACAAGTACCTGTACAAAGACGGTTCCCGCTTTGAAACGCACCAACAGCAAGTGGCCGTAGATGAATTCTGGTTCACCAACGACAATTACATCAGCTATAAGGGCATTCGAATAGATGGAAACACCACGGTCAATGCTATTAAAACGCTATTTCCGGATGCAGTAATGGGCAAGATAAACGAATACAGAGAAGGAGAATTGCAGTTAATGATACTAAAGGAAGATAAAGATGGAATTTCTGATGGACATATCAAGCTATTTTTTAAAGACGATAAAGTATATTTTATGCATTGGTGGTTTCCCTGTTAAAGCAATTACTGGTTTCATCAACACAGTTTATAGGCTTCAGGACAGCAGGCTTTTCAAAGCACTTCCTTTCAAATAGCATACATCCTTAACTTTCTAATATTTTCTGCGCCGCATCTAAAGTAGCCTTGTCCCGGGCTAAACATTTTAATAAGTTGCTCTCATTTTGAATAAGAATGATCGAATCCATTTCCTTACCGATCCATAGTTTATTCGGATACGAGAAGGGGTTCAGGAATTGGTTCCAATGTTCTTTAATTGGGACGTACAACCCATATCCCCAGATTTGCATCTCCAACTTGTCAACCGCCTGTTGCCATAGCCAGTCCACGTATTCCGTCAGTAATAAGGTCGAGATATCGAACTCATACGATTCCCAATTGTCTTTTACTTTGATTTGAGGAATAAAATCCGCGGCATTATTTACTTCATCCCTTTTCGCTCTAAATAGATCAGCACTTCGGGTATTGATAATAAATTCGACGCTATCATCCACCTCTTCTACCAGCAAGAAAAAGGGAAACACCTTCCCCGGAATAGCACCAGTGAAAGGTTTGAAACAATTTAACCAGTTTTTATTCCTTTCGTCATTTTCTTCCATGTCCAGATCGAAAAGCGTTTGGTATATCGTTGTCAACTTTATTTCCAATTCCCTGTTGGTCATATTCCTTGTAGCTATAGTTATAGGGTGTTTTCTATATCCTTAACACGTTTAAACACTTGGTGTTCGATAGAGTGGTTACTGGCTTTTATTTCCTTTCCGTTTTCATCCCAGTCGACCTGTCTTACTTTCAAGTGCAATTTGCCTTTAATGATTTGCAACTCTACGTAATCGTTCTCATGTTGCTTCGCCGGTATAACCAACAGCTCCCCTTTTGGTATTGCCCGCAGGGTACGCGCAGGAGCCATACCGTTGCCGATGTCCGTAAAAAACGCGTAATCCTTGCCTTCTTCAAACCGGATACGTACCGTATTGGTACCATATTTTTGATTGTACTGCCAGATACCTTCAAATGCTTTGCGCACAGCTAAAGGCATACGGTCTGTTTGTGCGACCGCAAAAGTACTTATTAGCACCATCCATAAACAAAATAAGGGCTTCATGATGTCTCGTTATTTTTCATGCAGCTCATACCCCAATGCACCCGACGGACATCGATCAATCTGTTCGATCAACTCCCTGGTAGAGGCCTGATCGGCTGTTATCCAAGGCTTTTCTCGAGGATGATACACTTTGGGGAGCGATTTGACGCAAACACCGGCGTGTATACATTTTGACGGTGTCCACAAGACCGTAATCTCTTCATTGGCAGTATATTTTTTAGTTTCTCCCATGACTGAAAATTTTAAAATGGACAACTTTATACTTTACTATAGAAAGTTACGAATTGTTCGCTTTAGAACAAAAATAAATCCTGAAAACCATCTCGATTAGGTATCACGTAGATCTACATCTCTTTTTTTTCCTTGTCTTTCTTAAAGATAAAATAGACCGTCATTAGGAAAGTTAAAATATATATGACCGCCAATGCAGGCTTTTCAAAGGTTAACGTTTTAAAATCAAATTCCTTGAAGATAGTTCCGCCTAAAACTATAGCAATTATAATCATCGGAAAAGAGTATACTTTTTTCGTGTCCATAAATCTAATAACTTGGTTATATGTAGACGCGAATTTATAAATTTATATTTGAATAAATGGAACGGTAATTGGTCTAAAGCACAGGTAAAAAATAGCTAACACATATGAACCTTTACGTATCATTTATCATCCTATTATTCGCGTTATGCTCCTGCGAGAAACCAGAAAAAGTAGATCTATCCACCTTTAAATTGAATGAATCCATCTATGGGTTATATAATGCAACCGATACCGCACTCATCGGCGTAGAAACCATTGAATATCCTTACGATCTTATTTTAGAAATCAAGAACCCGGGCAAGTATAGTTATGAGGGTATAGACCTCGGACAAAATCGAGTCCTATTTTTGATCAATTCCGAATCCCTGAAGACCGATAGCATAACCCGTTTCGGCGGGGCTCATTACGATATGTCCGTCATAGCCAGCGACCGTAAGCCGCTCCAAGAAAAGTTAATGTCCTACAGAGCCGACACTACAATATACGGCGTACGTATAGAAATGGAAAGTGAAGAACTCCAATCGACCCTGCTCAGCAAGCTAGAAACCAAATACGGCAAGGGCACCAAAAATCCAAATACAGATAACGGGTTATACTGGAATATCAAAGCCGACAACAAGTTCATTTTCTTTGCCCCGGATTACCACAGGTTGATCATTCTCAACAATACTCATCTGTCTAAGACCTGTTATTGGGACAGTTTCAATGGGATGATCGATATGGGCGGCTGCGATCAGGAAAAATACCTGCAGTCACTGGTTCGAAATGCGACCAAACCCGAAGACGTTAAAAACAAACCACAGATAAAAATCGATAAAAATTGGAACATCAACGGCTTAGTTGTTGGGACCTCCACCGAGGAAGACTTTACGAAGTCTACCTTACATACGGGCTCCGAACGAATGGAAGAATACGACGGGACGACAGCTGCACCAAAAGAAATATATTATCAGAATAAATACCATGATATCTTTTTCTTTTTCTCGCCTAGCAAATCCAATCCTGAAAATCTTAAAGAAAACAGTCTACAAGGGTATTCCATATCAGATTTCAAGAAGGTAAATGTTACCTTTGACAATCAATTAAAGCCAGGAATAAAGCGCGCAGACGCCATCAAACTGTTTGATCAGACAAAAATCCTAAATTATCAGGATCTTAAAATATCAAATTTCTTAGAGATAGATCATGCCCCTTATAAGATTACACTGACGTTTGATGAGAAGGATCAGATTTCGGGTATATTTTTTACAAAAAAAGAATAACTGCAATCCGTCTTTGCGAGAGGGAAGTTTTTTAGCAAACACAAAGGAGGTTCGATGACAGGATACGTCATTCCGCAAAAGCGGGACAGGCTCTCGCAGAGTCCCGAGTTTACCTCGGGAACCTTGTGGAGGACCTGTTCCGATACATCGGAAGGTCTACAAACTGTATAGGATTAATATATAGCTTTTAGATTATCTACGATGAGCCCTTCGGGGTTCCTCCACTTCGGTCGGAATGACGACATAGTTTGTAAACGGAGCTTGCGAGCTCACCGTAGGTAATCTGTCATTGGTAGGATCAGCCAGTAGGCGGAGACGAAGCAATCTTAAAAACGGCTGTACGATATAGGACTTATAGATCGGTTTGCTACGCATCTGCCTTCGGCGGTCGTAGCCTCGCGATGACGGTAAGCTGTTATCTTACTCGGAATGATCTAGTCCGTATTAGTCCTCCATATTCAATTTCCAGATCGATTTAATCTTTTTTGCTTCTACCGTAAACTCAAAAAAGAGCTTTTTATTTTCCCGAATGGTATTAAAGAAGTCCTCCTGCGTTTGCATCTCTTCGGTAAAATATTTGAAATCTTCCGACAGATCAAATCTTTGATCCACAACCGATACGCCTCCCACATCAAAGATAAACTTTTCCCGTTCGTTCAGCCCATTTTCATCACTGATCGAGGCCACTCCCATTTGTATATCCGCACAGTTAAATAGTAAACTTCTTTCCTTTCCCTCTTCCGTTAAACGCACATTCGTTACAAATATAATGCTGTCTTTTTCCATAGTTTTCTCGCAGGCACAGGCGCTTGTTTGTTGCTTAGTCTTATTCGGAGAACCACCTCCCTTACAGGCAAAAAATGTCAACAAGAGACCAGTATAAATTACAGTCTTCATAAACTAGAGATTCATTGGTGTTCAGACCAGTGTGTCAAATTCAACGTCAGCATAGCGTTTTTGGTATATCAATGGATCTATTCTTCCTCCCGACGCTAATGCGGCTAGCATTTCCCGCTGAAATACCACTTCTTTTTCGAGCAACTGATTCCAGTATTCCGGTTCTTCCGAAAAATTCTCGTAATAATCCAATGTGTTGATCATATCGAGAAACAGTTGTACTACCCCTTCCGTTGTGTTATTATCATCAATAGCATGATCAAAGGCATTTAATATATAAATCGGTATCTGCTCTAACTCCTCATAATCATCCGCATATTCGTCCAGCTCTTCCGTTCTTTTGACCATGATTTCTTTGTACCAGCATGTCGTTCCATTACGAATATCATCCAACAATTTGTCTTTATCTATAGGCGTATGCATATACGCTTCGATCACTGCGAGCGCTTCCGGCAGTTGGAAATAGAATTCCAGAGCTAGGAGTTTTAAGAACTTCTGCTGTTCAGCAGACAGTTTTACAAAACCGGTCTGTAAATCTTCGGTATGCCGGTGTATGTGTTGTACAATATCCATATCATTGCTATTTATGTGATATTTTTTCATCACTTATGATTACATGGTTACTATACGAACTAAGTTAATCCATTTTCAGTAGACATTATCAAAAAACTTACAATTGCTCTAAATTTGGTATTAGGTTTACCCCCAATAATTTTCCCTCTGATCGCGATAAATGCTTTCCACCTTTAAGGAATACAGGTCGAACTCCATCACGATAGAACAGTTTAGGGTTTATACGTCTGTCCTCCATAGTTATTATAATATCTCTTTTAGCACTAGCCCCGTTATCGCTATACAGTGTGAGCTTATACATTTTTTTCATAGAATGCTATCTTTAAAATTTAGATTATCCCCTTTTTAATCGGTATTGATAGCAACAAAATTAATGCATACGCCGTATTTTAAACTGGTAATAATAGCGCATTTATCAGTTAATAACACGCATAAATGGCATTTTTAGCGCACTATTGGGTAGTTGATACAATTATGCAAACAAAAATACACTTCTTAGCCAGCTCATTTATACCTCAATTAATATCTTTCGATATCCACTCCTTTGACCTGCTGCTGCGAGGGCGAGTAGCCAAATTGCTTCTTAAATACTTTAGCAAAATTAGCAGGATCATCATAACCTATAGCCCAAGCAACATCAGCAACGCGAGTACCCGATTCGAGCAAACCTTTTGCATAATTCATCTTAATGGTCCGGATAAACTCAGCCGGAGTTTTGTTGATAAGTGCTTTTAATTTACGCGTGATTTGGCTAGAGCTCAGACAGGCCACATTTGCGAGAAATTCGACATTCACCTGCTTACTTTCCTGATTCTCATGAATAGCCGCAACCAATTTTTCGATAAAATCTTTATCTTGTTTAGAGATACTTTTTTCCTCATCCTCCAGTAATACATCCTTATCACTATCCTTTATCAGTAAAGAAGTATAGTAGATCCTGAGTCTTTCTTTAAAAGCAAGGCGATTATGTACCCTAAGCCTTAATTCTGCAACAGAAAATGGTTTAAAGATATAATCATCGGCACCAAGATACAACCCATCTTCCTTTTTCGACTGATCTTTGATTGCTGTAAGCAATAGTACTGGAATATGAGATGTAGCTGCTGATTCTTTGACTGCCTTACAGAAGTCCAATCCGTCCATCCGAGGCATTCTGATATCACTTATTATTATATCGGGAAGCACAGCATTTGCCATTCTTAACGCGACCTCGCCATCAGCAGCCTCTAAAAAATGATAGGAATCCCCGAGCGATTCCTTTATAAATGTACGTATCTCTTCGTGATCGTCTACGAGCAGGACCACAGGCTGATCCATAGTACTTGCAACATCATTAAGGTTGCGCTGCATGGCAGGTTCCTGAGTTGTCGATATCCGCGAAAGTTCTGAAAATGCAGGCATTACTTCTTTCTTCTCTTCGACAGAAGTACTTCCTTCCGCCAACCAGACGTGGAATATTGTCTTACCGTCGGTTTGGCTCTCCACCTCGACACGACCACCATGGTAGTTCGCCAACTCTTTTACTAAGGAAAGTCCTATACCAAACCCTTTGAAAGAGGCCTCTCCCGGCAATTGATAGAATCGATCAAATATTTTGGATAGGTATTCATCGGCAATACCACTTCCGGTATTAGCCACCCAAATATGCAATAACTGGCATTCAAAATCTAAACCTACCTCAATTTCTCCTGTTCGGGGTGTATGTTTTAAAGCGTTCGATAGCAAATTGTACATGATGGCGGTTACAGCCTGCCGCGAATAGACAAACTGCTGACCCGCATACTCTCCAGCTGGTTTGGAGAATAAACTCTTAAGCTTAACCCCGCACCTATCCGCTTCCGATTCAAAACTTGTTACCTCCATCCTGATCAACTGGACGACTTCTCCCCGTTCGTAATGGAGGCTATAGTAACCGTCATCCATTTTTGAAAGTTCCAGTAACTGATCCACCAATTCCAACAAATGGGCACCATTCTTACTGATTTCGGCATACCTTGATTTATCGGCTGTACTCTTTTCGTCGGCCATCAATAATTCAATATGCCCATTTATTAGTGTTAATGGCGTACGAAATTCGTGTGATATATTGGCTAAAAATCTGGATTTCATCTCCTGATTGTTTATTGCTGCCTTCTTTTTCACTTTCTCTAAAGCAATTTTATGCTTCGAGCGTGCCGAAAGATAGCGCCACGATACCAAAGCAAAAAGAAGAGCCGATACAGCCAAAGCCCAAGCGACGTTACGCTGCAGCTGTCTATTTCTAGATGTTTCAATTGTTTTAGCAATTTGGTTTTCATATTCGTACTTCAATACAATCTTTTCAGCATTCTGCTTTTCTATACTGTCACGATACATGTAATACTTTTGTGTATTTAGATAGGCGTCTCGAAAGTTACCCAATGCGCTATCTATCTTCGCTAGTGCCTTATAAGAAATCAAATACGCCGATTTATCTGCAGTACGTGCGTTGAGCAAGATTGCAGACTCGATCCATTTGCTAGCAAGATTGTATTGTGTCAAATCCCCATATATACGACCTATCCAATTGGTAACAGTTATCCTATTTGATATATTCTGCGTGACCATAGGCTTATCTACCATAGATAAGAACTTCGCTAAGGCCGCTTTCTTGTCGCCCAACTCATAATCTATTTCAGCAAGCTGTTTGTAGGGGGTAAAAAAGCTCAAACCTGAGCTATCTACTGCTGCATATATCTTTATTGCTTGTTCACAATATTGCTTAGCTACCTCAAAATCCCTCTTCTTTCGTGCCACATTCCCCAAATTCGTATACGATTGTGCCACCCCCGACTGATTGCCCTCCCGTATATATGCGTTCAACGAGTTTGTATAAATATCTTTTGCTTTGTCGATGTTGTTAATCTCTGTGTAAACATGGCCAATCAGATTACTTGTCCATATCATGCCATCCTTATTTTGTATCCTCTTATAAAGCTCTCTCGCTTCGTAAAAAAGAGAAATGGCCTTACTAAAATTGGAAAATTCATAATGGATCAACCCCAAATTGGCACTTGTCCGTGCCATTCCCCAATAATTGTCTGTTTTTTTGTAAGCGTAATAAGCCTCATCCCAATAATCGAGCGCTCTTAGATAATCGTCCTGATGATAATAAAGATGAGCAATATTATCAGCCGAGTTTGCCACACCATAAGGATCAGCTTTTCTTCTTCGGATATCCAACGCCATTTCATGATTCAATAATGCAGCTTTTTGATCCTCTTTAGTCGTATATATATGTCCAAGTTGATCATAGGCCTCTGCTTCCGACAGCGGTACGTTTATCTTTCTGGCTAGCTGCAGCATTATTTTCAGATGCTCCACAGCTTTTTCCATTTCGCCTTTTTCTCGATACATATGAACAAAGTTTTCATAAGATTTTAAGAGACCGAACATATTACCGTCTCGTTCTGCCATCACTTTTGCTCTTGTAGTTATAGTTGTAGCAGAATCGTAACTTCGAATATGTACGTAGCGACGCGCAATTTCATTGAGCAACAAAACCTTATTGTGCTTATCCGCACTGCTTCTTAATAAGATGCGTAAGGAATCGATTTCTGAATACTGTAGTTTCTGACCATAAGCTTCTTTATCAAGAGACAGTATGATCATAAATACCAAGGCCGAAATACTATAAAAGGAATTTAAAACAAACATCAAAATTTAAAAACGGAATAACTTTATAGATTGCCATTAACCTCTGCAATCGGCTTAAGATATTGCTTTTATTTCGAATATTTACTCCTATTAGGGGGGACAATTTAGGGACAAATGAACAAAAGAGGCTTTAAACGCGCTCCGTATCACCGGAACGCGTTCTGATTTTAGTTAACTCCTCCTTACTTTCACCGCATTACCCCATCCACAATTAACAATTAACCATCAATAGTCAATTCCACATCCCTTCTCTTTACGGCTTCGATCAATAGCTTATAAATCCGGACGTAAGCCGATTTGGATTTTCGCAATTCGAAATCATCTTCCTGGTACACGAAAGAATCCCCGACTAATAGGCACCCCGCAGTATCTCCAAAATTGTTACCAATATGGATGTACACGTACTTAAAGTTTGGAATCCCCACTATTTCGATCATCCCCTGATGGAAAGTAGGGAATCGCCTCGTATAGCGGGCATGCATAGCCCCCAGCTTTCGAAGCCCAAGCCTATAGGATCCGGCAGGGATCGCTGTCGCACCCCAGATTTTGACATCCCGAACCGTATCCTCCAAGCCATAGCAGCAGAATACACCGTCCACGAAGATTTCAGATAAGGTGCTGTTCGCCCCCCGTTTTTCAGAACGTTTGACCAAAACCCTCATCTCTCCCTACCTCCATCCCCTTGTTCACTTGTTAACTCGTTAACTCGATCACCTTCCTCACTTCCTTCACCTTTCTCACCCAACTCACTTCTATCACCTCCATCACCCTCTTCATCTCCATCAATTGTCTTCTCCATCACCTTCTCTATGATCCCTAAACCGATAGCCACATATTTCAGGATCAGTAAAGCCTGACCCGGCAATTTCACAGGAGCCATTAATACCAATTGTACCGCCCCACTTATTTTTTTGATTATTTTGTTCATGATATTTTAAGTTATATGGTTACAGAGGTTACAAGGCTATGGAAGTTAAGATACCTCATAACGATGTAACCCCATTTTACCAAGAATCAAACTTGATCAGCTCCTACCCATCTTTCCTTCACACCCAAGAATCAAACTGGAGCTAATAAAGCCTTAGGAATAATGCGAAGCTTTGTTCCAGCTTTTGTGCTCTATTTGATTCGCACCTACTCTTATTCCCTTCACACCCCAGAATCAAACTTGAGCTAATAAAGCCTTAGGAATAATGCGCAGCTTTGTTCCAGCTTTTGTGCTCTATTTGATTCGCTCTTTATCTGGCTCTCAAACTCACTACCTCACTCCAATCGCCTGCTCCCTTCTTATTGACCGCCCGTACGCGCAGTTTATAGGTGACATCCCGCACAACCGGTGCAAACACATTCCCGCGGGTAGACCCCGTTCGGTAACTATCCTTCCAGACGGGATTACCCTGTTCATCATCGGCATCGGCGACCTGATACTCGTAGAGCAGCGCGTTGGGCACTTTATCAAAGGCCACTTTAAGCTGATCCTGTTGCAGGCCATCCATCAGCGCTGCATTCAGCACCTTGGCGGGCAGTGGCGTACTGACCGGATCCACTTCCAGGATCAGCCCCGAGCTCAACAAAGCCGACCGTGTACCGTCGCTCACCTGATTGACATAGAATGCGATCTTGCGCAGCATATCGCACACCTCCTTTTTGGAGTCGTTCTTTTGCGCAATCTCTACGAGGCTGCCCCCACGGCTGGCCTTCTGCCAGCGGCTCTTGTAAAGCTCAGCTCCTGTCTTCAGGTCAGCAATAGCTACCGGTAGGTCGGTGAATAGCGTATGTCCTTCCATACAGTCTACCACCTTACCGATTAGGGTACTGAACTCATCGTCTTTCAGTCCCGAATAGTCTAAAACTACTTTCTTCTTTCTCATTTTGTTCGATTTAAATGTTTACCATTCTCCGTTGTAATGCACTTCCGGACGAACATTACATGGGCAAACATAAGGGCGGATCAAAAGGAGGTCAAGAAATGGGACAAGACGGGACAAGCTCGGACAACAACTGTCCGAGTGTTCAAGAAAAACTTATTTTAAAACGACCTTTTAGGAAAAAAATAAAGATTGACAGGATAAGACAGATAACCCCAGAGATGAAGTTATACAAGCTTGAATAAGACGCCCTCTATTAGTTGAAATACGCTTTACTTAATTTTCATAATGCCAATCCGGGAATTATAAAAGTATTTTGGGTTGCTGTTTATCCGATAACATTCGCTACCTAAAGTCTTGAACCGTTGTCCATCCAGTTCGTAGTAAAAGATCTCCTGATAACTGGGTAGTCGTCCATTCGTCCATTTATAAACGATGCTTTCATCAAATTCGGGCAGCGCAGTTTTTAAATCTTCCACCTTTTGGTCTATCGCTGTAAATCCATTCTGGATTGTTGTGCTATCGGCTCGCTCTTTGACCGCATAAGTAGGCGCAAAGTACAGCATATTGTTTAAAAGCAGATGCTGGTTTTTATCGGCCAATATCTCCGAAGTCGAAGGTACTGTATCCAAGATATACGTTTTACCCGTATAGATATTCTTAAGCTGGAATTCATTCTTTATGGTGCTGATCCCCATACTTTTTTCTCCTTCCTCCGTCGCAACCTCCTGAACAACATGAAGTTGCTTTTTCGAATAATACAGCGAGTCGTTCCACATCCGTAGCGTATGCATGAGGGTCGAATCTATCTCCTCGACCACGTCAACTTTATTTGCGGCTATCAATTCGTCCAAAGTAGCCACATCGGGATGTTGATCTTCTTTGGGAGCAAAAGAGCAGGAAGAAATCGATAGGATAACGAATAACAGCGGAAAGGAAGAAATGATTTTTTTCATCGTTGGTTTATGGGGTTACGCTATACCTAAGATAATCCATTTTTAGCAGAGATCCGCAAAAAATTTACAATTGCCAAAAATATAGTATCTTAGGGTATCAAAATTTAAGCGGCAAAATGAATTGGGAAAACAATAAAAATCACGAAAAATATTCACATTGCTAATAGATGAAAGAATACAGGCCTATCTTTACAACCAACGATCTGACAACAGCGGAGAAATGGCGCAGGTTAAGAAAGTTTATTGAAAATTGGTATGATTTCGAAATACCCAATACCACGTATCAAAGCCAATGGATAGCACTTAAAAATTCGTTACCTTTTGCATTACCTCCATTTGCTGAACGATTTTTTAGCCTTGCCCATCAACTTCAAGATGTGGAGCACATATATCCTTATAGCGGACAAAAAACCAATAAATTTTCAAGCATTTTCAGGGATTGTCTTGATATTTCATTCCTCGAAAAACACGATGCTTTATCGCTATTAATTCAAGCGGAACAAGACACCTATTGGGCCATTAAAAGAATCGATTTTGAAGAAGAAAATCCACCAGTATATTCCTATTTCTTAAATTATGACGATGATACCGGGGATTTTGAACTGTACGGGACACCATATCCGTCCGTAACGTCATTTGTGCTAAAGCACATGCTTCTATATCTCCATAACTGCAGCAGTTTTGGCGTACAAATCGAAAATGTAGACCGGTTTAAAGAAAAAATCAAGTCCAGTTTTAAAAATCATATCATTTATGATGGAATAGAATTATTTGAAGACGAAAATTTGATCGCATTTATCGATGAGGACCTATTTGACGAAGGTAATTATTACTTCCGTTTACACTTGAAAGATAATCGAGAGATTGAAAGTTTACCTGAAGAAATCATCCACATCTTGAAAACTAGAAATGGAGGCTGGACTTCGAACAGATTTAATGGATACTGAAACCAATCCTACCCTACTTTGCAACGCTACAGACTTTGAGCAAATGACAATCAAGCAGATAGGCAAGACAAACCATCTTAACATCACAGATTCTATTAACAATGGATGCAAAACAATTATTTAGATTTTTTCACAGTAAATATGAGCTAACAAATTGGCTTAATGAGAATGGCGTATTAGCCCAAAGCGACGGCGATGTAAAATGGTTTTATTGTGGCATTAACGACGATTTTAAAGTGGAGCTTGTTGATCAAACGATACAAAATTTCTTTTCTGAAGATGAAATTTACTTATGCATTTCGTCAAGCAAAAGTTCAATGGTTTCTAAATCAAACGTAACTGCAGAAATTGCTAAAAATCTGCACAAGAAAGAAATCGGATTAATGGATAGTTCATTTACAAAAATGATGTTTTTCAATTCGTATGGCACATTTAAAAGTGGTGTGATCAGAGAATTTCCAGAAACATCTTCAAGACCTAATGGCCACCTTTTAAATGTAGCGTTTTTCGCAAACATTATGGATGAAAACACCAGCAAAGTTGCTAAAGCAATTAACAAGCATTTTGATCATTTTGAAAAAGCATTACACAAAGATTATGGCGGTGTGATGGAATATCTTTGGATAGATTTAGAGCTGGTTGAAAGTCACAAACCTTTTCCTTTCCGCTTTCAAAAGAGGGTAAGCAATCGTTCTTCCTACACCGAAATGTATTCCTATAATGTTGGTCATTACAGTATTCATCCAGATTATGAAAAATTGAAAGGCTTATCAACAGATGAAGAAATTTGCGCCTATGTATTTGATTTGCTGTATCAGTCCACTCAAATTTTAGCGGATAAACAAAAGAAACTAGGAGACTTTGATGCGACTAAATTCCGATTGGATTTTCTAGCGGCAAAAACTGCCATCGATAGTTTGTAATCGATAGCTATTCCTATCAAATAAATCGGCTTGAAAATTGCATGATCATTCAGTGTGCACCAATTGTAATATATTAGGGTATCAAAATCTAAGAGCAAAACAAATACATTGTTTATATGAAGAGAATCACCATATCGCTAGCGAAACTCAATAGAATAGCCAATAATTTAATCACATTTTATAAGAGCCAGTTTAACAGTCCTGAGGAAGAATATCAGGCCAATAAAAATGCAAAAGAACAGGTCGGACAATTAATCATCCACGTGAAGCGTGAGCTTGGATTATCCCGCGCAGCGCAACAGCAGGTCGTCAACGAAGCATTGATGTTATTGGCAAAAAGTACCGGCTGTGCAGAAGACGAACAGATAGCAGAAAATATGTTAGACAAGCTGCACCTCCAATCGAAAGTTATTGACCAGCAAGATCTTGACCGCTATTATGCATACAAGCAAAGCCGCTGGGATTAGATCGAAACAGGCACTTTTTGGAACCGGGATATTCCTTATCAAGACAGCATATAGTACATAATTGGATGGCCCTGCAGGATTAGATAGCAATATATGTCGTATGGTAGCCATAGAATGACGACAGCAAATCCCTTTCGCTTAAAGAGCGGCGGGTGCGCATAAGCCTTCAAGTGGAAAACCGCAAAAAGGGTTCGGTTATACCCGACAACCGCTCCCCTATGGTCAGCCCAAAGTATCCTCTTCTGCAAATGTTCCCTGCTTAAAAAGAAAAGCAGATCCGATACCGCAGGACGAAGCCTATCCCCGTTATAAACCGCTTGAGCATCTGCCATCCCTACAGCAACTTTGAGAAAGAAAAGTCTTCTTGTTTAATCAAGACTTCTCTACTTCGTAAAAAGTGTATCCAGACTGCCCAAACAAACCGCCTCCCCAAGGATTGATCATTGCCAACAGTGAAAAGGCAATCTGGAAAACCGACTGCAAATAACTACCCAGCTATCCTAAGGATCCACCGATCTTTTCTTCCGTTCCCATAATTTACTATACACCCATCCCCCTTTCCCCATGCGCTCGGCTTCGACCCCAAGCCAGTCCACCTCTGTTTTGAGGTATACAGGCCTCCCCCCTATTTTACCCGATCGCTGCAGCAGCTTTTTATCGATAGAACGGTAAAAGGTAGAACGCGCCACATCGAGCGCCCGCAGTACATAGGCAATAGGCACACACTCGGGTGGCTCGGGGAGCTGCGGCTGTATAGTCCATTCCGGAAATAGGCGTTTTAAAAGATTGATTAGTTGGTGTAGATCGTCTGTTGCGATGGTATGGATATCGTTGCGTTCGATCAGCAGCGATAGATGTTCGCCTATAGACAGGTCTTTGGATTCCTGCTCGTTAAATGAAGCGAGGATCAGTTCTTTAATATGTTGAAGGTGTTTTAAGATTAAAAATTTTGGCATTTTGTTTTTCATAGGGCAGGACATTGGGCAGTCCGATCGTGCATCAGCACGACCCCAAAAAGCTGCAAGGTAAATGATGCAGACAAAACCAATTAACCTCTTCTTAAACGGATAAATACAAGAGGCGACATTTAAATATAGTAAAAAAACTCTATATTAAATAGCTATTTAACACATCACTAAATCTTCACTTGAAAGCTTTACTTGCGGCTTATGGAGACTTTCAACAGCTGTTTTAACTTTTATAGCATCATCAGATGACAAAAAAACAGGAATTAAAGAATTCATTTCAATTTTTAACAATCTTCCGATAATAACAAGATCTCTTAGCGTAAAAGGTTTGATGCCGTTCATAAGTTCGGACATATGGGTTTTACTTTTATGTCCCAAGATCACCCCTAAATTCTCTTGTGTCAGATCCAAAGATTTAAGCTTTTTTCTGATGATATCCTTACGATTCGCTATAAATTGACGTTCAAATTCGGCGATTTTCCCAGCTTTTTCACTTTCCAATAATTGATCAGTGCTGATTACATCCACGTCATTCCATTCGCTGTTTTCGAAATCTACAATCAACTGGCGAAGTTTACTCCTTAGCTTTTTCAAATGGGGATTTTCCTTTGCCATTAAACGCAACTTTCGATCGGCTATCATTGCGCGCTCGTAATCCAACTCACTATTTAATTTTCCACTCTCCACTAACTTCTCTATATCAAAATGTGTTTTCATTGCTGTTATTTTATATACTCCCGCTGCCTTAACCACTTTTCAATGGTTGCTTTATTATTTTTGAAGATTGCTTCGTATTCTTGGTGAGTCCCTGCCCACACAATTGAAGCCAATCCCTCTTCATCAAGTTCAATCAATATTAATGTGCGATGAATATTTATATCAAAGAAATAGAACCCATCATTGTGTACACAATCTGCATCTCTGCGAAGCTCCATCAACTCTCTAATACCCTCACCACCAGCAGGATCAAAACTTTCAAGTTCTTCAATCAGTCGATCAATTTCGGCACCTAATTTCTTATTACCAATATTCTTTTTTTTCAACTTCATCAAAGTTGACTTACCTATGATCTCCATAGCATTATATTTACAAATATAATCATAAGTTCGGATTATAACCGAACTTTATAAAAAAAATAACTGATTTAACATTCCGCAAGAACAACTGTTCCTGCTGTTATCTTAGAGCTAGCCTTTACCATTAATCCTTCTCGATTGTCGTTCGTAAATTGGTTTATTACTATAAAAATAACAAAAAACTATATCCTATACAAATGCCTACCCCTGCACCAACAGCTTCTCCAAAAATGCCTTTCTAAAATTAGTACCGATCTTCAATTGCACCCCATTCTGCATGTTTACGGTGTTGCCGTCTACATGGTCGATATGCTCGATATGGATCACATACGACTGGTGGATACGGCAGAACTTAGTCGCAGGCAATGTCTTCAACAGTTTACGGAGCGAACTGTGGACCAGGAGGAACTTATCCGTATCGTAAATAACCCGCACATAGTTGCCCATACTTTCTATGTATTCAATATCCCGGATAGCGACCCGGATTATCCTCCCCCCTGTGGCTTCCTTGATAAAAATAAAAGTTATTTCCTGCATACCCCTAATACCCACAAGATGGGGAAAGTAGTGAGTTAGGCCGATCTGAAAAGGGGCAGATCTTTAGCTAAGCCCCAGCAGTAAGCCCCCCAGCACAACCGGCAAAAACTCGGGATTATTCAATAGCTGGGATTTGATATATTGATTCCCACGGGTGATGTAGCTATTTATCGTATTGTGCGATATCCCCAACTGCTCGGCGATCTCTTTATAGCTGTAGCCATCGATCTTATGCAGGCGGTATACCTCACGCTGCTTGGCCGGCATCTTATCCAATAGCCTATTTAACAGCTCCTCGTGTTCTTTTTGGTATATTTTGGATTCGATGTTGTTGTAGCCCTCCTCTAGGATCGGCAGCATGTGTGCTCGGTAAGTCCGATCATAAGCCGCTTTACGGAATAGTTTGTACGTATTATTGGTTGCTATTTTATACAGATAGGCCTTGAAAGACTGGTCCGGGTCGACTGCGTGCCGATTGGTCCATACCGCCATAAAGGTATCCTGCAGCACCTCATCGGCCAGCTCTGTAGATTTGAGCATATACATCAGATGTGCCATAATCACCATAGAATACTGGTTATACAGCTCCGTAAAAGCCTTATCATCTCCTTCTTGCAATCGCAACAGCAGCTCACGCTCTGATATTTTAAGGCTGGTTATCACAATAATCTATCTTGGACTTAAGTTCACAATTGGGTTATATACAAATATAAAAATAACAAATCGTCATTCAAACTGCAAACATAAGGAGCGTAAATGACTAAATTCTATACAACAATACAAGCAAATGAATAAATCAACTAAAATATTTTGATAGATGAAGTTTTTTATATAATCAGTTAAATCAATATTAAGACAGGTTTTCTATATCATCCTGATCTTTAGGTCGATTACTTTTCTTTTTAGCGGCAATGAGTTGATCTTTATGAAGCGTTCTAATCGATAAATCGTCGTCTTCGAAAACAATTGATTGATTATAATTGTTTGTAAAATCTAGTCCTTTAACTTTAACCATGATATCTATTGCGACAGGTGGTACACCAAAAGTAAATACATCCCAAGAAGGGTGGGATAAAAAGTTTTCCTCTGTCATATCAAATACTGGCATTCCAAATTCTAAGAAAGCAGCCTTAAGTCTATTGTAATTAGTTTGAGTTCGCTCAACCCAAATATCCATATCACCTGTAGTCCGTGAATATCCGTGTAAGATCACCGCAAAACCACCTACAAGAATATACCTAACCTGACACTTATTCAAGCACGATAAAAAATCTCTAAAATCTTCATTAAAAATATTGCCCATGCTTAACTTCTTGTTGAAGCAGAAAACTTAGATTTATCCATTCTAGGAGGATTATCAAACGGAAAATTAAAAGCTATACTATTCAAATAATATGCAACTTTTAACCTTTCCTTCCAATCTAATTTCGAATAGTATCCCCTATGATCAGATGCTTCTCTGGCAGTTTGCCCTTTAAACGCCGTTCTATCTAACCTGAATTTGTCCATATTCAAAGTTAAGCATTTCCATTTTCTTTTAAAAATTTCAAGTTTTGCAATGAAATCATGTCGTGATAGCATCTCTTAAACAGCATCTCCAAATAATAGTGTTTTTCACACAAGAAAAAATTAAAGAAAAAATTGCGTAGTCAAATAGCTTCATTTATATTTGTAGTCAAATGACTTCATAAATGAATTTAAGACGAGACGTGTTTCAAGCCATTGCAGACCCCACAAGACGGGCTATCCTGCTCTTGGTTACTTCGCAGGCGATGACTGCCGGTGCCATCGCGGCCAATTTTGATACCGCAAGACCGACCGTTTCCAAACACCTGCAGATCCTTACCGAATGCGAACTGCTTAAGCAGCAGCAAAACGGCCGGGAAATATATTATCACCTCAATGCAGACAAGATGAAAGAGGTAGCCGACTTTATCGAACCCTTCCGAAAAATGTGGGACGACCGGTTTAATAAACTGGAAGCCGTCATGAAGAACTATCAAAACAAGAAATAAAATGGAGCACAAAACAAAAGTCACTGCCGAAGATGGCAAACAGGACATCCTAATTACAAGAGAATTTGACCTTCCCTTAGAATTGCTTTTTAAAGCCTACGAAGAGCCCGAGCTTTTTGAACAGTGGATGGGAACCAAGGTGCTGAAAATGGAAAACAAAAAGCACGGCTCCTATGCCTTTGAAACTTCGCATGATGGTAACGTCGTTTTTAGTGCCAATGGAACCATACAGGAATTTATCCCGAATCAAAAGATCACCCGGACCTTTGAAATGGAAAATACGGGTTTTCCCGTTCAGCTCGAATTTTTGGAATTTGAAAGCCTAACGGACGAAAGAAGTAAACTGACCATGCACATCGTCTTTAAATCCCCGGCGTTCCGCAATCAGTTGATGCAGATGCCATTTGCACAGGGGCTGAATATGGCGCACGACAGACTACAAACAATCCTAGACCAACTAAAATAACGAATTATGCAAAAGCGCAACAAAATCATTTATTGGATTACCACTATTTTCCTTGCCGTGGGGATGACCGCAGGCGGTGTACAGCAAACTTTTCAAATCGGTGGTTACAATGAAATCGTCACAGGATTAGGGTATCCCTTATACCTCTTAACCATATTGGGCATCTGGAAAATTTTAGGCGTGATCGTTCTACTTGTTCCGAGACTCCCTTTACTCAAAGAATGGGCTTATGCCGGTTTTTTCTTTGCTATGTCAGGGGCGTTCATCTCCCATCTAGCGGTTGGACAATCCTTCGCAGAGGCTGTTCCTTCTTTAATTTTACTGGTGGTGACCGTTTTGTCCTGGTATTTTAGACCGAATGACCGTAAAGTTTCAATCAAACAGTTATAGCATCCGTACCTTTAATTAAGCACCTATATAGTATTCCATCTCCAAGTAGCGAATGATGCACTCAAGTAACAAACAAAAGTAGACAGTACGGCTACTTTGTCAACTTATATTATTTACTTTGTAACGGTCGTAACTGTTACGGCCGTTACAAAGTATAGTGCGTTATTAAATTCATGGAACAGGAAATAGTCAGGGACAATTTTAGCATCCGTAAACTGCAGGAGAGCGAAGCGCTTCTCTACAAATCCATACGATTAGAAGGGCTACTAGCCGAGCCCGATTTATTTCGCCCCAACAATCCGCCCGAAGCTGACCTTACGGACGAAGAATGGAAAAAGAAGGTCTCGACCCCTAGATTTGTGTTCGGTCTTTTCTGCAATGGGGCGATAATCGGCATGACCAGTTTCTTGTTAACGAATGAAGATGAAGCTTACCTCGGCCAATCTTATATCAAAAAAGAATTTAGAGGATTAGGTCTATCTTCCCTCCTTTATGACATCAGATTTAGCTGGGCGGATAAGCTCGGTTTAAAACGGTTGACGATCAGTCATAAGGCGACCAATACCATTTCCAGATCAGCCATCCAGCGCGCTGGATTTGTCTACACCCACACCGAGACCATTACTTGGCTCGATGGAACAACCGGCGACTCGCTGCTTTATGCATTGGACTTACAACAATAAAGGCTAGGGCAACATAACTTCTGTAGCGTCAAGCAGTTCATATAAGGTTCTTCTTAACCACTGGTCTGCATGTCGAGAGATCTGTAATAGATAGCCTCAGCCACATGTGCGAGTTCAATCTTTTCGCTGTCTGCAATATCGGCGATAGTCCGTGCTACTTTCAAAATACGATCGTGCGCTCTACTGGACAACCCATATTTCTGCATATGACCATATAGCAGTTTGCGTGCAGAATCATCCAACGTACAGATCTCCCTCACCAAGCGACTAGACATCTGCGCATTGGTAAATACACCGGGGCAGTCTACAAAGCGAACCTTTTGACGATCCCGCGCAGCGACAACACCTTTACGGAGTTCTTCAGAACACAGACCTTTATCTGCTCTTTCCATATCAAAAAAAGAGATCTGCTCCACAGCTAGCTGTATATCGATTCGATCTAAAAGCGGCCCCGATACTTTATTCATAAATTGATTTTTATATCGACTCGGCCCCGTGTATGGGTTCATCGCTGCGACCAACATAAAGTTGGCAGGAAAAGTCAGGGTCATCCGGGCTCGTCCAATCTGGATCTTTCGATCCTCCAAAGGCTGGCGCATGACGTCCAGTACAGACCGCCTAAACTCACCGAGTTCATCCAAAAATAACACCCCGTTGTGTGCCAGGGAAATCTCTCCGGGCTGCGGAATACTCCCCCCACCCACCAGCGCCACATTACTAATGGTATGATGTGGCGAACGGAATGGACGTTGGCTGATCAGCCCATTCAGTATATACGGATTATCCGACACACTGTAAATGCGTGTAGTCTCCAAGGCCTCCCCAATACTGAGCGGAGGTAAGATTCCAGGCAGGCGTTTGGCAAGCATCGTTTTACCAGCACCGGGAGGCCCTATCATCAAAATATTATGGCCACCTGCGGCAGCAACCTGCATCGCACGCTTGGCCCCTTCCTGCCCTTTAACATCGGCAAAATCCAGCTCAGATATCCTTTGATTTTTATAAAATTCATCCCGCGTATATATACAGACAGGTTCTATGACATGTGTTGATTGATTAAAAAACTGCACCACCTCCCGCAAATTCTTAACCCCATACACTTTTAGTTTGGACACCATGCCTGCTTCAGATTCATTCTGTTTACTGACCAACATTCCCAGAAAATCATCTTCCCTCGCTCTGATCGCCATAGGTAAGGTACCTTTGACAGGGAGTATCGATCCATCCAGCGCCAGTTCGCCCATCATAAGATACGCTGCAAGTTGCTCTGGTCTATTAATCTGTCCCGAAGCCGCCAATATAGCCACTGCGATAGGTAAGTCAAACCCTGCTCCTGTCTTACGGATATCCGCTGGCGCGAGGTTAATAACGATACGTCTTCTGGGCATCCGCAACCCAATACTGGATATCGCCATTTCAATACGATGTAGACTTTCCTTCACCACATTATCGGCCAACCCTACCAAGGTATAGTGGGTACCTGTAGTGATACTGACTTCGATTGTAATTGGAAATGCTTCCACCCCGTGAACTGCGCTTCCGAATGTTTTAACGAGCATAATGATCTTTGTTGGTCTATGGAGCAAAGCTATGGAGATACCCTGTTTCGAGCTGCAAATTAAACGGATACATACGTTTATAAACGTTTAATTACTTTCATATTTTTTTGTTACTTCCGTGAAAATGTTGCGTTTATATATAAATAGAATTATGTTAGTAATTGAAACACCAAGCTATGGAACGTTATTGCCTACATTGTAACACGGTATTACATGGCCGAGCCGACAAGAAATTCTGTGATGATTCCTGCCGTAGTACCTATTATTTTGAAAGTGGACGAACTGAAAAGGATATCGTACGCACGACCAATGCCGTTCTAAAAAAGAACCGACAGATTCTAAAAGACTTAACCCCCAACGGCAAAGTTAAGGTAGCTATGCATAAACTAACGGAACAGGGTTTTAACTTTGATTTTTTCACCGGCATTTACGAAACGAACAAGGGTGATCGTTATTACTATTGCTATGATATGGGATATCTTATTCTTAGTGAAAAGCTTATACTTTTGGTAACCAAAGATGGGTACAACAACTAAACATCCCCCCTACCCGCGTAGAAGAATTCGGCATGTAAAATATTGGAATTGAACAGGTATTGCATAATATACATGATTAATTTCTACTGCTAAATTCAGCAATATTGTGTTCAAAAGCATTCCCTTATACGTTTATAAACGTTTATTTACGCATATTAAAGAACTGTTATTCTGTTAATTGCATATTCTTGAAACGTAAACATTTCTAAATCGAATTATTAGGAACGATATTACCGCAGATGAAAAGCAACAGGCTTTACGTATTTCAAGAGCTTTACAAGTATTCTTTAATGAAAACCCAGGCTCCCCCACGTTATGATCTACTGATGACTATGATATACTCGTTAAAACGGGGCTTGTAAAAAAAAACCGACATCAAGGTGTCAAATTCAAACTAATAACCAACACAGGGGAAGCCGACAACCTGAAACCCAGAGTAGGCAAAAAACTAAATTTTAGCTTTTTAATCTATAAAAGCACCAAACATCATGAAATCACGTAGAATTACTCTAGTAGTTGCAGCAATTGCACTAGGTACGTTTAAACCTTTCTCTTTTGCTCCGGCGAATACCGAAGCAAAGTTTACCTTACAAGATTTTTATGTAAATACAGACGGATCAATTGGTGCTCCGTAGATCTGAGCATATACATCAGATGCTCCATAATAACCATTGAATACTGGTTATATAGATTCGTAAAAGCCTTATCGTCAACGTCACGAAGTTTTAATAGCAACTCGCTCGGGTATTTTAGAGCCGGTAATCAAAATAATCTATTTTTAATGGTTCGTGTACAAAACAATCATTTCTTTATCAGCGACGGTACCATTCCCATTATTTACAAG
This sequence comes from Sphingobacterium nematocida, assembly GCF_900168125.1. Classification (GTDB taxonomy): domain Bacteria; phylum Bacteroidota; class Bacteroidia; order Sphingobacteriales; family Sphingobacteriaceae; genus Sphingobacterium; species Sphingobacterium nematocida. Next base: position 141,211 of record NZ_FUZF01000011.1, read on the forward strand.
GGAAGTACTAATAATTGGATCGCTAGTAAGTATATGGAGGAAAAGGTCTATTTCTCGTTATTACAACCAATAGAAAATAATAAGTTTTTATTTCGAAGCCAACGTGCTGCGAACGGTGAAAATGTATTAGGGAAATTGAATATTAAAGACAGTACAACCTTTGAACTGTATGAGGATGCATTACAAAAACAGATCGACGGTGTGTTTGACACCGACGGACAACTAGTTACCGACTCTAAAACCAACCAAGGGGTTTATACCTATTACTATCGCAACCAGTATATGGTTTATCAAGCACAAAACAACAACTTTTCAACGGGAAAAACAATAGATACCACTACCCTTGCGAAGATTGAGATAACCACTTTAGCAAATGGTGAAAAAAAGATGGGCGCACCACCGCATAAAGTCAATTCGAAAACACACGCATACGATGGTCTGCTTTATATAAAATCGGAACTTATGGGTAAAAACGAACCACAAAGCATGTGGAAACAAGCAAGCATCATTGACGTGTATGGATATAACAAAAACGAGTATAAATACAGTTTTTACGCGTACGACCATAAAAAAGACAAAATCAAAGAGTTCGCAATAAATAATAACTATTTCTTTGGGCTTATCGGTAATTCCCTAGCAAGATATGTAATAAACAAATGAAAATTTATAGTTGATTGAGGCAGCAGATAAACGCCGGACTCATGCAGGGGCAAATTGTTTCCGGTTCTGCTTCCTTTTCTAAAATAATCATAACAATAAAAATCTATTGGCCGATAGCAGGGTAACGGTTGAAAACCTGTACAAAAGAGTAGACCACCAACTTAATTAATAATTAATATTATGAAAACAAATTTCAAAAAAGCCATCATGCCACTTGCAGTAGTGGTGTTGGGCGCAGCAGCAGCATTTGCAACAAATGCAGCAAAACAGAGTAACAAAGCAGGTGCTACCATGTGGGGCTTTCATTATGACAATACGAAACCAGTAGGACAAAGATGTGTGTCTTTAGAGGTTGACTGTAATCCTTTTGAAGGTGAAATATGTACTATAGCCGGTAAAACTTATTATCAATCACCTATCGAGGTCGGAGGACTGCAATGTTCTTTTGAACTACGTAAGAACTAGTAAAAAAGGGGCTGCTTATTGCAGCCCTTATTTTATCCAATCAGGTAATTTTTCATTTTTTAGGTGATAATCGAAATAAGACCTGATTTTTCTACTAACATCCAGTCTGTTATGAGTCTTCAAAATTTCATGTTTTTCTCCAGAATAAAAAATCAGATTTACATCTTTTCCCAAACGTTTCAGTGCATTGAACATATACATGCTTTGTTCCCAATTTACGGTATAGTCTTCCTTGCCACTGATGAGCAGTAATGGTGTTACTATACTCTTTGCATGATAGATCGGTGAATTAGCAATATAGTTTTCTGGTATTTCAAAGAAACTCTTTGCCATTCTGATCTGCTGCGATTCCGCCCGCCATATTTCAGGTCTTTGTGCTTCTTTACTATAAACAAAATACCTATTAACCAAATCAGAAACCCCAGCACTTGAAACAGCAGCCTTAAAACGATCGGTCTGAGTAATGATAAAGTTTGTCTGATAACCTCCAAAAGAATGTCCTATTATTCCTATGTGTTTCTGATCAATTGGAAACCTTGTAGCAAGTTCTTCCAATACATCATTTACAGATTTTAAAGCTGATTTACCGGGATTACCTACTTCATAAAATATATCGGGTTCTATCACGAAGTAACCCGCATCTGTATATTCCCTAAAGTTAATGGTGGTAGAATTTATTACAAAAGGTGATATATATCTATGCTGAGCAGGATATTTTTTTTCATAGATATTTACTATAGCAGGATATTTCTGCTTCGCAGAATAATTCTTAGGAAACCTTAAAATAGCACCACGAAGCTCCCCCTGCGTATTCTTCCAGCTGAAATACTCAGACATTACGTGTGATACATCCTCATCCCAACTGTTACTCTGATAGATTTTTTTTTCCTGCCTTTTCACCAGATCAAAGATGTATAGTGCCGGAGGTTGTGAAGCTTTTTGTTTAATGTACGTAATAAAATTTCCGTTCCTTAAGATATTGCTGTATTCGGCTTTATCTTCTAAAAGTGTTTCAGTTCCTTTTCCGGGCTTCCATAATGAAATTCCCTGTGTGGTATACATATCTGAAGTCCATTTCAACACCAGCCCATCCTTATTCTTAATTTCATTTACAGGGTACCAAGACCATTGCTTGGTAACAGATGTATAGTTAGATTTATCTATTCTATAACGTCGTTCCTCTTCCAGACCGTTAGTATCCCTATGTAATTTACCGGTTACAGTATTAAAGATCCATAAATCATGGGTATCGCTAAACAAAAGCTCGTTTTTACTATAAACTATGGGAACTCCGCTTAAAGCATCAGAAGTAAATTTGTAGAACTCGCTCTGATCATCATAAAATCTACCGCTTGATCCCAAATTTATATGCTGTCTGGTTTGGTCTTTATCATTGAAGTAATACCAGTTATTATTATAAAAATATACCAGAAAAGAAAATCCTTTAAAACTAAATACCGACCGGTTGTTTCCATTAAATCTACCTACAAAAGTACCGGGTTTATCTGCATAATCATATTTATAAACGCTGATATCCGGAAACAGCTTTGTCTGGTCATTGTTTCCAAATACTTCGTAACCGTAAACCTGATCATGCTCGTCAATCTTGAATTCCATCCAACTATTTTTACGATAGTAAGAAATCCACAAATTGTTTTTCAGGTCAGCTATGGCAAGTTGTGCAGGAGCCTGTTTTTTGTATTGTAACAACGGTACTTGTTCTTTAAGCGAGCCATACCAGATCTCTGCATCTGAAGTAGCAGTGGAATCTGTCTCAATAATTGGTTTTACACTTAAAGCGATGCGATCATTTCCTACCAATCGTGCTCTATAGAACAGCGTATCTAAAACAGTATTATCTGAACTATCATAGAGATCACGATTAAATACCTCTGATACACCTTCAATATCAACCTTGAATACCTTCAACTTTTTTTTATGAGTTGCCAGCAGGTACCAATTCAAATCTTTTTCCGGAAGCAAGATCTTTTTAAAATGTAATCCTGTACTATCTAGTGCAGCAACTGTGTTAAGTCTGCCTGTTTTTATGCTGAACACACCAAACTGTCCTTGATTGTTCAAAAAAAACAGTGTATTGTCTGATTGCCTGTAGTCATATAGTTCAACATCTTGAATAATTCGCTCCTTGCCGGACTTCAATTTTTTAACAACTACTACTTTTCGTTCTAAATCATCAAAAACCAATTCGTCTGTTTCAGAAATATAACCAATTAGCCGAGTATTGTGGAGTGTATCAACGCTTTTAAGGGTAAAGTTTACAATGTAACACTTTTTCCGCGGTCTACTCTCCAATATTGCAAACCTACTATTAAGAATCGTTTCATGTGCAATTTCACTAAAACTGTAGGTCTGTCGGTTACGGAGATCTTGAACAATAAACGTATCCCGTCCTTCAACAAACGACGAGAATCCTACTACAGATCCCGAAGCATCCAACTTCTTGTTACCAAGCTCTTCAAAGCTACCGGTTGTCTGCACCTGCCCCCATACGGGGCAGGACGCAAAAACCAACAAACTAACAATATATGAGAAAAGTATTTTCATGGAAATATAATTAGTAACCCGCATTCTGAGGCAATAGATTCGGATTAAGGGTTATTTCATTTTCAGGTAGCGGGTACATAATAAAATGCTGCTGCCAGCGAGGTTTTACTACCATAAGGTCTGAGAGCCTGTTTAGACGCTTCAAGTCATAAAAGCGATGACCAAATTCACAAAAAAACTCCATCCTTCTTTCCTTTAATATAGCATCTACTCCTTGTTGTACATTACCAAAATCCAGATCATCTAGCCCTGCCCTGCTTCGAATCACATTAAGCATTTCGCTTCCGTTCTGTAAATCTCCCTGCATCACAGCTGCTTCGGCAGCGATGAGATACATTTCCTCTAAGCGCAGTATCACTGAATACTCTTCAGAGGTTGCTGATGATCCCCGTACCTGATATTTGAATGCATGTGCATAACCTTCCGTTTCACCTACGTCTTGTACCCACTTTTGCCTGCGTTTGTCAGCAGGTTCAAAAGCATCAAGCAGTGATGGGTGTAACCTAAAAAACGGTGCTGGTACAGCTGTGAATATATGGTAAAAAGCTTCAAAGGTATTGAACCCGGGCATTGTAGGTTTAAGCTGCCATATAGCGCTTCTGCTTTCCTTTTTAAATACAACTTCCAATGGTTCAACCTTATAGTTCCCGTTAGCTATTACTAATTGTGCATAGGTACGAGCTTTTTCCCAGTTACCAGTATACAGGTGCATGCGTGCTAAAAGAGCATGAACCGTGCTTTGATTAATCCTGATCCTTTCAGGTCCCGGATACAGCATTATTAACAGCTTTTCTGCTTCTTCCAGATCAAGAACAGAGAGGTTCATAACTTCTGCTACTGACTGTTTACCAATTTTCGCATTTACCTTATAATTGGTAGACGATACAAAAGGCACATTACCAAAAGTCTGTGTCAGGTAAAAATGCATCAGTCCCCGTATGGCAAGTGCTTCACCTCTGAGCTGACTTCGGAGGTTTTCGGAAATTCCCGTAGAATTTTCCAGCGATTCCAGTATATTGTTAACTATGTAAATCTGTTTATATGTTTTATTCCATAACTGTCTTACCGCATTACTGCTGCTGGTTACAGAACCTTCGTAAAAATTCTTAAAATCTGTATTACTCCCAATAGTTGCTTCCAATTCGTCAGTATAGCATCCTGAAAGAATAGGATTTGAAGTTAGCATACTGCCGAAAAAACCATCTTCACCCAGCAGAATATAGGCACTGTTAACGGCTGCCACTGCCGTTTTTTCATCATTAAACGTCTGAACGGCATCCACCTGATCTTTTGGTGTATCTACCTCCAGAAAATCACTGCAGCCTGTAAAAAGTATACATAACGCAGCTATTAAAGTCATATTTTTTTTCATGAGACGCTTTTTAAAAATTAATATTTAATCCAAGTGCTATGGTTCTTAATGCTGGCAGATGCCCTGTTGCGGTTTCTGGATCGCTCCCTGTATAAGAAGTAAAAGTAAGCAGGTTATAAGCCTGCAAATAAGTTGATACCCTTACATTGCTTTTAACCAGTTCGGTAAAGTCATAATTCACTTGGAGTGATTTCAACCTAAGAAAAGATGCATCTGCAATAACCCCATCGCTCATCATAAAATTGTTGAATGCCTGTGTAGCTGCTCCGTTTGATTCAGTGGCAGGCTGCTGATAGAAAGCATCGGGATTTTCAGGAGAGAAATAATTTCCATCAATGCTTCTCTGGTTTATAGCAACACCCATCATCGCATGGCTCTGCTCAGGTGTATATGCTTTTTGTATAACAAATTGCCAAAGCATGTCCAGAGACCATTTATTAAGCCTTATCTGGTTACTGATTCCACCAAAAAGCGTTGGTGCAATATTTACAACTGTAGTACGATCGTTTACATCAATTTTGCCATCATTATTTACATCATCAAATTCATACAGTCCTGTTTCTTTATTCACACCCAGCAGACGGTACACTTTGCGGATACTGGTGGGTTGCCCGACTTCATACCTGTTGGCATAGGTGGATTCTTCCAGATTAGGAAAAGCGATTAGCTTATTTTTAGGAAGGCTCACGTTTACATCCGTTTTCCATGTAAAACCATCTTTTTCGATATTGACCGACCTCATTGTGAATTCCCAACCCCTATTTTCTACAGTGGCAGCAAGATTAGCCTGTAATGTACTGAAACCTGTTGTTCCCGGTAATGGTACACCAACCAGCTGGTTTGAAGATCGGTTACGGTACCATGCCGCTGAAGCTGCGATTCTTCCATTAAACAACTCCAGTTCCATAGCCGCTTCCAGCTTTTTATTGGTTTCCCAGCTGAAGTCAGGATTGTAGAGACGTAACGGATCCAAGGCTATCTGTCCGTCATATTTGTAGTTTGCCAGACCAAGCGTATTCAAGTACTGGTAATCGCCAATCAGATCACTACCCGATGTTCCATAACTTGCGCGCAGTTTTCCGAAACTTAACCAAGAACTGTTTTCAAAGAATTTTTCTCTGCTGAACAGCCATGCACCTCCAGCAGCGGCAAAATTCCCGAAGCGGTTATTTGCCCCGAAACGACTGGAACCATCTCTACGTCCCGTTATATTTACATAATATCTGTCATGCAGATTGTAATTAATCCTACCAAAAACCGCATTATACCTGTAAACAGTTTCTGTATCGTTGGTAATGCTCTGTATAGCTGCGCTTTTGATATTCATTATAAAATCGTTAGATATAAAGTTGCTTGCCTGAATTCCGAAATGGGTCTGTTTACGTTCCTCGAAGGTACTTCCTGTCAAAAATTCCCACTTTGAATTTTCAGAATATATAGAGTAATTCGCCGTTGGCTCAATGATCCAGTTATTTCGATTAAATTTTGATAACCTAACAGAAGAATTTTCACTTGTCATTCCCAATGCGGGGTTCATAACTGTTGAGGGCAACGTTCTTACTTCATTCACACCTGCATTGGTGATTCCGCCCTGTATACTTAAAATCAATTTACTAAAAGGTTTATACGAAAGTTTAACCAGACTGGTTAATTCGTCTGTATCCGACAAATATTTGGAATTTAGTTTAGCCAGCGGATTTTCAAAGGTGTTGTTTTCCCAATTAAGGTTTCCGTTTTCATCGTAAAGTGCAGGGGCGTTTGGTGCGAGATAGACAGCTGTAGCCAAATCTGATGCCATGAGATTATTTTTCTGCATGTTCTTTTGAATATTTCCCTGAAAATTAAACCTGCTGTCTTTAGACTGGTGGTTCACATTAAGTAAAAAGTTTGTACGCTTGTAGCCAAAGTCACCCGGAAATACCGTCCCGTCCTTTCTGTGCGAACCACTCATAAGGTAGGTGGTCTGCCCAGATCCGCCAGCAATAGAAAACTGCGTGTTTTGCGAGACCGCCTTACCTCCTATAAATTCCTTCTGCCAATCGGTATACCTGTTTGGATCCCATGTACCGTTGACATCGTAAGCATTGGCTGGATAATCTGTAATAGCGTCATTTTTATAAGCGTCACGACGCATCTTTAAATATTCTTCGGTATGCATAAGGTTCATGAATCTTGCAACCGTACTTACCGAGGTTACAGTTTGTACAGAAAACGTTGTTTTATCAGAACTTCCTTTCTTGGTAGTAATCAACACCACCCCGTTGGAACCTCGCGATCCATATATCGCGGTAGCATCTGCATCTTTCAGTACTTCGATACTTTCAATATCGTTTGGATTAATACCGTTCAAGGGACTTACATTACCTGAAGGCAGAATACCTCCCGAAATACTAAAATTTGATACAGATTGTGCTACATATGGTACGCCGTCAACGATATACAGGGGCGCATTTCCCTCGGTACGTAAACTGTTACGCCCCCTGATCTGTATATCGAAGCCGCCGCCGGGGGTACCGCTGCTCTGCGTAATGTTCACCCCTGCCATACGTCCCTGCATTGCGGCCAGCGGGTTGGCAACTGGTTGTTGACCAATTTCCTTACTGGTGATCTTTGAAATGCTTCCGGTGCGTTCTTTGTCTTTCACGCTGTAGTAACCGGCGTTCAGCAAGACTTCATCCATCTCAGATGAGCTTAAATTCATCGTTATCGTACCCAGATCACCATTGCCTGCGATTTCTTTGCTACTATAGCCTATATAACTAATCAGTAATTTAACTGGTCCACCTTGATGTTTTATTTCAAACTCACCAGCTTCATTGGTCATGACAATTATTTCTGACCCATGCACTCTGACGGTCGCCCCAACGAGTCTCTCTCCTTTTTCATTGACGACTTTTCCTCGAATAGGCTGCTGCTGCTCTTCTAAAGTCCTAGTTTCATTGTTTACCTGAATTTTTGAAGTTTTTGATTTCATGCGTATCACAATGGATTTGTCTTCTATCTCGAAGTCCAGCCCCTGTGGACCCAGTAGCCTATGTAAGGCTTCGTCTAGAGATGCATTTTTAATATTTACCGTCATGGGTTTCGTCTTTTGTAGCAGGTCGGTCTCATAGAGCACGATATGTCCGGTCTGCTTACGGATTTCGGTAAATGCCTTTTTAAGACTCAAACTTTGATGTTGCAGCGTGATGCGTTGCGCATAACTGGAGGCACTAACCTGTGCCAAAAACACCGTAAGAAGTAGCGTGGTTAACTTCATCATGAGGCAGATTTTTTTAATGCAATAGCTGTAGCTGCTATTGCTAAATAGATCAATAATTTTCATAAATTTGATTTGTTTTGATTTTTGCAATAGCTGCCTCTCTTCGAAAATTGTCAGCCCTTGCAAATGCGTTAAGTTTCTTTAGGAACTTGTGTCAAGACTTTAAAACCATTCCGGCATTTGTCGGGATGGTTATTATTACTTAGCTTCAGGTCACTTCATGACGGTGATCTTCCTCCCTTCGATTTTGAAATGTACACTGCCTGTGAGCTTTAGCTTATCCAACACCTTGCTGATCGCATCGTAACGGGATACGCCTCCCCCATAGCGCTTGGTCTGGTCAACACCTGGGGCATAGACCACCTCCACGTCATACCAGCGCTCAATCTTCTGCATAATGCTGTACAGCGGCTCGTCGTCAAACATCAGGTATCCATTCTTCCAAGCGATTGCCTGCTCGACGTCTACTTCGCGAATACGGATTTGTCCTTCTTTTAATACAGATTGTTGGTTGGGCTTCAGGATGCTATTATTGACCCGTACGGATCCCTCGACCAAGGTGGTAAGGGTGGTCTCCTCATTGTGATAACTACTGACATTGAAATGTGTACCCAAGACCTCGATCTTTTGCTGTGCACTCAGTACAATAAAGGGATGCTGCTTATCCTTAGCTACCTCGAAATACGCCTCACCCGACAGGCTGACCTCTCTATTTTTGAGGTTCACAAAACTGTTGGGATAGCGCAAGGTGGATTCGGCATTGAGTATGACTTTGCTACCATCTGGTAAAGTCAACCGATACTGTCCTCCTCGCGGTGTTTGCAGCGTAGCGTATTGTATATCCTTAGTTGCATCCAATATTTTTCTACCATCGGAATAACTCAACTCTGATCCGCTGGCAATGACACCATCCTGATCTGCCGAAAGCTCAATGAGGGTTCCATTGGATAACGTGATAGTCGCCCGATTGCCACCCGGAGCTACATCATCGCCATATATGCTAGTAAGCTTGGGTACTTGTGCTACCTGACTGGTGTTATACAGATATATCCCAGTAATTGAAAAGAAAAAGAGAACAGCCGCAGCTGCATACCACCATTTGAAAGGTTTAGCTTTCTGTGAGGGATTGATCTTCTGTTCCAGCTCCTTGCCTATCCGTGCCACACTATTGCGGACTTCTTCCTGATCTACGACATCGAGTATCGGTTTCTCAAACTGCTGCTCGATTAATTCGCGCAACTGCTCAGAGTCTTCATCGAGCTTGAAGTACGCTAATAGCGTATCCAAGTCCTCTTCGGAATACCTTCCTTCCAGATACCGCTGGAATAAATGGTTTATATAGGGGTTATGCGCTTCCAAAATCATCGGTTTTTTGTAGCTAATATCCATAAGCGGAGAAAAGTAGTGAGCCAAAATGTGAAAAAGTTAAAATTTAAAGAAACAGGCATCTAGCTATTTTATTTATCACCAAAATTCAGGCACTTATCAGGCCAAAACAGGCATCTGTGTAAATCTATTAGGTTTTATGAAAAGCTTTACACATCTTCAAATTTTTAAGCACAATACAGTTACCACCGTATGTTTTCAAAATGTGCTTAAATGAGGGACATCATTCAAACCAATGAAAATAGGCTGATCCACCAATTTGGTGGGGCAGCAAGCTTCCTATATAACGAAATATGATTTATAGAGAATCCAAACTGATCCGAATACGGGATGATTTTCTGCTCATCCTTTATTTTGAAAAAAGAACACAAACGACAAAACCAATTTACAAGGGAAAGGTGGCTTTTGCCTAGCAGTCCGGTACAGGCCGCCTTCTCTATTGTATCTGGAAACAACAACTTTTATTCCTGAACAATCATGGAAACAACACAGAATCAAGCTGCCCGGATTTTGACAAACCATCTGGGCAAATTTGGTACGGTACTACCACTGCACAAAGATTGGATCGAGCAGCATACCACCTATAAACTCTACCCCAAGAACACCTATATACATGAAGAAGGATCAACTGCGGAGCAGGTATTTTACATCTGCTCGGGCATGCTAGCTCGGGTACGGTATGAAGAAGATCCGAAGACCAAAAATCTCAAAAGGCAGATATTCTCCATAGGTCTCCCACAGATGGGGATGCTCTCCACCGAGCACCTGTATACGAAGAGTCCCAATATAGGGCATATCATCACGCTACGTCCCAGCCTAGTCGTCAGCATTCCCTATGCTAAACTGAAGGCGCTAAAGGAGAATGACCAGCTTTTTAATGCGTTGATGGCAGCGCTATCCAACAAAAAGAAACGACAGCTGAGCAAACTGCGCCGCATCGCCATGATCAAAGATCCGGCATCCATCTATATAGAGTTTACAAAGATATTCCCCGACCTGAACCAAATCCTCCTGCAGGAAGAAAAACAGGATCTGTTGCAGATATCGCGCAGTACGATCTGTCGTACCAATCGCTTTATGGTGACAGGCCGCAACCAACGTAAAGATTGTGTCCCCAAGGGACGCAGGCGGGGTAAAAAAAAGCAGCGACCTTTGAAATGAAAACATATAGTACAGGTAACATGAAACACAAACAACAACATCCTATGAAATTTGCGGTATTCCCGGGTAGGGCTATACCCTTCCGATACATCGGAACCGGTAGGCCCCAAAATCCCAGACCATCGTGGTATGCCACGCAACTAACAAAACAATCATCTATTTTAAAACAAATTAGGTATGTCTAAAATTTAGACAACCGCACCAAATAATTACAATATGGAAACTTTAAAAAGTAACTGGTTAGCAACTTCTTTATTATCTATTCTATTTTTAGTACTGGTATTATTTGTAGCGAACGCTACAGAGTCTAAAGAAACACCTAAAAAAGAAAAGGCCTTAACGACGGTAGTATTTCGATACACCCCTCCAGCGACCGATCCATACACGGAGGCAAATGTAAAGAACACGGCAAACTGGACACCGGCGCTATCGGCATGCCCAACTCCAACAGGTACGGAGGATGCTCCTTGTTCAATAGCTGTACCTCTTGCGAATACGGTAGGTGGAAACGGATTACAGATAGACCCTTTAAAAGTCAGCATACAGACGGAAGAAAGTAAAGACGAGGACACACATAGAGTGATGGAAGCTAGTGATGAGGAAGAATATCAAAGTCCAATTAACAAAACGCTCACACCATAAGTAGTAGATCGATTATTAAACAAAGCGGTTCGGATGATGATCCGAACCGCTTTTAGCTACTGTATAAAACTCACCAAATCAGTAGGTATGGGTACCAACGCACGCTTATCATTTGGAAGTAACTGATAGAGCTGTCCGTCTACTTTTCTGGTTACAATAATCTGATATCCCTCCTTATTAAGCCGCTTGATATCCGTAAGCCTTAATCCTCTGAAAAGTAAAGTTTTTCGTCGCTCCAATAATATAATTTGTAGCGCAGCTGCTTTGCTATCTGCCGTAAGCGGTACGAAGACCGAATTACGATTAAACCGGTAACTTAGTAAATGATTGAGCACCTGCATGGCATCAACCACCTTTTCTTCTCTAGCAAGACACTCTGCCTTGATTAAGTAAAGTTCATCAGAAGCTATACCTGAAAAAAAACGACTATTGGAATAACTGCCTTTGAACTGATAATATCCTTGTGTAGCGCGTAAAAAGGCTTGCTTACGAAGATCTGTGTCTTGGTAAGTCAGAACCAAATTGCTATCTACACGCCCTCCCCTGCCACCATTATAGAACGCTGCCTGTGAACTGTTCATATCGGAATGAAAAATAACTTCCCTATTATATCGGTCAAAAGTCTGCGTACGGGTCAAAAAAACGCCATCACTGGTTTTATTATAGTCCATCAAATCAGACTTTAGCTTTAAAGCCTCCGATGCATGATAACCTGCTTTTTCATAAAGACGCATGGATAAATAAGCGCGTGCCAACAATCCATGTACTGCTGCCTGAGACGGTTGTGTAGACACTGCAGCTACAGCGGGTAACAACGGAAGCGCTGCTTCTGCATCAGTAATAACCTTATAATAACCATCTTGGACAGAAGAACGCACACTAGGTGTATTAAAATCTGTATCTTCTTTTAATACAATACCGAGTTCGCTGGAAGCCGTCTCTGCATCATAGGCTGGTGAAAAGGCCCACAGCAGCTGCTGGAAATAATAGGATCTGTAAAACAATGCAGCTCCTTTTACTTTATCATAGGTCTCGCCATTCTCCGAGTTACGACCGATCTTTTGTAAACCTTCTAAACAATAATTAGCATTATAAATGGGCTGATACCCATTGGACCAATCGTTTGGATGGTTGTAAATTAATATATCCCATAGGTAGATACGTCGACCTTTATCGTCTAATGCGGCAAAATTTCCCGGAAGCATAAAGTAATCATCCGACCAATTTTCAACCATGGTAGGTGTTCGTTCTTGATTCATGCGGACAGCATCATTCAACAAAGCCTGCAGATCATCAAGCTGCACCGGCACGGCACGGCTATTGTTGCCCTTGAGGTCGAGGTAGTGTTGGCAGGACGAAAAGGCAACTAACAAGAGAATTGTATAAAATATCTTTTTCATATAGATTAATTATTAAAATGTATCATGCGCTTCTAAGCCAGCGCGGGGCACCAAACTTTTGCTTGATCAAAAGTTTACAAAAATCAAGACTGGGGTACTGTTACGCTAAAAGCAGTTTAAAGTCCGGAATGTATTTGAGCCGTTGCGCTCTGCTTCACTTCTTAAATCCATTCTTATCGGACTTCTTCTGCTTTCTTGACGCGACAGAACCCAAGGTCATATCTCCTTTATCAAAATCATATTAAAACTGTGCATTGATTCCAATGGTATACGTTTGTGATGGACGTGTGCTATACGGATAATCGGGATCGAGTTCATGTTTATTCGCTCGCCAAATGATACCGAGATCGGAGGCATTCAGAAACACACGGGTGGATTTGGGCATATATTTCGACTTGCTTTTAAACTGGTAGGACAGGTTGACAAATTGCAAACGTATATGGTCTCCCTTCTCAACTAAAACATCGCTCAAAGCATAAAAATTATCGCGGCCGCTCGTGATCGTAGATTCAAATGCCGGTACATCGGTTTTCCACTCATCACCGGGTTGCTGCCAACGCAACGCATAGTCGGCATGTCCGTACCCTCTATTGATGAGTGCTTCATAATGTATAGATTGACGTCTGAAATAATAGCCCGTACGGTACGTAACGTTAAAAGATAACCCGATATTAGCATAGCTAAACTCATTCCGCCAAGCTCCAAAAATAAAAGGTACTGCGGAGCCGATATATCGGGCATTGTTCGGGTCACCGTGCTGACGTACATCTGCCCGAATATCTTGGTACGCTATACTCTTCTCCCCGTTCAGATAGCCCTGCGGATTACCTTTATCATCGAGGCCTGCCCAACGGTAGCCTCCCAAAGCGTAGAGTGGCATACCTTCAATAGGATTAATGGCCGAACCATCTCTCTCGATCAAACGATCTATATCCGAGCGTTGTTGCGTAGATGTAAGCTGATATCGCTTTGTCTTATTGCTGTTATAGTTAAAAATAAAATAACTTCCCCAGTGGAGTCGGCCTCGCAAGGGTATAATATTCAACTGCATATCAATACCTCTACCAGCTAAATCTGCCGTATTCATCATTACTGTGGGGTTTACACCCCATGTGGTATAGTCGAATAATGCAGACCCATAGAGATCGGTCGAAGATTTCCAATAATACTCGACGGTACCGGATACTCGGCTTTGCAGCATCTTAAAATCCAAACCTATATTCAGCTGCCGTACCTGCTCCCATCGTAAAGATGGATTATTGAGCGAACCTACACGCGCTGTGCGCAGTGAGCCTAAAGCAGCCTCACCATTACTATATGCCGCTATAGGAAGCGCCGTACGGCTCAGGTCTACATTGCCGGAATAGCCCAACGTACTGCGCAACTTCAGATGATCTATAAAATCAACCTTGAAAAAGGATTCCTTAGAAAGTTCCCAACCGAGACCTATAGACCAAAGTGGTTTCCACTTGGCATTGGTTGTCAATCCGTAAATATTGGACCCGTCGCGCCTTAAGCTGCCACTCAGTGAATAGCGATCTTTATAACTGTAATAGGCGTTCCCATACAAACTGACAAATCGATTAACGATATCTGCATCGGTCTGTGATCCACCCGGAATAAGCGCTATCCCTGCGGGTTGTAAAGCATAGGCGGTACTATGATTGACCGCAACCCGCGACAAGGGATCGTGATTATATCCATAGATCCACATTTGTTGTGAACCACTCTTTACTTCGCGCACCTCAAAACCCAACATGCTACTAATATGATGCTTACGCCAAGCCTTGTTAAAGTTGGCTTGTGTACGAAACTGTTGTGAACCAAGGGATCGATCCTGAAGAATCAGTCTATCGCCTAGCGGTACAGGGTAACTAAGACTGCCTGTCTGCGGATTGACCTGTGTAAAACGGTTGATAAGATCACGCATCACGAAGCTATTACGATCATGAACTGTCTCAGCATCCAGTCTTTGCTGTTGGTACTGATAGTATGCATTCAGACCAAGTCCCTGAATAGGCCGTGCCTCCAACTGAAAGCTACCGATGAGCTCATGAACACCTTGAGAAAACTGTTGTAGATCGCGTTCGGCAATAGGGTAATACCGCCAGTCCTGCAAACGTCCGCCACCAGCCGTATCGAGGAATATCGAACTAAATCCCGTATAGACTGCAGCAGGAAGTCCTTGCTGGTCGTAAAGCGATATATAAGGAACATTGCTACGGCTACCCACGCGACGCAGCTCATCTACGGTGGGGACCGCCCCATTATTTGCAGATCTGGCATTAACCTGTGCATCTACCGTTGACGACAACCATGGCGTAATCTTCAAGCTGTTGGATAACCTTAAATTAATCCGCTTAGACCTGTTGGAATACGTATCATTATCTTGGTTAAGATTGGCACCCAAATTCCAATGCTGGGTGCCCGACCCACCACGGATACCCAGTGCGTATTGTTGGGTACTACCCCGTTTTAGGAAAGCCTGTTGGTACTGTTTTAAAAAATCACTTTGCTCATATCCCCGAATACGTGATTCGGCCTCGACAGTGCTGAGCATACCTTTTTCTTGTCTATACAATATATCGACAACGGGACTTAATGCCGGATACTCCAGACTCTGAATATCTGCCTTAAATACTCCTCTATCATAAAGTAAACGTTCAACAGCAATATAATCCTTATTGTCCATGGTACGTAATGGCGACAGATCGGGTATTGCTGTAATCATCGTACTAGCTCGTACATCGATCTGCACAGGCTGATTGAACCGACCGCGTTTGCTGGTGATGACGATGACACCATTGCCACCTCGGGCACCATAGATGGAGGTCGCCGAAGCATCCTTAAGGATGGTCACCGACTCGATATCATCGGGATTGATATTGTCGATATCGCCCTCGTAGACAAAATTGTCCAATACGATCAGCGGATCCAGTGGCCCATTTATGGTGCTGTGCCCACGCACCATGATATTGGTCTTGTTCTGTGGGTTGCTATTGTTCTTGCCGACGTTGAAACTCAGTCCATTGGTCACGCCATTAAGGCGTTGCAAGATATTTGTACCGTTCTGCATCTGTAGCATATCCTTGTTGATGACCGTCACGGAGCCATTGACTTCATTAGGTCTGAGACTTTGGTAGCCTGTATGGACCAGCACCTCCTCAATCTGCTGCTCGGCCGATTGGAGGATGATAGGTATAGTGCTTTCGATTTGGCCTACCGCCACGCGCTGTGTGATATAACCTATACGGCTAATGGTCAGGGTATCGGGTAGCGCGACCTGCAAGGTAAAGCGACCGTCCTTGTCTGTAGCAATCTCGTTGCCTGTTTTCAAACTGCGTATCGAAACAGCACGAACGGCACGGTTTTCGACATCCACAACCAGCCCTTTGCTAATGGTGGTCTTCTGCTGTCCTATTCCCAGAATAGGACAGAGCAGAAATAGGTAGATAATAAATAATATTTTGTTCATAATTGGTTTGTTTTTAATGTGCAATCGGTTTCCACTGTGCATAGTCTGGTATGACATCCAGCTTGCCCTCCAATAGTAAGTGGTAGTCTTCCTCTTTGAGCATACCCGCCTGCGAAATCCCGAAGAAACACCCGTCTTTGATCCAGATGGATGGCCCGAGGCTATACTTGCCATTAAAGAACAGGTGCGCCAAGATAGAAGTCGCGGGACCGATAACCTGTGTGCTTACGTATTCCTTTTTGCGTGCTTCGGGCATAGCGCGGTGTGATTCGAAAGACGCATACAGACCGAGTAAAGTAAAATTGCTGTTCTCCTGTTTGGCTAGCGCCTCCCACTTGTTCATCGAGGCAATGCAGGGCGCACACCACTCTGTCCAGAGATCCAGAATAATCCATGGCTTGTCCATACAGCTCCGTAGGGTAATCGTATCACGGGCGTAAGCATCATTGACCACACGCAGCGGCATATCCAATACCGCATCAGGCAGCCTCTCCCCGATCTGTATCTGAGGCAGCATGTCGGGATCTACGTTAAATAGCTCTTGCGGGAATTGGGTATAATCAACCTTAGGATATTTTGCCTGCTCTCGGGCTATAAGATTTGCGGATTGAATAGGCTTGACCGTAACCGAGCGGTATAAACTAAAGTCATATGACCGTTTAAAACCTTGGTCGGCAGTCCCGAATTGAATTCGAGACTGCGCCAAGGCAGAACCAAACAACACACAGAATGTTATTATTAAAGCTGTAGGCAGTAGACTGTAGGCTTTAAGCTTTACACCGCTCGCACCTTTGCCAACGATAAGTTTTTTTATCAAGCATAAGAGAAATCTAGTAACAATACACGTCACCCTGAGCGAAACACAGTGGAGTCGAACGGGTCTAAAGATATGGCTTTTAGATCCCTCCACGTCGGTCGGGATGACGAGATAGTTTACAAACCGAGCTTGCGAGCTCACTGTAGGTAATCTGTCATTTTCTATTGGGCGATTCGAAAGGTCTTTGTCACGGAAACTTGTCCCGATTTTGTATCGGGATAACTTTGTTACTTTGTCACTCTGTCCTTTGGGCAGTCCTCTCCCACCCCTAAAAAATTGTTTCATTTTTTAAGATTTTAAGTAAATTTTAGCAACATGTAAAAGGTTCCAATTGCGCGCTATTGGTTACATCCACAGGTTACTGATAAATAAAAAATTGATTCTTGAAGTCGGAAGGCTCTTCTTTAGGTTTTATACTTGGTTGCTGAGGTTTATAATGGAGCACTTTACCGAGCAGTGCAGACAATCCGCCTACATCTTGCCCCGAGCTACTCAGGTGCAGAGATAATGTTTTTGAGAAGTTCTCGTTTTGCTTTCATTATAGCTTCGTAAGTTTATAATACTTTATTAAGCTTTAGAGGAATATATAATGTAGGCTCCCTCTGTACGCTCGACACCCCCTAGGAGAGGTAGAAGCAAAGCTTCTAAGCATGTGTACAGAGAGAGCCCACATATTGAAATCAAAGATACAATATTGTGGGCATTTTCTCACTGCCGCTTCACATGCTTTAGATTTCCTAGGTCCGTCGAGCAAAGCTTCTTAGTTCAAAAAATGCAAGCTCACTAAATGATGAGCTTAAACAAATATACAAACTATTATTAAATAAGACAAATATGTCCTAATATTTTTCAGATTAATTAAGGAGTTTCGATTAATGGCACAATCACAATATCGAGATCAAGAATACCTAGTAAAATTAGGAAACCATATCAAAGCTATTCGCGAGAAAAAAGGTTTGTCTCAAGAAGATCTTGCTGAGTTATGCGATGTCGATACCAGACAAATAGGTCGTATTGAACGAGCCGAAACCAATTCTACTATTTCAATTCTAAAGAAAATAGCAGACAAACTTAATATCAACATTTCACAACTATTAGATTTTTAAGAGCACTTTCTAATAATACTGTTAATGTGTGCCCTGTTCAATCTAGATTTCTAACGTTTAAGTCTGAAAACAAGAACTCTTATGAACAAAATTGACCTAGATATAGCAAAGATAATTGCCCCCTGCTCGCGCGAGCGTCCTCGCTCCTGTGTTAACTATTAAAAGTGCGTACCTTTGCTAACTAACTAACTAACTAACTAACTAACTAACTAACTAACTAACTAACTAACTAACTAACTAACTAACTAACTAATAGCTTGATATTATGTCCCGTAAATACAGATTCCACCATATCGAAGGCTTGTATTTTTATGAACCCCAGGGGATCTTGTTAAATCTTTTAAAGTGTATACATCCACGTGACTCCGGAAAGAGATTGAAAACTATCCACAGGAGAGCCGTAAGGAATGGCTGCTGTGGATGATGAAGCGGGCCATTAAGGATACGAGCGAGGACGCTCGCA
>NZ_FUZF01000039.1 GCF_900168125.1 Sphingobacterium nematocida
GAGACTGTAACGTAAACTGTGTCAGCGGAATAATTCAATAAGGTTTTTTATATTTAATTATTCAAACGACATGGTCATGAAAGACAAGACCCCATTTGACTTTGAACGCTTCAAAGAGGAAGCTATGCAAGGTCTTTATAACGGGAAGAGTTTATCTCCGAACGACGGCGTTCTAGCGCCCTTAATGAAGCATTTACTAGAGTCTATGATGGATGGCGAGCTAGAGAGTCATCTTCAGGAAGATAAGGCATTAGGTAATTCCAATCGTCGGAATGGTAAGACTAAGAAAACTGTTCGGGGACTTAATACAGGTACTTTTGAGCTGGAGTCTGGACGGGATAGATCCGGTACATTTGAGCCTAAAGTAGTTCCCAAGCGTCAACTCATTATTACCGAACAACTAGAAGGTCATGTGCTGAGTATGTATGCCAAAGGGATGAGTACCCGTGCTATAAGTGACTTCATCCGTGAGATGTATGCTATGGAGATTTCCGCAACAGAAATATCCCGTATCACAGAAAGTGTCATGCCTGCCGTTAATGAGTGGCGGAGTCGTCCACTAGAAGCTGTTTACCCCTTTGTTTTCCTGGATTGTATGCACTACAAAGTTCGTCAGAATGGCACAGTTGAGTCCCGGGCCATTTATAATATCCTAGGTATCGGAATGGATGGACGTAAAGACCTGATAGGGCTTTATAGCTCGGAGAATGAGGGTGCAAAGTTCTGGTTATCGGTTCTCACAGATTTAAAACAGCGTGGTGTAGAGGATATCCTGATAGCCTGTATCGATGGACTCAAGGGCTTTCCAGAAGCTATAGAGTCTATTTTCCCAAAAACCAAAGTACAGTTATGCATTGTCCACCAGATCCGATCAAGTATGCGCTACGTTACCGAAAAGGATAAAAAGGCAGTTATAGAAGACCTAAAGCCAGTCTATAAAGCTGTAAACGAAGAAATGGGATATGAAAACCTACTGATTTTCGAAGAGAAATGGGGAAAGAAATATCCAATAGCTGCTAAATCCTGGCTGGATAATTGGACGAACTTATCTACTTTTTTCGAGTATGATGAGCAGGTCCGCAAGACTATTTACACCACTAATCCTATTGAAGGAATGCACCGTCAGGTCCGTAAAATTACGAAAACTAAAGGTGCATTCAGTTCTGAACAGGCTCTTATGAAGTTGATGTTCCTGATTATAAGGGACATCTCTAAAAAGTGGACAATGCCAATACACAACTGGGGCTTGACCATATCCCAACTTTACATTAAATTTGGGGATAGGCTCAAACTTGATAGAGGCTTTTAGATTTTGGTTAATTATCCAATGACACAGTTTGAGTTACACTCCC
>NZ_FUZF01000036.1 GCF_900168125.1 Sphingobacterium nematocida
CTTAGGACAGTTACAGGTAGTTTATTCTTCATTGTGCTTAAAATATAAGATTGATTTAACCGTTTAGAATCTGGGAGAACCATAGTTTTATGCGCTCATAATGTTCCTCCCCATAGTTAGCTATAAAACGCTGTGTCTCCGGAAGGTCTTTATTCTGATAGACATCGAGGCGTTCTTCTGCAAATGTCCGCGTCAATGTTATTCCACATTTTTGTTGGATACAATATTTCCACTCTTCAAAATCTTTAGGGATACTATTCATGTGATTTGTTTTATCGAAGGTACAAATATATTTATTAAAAGCAACATTGTTGCTTTTAATAAATATATTTGTAGTCACTAAGATTTAAAAATAAACACCACTATTACTCTTCCTTTCCATATACCACTCCCTGTTCACGCAGTACATTGTTCTCTCGTTCAGCTATATCCTGTAGTGTGGCCAGATCTCTTAGTTTGACGTATAGCTTCCGGTTCACTTCAGATTCTTGAATCCAATTATAGAGCCGAGTAGCTTCATCTTCATTAAGCTTGCCATCTATGGATTTTTGAATCAAATCCTTTAGTTCAGTATTTTCCAAAACGGTTTATTTTAAAATTAGTCAGTAACAGTATGTGCTGTTCATAGGTAATACGCACAAGCAAGACAATACCCTACGAGAAGTTGTAATATTTTTTTAAATATTTAGGAATGCCTGTTGCAGATATGGATAAAGTTGGAAGGTTTTTTTCGTATCGTATATTTTCTGTTTGTTTTGAATAGATACAAGCTGGAAGTTAGCACTCATTTTTTTGTTGACAGAGACAGAAAGAAGCGAATTATACATTATCCCCTAATGTGATCAAAGTCGTCTCGAAATCAATTCAGGACGGCTTTTTGTGTATTATTTTACTTTGTTTTAGTGAAAATACCAGCTGAAAGTTTGCACTAACGAAGGTGAAAGCTGATCGTAGAGTGGCTGTGATGCGCGATAATGAGCCTGTATACTTTTGTCTGGGGACTCAATTGGAATTTCGCGGGTATGCATTCAGCGGTGTGCATATTGTATTTACCGCTAGGGAGACATTCGGCGGTAAGTATTCCTACCAAAAGCCTTGGTTTCGTTTTCGCCACTCCTTTGTAATGTAAGGCTGTTAACTTTTTTGATTTCATGGCCACCTTCCATATCAACCCGTTGCCAGCTTCCGATAAAAAATCGGGATTACAGTATTGGTCGACTTTTTTTATTTGTTTTTCCGTTATCTGGATCTTCTGATTCAGTTGAAGGACGTAAGTTAATCTGCGATAATCACCTGGATGCCGGCATCTTCGAGCGCGTTAATATATTTGCTCGATGTGTTTTTGTCTGTTATTATACAATCGACATCTTCGATGTTGCATACCTTTCCTAAACCGCGACGTCCAAATTTTGTGCTATCTGCCAGAATCACTACTTTTTGTGAGGTAGATAACATTTTCTGGTTTAATGTGGCCTCGGTCAAATTGCTGATAGTAATCCCGAAATCTAAATCGATACCGTCAACGCCCAAGAATAATATTCCGCAAGATACATCATCGAGTATGCGCATGGCATATTGACCTGCGACCGACGAAGAACTGGGACGAATCAACCCACCCAGTTGCAGCACTTCTATGTTGGGCTTGTTACACAGTTCCAGAGCGACTTTCAAAGCTGGAGTAATTACAGTGATTCGCTCTGACGTGTCGAGATGACGTGCTAATGCATAAGCTGTCGTACCGGAACCTATAAGTATGGAGTCGTTGTCCTGGATCATTTCAACAGCCTTTTTGCCGATCTTGTTTTTCTCGTCTGAGTTTATATTCTCTTTGATTAAGATGGGGCGATCGCTTGCATACGGGTTGTTATTGGAGGCACCTCCCTTTATTCTGAATAGCAGGTTTTTGTCTTCAAGCAACTTCAGGTCTTTTCGGATCGTTACACCCGAGACATTCATCTCGTCGCTTAATTCTTGTATAGCAACTTTATTATTCTCTTTTATTTTCTTTAAAATATATTCATGTCTATCGGTGATATTTTTCATTCTTAACTGATTAATACGCCCGAAAATACATAATTTTTGTGATATAGTTGTTGTTTGTGTTTTTTGCTGTTGTTATTTTTTTTGTTTAAAAAAGTTTAAATATGTTTAATTATGTTTACATTAGTGGGATAATACCAATAACTAAATTATGATATGAAAGATAAATCGTTTGTAGCTAAGTTGGGAATGCCCGACAATCTGAAGTGGGGATATTTGGGAATCTTGATTTTTATGATGGGGGATGGAGTCGAACAGGGATGGTTGAGTCCTTATCTTGTGGAGCATGGAATGAGTATTCAGCAGTCTGCTACTTTGTTTACCATCTACGGCATTACTATCGCGATATCCTCTTGGTTTTCGGGAGTTTTGGCAGAGAGCTATGGTCCTCGGAAATCAATGTTGATGGGTTTGATACTCTATATTCTTGGGACAATAGGTTTTGTGGGGATGGGGATGGCCAAATTAGACTATAGTGCTATGTTGTTCTTTTATGCCATTAGAGGGTTTGGATATCCCCTGTTTGCCTACTCATTTATGGTGTGGTTGACTTATAGGGCCCCTCAGAAGACCTTAAGTACTGCAGTGGGATGGTTCTGGTTTGTTTTTACTGGAGGATTAAATGTTTTGGGCGCCTATTATTCCAGTTGGGCACTTGAGCGGTTGGGTTATGAGGATACTTTATGGAGTTCTATAATATGGGTGTTGATAGGTGCTTTTTTTGCACTGGTAATCAATAAGGACAAGTTTGAGACAAAGGCTGCAAAAGAGTCGAAGAGTAGGGAGCTGCTCAATGGACTGACGATCGTAAAAAAAGAACCCAAAGTGCTACTTGGAGGAATTGTACGGGTCATTAATACGACGGCACAGTTTGCTTTTCCGGTATTTTTACCGATGTACATGGCCGAACACGGCTTTGATACAAAAGAATGGTTACAGATCTGGGGGACGATCTTTACCAGTAATATCATCTTCAATCTAATCTTTGGTTTTGTGGGAGATCGTGTAGGTTGGCAGAATACGATTATATGGTTTGGAGGTGTGGGGTGTGCTATAACCACAGTTTTCTTTTATTATTCTCCTATTTGGTTTGATGGAAATTATTGGGCAGTGATGGCTGCAGGGGTTGCTTGGGGAGGTTTGCTCGCCGGATATGTGCCTTTGTCGGCATTGGTGCCTTCTTTAGTAAAAGATGATAAAGGTGCTGCAATGGCAATCCTTAATTTAGGAGCCGGCCTACCTGTTTTTTTAGGGCCGGCTTTGGTAGGTCTTCTGATAGGTACAATAGGGAACGAAGGAATTGTTTGGGTGTTAGCTAGTTTGTACATCATTAGTGCCGTTTTGACCAAATTTATTACCATTGATACACGGGATTAGCGATCGGGTTTTAATAAATAATCAAACCGATCCGTCAACTGACGGATTATGAGTTCCATCGAGAAAACAGTTAAGTACACGAATAATTATTTACATATGAAATACGCATGTTTAACAAAGCACAAACACCCATGAGTATTCCATATGACAGACAAAAGTCAAATTATACACATATGAAAATATTACTTACAGCGCCGTATGAAAATGTTAAGGCATTACGTGAATTGGAAAGCTTATCCGATGAAGTGATTTATCGTTCGTGGAAACCACATGGTAGAGCGTACAATCCAAGTGAGCTTCTCGCGATGTTGAAGGAGACTGGGGCTGATGGGTTGATCTCCGAGCATGATGAGATTACGGAAGAGGTTTTGCGGGGCAATCCGCAGTTGAAGTTTGTGGGTGTGTGCCGTGGAACTCCATCTAATATTGCTATTAATGTAGCTACGGAATTAGGAATTCCTGTTTTTAATACGCCAGCTCGTAATGCGCAGGCTGTTGCGGAGATGTTTATTGCTAATGTTATTACCCTGTTGCGCAACACTATTCCGGCGGTCAGTTGGCTGGAAGGCAAAAACTGGGGCGAAGGAGCCCATACATCCTATCTCGAATTTAAAGGTAATGAGTTGGCTGGAAAAAAGGTAGGGATGGTCGGATTCGGAGCTGTAGCGCAGCATATAGCGCGTATGTTAGTGAGTTTTCCTGCTGAAATTTGCTATTTTGATCCTTATTATAATGATGCTAATACGGATTTCAGAAAAGTGGAATTGGAAGAGCTGTTCTCAAGCTGCGATGTAATCGGTGTTCATCTGCCGGTCACCGAGGAGACTACAGGGATGATCGATAAAAAGTATCTTTCTTTAATGAAGCCAGGTGCTATTTTTGTGAATACTGCCCGTGCGACAGTTGTAAATAGGGAAGATCTATTGGAGGTAATAGAGTCGGCGCAAATCCGGGGAGCTGTTCTCGATGTGTTTTATAATGAGCCGCCCGATGCAATCGATTATAAGATGATCTTGAATAAACGGGTATTGGCGACTCCCCATATCGCTGGAGCAACTCACGAAGTGGAAGATCATCACGCTTTTATCATGAATAATAATTTGCGTGAGTTTTTCCATAACGGCAATAAGTCAATCCAGCAGTTGGTTAATAAAGGAGTAATTGAATTTGTAAAATAAGAAAAATGGCAAAGAGCGTCTATTTGGTTGTAGATATTGGTACAGGAAATGCTCGTGTAGGAGTTTCAACTACAGATGGAGATATTTTGTCGGTAAAGCGGGAAAATGTAAACTATTTGGTGGACTCCAAGTATGAAGAGTCGATTTATTTTAATCCCGAAGAGCTTTGGAGGCAAATAAAAAGATTGTCTCAGGAGGCATTGAAAGAAGCAGGAGACGTGATCGTGAAAGCTGTTACAGCGACGAGCCAACGGGAAGGAATTGTGGTTATCGATGACAAAGGCAACTCCCTGCTCGGAATGCCTAATATCGATCATCGTGGACGGAAATGGGAAGACGACCTGCTGGACAAGGAGTTCGTGTATAATCTTTCCGGTAGATTTCCAACTTCATTGTTTTCGGCTCTTAAACTCGTTGGTCTGAGATCGGTTTATCCGAATGTCTTTAATCAAATAGACTGCGTGATGAGTATTTCGGATTGGATACAATATAAATTTTCAGGAGTTACATCTTACGAGCATTCTCAGGCTTCGGAAACCCTCTTGTATGACGTAGAGGCTAAAAATTGGTCCACCGATCTTTTAAAACTTTTCGATTTTTCGGCTTCTATTCTTCCAGAGTTGATGGATTCCGGAACGGTGCTAGGTCCGGTAAAGAAAGATGTTGCTGAGGATCTTCAACTATCAACAGCAGCAGTCGTCGTGGTTGGTGGTGGTGATACACAACTGGCTATTAGGAGTATGGAGCCTTCTGCAAATGATGTGGTTATCGTATCAGGTACGACTACGCCTATTATTAAGATAATAAATCGTTATGAAAAAGATAAGGATCAGCGAACTTGGACAAGTAGACATATTGATCGTTCGAATTTTATTCTAGAGGCTAATGCTGGCGTAACCGGACTGAACTATCAGCGACTTAAGGAAATATTCTATCCCAATGAAGGATATGCTATTATTGAGAAAGAACTCGAAGAGACCACGTATTCCCAGTGTGTGGCTTCATTGGGGTCGCTGATTGCCGACGAACAGGAGCCGTTGACCAAGGGAGGTTTTATCTTCAATGCGCCCGTATCGCACCAGTTAACCCGGGGGAGTTTTGTGTTCTCCGTTTTATGGGATATTGCTTGTTCTATCTATGAAAATTATAAGTTTCTATGTGATGTGTCTACTCATAACGAGTCCTATATATGGGCATGCGGAGGAGGTGTTGAAAGTAAAAAATTGCGACAGTTTTTGGCTAATCTTTTGGGAAAGAGTATTCGCGTAAGGAATACCTTTAGACAGGCTTCCATTTTGGGCGGGGTATTCATCTGTAATGATGCCCTAGGTGTACCGAATATAACACCGGTATTGATGGATGAAACATTTCCGGAAGAACAGGATAAGTTTGAAAAATTGTATCTGGAATGGAGAAATGCCAGAAAGACATTTAAACAGGTTGCATTGTAAATGAAAAGAAAATATTTCCTTGGGATAGATATAGGTACACAAGGGCTCCGTGTGATCTTAGCAGATCAGGTAGGCGAAGTAATCGTCTCGAAATCGAAAAATTTTGTCCTTACAGAAGGCTTCCGTAAGGAGCAATCTCCAGCTATGTGGTGGACAGATTGTTTTCAGTTGATTGGTGAGATCGTAGCGAGTTTACCTTCGAATTTTGATCGTGATTCTATTGTTTCGGCTTCGGTGACCTCTACTTCGGGGACCGTTATTCCTTTGGATATTAATCATAAGCCTATCCATAATGCTATAATGTACAGTGATCCTCGATCTGCTGAGCAGGGCAAGCGGATTAAAAAATTGGCTACAAAATATCTTCCCAATGGTTATACCGGGTTTAACACATCGTCTGGACTCAGTAAAATGCGGTGGTACATGGACACATTTCCTAGTTACGTCGAACAAATAGGCCTATGGGTCCATGCATCGGACTTTATTGTAGGTAATCTGTCCGGTAACTATCGAGTGACAGATTATACCAATGCGTTAAAATCGGGTTATGATTTGGATAACCTCGTTTGGCCCGCTTATATTTTTGAGAAAGTCGGACTGCGGAAAGAATGGATGCAGGAAGTTGTTCCATCGGGTTCCGTCGTGGGTAGATTGACCAAGGAATTGGCTGAATACTGGGGAATACCCACAATAGAGATCGTCGTAGGAATTACAGATGGTTGCGCGAGTCAGATTGCGTCTGGAGCAGTTAATCCCGGAGATTGGAATACCACAATAGGTACCACTTTAGTGATCAAAGGGGTGACCAAAAATCAAGTGATAGATCCGTTAGGGAGATTGTATAACCATAGGCATCCTGAGGGTTATTGGATGCCTGGGGGAGCGAGCAACACTGGTGCAGACTGGATATCCTTAGATTTTGAAGCGGATTTGACGGCGCTTAATGTTGCCGCTGAAAAAATGATACCCACAGGATTACTTGCCTGGCCCTTAAAGCAAAAGGGAGAGCGATATCCAATTATAGCCCCTCAGGCCGAAGCAATTGTTCCAGAGACCAGTGCGGAAAGCCAAAGATATGCAGCTAACCTGGAAGGCGTAGCTTTTATCGAGCGGTTGGCTTATGAAATCATTTCAGAATTATCCGGAGAAAAGTTAAGTGTACTGTATACCGCTGGAGGTGGCAGTAACAGCGATGTATGGTTGACTATACGATCGGCGGTGCTAGGCGTACCTATTTATAAATGTAAAGAAACTAGCGGAGCTTTTGGGGCGGCTATAATGGCAGCTTCCCAGACCTATTATAACTCCCTGACAGAGGCTGCTAAGCGTATGAGCGTTATCGAGAAGACAGTACAACCTAATCAAGAGCTGATGATTGCTTATGATGATCAGTACCGGTTGTTTAAGGAAAAGCTAAGAACGTTAAAATACATATAAATATGGTTACAATTTGTTTGTTAAGGCATGGAGAGACTGCGTATAATGCCGATGGGAATAGGTATTGCGGGCGTACAGATATTGATTTGACGGATAAGGGAATAGCTCAGGCACATAGAATGAAGAAATTACTAAAAGATTTTCAATTTGATGCTATATTTTCGTCTCCTTTAAAACGAGCCAAGAATACAGCGATAATAGCTTCCGGAAAAGAAGAAATCTTGGTGGATATGCGGTTGATAGAGGTAGATTTTGGACAATGGGAAGGAAAGAGAGCCGAAGAATTTCAGTTGGAGGATCCCCAAAGTTGGGAAAATTGGCTCTCGACGCCCGAGCATTTTCGAGCGGGAAATACGGGAGAAACAGCTACGGAGATTGTCACAAGATTAAATTCCTTCTATACCGAATTGCTCGACAAATATGTTGGTAAGACCGTACTTATTGTTGGGCATAATGGGATCAATAGGTTCTTTATCGCCTCTCAATTGGGGATGCCGCTAAAAAATTATAGAAAAATTGTACAGGAAAATTCAGCATTGACCCTATTGACTCTTTCAAAAGAGGATGGTGTTCATCTGTTGAAGTTAAATGCTTAGACTCAAATCATAAGGAGAATACGATGAAAAATGTTATATTATTGTCAGTAATGGTGGTTTTGTTTTTTTCTTTTAATCAGGCTGATGCCCAGAAACTGCATAAGCTTAGTTTCAAAACTACCGAAGAGATGTATGATTATTTCAAATATCAACCCGGTAAAAAAATCATCAGTGGCCACCGTGGAACAATAGAAAGGGGTATGCCGGAGAATTCTATCGTTGCGATGAAAGAAGTATTGAAATATACATCTGCAATCTTTGAAATAGATCCAAGGTACACGAAAGATAGTGTGCCGGTAGTGTTCCATGATGCTACTTTAGAGCGAACGACAAATGGAAGTGGAAAGGTCAGTGATTACACCTGGAAAGAACTGAAGAAATTAAAACTGAAAGATCATAATGGACAGTTGACTTCATATGGTATCGATAGGTTGGATGATATGATCAAATGGGCTAAAGGTAAGACAATTCTAAATTTAGACAAAAAGGATTTGCCGCTGGAGGCCACGGCGGAAATCATCAGACGATACAATGCTTACTCTTGGGTATGGGTCACGGTACATAATGTAGAACAGGCAAAATTTTTCTTAGACAAGAATCCCAAACAATATTTGTCGATGCATATCAAAGACCAACAGGCATTGGATAAGTTTATTGCTTCGGGACTACCATTTAACCGAATGATCGTTTATATCGGCCCAGAAATCAAAGCCGCTAATCAAAATATGTATGCTTTTTTTAAAGAAAAGGGCGTGTTATGTATGATATCTTCGGCTCCTACCTACGACAGACTTAAAACGGAGGAGGAGCGGGCAGAAAAATACAGAGCAGTTTTTGAAGATGGAGCTGCTGTTTTGGAATCGGATCTTCCTATAGAAGTATATAAGGCCTTAAAGGAAGAGAAATAGTTTGATCCGTTCTCCTCGTTTTAGGTGCTTTTTCAATCTGCAATGCCCCCAAAAGTAAAGTTTAATCCCTAAATTCTTGGTTCTGGGAGAATAGGCCGCAGTGGCAACTTATTTCTTGTAAAGGTTATTTATTGACTGAATAAAATAAGTCGTCGGAAGTGTAAGTTCCGACGACTTCATAATGCTAATCCAATAGCCAAACCATAATCACTGTTCCATCTTGGCTGGTCAGTTTACCGTAGATACTTCCACCATCAAAATGATAATTCAAGTAAAACTTACCTGTCCTTAACCAGGTGCCAAACTTATTGGGAGTGTAACTCAAACTGTGTCATTGGATAATTAACCAAAATCTAAAAGCCTCTATCAAGTTTGAGCCTATCCCCAAATTTAATGTAAAGTT
>NZ_FUZF01000007.1 GCF_900168125.1 Sphingobacterium nematocida
TTTTAAAACCGTAATCTGTAAAGTCTGCTCGGCAACAATCCTTTTGTATTGCGCCAACTCTTTTTCCATTTCCCGCAACTGCTTAAGCTGCGAAACCTCCATACCCGAATATTTGCTCTTCCAAGAATAGAAAGTCCCTTGGCTAATACCATGCTCTCGGCAGATATCCGAAACCGATTGCCCAGCTTCCTGCTGTGATAAAATCTTGATGATTTGTGATTCGCTAAACTTACTTTTTTTCATTGTCCCTAAATTATAAAACTACATTAATAATCGTAGCTATTTTAAGGGAAGATTACACATTGGTATTGGTGGATGGGGTACCTAGAGCTATGGCCGACATAGAACCCGATGAAATTGAAACGTTTACCTTATTAAAAGATGCTGCGGCTACAGCTGTATATGGTGCCGAAGGAGCGAATGGTGTAATTATCATTACATCTAAGCGTGGACGCAATGAAAAAACCAAGGTCACATA
This sequence comes from Sphingobacterium nematocida, assembly GCF_900168125.1. Classification (GTDB taxonomy): domain Bacteria; phylum Bacteroidota; class Bacteroidia; order Sphingobacteriales; family Sphingobacteriaceae; genus Sphingobacterium; species Sphingobacterium nematocida. The sequence continues at coordinate 479 of NZ_FUZF01000007.1, forward strand.
TCGTGGTGAGTATAGTATGTTAAAGCCTACAAGACTTCCTGAATTTGTAAATTCTGTAGATTATATGACTCTTTACAATGAAGCTTTACGAAATGAGGGAGCTGCACCAATGTTTTCTGATGAATTGATCAGCAACTATCGCAAAGGAGAAGATTTAGACCTATATCCAAATACAAACTGGCTGGATCTAATGCTCGATAACAAAACAAACAACATGCGTCACACGTTAAACTTCAGAGGCGGTGGTGATATTGCAAAATTCTTTGTCTCGGGAGCATATTTTTCGGAAAGTGGAATTTTCAAAGAGAATAATTTGGCGGATTATAACAACAATATCGGTTTAAAACGTTTTAATCTTCGCTCCAATATAGATCTGCAGGTTAGTAAGACTACTTCCCTATCTGTTGATCTATCCGGACAATACCTAACGACAAACTATCCCGGAGTAGGTACATCGACGATTTTTCAACGAATGACTACTATTCCAAGCTATTTATTTCCGGCAGTATATTCAGACGGTACCGTGGCAGGCCACCCAAGACCGAGTGGCAATCGTGTGAATCCATATAACCTCTTGATGGAATCGGGCTATGCAAAAGAATGGCGATCTGGAATTCAGTCTAATGTAGGCGTTAAACAAGATTTAAAATTTCTAACAGAAGGACTATCCTTGCAAGCCAATGTAAGCTACGATGCTGTAATGAATTATTACATGTCACGCACTAAAACACCAAAACAATTCTATGCTACTGGTAGAAATGAGGATGGCTCATTAAAGTTCAAAGAAGTGGTGGCTGGTAATCCGGATTTCGGGGAGCCGGCAGAGAGCAACACGGGCAGTAAGAATATCTATTTAGAAATGTCATTACGTTACAACCGTAAATTCTTTGAAAAACATGAGGTAGGCGGAATGTTGTTATCTTATCAAAAAGAAAACCAACGCCACGACGAAGCTTTAGCATTTAGAAAACAAGGATATGTGGGAAGGGTAACCTATATGTTTGATGATCGTTACGCGCTAGAAGGTAATTTTGGTTTTACAGGATCGGAAACATTTGCTAAAAATTACCGTTTCGGATTTTTTCCTGCTGTCGGTGCTTCTTGGATTGCTTCTAATGAAAAATTCTTTGGTGATGACTTTAAATCTATTGTAAACAACTTAAAATTTAGAGCTTCTGTAGGTAAAACGGGTAACGATAATACAGGGGGATCCAGATTTTTATACCGGGGAACATTTACAACGGGAACAACTGGTTATCCATTTGGTATAGGAGGATCAGGTTCCTTAAATGGGATGAATGGAGTAATAGAGGGAAGATTTGAAGCCCCATACCTATCTTGGGAAATCGAACTGAAACGTAATTTTGGAATGGAACTGGGTCTATTCAATAATAAAATTGACCTACAGGTGGATTATTTTGATAATAACCGTTCAAATATATTATTACAACGTCGTACAGTTTCTGCTGTTGCAGGTTTTCGCCAAAGCCCATGGCAAAATTATGGGGAAGTTGATAACAAGGGAATTGACGGTAGTCTGAATGTACGTCAGAAAATCGGTCAAGATTTTATATTAAGTCTTCGCGGAAACTTAACTTTTGCACGTAATAAAATTATAGAATACGATGAGATTCCACAACTATACCCGTGGATGAATCAAACTGGTAGTAGACTTAACATTTCTAGTTTATATGTCGCAGATGGGCTTTATAAACACGAGGATTTTATTATTAGCGAGGTCAATGGGGTAAAAACATATAGTCTGAAAGAGGGCATAGTCAGTTCAAGCTTAAGCTCAAATATTCGTCCAGGTGATATCAAGTACAAGGATTTGAACGGAGATGGAATAATAAATCAATATGACCAAACTCGTGAAATAGCTGACCCTTCTGTTCCTGAATTGATCTATGGATTTGGTATCTCAGGAGAGTATAAAGGCTTTTATGCAAATGTCTTCTTCCAAGGTGCCGGTAATACATCGACAGTTCTTGGGGCTAATGTACCTCAATCATTTTTCCCGTTCCAATGGGGTGTGGATGAATCCAACTTAAGAGCTGAAGCATTAAATCGCTGGACTGAAGAGGCCCCATCAGACAATGTGATGTACCCTCGCCTTCACTCTTCAACATTTGCCAACAACTCTGCTGCTAGTACATGGTGGCTTAGAGATGCCTCATTTGTCCGTTTGAAAAATGTGGAATTGGGATATCGCTTCCAGCAATCGTTTATGAACAGAGTTGGAATTAAATCTGGACGTGTATACTTGAATGGCAACAATATTTACGTATGGGACAAGGTCAAGATGTGGGATCCTGAATTAGGGAACGCAAATGAAGGAATGAACTATCCATTGCCTTCGACCTACACTGTTGGATTAGAGTTTACTTTTTAAAGACTTTCTGTTATGAAAAAAATTAGAAAAATATATTATTTGCTATTGGCATTCGTCTCCTTATCGCTTGTGCAATGTAATCCAAACTATTTGGACGTTTCAGATGAATTGGCCGGACAATTGACGATGAAAGAAGTTTTCGAGAATGCGGAATATACCCGTAATTGGCACCGTAATATTTTTTCCGGTATTCCAAATAGCTCAGGAATGATTCTAGATGCTGCAGCATTGACCAACCCATGGACGGGCGCATCGGACGAACTAAAAATGGCTCAAGGAACGCTTCGTACATTAAATGCTAACGGATACAATTCGGGGAACGCACCTTTTCACCGTTGGGGAACGCTATACACCCTTATTAGACAGGCGAATCTTTTCTTAGAGAATGCCAAAGAAATTCCCCAAACAGGTGATACAGATTTTATCAGTTCCGCTGAGCTCAATAAGATGAAAGCGCAGGCTCGCTTTTTAAGAGGATATTATCATTACCTTCTTTTTGAACAATATGGCCCTATACCTATCATCGAAAAATCAATTGATCCTTCGTTGAGCGATATCGATTTTGAACGTAATTCTGTTCAGGAAGTTGTTGATTGGATTTACAAAGAATTGACAGATGTCTCCACTGAGCTGGACGAAATAATTACAGATCAAAACTATCTGTCGTTACCAACTAAAGGTGTTGCACTAGCTGTTCGCGCCAAATTGATGATGTATGCGGCAAGTCCATTATTTAATGGTGGCTACACAGAAGCTTTGGCATTAACAAATCCTTCAGGCAAAAAGTTGTTTGACAGCGCGGACCCTGCCCGCTGGGCAAAAGCTGGAGCAGCAATGAAAGAGTTTATAGACTTTGCTGAATCGGGCAAATACGCACTATATAAAGCTTACACGAATGGCACATATGATCCTGATAAATCGCTATACGAATTGTTTATGTCTTACAACACGGAAATTATTTGGGCAAACCCAAATCAATCATGGGGCGCTGTAAATGGTGAAGGGGTTGATAGACGTAGCACACCTCGTTCTGAAAATGCAGGATTTGCTTGTATTGCCGTGACACAAGAATTAGTCGATGATTTCTTTATGAATGATGGTTTACCCATCGAAGAATCTCCGAAATATAAAGAAAGTGGATTCTCTATAGCCGGAGATGATCTTACTGGACGTACAGAGGCCGGAACCTACAACATGTGGGTAAATAGAGAACCACGTTTTTATCAAACGGTATTTTATCATGGAAGAAAATGGCACTTGACTAATCGCATAGTAAAGTTCAATCGTGGAAATGGTAATGACAACACAGCTGCAGATCATCCCTGGTCAGGATATTTACTATATAAGAGAATCTCAAGAAATGTGCATAATCAAGGCTCCTTTCCAAAAAGTCATTATAGACCGTCTATTATCTTTAGATTGGCTGAATTCTATTTACTATATGCCGAAGCAATGAATGAAATTGATCCTTCTAATCCGCTAATTCTAGAATATGTAGATAGAGTAAGAGAAAGAGCGGGTATACCCAAACTTCAGGATATAAAAGCACAAATAAAAGGTAATAAAGATCTACAAAGAAATGCTATTCGAGCTGAAATGCGTATTGAACTAGCAACTGAGGGACAACGTTATTTTGACGTTCGGAGATGGATGATAGCGGAGAATGAAGTCGGCAAAGGTGGTCAAGGAGGACTATTTTATGGCATGAATATGGGGGCTGCTACAGAGGCTGAATTCTTTAAGCGCACATCTTATGAAAACAGAGCATTTGAAAGAGAAATGTACTTATACCCTATTCCTTTGAACGAAATTCAAAAAAGCAAAAAATTAGTTCAAAACCCTGGCTGGTAAATCCAAACTGCCTATCATAAATATCAAAAGGAGCTATCTGTATTAATTGGGATAGCTCCTTTTGTAGTATAACTAACAGAAAATTCCGTTGTAGATCTATATTCACCATCTCCTGAAAGCAATAACGGAGTACTACTATTATGGTTAAGATCTTAATATACTATTAGAGAGATACTAAAACGATTCTTTAATATGCTGTTTGAAGTAGCATCCCTAACTGATTAAGGGCAATTTTCTTCTTTTCATTCATTTTGCCTACAATTACTCTTGCATCAAAATAAAATATTTTAAGTAATATTGTATTGGTTTCCGATTAAACCAAAAATTTATCTTAACATTCGCCTTAGTTATCTATATTATGTCTTTTCCAAGTAATAAGGATTTTAAGAAAGAATTTGATAAAATATATCAAGAGCATTATAGTACCTTATATTTGCATGCTCTAACCATGCTTCAAGATGGAGACGAAGCCAAAGACGTAGTCCAGGATGTCTTTTTGAAATTATGGATGAACGTTGAAACTCTCTCAGAAACCTATAACCTTAAAGCGTATTTAATTAAATCGACCCGAAACAATATCCTAGATCGTTTCGCTAAAGACGCTGTAAAAAGAAAATATCTGCTTCAAATAAACCAAATGGATTTTGTTTTTATCGAAGATGAATCAGAGGTTGAACGACAATTAATGAAAGCTGTCGAAGAAAAAATTGCAGTTCTGCCTGAACAAATGAGACTGGTTTTCCAAGAAAGTAAGTTCAACCAGAAATCAAACAAAGAGATTGCCGAAAACTTAAATATCTCCATAAACACTGTAAAAACTCATCTAAGTAGAGCTATTAAACGACTAAAAATTAAGTCTATAAATTTTTTTTCATTTTTTTTATAATATAGAGTCATCCTTTTGTCCCACTTCCTCGTTATAGCTTTAAAACCTATAATGTTGATGAATCAAGAAATTGAACAATTATTAAATAAGTGGCAGCAGGGTACATTGTCTGAAGAGGAAAGATTAGTTCTAGTAAACTGGTATTTGGCTAATACTAAGTATCAAAAATTAACTAATATTCTTCCCTCTCAAATATCGCAGGACCTAGATGAACTGGCACATTATTCTCCTGAAAAAACGCTTTTAAAAAATCAATTAAAAAAAATATGGATTATTTCTGCAGCCGCGGCAATATTAATATATGCTGCGTTTAGTATATATCAATTTAGTTTTAAGTCCTCTACGTCACTCAATGATAAGGAATTGATTGTAGTAGGCGGAAATAATGCCCATTTGCAACTGTCTGATGGAAGCAAGTTAGATTTAAACACCTTAATCAAAGACAGCCTAATATCTTATAATCATGTCAATATTGAGAAAATAGATGATGGAACAGTCGTGTATACCGCAAATAATATTGCCAATGCCCCTGCTGAAACTTATGACTGGATACAGACCCCTAGGGGTGGAGAGTTTAAAATAATCTTGGTAGATGGAACCAAAGTGTGGTTAAATAGTAATTCTAAATTAAAGTTTTTTACATCAGAATCTGGAACGAACCGTAATGTATGGCTAGATGGAGAAGCTTACTTTGAAGTTGCGCATAACGATAAAAAACCTTTTTTTGTTTTCTCTGACCAACAGAAGATTAAAGTATTAGGAACTAAATTCAACGTCAGATCTTCAGTCGGTAAAACGGAAACCACCTTAATTACAGGCAAAGTATCCGTAAATAATGATCAAACCATTCTAAAACCTGGACAACAGTTGGTAACAGCTAACAATAAAAATCAAAAAATTACAACAGTGGATACTGAACCGTATATCGCTTGGAAAAATGGATATTTCCTTTTTAACTACGAGCCCTTACAATCTGTTGCAGAAAAACTAGGCGAATGGTATAATGTTGATTTTGAATACAATAAAGAAGTTGGACAATTAAAAGTCTGGGCTACGATATCAAAATATAGGGAAATAGGAGAAGTCTTAGGACTTATTGAGCAATCTGGTATTGCTAAATTTTCAATAAAAGGAAGGAGGATACGAATAGAAAGTATAAAAGAATAATAAAAAATACTGGAGAACCGCCATTCTCCAATATCTTATCATTAATATAAACTATTAACTACTAACCAAATATAATGAAAAAATATTATTTAAGGAGAGGTGAGTTTTTATTGCCCTCTAAAGTCATATTGTATATGAAACTAACATTTATTTGTACTGTTCTTTTGACATTAAACTCATGGGCAGCAGTTCATAGCCAATCAATCACAATCCATGGAAAGAATGTACGTATTGCTGATTTTTTTAAGCTTATAAAGGAACAAACGGGTTACGATATTGTATCAAAAGCTCAAGATATACAAAACATTAACCTAAATCTCAATTTACGAGATACACCTTTAGAAAAAGCGTTAGACATTGCACTGGAAAGTGAAGGTCTTACGTATAAGATTAATAAAAAGGCAATTGTCATCAGTCGTAAAACTGCACCAAAGGCAATCAAAACTGATTATAAAGCGACAACCTATATTACCACTACTCAAAACATGGTGACAGGTAAAGTTATAAATGCACAGGAAAAACCTATTGCAAAAGTAACGGTTAAAGTGGTGAATTCGGACAGAATTGCCGAAACCGACAATAACGGAAACTTTAGAATTCACGCAGCTATTGGTGATATACTACAATTCTCGTTTATAGGCTATAATAACCAAAGGATCACCATCTCTTCTAGTCAAGCATTGACGGTTCGTTTAGTTGAATCTAATCAGGATCTAGACGAAGTGGTAGTGGTAGGATTCGGTACACAACGCAAGACGAATATAACTGGAGCAGTGGCTACTGTAGATACCAAAAGATTAGAATCAAGACCTGTAACATCTGTTGCACAGGCTTTACAGGGAACTGTACCCGGATTGAATATCTCGGCACCAGCATTAGGAGGTGAGTTGGGACAGAATATGAATATTAACATACGTGGTACCGGTACTATCAGTACGGGTTCAACAGCTAGTACCCTAGTATTAATTGATGGCGTAGAAGGAAACATCAATAATATAAACCCGGATGATATTGAGTCTATTTCAGTTTTAAAAGATGCTTCTGCGGCTTCAATCTATGGATCCAGAGCAGCGTTTGGTGTCATATTGGTAACCACCAAATCAGGAAAAGCAGGTGTTTCATCAATATCGTATTCCAATAATTTCAGAAATACGAGACCTACAAATCTACCAAAACTGCTGAACTCCTATGATTTTGCTAACTATTTTAACGAGTCTGCTCTTAACGATGGGGGTCAGGTTATTTTTGATAGCAATACTATACAACGTATTCAGGACTATATTGCCGGTAAAATAACAACCACCACCATACCGAATGAAGGGAATGGCAATTGGCAATTCCACGAAAGGGCCAACGACAATGTTAATTGGTATGATGTACACTACAAAAATGCATGGTCTGTAGAAAATAACCTAAATATCAGTGGTGGATCAGAAAAGTATCAATACTACGGTTCTGCTAACTATTTAAACCAAAATGGAAACTTGAGATACGGCGAAGATAAATATAAGCGTTTTCAGTCCATGGCAAAAATAAACGCCCAACTAAATGACCTGATCGATGTTAAATTGACAACTCGTTTTGTACGATCTAATTTAGACAACCCCTACTACAACAGTTTATCAGGCCTATTGTACCACGATATCGTACGAATGTGGCCAATGATGCCTTTTAAAGATCCGAATGGACATTATATGCGAAATGGTAAATTAGCACAGCTGACCAGTGGAAGTCGTTCTATTACAAATAATGATAACTTATTTTTACAAGGACAGATCGTATTGCATCCCGCAAAAGGCTGGAACATATATGCTGAGGCAGGGCTTCGCACCGTCAATGAAAATAATCAAAGTAATGTTAATTCTGTACGCGAGTACAATGTAAAAGGTGAGCCTTTATTATTACAGTTTGACGGATCACGAACAGCTGGTGCTACAGAAGCTTCTCAATATTATGTCAATCAAAACATGTATACCACCAGTGTATACTCCGATTACACAACTAAAATAGATAATCATGCTTTTAAGCTTATGGTCGGAGCAAATACGGAAATGTTCAAATATAGAACACTAGGTGCGCTGCGACCTAATCTATATTCAGAATCTGTACCTGAAATAAGTGCTGCGGGAGGAACAGACAAAATAACGTCTGCATCGGTATATGACTGGGCAACAGCAGGATTTTTTGGCCGTTTGAATTACGATTTTGATGACAAGTATCTTGTTGAATTTAACTTAAGATATGACGGATCTTCCCGATACCTCAGAGATCAACGCTGGTCCTTATTTCCGAGCGTATCGGTAGGATGGAATATGGCTAAAGAATCATTTATGAATACGGGAAATTACCTATCGGTATTGAAACCAAGGATTTCATGGGGCAGGCTCGGCAACCAAAATACCATCGCCATTTATCCATTCTATCTGACACAACCGATTTCAGCAAATTCGGGATCATGGTTAATAGGTGGTTCAAAACCTACGGTAGCGACTGTTCCTGGTATGATAAGTAGCACGTTAACCTGGGAAAAAATAGAAACATTAAACATAGGGTTTGATGCTGTTGCTTTCCAGAATAGACTACAATTGAACTTTGACTATTTTACCCGCACTACGGATGGTATGGTTGGCCCAGCCGCAGAAATAGGTGCTGTATTTGGTACATCTTTGCCGAACACAAACAATGCAACCTTAGAAAACAAAGGTTGGGAGCTTGTGGTCAACTGGAATGATAAAATTGGCAATCTAGGCTATACCCTTGGTGCCAATATCTCAGACAATACAGCAACAGTAAAAAAATACCCTAATGCTTCTAAATCATTATCGACTTTTTACAATGGTCAGGTATTAGGTGAAATATGGGGTTACGAGACCGAAGGTATCGCTAAGTCTCAGGAACAAATGAACGCCTGGTTAGAAAATAATAAACCTACATGGGGATCAAACTGGGGTGAGGGAGATATCATGTACAGAGATTTAAATGGAGACAAAGAAGTAAACGCTGGATCAAGCACGCTAGATAATCCAGGCGACCGTAAGATTATTGGTAATAACAGTCCTCGTTATCTAGTCGGTTTCAATCTAGGAATGGACTGGAAAGGATTTGACTTTAGCGCCTTCTTACAGGGCGTAGCCAAAAGAGATGCCTGGTTAGGTGACCCCAATTTCTGGGGAGTAGGGTCTGGACAATGGCAGTCTACTGGTTTTGAGGAACACCTTGACTATTATCGGCCTGAAGGTACAACTTCAGTGTTCGGAGCTAATACAGATGCATATTACCCTAGGCCGTACATAGGAAAAGGAATGAATCAAGAAGTGCAAACGAAATATTTACAGAATGCGTCTTACCTGCGTTTGAAAAACATTCAGTTAGGATATACAATCTCGGAAAATATATTGCAACGCAGTAAGATCAAAAGAGCTAGAGTCTATTTTAGCGCAGAGAATCTATTCACCATCACAAGCATTTCGGACGTATATGACCCTGAAGCCATCAACGGTCCATGGGGTAACGGAAAAACGTACCCTCTTTCGAAAACGTTTTCTTTTGGTTGTAATATCACTTTTTAATCTTAAAGTCATGAAAAAAATATTTTTCTATACCCTTATAGGTTCCTTACTATTCAGCTCTTGCAACGAATTTTTAGATAGAGAGCCCTTAGGAGAAATTTCAACAGAAACCTATTTAAAAACGGATAATGATTTAGCCTCCTATGCAGCAGGCTTATATACTCAATTACCATCACACACAGCTGGCGCTTATGGGCTAGGTACATTTGCTACCGACAATGGAACTGACAATCAGGCTGCTACCGCACCAAACACAGTTTTTGTGAAAGGCCAGACTCGCGTACCTAACACGGGGGGGGATTGGGATTTTTCAACCATCCGCTCCACAAACTACTTTATTAATACCGTAACCCCTCGTATCGAAAAAGGAGAAATATCAGGTAATGAAACTTTAATAAAACATTGCCTCGGAGAAGTATACTTCTTTAGGGCATTTACCTATTTTAATAAGTTAGTAAGCTTGGGGGATTTCCCAATCGTTACAGAAGCTGTTACAGACAATTATGAAGCTGTAGTTGAGCAAAGTAAAAGGAGGCCTCGTAATGAAGTTGCCAGATTTATTTTAGCCGACCTCGATAAAGCTTTTTCATTAATGCAAGCGACTGCCCCTGCTCAGAACCGTTTAAGTAAAAACGTAGCTGCATTACTCAAAAGCAGAGTGGCACTATTTGAAGCGACTTGGGAAAAATATCATAAAGGTACTGCAAGAGTACCAGGAGGACCCGGCTGGCCTGGCGCTAACAAAGATTATTTGAAGGATTTTAGCATCAATATTGATCAGGAAATCCGATTTTTTCTAGAGCAGGCCAAGGAGTCAGCAAAAATTGTAGCTGAACAATATACTTTGGCTGCCAACTATCAAAGCATGTTTAACAGTAATTCCTTGACAGGCAATTCAGAAGTTTTACTTTGGAGAGCGTACAGCACAAATTCTGAAATCAATATTTTCCACTATGTAGTCGGTAATATCCAACGAAATGGTGGTGGAAATACGGGCTTTACAAAAGATATAGTTGAATCACACCTTATGCAAAATGGCTTACCTATATACGCAAATGGGTCTGGCTACCAAGGTGATAAAACTTATGCTAATACCTTCGCAAGTAGGGACCCAAGGATGGGATATAATATATTAAAAACCGGTGACCTATTGGCCGATGACCCATCGTTCAATGAATGGGCGTTAAATGGCAAAGGCTACTTTTATAGACCTCCGATTGTAATCGGACTGGCAGAACTGAGGTCAACAACAGGCTATTCATTGAAGAAAGGCCTGACGCCAGATGCTAATCAGGCCCCTACTAAAACCAGTACAATCGCGAGTGTGGTTTTCCGCGCGGCTGAAGCATACTTGAATTATATAGAAGCCGATTTTGAATTAAATGGAGTACTAGATCAAAATAGTATAAAATACTGGAAGGCGATTAGAACGCGCAGCAACATGGATACGGACATTGACAAAACAATTCAATATACCGATTTGTCTAAAGAAAACGACTGGGCAAAGTACTCCGCAGGTGTTATCATTTCTCCAACGTTGTATAATATACGTAGAGAACGTAGAATCGAGTTCGCGGCTGAAGGTATGCGATGGAATGACCTTAAGAGATGGAGAGCGCTAGATCAGGTTAGTGAGTATCATGTTCAAGGATTTAATCTATGGGATGAGAACTACAAACTCTATAGTAATCCAGAGCACAACATATCGCCAATACAGTTGATAGAAAACGGAAATGCCAATTCCAATGTATCTGCTCGCACAGATAGCAAATACCTCCGCATATACCGAGCTAACGCAGGAAATATAGCATTTAATGGTTACACGTGGAATCAAAATAAATATCTTAATCCGATAGCTACAACACACTTTAGATTAACAACCGCTGAGGCTGGTAATGAGGATTATTCAACCTCAAGTATTTATCAAAATCCAGGTTGGTCTACCGTGACCAATTCGGTTGCTGTTGGTGACTAATTAAAATACATTCACCTTAAATAACTAGGGTGAATGTATTTATACATTTTTAAAATAATATGATGAACTTTAGAAAACTGCTGTACCAATTCACTTTTTTACTGTTAACTTGTACCCAAGCTATATCCATAAATGCTCAAAATCTAGTAGTACCCAATGCAAGACAGGTCGCTTGGCAACAAGCGGAATTGGGTGTTGTATTTCATTACGATCTACATGTTTTTGACGGTAAAAAATACAGTCAAACGCGTAATAGGCTGGAGCCCATGCCTGATATTCAAATTTTTAATCCAGAAAAATTAAATGTAGAACAATGGGTACTGAGTGCAAAAGCAATGGGGGCTAAATTTGCTATTATTACAGCCACGCACGAAACAGGATTTGCTATCTTCCCTTCAAAATACAATCCTTACAACGTAAGCCAACTTAGTTTTAAAGACGGTAAAGCAGATCTACTTAAGGATTTTGTTGAAGCTTGCAGAAAACATGGAATAAAACCTGGTGTATACGTAGGCATTAGATGGAATAGCTTCTTTGGTGTACACGATTTTAAAGTGGATGGAACAGGACAGATGCAAAAGAATCGTCAAGAGTATTATAATCGTATGGCCGAAGGTATGGTACAGGAAATATGCACAAACTATGGTGAATTGTTCGAAATTTGGTTTGACGGGGGAGCAAGCCACCCTGATAAAGGAGCTCCTAATGTACTGCCTATTGTGCAAAAATATCAACCAAACTGTCTATTCTACCATAACGACCAATTGGCTGAGGCTAGATGGGCAGGATCAGAATCGGGTACAGTTGGCTACCCTAATTGGTCAACATTTACCTACAACTTTACCGGCTCGGGAGAGTCTGCACCTAAGCCCATATCGGAAAACAATTACTACTTACTTAAACATGGAGATCCTGAAGGAAAATACTTCGTACCAGCCATGTCGGACGCTCCCCTACGCGGTGCAAATGGTAGACATGAATGGTTTTGGGAGCCAGGGGATGAAAACTCGGTATATCCGTTAAACGAATTAGTCGACATGTACTGCAAGTCTGTAGGACGCAACTCCACGCTTATCATGGGAATTACGCCAGATAACACCGGATTGGTACCCAAAGGTGATGCTAAACGGATGGAAGAGTTCGGAGAAAAGATCAAAACACTATTTGATATTCCATTAGCAAAAACACAAACAGAAGGTAAGCAAGCTAGGCTTCAGCTCAAGGGCAACAAAGCGGTGAACTATATCATGATTCAAGAAGATATTGCGTTAGGACATCGTATTTCAGAATTTATTGTAGAAGCTAAAATCGGTAAACAATGGAAAGAAATTGACAGAGGAACGGCTGTGGGCCACAAATACATTAAGAAGCTCGCACAAACGTGCAACGCAAAAGAGTTTAGGTTAACCGTATTGCAAGCTAAAGCAACTCCTAAGATTATAAACTTCTCAATTTACGATACAGAATAATGAAATTTAGATTAAAACTTGCCTTTATAGGCATGTTGCTGGCAACATCATCCTTTGCCCAAAAGAAACCTAACATTATCGTCTTTATGGTGGATGATATGGGATGGCAAGATACTTCTTACCCTTTCGATAGTATTGCAAGTGCATTCAACAAGATTTACAATACACCAAATATGGAGCGTATGGCTAAAGAAAGCATAGCCTTTACTAATGCCTATAGTACGCCTGTATGTACCCCATCCCGAGTGAGCCTAATCACGGGGATGAACGCCAGTCAACACCATGTCACCAATTGGACGGCTCCAATGAAGGATCGACCTACGGGTAGAAAAGATGATGAGTTGCAAGAGCCGATCTGGAATCATAACGGCTTAAGTCCAATAGCTGGAATAGCCAATACCATTCATGCAACCTCTCTTTCTCAAATCCTGAAGGACAACGGATACTTCACCATTCATGCTGGTAAGGCACATTGGGGATCTGCTGGCACTCCGGGATCTAACCCCTATTCATTGGGTTTTGTCGTCAATATAGCAGGTACCTCTACCGGAAGACCGGCAAGTTATTGGGGAACTCAAAATTTCGGACGAAATGAAAAAGACTATCATGGTGTTGAAAACCTGCAAGAATATTTTGAAGATGATATCTACCTGACCGAAGCGCTGACTAGAGAGGCTATCAAGACACTAGACTACCCTATTGATAATAAGATTCCTTTCTTCTTAAACCTTGGCCACTATGCTATCCACGACCCTTTAATGGAAGACAAACGATACTACCAAAAATATATCGACAGGGGAATTAGTAAAAATGAAGCAAAATACGCATCTATGATAGAGGGGATGGATAAAAGCTTAGGCGATGTATTAGATTATCTTGCTTCTAAAAAGGCATTAGACAATACATACATAGTTTTTATCAGTGACAATGGCGGTCTAAGTCTAACGTATACTAGAGATGGCATGGAGCACACACACAATAAACCTTTACGATCGGGCAAAGGTTCGATCTATGAGGGAGGAATACGTGTTCCGCTGCTCATCAAAGGGATTAAAGGGAATATAAAAGGACGGAGAGAGAATTCTCCTGTCATTATTGAAGACATATTCCCTACTGTACTGGATATGGCAAACATCAAAAATCCTACAGTCATACAACATATTGATGGAAAATCTCAAATCAACAGACTGCGCAAGCATATCGAACCAGATACGACTAGAGATTTGATATTCCATATACCAAATAAATGGATTGATGGGGACGGCGATGGATTTAACTACCGATCTGCAATCCGTAAAGGGGATTTTAAATTGATCTATTCCTATAGGTCGAATAATTACGAACTTTATAATGTAGAAAAGGATTTAGGAGAGCAACACAACCTAATTGATGACAATAGATATGATAAAATAGTTGAAGATCTAAAAAACAGATTGGACGCTGCTCTTAAAAAATATAATGCTCCGGTACCCGTAAAAATAAGTTCCAAATAAACGATTTTTAGACATTATCAATTAATGAAGATAAATGATTCAAAGTCTCTTTCTCTTCGTCTTGCTTTAATTAAAATCGTTTCAATGATATCAAAATAAAAAGGGAGTTCAAATTTGAACTCCCTTTTTATTTTATAACGTATTAGTAGAAATACATGTTATTATGTGTGTAAGCACTTTTACGATCGCCTATACTATAATTGGCATTCGTGTAGTAACGAATCCAATCTAGCTCCATCCGCGGAGTGCGGCTATTGGTTTTGCTATCGTTAAATAATATATCCGCAAAGCCAGAATCCCAACCTGAAGGAACCGGGCTACCTAGCCCCCACTCACTTGGCGCGCCCATCGTCAATAAGAAATGTAATCCCTCAGGATTGATGGTCTTATCAAAAGGCCATAATGCTGGATTTTTCATATCCGACTTACGTAATGTCACATTCTTTTGTCCATTAATACCCATATGAATCGTATTGGCATCCACCAGCTCTACCCAATAGATATTCCATTCATTCATTTTACTGATGGTACCACTGTAATGCGGATTAAAATCGGCTACTCCTTGATCGGCCAGATGGAAGGTTTGAAATGCTACATTTGTACCCGTCTTAGGCCCTACCGGGTTTTCCAGAATATCAATTTCTCCGTAGGATGGCCAGCTGAGCTTATTTTGCGCATTGCCCTGCAACCAGATGGCACAGTTGAATCCGTTCTTTTCGCCCCGGATTCGAGCACGTACTTCGATACGCATACCGGGATAGATGCGCGTATGCTGTGGTGCGAAAGTAACATTTGCCCCATTATTATCAGCAAACTTGGACGAATAAAAGGCTGCTGTACCATAAGCACGCGCACCCGATGCCCCACCACTTGCTGTAGCACTCTCTTTTACTGCCCACATTTTCATAATACCATCCGGTGTAATGGTAGAATACTTTTCGTTATTGACTGCCATTACTGTCTGCACTAAAGCTGTATTTTGTGCAGCAAATCCCTTCGGCACATAATTGCCGAATGCATTCGGAACGACAGCCGATGCATAAGCTGCCGGGATAGCATGAAATTCCATCGCATTATAGAAGTTCCAACCGGCTAATTTCGGATGTGGATCGCCTAAACGTATCTCCCGCAACTCTTTGTCGTACCAGCCCTGCACAGCAGTCTTATTCTGAGGCGACATAAAAGGAATATCAGGATTATCATAAACCCAGCGCTCATCTACTGATAGGTCTCCCAATGGCGCATCGATATCGCGCTTTAGTATCTGGATTTCATTCTCGTATAATGGATGTATACTGGAACTTCCGACCAGCTGTAAGGTTAAATTCGTATTGCCCGTATAGATGAGGTCTTTCTTCAACAGTACAGCAGTGCTTTCTACCGTAGTAGCTCCGGCAGGAATGATCAATTTTTCAACCAATCCTTCGTAATTGCCCTCTTCGCCAGCTTTAGCCTGTACCTGAACGGTTACAGCTTCTTTTGCTGGTGCACCGATGCTTGCTGTCAAAATAAATGACTCACCCTCCCCTACCTCTTTATCGGGGTTATTCTTCAGCCCGACGACGGTATAATGATAATCGGAAACCAACACCGACTGTGTTGAACCGTTTACTTTATAACCTCTGACAAAAGCAGTTAAATCAAAGTCGTAATTACGATCGATACCCGTTTTCTTGACAGGTATCTGCAAATGCACTTGACGCTCGCCTGCCGGAAAGATGATCTTTTCAGGGAATGACTCGAAAACTGTGGCAGCTACGTTGGCAGAACCCGCTTTGGCCGATAAATAGATATCAAACTCCTCGTTGCTACGGAGCTCGGGATCGTCCACGAAAATATCTATTTCCAGAATATCACCCATGACCAAACTTTGGCTGCTTAGCTTAACGACCAAAGGAACAGGTTTGGGCAGCGGATTTAATAACTCGTCGCTACACGATTGAAATATAGCTACCCCCCCAATGAAGAGGATAGCCAAAAATATGAGGTATGTAATTCTTGATTGCATGGGATAAAATTTAATTCCACTTAGGATTTTGCTTTAACTTCTTATTTAACGAAAGCTCTTCGGGAGGTACCGGAAGTAAATAGTCTCGATTTTCTTTAAACTGATACCCCCCTGGCAATAATTGTTGAAGCGGGTTCATCCAGCCTTGCGCATCTACTAAAACGCGCGCTAAGATATCGGCATCTTTACCCGGAAAGGATTTGTATAGTACCCCATCTTTTCCAAAATAAGCTCCTCTACCCGTCTTGCCCTGAACGACACTATGCCCACGCCAGCGTAATAGGTCTTGCAAACGGTAACCTTGTAGTGCTAATTCGGCCCGTCTCTCTCTCCGTATCTCTTGCATATTGGCCGTGAGTGGATATCCAAAATTGGTAAAATTTGGATCCAATAATGCGGGCTTTATATAAGCAACACCTGCACGTTCGCGCAACAAGCGCAGTGTTTTGTTAAGCACAGCATCATCACAGCGTCCCAGCTCTTCGGCTGCTTCAGCATAGCTAAGCAACGCCTCGGCATAACGTATTAGCGTGAACGCATTTTCACCGTTACCGGATACAAAGTTCTCGTCGACACCGAGACGGATATGAAATCCCGTCACGTTGCGCCCCTGACCATCGCCTCGTAGATAGGGCGGATTTATTATATCTTTCTCTGCTTCTGTATATTCCTTTACAACCAATGGCTTAGCACCGCTAGCAGCTGATTTGAACTTGGTATTGCTATGCATTACCGTTGCTAGAAGCCTGGCGTCCCGCCCAGCAAACATGGTATTAAAGTCTTTGTATTTGGCATCGTTTGGATCGATAAAACTTCCATCCGTATTTAAATAGTTATTGACTAGTGATAAGGAAAGTCCTGCTGGCCCTTCCTGATCCACAACACCGGTACCTAACAAGCCTGTTAATGCATGAAATACGCCCGTAGAACTGGAGTACTGCCTCCAAAAAACAGCCTCACTGATATTGGAAAGGTCTTTAAGGTTAAAAAGCTGACCAAAAACAGCCTCTTCGCTGGTGACCGTCTGGTCTTTACGCTGTAACTGTAGGCTATTTAAAGCAAATAATTCATCGCCCCATTGCATAAC
The DNA here is from genome assembly GCF_900168125.1 of Sphingobacterium nematocida. Classification (GTDB taxonomy): domain Bacteria; phylum Bacteroidota; class Bacteroidia; order Sphingobacteriales; family Sphingobacteriaceae; genus Sphingobacterium; species Sphingobacterium nematocida. The sequence continues at coordinate 18,376 of NZ_FUZF01000007.1, forward strand.
CTGCTCCAGAAAATATGTGGACTGGTTATCTTTTGCGTCAAACTCGGTACCTTTATGGTACTTCTGCCAAGTACCCTCATGTAAAGCTACACGCATAGCCAAAATGGAAGCGGCCTCTTTAGATATACGTAACCCTTTGTATCGAGAACGTGGATGTAAGAATTCTTTTGCACGCTGCAAGTCGGCCAAGATAAATTTGGCCATCTCGGTACGGTCTGCAGCTTCTATCTGCAACCCTTCTAAGGTAGCGCGATCGTCCCAAAGGGTATCCATGATGGGCACTCCACCAAAACGAGTCAATAGGTAATAATGCCAATAGGCACGTAAAAAGTAAGCTTCGCCTTTAAAAGATAAAATATCGGCTGTTTCTAGCTCGGGTTTAATTTTGTAGTAGTCGAAAAAGTAATTTATGTTACGTAGATTTTGATAGGCTACGGTCCAATCGCTGCCACCATCAAATATAGGTAGCTCGCCATTGAGACGCTTATCATAATTTTCAGCCAATATATTGTCCGAGTTTTTCTCCTCGCCACGTGCACCCATACCGAACTTAGGTAAAGACGGCAATACGGTATACAGTCCGTTGATATAGTTTAACACTTGTGGCTGCCCTTGCAGAAAATTTTCACTATTAGGCATAGTCAACGGCTCGCGGTCCAAAAAACCGGAACAACCGCTCAAAAATAAACTCACAAGAATGGGTATAAATATTTTTTTCATGTCGTTTGCTATTAAAAGTTCAGATTTAAGCCCAAAACAATGTTCTTATTTAATGGATATACCTTCCCGTTTCCGTTCTGCAACAGAACTGATGTTAAGCCGGGAGCGGCAGCATTACTACCTCCAGCCCAGGTATTAACCTGATTGATGGTCTCGGGATCAAACTGCCCCGGTAGGGAACTTATCGTGAATAAATTATCGGACGTAGCATATATACGTAGATTGCTAATACCCAACTTCTTGATAGACTCGTTGGCAAAGCTATACGAAACCATCAGGTTTTTCATACGCAGATAGGATGCATCGAGCAAGTAACGACTGGTATTATAACCGGTATTAACCTGATAATCGGTCTGAACAGGATCGGACAAACGAGGAAGGTATCCTCCCGGATTATCATAGCTAAAATAATCTAAGTGTTCTTTAAAAAAGTTACGCCCGCCAAAAAGATAGGTACTTCCGGCCATTGGAAAATCGCGCTTAGCTACACCTTGCAAGAACGCTGAAATCTCAAACCCTTTATAACCCAATTTTAAATTAACACCGAAAGAATAACGAGGAGTGGCATTGCCTATAATCGCTAAATCGCCATGATCGGATAACGTACCTTTTCCTGGATTTACCTTTCCATCGCCGTTGAGATCCAGGTATTTTAGGTCTCCCATCTGCCAGTTATTGTTGCCCTTAAAGAAGGAAAGATCGACCTGCGATAAGTAGGCGTCGATGTCACGGTTAGACATAAATAGATCGTCGGCACGGTATCCCCATACTTCGCCTATATCCATGCCTTCGTAATACCCCTTGTTGCGTGTAAGCCCTGTATGGTTGTTAAAAATAACACCTTCTGGGTTATTATACCTGGTGACGATAGCCTTATAATCGAACAGGTTGAATCCTAGTCCATAGCTAAAGCCAGATTTTAGCTTTTCTGCCCAATTAACAGAAAGCTCCCAGCCTCTGTTTCGCAGTGTAGCATTATTCACTTTAGAACGAGACTCTATGGCAATACCGGATAATAGTGGAATAGCCTCGGCAGGGCCAATCATATCGCGGGTAGTGCGCTCATATACATCTGCTGTCAGCGTAAGACGACTATCAAAAGCGCTGAGGTCTATACCCAAATTGGCATTATCTACCTTTTCCCATGTGATATAGGGGCTCACCATATTGGGTGTTAAAGCTATTGTACCACGGCTTGGCGTAGCCGTCGCTCCAGGCAATAACCAAGCATTGGCATGATCGGCTACCAGATTCATCGAGCTGATATAATCGTATAGCCCCGCTCCATTCTGGTTGCCAAGACGGCCATAGGACAACCGCAGCTTTAACTGCGATACAGGTAGGTTTAACTTTTGGAAATAATCTGCTTTGGCCATATCGTAGCCCAAAGACACAGAAGGGAATAATCCCCAACGGTGCCCGGGAGCAAAGCGAGAGGAACCATCGTAACGCCCACTCATCTCTACAAAATAGGTGTCTTGATAATGCCAGTTGAGGCGTGCAAATGTACCCATGGTAGACCAATGGCTACGGGCCTCGTCGCCAAAAATCTGACCATTAGCGTTGTCAAAAGAATAGATCCCCTCGCTCATCATATTGTCTTTGTACATATACTCGCTTGAGTAATTTTGTACTTCGGCCTGAAAACCACCCATGATCTTGAAGAAATGCTCGCCAATTCTGGATTGGTAACTTGAGGAAAGGTTGGGCGACAGATAGTAATTGAACGCCGAACCCCGGGTATAGGATCCAAACTGTGTATTTTGCCAGGTCATGCCGGGATAGTGATAGCCCTGCTTATTGCCTTGCGTAACTAAAAACGCTCCGGTAGGCTGCTCGTATTGCGGTCGCTTGAGGGTGAAATTATTGTTTTCAACGTCAAATCTTACTTTCATATCGCCAATGATATCCCAATTTTTGACCGGAGTTATCGTGCCTGATAACGACAAAGCATCGGAAATACGGGACTGCTTATAAAATGCTTCTTTAAGGAACATCATTTCGTTCCAGTTGGGCAGATTGTAAGATGAGCTAACAGGAAGATGTGTAGGTCTATTGGGATACGCATTGCCTATGGTCCCATAAAATATGGTTTGATTGGGCATAGGACGATCAATAGCATTGTACGAGAGGTTGTTGTTGAAATTGAATTTTAACCATTCTCTTGCGCGAATTTCCAGCTTACTATTAAGATTGTATTTCTTCATCTTATCCGTAACGCTATTCAACAACCCTTGTTGATCAACAAAACCGGTACCCACGTAGTAGTTGATCTTGTCCGACCCTCCCGTAATATTAAGATTGTGAATATGAAGACGGGATACATCTTTAAAATAATAATCAAACCAATCGGTATTCGCATATTGATTGTCGTAGGCACTGGCCCAGTCGGATCCATCGGTATTTAAACCAAGCCCTGGAAGACCTGTACCATATGGATTTGCCAAAAATTGCTCCATCTTCTCGATGGTGGCGTCGGTAAAGATGGGCTTTACCCCCATATTATCATTTCGTTGATTGATATAACGGGCAAACTCTACAGAGCTCATCATCTCGGGTAGATTGATCGGACTGTTAAACCCGACAGTACCCTGATAGCTTAATCGGGCTTTTTCCGCACGTCCGCTTTTGGTTGTTATTAGTACGACACCATAGGCGGCCCGTGCCCCATAAACGGCAGAAGCGGAGGCATCCTTAAGTACGGTAATAGATTCTACATCGGCCGGATTGACATTTTGCAGGCTCTGCTCTACTCCGTCTACCAATACATAGGGCTCACCGCCATTGATAGACCCTATGCCACGTATATTGAAAGAAATAGGCGCGCCAATTTCGCCTCCAACCGCATTTCCAGAGGTGGCATCAGTAGAAAAGTTTAATCCTGCCACATTTCCTTGTAGGACGGAAGTCAAATCGGTAACGGGCCTAGATTCTATATCCTCTTTTTTTATGGTCGATATGGCGGATGTAATTGTATTTCTTTTCTGGCTACCCATCCCCACGACCACCACTTCGTCCATAACGGAAACGCCCGTTAATAATTGTACACGACCAATATCGGCTTTAGCAGGAAGACGAAGTGTTTGGTAACCCAGATACGTTATACTGATAGTTCCCTTAATTTCCGGCACTTTAAGTACAAAATCTCCGGATGTATTGGTACTTGTCTCACTGCTGCTGCCATCTAAACGCACCACAGCAGAAGCGAGTGGCTGGCCATCAGCACCAAGAACCTTGCCTCGCACTTCTTGTTGCTGTCGGGCCGAGGCATCCGTTACTCGTTCTAATATTACGGTTTGCGATTCTATTTTATAACGTAGCGATGTCCCCTTCAATATATCGGACAATGCTGTCTCAATATTCGGGTAATGTGTTTGCTGAGGCTTCACGTCGATAGATTTGGCATGATCGGAAAGATAAATAAAATCATAGCCTGTCTGATCTGAAATAGTCTTAATCGTCGACTCCAGCTTATTCACTTTCTTTTCTAATTGAATACGCTGAAGTATTTCCGCATGGGCTACTTGGCTTAAGGCCAATGCAGACGAAAGCAGCAAGAAGCTATACATCTTGTCTGCCGCCCGCAGATGCCTCGACACTGTAAAAAATTTACGCTGTTTTATCATAATTAGGAATTATATTTTTTTAACTGAGATGGCTAGGATGCAACTAGCCCTTCTTAAGCAATAAGGTATTATTGACTAAACGGAACTGTATTCCGGTAGATAGTGTAAACACGCGTGCCAGATCCATTAAACTCTTCTTTTTTGATATTCGACCGTTTAACTTCACGCTGGTATCGACATTGCCACGATCGATCTTGACATTATACCATTGTGCTATTTTCTGCAACACTTCTTCTAATGGCTTGTCTTCAAAATAGAAGAAACCATCACGCCAAGCCAAGATTTCAGGAATAGAAACTGTCACAAACCTTTGATTGTCCCCTTGTGCGGCAATGCTCTGTCCCGGCTTGAGCACAATTGTCCCCGCTCCGTGTTTATTACTGGCCCACACAGCGCCATCAATTAGCGTGGTGATCGTTTGCTGGTTATCGGATTTCACATTAAAAAGTGTTCCCTTTACCTCGATATGTTGTTGGTCCGTATGTACATAGAAGGGCTTATTATGCTGATGAGCAACTTGAAATAACACTTCACCTTCCACATACACCTCTCTTTTGGTAGCAGTGAACCGGTTTGGAAAACGTAAACTTGATTCTGGACTTAACCATAATACGGACCCGTCTTCCAATTCGACCTTAAATTCTGTCCCTTTCGGTGTATGTAGCAACTGCCAACTTTCGCCCGAATATTCTTCCTGCTCGGTTAACAAGCCCGAAATCTTCATAGAAGAACTATCTAAGGCTGTATAATTTTGTTCGTTTTCACCTTTAATATATGCCTTAAAGACACCTGCCGCCTTGTCCACCTCGCTTTCTATGGGCAATGTGGCAATGGATTCGGGTTTAATAGGCACATATTGATATACCATATAAGCAGCGGCTACAAGCACTATACTAGCGGCATATCGTATCCAGACTTGCTTATAAAAGGGCTTTCTCTTATGTAATGAAGTAGGGCTCATGGTTTCCATATCTTTTGATAACTCATCATAAGACCAGCTTTCGGTAGAATGGCCACGAAAATCTGAAATACGAGAATAAAGCTCGTCCTTCTCGGTTTCCGTGATAGTACCTTCACGGTACTTATTTAATAAATCTTGGATAGACTTCTCCATATGGGCAAAGGTTTATACTATTGAGACGGGACTAATGGTGTAAAGTGGTATATCTAGTATATAAAATTTAAAAGAAATACGAGGAGGATAATGAAATAGATAATACGTTGCCTAAGACGCTTGAGTGCCATGTATATCTGCTTTTTGACGGTACCCTCGGCAATTTGAAGTTCCTCGGCGATCTCTTTATAGCTTTTTTCATCTATACGGCTCAGCAAAAAAACTTTACGCATCTGTTCGGGCAAACGTCCCAATTCGGAATCGATAATATCTTCCAGCTCTCGATATTGGTATTTATCTTCGACTTCCTCTACTGGCTCTCCTTTGTGCTGCAAGGCATCACGATAATCAAGACGTACTTTTTCCTTGGCGAAAAGATCTAAAACTCTATTGCGTATTGATTTGTAGAGATATGCTTTTAAACTTATAGCGATATTTAACTGCTCCCGCTTATCCCACAAAGCAGCAAATAAATCATGGACAACATCTTGTGCCAGATCGGTATCAGAGAGCATCCGCTCGGCGTGTATATACAATAAAGGGGCATAGCGATTGTAAATCACTATATAAGCCTGTTCATCGCCCTCACTTAAGAGTCGTAACAATCTACTATCTTCTGCTTTTTCTAAACTTGCACCTTGAGATAACATAGCGTGCTGATTGATTACTGCCTAAATAGCTTCGAATGAAAACGTACACCACTTTGTTGCCAGCGCTGAAAATGCCCTTGGTTAAGGCGCTTTACAAAATCTTGATAATCTTTTTGAGCGGGACCTGTCCAAATAGCTTCGGCCAATGCAGGCAAACGCGGCAGCATCATGTATTCTAGATGTTCTACAGAAGGTACAAACTCCGTCCATATGGCAAACTGAACACCTTTTACAAACTTATCATACTCCGCTCCTCCTAGATTCCTGTATGGCCAATAGGCATATACTTTATCTAATGTGTTTATTGAAAACCGGGCTGCCCAAGGCTCAGCTGCTGGATCATCTTGATACCTATTAAAATACAATGGATCACTTGGAGACATGATTACATCGTGCCCCATCTGTGCTGCTTTTATGCCCCCTTTTTCACCGCGCCAAGACATAACGGTACTGCTCTCGGGAAGCCCACCTTCTAGTATTTCGTCCCAACCGATTAACTTACGCCCTTTTGAACTCAAAAACTTCTCCATACGCTTGACAAAGTAGCTTTGCAGTTCATCTTCATCTTGCAGACCTAAATCTCTTTTACGTGCTTGGCATGCAGAACAGCTTTTCCAGTGTGCTTTATCGACCTCATCGCCTCCGATATGAATATATTTGCCCGGGAAAAGAGAGATTACCTCTTCCAATACGTCTTCCAAAAAGTGAAACGCCTGTTCTTTTCCTGCACAAAACTCCATGTTTACAGTGGCCTGATCGACAATACCGCCGACAACAGTACGGTTGGGCACGGCCTGTGCCTTTCCGTTGCAGGAAAGTTCGGGATATGCCGCCAGCACTGCTCCTGAATGTCCTGGCATCTCGATTTCGGGCAATATCGTAATGTTACGCTGAGCAGCATAGGCAACAACTTCTCTGACTTCGGCTTGTGTATAATAACCGCCATACCGGTAGGTATCGCGAAGATTGATCGTACTATCTTTACTATACATTCTACTGCCTACGACCTCGTTGCGCCAAGCGGCTACTTCAGTTAGTTTAGGATATTTCTTTATTTCTAATCGCCAACCTTCATTGTCACAAAGATGCCAGTGAAATACATTCATCTTGTACTGTGCCAGCAGATCTAGGATATGAAATAGGGATTCTTTCGTATAAAAGTGACGGGAAACATCCAACATCATCCCTCTCCAGTTGATTTTTGGCTGATCTTCTATATGCCCCGCCCTTAGTACGATCTTTTCATTCGTACGGACAGGAGGCAACAACTGTCGCAAGCTTTGCAATGCGTAGAATACCCCTGCATGGCCCTTCGCTTGGATAGTAATATCTTTTGTACTGATATCTAAGATATACCCTTCACTATGTAGCGGAGTCTTTATATTGTCCTGGACACGAATAGTTATTACACCGGCACCACCTTTTGCTGTACTCACCGGCAGCCCAGTCAGTTTATGTAGCTGCTCCTGATAAAGCGTTATAGTCTTTTGAATAGTATCATTTTTCCCTTTGTACTGGATATATATATCTTTATTTACTAAAAGACTATCTTCAGTCCATTGCTGTACCTGCGGTTTCGGAATAATCTGGTAACGCTGGGCTTGCACACGAAAAACCAATAATAGCATAATTGCCAAAATACAATGACGAAAAATCATCCGCATCAAATTCATATAATTCTTGTTTTATTTATCACTAAATAGGTCTAAAGGCCTTCTTCTTTCATACAAAAAGTGAAGGCTTTTATATATAGACGGGTATAGTAATGAAAGGTGGTATAAGGATAGCTCTTTTTTTTAAAGTTTTTTTAGAAAGACTTTTTTATAAGCTATTTTGTTGCAATGCGATTAAAAAAGCTTCTGAAGTTCATCACTTCAGAAGCTTATCTATTATATTTTTTGTTTAAAGATGGTTGCAGCATCTTGGTCATCAAATGCCTTTATTTGCTGTGCCAATTTTTTCTTCATTTGCTTCAGCACTTTTGCATACTTGGGCGATGCCACTACATTATGAAGCTCCTGCGGGTCGCTATTAAGATCAAATAACTCCCACGACTCTACTCGCTTGTAAAAACGGATAAGTTTATATTGTCCTGATTTAACGCCAAAATGCGGGGATACTGCGTGCTCTCCATTTTCGAAATAATGGTAATACACATCTTTACGATGCGCTTTGGATGGAGACGCTAAAACCTTAGCAAATGATTTTCCCTGCATATCTTTAGGAGCTGCTACACCTGCTAACTCTAAAATAGTAGGTGCAATATCGGCATTGACAACATTGGCGTCGATGTGTACCGAAGCTGGGATCAACTTAGGGTACCGCATTACCATAGGCGTACGGAAGGATTCTTCGTACATGAAGCGCTTGTCAAACCAGCCATGCTCGCCCATATAAAACCCTTGATCGGAAAGATAAATAACCAAGGTATTCTCTTCCAGATTATGCTCTTTCAAATAATCCAATACACGACCGATATTACGATCCATGGACTGCGCCGTGTTCATATAATCGATCATATACCGCCTGTACTTCCATTCGGCCAATGCTTTCTCATCCTTAGGCAGCGTATTTAATTGCTCAAATATAGGTTTATAGTAAGCGGCATATTGACGTTTCTGATGCTCGTTCATACGGCTAAAATTTCCGTCTTTCATCATTTTCTCCCATGAATCAAACATCTTTAAATCGTAGCCCATACGCATATCCTTTGCAATAGACATCTCCTGACGCTGAGCGGCCTCACGGCCTTGATAATCATCATAAAAGCTGGAAGGAATAGCTATACTATCTCTATCATAGGTTCCAAAATCTTTTGGGTCGGGCATCCAGGTACGATGTGTCGCTTTATGGCCTATGACAAGGCAAAATGGATTGTCTTTTTGCAACGTGTCGAGCCAGCTTAGAGCTTTGTCCGTGACAATATCGGAAACATATCCCTCGACACGCTCTCTGCCTTTTTGAGATATGAAATCGGGATTAAAATAAGAACCCTGTCCAGGAAGGATGTCGTAATAATTGAACCCTTGAAGTTCTTCGCCTAGATGGATCTTACCAATCCATGCGGTGCTATATCCGACATTTTGTAAATCTTTGACAAACAAAGACTGCGAGAAATCAAAAGTTGAGGTCTCATTATCTTTAAAGCCATTTTTATGGCTGTACTTTCCTGATAATAACGTTGCCCTAGCTGGGCCACATATGGAGTTGTTAACGTAGGCGTGTTCAAATGTCGCTCCATCTTTGGCAATACGATCGATATTGGGCGTACGTGCTACTTTTGAACCGTATGCTCCAATCGTCTGATAGGAATGATCATCGGATATAATAATCAACACATTGGGTTTCTTTTGCTGAGCAAAGGCTCCTAGGCCAATGACAGTAAATAATAATAATGTGCTTATTCTTCTTCTCATATTATTTTGACTGTTTGATTTCAATAATTTCCTTTTGCCCACCTGTTGAATGGACAGTGATGGCCACAACCCGATCTGCATTACTGGAATTAGCACCAATCTTCACATCTTGTGTAGCTTTGGATGATCCATATTTACGGGCGATAGTGACCCAGCTTACATTGTTTGCTACATCGATCCACCAACCATTGGTGCTGCCATCAATCGTTAATGTATAGGTTGCTCCAGCACTAGGCACTGTAGCAGGAATAGTACTCGTTACTGCAAATGGGCCAGCCACAGGCTTGACATGCTGATCTTTTTCGCAGGAAGACAATGTTAAAAAGGCCATAAAGCATACTAAGATACTAAGACCTATATTAAATCTGCTTATATATTTTGAATTCATAGTATTTACCAGTTAGGGTTTTGGATCCATTTTCCATTTGTTAATTCGATCATACGGTCTTGTATAGGCAATAAATAGTCCCGGTTTAGCTTGAAGCCGTATCCATTTGGCATAACCTGTTTGTACGGATCGATATATCTTGTTGAAGCACCTGCTGCACCGGTTAAATAAAAGTTGATGGATTTACCTGCCGGAGCCGTATCGAAGTACAGCAATGCATCTTTATAAAAACCAGTGGACGTGTTCTGCGCAGCTAAATTACTTCCTTGAAATAGTGCACCTAAAGGTCGCTTGCCTACAATAAGTACATCGGCAGCTGCCCAACGCATAATATCTGCCAATCGGGTACCCTCAGCCACTAATTCTACCCTGCGCTCGCGTCTGATAGCCTGAAGCTCTTTAGATAATGTACGAAATGGATAATCACTAGATGTATTATATTCTCTATCAAAATTGACATCTGGCATACCTACGCGTTGACGCAAAGGACGCAATGCATTGGCAGCTAGCGTTGGGTCGTCGCCAAGCTCGATGCTAGCTTCTGCATAATTTAATAATACCTCTGCATATCTAAACAACACTACAGGCGCTGCACTCATGCCATCATCGGCGGTAGCAGCTTGATTGTTATACTCTATATATTTATACATAGGGTAGCCTGTTGTACTTCTGTTGAACCCACTTTGATTGATAGGAGGATATGCTGCTACTACACCGCCTGGACGTATCGGTTGTCCAGGGACACCAACTGTCTGAAATAAGCGGGGATCTCGTAATGAGGGTTGCAACTCGGCACCATATGTGGCCTGTGCAGTCTCGCGAGGAGCCCCAACAAATGGCTGCCCGGCAGTAGTTAGATAATCATCGACCAAACTCAATGTCAACCCTATATCTCCACCTCCAGTAGATAAATACTTGGACGTACCATGACCTATATTTTCGGCAGGATTGTATTTACGCCACAAGAGCACCTCATTATTGCTGCGCAAATCCGTGCTGATAAACATATTCTTATAGTCTTCGTTTGGCTTGTTTGTACTATAGACCCTCCAACGCCCAGCGTCCATTATTTTCTTGGACGCGTCACGAGCGGCTCTCAAATACGATTGAATCTTTTCATCGGTTACATCTTTACTAGCAAAACCCGTGGCTTTGGCTTTATGGTACTTCTGCCATGTACCTTCATACAATCCAACCCTGGATATCATGGCCAAAGCTACATCTTTATGAATACGCATGGTATTGCTGTTAGACTGTACAGATAACAGTTCGCTGGCATATTCTAAGTCTTTTAATATGGAATCCACAATCACGAGGCGACTGTCGCGCGCTAAAAGTGTAGACTCATCATCAGCACTCAAAATCGAGTTGACCCAGCTCACATCGCCATATTTATTGACTAAACTGAAATAAAACCAAGCTCTGAAAAAATAAGCCTCGCCCAGGTATTGATTGACATCAGCAATACTTCCTTTGGCTAATGGAGCCTTGGTCAAAAAGAAGTTTATTCCTCTAATTTGATTATATTCCGTCAAGGCGACTGCATTTGAACGCGTGAGCTGTCCATTTAACCGGGTATTGACCGCAGTAAAAATCATATTGTCGGTGCGAGCGTCATCAAATGCAACACCTACCCCTCCTGTAGTGCTAGGATGGCCAGGCAACTGTTCATAAAACTGATTCATATACAATCGTAACTCATTGACGGTGGCTAAACTTCCTGTAGTCGAAAGCTGATCTTGAGGCATACGATTTAGAAAATCATCATTGCAGCTTGCAAAAACCAGCAATGTGAATAGTAGATATAAATATTTAATAATTTTCATTGTTCCAAGATTTAAAAGGTAAGGTTCAATCCGAAAGAATAGACTTTACTCAAAGGATATAATTTTCCTGTGCCCGGTCCGCCAACTGTTGTTTCTGGATCAAACATGCCCATAAGTTTAGTGAAGGTGAGTAAATTTTCTCCGCTACCAAATACGGTCAATCGGTTAACCTTAAATTTATTGGTCCATGTATTGGCAAAGGTATAATTGACCGTTAAATTTTTGAGCCTAATATAGGATGCATTCTGTATGTACCTGCTGGAAGGGGACTGTGTCTTATTCGCATAGGAATTGATGGCTCCAACTGGTGAAATATAGGGGTTAGGATAGTAAGCATCAGGATTAGTCTCGCTATAATAGTCCAAATGCTCTTTAAAGACATTGACCTGTGCCAAAGAACCGGAGCCCCAGAAGTAGGCGTCTAATGCTCCAGGCAAGAACTGCTGTTTACCAACGCCTTGCCACAACATATTCATACCCCATCCTTTATAATTCAACCCTCCGGAGAGATTGAAATTGTATCTTGCGCTACTATTGCCAATAATACTATAATCGCCCATATCTCCAACACGGTTTGCACCTATATTTATTTGCCCATCGTTATTGATATCTTCATATTTGACATCTCCAGCTACCCAATCTCGTGCCGATAGGTAAGATCGATCTAACTTATTGTATTCTGTCGCCTCTTCGGCAGAACGAATAAGACTATTTGCAGTATACCCCCAGATCTCTCCCACTTCTTTGCCTTCATACCAAGCTCCAGAAGGATTAAACTTAGTCGGGTTTTGATACTTGGTAACAATAGACTTGTAGTCTGTCAGCATAATACCGATATCATAGCTCAAGTCGTCTGAAATTTTATCACGCCATTTTAACGAGAGCTCCCAGCCTCTAGTTCTCAGATCGGCATTGTTTGTTTGCGGTGGCGTAGCTCCGAACATATCGGCCACATCCCTAGATGGCCCCAACATATCGCGCGTATTACGCTGATACCATTCTACTGTACCTGACAACCTGTTATCTAATACGGTAAAGTCTGTACCAATATTAAAACTTTGCACCTTTTCCCACGTAATCAACGGATTGAATGCGGATGGAGATTGGATATAACTCTCTCTTTTATCGCCAAAATAATATTTTCCACCTGCACCTAAATTAGGCACAACAATGTTCAGTGATTCTAGGTAAGCGTATCTACCTGCCCCTGCTTGATTCCCTAAATTGCCATAAGAACTACGTATTTTGAATTGATTGATCCAGCTTATTTTGTCTTTGAAAAATTGCAACTCGCTCATATTTACCGCAGCAGACACAGACGGAAAAAAGCCCCAACGCTGATCTTCGGCAAAGCGCGATGAGCCATCATAACGTCCGTTTACTTCCAACAAAAAGGTGTTTGCATAGTTGTAATTTGCACGGGCAAAAAAGCCTCTGGTGGCCCAATGGTTTCGCACTTCTTTGGATGATTTAGTACCTGTAGCAAGATCAGTACCTGGTCTATCAAAAGAAATAAGTTCGGTAGCCGATGCGCTAAGCTCCTTTAATTGGTTATACTCCTGTTGAAAACCTGCAGTAAAGTCAATCTGATGCTTTTCAAGGTCTACCTTATAATTCGTATATATGTTGGGAGAGATATAGGTCTCTTCTTGCATAGTACGAGCAAAACTACCCGAAAGAGGGATATTGTATTCTGAACGATTTACCAGTATAGGCGTATTATCAATTCCATAAATCGTACCTGGTATTTTCAATACCGAATTTTCATAATTGAACTTACGAAGATTCAGGTCCGTAAAAATCTTCCAATTTTTAAGTGGGGTAAATTCCAGACCACCAAGTATAGCTAAGGTACCATTACTCGTCTTATCTTCGGCGCCTGATTGCAAATAAGGAACAATAGATTGCTCGGTAAAATTTCCATAAAAGTCGTAAGGGGAAACATTGGGACGCATACGTGCCAGATTGTGAAAAAACATACCTTCAAAACCTGCTAGTGGAGATAGATTGTTACCCTGCGTATACTTTACATTTGTTTTTAATTTAACAAAATTGGTTAGCTCAGAATTGACGGATACGTTGAAATTATAACGGTTGTAGTCGATATCTGCATAGCGTAACGATCCGCCTTCATTATAATAACCACCAGATACAAAAAACTGGGTACCATCGTTTCCGCCACTCATATTCATATTATAATTCTGACGGACAGCATAAGGCTTGTAATGAAAATTAAACCAGTCTGTATTGGCCACCCCATTGGAACTATTTTCCCAACTTCCGTAATTATTGGTATTAACTTCTGGAAAGATGGATACCGATGTCGGATCGTTGATATACTGCTGCAATAAAGCTATTTTTTCTTCGGAATATTGCTTCGTTCCTAAGGCATTGAACGTACCAGCATTAAAGTAATTTGCAAAATCAACCGAATTGGCCATATCGAGCAAGTTAACCGGGGAAGTAAAACCGGTATTGCTACTGATGTGAACCTGCTTACGACCCGATTTACCTTTTTTGGTAGTTACCAAAATAACACCGTAGGCCGCTCTAGACCCATAAATGGCTGCGGCAGATGCGTCTTTCAAGACAGAAATATTCTCTATATCGCTCGGATTTACATCAGATAACGACATCTCCATTCCATCGACAAGCACATAAGGTTGATCTGAACCACTTAAATTGCCCGTACCACGTACATTTAATTTAAAAGATTGCCCGGGCTTGGTGTTACCATTAACACTTACGTTTAAACCAGGCATCACGCCTTGAAGACTTTGCGTAACATTGACAACTGGACGATTTTCTAGATCTTCGCCAGAGATCGTAGCCACTGAGCCCGTTAAATTGACACGCTTTTGGGTACCATAGCCGACGACTACAACTTCTTCTAATTGTGCTAAATCTTCTTCTAAAACAACCTTTAGTGGATCTTTTTGGTAAGCGACCTCTTTTCCTAAGTAGCCCAAATAACTAAACTGCAATATGGCATCAGCCTTATCTACTTCGATAGAAAACTGACCTTCATTATTTGTTCTTGTAGCTCGGCCTGAACCTTTTATTTTTACAGAAACCGATGACAATACTTTCCCATACTTATCGACAACGACACCTGAAGCAATCTTAGCTTGTTGATCTTTATAAGCAATAAGAATGCGGTTGCCGCTTAATGTAGTGAGTTTAAAGGATTGCTCTTCAAGAATAGGAATCAATAAGTCCTTCCAATTGACTTGGTGTACATTGATATCTTTAACACGAATATCTTTTAAAAGATTGTCATGGTAAATAAATGACACATCAGTCTGCTCTTCTATAGATAGTAGCAGGTTCTTTAGATTGATATCTTTGAAACGAAGTGATACCGTACCCTGCGCTTTAACGTCCAAAGTGACATGGCTCGCTGCGAAAGTGGTAAAGAATAGGAGAATAAATTTGACCATCAAGATCCATTTAAGATAACACGTTATCGGCACATGAGTACCGATGTGTGGTTTTTTTTTCATAATTTTAGAATAAATTTTAATCAATTGAGCATCTTACTTTCCTAGGGCTCGATGCTCGTGGTTAACTACATTGGGTACAATTTCTCTGAAAATTGTGCCCTTTTTTTACGGATATTTTCTTATCATTTTGGCATTATTTTAATCAATAAAAATAGTGTCTCTTTCTACAGTATATTTAATCTGTCCACCGGTCTGATTCAAAAACTTTAACACATCTTCGCACTCAGGCTCCTGAAAAACACCACTAAACTCTTTATTTTGCTGTTTATCGCTCTTTAATATAATTACCCGATTGTACCATCGGCTTAATTTCTCCACTACCGAAGGTAGTGGGTCGGCATTTAACACCAGCTTATTTTCAATCCATTTTAGCTCTAAACCTTCGTTGGTTAAAGGGTTGATCTTCTTGTAAACGACCTGCAGATCTACCGCTTCTACCGCGTGCTGCGAATTCTTATGAAGTTCATGAGTTCCTCTTTTCGAAACAACAACCCGATCTCCGGGTGTTAAGATATATTCTTGCTTCGTATTGTCCGTAACATTTAATTTTACCTTGCCCTCGATTAACGAAGTTTCAGTCTGATGATCGTCGGGATAGGAACGAACGTTAAACACGGTACCTAACACTTCAATGAGAGCTTCTGCAGTATGTACATGTAAAGGCAGATTCTTGTTTTTAGCGACAGAAAAATATGCCTCACCTACTAAACTAATGTCTCTATGTTTGCTGCCATAGCCACTTTTTACTTTTAACTCACTCTCATTATTTAGCCATATCTCTGTACCATCAACAAGTTTAAAAAACTTGCGCTCGCCTTTCTGCGTGCGTACAGTTTGCCATTGTTCCTTGACAGCTACCGGTTTGCCTTTGTAAAATGTGAACCAACAAAAAGCGAAAGCTACTATTACAGCGGCTACTGCAAATAGAGGCCTAAGATACCTGCGAATAGACTTCGTAGGAACAGGTGATTCGATTAAATTCAACGAGTTAGGCCTCGTTTTTTCATAAACGATTTGAGCTTCAATATCTGTTGGTAATGAGTCTGCTTGCTTTTCTAAAAACCGAAGCATTTCAGCGACATTGTCGTCTTGTATTGCAGCATAGTGCAAGCACTCCCGCTCTTGTTCAGAAAGGGTACCTTTTAGAAGTTTTTCGAAAAGCTCTAATAACTGCTGCTCAGATAAAGACATACATAATCGTTGTTTACTATAGATATAGACACCAACGAATCAGAAAACCCCCAATACTATTTTTACTTTTTGTATTTTAATGTCTCCCAAAGTTTTTTGATAGCGATCTGGATATGGCGATCCACGGTTTTTACGGAAATATCCATCTTTTCGGCCGTCTCTTTGTAGGATCGCTTTTCCTCTTTGACATATTGGAATGCCTGCTTTGTCTTTTCGGGCAATTGCTCGATAGCATGATGAATACGACTCAACGATTCGGATTGTATGAAAATATGCTCTGGCGAACTATTGTCTAGTCGTGTGTCTTGATCTTCGAGCTCTTCCGGAGTTGAAAAAGTGAGTGACCGTACACGCCCAATATTCAGGCATTTATTCTTTACCGACCGCAGCATATAGTGTTCAACAGATGAAATGTGTACCAAATCTGGCCCTAAGTGCCACATCTTCCACATAATCTCGGAAGCTACGTCTTCAGCTAAATGGCTGTCTTTGAGAAATGAATACGCATAAATACGTAGCGGTTGAAAATTTGAAATAAAAAAAGTCTTAAAAACGGACTCATCCCGATTTATACCGATAGCTTTTTTATCATAATCTGAAAGCGGTTTAATAGTCATCTCGTTAATTTAGACTCCGCAAGTTAACTATAAAAATAGTAACATTCAAAATTGCTAAAAGCTTCTACCTCAGAAATTGGTTGAGCCAAAAGGAACGGCTAAGAATTAAAAAAACTCAAAAACAGTACTGTTTTTGAGTTTTAAGATCAATTTCTGATCACTTGAAAAGTCCTTTAATTTAACCTTTTTGTAGAGAGTCTGCCGGTATTCTATCCCTAAACATGGTAAAGGCTTCGATATTCATCTGATCGGTCTCTACAGACAGTATATTATCGAGTATTTTCTTTAACAATCTGTTCTGTTCAGCTGTCCCCTTATTGGGTACACTTAAAGCTCTATAGCTAGCAAATACTCTATTTTTACCTTTGAACTTTACTAAATTTTTATCCAAAAATTCAAGAACACCATCCATATCTTCCTTTTCCGAGAGACGAACCAATTGCAATAGATTTTTTGTTTCGGAACTAGCATTCAGTTGAAAGGACTCTAACAATGGAAATTGTTCATCCAAGAACCGAGGTTGCCTAAATTGTGCCTGATAATTCATCACAATCTTAGGAAATACCGAATCTACTAATTCCTGAAAATCATACCAACCTAAATTCTTGGTAAACTGAGCGTGATTTGTCATAAAAAACTGCATTCTTTCTGACTTAGTCGACTGGGCGTACTTATAAACAAATGCGTATTCTTTGGATAGACGCTGTGTTGAGCTTAATGTTTTAAAAAGTGAATCAACTAACATCTCACCTCTACCACGCTGACCTGCTTCAAAATACCCTTTAGCAAGTTGATCTATCAGATCTGGTGTTCTAGCAGACTTGTCTTGATAGGTCTTAATAAGGTCCGCTAGTGGCGTAGACTTTAGACCGCTCTCTAACTTCTGGATCAACTCATCGCCACTCATAAAGCCAACGATACGGTGTAATTCCTTCCCTTGCAAATCTAGAATAAGATAAGTAGGATATGCATTGATAGCATATTTTTTGCGTATTTCTACACCTTCTCCCTTTTCGGCATTGACCTTGAGTGCCAAAAACTTGTCATTGATATAGCTTCCAACTTTAGGAAGAGGAAAAACGGATCGATCCATTTCCTTACAAGGTCCACACCAATCGGTATAAGCATCTAGAAATACCAGCTTACGATCATTAGCGGCCTGTTGTAAAGCTTGGAATAGCGGTATAGTTTTAAAGTCTACTCCGTCTTTCATCTTTACCTTTTGAATATCACCTAAAATACGGGTTAGCATTTTTTGGTTGTATTCCGATTGTGCAGGGATATAATTTACCATTAGCTCTTCTTGAATATCGTTGATTACTAAGGAATCGATAGTCTTATCGGCTTTGAATCCTAGCATGATGATGAAACGATCTGCTTCTCTCAACTTTGGAAAAGTTGATTTTAACACTTGAAGAGCGGGTAATGTTCTACCATAGGCAAGACGAGCATCCAAAATAGTCAGAAGAGGACTTACCTCTGGCAAATCTTTAATCTGAGCTTGCTGTGCGAATGTTTTAGCATGGGCTATTTTTTGCGCGTCTGCAGTAAGATTGCCATTAACATAAGGCATGATTTCTACACGCAGCATACGTGTTAGATAACTGTTTACCGTCTGCTCTCCCACCGACTTGCGATAAGCATCTTGTCGTTTGAGTAAATCGGAAATACGTGTATCGGTAGCTTTTTGGGTATAGCGTTCAAAGATATACCAGTTTTCAGGAAGTACACGTTTCGCATCTGACAATGACTTATAATAAGCATCGATTACAGCAAACCCCTCGGTTTCATTATCTGACTTCATGATAGAAAAGGCATAGTCATTGACTAACTGAGCGCTGCGCTCGCCTTTTTTATATCGCTCCACAATACGCTCCTCTGATCGGTCTTTATCTAAACCCTTTTCTACAGACTCAATAAATAAGGCTACGCTAGATGACCCTACAACACGATGTACTTCTGTACCACTAGCATCTTGCATAACAAAAGTTGGGTAACCCGTTACTTTGTTTGATTTGGCCAATTGTACGCCCTCGCCCTTCTCTGCATTAATCTTAACAAAGACGAAGCGCTTACGCATCATATCCTGCACTTTAGGATCGGTAAACACTTCCTTATCCATGACTTTACACGGAAGACACCAATCCGTATAAAAGTCAATAAACAAAAGCCTATTGTTCTTCTTTGCTTCCGCCAGCCCTTCTTTATATGAAGTAAGAACCTCGACTGGTTGCTGTCCCAATAGCATAATTGGACAGCAGAATAGTACGATAAGTAATTTTAGTTTGTTTAACATTTCTTTTATTTCTTAGCTAGCATTTCTCCAACTCATATTTTTGATTTTAGACAGTCCTGTCCAAACCACTGTTTCGTCTTCTTTCATTTCGATCGTATTCGTGTTGTTTTGTAAGATCATCTTGTGCAGTCGTCCCTTACTCGTTGAGTTATAGGTGGCAACGTAGAGATCAAGACTAGTTGTACTCGCCTGTATATCCGAATGTAACATAGTGATTTCATCTCCATAATCCTTTATCATCACAATACGCTCACTTCCTGTGTTATAATCATAAGCATATAATTTACTACCTATAGCAAAATACATGGCAGTACGTGTACTAGCGAATGCAAAAAGTTTTGATTTATTAAGCTCGTCGCTAAATTGCCTATTAACCGTATAACCATTTCGCTTGCTTGGTGTTCCATAGGCATAAAA
This sequence comes from Sphingobacterium nematocida, assembly GCF_900168125.1. Classification (GTDB taxonomy): domain Bacteria; phylum Bacteroidota; class Bacteroidia; order Sphingobacteriales; family Sphingobacteriaceae; genus Sphingobacterium; species Sphingobacterium nematocida. The sequence goes on from NZ_FUZF01000007.1 coordinate 38,140, forward strand.
TTTATAAATATAGAATAGGCTATTCTGATCTTTCATTAATGCAAATGAATTACCACTTGATGACCCCCCGTCCGTATTTTTAGTATTCTCTGCATATAACATCGTTCTACCTGCGGGCTGAATCCAAGGAAATGCATCGTTTGGTCCATCAGCGAGCACGGTAAGGTTGGCTGAACTAGCAGCTGTAGTGCGTAAGAAACGATTATTATCTTTATCAAAAACGATATAACCTGACAAAGCACTTGATCCTCCATGTAATATATATGGGGCCAACTTCAATAGTGGAGCCCCACTCACCGTAGTCAAGCGGTTTATAGGATTACTATAAATATCACCAGAAATAATACCTGCAGTAAATAAATCACCAGTATTTGTCAACATTACCCTTTGGCTTCCGACAATTGTACCACTATATGTCGCTGTTTTTGGCGCATAATCCACTGGAAATATCTTATCTGCAAGGCTATAGCTTGTATACATCATGTTTTTAAAAACACTCAGAGCGTTGGTTTGGAATGAGTTTTTGTCTACATAATACCCCGCATCTGTCCCAGAAATCCACACCTTTGCTTGGGCATTTACAGAAGAGTTTCCATTACCGGTATGAAAGATACTGGTAGCACCTTTAAATCGAGGAACACCATTGTCATGCAACAATTCTCTGATTATAACAGTATCTCCTACAACATAAGAAATCATCTCTGCTTCAGCATATCCAGCTTCATCTTCACCAATCAACAGAAAGCCTGTGGCTGTCTGTGTCGTTACATTCAAAACAGTTCTAGTAGTCCAAGTAACCGAAGTCTCTTTATCCTTAACCTTATAATAAATACTGTAGGAGCCCGGGACGGCAGAAACTAAATAATCTAAATCCCGCTCAGTGCTAATAATCGTACCTTTCCAATCCAAATCGGTAGTGGGAGTACTTTTTACCAACTTCCACTCATATGTATAACGATCTGGTGTATCCGTGTCTTCTGAAAACACAAGAGTTGGAGAAATACGAATCGTATCACTTTTAAATACTGCGGTATAGCTTTGTTCAAGACCAGCAATATTTACTTCATTAATATCGTGGTAACTATAATTGCCCAAGTCCTTACTACAAGACCCCAGCAAAAAGACTATCACAAAAAAATGTATGGTATATAATTTCTCTTTCATATTTATTATTCATTAAGGTTTATATGGAACACCTACTGTAGAAGTCCATGATACATTCATTACCCACATTAACCGGCCATCTGCTTCTAAAACCGGCCGCCCCGCATCATACTCTGTTTGCAAATATGTTTTCATGACCTGATTGATAACATTAACTCTTGCAGTCGGCATGCTTGTAGCATTAGCAAAATCATTGTAAACCAAATTATTTATTGCGCAAATAAGTCTAAACTTCTTCTCTGTAAAAACACCTAGCAAACCCGCCTCAACTCCATTATTTGCCTGTCCAAACCATATTGCTGGCCTTGTTATAAAATCGGATATCAGTACTTGATGATAGGTCGCATTAAAAATTCGATCACCTGAAGTTGCCCAATGAGGAGAAACTGGATACCAAGTAGGAATTGCTAGAGTAAAGTGTTCATTAGGTACCAAATTAACACCTAGAGTTTTAGTTTGCGACTGTAAAGCTTCTGTACGTTTTACAGTGACAGGTATATCGACAAACAATGAACCTGCTGGAATCATATAAGAAGATTCCAATTTATCAAAGTCCACATCAACCACTGCATCAGTACTATCTTTATTCACCTTTATACTAAACTCTCTATCATAGTCCTTTACTCTGCCAGTAGCCATCACACGAAGTTTAACGGTTTGTTCATCTCCTAAAATATTGATAAACTCCACAGATGTATAGTGTTGGTAAGCCCAAACCGTAGAATCGCCGTGCTCTGGTCCCCATTGTACGCCAAAGTATATACCCTCTGTTCCTTCATAGGTTATTAAGTCTTTCTCGCAGGAAATAAACAGAACGGGAATTATTAATCCCAATAATTTAATTATTATATTTTTCATGATTAGTTTCGTTGACTGATTTCACTATCTGGGAGTGGCATTATATAGTTAACCTTATCCATCTGAACCACATCTATCCCTGGACGCACTGGACTAGGGATAGCTACTTTATTTAATCTTTTAAAATAATAGTAAGTCTGCCCTTCGCCGATAAATTCCCTTAAGTATTCATTTTGAATTGCCGCATTTAGCTCCTCCCTAGTTTGAAAGGTCTGTTCGGGAGAACCTCTATGAACTCCTACCTTATTGAAATACTGGGTACCTTCTGTTAATAATGTTGCCGTCTCAGCAGCAATTAGGTACATCTCAGAAATACGCATCAAAGGCATCATGAATTTATAAGCATTTGATATACCGTTATTATCGGATACCGGCGCAAATTTTGCAAAGTAAAGAATATCCCTGTTATTGGCATATCCCTTGGCCCAATGACTTACATGACGATAGTCATTTTCCTCGGGATATAGTACTTTAAATCTTCCATCATCAAGTGTCCCAACAAAAGTTAATTGTGCGACAGGATTCAATGAATAATTAAATAGTCTATTATATAAATTTACCCGATCAGAGTTATAAAGGGCAAACATAACTTCTCCAGAAAAAACACGATCTGGGTAATTAGGTCTATTTTTGACCGCATCTGATGTCACAAACTTAAAGATTTCAGCATCCACCTTTTGTCCCTGACTAATCACTTCAACCGCATATTTATTTGCATTTACAGTATCTCCAGCCCATAAATATACGCGCGCGAGCAAACCACATACTGCAAAATAATTCATGCGGTATTGTCTATAATTCAGGTAATTATTTTGTGTTCCTTCCTGATTCAATACACCCTCAGTAAGTATAGGATCAACTTTTGCTAATAGGTCTTTTGCTTGCAGTAGATCTTCAATAACCTTATTTAACAACTCTGAGTTACTCAAAAGTGGTTGAACTTCACGATCGGTAACTATAACATAAGGTATTACTTTTTTGTCTTTATCTTCACTGTAAGTGGAACCATACAATCGCAACAAATCAAAATGCAAATAGGCACGCATAGCTAATGCTTCGCCTTTAAATAAATGATAATAAGTATTACCTAACATGGTTTCCTGTTTATCGGAATTTAGCACGATTGCATTCAAGTTGACAATTAAGCTATACATCTTTTGCCAGATTTCTTCATTTTTCTTCTTGAACTCACTGTCCGCATAATTGTAGGTATTGAAATACCTAAACTGATGTTCAGCTGTTGTCGAAACGTCATAATATTGAGCCATAACATCCAATAATCCTACGGACAGATTCTCTCCGTAAATAGCTGGTGTATTCAGTTCTGAATAAACTCCATTTATCGCTGTATTAAATCCCTTAATGGATGAAAACAGTTCGTCCTCCATAATACTATCTAATGGTTTAACATCTAGAAATTTCGAACATCCAGTCAATGTTAATACGATAGCCATTATGCTTATAACTATTTTATTTTTCATTTTCATACTAGTAATTATTTAGAATCGAGCCCCAATAGATAATGATAATGATCTTGCAAAAGGATAATCTATACCACGTTCATTTTTCACGGTCGAAATCCTGAAAATCTCATTCATGTAGAAGCGGGTATTGAAAGAAGATAATCCTATTTTCTTTGTCCAAGGCGCGTTAGTTTCGTAACCTAACGATATCGACTCACAAGAAAATGTATTTTCATCAGCAACAAACCGAGACGACATCTGTGTAGGTTCAGTTAATGATATTGATTTAAATTGTGTGACATCTCCTGACTTTTGCCAACGGTCATACAAAGCCCTCTTATCCTGATTTTGCTGTAATCTACTCAAGGTGATATTTTCGACCTTATCAAATAGTGTGTTTAAGAAAATCTGTCCACCTACGCGATATCTGAAGTTGGCGGAAGCGCTAAACCCTTTGTAAAATAAGCTAGAACCAACTACACCTTCGACAGTTGGGGTTGTGTTGCCCATTTCCTTTTCGTCACTATAGTCGTGTACAAATGTCTGCGTACCATCTTTCTTTTCAAAAACTTCTCTCCCGGTTCCTGGATCTATCCCAAGAGATTTAACCGCCCACAAAGCAGTCGTACTTCCTCCATCATAATAACGCTCTAAATTTTTAGAAACGAGCTTATTATTATCATTTAATTGATCTAGTGTTGTTCCAATGTTGTGATAGGTAGAATTTAAATACCTTGTATTAAAGTTCGCCGACCACATGAATTCATTGCGCTGGAGGATACGATAATTGAATGTAGTAGTAAAACCAGATGTTTTTTGTCCACCAACATTCAAAGCAGTAGTCCCTGTACCAGTAGAAGTTGGTACTTGAACATATATCAATAAGGGGTCTGTCATTTTGTTGAAATAATCTAGATTAATACGTAACTTTCTACCCATAGTTTCCAAATCAAGACCTAAATTACGATCCAGGGTCTTTTGCCATTCCAGATTTGAGTTACCATATTTACTGATCAATGCACTTAATCCAAATGGGTTAGTATAAGACACATTATAAGTATACATATTCAATACCATGTATGCATCAAAATTCTGGTTTCCAGGATTTCCAATTGATCCGCGAAGCTTTAACATAGAAATTTTGTCATGAATCCCCTCGAACAACTTCTCGTTATGTATATTCCATGCTAACCCCAACGACCATGTATTAGTAAATTTATTATTAGTACCAAAAATTGAAGATCCATCATACCTAACGTTAGCGTCTAATAAGTAAGTGTTTTTAAATGAATATCCTGCATTTAAATAGTAACTCAAAGATCGCTTGTCAGCGAAAGAATAACTCGGTTTGGATCCGCTAAGATAACCATTGGAAAAATTCGGTGCCCATAAATCATCGCTTTTATATCCATATACGGTGTAACCATTAGTCTCTATCTCATTCTTAACAGCACGAGTACCAATTACTGCATTTACAATATGCTGCCCAGATATACCAAAGGATTTACCATAAGTAGCACTAAAGTCAAAATCGAAACTATTCCCATTTCCCTGCGTTTCATTAAAACTTCCCTTTCTTTCAGAAGAAGTTGTTTCAAATTCACTTGCTAAAGGGGATTTGAAAAGTTTTGAATTGTTACTTGTTTTAGCGAAAGAAAATCGTCCTCTTAAACGTAATTCGCTTAATACTCGCCAATCTGTTTCAAAATTGTTCCGTAGATCTAAATTGGTAGCATTGTTGAAACTTCTTAAATAGTAGTCATACATCGGATTATAAATCTGACTATTCCCTCCCGTCGCTTCCTCTAAAACCCGTAAAATCTCTCCATACTCATCATATTTTTTATAATAAGGATTAGTTGCAGAAAAACTTGAAAACGGAACTACATTATTTTCCGCTTTATTATAATCTACGGTAAAATAGTTTGTAAACGAGAAATTATTTAGCCGGTAAGTCAATCTCACATTCCCGGAGATTAGATTTCTATTCGATCCCTTCATAACCCCCCTCGTATTACCGTAGTTAAAACCTAAACCGTAGCGCATACGATCATCTCCTCCTTCAGCAAACAAATTATGACGGTCTGAGATGGTCTTACGTAAAGGTTCATTCATCCAATAGGAATCTACACCCCTCGCAACTTCAGCCAGTCTGTTATTATAAGTAATCGCTTTGGTTTCGTTTAGAATATTTCCATTTTGATCCAAATTTCCATAAAAACCAGATAGCTTTTCAAACTGCAATTTCTCCCTGGCATTCATTAAATTATAATCGGTCAAATCTGCAAAGGTGAAGTTTGTACTGTTATTATAAGACAACCTCAGCTGACCGGCCTTAGGTTTTACCGTCTCCACAACGACAACTCCATTAGCAGCTTTAGCCCCGTAAATAGCTGTCGCTGTTGCATCTTTAAGTAAAGTCACCGATTCAATTCTGTCCATACTTAAGTCAAAGATTGCTGCTAAACTGGATTCAAAACCATCTAAAATAAACAGTGGTTGATTAGGATCTGTATTGAATTCCTGTTGAAGACCTATTACACTTGTTTTCCCTCGTATATTGATATCTGGTAATGCGTTTGGATCTGAACCCGCCAAATTATTCTCAGCAATTGCAAAGGAAGGATCTAAAGTCTTCAATGCTTGCAATACATTAGTATTACCTATCATCTTTAATTCCTTCTGTGAAAAAGTTGAAGATGAGCCTGTAAAACTATCTTTATTCCTTGTATATATCCCTGTAATTACAGTTTCCTCTATCTCATTTTCTTTTTCTTTTAGTTTGATCTGTAGCTTAGTTTGGTTGCCAATAGTTACGACCTCATCCCGGTATAAGATATGCTTAACAAGAACTGTTTTAACGTCTGTAGGAATATCTCCCTTGAAAGTTCCATAACTATTCGTTTGACCAATAGCTTTCTTTGTAACTGTCGAAACAATTGTTGCCCCAGAAATAGGATCTCCCTTTGATGATTGCACAAGAAGTTCAATTGAACGTTGTTGTTGCATTTTCTCTTTTTTTGATAGCACGATCGTCTTTTCTCGTACCGTGTATGCGACATCCTTGCCCGCAAATAATTTTGCCAAGGCTTCGTCTAAAGATGTATTCTTAAGGTCTTCATATACGACACTTTTTTTATCGAAGGTATTCTCCAAATGCACGATGGAATACCCTGTCTGTTTTTTAATTTCATTCAGACACTCTTGAAGCGTAAGTTGCTTCTTTTCAATATGGACTCGCTGGAATGCCGCCGCCCAGGTTAAGTTGGCAAACATGGCAAAACAAATCCCTAATGTATACTTCATTATCTATTTAATTATAGGTTAGTTCTAAAAATTAAGTTAAATTCAAATTATCGGTTATTGTACTACTTTACCATAACCCTCCTTCCTTTTACTTCGAATGTATTTCCTTTAGCTAATGAAAGAATGTCCAATACGGTATGTATATCTGAAAATTTAGATATATTACCTTGATAACGCACCGCTAGATTTGCATCTGCATAATCTATATCTACATTATACCAATTGCCTACCTCGTCCATAATTTCCGCTATATTTTTATTGTCCAAAGAGAAGTACCCCTCTTTCCAGGCTCCGACCTGCTCGTTTACAAAACTCTTAACAGAATAATTACCGGACTGATCTGCTAGAAGCTCCTTTCCTGGCTTAAGATAAACCTCAAACTTAGGATTAGAGACCAACACAGCTCCTTCAAATAGGGCTGTCCGAAGTCCCTCACCCTCTTTATAATTTACATTAAACTTGGTGCCTAACACTTTAATTGACGTACTGCCTAACGATACAATAAATGGCCGTTTATGCCTATCTTTCTTGACCTCAAAAAACACCTCGCCTATTGCACTGACTCTTCTTTCTGAATCACTAAATCTAGCAGGGAATGAAACGCTGGAGTTAGCATTTAAGGTCAATGCAGAGCCGTCCTCCAACTGCACCATGAAGTTTCCTCCCTTCGGCGCATGTATATGCTGTAGGGTACCACTTGCATGGTCCATAGCCCTGACTTTAATCTGATTATCAGAAATACGTTCAACCAGCAACTGATCAAACTGATAGACCGAATCAGCTTTTAAGGTATTCAATAGAACTTCTTCTCCTCCTTCGCGGTACAATATCCCTTTATCTTCTCCTGGTTTAATGCTGTCTACTTTTGCTACGATGGGCTCATTTGGGCTAGACTGATGATTATTATAAAATAAATAGCCCATACCAAGTAACGCTATTAGGGAAGCTGCGACAGCTACTCTATTCCATAAAGGAGTTACAGTTTTGACCTTAATATCCGACAGTATTCCCTTTTTAAGTTTCGATTTTTCAGCAGAAGTCCAGGTAGATTCGGAATAGGGATACTGAATACTATCCAACCATTCGTCAAGGACCTGCCGTTCTCCTTGAGTAAGTTTATTTTCTTTATAACGACGAATTAATTCGTCAAAATAGTCCTTTTGCATTTTTAAATGTGGTTGTTATCAGTAACTTTGTCATATAGTAACTTATCTAAACAAGTACACACACAGTAAATAACATTTTTTTTAAGTGAAAGCGAGCAACAACTGGGAAGCAAAAAAAGAAAGGGATTTGCTGTCTGCACTGCGAAGCAATCCTACCAGAGGGTTTGAAAGAGCTTATGATGAATATGCTGAAAAACTACTTTACTATATATATTCCAAAATTGGCGATAAGAAACATAGTGAAGATATTCTACAGGATGTTTTTGTAGACTTTTGGAAAAAAATAGATCAGGTAGATACTTCCATCTACGGCTTCCTATTTCACCTCACCAAGTATCAGGTTTTAAATTATTTCAGATCGGAACGTGTTAGGAATAAATACATACTGCACCTAAGCAGTTTTCTGCACGACATCAACTTAATAACCCCACACAAATATGTGGAAGCCAAAGAAATAATGGAACAGATTGAACGACTGGTCGATCAAATGCCTCCACAGTGCAGGAAAGTATTTATCATGAGTCGCTTTGAGCATAAAAGTAATGAGCAGATCGCGGAAGAGCTCCAGATCTCTAAGCGAACAGTAGAAAACTATATCACCAAAGGTCTTGCCTTTATCAGGGAGAATAATATCAGTATTTACCTGATATTATCCCTCCTCCTTGATAAAAATAAATTTTAATATACAATGATCTCGTCTGTAAATAGATAACCTCGCTTTGGATTAGAAGCTTTAACTTGTATATATCGCGCCCGTTGCTGACTATTTAGCTTTAACTCAAAACGCTTGAATGTAAGCTTGGACTCTTGATCAGATATATCATTTAAAACCTTGCCCACTGACCTGAATTTCTTTCCATCTTCTGATAAAAGCACCTCAAGTTCACCTGGCATATAGACGCCTGGACCTATCATCTGCATAAAATTCATCGCAACACGATTTACATCTTGTATTTCCTGCAAATCAACAACCAAATCTATGGGCCGCGTAAATCCTTGCCATTGCCCGTCATGATAGGTAAGACCTCCTTGTATGCCGTTGGTCATACTACGCTCCTTTTGAGCAGCATAACCATCCCACTTACTATTATAAGTGACAGGCTTGCCTATCGCTTTATGGATATCGGTATCCACAATCAACACTGGTCCAATAGCGATAGAGTCCAGAAAATACTGTGCCGATATACGGGCGCTCTTGTTTAAGACAAAAGGTCCTGAATAGCGAGGCGAATTGAATTGTGGGCTAGTACCATCTACTGTAAAACGGATATTGTGCGGATCGACCTGCTCGGTAGCTAAGTTAATCGTATTTTCCCTTCTTACGGAATCATAGATATTGGTATATGTTACATTATAAGAAGGACGGTAATAGTTGACATGCAAATCTTGAAGCACTTTGTAATGCTTCTGCATGCGAGCATGAAAATCTGTCCAATCCTTATCTTTTGTAGCTGTCCAATTGACTTCTGATAATGCAAGCGCTCTCGGGAAAACCATATACTCCACGTGCTCTGTGGTGGGTACATATTCGGCCCAAATATTGGCCTGCGCCCCAATGATATGATGCTTCTTATCCGAAGATATCGCCTCTGGGACTGGGTTATAGCTGTATACCTTTTCTAAAGGCAGATACCCTCCGATAGCCTCAGGCTGTGTGCGGGGATCTGTCTGATAGGAATCAAAATACAAATGTGACCCCGGGGTCATAATCACATCGTGACCTGCATTTGCAGCTTCTATCCCCCCTTCTTCGCCTCGCCAGCTCATCACCGTAGCCCCGGCGGTAAGCCCGCCATCAAGAATTTCGTCCCAGCCGATTAATTTGCGTCCTTTTGATTGTAGAAAAAGATCCATCTGTTTAATTGCATAACTCTGCAGCTCATCCACAGATTTGAGCCCCTCTCGCTGCATCAAAGCCTGATCTTTAGGACAAGCTTTCCAGTGCTTCTTATCGGCTTCGTCTCCACCAATATGTATATATTCTGAAGGGAATATTTGTAGTACTTCATCGAGTACATTCTTTAAAAACACAAAAGTCTCCGGATTACCTATACAAAACTCAGCCTGCGTATAGGGTTTGCCCGAACAAGAAAGATGTGGATAAACCGCCAACACCTCTTCGGAATGTGCAGGCATTTCAATTTCAGGAATGATATTAATACCTCTCTTTGCAGCATATGCCACAAGCTCACGAGCTTCATTTTGTGTGTAGAAGCCACCGCTCGCATTGGGCATACCCCGATCAACATACTGACGACCATTATTCCACCAATCTTTCCAATTGCTATGGGTGCGCCATGCTGCTTTTTCTGTCAACTCAGGGTATTTTTTGATTTCGAGACGCCAACCTGCTCCGTCTGTGATATGCCAATGTAGATTATTGAACTTATATAATGCCATCAAATCAATATATTTCTTGATAAAGCTGACTGGCATAAAATGTCGCGAAACATCTAAATGCAAACCTCGGTATGAAAAACGAGGCTGATCAATAATATCAATAGAGCCGATCTGACTTGCGTCATGCTGCAAATAACCAAGCTGTACCAACGTGTATATAGCCGAAATAATATGTTCCCGACTCCAGGCTTTTACTGTAATACCTGAAGGACGAATGGATAGAGAGTAAGCATCTTTAGCAAGATTATCCTTGGAAGTAGCTTTGGTAATAACTATTCCACCAGATGCAGATTTACGTGGCAAAAGCTTTATTGAAAGCTCTTTGATAGCGGGGTGCTCGGTTAGTAAAGAAGCTGCGTCTTTAAACTCAGGACTAACTCTAACTTCTTCTATAGCAGAAAAATAATAACTTCCCGATTTCAAATCTAAGGAACTGGGCTTTGGAATAATCGCAAAATTATGTTGGCTTAATACCTGAGTTGGCAAAAAAGCCACCGTAAGAACTACAAAAAGCCATCGTTGGTACAAATTCATAATTAATCGTTTTAGTAGAATCAAAATTAATCATAATCAACCTAATTGTACTAAAAAACGTATCCTCCTAAGCGGACAAACTACATTTTTATCAACGCCAAAATTATCCTTCACCTTTTAATCCGTATCTTCTAATTCAAATAGCTCTTCAATATTCTTTTCCAGGACCCGGCTGATCTTTAAGGACAAGACTGTGGATGGCACATATTTACCCGCTTCCAATGCATTAATGGTCTGGCGGCTAACATCCACCAACTGGGCCAACTGATCTTGCGAATACCCTTTAATCAATCTGTTAATCTTTATATTATTCTTCACGTGATGCCCTCCTATTCAACTTATAAATACTCGTATGAAAGATAAGGTTGTAAATCAACAATAAAATAGTGAGGTAATGAAAACTAATTACTAAATAATATCCATCATAAACAAAAAGTGTGGCCAAGATCATGAAAACAACGGAACTAATTACAGCCCAGGACCAAGAGTACAAACGTATGGAATTGATCATCTCATCCTCTATTTTATTTCTTGAAAAAGCAATGAAAGTCAATCCCACCTGAATAGAGAGCAAATTGAGCGTAAGGTTCATATCTGTTTCAATTATCTTAAAATATCCAGCCTGCGATACCAACGCAAACATCGGGAACGAATAATCTAAAACGGATGACGTCCCACCAAACGAGTTGACAGAAATAACTATCCACTGTTTCTCAACTAATAAGTTGATTAAAGAAAGAACAATAAAACAAAAGATTAAAGCCAAACCGATCCATCGGAAATAGTGGGACAATAAAGGGACTCTTTTCATAAGAAAATAATTTAGTTTATGATTGTTTTATAATTAACGAATCAAATGTAAGAAACTCCATACATAATGTAAAACAAACTTTACATTTTTTTTTTAATCGATAGAAAATAGAGTGTGCACAAAAAAAGCCATCTGGCAAACAGATGGCTTAAATATAACCTACCGAAACACTACAGCAAGCCTATACCTCCGATTCTGTAGCGAAATCCGACCTCATGGGTATTATTCGATATACGTTGATTCAAGGTTTGGCTTTTTGGACTAAACTGGTAGCTATACCCGATTCCAAAATTCCCGAAATTAACCTGCATCAATGCGGAAAGGTCTCCTTGATTTTGTACCCCCATACCCAAGCCTAGCTTTTTTGCCATAAAAACCAGTACACTTAAATCGTATCGTGGATCCTGATTGTCCATATGGCTGACCAGTAAAGAGGGTCGTAAATGGAAAGCATTATCGAGCGGAATAAGCGCACCGGCGGTAATGTAATAGACGTTGCGGAATTCGTAATCTGTTTCTTCCTTCCTATTCAATGAAAAACGGGGCATGGATATACCTACGTAATAGCGGTCTTTGCGATAATAGGATGTACTGATGCTCAAGATTCCTGCTGTCTCGGTAATATCCTCACGAAAAGCTGGATCTTCGGGATCCACCTGGTTATAATTTCCCTGAAAATGCAATAGACCGCCTCCCATCGAAAGACTGAGGTATTCGGTCTCGGAAAGTGGTATTGACTTGGCAAAGTAAGCACTGATCTCACTCTCTTTGACTACACCAAGTGCAGCATGCTTAAAATCCATACCCACAGATGCGCCTATCCGCTGCAGGCCCACGCTGCCATTGGCCCAGATAGATTTGGGAGCTCCATCTACGCCAACCCATTGGGTACGGCCCAGGATGGAGAAACTCCCCTGTTCGTCCATCCTGCTCAATGAATTGTTAAAGGTATTGCGTAATTGTCCAAATTGATTGTAGCTCACTCCGTGCTGTGCAATACTATAAAACGGCATGAGGAATAGTATGCTTATCGCTATAATTATAGGTAGTTTTCTCATTTATATTCTATTTTTAGTTCACGGTGCGCTTGACAACAAAAAATCCTTTTTCTCTCTTCCACTGCCCGCCATCATTCACGTCGATATAATAATAGTAGGTTCCATCGCGGTGATACTCTCCTGTAAACACCCGGTCTCTATTATCATATCCTTCGATCTCTTGGAGCACACGGCCTGACTTATCAAAGATCGTTACCTTGTTTTCGGAGAAATCTCCTATTCCCTCGATCATCAAGAATTCGTTGATACCGTCTCCGTTGGGAGATACAGCCTTATGTACCCGTACGGGTAGCTTGGCATCGGCTGCAGCAGCTATACGGATTTTCAGGGAAACGGTTTCAGCCGGTTCATGGTTTGCATCTCCTTCCTGCATAGCGGTGACGGTCACGGTACCCAATCGATGTACCTGCAGATTAACTCCGGATACGGTAGCAATCAGAGGTTCATCTACAGTAAGACGTATCGGCAACCCACTACTTGCGGCGACGTCCAAAGGAACCTCTCCTGCATCACGGCCTAGTACCCCTGGTGCGTTGAATGTAATGGTCTGCGCAGCTTTCTTAATTTCTAATCGCGCCGCAAGTGAAATCCCTTCATAATTGATCGAAGGCTCTATAATTGCCGTTACTTCATAAATGCCCGCATTCGTTTTTGCATTATTTCCATAGATAACCGTTAGTCCGTTCGGAATAGCTCCTGCCACCTGTAATGATTTGGGACTACCATCATAAACGTATTGGGCATCGCGCAGCGTCAAATGGTTTAAGTTGGCTTTCTGGATGGTCAATTTTGCCGAAAGGGCTGTATTGTTATAGTTGGTACCCCCATTTATATTTGCGGTAACGGTGTATATACCCGCATCGGTCTTTCCATTATTCGTATAACTCACGGATGCGCCTTGTGGCAATGTACCTGTTATCAATAAAGATTTAGCAGTACCGTCATAGACAAAACTACCATCGGCTAACGTAATATTCTGAATCTCCGCTTTGCTGATCGTTAGGTTGGCTTTAAGTACGAGGTCTTGGTAGTTTGCTCCGTTCACTGTAGCCGTAACTTCCTGCGTACCGACATCCGTACGGCTATTATTTTGATAACTGACTGTAGTACCTGTTGGCAGTGTACCTGTGATAGCAAGTGACCGCGCTGTACCGTTATAGACATATGTACCATTAGTCAGCAAAACGCCACTGACCTCCGCTTTGCTAATCGTTAGGTTGGCTTTGAGTACCAAGTCTTGGTAGTTTGCACCGCTCACCGTAGCCGTAACTTCCTGTGTACCCACATCTGTACGGCTATTGTTCTGATAGCTGACGGTAGTTCCCGACGGTAGCGTACCCGTAATGACCAATGAACGTGCTGTTCCACTATAAACATATGTACCATTGGCTAGCGAAACGCCACTGATCTCCGCTTTGCTGATCGTTAGATTGGCTTTGAGCACCAGGTCTTGGTAGTTTGCACCGCTCACCGTAGCCGTAACTTCCTGTGTACCCACATCTGTACGGCCATTGTTCTGATAACTGACTGTAGTACCCGTTGACAGTGTTCCTGTGACAGCAAGTGACCGCGCTGTGCCGTTATAAACAAATGTCGCATCTTCTAAGGAAATACCGGTGATCATTTTATTATATTGTACATTCAAGACATTGGAAGCTGTATTTCCGTTGGCAGCTATATTCACCGCAATATTCTCCGGTAATGAAAGCTGCACGAGACCGCCAGCTGTTGGCGTCACTAAGAACGAATAAGTGATATTATTCGCTGTTTGCAGATTACTGATTGTAGCATTACTTGCAGTAATGTCAGTAAGGGAAAATCCAGTCACCGCCTCACTAAAGGTTGCTGTTACCGAGAATGGTGCATTAACCAAAGTCATCGCGGTCGATAGGGTTACTGTTGGACGAACCGCATTGACCAATACATTATTGGTCGGTGCTATCGATTGTAACGCAAGTACCGCATTATTCTGAGCAGCATCTCGGATAGTACCGCCATTTAGATTGATAGCGGAGCCTAGTGCAACACCATCCATATCTACTTCTCCAGCTTGAACGGTATAGCTAAAAACAAGTTGATTCGTACCCAACCCTGTGCTATACTGCGCCATCCTGACTGTCGAACCGATCGTTATGGGGATATACGGCGTTCCACCCACCATTACGCCTTCACTGAAATTCACAGCGAATTCCAATGGATCCCCTTCCCGATAGTAGCCATTAGCAGGCACTGCTACAGAGGTAACAACAGGAGCAATATCATCTACGACAGTAATCGTAAAATCTTTTTCGAAAAACTTGTTATTGTTATCCGTCGTGCGAATCCGGATAGTATAAGCCTGCGGAGACATAATTCCCGAATTATTCGCCCTTAATACCCAACTACCATTATTGTTGAATATATTAAACTTTGCATTATCAACTCCGATTGCCACTAAAGTATACGTATGGGTATCTTGAATATCGGGATCCACCGTACTGAGCGTACCTACGACCCCATTTATTCCGACGCTCTGTGCAACCGTACTGTTGCTAAGTTGAATGTCTATAGGAGCCTTATTTACGGCTAAGACCGTAAAACGTACTTTGGCCGTATCACATAGCGAAGGTACACCATTATCACAGACCTGATAGAACAAACTATCCATGCCACTATAGTTATTATTGGGCGTATAGGTAAAGCTACCATTGGCATTCAAAACCACTGTCCCGTTGATCGGTGCTGCGATTAAAGATGCCGTCAACGCATTGCCGTCAATATCCGAGTCATTTGTTAAGACATTACCTGTCGCTGGGGTATTTTCAGTTACATTCACCTCATCATCAACCGCAACTGGGGCATCGTTTACAGGTGTAATGTTAATTTTCACTGTTGCAATGAAGATATCCGTCCCACCGCCAGCTCCAGTGTTGCCGTTATCATTAATAAAAACCTTCACAGAGGCTACGTTATTACCGCTGAGATTGGGATTAGGTCGGAAATAGATGTTACTAGGGCTATGTATATAATGATTTAGGTTTGTCAGATTACCTTTGAGAGTTAGCCGAGGTGTTAAATGACCTGTTACAGTAATACCTGTCCCCGTAGCAATATCGAATATTCCACCGGTGGCCTCTAAGGTCAACGTCAGTTCTCCAGATCCGGCATCAGTATCCTGAATATTGGCAGAGGAGATGTCAAATGGATCCTCGGTAGCATCTTCTCTGACGGTAACCACAGCAGGCAGTCCAGCTAAGGTCGGAGCATCATTGACCGCTGCCACAGTAAAATGTACCCATGCCGTATCGCAAAGCGAAGGTGTACCATTATCACATACCTGATACCTTAAACTGTCCAATCCACTATAATTGCTGTTTGGCGTATAAGCAAAGCTACCATCGGCATTCAAGACCACCGTCCCATTGACCGGAGCTATCACTAAAGATGCTGTCAATGCGTTTCCTTCTGGATCCGAGTCGTTAGTCAGTACGTTCCCTGTGGCGGGCATATCTTCCGTTACGCTCACCTGATCATCATTCGCGACAGGTGGGTTATTCAACACCACACATCCTTCTCCCGCATCGGTGATAGTCCAAAGCTTGGTATTTATAAGCGATTGTCGAGCTGTTTTACCCTGGCAATATTTTAATCCTACTGCGCCCAATGATATATTTTGCGGCACATTGGTTTGGTTGGCCCAGCCAATTAGTGTTGCATCGTAATTGGTTGTAGAAAGTCCGGAATTGCTTAAGAAATCTCGCATATCCGTCACTTTAGAAATATCCCAGCTCCCCAAATCTTGATTAAACGAAGAAGCCGTATTGAACATATTCCACATCATGGTCACATTGGACACATTCCAATCGCTAATATCTTGATTGAACGAGGTTGCCTTATAAAACATTGCTCTCATGCCGTTAACATTTGAGACGTTCCAAGCTGTAATATCTTGATTGAATGAGGTCGCATCTTCAAACATCCACTGCATTGAAGTTACATTAGACACGTCCCAAGCACCGATAGGTTGATTAAATGAGATAGCTCGTTGAAACATGTGATCCATAGTCCTAACATTCGAAACATCCCAAGCGCTGATATTCCGATTAAATACTGTTGCAAAAAGAAACATACCATCCATATTGGTCACGCTTGAGACATTCCAATTCCCAATATTTTGATTAAATGCTTTTGCAGAATTAAACATCAAGCTCATATCAGTCACATTGGATACATCCCAGCCGGATAGATCCTGATTGAAAGATGCTGCTCCGTTGAACATGCTCTTCATATTCGTCACGTTGGATACATCCCAACTATTGATTACTCCATTGAAAATCGTTGCGCCGCCGAACATATAGGCCATATCAGTCACATTAGTGAGGTTTGGATTGTCGGTCGCCAAATACTGCATCTCTGAAGCATTATTAAACGCATTATTCATACTCGTCCATTGAATAGCGCCCCATTGATTCAACGCAACTAGCTTGCGAGCATCAGTGTCGCCAATATCGAATTGGATTTGCCGAAAGTCACCTGAGATTTCTACTTTATAGGTACCTACACTTGGAAAGGTAATGGTTACATTTCCCGATACCCCAGTGATTGTACCATTTACAGAGGCGTTAGACACATCCTGCCAATACACGTTAAAGCTGTTCCCACTTGCAGGAATCAAAATTTGATTAATATTGGAAACGCCCGGATTATCTGTTCTCCAGGTCGTGATGAAATTGCCCGGATCGCCGGGAGTAATCCCCCCTCCACCATTACAAGCGACGGCCCCAGCATCGTTTATGACCCATCCCTTATCAACCAATTGTTGCCGTGCTGTAGCTGCTGCTGAACCGGCACAATACGTTTGTCCCGTCGCGGTTAGCTTCACATTTGTCCGCACTGGCTGTGATGCCCAACCAATCAATGTCGCGCCGTAGTTCGCTGAAGAGAGACCCGTCGAAGGTAACATCCCTTCCATATCGGTCACACTCGAAACATTCCATGTACCTAACGATTGGTCAAAAGCAAGGGCAATGAAAAACATGCTGTTCATCGTGGTCACTTGAGATACATTCCAACTGCTCAGATCCTGATTAAAGACGATCGCTTGATAGAACATAAAGGACATATCTTGTACCTTGGCCACATTCCATCCACCAATATTCCGGTTGAAGGCTGACGCATTCCAGAACATCCCCTGCATATTGGTTACATTGGACACGTTCCAATTGTCAATATTACCATTGAAACCGAAAGCGTCGTAAAACATATGGCTCATGTTGGTGATACCCGAAACATCCCAGGAACTGAGGTCGCTATTAAATGCTTTAGCGCCAAAAAACATTCTTTCGAGCGAAGAAACCGTGCTTAAGTTTGGCTTATCTGTTGCATTCAGCACCATATTGCGTGCCCCCGAAAAAGCCGCCTCCATAGACTTCCACTGGATATCCCCCCATTGCTCAATACTCACCAGTTTATCCTTTACCACACTTCCCTCACTTTGGAGTTGGATAGCTGGAAAGTTTCCGCTAATGGACACCGTATAGGTCCCCGCATTTGTATAAGTATGTTCAGCAGAAGCAGTCTGTCCTGCAGAAGAAGTCCCATCTCCCCAGTTTACGCTATAATTATAACCTGTTAAACCTGAATTTATCGGAATTGTAATTTTCTCTCCCGAGCTATTGGTTTTCCATTTGGTAATAAATGGACGCTGCGCCATCGCGGCGAAACTAAAAAACAGTAGAAATAAAGGTGCGCATAAACGCATTATCCTCTTTGATGGGTATATCTTCATTTTCAGATTATATCTTGGTTTGCCTGCTATATAAGCCAACCGGTTTGCATTTCATAAGTTAGTCGCCTTTTCGGACATCTGGAGACAAACCTAAGGGTAGTTTGAAAAAAAACACCTATACTTTTCGGATAGTTTATCATATTTTTCGACAAAATAGATTAATTTTGAACTGCAATTATTTCGATAACTACCTCAATACGATCTAGCTATGGCCAATTGGTTAATAAACCAAAAAAGATGCTCCTCTACATGCTATTTGGGCAGGTACTTTGCCTTTTCATTCTTTATTTTTCTAGTTTTATTTTCTTATCACGCTGCATCGGCAACCGTACCTGATCTTTCGAAATTAAAATTTGAGGCTTTAAATAACCATCCCCTCTTGTCTGTCGCTAAGGATGAGACGGGCGACTCTTGGATAAAAGGAGAGCTTCCGAAGGAGCTGATCCGTACCTTTGCAGTCCTACAAATTCCGACTATCCATATTCCGGATTTTGAGATGTATGCCTACAAAAATGGATTGCTAACCCCTATCCAGAAGAATACGAATCTCAATAATAGAGTGATCAAAAATCGGTATCTCACCTATTATTTCAGAACTGACAGCACACTGTACTACCTAAACATAAAGAAACATCCGGTCAGCAGATTGGATATTATCGTGAACGAGACCGGACAATTCTCCCACATGGAATCAACCAGCCTGATACAAAACGGGCTATATTACGGGCTTTCTCTCATGGTGATCATATTCAATATCGTCCTTTATTTTGTGTTCTATGATCGGCGCTTTGTAATCTATGCCTTATTCCAACTCAGTCTGCTTTCCATTTTTTTTTATCAGGATGGGATGTACTACTACTTCTCGGATGGGCGCTGGGACTTCCCCCACTTTTTAGTTTGGAACATTGCTGCCTGCGCTATCTTATCGGGTATATTCACCTATTATTTCTTAGGCCTGAAACAACAGATTCCTTATTTTAAAAAAATGGCGCTGTGGCTGATTGGATTTACGATTGCCTGTGTAGCTTTATTTACACTAACAGAAATTCAGGTTTTTCGCAATCTGGCCAGTGTATTCTTTTACCTATTTCCTAGTATTTGTGTATACCACGCTGTACGGATGTTTAAAAAAGATGTCTATGCCCGATTTCTGATTTTATTTTATGGGTTGATGCTGCTTGTTGGTGTGGCATATACGCTTCAGAAATACCTTGACTCTCCCTTTCTTTCATTTTTTGATATGAACGTATTTCGCTTGACGAGTATTCTCGAAATTATTGGTGTTAGTTTTGCCTTGATATTTAAAGTACGTGCCTTGCAGAAAGAAAATGAACAATACCGAGCTGATCTAAGAAAACACCTGACTCTCCTCGAAGAGCACGCAATATCCTCAAAACAAGATTTTGAAGCAAGTGAACCACCGCCAAATAATGTGAATACATCTTCAATCCTTATCAGGAGCTTTACCGATGACATCGCCGATCAGTATGAGCTGACTGAAAGGGAAACGGAAGTACTGGCCTGTATCTGGAATGGGGATTCAAACCAGGATATAGCCGATCAGCTCTATATATCCATCAATACGGTAAAATTTCATGTGAGCCGGCTATATGTTAAATTGGATGTAAAAAATAGAAGTGAAGTGCGGTCCATGAAGGGAAAAGTGGCACGATCGCTACCTCTTTAGCTTTTGTTGCTGGCTATACTTAAGAAGCGCGTTCGATAGGATTATCGAACGCGCTTCTACTTTATAAATACCACATCGGCGTCTATTGCCTTATGGTTGTTGCTATTTTTTGCTAAATTTCAGTACGATAATATCTCCTGAAATAAAGAAAAGCTCATTGTTTTGAATATCAAATTTGGAGACTGTTTCTAAGGCTTGCATGAATTCATTATAAGCAACTCCTTCACAGTGCATCATCGTACCTACCAATTTATCTCCGATCTTGATGGAGCTTCCTTCGTTACTCTCGTAAGTCCCTCCAATGCCATTACAGCCATTATTGCCTTCTACTTTCTTTTCTTTGGTATTGAACGTTAAAGTAGGCGCTTTGTCCTTAAACAGCTCAGCTACGGTCTTGCCTCCAGCAGAAGGTGTCGTCATAGCACTTAAGACCCAGCTTCCTTCTAATGCCTCATGGGTTAGTTTAGGTTGCTCTACTGTTTTTGTCGTCTCTATGGAATCCGTGTTAACTGCAGGCTCCCCTTGATTGCTACCTGTACGGGAATTACATGCTGTAAAAAACAATGATGCGACTAAAGCTAATGATAATAGATTCTTGTTCATTACTACTTTTTTTGAGGTTAATACTCTATTGAATTTCTTAAGCATGGAACGAACAATATTCCTGCCAAAATCAAATACCCCAGGCAAGGACAACTATTAACCAGTCGAATACATAAGCACCAAAAACAGCTTAGGCCGGTTTAATAAACCGGCCTAAGCATATGGGTATAACACCAGTTTAACCCCGCATACTATCTGTAATAACCTTCTTCAAAAGCGTTCTTATTTCGTGACGTTGAAGAAAGTATACTCCAGCTTTAGAAATACCCCATCTTTTACCGGACGATGTACCGAACCATATAATTGCTTTTGATAAGCAAGATCAATACGTGCCTGGCTATTGATGATAAACTGTACCGCTGGTACAACGTCCATGTACGACCTTCCATTTTTGGTAATCGTCTGCCCTACCAGTTCGAGCATGGCATTGATATTGGTCTGTTTGTAGCTCGTATAGCGGTTGGGATACATCAACCTTCCGACGGAAAAAGTGTAGTTTACCGCATCTTGGCCCTGTAGCTCCGGGAAATTGTTGCCATCATTGTCTAAGGCCCGCGCGTAGCTTACATTGGTACTGAGGGCGACTTTTTTGATCAGTTGGGTAGCAACCAATCCAACTTCGAAACCAGAATTCTTTCCCATAAGATCAATCGCCTCCTGTCTAATCGGTGTTTTATTCCAACTATACCTTCCAAAAGCCGCCATCCTGAAATGACTCTGTAAATCATCTACAGAATAAAACCGGTACTTGGCATAAGCACTGGCTCCGGCTAAATCAAGTCGACTTCCGGAATTATCAAAGTAGCTAGAAGCCCGAACCATGAGATTCTTATTGATACCCCAGGTTACTTCCGGAGAAAGGGCATACATATAATCGTTATCAAGGTCACTCTTCATCAAAGACTGTCCTACACGCACACTAAGAGAGCCTGCCGGCACATTGCTGGCAGGTTCTGTGACTACAAATAATTCCTGTGCGTATGCACCTATAGAGCTGCATACGAAAAAAATTAGGATTATATACCTCATACTATAATGCTACTATATGGTATACCTTATCGTTTTCTGATGAATAGCTACCATGCTTTGCATAGGTTTTTGATAGCTTCTTATATTCCTTCTGTTTTACGAAACCTTTATCTACGACTCTGTACTGGTT
The DNA here is from genome assembly GCF_900168125.1 of Sphingobacterium nematocida. Taxonomy (GTDB): domain Bacteria; phylum Bacteroidota; class Bacteroidia; order Sphingobacteriales; family Sphingobacteriaceae; genus Sphingobacterium; species Sphingobacterium nematocida. Next base: position 60,116 of record NZ_FUZF01000007.1, read on the forward strand.
TGAGCCAGCTTTCTTGTCTTCAATAAACACCAAAGAGTCGTCTCCTACAGTAACTTGCTGCGCAGCAGTAGCCTCTGGCGATAGTGTCAAAACCATGGAGCCAACAAAGAAGCCGGCTTTTTCAACAGCATCCTTTAACACCTTGGGACTTACGGCTTGATTAGCATTGAAAGAAATCGTAAAAGTATTGGTATTCAGATCTGTAGCCACATCGGATATCTGTGACAGGGATTTTAATTGTTTATTGATCGCATTGGAGCACATCGAACAGGTAAGTCCTGTAGCCATGATGTCTACTTTTGAAATCTGTGAATAACCTGCAACACTAGTGAATATTAATGCAAAAGCTGCTATAAATGATTTTATTGTGATCGTTTCCATCGTTATGTTATTTTTTTATTTGTGAAATAATTTGTTCTTCTGTGGGATTGATTGCGATAAGCTTGCCGAAGCTGTCAAACAAATAAGCCGCCGGTAAAGCATCGACACCAAAAAGTAGGGCTGATGGGGCATCAAATCCTTTGGGATCGATCAATTGTTGATGTTTTAATCGGTCTTGCTGGATAGCTTTGAGCCATTTTGCGCTGTCGGTATCGATAGAAATCCCTACAATTTCAAAGTTTTTGTCTTTGTACTTATCGTACAGTTTTACAAGATGCTTATTAGCTTTGCGGCAGGGCAAGCACCAAGATGCCCAAAAGTCGACCAAAATGGTCTTTCCTTTAAAGGAATGGAGTTCTACACTGCTATTTTTGTCATTTTGTAATGTAATATCAGGAAGCGTATCTCCAATCTTTAGCTGCGCATAAGAGCCGGTAACAGCCAGTAAAAGGATCATTACCACTCCGAGTATATGTATTGCTTTCATATGAGCATAATTTGTATTTTATTCGCACTGTTGATACGAGCTCGGACATATAATATTGCTATTATACACCATCAGTATGAGAATTCAGTTTATTTACAACCTGGATTCTTTACAACAAGTATCTTATACAATGAATGTTTACCTGAAAAAGGTATTTTGAAAAAGACAGACCATGGGCTGTCAGGAAGGAATTTTTAGCTTATTTTAGGCGGAAGCCAAATAGCTCGCGCATCATTGGAGTGAAATATTTCTAGGTAAAAATATTTTTGCTTTTTTTCCGAAAAATTTAAAAAAGTACCATTATCAGCCACGCTGGCGGCCAATGGTGTCTTCACGTCTAACGAATAAGATACACAGGAACAACTTTTACAGCCGGCCTTACATTTATGTGTTTTGGTAGCTTCCTTTTTTTTCTCTTTACAGCAAGACTTTTCAGATGACACTTTTTTACAACATACTTTAGCAGCTTCGACACGTATTGCCATAGCCGATTGAGGCCCCATGAGAAGGGCTATAACAACAAATAATAGTATGTAAATCTTCTTTGCCATCGTTACAGATGAATAAAGGTAGTACTTTTTAATTTTTTTTCTACCAAAAACACTGTAATCATACTGATACATGATTTAGAAAAAAGAGAGGCTGTCTTTCGACAGCCTCTCTATACACAAAAAAATGACGGATTTGGAACTATCTCTTCGCCCCGATTGAAGCGTAGCGAAATAGATAGCCAGCTCCAACATAGCGATAAAACCCATCAATAAATAATGATATTCAGCAAAATAACAATCGAGTTCAGATTTATAGTCTTTATTTTTTCAACCACTCGTCCAATAACGATTTCAGCTTTGGATCAGATGGACGTGGGCTATCTGCTGTGATCAGATTTCCTGCTTTATCTATTAAAATATACCGTGGGATACCTGTGACTTTATAGGCATTGGATAGTTCATTATTTGTGCCTGCATGGATCTGAAGACCTTTCATATGTTTTGTCTTCACATATTCTTCCCACTTGGGCTTATCTTGATCTACAGATACGCCGACAAATGCAACAGGTTTATCTTTATACTCCTCATTTAACCTTTCCCAGTGTGGTTCTTCTGCACGGCATGGTCCGCACCAGGTCGCCCATAGATCAACCAATACCAACTTTCCTTTTAAATCGTCCAAAGCCACTTTCTTTCCGGTAATATCTGGATAGGCAAACTTAAAAGCGGGAACGCCTGTTTTTGTCTCTACGAGCTTGGCTTCCACGGCAGCTGCACGTTGCTTTTGCTCTTCTAACGTAAAATATTTGTTAAATGCGGAATTCATTTCCTGAAAATCATTGTACGAGCGCGAACTCTCTAACCTCCCCACCACAAATTGTCCTTTCAGTACATCTTCCGGAATAGCTGCTACCTGCTGCTCGAAAGTAGGCCTGCTGGATAGATCGACCTTTCTGTATACTAAGCCCGTTAAAAAACGATCTCCGTAAGGCATATCTAATAATTGCTTTGTAAGATAACGATCTGCTTGAAATGTGGTGTAAAACTCACTCATCTCTTCTTTGCTTGGATGTGCCGTACGAGGCATGTTTAAATACGACGTGGCATAATATGCAAAATCATAGTCAATCAATGTCGGGAAAAGTGAATCAAACTTTGGATTGCCTGTTTTCACAGATTTACCGATAGCAGGAATTTTACTTTTGAAAGCCTCCACTTCGGGAAAAAAATCTACATAGGTACTCATTCCCCCTGGGGTAGTTCCTTTTTCTTTAAAAGTTTGTGCCTGCTTATCCCAAGCATAAAGCGCTTCGTTCTCTTTGCTATTTTTGCCAACGAGATCATACCCTGCCTTTTTCACTTTATAGTTGACCTCTTCTCCTCCTTTAAAGTAAAAACGGTTTAAATCCGTTTGATTCAATGCATTGCCTGTACCAACAGAATACAGGCCCTCGTACTCTGGCGTAAAACGAAAGGCAAAACGCCCCTGTCCATCAGGAGTAGATGTTGCTATCTCGATCAATCTTCCGTTGTACACCTTAAACAAGCTAACTTTTTTATAAGGTGTGCTCTCAAAAGAACCATTGATATTACTAGCCTGCTGTGCCTGTGCAACGAGCAAACCGAGCACCGCTGTGCACAGTAAAATTGTCTTTTTAATCATTATAATTCGTGTTTATTATTAATTTTTATTGCTGCTATTCAACTAGTCCATTGAAAAACCTAAAGTTCGCTTCAAATCCTTCGCCTCAAAACCACCTGCGTCTTTTCTCTTGATTGCAGCCTGCATAGCTAAGGCTTCCTCCTTTTTGATCTTATAATAGGGATTCGTAAAATCACCGGTTAAAAATTGCTCAACCGCCTTATCTGCTTTCTTAAAATCTCCCAAATACGTATACAATAACGTGAGCTTATATTGATCTGTAAAATCTAGTGGCCCCTTGCTGTTCTGATCCTCATACTCCGCCAATAATGCTTTAAGTAGAGCTTTGTTACTCTTTTGGTCGATGATGACTTGACCTAAAGCATTGCTACGTTCTTCCCACTTGGGATAAAGAGTATGCTTATCTATTAAAGCTAAATACGTCTTGGCATCTTTGGAGGAACTGTAATAGTCTGCCACAAAATGAGGCAGGAAAACTGGCCATAACTTGTCATTATACACCGGACGAATGTAAGAAATCAAAGCCTCCAGACTATCTAATTGTTGTGCTGCTCCATATTGCTTACTTTTCGCTTTAGCTACATTATTTATTTTATTCATCAGTAGACTTCCGCCATATAGCTCGATTAGCTTCGGAAGATTATTGTATGCCCAAAGATTATACTTCGGAAAATTGGTTACCGAGTTGGCTAAAAAGGCTTGCTCGTTGAATAAATCTTTCTGTTGATCTAAATAACCCTCCAATTCTGAAAAAGGATGATTTACGCCTGTTTTGATAAAGCGCTCACTATAAGCTGCTGGGTATTCTCTATCCAAATTTGTATCGAACGCTAAATAGTCTTTAGCTGCTTCCAACTGTACAGCCTTTTGTAATAAAGGAACGAATCTGTTTACGCCAAAAAATCCAGATTCTGTCAAAATAGCCTTCCCCTCTTTATTCAAAATGACGTAGGTAGGAAAGCCAGAAGCTCCATATTTCCGTGCCAACTTTTTGCCATCCAATTCTTTCATGACATCGGTTTTGTACAAGATGTAATTTTGTTGGATCTCCTGCTGAACGGAAGGATCGGGCAATACGCGCTTGTCCATCTCGGCACAGGGCATACAACCGACAAAATACATATCGATCAGGATTAGCTTGTTTTCCTTTTGTGCCAGCGCTTTACAATCTTCAAAAGAACCTTTAAAAGATTGGTCTTTCTGCGCGTAAACGCTTACTATTCCTATGCAAAGCATAAGCAAGAGACTTGATATCTTCTTCATTATGGATTTATCTAAATAAGTTTATAAGTTCGTTATGTTTCCACCTTCGATTTCAACCGCAATTTCTTCACCAGCGATAGCCTTTTGCTGTATTTCAGTGATAAGTTCCGGCTTTTTACCCAGCTTATCGGCGGCATAATTCCCTAAGCTTTTAATCTCAGCTCCTTTAGCGAGTTGTACCTTGGCCTCTCCGAAGCCCGCAGTGCCCAATACCACTAATTTGCCGTCATTGTCCCAACCCAACTGATAGTTTTTTAGCACAAAGTCCTGTGGCATGCTATGCAGTTTATTCGGGCTGAAAAAAACTTCTCCTTCGGCCAGATTGATTGTCATATTGTATCGGCCTAGTAAACGTACGCCGATAGATCCATCAGCACCCGGATTCCAGTTTTCATTATTGGATGATCCGCCCATTAATGTGACAGGAAGTCCCGACATCGGGTTTAACCCCGTAATGTTGAAGCCGAAACTCTTGCCCATGAAAGTCGGAGAAGAGATTCCCATGCTTACGGTAGCTGCCTGTACTTCGGGTTTAAAGCCGGAGACCAATAGCTTATTCTGCCGAACAAATGGTCTAAAACATATCAGGTCATAAGATGCACCTGTATCAAAAACAAAGTTTCCTGCATATTTTTTTCCCTGTACTATCTCAAGCTCCCCAGGTAGCATCATAATTCCAGATGGCATGCCGACCTGCACAGTATGTCCTTTACCTTCATATCTATATGGTCCAAAACTGTATAAGGAAAGCATATTGTTATCGTAATCGATGTGGGTAATGTAGCGACGGATGAGTGCATTACCAATAATGCCTTCGGCATTATCTCTGCCCATCTCCGGAAAAATCGCAATCCCCATTTCTTTAAGAGAAAGGGTATCCAGCAATACCGTATTATTATCTGAAACTTGTATTGTTTTGTTTCCGCCGACTACAGAAGCATTATTTTCGCGGGTTACTTTTAATCCGATCTCATCGGCCAACGTTTGGCTCAAGGCCATACCGTCAGCTCCGGTGTCAAACAAAAGATTTAACGGTCTTTCAAATCCATTGATCTTTACTTTCAAAACGATGGAGCCATTATGATTTTCGAAAGGGATCCGTGCAACCAGACGTGATTGTATCTCGCGCTTCAACCCATATAACAGATCAAACTGAGTGACGTACAATAGTTGTCCTTTCGTATTTACCAACGCTTGAGACACCGCTTTCTTTCCATCCTTTTCGGTAAATTCGACCTTGTAAAGTATTCCTTTATCGGTCTTTCCCTCGCCCAAAACCTGTACTGACGTAGCACCATAGTTTTTGATCACTTGATCCAATCGGAATTTAGCCCCTTCTGCCGTATGTCCCGCTACTGCAAACTCATCAGCCAGATATCTAGAGAGACCTGAGGTATCTTTGCTTTGCAAGGATTTATTCATCGCTATTTCAAATAACGACTGATCCTTTAACTGTGCCTGTACAGTACTAATACCAAACAACAGCGCTGCTGATACCAGTATAATTAACTTACTTTTCTTTCTGCTCTGCATAGAATCCTCTGTTTTAGTAACCGTATATATGCTTAAGAGCGACATCAATATCATCTGTTGCTGAAGCTGTGATTCTCAAAATGACCTTGCCTTCGGCATCGACCAATATCTTGGTCGGAAAACCTGTGATACCATAGGATTTAACAACGTCAAACTGCTCCTTATTCTCATTGTTTAAAACATTCACCCAATGTATCCCTAATTCATCTATCGCTTTCTTCCAGGTTGCACTTGCTTCATCCAGGGTTTTGCCTCGCTCTTGCGCTACGCCTACGATTTCAAAGCCTTTGTCTTTGTACTTCTCATGCAGTTCTAAAAGATGCGGCATACCGGCACGACAAGGACCACACCAGCTTCCCCAAAAGTCAATCAGAAAAACTTTTCCTCTTAAATCATCTAATTTAAACGGCTTTCCTGTAGCGGTCGTCCTTGCAAAGGTCTGGGCGGCTGTGCCTTTGGTGGTAACAATCTCCCGCTGTATGTTGCTTTGGATTTCTTTACCCATTTTTGTGTTATGATAACGATGATCTATCGCAGCAAACGCTTTAGCATAATTATCCGTCGTGTAAAGGTTTTTAAGCCTATACAATAAGAATAAGCTAACATAGGAGTGAGGATGGGAAAGAACAAATTTCTTTTGTAATGCTCCTTCTTGTCTATGAAACTCACTAAGCTGTTTCATTAAGATCTTCCCTTCTTCCGTATCGCTCTTTATTTCTCCTTTTTTTATTGGCTCATATAAAGCTGTAATCTTACGCGAAAAGTCTGCGGTAGATTGCCGAAGGATATTGTAATCATTATTTTCCCCTCCTCCAGATACCTCAGCTAATTCTAACTCATCTTGCTGCCCTGTAATCTTGATATCATCTTTGTGAATAAAAATATTTAAAGGCCTATACATAGCCCCATTCATTGGATCTGAACCTGTAAATCTCAACATTCCGTCAACAACTAAAGCCTGTTTAGGAACAGTAAGCTGAAACGACCCAGACATTACATTTGCGGATGCCCGAAAATCCTGTCCATTATGGTCCGTAAATGAAAACCAAACTTTTTGAATCTGATCGGCGGAACCTTGTTTTAATATCCCGCTAACAAGAAGGCTATCTCCCTGTGCATAAGAAAGCGCAGGAAATATTATTAAACCTGCAATAATTAAACTCCAGAATCTATTCATCTTTAAATTTTTACTTTTCAAAAAATGCATAAATCAAATAGATTCCTCTTTCTCCCTCACGAAAGAGATAAAGAGTAACTATAACTGATATACCATTACTAATAATAGTGTTAGGGACAGATGTTCCTAACACTATTGCTTTAAGATTAACGTATTTTAATATATTACCACCCTAGAGGAAATTCTGCTTCCGTCACATCAGCCACTCTGCCGAATCCATTAAAGGATAGGAATGTTTTGTAGTCCGCGTTAAACTGTGGCGTATCAAACACTTCAACTTTACCAGAAGTCTGTGGCGCAACAGGATCTAATGAAGCGACAACTAAACCGACTACGTCTGGAAGAAACCTTTTCCCATAGGTGTTAGCATTATTTGGATTAATAACACTACTATAGGATACTGATGTACTTCTCAAATATTTGAATACAGTTATTTCCTTATTGCCGTAATCTTTCATAAGCTTTACACTACTTTCACTTGGATCATACTGGTATATTTTTCCACCCACAGCATATTGCAAATAACCATAACGAGGATCAACCTCAAAGTGCTGGGCTTGGGCTATACCGGGCAGTGATGTAATATCTGTTAAAAAATTGGCGGAAAAAGCACTTGCGGTATTTGTCATTCGGGCTAGAAAATATTTCCCAGACTTGGTCAATACCGCATAAGCCTGTCCACCAAATGCAACCGTTTGATTCATCCAAACCATATCCATGTCCACTTTATTCGGATTGAATGCCGCATTATTTTGGTCATAAGTCAATGGTGTCTGTGAAACAGCTACAGCTGAGCTCATATTCCTCACGAAACGCTTATTGGTAATATCATACATCAGACAGGAAGGTCCTGCTGTTGGTGCGATAAATGGTGATACTTTAAAATATGTGCCATCTGCAAGTCGGTTTATCGGCGTTCCTACATTGACCTGAAAAACAGCATACTTTACAAAAACGTCATTCCCCTTTACCACATAACCATCCCTACTGGCTGTGGGGCGAATGGCATCAATGGTTTCAAATTCAGTAGGGTTAACTGTCTCATATTTAAAACTGTATTGATCAGACCAGATAAATCCGTCAGTAACATTTGTTTTCTCTGTATTTTTATCGGTGCCGACATACACAAAATACTTAACACCATTCCCTGTAGCTGGTGTTTGATTTGACCAGGTAGTAATAAACTTAGGTTTACCCAATAGAGACATAGTATTTTTACTAACATCCTTGATACTATCCTGGAAGTTGGTATGATGTTTTGAGTAATTTGCTAAAGTATGATTCCACTCGAAGAGATCAATTTTTGATTTTCCATTATCATCAGATAATATCATCCATCCACCATTAAACCCAGAACCAACCCTTATCGTAAATTTTTGTTCCCATAATAGATTCGTAGATTTTTCTTTTGCTTTAAAGTAAACCGTATAATCGCCAATAGGTAAAGAAATAACTTCATTCAGATGTTCTTTGGTACTAATTCGTAATGGTTCTTGGTTTAAACCTTGACGATAGGCTAACCATTCAAAATCATAATCACTTGAAGAGAGCGAACTTCCTGACGAGTGGCTCAACTGAGGAACAATTCCTGGATTACCGCCAATTTTCATAACATATGTTTTTTCAATTCCTTGGATAAAAACACTGTCAATACTGTGATAATTATAACTTCCCAAATCTTTTTTACAACTATAACTAAGTAGTAATAAAATCGGAAAAAACATGTATTTTATAGTCTGTTTCATTAGATATCAATATTTTTAACTTGCGTTAGGCCCAACAGTGATTAATTGTTTGTTTTCATCGTAATAAAATCTATCTTCCGAAGCCTCCTTACCCAACCAATACTTCATGTAAGAACCCCAAAAAGTCAGTCTAGCTATTGAAAAGTAATTAGCTTCCGTATATTGGGGATCGGTAAAATGCTCCATATCTTCATTAAAAAGCTTAATGATAAGATTCAATTTTGCTACAGAAAATTTACCAAGATAGCCCTCAGCCGTTGATCTTCTGGTAGCCCAGAAATAAGGTTCTTCAAAAATATTATCTACTATAAGCCGGAAGTCCAGTATTGGAACTCTTCTTTGCATATTATTGGTATATCTGTAATAGATATCTGTATTGAAGTTCTCATTAGGCAACAACCTGAAAGAAGTAACAAACCTACTTTTTTTCATTTCCTCTGTTTTCTTGATATTCAATCTAACAAAACCATGATTTTTTCCGGCAGGAACGACTAGACTACCGTCCGTAAAGGTATAGTGTTCATTTTCTTTAAGTGTAGCATTGGAATTGGTTGATATTTTAAAAACCCTATCTACGTCATAAATCGGCCCCGTAATAGATACCTGAATCGGCACATCCGTTGATATCAAATCTTGAGGCAAAAAACCAAATCTCACATGCAGGCTATCTGTAGGAGTGGTTGCACTTGCTGTCGAATATGGTAATGAAAAATAGATAGACGAGCCACTTTCAGACTCGTTATAAAAATCTAATGCTTTCTCTTTACAGCCAACGAGTGATAAGAAGAGAACAACAATGTATATGTATTTAAACTGTTTCATAGTTTTTTTCTAACGGTTTGCTAATTCTTCGTCTGGAATGGGTACTACCCAAGCAGAGCTAGGGATAGTTCCGTTATTATTATTCGGAAATGAAGATAATATACTCGTAATTTTACGGCGTTTATAGTAATACCAAAGTTGACCTTCACCAAAAAACTCCTTTCTGTACTCTTTCAGTATTTCTGTTTTAAGATCTACGTTTGGCCCTGCTGTAAGAGATGCCAAGCCTCGTGCATTTAAAACTTTATTTAGATAAGCCAACGCTTTAGTGGGATCGGGCTCTGTCTCTGCTAAAATATAGTACATCTCCGACAATCTGATAACAGGAATAACATTGCGTTGCATCTGTAATCCAGGTCGTTTCTCGGCTATATCTGCGTACTTATAGAATGTCCTATAGGGTACTACAGTAGGACTGGGCTTCCAAGTTGTTTGATAACGATAATCTGCGGTTTTTGTTTCAAATATTTTTTCCAGAAATAAATCAGAACCTCCTGCCAAAACATTGTAAGCTAGTTCAAAATGGAAGTACTTATCGTAGTTGTTATATAAATCATTTGAATAAACAGAAAAGAGTAACTCTGTATGGAATATACGATCGGGATTCTGCAAATCTGCTGTAATTTTTGATCCCACTATCCAAGGAAATAAGAGATCAGACACAGCTACAATTTTTTTGGCAGCCTCATTAGCTCCGGCAAAATCCTTTCTCAGCAAAAGAATCCGTGCCTTTGTAGCCAATACGGAAAAATAATTGAAGCGTTGATTATTTTGTAATCTATAACCTAAAGCCTTGACTGGATCATTTTCTAAAAGAGGAAGAGCTTTGTTGATATCTGAAAGTACGGAATCTAATAAGTTATTTGCAGGTAACAAGGGCTGTATCTCTTCGCCGACTTGAGAATAGTAAGGAATAGAGTTCAATGTAGAGTCCTTACTATCATATATCGGCCCATAAAATCTAAATAAATCAAAATGCAAGAACCCTCTTAATCCTAATAGTTCGCCCTTCATAGTCTTCATCCGGTCAGTACCCAACACCTGCTCACCGGTCTTATCGATGTTTTCTAAGAGCTTATTTATGTTAGCAATTGCTACATAGGCTTCAGTCCAGATTGCATCAAATCTTTTAACAACGTCTTTATCCGTATAATCATAACTTCCTATTTTTGACCACTTATTAACTGGACTTCCATTCGTTTTGAATAACTGTGCAAAAATATCCGGTACGGTCAATGTTAGATTATCTCCATACAAACTATTGGACGATAAATTCAAATAAATTCCATTTATGGCCTCTTCATAACCTTCTCTAGAAGAAAATACCTGTTCTTCGGAGAAGCGATCTTCAGGCTGCACATTAAGCCATTTCGTACATGAGCTTGTGAATGTCAGTAAAGACAACACAAATAATATAAATATTGTATTTTTCATCTTATTTCTTATTGAAAGTTAGCGGATAAACTAAATGACACGGTTCTCGCAAACGGATAATCTATCCCCCGCTCTCGCTTTACAGTAGACCAACGGAATATCTCATTCAAATAACCCGTAAATCTTAAATTACTCAATCGAGCGCTCTTCATCCAACTCTTTTCCCTTAAATCATATCCAAGACTAGCAGATTCTAGAGTAAGCGTATTTTCTTTTTGAATAAAACGAGAGGATGGCTTCGTTGATTCATCAATACCATTTTGCTTATTCCAATCGTTTAACTGGATTTTTCTAAACTCAGCAATATCTCCAATATTTTTCCACCGGGAATAGAGTGCTCGCTTATCTTGGTTATGATCTACCATTTCATCCCAAGTAATATTTTCTACCTTATTAAATAAAGCGGTATTGAAAACGCCTTGATTAATAATGTACCTAAAGTTTAAACCAAAGGTCAACCCTTTATAGCTTAAGTTAGAACTGATTACACCTTGAAATTTTGGTGCTGAATTTGCTATTACCACCTCGTCTGCCCAATCATATTGATATGTAATTGTGCCATCTCGCTTTCTAAACAGTTCATTTCCTGTACTTGGATCTATTCCCAAAGACGGTACGGACCAGATATCATTCGGAGAACCTCCATCGCGGTATTTGGTTAAACTCTTACTTTCTCTAAGACTCTTATTTAGCGTTTCCAAAATCGACCCAAAACCTGAATAAGTTTGTTTAACAGAAGATGAGGTCAAACCTAATGTCCAGACAATCCTTTCTGATGGCCTGAAAATAGGAGAATAACGAGAAATTAATTCTATTCCGTCAACAGTCAGTTCTCCTGCATTTATTGGGTAATTCTTTAATGCAGTTGATGGGGGCAACGATATACCGACAACCATAGGATCGGTAAACTTTCGGTAGGCATTCACCTGTAAAGACATACGACCATGGAATAAGTTGGCATCTAAACCAAAGCTGCTTTGTGTGGTCTTTTGCCATTGTAAATTTGGATTGCCTAATGAAGATAGATAAATCCCCTGTCCAAAATAATTGTAGTCTTTATAATAATTATAAGTGCTGATCGATGTATAACTAGAAAAGTTTTGATTTCCTGTAATACCAATATTTGCACGTAAACGTAAAATATCGATCCAGTTTACTTCTTTTAGAAATGATTCATTATTTAAGTTCCAGCTCAACCCTGCTGAGAAAAATGGGGAATAAACATTATTTGTTCCAAAGGAGGTGGATCCATCATAAGTAAAGGACAAATCTGCATTGTAACGACGATCATAAGAATAGTTCAACGAGCTGACCAACGAATTCCTTCGCGTGATTCTTGTTGAAGCCTCTGGTTTACCATCTGTAGCATACCCGTAAGCAAACCGTGGATTTCCGTTACTATTGGTTGGGAAACCTACAGCAAAAAATCCATTACCTTTGTTTGTCTCATCGCTTACCTCTGCCCTTAACAACCCGTTGATTAAATGATTTCCAAAACTTTTACCATAATGAGCACTTATATTTGCGGTATAAGCCATGGTTTCTCTAGTATTTGATCTTAAAGTTCCCCGTTGTAGTACTGGTGTTTGATCAAAACTAAGATCAAGGGGTGATAAGAATACATTCGACTTTGTTGTAAATTTGTTTATCTGCAACGAAGATTCGAATCTCAATGCGTTGTTCAGTTGATAAATCGCCTTCAGATTGTTGGTTAAATCAAAATTGCTAGTTTTATCAAAATTAGGTAACCCTGCGGCATACAACGGGTTATGAATCATTTTTGAAACGGGAATAGAAACACCGTTGTCGTATTGGGTTACTTCACCAATATATCTTTCAGAAATATCTCTCTTTTCATAGTAAGGATTTGTATTAACCCAAGTAGAAAACTTTCCGTATGGTGATTCCTGACTGTTGTAACCGCTTACGTAAAGTTGATTTACAATATTTAATTTCTTACCCCTATAACCGATATTAAGTCTGGTGCCCCAGTTCTTTCCTCCAGAGCCTTTCATCGTTCCGTTATAGTATCGATAATCTCCGCCTATGGAGTAGGTAATGGCATTATCGCCACCACTAACCAGTAACGAATGACGTTGTGAAAAACTATTCTGTAGCGGATCACTCAACCAATAGGAATCTACACCTCTCGCAATTTCTTTTAAATGAAATGAGTAAAGTGAGTCCAAATACTCCTGCCTCTCCCAAGAATCATTACGATAATGACGGGTAAAACGGCCCGACAATCGCTCAAACTCTATCTTCTCAGCAGCATTCATCATATTGTATCCCGATATGTCAGGAAACTCAATATTACCATCTGTCGTGTAATTAAAGATCAACTCCCCTGCTTTGGGTCTAATGGTTTCGATAACAACTACACCATTAGACGCGCGAGATCCATAGGCCGCTGTTGAAGCAGCATCCTTCAACAACGTAACCGAAGCAATGCGATTTATATCTAAATCAACAATTGTTTTTAAAGATGTTTCGAATCCATCCAAAATAAATAAAGGTTGATTTGGGTCCTTAGAAAATTCATCTCTCAGTCCATCTGTAGATATACTGGTTTGTCCACGAAGTTCAATTGTGGGAAGAGCATTCGGATTGCCCCCAGCAAGGTTATTTTCCATGATCAAAAATGAGGGATCTAATGTCTTTAGTGACTGAATAACATTTGTGTTAGAGACAGCTTTTAACTCCTCCATTGTAAATGATGATGTGGCTCCTGTAAAGGTTTCTTTTTTCCTTTCCATCATACCTGTAATAATGACCTCGCCGACTTCATTTTCCTGCTTTTTCAACCGGACAACCATCTGATTTCGCTCCAGACTAGCTTTGATTTCTTTACTTTGATAGCCCAAATAAGAGATGACAATAACTTCGTTAAGCGCTGTGATAGGCAGGTTAAATGTTCCATCTTCTTGAGTTGCTATTGCTCTCTTGGGATCTGATTTAACACGTACCGACGCTCCCTTTATTGGATTACCGCTTTCATCCAAGACCTGTCCGCGAACAACCTGCTGTAATGCAGACTCTACTACTTTGACCATATTGGGTGATAGTTCCCGATTCATTGTCTGCGATTGAAGCTCCCGTCCTTTCTTAATGACAATGGTTTTGTCAAAGTATTCGAAAGTGAAGTTTGCATTCTTCAGCACGTTATTCAACGCCTGATTCAATGGCATATTCTTGACATCGACATCGACTCCTTTAACAGGAGATACATCGGACTTTTTGTAAAAAAAAGTATAGCCACTTTGCTTCTCAAAATCTTTTAAGATAGCTTCTAAACTTGTCTTTTGACGCTTTAGCGTGACCTGTTGGGCGTAGGTACTGGCATCTACCTGAGACAATCCTAGCCCTAGCAGTAAGGTGATTAGGTTGATTTTCATCAATGATCGACATAGCGGTCCTGCTAGAAAAGGCGGGGTCTTTGTTTTTTCAAACACCGCCCGTGGGTTAGTTTGAGATGGCTCAATTAGAGACACGCCATCTTTCCCATTCTGCGAGAACGGATTTAAAGAAATTTTCATTAATTTCGAATGTTGGGTTGTAACGATTAAAAATTAGTTCACTTATTGATCTTCGGCCTTCAACTACTCATCGGGTTCTGCGCCAACAGAATCCGATTTTTGCTTTACTCACCCTGAGCTATCCTGAATTGTGGTATTGTCTTTCTGTTTTCTTCATGTTTTTAGATTATGTAATAGTTAAGTTAATTCGCTTATCAGTGCCCACAACGGCTTTGATCTGCAGCTCCGCATAGTTCAATAGTTCAATAAGTCTATCCAATGGAAGATTTCTCGGAATCTTACCTATATATTGTGCCACATTGTGCTTCCGTTCGTAATCGATATCGATATCATACCAGCGTGCAATCTCTTGCAGTACCTCGCCCGTATTGGTTCCATCAAAACAAAACTGCCCTCTGGTCCAACTCAAAACATCATCAATATTGACGGTCTTGGTCTCTAAACGCTGGCCTATGGAACTCGCCTGCTGATTGGGCTTTAGTATAGCCGTACTTGCGGCTAACGTAACCTGCACTGATCCTTCTGCCAGTGTTGTCTGTTCATTTTTTTCTTGTGGATAGGATTTGACATTAAATTTAGTTCCCAAAACTTGTATTTTCTGTCCTTTAGCTTCTACGATAAAGCGGCTTTTGTTGTTCGTTTTTGTCACTTCAAAATAACCTTCGCCTTCCAATTGTACGATACGATCTCCTGCACCAAAAGAGGAAGGATAGGTCAATTTTGAATCCGAATTGAGTGTAACGCGGGTTCCATCGACTAAGGTCAATTGATAGGTTGCTGCCTTCGGGATACGCAAGCTGTTGGATTGAATCTTTTCTTTGCCGTCTGACGCATTATGATAGCTTACCTTTCCCTCCGCATCCTTGGTGATAATGGTCTCTCCTACTTGCAGACTTTGATTGAGCGCAAGTTGATCTAAATCTATTTCCTGGCCGTTCTCTAAGACAATGATCGCCCTTTCTTTTGCCGGTTCAACCTGTGCCAACTGCGCTAACGTGGCAATCTCCGGTCTATTAATGGTGTTCCATATAAAGTATCCGCCGATCAAGAAGACGGCTGCAGCTGCCGACCAGCGATAGATATGTTTTACATTAAAAGGCTTTGACTCATTCTTAATAGAAAGCAGAATACGTTCTTTGGCTTGTTGCTGGATATGCCCGACCTGAGTATCGTCTACCGTGGAGTTCACATTCAAATCTTCATACCACGAAGTCACCTCACGTCGATCGCTCTCCGTTGTATTTAAAAAATTAGTTAGCTGTTGATATAATCTCTTTATATACATCATAACAAAATGGCCAAAATATAGGGTCAGTTATTAGATAAGTGTATAAAAAGGGAGGTAACCTCTACTCTATTTAGAAAAAAAGTAAAAAATTCTTTGAAATATCACGCAACTTACTGATAGCCTTATTAATATGTTTCTCAACAGTAGACTCCGAAATGTCCATACGCGCTGCTATTTCTTTATTAGTAAGATACTCGTGGCGGCTCAATTTAAAAACGGCCCTACATTTATCGGGAAGATTTTCGATTTCATGGTTCACCATATCGATGACATAGCGATAGTGCAAACGATCCTCTAGGGGAACTGTTTCGTCAAGAAGATCCAGTTCTTCCAAATCCACCGGATTTGCTCGCTTCAACTCCTGGCGATAATGGGCCAAAATAAGATATCTGCAGGAAGAGTAAAGATACGCTGGAAGAGATGCTATCTCCAACATATTATGTCGGTTGCGCCAAAGGGAAAGAAAAAGATCGTGGAGGATGTCCTCTGCCACCTGGTAGTCCGATACTTTGGACAGTATATGTCGGGTGAGGTCTGCTGAAAACAGATCATACAGCAATGAAAAGGCTCTTTCATCTCCTTTTACAATACGCTCTAAAAGCGGCCGAAAATCTGATAATTCGCTCTCCTTCATAACTATTCGCTGCTAAAGCTAACAAATTTATAATACAAACGAATGTGAAACTTACTTCGCGACAAAACGTATGTTCTCCGAATCGACAGCAAATATAAAACAAAGACTACTATTTCTATAGATTATTTTAAACTTATTTAAAACCACTGGATATCAACACCGTCTTTCTCCATCTTCCGGAAATAGGTCATCTGACGCTTGGCGTAACGGTGTATCTCTGTTTCAAGTTTCTGAACAAAATTTTCGTACGATAAAAGCCCTTGTAGGTAATGGCTAATGTATCGATACTCCAAGCCATAATAATCCAATTGGTCATGCGTAAGACCTTTGCCGAGTAAAGCCTGGACCTCCTCGATCATGCCCTGTCCAATGCGCTCGTATAGACGCTTAGAAATACGCGCTCTGCGTGTATTTACATCAGGATTAAGACCAATTACGATCGCTTTATAAACGGGTACGGGGGTAGGCAATACATGCCCCGGTTTGGAAAGCCAGATTAAAATCTCCAATGCGCGCACCATTCTTTTTTTTGATGAACGGTCTATTAAATACCCTTCAGGAATCGGGTAATGATTCAAAAGTTTTTCTATTTCCTCCTTGCTTCTGGACTCTTGCTCTCGTCTCCAATCGAAGTCTGTAGGTATCTGATTGTAGGGTTGGGAAGTAAGTAAGGCCTGCAGATAAAATCCTGTGCCACCGCATACGATTACCCGATTGCCTCTTGCCTTGATCTTAGCATATGCTTGTTCAAAATCGGCCAGAAAACGCGATACATTATACTGTTCGCCCGGTTCAACTATATCAATAAGATGGTAAGGGATATTTTCATATTCCTGAATATCCTTACCTGTACCTATATCCATATCGCGGTAAACCTGTCGGGAATCGGCGCTGATTATTTCTGCACCAAGGGTTTTGGCCAATTGTACAGCGAGCCTTGTCTTACCAGATGCTGTAGGGCCCAAAAGAACTAAAATATCTTTATCAAGAAAGTCTACTTCCTGATAAAGATATTCCAGCATATTTGTAGGGTTTATCACAGGACAAATTTAGTCCATTTTTCGTTACCCTCATTATTTTTTACTACGGTATCTATAAATGCCATACCACGTACTCCATCGGCAACAGTCGGAAAGTCTTGTGCCTCAGCGCTAGGCGTTAAACCTTCCCGCTTTGCGGATACGGTTAATGCGAAATTCCGATAGATATTTGCAAATGATTCCAACAGACCCTCAGGGTGCCCGGCTGGTATGCGTGTATTGTGTGTCGCGAATGAGCTCAACGTGTAAGGCGCCGCATAAGCATTGCCCGTACGGTACAATTGACGCGGCTGATCTAGCATTTTGATGATCAGATTGTTTGGATCTTCATTTGCCCACTCTAATCCCCCCTTTTCGCCGTAAATACGGATCCGAACGGCATTTTCCTCACCTGCTGAAATCTGCGATGCCATAAGAACTCCTTTTGCTCCATTATCAAAGCGCAACAGTACAGAACCATCATCATCCAACAAACGACCTTCTACGAACGTTGTTAAGTCGGCACAGAGTTCTGTAATACGGTGACCAGATACATACTCTGCAAGATGTGCCGCATGGGTACCGATATCTCCCATTACCAAGGATTTGCCGGAACGTTTTGGGTCTGCCCGCCATGCCGCACCAGCATTGCCTTCGCGCTCGGAAAGACGGCTCAACCAACCTTGAGGATACTCTACTACAATCTTACGGATCTTGCCAAAGTGCCCCTCTCTAACCATCGCTTTCGCTTGCTTCACCATGGGATAGCCTGAATAAGTATGCGTAAGGCAAAGAGTACGCCCTGTACGCTGTACAATCTCTTGTAATTCTTGCGCCTCTTCCAAAGAAACAGTCATAGGCTTCTCTACAACGACATCAAACCCACTCTCTAATGCAAGTCGTGCTGGTTCAAAATGGAGAAAATTGGGCGTTACAATGGTCAAAAAATCCATCCGCTCTCCTTCTGGTAACAGCGCTTCTTTTTCAATCATTGTTTTATAATCTGGATAGACACGGTCATCATCAACGAACAACTCTCTTCCGGACTCTTTTGATATCTCCGGATTGACACTGAAAGCTCCGCAAACCAATTCGATTTTTCCATCCATAAAGGCTGCTATACGGTGTACTGCGCCAATAAAAGCGTCTTTTCCCCCGCCGACCATGCCCATGCGTAATCTACGTTTCATATATGTATATTATCTAAGTTTAATGTTGAAGGATGTTAAAATAACAAAAACTATTTAAAGAATAAGTTTTAATTTTAAACTTCCCTTATTTTCAACGTAGTAGTCGATTTGGTCTAGATCTGTAAAATGAAGCTGCCGTCGGCCTCCTATTATGGCAAAGCGCAATGGGGACATAAACCCAACCGGTTTAAAACCTATTGTCTGCAGGGAAGAGTCGTCTGAAGACCAATCCCTGTCGGTATAGGTCATGATATCTTGTGGAGCAAAGTCCTTAATAAAGGATTTCAACAATTTGGATAAACCACCAACGACCAACACGTCTCCTTTGTGGCAAAAACGTATTAACTCAAAGGATCTATAATTCGGGCCTAACGTCTGCATAATACGTCCTCCACTGAATACAGCAACAGAGACCAGCTCCCCTTGATGGAATAGCCCATATCGGTATTTGCCAGGTATTGCTCCCTGAAGATGATGTTCTTCTTGAAAAGCCATGGATACCCCCTTGTCGATACGAGCCACGACAGTACTGCGCGCATAAATCCGCTCTCCTAACCCCTGTAGCCCTCTAACCCGATTGATAATTTTTTGAGGAACGGTCATCAATTGGTCGTAGTCTATATGTATTACCGTCTGATCTTGGCTCTCGGCTGCACGAACCGTTTTGGGGTAATATAAAAACAAGATAAACCGTTCAGTACGAACTTCAACAAAGTCAAGATGCTGCTTTTCCTGTTGGATAAGAAGTTGTTTTCTTAATAGCTGAACAAAGCTTACTATATCTTTCTTTGGATCTTGCACGGGTATAAATTTACGACAAAAATAAAAATTCATACCTTTGCAGAAGATTTAGTAGAATGAAATTACCAATAGTAGCATACGGTGATCCGATATTGAGGAAAAAAGCCGAAGAAATAGAAGAAGATTATCCTCAATTGAAAGAGTTGATTGATAATATGTTTGAAACCATGTACGGAGCACATGGCGTTGGTCTGGCAGCACCTCAGGTTGGCCTTGCTTTGCGCCTATTTGTAATAGATGGCTCTCCCTTCGCAGAAGATGAGGACGGTGAAGGCGACCCAAACCTGAAAGATTTTAAGAAAGTCTTTATTAATCCCATTATTGTAAAAGAGCATGGAGAAAAATGGGCTTTTAACGAAGGTTGTCTTTCTATTCCGGATATTAACGAAGAGGTTTTGCGCCCTTCGAACGTCCTTATTAACTATCTAGACGAAAACTTTGAGGAACACGAAGAAGAGCTGTCTGGTCTAGCCGCACGTATCGTGCAGCATGAGTATGACCATATCGAAGGCAAACTATTTGTAGACAAACTCGGTCCATTGAAAAAGACCATGTTAAAAGGCAAGCTCGACCAAATTTCCAAAGGTCAAATACGAGTGGGTTATAAAATGAAATTTCCGCTTCAAAAGAAAGGAAGATAAAACAAAGCGGCCCGAAACATTTCGGGCCGCTTTCTATTTTAACTTAGTCCTAAGATTTCTTTATTAAATGCCGCATCGGCTCCGGTAGAAGCAAAATCATCAAAAGCCTTGTCCGTAACACGGATAATATGATCGGCTATAAACTTCGCTCCCTCTGTAGCTCCATCAATTTGATTCTTGATACAGCACTCCCACTCCATAACAGCCCATCCATCGTAACCATACTGGGTCAACTTGCTGAAAATAGTTTTGAAGTCTACCTGCCCATCTCCAGGAGAGCGGTATCTACCTGCCCGATTTAACCAACTCTGGTATCCACCAAAAGTACCTTGCTTGCCCGTAGGATTAAACTCGGAATCTTTTACGTGGAATGCCTTAATACGTTCATGATAAAAGTCGATGTACTGTATGTAGTCCAACTGTTGCAATACGAAGTGCGATGGATCATACAACAGACAGGCTCTCGGGTGATTATTTACCTTCTCCAAAAACATCTCATAAGTAATACCATCGAATAGATCTTCTCCGGGATGAATCTCGTAACAGACATCTACGCCACAGTCTTCAAACGTATCAAGAATCGGAGTCCAACGTTTAGCAAGTTCGGTAAACGCCTCGTCCACCAAGCCGTCAGGGCGCTGTGGCCAAGGGTGAAAATATTGCCACAACAACGAACCACTAAATGTGGCATGGGCTGTGATTCCCAGATTCTGAGAGGCTTTAGCGGCATATTTGAGCTGCTGAATAGCCCACTCGGTACGAGCCTTAGGATTGTTTCTGAGCTTCTCTGGAGCGAAGGCATCAAATAACTTGTCATAAGCAGGATGAACAGCCACTAACTGCCCCTGTAAATGCGTAGACAATTCGGTGATTTCCAAACCCGCTTCATTAAGTTTTCCTTTATACTCATCTGCATAGGTCTTGCTCTCCGCTGCCTTTTGCAGATCAAAGTATTTTGCATCTCCTGTAGGAATCTGCAGTCCCTTAAAGCCTAAGGATTTTGCCCATTTAGCGATATTATCGATAGAATTGAATGGTTCTTCTTCAGCAATAAATTGCGCTAAAAAAATACCAGGACCTTTAATTGTTTTCATTCGTATGTGTATAATTATTCGTGCATTTAATTGTTTTCTCGATGGAACTCATGAATGCTTCGCATCTATTTATGAAGGTGTCTAAAAAGGAACCAATAATCGTCATTGCGAACCTGAGGAAGAATAACGAGAATTTCGACCTTTTTAGGCAGTCTCTGTTTATTTTTTTTAAAGTAAGTTTAAGTCGTGTTATACCGCTCTTCTGCAACAAATCGGAAAAAGGCCCGTTTTTAAAACAAGAAACTACGATTTACGAACAATAAAGATAGGATTTTAAAGTGGCAAAACTTATCGATTAGTAACAAAAAGGTTTGTAAAATATTATTTCACGATTCATCTATTTCTTAGAATTTATGCGAGATTTTATTAAGTTTGATAATTAAATAAGCAAGTTATGCACACAAATTATGAGTCAAATCCTATTTTAGACCGCCTACCCCAACACTTAAGGCAGTTTATCAAACCCCAGAATTACGAGGATTATACACCTATAAATCAGGCTGTATGGCGCTATGTCATGCGGAAAAATGTAGACTACCTTTCTAAAGTGGCACATGATTCTTATCTGGAAGGGTTAAACAAAACGGGATTGGAAATCGATAAAATTCCTGACATGTACGGTATGAACCGTATTTTGAAAGAAATAGGATGGGCTGCTGTAGCTGTAGATGGTTTTATCCCTCCCAATGCATTCATGGAATTTCAGGCTTATCACGTCCTGGTCATCGCATCTGATATCCGTCAACTGGAGAATATAGAATACACTCCTGCACCGGATATCATTCATGAAGGTGCTGGTCATGCACCTATTATTGCAAATAAAGAATACGCAGAGTATTTAAGACGTTTTGGTGAAATTGGCAGTAAAGCAATATCATCGGCGCATGACTACCAAATTTATGAAGCTATACGTGAACTTTCGATCCTTAAAGAGGCAGAAGGAACTCCAATAGCCGAAATAGAACGGGTCGAAAAGCTGGTCAATGACCTACAGAATAAAAAAATTGAACCATCGGAGATGGCTTTGATTCGCAATCTACACTGGTGGACTGTAGAATATGGCCTAATCGGAACCCTAGATGACCCGAAAATATATGGTGCAGGCTTACTTTCTTCCATTGGCGAATCGGCTTGGTGTATGCGCGATGAGGTAAAGAAAATTCCATATGATATAAGTGCCGCTTATCAAGGTTTTGACATCACAAAACCACAGCCACAACTGTACGTTACACCGGATTTTGCTTTCTTAAGTCTTGTTCTGGAAGATTTTGCCAATACTATGGCCTTGAGAACCGGTGGGTCTAGTGGCATAAAAAAGCTTATAGAATCTCAGGCATTGGGTACATTGGAGTTGTCTACCGGAATCCAGATATCTGGGATTTTCAACCGTGTCATTGAACACGAAGGTAAACCTATCTACATCCAAACGGGCTCTCCAACCGCGCTTGCTTATCACGACAAAGAGCTGATCAACCATGGTACAGATTACCATAGCCATGGATTCGGTTCGCCAATAGGCAAGTTAAAAGGCATCAACCTCTCGATAGAAGATATGAGCCCCAAAGATCTGCAAGCCTACGATATCGAAGAAGGGAAAGAGGTTCGATTAGAGTTTGAAGGCGGGGTGACTGTAGAAGGACGTATCGTGACGGGACGTCGCAACATTAGGGGCAAAATAATTCTGATAACGTTAGAAAACTGTACGGTGCACCATCACGATGAAGTACTCTTTCAACCCGAATGGGGTACATATGATATGGCTATAGGAAAGAAAGTCGTATCTTGTTTTTCAGGACCTGCAGACAACAGCAGTTTTGATCTAAACTCCCATGTTTCGGAAACAAAAACAATAAAGCAACCGAAAACAAAGCAAAAGCTAGACTTAGAAAAATTATACTTAAGTGTGCGCGAACACCGGACTCAAGTTCATAAAACAGACCTTGATTCTATATTACAAACAGTAAACAACTCCTACCCAGAAGACTGGCTACTTACATTGGAAGTCTGCGAACTAGCGCATAAAGAAGGAGACAACGTCCTTTTTGAAAAATCAAAACAGTTCTTAAACAAGCTAAAGATTTCCAAGCCAGGGATAAGCCATTTAATTGAAGATGGTCTACAATTAATTGTAACTTAAGGCTGCTGCTTATTTTTCACTTCAATCCATAAGGACATATACTTTGTGGATTGAAGTGATTGATGCATCAATATCTTACCGATGAAGTTGTTATTCCTAAACATGCTGGTATTCTCCAATATTTCCCGAATACGACCGAGTAGTATCTCGCTAAGAGAAGTATCCGCACAGGTATAATTAAATAGGCGAAAGCCGATATCTTGTTTTTCCTTCCAAACCTCAACATTTGTATACAAAATGAGGCTTTTTTGAACGAAACGCAATACGTCATCTTCTACAAATCCAGCCCAGTCCTCATTATCGCTCATAGATTCAACGCCGATGCTACTGCTTACAGAAGGTGTACCTGCATACATCGCATCAACTAGCTTTCCCTTTGCTCCTGCACCAAAAGGAATCGGGGCCAACAAGACTTTGTACTGAGCTATAGTCTGACGGGCATCCTCTGCCCTCCCTTTAATATGAAAACCTTCTTTCGGCTTATGAAGTTGAAAAACCTTCTCAGACGCGTAGGCTCCGAAGATATGAAGTTCCACATGAGGTTCTTTCTTTCTGATTTCTGGCCAAATTTTATGCTTTAGAATCTCTACTGTCCTCCAATTAGGTTCATGTACAAAATTACCAATAAAGACAAAGTCTCTGCGTTGCTCGAAAGTAGGCAAAATACCCATATGTATTTCTTGTATTTTTTCCTCTTGAAAGGGCAAATAGAACAATCTTTCTGGAGAGACCGCAAAGCTATTCATCAAAAGATCCATTTCTGTCTTTGAAATAATCAATGATAAATCGGATCGTAAGATTGCTGCTATTTCTCGCTTAGCCACATCAGTATCAAAACTTATGGGGTTGCCCTTTTTAAAGGCCTCCTGTCTTGCTAGTCGAACAAAATGAAGGTCTTCGGTATCTAATATCCGTAACGTATCAGGGCATTGAGCAGCGACGCGCCATCCGTATTGCTCTTCAACCATAAACCGATCAAATATGACAATGCTTGGAGATAGCTGTTGAATAAATTTATCAAAGGACGAATCATTCAATTGAATAGCGTGTTCATTTATTCCTATGCTTTTCAAGTCAAACGAGTATTCACTCTTGCCTGCTGCAGAAGCAAAATGAACTTCGTAGTGATTTGAAAACAAGCGTATCAAATGTAAAATCCGCCAACCGGCAGCCGAAGATGTGGGTTCAGGCCAAACCAGACCAATAAAAAGTATTTTTAGCATTTATGTAATCTATGCTTTTGTTTTTTAATTATCTTTAAACAAACTTAAATACAAAAGTAGAACAATTAAATAAACCTAATAATAGATGACATCTTTTCAGATCATTGAAGATACTACTACCTATGATGCAATTGTTGTGGGATCCGGTGCTGGAGGGGGAATGGCCGGCTACATCCTAGCCCATGCAGGCCTCAAGGTCCTAATGCTTGAGGCCGGACCATTTTTTGATCCCGCCAAAGATGCCCTGCAGCTAAGGTGGCCATGGGAATCCCCGCGCCGGGGAGCGGGTACAACTCGCCCTTTTGGAGATTTTGATGCCGCTTACGGGGGTTGGCAGTTGGATGGCGAACCTTACAGCACAGAAAAAGGTACTGAATTTGATTGGTTTAGAGCCCGGATGCTTGGGGGGAGAACGAATCACTGGGGACGAATTTCACTACGAATGGGACCCGATGATTTTAAACCGAAGGATGGTGTGACCGAACAATGGCCCATAACCTATGAAGAGGTCAAACCATTCTACGATCGGGTAGATCGTCTTGTAGGAATCTATGGTACAGTAGAGAATCTACCCAATGAACCAGATGGCATATTCTTGAAACCACCCAAACCCCGATTAAATGAACTGTATATCACCAAAGGTGCTAAGAAAGCTGGGGTCACTGTAATACCAGGACGGGGATCCGTACTGACGGAAGCGCTTCCAGGAAACAAAGACCGCGGAACCTGCTTTTATTGCGGGCAATGTGGCAGAGCATGTAAGGTATATGGCGATTTTTCCTCTTCATCATGTCTGGTAATTCCTGCAATTAAAACCGGTAATCTTAAGGTGATAGACAACGCTATGGTCCGAGAAGTACTGACCAATGACGAAGGGCTAGCAATCGGTGTGTCGTATGTCAACACGAAGGATATGCAGGAGTACGCGGTAAAAGCCAAAACGGTTATTCTGGGTGCATCTGCCTGTGAAAGTGCACGACTAATGTTAAACTCTAAATCTGCTGCACATCCAGGCGGAATCAGTAATAGTTCGGGCTTGCTCGGTAAATACCTTCACGACTCTACTGGAGCCAGTCTCGGTGGTTTCCTTCCACAGCTCCTTGATAGAAAAAGATATAATGAAGATGGAGTGGGTTCTGTACATATTTACTCTCCTTGGTGGCTTGGTGATAAAAAGTTAGATTTTGCCAGAGGTTATCATATCGAATATTGGGGAGGAATGGGAATGCCTTCTTATGGTAGTATGCACGGCATACCAAATATTAATCACCTTGCTCCGCGAACAGACGGATTGCCTCAGGAAAGCGGTGGATATGGTGCTGCCCTAAAGCAAGATTATAGACGCTTTTACGGATCCAGTGTAGGTATGGCTGGTAGAGGTACCGCTATCGCCCGTAAAGAAAACTACTGTGAAATAGACAACGCCAAAGTAGATAAATTTGGTATTCCTGTATTGAAATTTAACTATACCTGGTCAAATGAGGAAATCAAGCAAGCTAAACACATGATGGAGACTTTTCAATCTATTATGCACGAGATGGGAGCTATAATAACCTCTCCTATTCCTGGTGCGGACACACTATATGGTCTGGAGACCCCAGGAAGAATCATTCACGAAGGCGGCACCACCCGTATGGGTAACGATCCTAAAACATCCGTCTTAAATAAATGGGGACAGGCGCACGAATGTAAAAACCTATATGTGGTAGATGCCGGGCCTTTTGTACAACAGGGTGACAAAAATCTAACATGGACAATATTGGCCCTGTCTATGCGCACGGCGGAATATATACTGGAAGAGCGAAAGAAACTAAATACCTAAGAAAAGATGAATAGAAGAGATTCATTAAAAGCCCTCGGCTTTTTAGCGGCTGGAACAGCTGTTCTTAGCCAAAACTCCTGCAACTCTAAGGACAATACTGCAACGAATGCTGCTGATCAGCCCGATAAATTACCCGGCGTACAGGACTTTGAATATGATAGAACCAAAAAACTTGAAGAAGAAACTTTCTTCAACGAACATGAAATGGCTACGATTACCTGTTTGGTCGATATTATTATCCCTAAAGATGATATCTCCCCTTCCGCATCGGAGGTAGGAGTACCTGCATTTATTGAGTTTATTGTAAAAGATATTCCCGAACATAAGATTCCAATGCGAGGTGGCCTTAAATGGTTGGATATCCGAGCTCAGAAAAAGTATAAAAAAGTATTTATAAATTGTGAAAACAATCAACAGGTTGCTATTATAGACGAAATAGCTTATCCTTCCAAAGCTAAACCAGAGGTCGCACAAGGAGTCAGCTTCTTTTCGAGAATGCGAAACCTTACGGCTTCAGGATTTTACACGACAAAAGAAGGTATAGCCGACTTAGGATATCAGGGCAATAGGCCGGGGGTATGGACAGGAGTACCGGACGATGTATTAAAAGCACACGGATTTAATACTGTTGATGGTTGAAATTAAGAGGTCATCTAGTATAAATTATCTAAGTTTGTAGGTAAACAAATCTAGAATAACAATGTTAGGATTAAAACTATTAACGGATCCGCGTTGGGCCAATGTGGCGGAGTCCAATTTAGAGGAAATTTTGACGGACCATGCTTGGTGCGAGCAAAAGGCCGCTTCCAACGCTATAATGCTGATTACCCAAAATCCAGAATTTGAAGATCTCGTTCATGAGTTAACAGACATCGCTCTTGAGGAAATGGAACATTTCAAAATGGTAATAGAAATTATTAAAAAGCGTGGTTATACATTGGGTAGAGAACGAAAAGATGACTATGTAGGCCAATTAATGAAATTTTCTAAAAAAGATGGCTCCAGAAACCAAGCTTTTATTGATCGTTTACTTTTTGCAGCGATGATAGAAGCCCGTAGTTGCGAACGCTTTCGTGTGCTCTCTCAAAACATCGCAGACCAAGAGTTAGCAAAATTCTATCACGACCTTATGGTTTCTGAAGCTAATCATTATACGACCTTTCTAAATTTCGCACGCAAGTATACAAAAGATGTCGACGTAGAAAAGCGCTGGAAGGAGTGGTTAGCGTTTGAGGGCGAGCTTATACAATCGTATGGCACCAAAGAATATATACATGGTTAATTTTCTTAAACTACCTTAATTTTTATAATACACACGCAGCCTATATTTGTATAAGTTAATATGGTCGGGGGTATCTATATTTGATTGATAATCTTGACTTTTGGTTTTACGCTATACATCAACAAACTATGTTAGAATTAGGAATAGGAATGTTTGGCGATCTACAGATCGATCCTCAAACTGGACAAATACAGTCTACACAACAACGTCTTCAGGAAATAATTGAAGAAATAAAATTGATGGATGAAGTGGGGCTTGACTTTTTTGGAATGGGCGAACACCATCGTGCAGATTACGCTGTTGCTTCGCCAGAAATCATTCTAGCCGCTGCTGCAACGGTAACAAAAAAGATAAAGCTAGGTTCTGCTGTGTCTGTATTAAGCTCGGCAGACCCCGTAAAATTATATCAAGACTTCGCTACGGTAGACTTGATCTCGGGTGGCCGTGCTGAAATCATGGCAGGTAGAGGATCTTTCATTGAATCTTTTCCATTATTTGGTTATGATTTGAAAGACTACAGCGAACTTTTTGAAGAAAAACTGGAATTACTATTGAAGCTTAAGAAAAATGAGACTATAAACTGGACCGGAAAATTCAGAAAATCATTAGTCAATCAAGAAATACATCCTAGAGCGACTAAGGACGGACTACCGGTATGGGTAGCTGTTGGAGGTACTACGTCCTCAGTAATCCGAGCTGCAAAATTGGGACTACCGGTGATGTTTGCTATTATTGGTGGTGCATGGGAACAATTCAATCCCTTATTTGAAATGTACAAACAGGCTTATGAAGATAATGGACATGATATGGCCAAATTTCAGGTCGGAGTACATATGCATGCATTCTTTGGTGAAAACGGTAAAGATGTAGCAGACAAGTATTTTCCGATATATGCTGCTCAAATGAACCGTATCGGTGCTTCTAGAGGCTGGCCTCCATACCAAAAGTCTCAATATGACTTTGGTAGGTCTAGTCATGGTCATCTCATTGTAGGCGATGCAAATGAATCTATCGAAAAAATATTGGCTGTTCAGGAAACATTTGGTCTGACCCGTTTTTCGGCCCATATGGACGTAGGAAGTCCTAATCATATAGATATGATGAAGGCAATCGAGATATTCGGAACCAAGATTGCTCCTAAAGTAAGAGAGGCAACAAAATAAAAAAAAGCGCTTATACAAGCGCTTTTTTTATGGAATAATACTTGTTATTACATCTATCAAGGAAAACCAAAATAGTACGACTGTTTGTAAACAGAAGACGAATAGGGTTTATTTTTATAAGAATTCTAAATATATTGAAAAATGAACAAAACGTTATTTATCGCCCTTCTCTTCGGTCTCACTCTTACTTGGAGTTGCGGACAGGGTAACAAAGAAATTTCAGCCTCTCTTGACGCTAAAACAGCGGAAATGGCCAACGATGAAGCGACAGCTCTTCAAAGCGAGAGTGCGCCTGCCGCAAATAAAACAGAACCGGAAAAAACTGCTTTAGAAAAGAAAATCATCCGTACTGGAAATATTTCGGTAGAGTCTAAGGATTTGAAAAAAAGCAAAACCAGCTTTGATGCTTTAGTGAAGCGGGCTGGAGGTTATTATGAACAAGAGAGCACTTCTTCTGGTTCTACCTACACCCACTATAACCTGACGATTCGGATTCCCTCGTCTCAATTTGATAGTTTTTTAGAGGGGATCGAAAAAGGCAAGGATAAAATAACTGAAAAATCGATCCAGGCACAAGACGTCTCGCTGCAATATTACGACCTTGAATCCCGCTTAAAAAGCAAGAGGGCCTATTTAGATCGGTATCAAAAAATGGTAGTGAGTGCCAAAAATGTAAAAGATCTTCTTGAAATAGAAGAACAGATAAGACAACTACAGGAAGAGATTGAAAGTACAGAAAGTACTTTAAGAGCAGTAAAAGACCAAGTAAGCTACAGTACGATTCAAGTTAACATATATAACTCAGACTCTCTGATGCCGCACAGCGACAGTGGATTTTGGATGAAAGTAAAAGAAGCCTTGGATTTTGGGTGGAAATTAATTGAGAATATAGTTATCGGTTTGGTAGGTATATGGCCCATACTCCTTCTTGCGATAGGCGGTATATTTATCTGGCGTCGGTTTAGAAAAAAAAGAAAAGCTCAACAGTAACTAAAAAGGGGAACTACAAATAGTTCCCCTTTTTAGTTACTTAAGGGAGGATAGATCCATTTTCTTAAAAATTGCAATAAGTTCATCCAGAGAATAACCATCTCCCTCTAATTCGATTACGAATCGCTTGTTATAAACCCATTTTATTTCTGAATCTTTTATTCCCTCATCTGTATCTTCCTTTACAGCGACACGCATACCATCGATATCCATTGTCTTTTCAAAACCTGTTTCCGTTATCTCCTCTTTATCAGCATGTAACCCCATAAACACCAAAGATACTATACTCGATGCCCCCTCGCCCGCCCCATCCATAACATCAACGTTAATCCGTTTAGATCCGTCTTCATTCTTATATTCTGCTTTGGCACTCGCAAAATTCAATGCGCTCATTTCTCCGACCTTCAAAGAAGTTCGTTTCAACCCTTCAAACGTCTCAGGCAATACGCTTTTGAGTACGTCATTAGAAACAGGTGTCTGCGCTTTCAATGTACTTATTTGAGATTCGAGTTCTTTGCTGTACTCTTCTAACTTGCTAAGATTCTTCAAAGCGCCTACAGATTCGGAAACCTGTTCCAGTGCGCCTTTGTCTTCTACTGTCTCCTGTTGCTTAGTACTACTACCACAGGAGCTGAGGATGCCTACTCCCAACAAGGCTGCTAAAATAACTTTTGTTCGGTTCATATTTCGATCATTGTGTTTATAGATAAACAACACGCTCAAAAATTATACCTCAAAGTAAAATAGTCAAAACAATCTAATAAGTTTAAGCTATTTATTATCAACCGTTAATAGAATTATGATTTTTAAAACATAGTTCCTAATTTTGAAAATATGATTACACAGTCAACTGCAGGAATTAACGTATCTGTAGAATGCATCTATCAATCGGAATATTCTAATCCGGACAATATGCATTTTATGTTTGCTTATCGTATAACTATAGAAAACAGCTCAGATTACACCGCACAGCTCGTAAGCAGGCATTGGGAGATATTTGATTCGATCGGAGAACACAAGCAAGTCGACGGTGAAGGGGTCGTTGGTGAACAGCCTATTTTAACTCCTGGAAAATCTCATCAATACGTTTCCGGCTGTAATCTAAAAAGTGAACTTGGCTATATGGAAGGGTATTACGTAATGGTACGTGAAATTGATGGACAGCAATTCAAAGTCGATATTCCCCGCTTCAATCTTATTGCACCGTTCCGTTTAAATTAACAACATACGTTAATAAGTATCTATCTATACTCTTTTTCTGACTAACAAACAATAATTTGCTTATTTTTGTACTTGGATAGTTGTGTCCTTACAAATACGTAACACGTAACAGATTTGCTATTACGCATATTAGTATTTTTATTGTTAAACAATAAACATGGTGATTACGAAGGAAACAGCGATCTAATCTCCAAACGTATTAAAGAGGAGATCAATAAGAAAACAATACAAAATCTTCCCTATAGAAGGGATTGAATATAATAGAAAAAAAGTGAGTATACTTAGCACAGAACAAGTTGGCCATTCCTTTAACGACAGGTGGTTATTTAAAGAATTACATTTCGCGCTTCAGAAAGGAGATCGTGTAGCACTAGTGGGAATAAATGGAACGGGCAAATCCACTTTATTAAAACTACTAGCAGAAGTTTTTCCACCAGAAGAAGGCAAAATTGTCAAGGAAAAAGGTATACGCATAGGTTACCTACCTCAGGAACCTAATTTTATAGGTCTAAACACAATAAATGACTTTATATACAGTGCTGATAATGAACAACAGCAATTGATCAAAGCGTATGAAGATCTTATAGACTCCCCTACTGTAGACGAGCATAAGCTCGCTCTAATAACAGATCAGTTAACTGCCCTTAACGCTTGGGAGTACGAATACAATATCAAAACAATCTTAAATAGACTACAAATATCCAACTTTGACCAAAAGATAGAAAGTCTTTCTGGTGGCCAAAAGAAAAGGCTTTCTCTAGCCAAGTTACTAATAGATGAACCGGATGTATACATTCTTGATGAGCCGACCAACCATTTAGACATTGAGACTATTGAATGGTTGGAAAAACTATTAACAACCGGCCAAAAAACAGTACTCACCGTATCACACGATAGGTATTTCTTGGACAATATATGTACGGAAATCCGCGAACTAGACAAGGCTAAAATACATCTTTACAAAGGGAACTACGCCTACTTTCTAGAGAAGAAAGCCGAACGTGAGTACAACGACGTAATCCAAGCAGAAAAAGCACGTAACTTATTAAGAAGAGAACTAGAATGGATGCGTAGACAACCTCAGGCACGAGGCACTAAATCAAAATCTAGGATAGATGCCTATTATGCCCTGGAAGAAAAATCCAAAGGACCTCGCGCACATGATAAGGTAGAACTTAGTGTTAAGGTATCTCGCCAAGGTTCGAAAATCCTTGAACTAACCAACGTATCTAAGTCCTTTAACAGCAATACACTAATAGAAAACTTCTCCTACATATTCAAAAAAGGAGATAGAATAGGTCTTGCAGGAAAGAATGGAACAGGCAAAAGTACATTTCTAAACCTATTAACAGGAACACTCCTTCCAGACGGAGGCACTGTAGACATCGGCGAAACCACTAAGTTTGGATATTACAAACAAGGCGGACTAAACTTCAACGATGGAGATCGTGTTCTTGATATCGTAAAAAATGTAGCCGAGTATATCAAGATGGCAAATGGTGACACCCTAACAGCCTCTCAACTTTTGACATTATTCCTCTTCCCTCCTGAAAAGCAATTCGGTTTAGTGAGCAAACTAAGCGGTGGAGAAAAAAAACGTCTTCAGCTTATGCGGGTACTTATGGCCAATCCAAACTTCCTGATATTAGATGAACCTTCTAATGATCTTGACATAGACACTTTAAATGTACTTGAGGACTTTCTGATGAATTATCCAGGTATATTATTACTTGTATCGCACGATAGATATTTAATTGACAAGCTCACAGAACAATTATTTATTTTCGACGGCATAGGCAATGTAACCATATATAATGGAAACTACGCAGATTATAAAACAGAACAGGAACTAAAATTAAAAGAAGAGAAATTCTTAGAAAAGCAAATAAAGGAAACTCCTATTCCAACCGCTAATAATGTAGAAAAAAGAAAACTCAGCTATAAAGAACAACACGAATACGACAATATTGAGAAAGAAATAGAGTTGCTAGAAAAAAATATCTCAGAAAAGACAGAACTATTAAACAAAAGCACAGAACACGAAACACTATCCGAGATATCAAAAGAAATCGAAAACCTCCAACAACTGCTTGATAAAAAATCAGACCGTTGGATTGAATTATCAGAATACATTTAATCTGTTCCACGTGAAACATCGAAAATAAAACAATGTTTCACGTGGAACGCTACTAAAAAATATGTTTAATAAATATAACGTAATCGTAGTAGGTGCTGGTCACGCAGGCTGTGAAGCTGCAGCAGCGGCTGCCAACTTAGGGTCCTCTACCCTCTTAATAACTATGAATATGGGGGTCATCGCTCAGATGAGCTGCAACCCAGCTATAGGTGGGGTCGCAAAAGGACAGATCGTACGGGAAATAGATGCAATAGGTGGATACACGGGAATTATTGCCGATAAATCTACTATCCAATTTAGAATGCTCAATAAATCGAAAGGCCCCGCTATGTGGAGTCCGCGAACACAAAATGACCGTATGCGCTTTGCCGAAGAATGGAGACTTCAACTCGAAGCAATACCAAATCTGGATATGTGGCAAGATACAGTGAAAGAGGTTATAGTAGAAAATGGAAGAGCAAAAGGTGTGATTACCTCTTTGGGTATACGTATAGAATCTGATGCTGTAATCTTAACAAACGGCACTTTCCTCAACGGTATAATACATATAGGTGAGAAAAAATTTGGAGGAGGTCGAACCGGAGAAAAATCCGCGACTGGGCTTACCGAACAACTCGTATCCTTAGGCTTTGAATCGGGACGAATGAAAACGGGAACTCCCCCACGTATAGATGGCCGTAGCTTAAACTACACACTAATGGAAGAACAATGGGGGGATGAAGAAAAAAGTCGATTCTCATATACAGATGTGGCTATGCCGACAGAACAACGTTGCTGCTGGATTACCTATACAAATGATAAAGTTCACGAAGTACTTAAGACGGGTTTCGAGAAATCTCCTATGTTTACCGGTAGAATAAAAGGGCTCGGACCGAGATACTGTCCCTCTATTGAAGACAAGATAAATAGATTTGCAGAACGAGAACGTCATCAAATATTCGTTGAGCCAGAAGGATTTCAGACCGTAGAGATATACGTAAATGGCTTTTCGACCTCTCTCCCTGAAGATGTACAACAAAAAGCACTACGTCTTATTCCGGGATTTGAGAATGCAAAAATGTACCGCCCAGGGTATGCTATTGAATACGACTACTTCCCTCCTATGCAACTAGACCTTACCTTAGAAACACTAAAGGTTAAAAATCTATTTTTTGCTGGACAAATAAACGGTACCACCGGATACGAAGAAGCCGCTGCCCAAGGCCTTATAGCGGGTATCAATGCACACCAGAAAATAAATGATCTGCATGAATTGATTATGAAACGTTCTGAATCTTACATTGGTGTTCTCATAGACGATTTAGTAACAAAAGGAACGGAAGAGCCTTACAGAATGTTCACCTCCCGTGCTGAACATCGCCTGCTCTTAAGACAGGATAATGCAGATATAAGACTAAGTCCAATAGGACACAAACTGGGACTGATATCAGATGAGCGTTTAAGAAAAGTGGAAGAAAAAATATCTAATTCGGATAAACTAGTTGAACATATGAAACAATTATCTGTATCGCCTGAATCAATAAATGACATTCTAACGAGAGAAAACTCCTCCCCGATTACACAAAAAGCTCGAATGTTTAATATGTTAACAAGACCACAGATAAACATCTATCATCTTGCTGAAGCGGATACGGACTTTAAACAGATCCTCGATCAATACGATAAAGAATCTGTAGAACAGGCAGAAATAAAAGTAAAATATGATAGCTATTTCGAGAAGGAAATCGAGATTGTAAATAAGATGAAAAAAATGGAGGATAAAGAAATAAATCCTAATTTTGACTATTCTTCATTAACATCCTTGTCTATTGAGGCTAGAGAAAAATTACTCAAAGTAAAACCTAGAACACTAGGCCAAGCTTCGCGTATATCTGGAGTATCACCATCAGACATAAGTGTATTAATGGTACATATGAGCTAATATATTATATACCAACAAGTTACAGATAAATCAGATAAGTTAAAATAAAGCGATATAAGAGATTATTATAATAATTATGATACAGGAGTCCAAAAATAATAAAAACACGACAGTAAGCTTAAAAACACGCTTATTTCAAAACACAATAATTTTAGGTTTCGTTTTTCTTATATCGCTCACATTTTTTCGCTGTGCAAACATGCAAAGACCAACCGGAGGCCCGAAAGACTCTCTCCCACCAAAAATACTAAATGAGTCGCCGGAAAACTATACTACAAACTTTAAAGCAAAGGAGATAGTACTGACAATGGATGAGTACATCAAGCTCAATAATCAATTTAAAGAGTTTAGCATTTCGCCAGATCTGGACAAGCAGCCTGAGTACAAAATAAGGAAAAAAACGCTTCATATTATACTGCCAGATTCCCTCGAAAAAAACACGACTTACACAATTAATTTTGGGAAAGGTCTTGTTGATTACAACGAGGGAAATCCTATTCTAAATTATAACTATGTGTTTGCTACGGGTCCAGAACTAGACTCCTTACAAATTACAGGATCAGTGACCAACGCTTTCACGAAGGTATTTGATGAAAAGATAGACAAAGACGTCAAAGTCTTGCTTATTCCAACCAGTCAAGACACGATATTTGGAAAACGCAAAGCAAATATATTTACATTAGTAGATTCATCCGGAAATTTTACATTCCGAAATCTTAAGGAAGATACCTATCGTATATATGCTTTAAAAGAACAAAATAACGACCGAATATATAACAATCCAGAAGAATCTGTAGGTTTTATAAAAGACAGTATTGTACTAAATCGTAATATATCGGGCGTAAAAATTGCTTATTCGAAGGGAAAACCTGAAAAATTCAGGACTATTGAAAAGAAAATAGAAAAAAATGGGCGAATCCTATTAACGTTCAACCAACCTATTGACGATCCAAATATTTCTATAATTGAACCTCAGCTCAAAGACGATTCTTATACCATACAATATGCTAATAGCAAAGACTCTTTATTTACATTTATTGACAAACTAGACTTTGACTCTATTAAATTTCAGATAGCCGATAATAAGAATATTCTAGATACCGTACTAATTAGACGATCAAAAAATGAAAAATACGAACGCTTTATAGAGCCTATTCTAAATATAAACAACAAAGTAGATAAAATAAAACATATCACACTGACTGCCACCTACCCTATCGCTAATGTTGACAAAGCAAAAATACTATTGACTGAAGATAGTACTTCCAGACGCAATTTTCAGCTTCAGCAAGATAGCATTGTTAAAAACCTATATCATATTCGTTTCAATTGGAAACCGAATAAGAACTACGAACTTACCTTGGAAGAAAAAGCTATCTTAAGTCCATTTGAGGACTTCAATAAAGAAGTCAAAACCAAATTTACCTTAGATCAATCTGAAAATTATGGAGATATCAAGTTTAAAATTAGTGGTATAGAAAAGGATATACCATACATAGTAGAGCTAATTGACGAGAAAAAAGAGAAAGTTTTCGACTCACGAATCCTAGTAAATACAGCCGAAATATTTTATAATAAGTTCCCTGGTGGTAAGTATAGCTTACGCATTATAAAAGATCTAAACGGAAACAAACGTTGGGACGGAGCCGATGTTTACAAAAAAATACAAGCCGAACCCATATGGTATTTGGATAAAACCTTTACAATTCGCGCAAACTGGGAACAAACTGAAAATATAACACTTAAATTCGACGATTAATAATTACTATTAATGGAACCAAGAAGCATATTTAACGTAGTTATGTGGTAGTTTTTGTAATAAGTCAAGCTGTTCTTCAGTAAGTGGTTTAATCTTCTTAGCAGGTACTCCAGCATACAAAAAACCGGATTCGCAGACTGTGTTCTCTAATACTACGGCACCAGCAGCGATAATAACATTATTTTGTATATGTGCCTTATCCATGACAATAGCGCCCATGCCAACTAGCACATGACTATCAATAACACAACCATGTACAATTGCATTGTGCCCTATATTGACGTACGAGCCAATGTCTGTCCCGTTACGTTCATAGGTACCATGTATAGTTACATTGTCCTGGATATTTGAAAAATCACCTATTTTAATATAATTAACGTCACCACGTATCACTGCATTAAACCATACCGAGCAGCCTTCGCCAATAGTCACATCACCTACGATTGTACTATTAGGAGCTAAATATGTATGATCACCTATGAAAGGAAAACTTTCCTTAACTGGAAGAATAATAGCCATAGATCTATAAAATTGTATCTGCTAATTCATTAGCGTGTTCAGGATAATCCGTTGTATAATGCAAGCCTCTGCTCTCTTTTCGAGTCATTGCGGATTTGACAACCAAATATGCCACTTGTATAACGTTCCTCAGCTCGCAAAGTTTAACGGACAATTTGGTGCCTTTATAAAAAGATTCAGTTTCCTCATGCAATAAGCCTAGACGACGCATCGCACGTTCCAACCTAAAATCTGAACGTACTATACCTACATAATCACTCATAAACTTCTGTGTCTCACGCAAATTATGCGTAACCAATATATCTTCGTTTAATAACTTGGTATTTGAATCGTCCCAATCTGGAACTCCTTCCATAAAAGAAATGGATTCAAACTTCAACTGAGAATTTACAAAAATACGATGTGCGTATACTGCTGCTTCAAGTAAAGAATTGGAAGCCAACCTATTAGCACCATGAAGTCCAGTTGATGAACATTCGCCACAGGCATATAAATTGCCTATAGAGCTAGCCCCAAACTCGTCTACCATTATGCCGCCGCACAAGTAATGAGCGGCCGGAGTAACAGGAATAAAATCCTTCGTCATATCTAATCCGATAGATAGGCATTTCTCATATATATTAGGAAAATGAGATAATAAATCGGCTTTACTTTTATGCGTAATGTCAAGATATACATAGTCTAAGCCAGATTGCTTCATTTCAGTATCAATCGCCCTAGCTACTATATCGCGCGGAGCTAAAGAGCCACGGTCATCATATTCTTCCATAAAGGATTCACCGTTTTGTCTCCTCAACACGCCTCCGAAACCTCTTACTGCTTCAGATATTAGAAATGCGGGATACTCGCTCGGATTATACAACGAGGTAGGATGAAACTGAATAAACTCCATATTCCGAACCTTTCCTTTAGCCCGATAAACCATAGCTATTCCATCTCCCGTAGCTATTATTGGATTGGTCGTACTAGAATATACATGTCCCGCCCCTCCTGTAGCCATCAACGTTACCTTAGCAAGGAACTTTTCCACATTGTTAGTATAAGTGTTGAAAGCGTAAATACCGTAACATACAATGTCTGTAGACCTTTTATCCACATGCTGTCCTAAATGATGTTGCGTAATAAGATCTACTGCAAAATAATGTGTTAATATCTCTATGTTGGGCTCCTGGTGAACCTTCTCCAATAAAGCCCGTTCGATCTCGTATCCAGTAATGTCCTTATAATGAAGGATTCTGTGTTCAGAATGCCCGCCTTCTTTTGCTAGATCATAACTACCAGAATCTTCTCTGTCGAACGAAGTACCATAAGCTATCAATTCATCGATGCGTGCCGGACCTTCCTTAATTACGTTTTCCACAACTTGTGAATCGCATAAGCCATCGCCGGCAATCAGCGTATCTTGGATATGCTTCTCAAAACTATCGTCATGATCTGTCACCACAGCTACTCCGCCTTGTGCATACTTTGTATTGGACTCATCCTCATTAGACTTGGTGACTATCAATACCTTACCTAATTTAGCTGCTTTCAATGCAAAACTCAACCCTGCTATTCCCGAGCCTACTATTAAAAAGTCAACCTTTCTCTCCGACATAAAAAAAACTTAAACCTATAACCTTTATACGTTAACAAATTAACAAAATATGTGGAAAACGTGTAAATAAATAGTGAATTAAATTTAAAAACTATTTTTTACTCCACAATCCACATAAAATACACACATATCCACATCTATAATTAGACAAATACGAACCAGATATTAACAAATTGTAAACATAAATCAATTCACAACTTAATATGGAAAAAATAAAAGACGAAAAATTACAGCATTGAAAATCAAGGCTTATCTGTTTCAATCCTGTGGATAAGTTGTTAATAAAATGAGATTATCTCAAAAATAAAATAAAATCTTACCCACTTATCCCCATTTTCCACAGACTAATAAACAATAAGATTGATTTATATAAAATAGATTATTAATTATTGAAAAAAAGGAATGTGGATTTCGTTTGAATTTCTTTGTTTACTTTTGTGATGTTGATTTAGTCCCATTGATTGACATATTAAAGAAGAGAGATGAATATTACTTTTGAGAGAGACTTAGAAGCCAAAGGCTTTATCGATGTACCTATTGATCCAAGTATTGATTTGGTCGATGAAATAAAAAGACTGAAAAAAGAAAAGAACGCTGTTATTCTGGCACATTATTACCAAGAGTCTGAAATACAGGATTTGGCAGATTATATTGGTGATAGTTTAGGTTTATCGCAACAGGCTGCAAAGACTGATGCTGATGTGATCGTGTTTGCAGGGGTCCATTTTATGGCAGAGACAGCTAAGATACTGTCTCCCAGTAAAAAAGTATTATTGCCAGACCTAAAGGCAGGCTGTTCGCTGTCGGACAGTTGTCCGCCACATTTGTTTGCAAAATTTAAAGAGCAATATCCAGATCATCTGGTGATTACCTATGTCAATTGTACGGCAGAGTTAAAAGCACTTTCGGACATTGTATGTACTTCGAGTAATGCTGTACAGATTGTTGAAAGTTTACCTATTGATCAAAAGATCATTTTTGGTCCGGACAAAAACTTAGGTGACTATGTAAAAAAGAAAACGGGAAGAGACTTGGTACTATGGAATGGCGCCTGTATGGTACATGAAATATTCTCTCAAGAAAAGATACAACGTTTACGAGAAGAGTATCCAGATGCTAAATTTATAGCCCATCCGGAATGTGAAGAACACATATTGCGTGAAGCTGATTATATTGGTTCTACGTCTGGAATGTTAAAGTTTACCATTGAAGATGCGAGTCAGACGTTTATTGTAGCGACGGAATCTGGTATTTTGCACCAAATGCAAAAATCCAGCCCTAATAAAAAGTTTATACCAGCTCCGCCGAATAATGCTTGTGCGTGCAACGATTGTCCACATATGAAGCTAAATACCCTGGAGAAATTGTATAATTGCCTCTATTATGAGCAGCCTGAGATTATTCTTCCTGAAGATGTGATCGTTAGAGCTCAAAAACCCATTGAACGTATGTTGGAAATTTCAGCACAATTGGGCTTGTAATAAATAAAATATGGAAAATTGAGTCAAAAAAATATGTTTGATAATATAGACAAGACAAATATCAGTGAATTAGGAGAATTTGGTTTAATAAAGCATCTTACTCAAGCTGTGGAATTAACCGAAACTTCTACGATTAAAGGGATCGGAGACGATGCTGCAGTATTGGACTTTACCAATAAAAAGACTTTGATTTCTACGGATCTTCTGTTAGAAGGTATTCATTTTGATTTGCGTTATGTTCCTTTAAAACATTTGGGGTATAAAGCTGTACAGGTAAATTTAAGTGATATTTATGCTATGAATGGCATCGCATCGCAAATTACCTTCTCCATAGGCTTGTCATCAAAGTTTCCATTAGAAGCTGTCGAAGAAATCTATGAGGGAGCGTTAATAGCCTGTAAAAAGTTTAATGTTGATTTGATTGGCGGTGATACTTCTGCTTCAGCTCAGGGATTAGTAATTTCGGTAACTAGTATTGGTTATGCCGATGAGGGGGATATCGCCTACCGGTCCGGTGCCAAAGAAGGGGATTTGATATGTGTTTCGGGAGATCTTGGCGGGGCCTATGTGGGATTACAGTTATTGGAGCGTGAAAAGAAAATTTATTTGGAGAATCCTAATATACAGCCGGATTTGGAGGGTAAAGATTATATTGTTGAGCGGCAGTTGAAACCCGAAGCTCGAAAGGATGTTGTTGAGCTATTGGAAGCGTTGCACGTGAAACCTCATGCTATGATCGATATTTCCGATGGTTTAGCTTCTGAGATTCTACATATTTGCAAAGCTTCAAATGTGGGGTGTAAGCTTTACGAAGATAAAATACCTATCGATCCAATGACTTATGAAACTGCCCGGGAATTTGGTTTGGATCCTACCGTGTGTGCGCTTAGTGGTGGCGAGGATTATGAACTTTTATTCACTGTACCTCAGTCTGATTATGATAAAATAAAAGGACAATTGGATATTTCGGTAATTGGCTATATTACAGAGGCTGCTGCTGGTTGTGCCATGATATCTAAGTCTGGTCACGAGCACGAAATTAAAGCACAAGGATGGAATGCTTTTAATAAATAAGCGATCATAGCGAGATATAAAGAAATTGAAAGTCCAAATTACGATATATGTATAATTCTTGCTTATTTTGTGGCTTAAATTGCTAATTTTGCAACTGTAATAGCCGAAAATAAACATTATGAGCAAAGCTTTATGGACTCCATCGTCCGAGTATATACAAAAGTCTGGACTTTTTAATTATCAACAGTTTTTAGAATCTGAAAAAGGAAGAATATTTTCTTCTTACCATGATTTGCACCAATGGTCTATCGACAATCTGGATGAGTTTTGGACTAGTCTGCTCTCCTACTTTGATATTTCTTATTCTGGTACGTATAGTCAAGGTGTGACCTTGAATTCGAAATCAACAGATTTTATTGATACACAATGGTTTGAAGGCATAGAGTTGAGTTATGCAGAACATATTTTCAAACAGACAACTACAGAACGGCCAGCGCTTAAATTTGCTAGCGAATCGATAGGATACGAAGAGGTCTCCTGGAAAGAATTGGCAGAGATGGTTAGCCGTATTCAACAATTTCTTATTGAAAAGGGGGTAGAAAAGGGGGACCGTGTCGCAGCTGTTTTAAATAACACCACTGAATCTATTGCTATATTCTTAGCAGTCAATTCATTAGGCGCTATATGGTCTTGTTGTTCCCCTGATTTTGGAGACGTTAGTATTTCCGAACGTTTTACACAAATAAAACCCAAAGTACTATTTATAGAGACTTCCTA
Source organism: Sphingobacterium nematocida (assembly GCF_900168125.1). Classification (GTDB taxonomy): domain Bacteria; phylum Bacteroidota; class Bacteroidia; order Sphingobacteriales; family Sphingobacteriaceae; genus Sphingobacterium; species Sphingobacterium nematocida. Next base: position 102,358 of record NZ_FUZF01000007.1, read on the forward strand.
TCAGTACAACGAAAGGATATTTTCTAAGTTAGATACACTTGAAAGACTGAAAGCTGATCTGGTCGATCTTTCGGCAATTGTACAGGTCTATGAAGATGATTGGAAAAAAATTATATTCGGATATGTACCTAAAAATTTAACGTTCGTACGTGTTCCCTTTTCGCATCCCATATGGATATTGTATTCATCCGGAACAACAGGAAAACCTAAAGCTATTACACACAGCACCGGAGGAAATCTGCTTGAGCATTTTAAAGCCTTGGTTTTGCATCAAAATGTACTGGATGGTGAAAATTTTCTTTGGTATACGACCACGGGCTGGATGATGTGGAATTATGCGTTATCTTCACTATTGTGTGGAGCTACCCTGTGCTTATTTGATGGCATTATTAATCACAATAAACACCTTACTTTTTGGACATTTTTGAAGCGTGCTAAGGTCGATCATTTAGGTGCTGGTGCAGTATATTTTAGCTCTTTAGAGGGACTTGAAATAAAAGATTATGCACCCAAGGTAATAGGATCTACTGGTTCGCCGTTGCCCGTAGCTACTTTTGAAGACTTACAACATAAGTTTCCTGAGGTTCATATTGTGTCTCTGAGTGGAGGGACAGATGTTTGTTCAGCATTTTTATCAGGATGTCCTACCCTACCGGTATACGCTGGTATGTTGCAGTGTAGGACATTAGGATCTGATATTGTAGCATATAATGATGAAGGGATTGCTGTATATGATCAGGTAGGCGAGTTAGTAATCCGTAAGCCTATGCCATCTATGCCTATCTATTTTTGGAATGATGAACAAAATATCAAATATCACGACAGTTATTTTGCTAATTTTTCCTCCGTATGGAGCCATGGTGACTGGATAAAAATAAATGAGGAAGGTATCGTGATTTATGGTCGTTCTGACGCTACATTGAACCGTGGTGGTGTACGCATCGGTACGGCAGAGATATATAATGCAGTGAATAGTTTAGCCGATATTGAAGATAGTCTGGTTGTTTGTGTCGATTATGAAAACGGCACATCATCGATGTTATTATTTGTACGTTTGGAAAATACGGCTAGTTTTACCGAAGAATTAAAAGATAATATAAAACGTACGTTAAGAGGACAATATAGTCCGAGACACGTTCCTGATTTTATCTATAGTGTCTCTGATATTCCGTATACGCTGAGTGGCAAAAAACTGGAACTTCCTATCAAGAAGATTTTTTCGGGTACCGATGTCAATAAGGCGGTTTCGACGGATATTATGCGTAATCCAGAATCTTTAAAGGATTATGTCTCTATTTATAAAAGTATTTAGGGCTGTATTACAGCCCTAAATACTTTTATAAATATCAGGTTTGTATAACCCCCACATTGTATTTCGGAATATCGGGGTTATTGTTTGCCGCCTCAATTCCCATACTTATGATTTTTCTGGTTTCCTTAGGATCTATTACGCCATCCACCCAGAGTCGAGCAGCAGCGTAATAGGGACTTAGTTGTTCATTATATTTTTTTTCTATTTCAGAAAGGAGATTATTTTTTTCATTCTCCGATAGCTCTACTCCTTTACCCTTGAGGGTGGCTTCTTGTATTTGTAACAGTGTCTTTCCTGCCGATGCGCCACTCATTACGGCCATTTGTGCTGTGGGCCAGGCATATATCAGACGGGGATCATAGGCTTTTCCGCACATAGCATAGTTGCCGGCACCGTAGCTATTGCCTACTATAAAGGTAAACTTAGGAACGACAGAGTTGGCCATAGCATTCACCATTTTTGCACCATCTTTAATGATACCACCGTGCTCTGATCTCGAACCAACCATAAATCCAGTCACATCTTGGAAGAATACTAACGGTATCTTTTGCTGATTACAATTCATAATGAATCTTGCAGCCTTGTCGGCCGAGTCTGAATAGATAACACCGCCCATTTGCATCTCTTGAGTACCTCCCGGTTTCTTTGCTTTGACCACTTCACGTTGATTGGCAACAATACCTACTGCCCACCCATCTATTCGCGCTAATGCGCAGACTAGTGTCTTGCCATAATCCTTTTTATATTCTTCAAGTGAACCTTCGTCTACAATTGAATCCAATAATTTGAGCATATTATAAGGTTTAAGCCTATCTTCTGGAAGGTTTTTATAAACGGCATCTTTAGCTAATAAGGGTAATTTTGATTCTATTCTCGAAAAACCTGCTTTTGGGGTATCACCAAACTTGTCAATAATATTTCTGATCGCATCTAAACAGCTTTCGTCATTTGGATATTTGTTATCTGTTACACCTGATATCTCAGAATGAGTAGCAGCTCCACCTAGACTCTCGTTATCAATGACCTCACCGATAGAAGACTTAACGAGATAAGAACCTGCTAGAAAAACAGAACCTGTCCCTTCTACAATGAGTGCATAATCGGACATGATGGGTAAATATGCCCCTCCAGCTACACAAGACCCCATAATGGCCGCAATTTGTGGTATACCCATTGCTGAAATTTTAGCGTTGTTTCTAAAAATTCTTCCAAAATGCTCTTTATCAGGAAATATTTCATCTTGCATAGGTAGATATACACCGGCAGAGTCTACTAGGTAGATTATTGGAAGATGATTTTCCATCGCTATCTCTTGTGCTCTTAGGTTCTTTTTGCCGGTAATAGGAAACCAAGCGCCAGCCTTTACGGTAGCATCATTTGAGACTATAACACATAGTCTCTTCTTGACATAACCTAAAACAATAACTACACCGCCATTAGGACATCCTCCGTCATTAAGATACATATTGTCTCCGGCAAAGATGCCTATTTCGGTATATGGACTATCCGAATCTAATAAATATTTGATTCGTTCCCAAGCGGTGAGCTTTCCTTTTTCTTTGTGTTTTTGAATTTTATCTAAACCGCCTCCTAAGTACAGTTTTTCAGTTTTTTCTTTTAATATTTCAAGAAGGTGTTCCATATGCTATGGATTATTAATTTAATATTTACAAAAGGTCTTTTGAATTATTTTTATAAATATCGTAAAATATTATTTGTTTTTTTTGATATTTGTAATAATAATTATAAACTGAATATAAACATAAGTAAAATTTCATTATGTACAATGCGAAGGATACCGAGCAAATGGTAATGATACGTGAGAGCGCACGTGAATTTGCAAAAACGCACATCAAACCCTTTGTTATGGAGTGGGATGAGAAGCAATTTTTTCCAGTAGATCTTTTTAAAAAAATGGGGGAGTATGGATTTATGGGTGTATTAGTTCCGGAGAAATACCACGGTGCCGGGCTTAGTTATCAAGAATACATCACTATTCTGGATGAAATATCTAAAGTGTGTGGTTCGATAGGTCTATCCGTAGCAGCCCATAACTCGTTGTGTACAAATCATATCCTTTCTTTTGCTAATGAAGCTCAAAAGGAAAAATATTTACCTAAATTAGCTACAGCAGAGTGGATTGGTGCTTGGGGATTGACCGAAACAGGATCGGGATCCGATGCTGGCGGAATGACAACAGTAGCTGTTCAGGATGGTGATTATTGGGTGATAAATGGATCTAAGATATTTATTACACATGCCATTAGTGCAGATGTCGCCGTTGTTATAGTACGTACCGGTGAAAAGGGGGATAAACATGGTATGACAGCTTTTATTATTGAGAAAGGTACCCCAGGATTTACGGCTGGTAAGAAAATTGATAAATTAGGAATGCGGGCCTCGGAAACAGCTAGTTTGTTTTTTGATAATTGTAGGGTACATAAGGACCAAGTGATAGGAGAAGTTGGAAATGGTTTTGTGCAGGCTTTAAAGCTCTTGGATGGAGGTCGAATTTCTATCGCCGCATTATCACTCGGTATTGCACGAGGTGCGTATGAATGTGCATTGCAATATTCGAATGAAAGGGAGCAGTTTAATCAGAAAATATTTGATTTTCAGGATATTTCTTTCAAATTGGCGGATATGGCTACAAAAATAGAAGCTTCAGAACTATTGATCAGGCAGGCAGGTTATTTAAAAGATACACATCAAAAAGTAACTAAAGAGGGGGCTATGGCCAAGTTGTACGCCTCAGAAGTAGCTGTTGAAGTGAGTAATGAGTCTGTACAGATTCATGGTGGCTATGGTTTTACAAAAGATTTTCCCGCAGAAAAGTTCTTTCGTGATGCCAAGCTATGTACTATAGGTGAAGGTACTAGTGCCATTCAAAAGATGGTAATCGCACGAGAAATACGAAAAAATGTTAAATAGTTCGGAAATAAAACTAGTAGAATGTCCGAGAGACGCCATACAAGGTATAGGTGATTTTATTCCTACGCAGAAGAAAATCACCTATATAAATGAGTTACTGGCCTCCGGATTATTCGAATATATAGATTTCGGGAGTTTTGTTTCTCCCAAGGCGGTTCCTCAATTGGCTGATACAGTAGCGGTGTTGGACGGTTTGGAAAAGGGAAAAACTAAACTATTGGCTATAGTAGCTAATGAAAGAGGAGCAGAAGTTGCTTCTAAGCTTAGGCAGATAGATTATCTAGGGTATCCTTTTTCTATCTCTGAAACATTTCAGCGACGTAATGCTAATTCTACGGTGGAAGAATCTTTAGAGCGGGTAAAGCGTATTTGCGGTCTTTTACAATCTGGAAATCAAGAGCTAGTTGTATATATATCTATGGCTTTTGGAAATCCTTATGGTGATCTATGGCACGAAGATTTAGTATTACAGTGGATCGATCGACTCTCCGATCTTGGGGTAAATAGGTTTTCTATTGCAGATACAACTTCCGAAGCTTCGGTAGAGGCTGTTTCTACACTTTATGGGCTTGTGGCTGATCAATTTACAGGTATAGAACTTAGCTTGCATCTACATGCACGTATTGAAGAGGCTATTTTGAAAGTTAATGCAGCTTATGAAGTTGGATGTAGACGTTTTGAAGGAGCTTTTTTAGGATTTGGTGGATGCCCATTTGCAAAGGATGATTTAGTAGGTAATATTCCTATGGAATTGCTTTTGGATAGATTTGGAAAAGGAAATCAGGAACAGAATATGCTATTAATGGAAGCATTTCAAAAAATGATAAGACACAACGATGTATAAATATATTAAAGTTGAAAAGGAAGGATTTAAATGTAATGTAACGCTAACGCGATCAGAAAAGCGGAATGCTTTTACACCTACCATGGTCAATGAAATAGACTATGCTTTTAGACAGATAAATGATGATGGGGATATAAAAGTTGTGATAATTCGCGCTGAAGGGCCAGTCTTTTGTGCTGGAATGGATTTAAAGACTTTCGAAGACCCAACACTCGATGTGATTAATCCACATATTGTCAATAAAAATATATCGCTCGGCGAAGTATTTGATAGCTTATTAAAGCCGTCGGTAGCCATTTTAGAGGGAAATGTGATTGCCGGTGGTTTTTTGATTATTCTGGGCTGTACTTATGTTTTTGGAAGTAGAGAAATAAAATTCAGATTACCGGAACTGGAGTTGGGAATTTTTCCTTTTCAGGTAATGGCTAGTTTATTGAAAGTAATGTCTGAAAAACAGGTCTTACAGTTATGCTTGGATACCGGATATTTTGGAACAGAAAGAGCATTGGATTTGGGTATTATCGATGGTTTTTTAGAGGACGGTAAAGCAGAGGAGGTAATAAATTCTTTTGCAGAAAAAGATGAGAAAGCACTTAAGACGGGAATTTATGCTATGCGGAGATTGGATAGTATCGCTCCCGATGAGCGATTTTCATTCTTAAAAAATGTTTTAGACGAATTGAAACGAAGCCGATAATTTTATTGTTCTTCTTCAATATGTTCGACCGCATTGGGATCCCTTTTTTCTATAGAAAAGCTATTGTAACCGGCTCCTATTTCGATTTCCAGTAATTTTTGCTGCAACATTTCTAGAATAGCGAGAAAGTTGAAGACAAACTGTACCCGATTTTCAGAGTTTTTTAGAATATGTTGGAAATCTAATTTTTTGTTTAATTCTATAAGCTCGGAAATAGCTTTCTTTTGCTGTTCTATTGAGTATGGGAACTTTACAACAGTATGTGTTATTGGTAGGACACGGTGTGTAAAGTGATACATCATTTTTTCATAGACCATCATCAGTTTATAAAGGTCAAAAGAAGCAAGTTCCTCTTCTGTGATTTGTCGTTTGGTGTGTTTCAAATCATAACTGATATTCGCTCTATGGTGTAACTTTTCGCGATCAGCTTCAAAAACTCTTAATTTTTCGCAAATATCTTTGAATTGCTTATATAGAATAAGTTTTTGGACAAGTTGCTCTTTCAGATCTATTTCATTCTCGTTGCCATCCAAATCTGGTCTAGGAAGTAACATTTTTGCTTTAATACGCATTAGCGTAGAGGCAACAAATATAAACTCGGATGCTAACTCAATGTTTAGTGATTGCATTTTCTGGATATAGTCCAAAAAATCATCTGTAATCCGTGAAATAGGGATATCATGGATATTTAATTCATCTCGTTCGATAAAGAACAATAAAAGATCGAAGGGACCTTCAAATTGCTCAAGTTTTATTTCGTAGTTTGTCGCATCCATAACCAAATTCAAAAATAGGTATTTGAAAGGTAATATTTATGTTTTTGAACAACATAAGGGGATTTTTATCCTACAGTATAAAAATAGGAGAATGATAATGCGAATTTTGTTTTGATTGACGTGATCGCTGAGTTAAAAGTTTTTGTCTATATATTCTATTGTTTATGGAATTAATTGTTACTTTGTATCTTATTTTGAAACTTTTTAAGGTATGCAGGTAGAAGCAGGAGCACTTTTGAAAGGAATTCAATTTCCGTCTGATTTACGTAACTTGAAAGATGCTGAATTAGAGGAAGTTTGTAAAGAACTTAGACAGTATATAATTGATGTTGTTTCTGTTAATGGGGGACATTTTGCCGCCAGTTTAGGAGTTGTAGAACTCACGGTAGCATTACATTACGTATTGAATACACCTTATGATCAGATTATTTTCGATGTGGGCCACCAGGCCTATGGCCACAAAATTTTGACCGGGCGTCGGGATTTATTTCATACAAATCGAATATTAGGAGGTATTTCTGGCTTTCCTAAACGGGATGAAAGTGAATATGATGCATTTGGTGTGGGGCATTCCTCTACGTCTATCTCTGCTGCGCTGGGTATGGCGGTAGCTTCTGCTTATAAAGGAGAGACAGATAGACAGCACGTGGCCATAATTGGTGATGGCGCGTTGACCGGGGGAATGGCTTTTGAAGCTTTAAATCATGCTGGAATAGAGAAATCTAACCTACTGGTGATATTGAATGATAATTGTATGTCAATAGATCCTAATGTAGGTGCTATGAAGGAATATCTTACGAGTATTACGACTTCTAAAAGCTACAATAGATTCAGGGATGATCTTGTAGCAGTACTAGCGAAGATTTCTAAAAATGGCCCTGATGCCTACGGTTGGGCGAAGAAACTGGAGCTGAGTATCAAAGGGACTCTTTTGAAAAACTCTAATTTATTTGAGTCGCTTAATTTTAGGTACTTCGGACCTGTAGATGGACATGATGTCAATAAGTTGGTAAAGACGTTGGAAGATTTGAAGCATATCAATGGTCCTAAATTGTTGCACGTGGTAACAGTAAAAGGTAAAGGATATGCTTTGGCGGAGCAGGATCAAACAAAATGGCATGCTCCAGGTCTTTTTGATAAGATAACAGGAGAAATTAAGAAATCTAATCACGACAAACCACAGCCACCTAAGTATCAAGATGTTTTTGGACATACGTTGGTGGAATTGGCTGAAAGTAATAGTCGGATAATGGGAATTACCCCTGCCATGCCGAGCGGATCATCGATGAATATTATGATGAACGCGATGCCGAATAGAGCATTTGATGTTGGTATTGCGGAGCAACACGCTGTCACTTTTAGCGCGGGATTGGCAACACAAGGACTGATACCTTTCTGTAATATATATTCTTCATTTATGCAGCGGGCATATGACCAGGTTATTCACGATGTCGCATTACAAAATCTAAATGTAGTATTTTGTTTGGATAGAGCTGGGGTGGTAGGTGCCGATGGGCCAACACACCATGGTGCTTATGATATTGCATTTATGCGATGTGTTCCAAACATGACCGTAGCAGCACCAATGAATGAAGAAGAGTTGCGTAATCTGATGTATACAGCGCAGCTGGAGAATATGGGACCATTTGTAATCCGCTATCCTCGTGGATCGGGCGTTATGGTTGATTGGAAGCGACCTTTCAGAGCCTTGGAAGTGGGAAAAGGTCGTAAACTTGTAGATGGTGAGGAAGTAGCGGTTTTAAGCTTTGGACATGTAGGAAATGAGGTATCAAAAGCATTTCATGTATTGAATGCAGAGGGAATCTACCCTGCTCATTATGATATGCGATTTGTAAAGCCATTGGATGAAGAACTGCTGCATGATATCTTTGCTAAATTTAAAAAGGTAATTACTATTGAAGACGGTGTATTACCTGGTGGATTTGGTTCTGCAGTGATTGAATTTATGGCCGATCATAAATATACAGCGAACTTAGTACGTTTAGGTATACCAGACGAAATAGTGGAACACGGAGAGCAACCTGAGCTTTGGAGATTGTGTAACTATGATGCTAATGCAGTTGTTGTGGAGTGTCGAAAATTGATGCAATCTCAACCTACGAAGACGATGGTTGGTTAGTAAACCATCTTTTGAAAAAATAGAATTAATAAAATGATTAAGCCACAGGTAATTGTGGCTTATTTTTTGCTCTATACTTTCTGAAAATTGATTAAATCAAGGGGATGAAAGTTTTCCACAGTTTTCAATTTCTAATCTAAATTTTACTGAAAATAACAATGTATTATTGCTATCTATGATGTGTGTGGAAAAGTAAAATTTGACACCACAATAATTGCTTAAACACCTTTAAAAACTATGTAAATAACTGTATTTTAGTTTGTTGTGTTTTTTTTAGATTTTGATTTTTTTAGCTCAGAAATTTTTGTCATCTTCGTTGAGAGAGAAAGTTATAAACAATTTTTTATCATTAATTGGTTATCAAGTTATTAACAATTTAGGAATGGAAAAAACGTATACGGGTGTTTGGAATAATTGTCTTCAGGTAATAAAAGATAACATTCCAGCACAAAGTTTCAAGACATGGTTCGAGCCTGTAAAGGCAATTAGGTTGGAAGGAAACGTTTTGACTATTCAAGTACCGAGTTTATTTTTCTACGAATGGTTGGAAGAACATTATGTAGGAATTCTTCGTAAGACTGTCAAAAAGTTTTTAGGAGAGCAAGGAAGATTAGAGTATAATATTGTGGTTGAGAAATCATCTGCTAATATACCTTATACAACCAATATACCATCGAATGGTAACGGCGCAGAAGCAAAGAGACAATCTATTCCTGTCCCTGTCGCACTGAATAAAAATATAAAGAATCCGTTTGTCATCCCTGGTTTGAAAAAACTGCAAGTGGATCCGCAATTGAATCAAAATTATACTTTTGAAAACTTCGTAGAAGGAGAGTGTAATCGGTTGGCGAGATCTGCTGGATATGCAGTAGCGAATAAACCAGGAGGAACATCATTCAATCCACTGATGTTATATGGAGATGTGGGGTTGGGAAAAACGCACCTGGCGCAAGCTATTGGAAACGAGATAAAAAAGAATTTATCGGATAAGTTGGTAATATATGTGTCTTGTGAAAAGTTCTGTCAACAGTTTGTAGATTCGTTAAAGAATAATACAATCAATGATTTCGTTAACTTTTATCAAGCAATGGATGTAATCATTATGGATGATGTACATAACTTTGCTGGTAAGGAGAAAACGCAGGATATTTTCTTCCACGTATTTAACCATTTGCACCAGTCCGGAAAACAAATTATTTTAACATCAGATAAGGCTCCTAAGGATCTTTCGGGTTTGGAGGAACGTTTATTAAGCCGTTTTAAATGGGGATTGTCTGCTGATATTCAGGCTCCGGATTTGGAAACAAGAATGGCTATTCTTAAAAAGAAGATGTATTCGGATGGCATAGAGCTGCCGGAGAACGTAGTAGAATATGTTGCAACGCAAATAGATAATAGTGTGCGTGAGCTAGAGGGAGCAATGGTATCCTTATTAGCACAATCTACATTAAATAAAAAGGAAATAGATCTGAACTTGGCTAAATCCATGCTCAAGAACTTCGTTAAAAATACACACAAAGAGATATCGATGGAGTACATACAGAAATTGGTATGTGAGTATTTTGAGGTACCTGTAGAAATGGTGAAATCCAAAGTTCGTAAGCGTGAAATTGTACAGGCTCGTCAGATATCAATGTATCTTGCCAAAAATCACACTAAATCGTCCTTAAAGTCTATTGGTAGTTTTTTTGGAGGAAGAGACCATTCGACAGTAATCTACGCCTGTCAGACCGTTGAAGATTTAATTGAAACCGATAAGAAATTTAAGACTTACGTACAGGATATTCAAAAGAAATTAAAGACATCCTAATCGAATAATGAAAGATAATAAACAAGAAGAAGCAGCGTATCATTCAGATACGCTGCTTCTTCTTTTCTTGCAAAATTATAAAGTAAAAATCGGGACAGTCCACTTTGACTGCCCCGATTCAGCTAGGTAATTATGAAATTATAAATTCTGTGGTTATACAGATTCTGTACTTTCTTCTTTTTTAGCCGCTTTTTCCTCTAAGTATTTAACGAATAGCGGTTTTTGTTCTTCTGTCAACAGTTCGTTTATTTTAGTATTTGCTGTTGTGGTTAACGCTTCTATTTGTTGTTTTACAGCTTCAGGTGTTAACGTGGTATCCGACTTAATAGCCACTTTTGCTTTTACTTTTTCAAGAACGACTTCGTATACCGCAGTTTGCTGATCATCATTAAGGGTTAGTTTTTCTGTTAACTCAATAACTGTTTCTTTTGCTTTATTTTCTGGATTTATCTCTTGAGCAAAAAGAATTGTGATAGCAAAAAGAAAGCTTAAACCTGTTAAAATTAATTTTTTCATAGCATTTAAATTTGAAGTTTTGAAATATATTATTTATTCGTTTCTGTAATAATAACTCCGAATAGCAGTGCTTTATTGTCTTTATTGTATCTCTTTTGTTACAATTTAACATCATTTAACAAAATGATAACGGGAGGTAATTATATGTTACCTCTCGTTATCTGATTTATTTACAGTATTTTATGTGTTTTCTTAATTAGGTCTTCTATTTTGCCTACTCTTTTGTAGTTCTTCGTATTGAGTGATCTGTTTTGGCGTAAGAAAAGACTTAATTTTTAAATTACGCGCCTCTAATGACTTTTTAATTTGGGCTTGATCATTTTCCTTTCGATGCAAACTAGAGGTCTTCATGGACTGAAGGATATAAGTGTAGATGGAATCTTGTTGTGACTTATTTAACTCCAGTTCTTTGGTAAGACGTTCTACTTGCATTTTTGTTCGTTCTTCAGGAGTTCGGTTTTGGCGAGATTCTTTTTGTTGGGCGACGGATATACTTATTGTAAATACGGCCGCAATTAGTAGTGTGATTACTGTTTTCATGATACATCAATTAATTATGAATAGTATAAATTTCAATAAATTAATTGATTATTAGTTAGTTATATGGTTAAATTTAGCGAATATTAACCTTTGTTAATGCTAATTAACGTTGGTGTGGTTGTTTAAATAGTTAAAAATAAAGTGATCAAAGGTTTCTTTTTGCTGATCCATCGATTTCAAGCGAATAGGAATATAATATAAAGGTAAGTCTGAAAGATGGTTTGATTCTACTCGTTGTATATCCTTTTCTGTAGTTATTATTATTTTTTCCTTAGCGGGTATCGAGTTATAGAGATTTATTATTTTATTGAAATCATAATGGGTATAATTGTGATGGTCCGGAAACCTTAATAAATGAACTCTATTACCAAGATTAACTAAATAATCTTCTAAAGGAGTTGGATTTGCAATACCACAAAATAAAAGTATATCGAGGTTCTTAAGTTCGTTCTGTAAAATATGGCCCTCTCTGCTTGTTGGGATGTCATATGCAATCGCTGTATAAAAAATTGGAGCTAAAGATAGAGTTCTTATTTTGTGCTCAATGTGCTTTTTATGGTCTTCATTGAGGCTTTCAGGGCATTTTGTTATCAGTATAAGGTCTGCCCTTTTGGTAGCTGAGAAGTTGTCTCTGAAGTTTCCTGTGGGAAGAAGTAGTATTGGAGTGAAAAGAGAATGAAAATCAAATAGCAAAATGGAATATCCAGGATTTAATTTTCGGTGTTGGTAAGCGTCGTCTAGAATAATCAAGTCATGATCGGCCTGTAGCTTTTCAATACCAAAGCAACGATCTTCTGAAACAGCCACAGTGATATCAGGAAAGTTTTTTTTGAATTGAAGCGGTTCGTCACCAACTTCAGTAGCGTTGGAGTTTTCACTTACTAGTCGATAACCTTTCGTTTTGCGCCCATACCCTCGACTTAAAGTGGCTATTTTGTAATGGTCTTTTAGTAATCGGACGATATATTCTGTCATTGGGCTTTTTCCGGTCCCTCCTATCGCTAGGTTTCCAATGACAATTGTTGGTATGGAGAATTTCGTGCTTTTAAAAATACCCTTATCATAGAGAATATTCCGTATCCATATAATAAGGGAATAAATAAGTGTAACAGGGAGTAATATCCATCGAAGTATAGCAATCATTGCTTCACCACTTTAATGCCGACATCTACAACATCTTTTAAGGGCGTCTCACGCATATTTTGTTCAATGGTGAACGTATACATACCGGTATCTGGAAAAACGAAGCCATCTTTTGCTAAGTACTGTATTTCGTAAAGAGACCCAGCAGAGTTTCCTAACCAACGACCATCAAGTTGGGCCAGCGAGATTTCTTTGCGGTATGCTGTGTCTAATAGTTTATTTCCTTTTTCATGAAGAAGAACGAAAATATTAGAAAAGTCATATTCATTGGAATGACGTAGATTGATATATACGTTATATTTTGATTTATTATCGTCTATATGTACATCGAATCGAGGCTTTTCTTCGTATGACCAAGATCTATTTGGAATAGCTTGATTTTTTTCATAAACAGCGTCATTACTACAAGAAACCGATAGGCCAATCGCAATACAGGAATATAGAATATACTTTATCATATTATTGAAAAAGTAGTGACGAGCATTTATTCGCCACTATTATTGGGTTTATCGTTATTCTTATTTTTATTCCGATTATTGAATCTTTTCTTTTTCTTTTGTTCAGGCTTGTCCCCCCCTTCTGGATTTATGGTTGGTTTTGGTTGACCTGAATTCTTATTGTTATCCCTATTTTGGGAATTTTGTCTATTTGGCCTAGGACCTGAATTGACGTTGTTTTCTTTCTTTTGGGCTGTGGGTGTTTGTTTGGCTACAGACGATTCATTGGTTGTCCCATTTGTCTCGTTTTTTTGATTTGTAGCTTGCTTTGGCTTGCTTTTTTTCTTCTTCCGTCTTTTGTTTTTATCATCAAGACGAGTTAGACTATCCTGCCCAACAACGTTTTCGTAGTCTAGGATGACCGGTTTTTTTGTTTCTGTCGTTTGTGGCGTATAGTCTAGGGCATCAGGCTTGACACCGCCTTTATTCATCTCAGCAAGCTCTTTAACCTTACTTATAGATAGCGGGATCCAGTTTTCTGCACCAGGATAAGAGAACCACATCGTTTTCTTAAATATATCCGTTTTTTGGAGGTATGCCATTCCGCTAGTAGTTTCTATTCGATCTACATCATTAGGAATATCTTTAAGGGCATCCATATAACTGTCAAGCTCATAATTTAAGCAACATTTTAGTTTGCCACATTGACCAGCCAGTTTTAGGGTATTTAGAGATAAGTTTTGGTATCTAGCGGCGGATGTAGATACAGTTTTAAAATCCGTAAGCCACGTGGAACAGCAAAGTTCTCTACCACAAGACCCTATACCACCGAGGCGACTGGCTTCCTGTCTCATACCGATCTGCCTCATTTCAATTCTGATTCGGAAAGATTCGGCCATACGTTTTATTAGCTCGCGAAAGTCTACACGTCCTTCAGCTGTATAATAAAAGGTAGCTTTGGTTTTATCGCCTTGGTAATCTACATCGGAGATCTTCATGGATAAACCAAGATCGAGGGCTAGTTTTCTAGCTCGGTGCATTGTCTCCCATTCAAGTTCTTTTGCTACGTTAAATTTGTTAACGTCTGCCTCATTAGCTTTACGATAGATCTTTTTGACAACAGAATCTGGAGAGATATTATTTTTCTTCAATTGAAGTCTTACAAGCTCTCCTGTAAGCGACACATGTCCGATATCATATCCTCCTGTAGACGGTTCTACGGCAATCATTTCACCCATTTCTAGGTATATATTATCCGAATTTACGTAGTAGTCCTTACGCGATCCCTTGAACCGAACTTCGACGATATCAAAAGGTTTATAATTTGAAGGCAAATCCATATCGGATAGCCAGTCATATACATCTAATTTATTACATCCGCTGGTCATGCAAGAACCATTGTTATTGCATCCTGCTGGTACTGTACCTAATTTACTTCCAGTACCACAACCTCCAGATGAGCAACTGCCACACCCCATATTTCTTTCTATATATATTGAGTCCCTCTAGGGAACGTTTGATATTTGAACAATAAAACTAATTGCAAAGATAAATCTAAAAATAATATTTTCGCATTGCCATTCCGCTCAATTCCATAATGTGATTTTTCTAGGATATTGATAGCCTCTTCTAATTGTTCAAATTGGAATAACCCACTAAATTTTTCTACAAATGCAAACTCTTCTTCTTGTAAGAAGACCAGGTTTCTTAATCCTTGTTGCATTAATATGATCTGTCTCATCATATTAATGGCATAAAGTAAGAAACTTTTTTGATTTTCTCTTCCTAATTTTGAAAGTTTGTCTTCAGTAAGACTTATTATTTCCTTTCCATTGTCTGTCACGATACAGCGAAGCCATTGTACTAAAATGGAAAAAGTTTCGTTTTCGCCATGTTGATGAATCAAATTTAGTGCTTCTTGAACATTTCCATCGGCGATGAAAGCTATTTCCTTTGCTTTGTTAGTATCTATTCCCCTGTCTTCAATCAAATAATTTTTCATCTCATCGTGATGAAGTTTATTTATTTTGATTAATTGGGTTCGGGAAATAATGGTGTTTATTATTTTATCTTGATTTTCAGCAACTAACAGAAATAAGGTTTTGGCAGGAGGTTCTTCAATTAATTTTAATAAAGCGTTACCTTGCGTATCCAGATATTCTGGTAGCCACATAATTAAGACTTTATACTCAGACTCAAAGGACTTCAGACTTAATTTTTTAATAATATCATGGGCTTCAGCGATGTTGATATTCGCTTGTTTATTTCCTGAATCGAGTTGTTCTCTCCAAAAACTTAAGCCTAAATAGGGATTGGTAAGAAAAGCTTTGCGCCATTCATCCATATAAGTGGTAGCTGTCTCTTCTTTGCCCTTAGCAAAGAACGGATACGAAAAGTGTAAGTCAGGATGAATTAATTTTTCGTACTTTCTGCAAGAGGGACAAGCACCACAGCTGTCATCTTCATTTTTATTTTCACAATTGATATACTGTGCGTAGGCTAAAGCCAAAGCGAGACTTCCAGATCCTTCAGGACCTAAAAAAAGCTGCGCATGACTGACCCGGTTGTTTTTTACCGAGTTGATTAAATGGCTTTTAATGCTCTTCTGTCCTACTATTTCCTTAAACTGCATATTATTAGTCTATACAAACTTAGATAAAATGCGCTGTATTCACGAATACCAAATGGAAAAAGTATAGCTATATTCACGCTGTTAGAGAACATAAAGGACGAGTTTCATTGTAAAAATTTAAATCTTTTCAGTATTATTGCATATAAAAATATATCGAAGCTAGACATGAGATTTATAGTATCCACATCCGTATTATTGAAACAATTACAGGCCATAAGCGGGGCATCCAGTAGCAGTACTGTTCTTCCTATTTTGGAGAATTTTCTTTTTGAAATAAAGGATAATACGTTAACAATTTCTGCTACGGATTTGCAGACAAGTATGGTGACTTCTTTATCGATTGAAGCTAAAGAAGAGGGGCGCGTAGCAATGCCATCAAAAATTTTGATTGATACCCTAAAGACTCTTCCTGATCAACCGGTTGCTTTTTCTGTGGATACAAAGACCTTGGCTATTGAAATCAGTGCTGGTGACGGAAAATATAAGCTTAGTGGGGAGAATGCTGACGACTTTCCAAAAATCCCGGTAGTAGATAATGTTTCGACGGTAAAACTTTCAGCGTCTATACTTTCAGAGGCGATCAACAAAACAATATTTGCAGTAAGCAGTGACGAGTTGAGACCGGCGATGTCGGGTGTGTTAGTTCAATTGGGTGAACAAAACATCACTTTTGTAGCGACAGATGCACATCGATTGGTTAGGTACCGTCGTACTGATGTGGGGGCAGAGAAGCCAACATCGATCATTTTACCGAAAAAGGCACTGACGTTATTGAAGTCTTCTGTACCATCAGACGAAACATCGGTGTCAATAGAGTACAATACGACAAATGCATTTTTCCAATTTGGGAGTATTCATTTAATCTGTCGATTGGTTGATGAGCGCTATCCAGATTATGATGCTGTAATTCCTCAGGTCAACCCAAACAAGCTTACAGTAGATCGCGCGTTGTTTCTAAATACTTTACGTCGTGTTGTTATTTTCGCGAATAAAACGACACATCAGGTACGTCTGAAGATTAACGGTAGTGAGTTGCATATTTCTGCAGAAGATCTCGACTTCTCTAATGAGGCTCATGAACGCCTAAACTGTCAGTTTGAAGGTGAAGACATGGAGATCGGATTTAATGCTAAGTTTTTAGTTGAGATGTTAAATAACCTGAATTGTGAAGAAGTGGTGCTTGAAATGAGTACACCGAATCGAGCAGGTTTATTGCTGCCAGCGATTAAGCAAGATAATGAAGATATCTTGATGTTAGTGATGCCAGTAATGTTGAATAGTTTTAATTAATACATTACACCTTTGGATTTAATATATTCATTGATAGATTTTATTCTCCATATAGACGATCATCTTGTGGAGATTGTAAATAACTATCAGACCTGGACCTATTTGATTTTGTTTCTCATCATCTTTGTTGAAACGGGAGTCGTTGTAATGCCATTTTTACCTGGTGATTCATTGCTTTTTGCTGCAGGTATGCTTGCTGCACAGCCGAATGATCTTAATATTGTGATTATGATTGTTCTTTTGCTTATTGCGGCTATTACAGGTGACTCCCTGAATTATTCTATCGGGAAGAATTTTGGAATGCGCATCACCAAGTTTAAGCTTTTTGGTAAGCAAATGGTCACTGACGAGCAGATTGCAAAAACACATTCATTTTACGAGAAGTATGGTAGCAAAACCATTGTAATCGCCCGTTTTGTACCTATTGTAAGGACGTTGGCTCCTTTTGTAGGAGGGATTGGTAGAATGAAATATAGTACATTTATCACTTATAATGTGGTTGGAGCGATACTTTGGGTCGTTGGTATTACATTGGCGGGTTATTTCCTTGGTAATATCCCAATTATTAGGGACAATTTCTCTAAAGTGGTTTTGATCATTATTTTTCTTTCGGTACTACCGATTGTATTTGAAGTGGTGAAGGAAAAAATAAATAGAAATAAAGCAACATAATAAGTTGCGAAAAGTAAAAAAGGAAGGGGCATCCAAAAGGATAGCCTCTTTTTTTTATCCGGACGAATGACTGTTAACTTGTTCATTAATAATGATTTTTTTGTGTATAATCATTTGTACTGACGTAATAAGAAGATTTTATCTTTAGCGTATTAAACATTGAAACGAAAAAGGAGTCCATTCTAAAAGAATAAAAGTATGCGTATTATATTATTTTTCCTTTTAATCTCCACTTCTGCAATCGCTCAAAACAGAAGCATTACTACGGATGTACAGCAAGCTAAAGAAGCCTATGTCCTATTGAACGATATACGAATGCATCCAGAGAGATATGCTAAAAAATTAGGAATATCCCCTGTTGGAAAAGTTAAGAGAACAAAATTGGTATGGAATGAGGAGTTGGCTAGGGCTGCGGAGTTTAGAGCGTACGATATGGCTAAGCGTAATTATTTTGATCATGTCACTCCAGAAGGTTTGGGCCCTAATTATTACATTGTTAAGGCGGGCTATAGTTTAAATTCCGATTGGATCAAAAAGAAGTCTGCCAATAACTTTGAGTCTATAGCAGCGAACCACGCAACCGCGACCGACGGTATCAGGGCATTTATTATCGGTAAGGGCTCACCAGGGTATATGCATCGTAAACATGTATTGGGGATGGACGATTGGAATGGTTCGCTTATGGATATAGGTATCGGTTTCGTTCATTCGCCTACAGGTTCAACCTATAAAACCTATTTATGTGTTATAATTGCGAAACACGATTGGTAAAAGGGTGTTAGAAATAAACGTTAGTTTTCCTACCTTTGCATATGATAAAATCAATGACAGGATACGGTGTTGGCTCGTGTGAGAACGCGAAGGTTAAATACACTGTAGAAATAAAGTCCTTAAATTCCAAGTTTTTAGAGTTAGGTATACGTTTGCCTAAAGCCGTTTCGGATAAAGAACTAACACTTCGTGGTGAGTGCAGTAAACTTATCGAAAGAGGTAAGGTGAATATTATGATTTCATCGGAATATACAGACCAGACTGCAAAGGCTTCTTCTATCAATGGAGAGCTGTTAAAGAAATATTATAATCAACTTAAGGATATTGCATTGCAGCTTGGAGAAGTCCAGTCGAACTTGTTTAGTTTGGCATTGGGTATGCCTGAAGTGGTAACGAATAATGAAGAAGAAGTAGATGAGGCAGAAGGAAAAGTATTGTTGGATGCATTTTATCAAGCTATTGAAAAATTCAATGTATTCAGGGCAGATGAGGGGAAGGTTTTAAAGGTTGATTTGGAGAAGAGAGTACAGCTGATATTGGACTACTTGACTGAGGTTGAATCGGTAGAGGGAAGTAGAATACCTTTAATAAGAGAGCGTATTAGTCAATACATGGATGAAGCTGTTGGGAAGGAAAATATAGATAAAAATCGATTTGAGCAGGAACTGATTTTTTATATTGATAAGTTGGATATTACGGAAGAAAAAGTACGTTTAAGAAGCCATTGTAATTATTTCTTAGAGGCATTAAATGCCGTCGACTCCAACGGTAAAAAATTAGGTTTTATTTCTCAAGAGATGGGGCGGGAGATTAATACTTTGGGTAGTAAGGCTAATAATGCCGGTATACAGCAAATCGTTGTTCGAATGAAAGAAGAGTTAGAAAAAATTAAAGAACAATTATTAAACGTTCTGTAATCGCATGCGTAAAAAATTAATAATATTTTCTGCGCCATCAGGTGCAGGTAAAACGACTATAGTAAGATATCTGTTGAGTAAGTACAGCGATAAGCTTGAATTTTCTATCTCTGCAAGTACAAGAGATCCTCGTGGAACAGAGGAGGATGGAAAAGATTATTATTTTATCTCAAAAGATGATTTTTTGCATAAGGTGGCAAAACAAGAGTTTATAGAATTTGAGGAAGTCTATTCAGGTACTTATTATGGGACTTTGCGTTCTGAACTGGATCGTATATGGTCTTCGGGTAAAAGTGTGATTTTTGACATAGATGTTGTGGGTGGACTGCGGTTGAAATCTAAATTTCCTGAGGAAGCATTGGCAATATTTGTAAATCCTCCATCACTTGAAGTTCTTAAAGAGCGCTTATCAGGACGGGGTACTGATTCTGAAGAGAAGTTAAAAGAGCGATTTGCTAAGGCAGAGTTAGAGTTGAGCTATGCGAATAAGTTTGATGTAATCTTAAACAACTTTGACCTAGACACAGCGTGCAAAGAGGCAGAGAAGCTAGTACTTGATTTTCTAAATAGGTAATGGCAAATAAAAAGGTTGGACTTTTTTTCGGTTCTTTTAACCCTATTCATGTGGGTCATCTAATTATCGCTAATTATATGGCTCAATATACGGATCTTGAAGAGGTATGGTTTGTTATTTCTCCCCAAAATCCTTTCAAGGATAAAAAGAGCCTGGGAAATATGTATGACCGCCTTGAAATGGTTCATTTGGCTATAGAGGGAGCAGAAAAACTTCGCGCGTCTGATATAGAATTCAGTCTTCCACAACCTTCATACACGATTGATACATTAAGTTATATGACAGAAAGGTTTCCCAATAAAGAGTTCGTCCTCATTATGGGAGAAGATAACCTTATAGGCTTGCATAAATGGAAAAATGCGGAAGTATTACTGCGGGACTATCGTATTCTGGTATACCCGAGACCAGGATATGATGCTGGTGAATGGCGTCAGCATCCTTCTGTCACTTTGACAGATACGCCGCATATGGAATTGTCGTCTACTTTTATAAGAGGAGCGATCAAGGATAAAAAGGATATGAAATTTCTTGTCCCCGATCGCGTATTAGAATTTATTGATAAAAAGGGGTTATACCTTTAACCGCTATCGTCCCATCCAGCCACCATCAACCGTTAAAATAGTGCCGTGTACATAATCAGAAGCAGAAGAAGCCAAGAAAACAGCAGGACCTTTAAAATCTTCTACTTCCCCCCATCTTCCTGCAGGGATGCGGCTAAGAATAGATGCTGATCGATCAGCATCTTCTCGCAAGGCTTCAGTATTGTCTGTGGCGATATATCCAGGTGCTATGGCATTTACATTAACTCCTTTAGAGGCCCATTCGTTTGCAAAAGCTTTGGTTAGAGATCCGATGGCTCCTTTGGATGCTGCATAGCCAGGAACGTTAATGCCTCCTTGAAAAGTGAGTAATGAAGCCGTAAACACTATTTTGCCAGATCCACGAGTGATCATCTCTTTTCCTATTTCCCGCGTTAATATAAACTGTGCGTTCTGATTGATTTCTATAATTTGATCCCAGTATTCGTCTGGATGTTCGGCTGCTGGTTTACGTAAGATATTCCCCGCATTATTGAACAGTATATCAATTACAGGATGATCCTTTTTGACAAGTTCAATAAAGTCATATAAGCTTTTTCGGTCAGAAAAATCACATTGATAAGCATAAAATTTGCGGCCTAAGGATTTTATAGATTTTTCTACAGCAGAATTGCTTAACTCTAAGCTGGCGGATACACCAATGATATCTGCCCCTGCTTCTGCTAATGCTTCTGCGAGCGCTTTTCCAATTCCCCGTTTACAACCGGTGACTAAAGCTATTTTTCCAGATAGGTCAAAAGATGTTAGAATAGACATAGTGTTATTTATTTCAGTTTAACTTTAAGTGGGGTCTGTAATGATTCTGAATAATCTTCGACAAAATCTTCCCAATCATCAAAGGAGGTGATTTTCCCTGCCCTGTTCCAGGCTGCCCCATTGTAATATGTAAGCGAGGTATGGTTTTTTACAACTGTTTTCAAAAGAAACTGCTTGGTATCATTTGGTAAAAAATTGACTTTTCTCTTTGGGACGATAAGGGCTGTGCCTGTTTGTCCGAAGTTTTTGATTGTAGGCTCCCAGTAGATAAGTGTATTATTTTCCTGATCAAACTCGTATTTAGGATTGGTTTCATTACGTTTTGCTAATCCCAGTACGATAGGTGTGTTTTTAGCAGTGTTGTTTGCAAGATCTATTGTGATCTTATTGAAATTTTGGCCAGCATCTAAGCTTATCGTTTTAGAAAAAGTAATTTGTTGACCATCGAAATTTTGTGTCTCAAAACTAAGCTTAAATGTTGTCCGTAGGGGACCATTGTCCAGTATCTGATACGCTCTATAATGTTTAGTATACTGAATCTGATTTCCGAGAAAGAGTGCCATATCTCCTACCCCAAGAGTCTGTCCGACAGAATAGTAATCCAAACCATCTCCATGATCCTGGTGGTAGTCTTCGCTTTTATACCATTTATCGATAATTAGCTCTTTGGTTCTTTTGGACCAATAGTCCATACCTTGTGCATCATCTCCCCTTCCTTCTAAGGCTTTGCCGTACAGCCGAAACGCAACGACATCATTTTCCCAAGCGAAATCATCGAAACGCTCCGGAACGTATCGGGCATAGGTCTTCGGTTGGATAACTGTGGGCTTTTCATTTTTTATAACCAGTTTCAGGCTGCTTTTGGGAGCTATATCTACTTGGATCAGTACATTTTTGATTTCTGAGCCACCTAGTTTTTCTAGTTGATAGGGATATACGGCTTCAGCATTTTTTTGCACTATATTGAAAATACTATCCACCGTAAAATGTCTGCTGAATTGTTTATAGGGTATAGAAACTATCTCTAATCTATTTTTGTCGGAAGAGTTCGTGATCTCAATGAATTTTTGTGCTTGGACCAAAGAATGGCCTAGACAGCTAATCGCTAGAGTAAAAAAAATCGCCTTCATATTTTAACTACTTGGATGGTTATCTTAAATCTGTTATTGGGCTTTTATCCATATCGTCATAATCCATGTTTTCCCCAGCCATTCCCCATATAAAAGTGTAATTGCTGGTACCTGCGCCCGAATGTATAGACCATGGCGGCGATATGACTGCCTGCTCATTTTGCATCCAGATGTGTCTAGTCTCGTCTACAGGTCCCATGAAGTGGGATACGGCTTGTCCTTCTGGTACTTCGAAGTAAAAATAGACCTCCATCCGACGGTCATGTGTATGTGAGGGCATCGTATTCCATACTGATCCGGGTTTTAACTCAGTCATTCCCATCTGCAGCTGGCATGTCTGTATTACAGTATGTAGCAACATCTGGTTTATGGTCCGGTGATTAGCCGTTTCCATACTTCCTAACTCAATTTTGTTTGCTTCGGCCTTTGTGACGCGCTTAGTGGGATAGCTTTGATGTGCTGGTGTTGAATTTAAATAAAATTTAGCTGGATTATTACTGTTATTACTGCTGAAGTACACTTCTTTAGCTCCTTTTCCAATATATAAGGACTCTTTGGTATCTAGACTGTATACCTCACCATCTACCTCAACAATACCTGCTCCTCCGACATTGATAATACCTAGTTCTCTACGTGCAAGAAAATAGGATTCTTTCAATAAAGGTTCTATCGTGTCAAGTTTGATTTTCTGACTTGTAGGAAAGGCCCCGCCAGCCATGTATCGGTCGTAGTGGCTATAGACAAAGTGTATCTTGTTTTCGAAGAATAATTTATCGATTAAAAAGTTTTGACGGAGACCATTTGTATCCAATGATTTGGTTTCGTTGGGTCCAATCGCATACCTAGATTCAAAAGTTGTTGACATGGTTTTTTATTTGTTTGAAATCGTACTAAGCTTAAATATAGCCAAGATAGTTTGTAAACAACAATTCGGGGATTGTAAATTCACGGGATCGTTTGCGTAAAGTGACTGAAAGTAGTCTGGTCTGTGTTAGTGAAAGAAACGGAGTGAATTATAGTAGTGTGGGATTATATTATTTATTACCTTAGCTCTATGACAAAGAAGCAACCTACAATACTTGTTGTAAACGACGACGGGATAACAGCTCCGGGAATAAAGGTGCTGCTTGAGGAAATGAAGAAGCTCGGTAAGGTGATCGTGGTGGCTCCTGATGGTCCTCAGTCTGGCATGGGACATGCTATCACAATAGGTAAACCACTAAGACTTGATAAAGTGGATCTTTACGAAGGTGTAGAGATGTATAAATGTTCAGGGACTCCTGTAGACTGTGTAAAACTTGCCGTAAACCGTATTTTTAAAGGAGATAAGCCTGATTTATGCGTATCTGGAATCAATCATGGGTTAAATTATTCCATCAATGTCTTATATTCAGGTACTATGTCTGCCGCAGTGGAAGGCGCAATAGAAGCAATACCTTCTATCGGTTTTTCTCTAGATGACTTTTCACATGGAGCTGATTTTTCACATTGCAGACCTTATATAGGGGCTATTGCAGAGCAGGTATTGACGAATGGGTTGCCTAAAGGAACATTGCTTAATGTTAATTTTCCTCATGTGGATAAAGAAATTAAAGGGATAAAGATCTGTAGGCAGGCAAACGGTCATTGGATTGAAGAGTTTGAACACCGATTGGATCCCTATAATAGGGAATATTTTTGGTTGACGGGACAATTTGAATGGAGTGATCGTGGTGAAGATACAGATGTTTTTGCATTGAAGAATGGCTACGTATCTGTGGTACCTACACAATTTGACATGACAGCGCACCATGCTATTCAAGAATTGAACTCATGGAGTTTTAATTTTAAAAAATAAGATGAAAGATTCTTTTTGGTTTGGAGGATTAACGGCGGTTATCGCACCGATATTGGCTTATTTACTATCAAACTACACAAGCCTACAGACAAGTTTTTTTGCAGACAAGCCAATAGCAATATATGTGATTGCGGCTCTGGTTAACTTAATCACGGTCCGCTTTACTTATCGAGCAGAAAAGGAGTCTTTTGCTAAAGGGATGATTTTTGTAACGTTTGTAGCCATGCTTGTTTTAATAGTTACTACAAAAATGAAAATATAATTACAATCGATGAAATTAAGTTTAGGTTTTTCCCCCTGCCCAAATGATACCTATATTTTTGATGCATTAATTCACCACAAGATCGACACGGAAGGTTTGGATTTTGATGTGGAGTACCATGATGTAGAGAGCTTAAATCAGAAAGCTTTTCGGCAGGAGTTGGCTATTACAAAACTAAGTTACCATGCTTTCGCATACGCAATTGAAGATTATGAATTACTGGATTCAGGAAGTGCATTGGGGTTTGGTGTAGGGCCTTTATTGATTACCCGAAATAAAGAGCTGGCAGAAGAATTAATGGGGTATGTTGGTAAAGAATTACCAGAACGATTAAAAAATCTAGTTGTAGCAATTCCCGGAAAATATACTACGGCAAACTTTCTATTAGGTTTAGCTTTTCCCGATTTACAAAAAAAGAAAGAGGTTGTTTTTTCTGATGTGGAACAAGCTGTGGCGGCGCAGGACGTAGATTTAGGGTTGATTATTCATGAAAATAGATTTACTTATCAGGATAAAGGCTTGTATAAGGTAGTCGATTTGGGTGATTTTTGGGAAAAGACGACAGATAGCCCTATACCGCTAGGAGGTATCGTTGTGCGTAGAGATCTGCCAAAAGAAATCAAGGAAAAAATTAATCGTCTGGTACATGAAAGTGTAGAGTACGCATTTGCACATCCAAAATCTGGAATTGACTATATTCGTAGCCATGCACAAGAGATGGATGAAGCGGTGATGTATAAGCATATCGAACTGTATGTGAATATGTATTCGTCCGATTTAGGCCGCACCGGAAGATCTGCAATAGAAAAAATGTTTGAACAAGCGAAGGAGCTAAAATTGATTCCTGAAACGGATAAAAACATCTTTTTGACAGAAAGACGCTAATAAAGCAATAGGACAATAAAAAAAAACATTATAAGAGTGAAAGTTCTCATTTCGAATAAGTAAATTTGCCCGGTTAGTGCCAAAATGTCCTAATTATTTGTTTGGATTCAATTTTGTGCATGTGGAAAGAGATAAAAAAAAATTATGTTAAAATTCTTAAGTAAACTATTTGGTAGCAAGTCCGAGCGTGATATCAAAGCTATTCAACCTTATGTAAATAAGATTAAAGATGAATATAGCAAGCTAACCAATCTATCACATGACGAGCTTCGTGCCAAAACAATTGAATTTAAAGCACGTATTCAGGAATATTTAAAGGAAATCGATGCAGAGATTGCCGAATTAAAGAACAAGTCTGACGATACCAATACAGACATGTCTGCCAAAACGGAAGTTTATGAGAAGATTGACAAGCTAACAAAAGATCGTGATAAAAAACTAGAAGAAATATTATTAGAGATATTGCCAGAGGCATTCGCTGTTGTTAAAGATACTGCGCGTCGTCTTACCGAAAATTCGGTGTTAGAGGTGACGGCTTCAGATTTTGATAGAGAACTGGCTGCTCGTAAACCAAATGTCACTATTCAGGGAGATAAAGCCTTATGGAGCAATTCTTGGATTGCTGCGGGAAATGAGGTGAAATGGAACATGGTACACTACGATGTACAGTTGATTGGTGGTATCGTGTTGCATCAAGGTAAGATTGCGGAGATGTCTACAGGTGAAGGTAAGACGTTAGTCGGTACGCTACCTACTTATTTGAATGCATTATCTGGTCAGGGAGTACATATTGTAACCGTCAACGATTACCTAGCGAAACGTGACTCGGAGTGGAATGGTCCACTTTTTGAATTTCACGGCTTGAGCGTAGATTGTATTGACAAGCATCAACCAAACTCTCCACAACGTCGCGATGCATACAAGTGTGATATCGTATATGGTACTAATAACGAATTTGGTTTTGACTATTTGCGTGACAATATGACGCAAACGCCAGATGCAATGGTACAACGTAAATTGCATTTTGCAATGATTGATGAGGTCGACTCTGTATTAATTGATGATGCACGTACGCCACTGATTATCTCTGGCCCTATTCCGATGGGAGATCAACACGAATTCTATCAGTTAAAACCAAGAATTGAACGTTTAGTAAACGCACAAAAAGCATATATTAATACTGTATTTAACGAAGCGAAGAAGGCTATCGCTGCTGGTGATACAGATCCTGAAGCCGGAGGCTTGGCGCTATTCCGCTCTTTCAGAGGCTTACCTAAGAACAAGGCTTTAATTAAATTCTTGAGTGAAGGCAATCACCGTCAGATTTTGCAAAAGGTAGAAAACTACTATATGCAAGAGCAAAATCGTCATATGCCTAAGGCTGACAAAGAGCTTTTCTTTGTTATCGATGAGAAAAACAACCAGGTTGAGCTTACAGAAAAAGGGATCGAGCTTATTACGGCTTCTGGTGAAGATCCAAGTTTCTTTATTCTTCCGGATGTTGGGTCAGAGATTGCAGATATTGAGAAATCAACAGCTTCATTAGAAGAAAAAGCTACGCGCAAAGAAGAGTTGTTACGTGATTACTCTATAAAAGCAGAGCGTATTCATTCGATAAATCAATTATTGAAGGCATATACCTTATTCGAGCGCGATGATCAATACATAGTTGATGAGGGCAAAGTTAAGATCGTAGATGAACAAACTGGCCGTATAATGGATGGTCGTCGTTATTCTGATGGTTTGCATCAAGCGATTGAAGCTAAGGAAAATGTAAAAGTTGAAGATGCTACCCAAACTTATGCTACGGTAACGTTGCAAAACTATTTCCGTATGTATCATAAATTGTCTGGTATGACGGGAACGGCTTCGACAGAAGCTGGTGAGCTTTGGGAAATCTATAAATTAGATGTTGTTGAAATACCGACAAATAGAGGTATTCAACGTCATGATAAAGAGGATTTTATCTACCGTACAGCTCGTGAAAAATATAATGCTGTAGCTCAGGAAATACAAAATTTAACGGAGCAAGGTCGCCCTGTTCTTGTCGGTACGACTTCTGTGGAGATTTCGGAATTACTGAGTAGGATGCTAAAACTTAGGGGGATTAAGCATAACGTATTAAATGCTAAATTGCACCAAAGAGAAGCAGAAATTGTAGCTGAAGCAGGACATCCAGGACAGGTAACAATCGCGACGAATATGGCTGGTCGTGGTACGGATATTAAACTGACAGAAGAAGTTATCAAGGCTGGAGGTTTAGCCATTGTTGGTACAGAGCGCCACGAATCTCGTCGTGTCGATAGGCAGTTGAGAGGTCGTGCCGGACGTCAAGGTGATCCAGGATCTTCTCAGTTTTTCGTTTCATTAGAAGATCCGTTGATGCGTTTGTTCGCATCAGAGCGAATCTCCAATATTATGGTGAAGATGGGTGTTGAAGATGGGGAGGTTATGCAACATAGTATGTTGACCAAATCCATCGAGCGCGCTCAACGTAAAGTCGAAGAAAATAACTTTGGTATTCGTAAGCGTTTATTGGAGTATGATGATGTCATGAACTCACAGCGTACTGTAATTTACACTAAACGTAAAAATGCTTTATTTGGAGAGCGTCTGGATGTTGACTTGAACAATGCTATCTATGATGTAGTAGAAGATGTTGTAACTGAATCCAAAGAAGGAGGTTCTTATGAAGAGTTCCAAATAGAGGTGATTCGTTTATTTGCTGTAGATCCTGCTGTGACTAGCGAAGAATATACGTCCAGTAGTATTCCGGCCTTAACAGATAAGCTTTTTGATCAAATCATAAGTCATTACGAGCAAAAGGCAAAGCATATAGCCGCTCAGACTTTACCTGTTTTAACAAATGTAATGGCTGAACGAGGAGACATGATTGAAAATATCGTTGTTCCTTTTACAGATGGTATTCGTGGCATACAAGTTGCGACAAACCTTAAAAAGGCTATTGAGACGGAAGGTAAAGAGGTATTCCGTTCTTTTGAAAAAGGTGTTGTTTTAGCTTTGATAGATGAAGCTTGGAAGGAACATTTACGCGAGATGGATGATTTGAAACAATCGGTTCAGAATGCTGTCTATGAACAAAAAGATCCGATTATTATCTATAAAATGGAAGCCTTTAACCTATTTAAAGGAATGTTGTCTAGTATGAACAAGGAGATTGTAAGTTTTCTTTTCAAAGGTGAGATCCCTGGACAAGCTCCACAACAGGTACAGGAAGCAAAGCCGGTCGTTCAGCCAAAGGTTATAGCGACAAAAGAAGATTTAAGTTCTCCTACAGGTGTTTCTGAAGAGGATATTGATAATAAATCGGGGCAGGTAACTCAACCCATCAAGAAAGATCAAGTTATAGGACGAAATGATGAATGTCCTTGTGGATCAGGGTTAAAGTATAAAAACTGTCACGGTAAAAACGGATAAAAGATAAAGTAATGTTGAAAAAAGGGTTGATTTTGGGGTTCGTTCTAGGGACAATGATATTGTCTACTAAAGCACAGCAAACGGGTGTCGTTGAAGTATCTAAGGATACGCTGATTTCCATTTTGCAAAGTTTCAGAGCAGAACATGAAATCAACCCAACAACTACACGTACTATTAGCTTAGGACCAAAGGTTGTAGATAAAAGTAAGGCCACTCGTGTCAAGAGAAAAGGTTTTCGTGTACAGATATACTCTGGCTCGAATAGAAATGAAGCCTATGCTATTCAAGGACGATTTAAGAATCAGTACTCGGATATGGATAGTTATATAAACTATGATGAACCGAACTATAGAGTGAAAGTTGGTGACTTTACGAGTCGATCTGAAGCGAATAATTTCATGCGTGTCTTAAGGAATCAATACAGCAATGTTTTCGTTTTTCAAGAAGACATTTGGGTATGGGAATAAAGCTGTCCAGTTATGAATAACCTCAAGTTTGATATCCAACAGCTAGCAAAAGCTCTTTTTACAGAAACTGTCAATATACGTCGTCATCTTCATCGTAATCCAGAACTTTCGTTTGAGGAATTTGAAACCGCGACATTCGTAAAGAAGATTTTATCAGAGCTTGGTATCAGTTACCAAGCTATGGCGAATACGGGAGTTGTCGGTCTTATTAAGGGAGAATTGCCCTCTGATAAGGTCATTGCTTTGCGCGCAGATATGGATGCTCTTCCTATCATGGAGGTAGAGGGGCGATCATACGGTTCACAGCGGCCAGGTGTTATGCATGCTTGTGGGCATGATGTACATACTTCTTCCCTATTGGGCGTTGCGAAGATTTTGCAAGAGCTGCGGCCTCATTTTGGTGGGACGGTAAAGTTAATATTTCAACCTGGAGAAGAAAAGCTTCCTGGTGGAGCTTCTTTAATGATTAAGGAAGGGGTATTGAATAACCCTAACCCAACAGCTATCTTTGGCCAACATGTGATGCCCTTTATTGAAGTTGGCAAGGTCGGATTTAAGTCGGGGCAGTATATGGCTTCTACCGACGAACTTTATATGACAGTCAAAGGTAAAGGAGGCCATGGAGCTCATCCACATCAGAATATAGACCCAATTGCTATAACAGCTCAAATTATAACCGCCTTACAGCAGGTCGTAAGTAGGTACGCTGATCCAAGAATTCCAACAGTGTTGTCCTGGGGAAAGATCGCGGCTAATGGAGCAACGAATATTATTCCAAATGAGGTCTATTTGGAAGGAACGTTTCGTACCTATGATGAAAAATGGCGGGAAGGAGCGCATCAGCGAATGACAAGTATGGCCAAAGGAATTGCAGAAGCTATGGGAGCTACTTGCGATTTTGAGGTGCGTAAAGGTTATCCTTTTTTGACGAATGATCCCGCTTTAACAAATAAATCAAGGATTCTTGCCGAGGAGTATTTGGGAAAAGAAAATGTTGTTGATTTGGAGCTTTGGCCCGCAGGCGAGGATTTCGCATATTATTCACAAGAGATTCCTGCTTGTTTTTATCGACTAGGAACAGGAAATGTGGCCAAAGGAATTAATTCGGCCGTCCATACCTCCACATTTGATATTGACGAAGATGCTTTGCAGTTGAGTATCGGTCTGATGGCCTATATCACGATAGGCGAGTTGAATTCTTAGCATTTAGCTTCTGAAAAATGTCTTCACATCATATTGTACGGGAGAACCAAGAGCCTGCGCTTCTAATCCAAGACTTTAAAGCTCTGGATAGGGAAATGTTAGATCAACTTTTAGAGTGGTCCCCTACTATTATTGTTGATGAATATGCTGTAGATTTTCTTCTTGCCGAGGAAATAAAAATAGATATCGTTTTTTCCAAAAGCACACCCTTTTTTATTCAGGAGCAGACTAAGCTATTTTCTATTAGAGATTCCTTTTTAGATAGTGCTTTTGATTATTTAATTTCTAATTCGTATTCTGCGGTGAATATCCTTTGTTCGAGTCTCGATAGTTTGGCAGATAAATATGCTGCATTCATTAACATTGTAGCCTTTTACGATAATAAGAGATATGTTTATGTACAAGGGCATTATGAAAAGTGGAAGCAGAATGGGGAGAAAGTCTATGTAAATGAGGGAGCAGTGAAGTCCTTAGAAGGATTGAGGAGGCTTGGCCAGGGTGTCTTCGAAACAACGCATAGCGGCTTCTTTCGATTGGATTTCAATTCCTCAGACTTCATCTGCGTGGGTGAAGATATTTAATCTTTAAGTTTTTCTACACGGCTGGGTGTTTGGGAGCCATTAATGATACCAGTAGCTCCGATAGCAATAGCTTCAATACTTGACTTTATATTATCAATATCTAAAGTACTGACATCATCTTTGACCGTATGATAAAACTCATCTTTGTCAATCTGAGAAGTAGAAAAGGTATGTGCGGGTACCCCTAATGCCGCTAGAACAGCATTGTCACTACGATAGAACAGGTTTTGTTGCGGATAGGGATCTGGGTAAAATTTGAAAGAAGATCCAATTAGATTTTGTTGCATGAGGCTTCCGAGGTTCGATTTGTCATAGCCCGTTATGTAAAGAGAGTTTGGGCCAAACTTTGCGTCTTTTCCGATCATTTCTATGTTTATCATGGCTACAACACTGTCCGCATTGATATTGTTTGAAAAGTACTTGGAACCAAACATGCCAATTTCCTCCGCTGTAAAAGCCACAAATATTAAAGTTCGTTCATTATTATTAAGACTCTTATAATATTTTGCCAGACTGATCATTGCTGTTGTTCCAGACGCATCATCATCGGCTCCATTAGCGATCGAGTCCTGTCCTTCGGACTTGATTATGCCAATATGGTCATAATGAGCAGAAAATATCACGTATTTATTAGGTTTTGACTTTCCAGGAATAACTCCTGCCACATTTGAAAGGGAAATGGCCTTTACATTGTTATTGCTTACTATTTCAAAGTCTTTTGCTATTTTATCGGCAATGACGAAAACTTTAGTTGCTGAGGAGCCCGTTGCTGAAACAATATTTTCTTTGTTATAGATTTTGTTAAAGCGGGCTATAAACGAATTAAAAGTGGGATCGACAACGATTATGGCATTCTCATTCGATTGAGCAAAAGCTCTAAAGGAGCTTGCAAAATCGTCCTTTTTAGTTATAGTATATACAGGAATATTTGAGGAGGCATTCCAGCGGGTATGGGTTTCATCTCCCAATATCAGAAAGCTGCTTTGCTCTAAAATATTGCCATCCCAGGTAATGGAGCTATTTAGTCTACTGACCTGTTGCATGAAAAAAGTTTGCCTATAATTGCTTTCTGTGTACGAGTTAAGGCCGATCAAGCGAAATTCCTGTGCGATAAAATCTGCTGCCCGGTCTGCGTTCTCAGTTAGCGCATGGCGTCCCTTCATATCGTCCGAAGCTAGTGTATTTAAAATTCTTTCGATATAAGGTTTGTCTATTATCGATTGTGAAGGCGTCTGACTGAAAGCAGAGCTGCTGAGGAATAATGTAGAGAGTAAGGGGAGTAAAAGGCTGTATTTCATCTTTTCTGTTTTAGGAATCGTGGTACAATTTAGCAAATATGGCTGAAATAATTTTTTTAGTTATGTATTCGGGAATTTCAAGCATTTTATCTAAGTTTGATTATATTAAGTTAAAACAAAGAAATATCCTTGTTGTTTATAGGGTGTTCAATCCCAATTCATAAGGGAGTAAATATTGACAAACGAAAATCAAATATATATGAAAGAAGTTACAGTTCAAGAGTTAAAATCAATGATGGATCAAAATGAGCAATTTCAGTTGATTGACGTTCGCGAATCATTCGAATATGAGGTTTCTAATTTGAATGGGTTAAATATACCTTTAGCAGGGATCTTAATAGAATCGGAAAAGGTCTCTAAAGATATTCCGGTTATTATTCAATGTCGTTCTGGAAAACGTAGTGCACAAGCGGTTATGTTATTAGAGCAGCAAGGGTTTGAAAATTTATCGAACCTTAAGGGCGGAATATTGGCTTGGAAGGAAGAAATCGATCCTGATATTGACGTGTACTAAAATAGCGACGAGAATTTAAAATCTAGTTCGCGTTAATTTGTTGATAATAAAAGAGGTATTCGAAAGATTACCTCTTTTTGTTTTGCACGTGTTATGGGAGGCTTATGGCGGTTAGCTATTGATTTTACGATAAAAATTACAAGCTTTGTAAGCTACAGATGATGAATTAGTATTGTCGATGTTCTTTTATTGATATTTTGGTAAAAAAGCTGAATGTCAGTGTTTTCGTGGGCTGTTTTTGTTAATTTTATATAACAAATTATAGACGCATATGTCAACAAAAAATACGTATAGCTTTTTTAAAGGAGTGGAACGAAGCTTCGATAAAGCGGCCAAATTCACTCGGTTTTCTAAGGGAATATTAGAACAAATAAAGGCGTGTAATTCTATTTTGCAGGTGAAATTCCCAGTTCGGATTGGTGATCAAATTGAGGTTATAGAAGCCTATAGAGTGCAACATTCTCATCATAAATTACCTTGTAAAGGCGGAATTCGGTTTAGCATGGAGGTTAATCAGGATGAAGTGATGGCTCTTGCTGCCCTGATGACCTACAAATGCGCTATAGTGAACGTGCCGTTTGGCGGCGGTAAAGGTGGAATTAAGATCGATTCATCTAAATATACGGTCTCTGATTTAGAAAGGATAACTCGCCGCTATACTTCTGAATTGTGTAAAAAGAACTTTATCGGACCGGGAATAGATGTTCCTGCTCCAGATTATGGGACGAGTGGAAGGGAAATGAGTTGGATTGTAGATACATACTCTTCTCTAAATCCGAATGATGTTAATGCTATGGCATGTGTTACGGGAAAACCGATCTCCCAAGGCGGCGTTAGAGGACGGGTAGAAGCGACTGGATTAGGTGTGTTTTTCGGCATACGGGAGGCATGCTCTATCGAAGAAGATATGAAAAAGCTTGGGTTAACGACAGGGATAAAAGGTAAGAGAATTATTGTACAAGGTTTGGGAAATGTTGGATATCATGCTGCCAAGTACTGTCAAAATGCTGGAGCCATTATTGTTGGATTGATTGAATATAATGGTGCAATCTATAATGAGGAGGGTATAGATGTCGATGTAGCGCAAGCATATCGATCAAAGAATGGATCGCTTTTGAATTTTCCAGGAGCAAAAAATATCGAAAAGGCTGAAGAGGGGCTAGAGCAGGTTTGTGATATTTTAATCCCGGCAGCTTTGGAGGCCGTCGTCCACGCGGGAAATGCGGACCTTATTCAAGCAAAGATAATCGGTGAGGCTGCAAATGGACCATTGACGCCAGAAGCGGATGAAATTCTTAACAAAAAGGGCATATTGGTGATACCTGATATGTATCTTAATGCAGGAGGTGTTACGGTTTCTTATTTTGAATGGCTAAAAAATTTAAGTCATGTTCGTTATGGTCGTTTAGAGAAACGATTTAGTGAAAATCGTTATGCAGAAATTGTGAACTCCGTAGAGGATCTCACAAATAAGAAAATATCAGAAAAGGAGCGTAAGCTGATTTTGAAGGGGCCTGATGAGATTGATTTGGTTCACTCTGGTTTGGAAGATACGATGATGGGATCTTATCAAGAGATTCGTGATGTCTGGATGAATACGCCTGGTGTAGAAGATTTGAGAACAGCGGCATTTATCTGTGCCATTAATAAGATTGGTGTGGCTTACGAGGAACTAGGTATTTTTCCATAAACCCTGATCCTTTTTTCGTATTTTCGAAGCATGAAAAATTTATTTCACCAGACTAAACAGGCATTCTATTTTAGTCTGGCTTTTTATTTATTGACAATAGCGATGATGGTGCTTAAGGTGCCCTTTTCCTTAGTGTTGTTTAGTGTATCATTGTTAATATCTATGATCTGGGTCATGCTGGTGTTACGAGAGGTTATGTTATCGACGAGGGTGAACAACGTAGAACGTGTCGTTTTAATACTTTTTGTTATTTTGACAAATATTCTAGGAGGTATCGTATATTTTGTATTTGTTAGAGAGCGGGTAATTGGTAAAGAAAATATAAAAAAATGAAGAAACATTTTATTTTAAACTTGCTACTGAATTTAGGTATAATCTTTTTGATTATGAGTGGTGTTGCTGCTTACCAAAGCGGTAATATGTTGATTTTAGGAGCCGCTATAGCTATATCTGTTGTTTTAATCTATTTGAAGGTGGTTCTTCTGAAATATGTGAAGACAGATTTGGTAAAGCGACAAAAAGAAAAGGCCTCTACGGGGAGCAAAAATAAAAAGGGTTAATATTTAAATATTAACCCTTTTTATTTTTTATTTATAATACCTATACTTTGCAGTGTACTACTTTACAAAAGGAGGTTTTTTGACTATTGCCTTAATTTTCTGATTTCTTATATTGATATAAATATCAGTTCCTTCTTTTGTAAATGCATTGTTGACATAGCCTAAGCCTACAGATTTTTTTAATGTAGGCGATTGTGTTCCTGAAGTTACACGCCCGATTATATTGCCATCTACATCTACGATTTCGTAATCATGACGAGGGATACCTCTATCAATCATTTCAAAACCAACTAATTTTTTTGGAGTACCAGCCTCTTTCTCGGATTTTAAATTTTCAGAATTTACAAACTCCTTTGTAAATTTCGTTACCCAGCCGAGACCAGCTTCTAGAGGAGAGGTAGTATCGTCGATATCGTTTCCGTATAAGCAGAACCCCATTTCTAAACGAAGGGTGTCACGTGCTCCTAGACCTATTGGTTTGATACCAAATGGTGCTCCAGCGGTGAAAATAGCATCCCATACCTTCTTCACATCTTCATTTGCTACGTAAATCTCAAATCCGCCCGCACCAGTATATCCCGTCGCAGATACGATAACGTTTTCAACACCAGCAAACGTTCCTTTTTGGAATGTATAATATTCCATGGAAGCAAGTTCTATGTCGGTGAGCGACTGCAGTGCCTCTGCGGCTTTTGGACCTTGGATAGCTAATAAAGATGTCTTATCGGAGATATCTTTCATATCAACGCCAAAGGTGTTGAATTTGCTTATCCAGTTCCAGTCTTTCTCAATATTGGAAGCATTAACAACCAAAAGGTAAGTTTGATCATCCAATTTGTAAGTTAGGAAATCATCAACTATTCCGCCATTCTCGTTTGGTAAGTAAGCATATTGTACTTTACCATCGTATAGTTTGGATGCATCGTTGGAAGATACTTTTTGGATTAAATCCAGAGCTTTTTCTCCTTTCAAGATAAACTCTCCCATATGACTCACGTCAAAAACGCCTACAGCATTACGTACTGTTTCGTGCTCATCATTTATGCCAGAATATTGTACAGGCATATTAAAACCCGCAAAAGGGACCATCTTTGCACCTAATGATACATGCAAATCTGTCAAAGCTGTGTTTTTCATCAGAAATTAATTGTTTTTTGAAGGACATGAAGCGATCATAGATGGGATGTGCTTTTTCTTATTTTGCACGGATAACATCATGAAAGTTTCATTCTTTAGCTATATAAAATGTATTATTACAAAAATACTTATAAAGTTGAGATTATAGCCTTATATTTTGCAATATTGATAAAAATAGATTGGTTTATTTTGGAACCGACAGTTTGTAGATTATTGTGGTCGATGCTTGTTGGTCAGAATCTTCACAAAGTAAAAATATCAACTGTTTTGGATCTTCTCGGTAGATTGAAAGTCCCTCAAATTTATGCGTATTAGAGATTGGAATAAATGAGGTTAGTGCTAACGTATTTAAGTCTATTGACCCAAAGAAGGATCCCCTATTTGACCATCTTCATATGTAGAGCCCGTCTGTTCAATAGCTGCAATAAAATATATTTTTTCACCAACTAGAATCGCATCAGTAAATGCTGGGCATCCAGTTTCTTGTTCAGGCAGTGGTATGTCTATGTATTTTATCGGTGTCAAGAAGTCTTTTTTTATTAATATAATACCGTTGTTTTTTTCAGGGCCATTGCCTCTATTAAAGAGATAGAGTGTATCCCTGTGTAAAAAGGAGCCTTCGATATTAAGATTTTTAGAATTTATACCTAGTTGGGAATGTATCTTTTCAGACAATGTAGCGGTCGAGAAAGATTCGGCATTGTCGAACGAGGTAAGTGCTACTTGAAAATTCGTTGTTCTGCTAGATGTAGACATAGAACCAAGTAAATGTAACGAATCTTTGTACTTAAAAATCGATTCTAAATCTAATTTGCTTTTTTTTGGTACCCTTTCATTTTGATTTGACATATCAATCAATAGATTTTTGTCCAGCTGCTTTTTAGGTATACTATAGGTATAAAGATAGTTACTATCGTCACAGACAATATATAGTCTATTTTCTTCGTAATAAATCCCTGAAGCGGCGCTCAGTCCCATGATGCTACATAATACTTCGAGGATAATGTCTTTCATATTACATGCTTATTTTTAGAATGTCAAGTACACGTAGGAACTCCGGCTGCAAGTCTGCTTTTATTTCAATAGTTTCTCCAGAATGAGGATGCTGAAAGGATAGACTTGTTGCATGAAGGAGCATGGTATCCATTGCAAAGCGTTCTTTCCATAATTTATTCTGCTTATTGCAACCATGGGGTCTATCTCCGATTATAGGGTAGAGTATATGTGCAAAATGTCGACGTAACTGGTGCATTCTGCCTGTTTCAGGGTTGGCCTCTACAAGTGAATATCTAGATGTAGGGAACTTTCCATGTGGAACTTCTATCTCAGCCTGTGCTAGCCTGTGGAAGTGCGTTATCGCATTTTGTGAGGTCCCGTTTTCTTTGATTAAGGGATAGTCAATGACCCCTTTATCGGCACAGAAACCACGCAATATCGCCCAATAACGTTTGTCTATTTTTTTTTCGGCAAAGAGTGTTTGTGCAAGCCGGTCTGTTTCTTTATCCAGCGAAAACAACAAAACACCGCCTGTTTTTCTATCCAAACGATGTGCTGGATAAACGGTCATGCCTATTTGATCCCGTAGTTTTTGAAGAGCAAATTCGGTGGTGTCATTAGCTATAGAAGACCGATGTACGAGTAAACCGTGGGGTTTATTTACAGCAATCAAAAAATCATCTTTATAAAGAATTTCTAACATTATAAATCTTTTAATATACCGATTATCTCATCCGCTTTTTCATCGATCTTAGGGCTTAACCAGACAGTTCTGAAGGCTCCAATTCCTATAGGAGCCTCTTTGTCCTGCCATTTGAGCCGGACAATAGAGAATAAATAATAGTTTTTAATCGAGACAGTTCGATCCATAAAATCTTGAGTGATTTTATCACCAAATAATGTCATACCCAAGCGGACAGCATCTTGATCTTTGTATTTTAATTGTTTTTCGAGAATACTTGTTGCTTTAGTTTTAATAACCTTCTCAAATTGTTCTCTAGGAGGATTTGTTAATATAGCACCCAAAATTAAGGCAAGCATGACCAGGGCAAAAATTCTCGTTTTAGACATACCACAAACCTAAATAAAATGCTTTGCTTTCGCGAATAGTTGTTTTTAAAAATGGTGATAAACAGCTGTATTTTTTGCCCATTATCTAGAATAGATTACTGATATAGTCGATCAACCATCTCGAGAGTGCCCACATAATATAGAACACGAGTATGCAGACCAAAAGTAATACAATGAAGATACTGATCAATAGCCCTTTCGCACTTCCTTGGTGTTTGTTCTCAAAATAATGCTCACGTAGTATGGTAATGTTTTTTTGATTAGCCTTATTAAAGAAATCAAAAATCTGACCAAAGAAAGGAATGGAACCCCAGAAAGCATCATAAATGACATTTAACAGCATCTTTACCGCTGCTTTGGAACCTACCCCATTGCGAATCATAACAAGTACTAATAAAATGGAAGTTGCAAAGGCTATAAATTGGCCGGCATATGGTATTAAATTTAATAAGGGATCCAGACCAAATCTGAATCCCCCGATATTAAATTTATTGTCTAAAATTAAAGATACGCGCTCAACCCAAAGGAACTCCTTTTTGAGTTTCTGAATGCGATCTGATCCGGATGTCGCGTTCACGTTATTTTAATTCAAAAACACCATCAATGTAACAAGTCAATTTAATCGGACGGATATCAATATTTAAATCACTTGATTCCATTCCTCCTGCCATATCCATACTTGCAGATTTAGCATACATTGCTCGAGGCATAGGTATCAAGTCATTGAAGTTAATACTACTATTATCGTTGATGACCAAAACTTTCCCGACAGACTGTCCGTCAGCGGCAGCAAGTATTTCTGCATTTTGTCTTGCATCTTTCACTGCGATTGTTTTTAATTCTCGCTCAATTTCTCTTTTTTGAGAATGATCGTAACCATTAATGGAAGTGCTTTGCAGACCCTGCGGATCAATTTTTTCTAACATACTATTCAAGCCGTTTAGATTCGTAACCTTGATACGATATTGGCGAGACTGCATAAGCTCGTTGTTTTTTTTCTTGTTTTCGTAATTATAGCTATAGATGTTTTGGATAGTAACATCTTCTTTCTTTACGCCGGCGGCCATGGCGGCATCAAAAAGCTGCTTTTCTATGGTTTCTATTGCTACTTTTTTCTTTGTATTGCCATCCATATAGAACTCTTTGAGACTAACGGAAAGATAAATAATGTCTGGGGTGACCTCTTTTTCGGCATATCCTTTAGTAGCTACTTTTCGACTACTTTCTATGTTTGTACTTTGAGCGTTTACCATAACGACAGAACTGATTAAAAAGAATAGAGCGATTATTTTTTTCATGATACTATATTTCTAAAAGTTTAATACATCGATAGACAAAGAAAATGACAAAATGTTTAATATAGTTTTAAAATAAATGGTAAGTTTTTGTTTTTTATCCATTATCTTTAGAGAAATTAATAAATTAAAGTAATGCAAGAAGGTAAAGTAAAGTTCTTTAATGAGACCAAAGGTTTCGGTTTCATTGTCCCTGCGTCAGGCGAGAGCGAAATTTTTGTTCACGTTTCAGGATTAGTTGACAAAGTTCGTGAAGGTGATGATGTCACTTACGAAGTTGAGCAAGGCCGCAAAGGTCTTAACGCGGTAAATGTAAAAGTTATCTAGTAGATTCTATTATATATTTATTGTGAAAAAGCCCGAAACTCTTAGAGTTTCGGGCTTTTTTTGCTTAAATTATCAATAACTATTGATTGTCGTTTTTGAATGGATTGTTCTGATTAGAGAATGGGTTATTTTGCCCCGAAAATGGGTTGTTGACATCGCGTTGTCCTGCAAAAGGATCTTCATTTTCACCACCTTTTGGATCCGCTCCGTATTCATTTTGACCCTGATCACCCTCTTGGATCAGTAGGTAGAGCACATAAAAAATTCCGATACAAGTTAACACCCAAAGATAGTTCCATCCTGATTTTCCGGTGTCATGTAAACGTCTAACAGTTACAGCAAGCCCTGGAATGAATACAGCTAGTGAGTATATTCCACCAAGAACACCCGTTCCGCCGCCGTAAGCAGCAAGCTCATCCCCTCCCATCTTTAATCCAAAAATACTATCTACAATACCTAAAACGATACTGATACCGATATTGACCAAGGTGAACATCCAGTATTCTTTTCTTCTGGCACGTCCGTTAAAATTTGCATAATTGTCTCTGACGACTTTTAAATACCATTCCATAGTTGTTATAATTTATTAGTAGTGAAGTTTTGTAACAAAAGTATCGTTACTCAAAAATAGAATAAATTTTTAAGACAGGAAATTTAATGGAAAATTTCTTCTAGAATCTCTAATGAGTTCACAGCCCCGAAATTGTCTGAATGAAGTCGGTAGAAATTGATAATTTGCTCGAGAATATATATGCGATCCGAGTGTTTTATTACGAGATTATGGCTCTGTTCGTAACTGCTACCCAAGATGGTGCTGAATAAGCTTGTGTGTGGTTCTTGTAGTACATAACTGTGGGCAGGTAGATTGTTAATGAAGCGGCCCTCCATCAAGTCGAAATAAGGTTTTGATTGCGCTGTTGTGCTCGGGAGGTATCCCAGGAATCGACTCAATTTCATCAAAAAGCATAAATGAAAGTTCTGAATTGGGAGATCGGTTTGATCTAACCAAAGGATAGACTGAAAAACGAAATGAAACAGTTGGGGATCGGGTTGTTGATGTCGAAGTACTTTATACAAAATTTCATTTAAGAATAGAGCTACAGCACTTTTTCTGATATCTAGTGGGATGTGTAATAAAGCGGGGGCTGGATGAGCTTCTTTGATCCGCTGTAAAGAATTGTCTTCTTTCACGTATACAACCATATCCAGAAGGTGAAGAGGTTGTAACATATTGACATGTATTTTTGCTCTAGGCTTTCGCGCGCCATTGATTAAATAAGATTGTAAACCAAGGTCTTCTGTGAATATTTGCGTGACGATACTGCTCTCTGAGTAATTTGTTACTTTGAGTGCGATACCTTTGGTTTTTTGTAACATTAATTTGCCGAATATATTGTGCAAACAAACTTAATGAAATTAGGTCTCTTGTCAAACTTCCGGTAACTCCCCTCCTATTTTCACATGTATATAATCTGTTCTTTAATGGTCATATGGAATATCCAAAATATTTTCATGTGTGTTTGTGCAGTCAGTGCTACATGGATATTTTACATTTATTAAATGTGAATTGTTGAAAACTATTTTGTGGATCCAAAAGGAAAATAGTATTTCAAAACATATACCTTTGTGAATAAACCCCATTTTAAGATTATTTTAAAAATAATTCTAGTCTGAATTGTTGTAAATCCAAAAAGAAATTTAGATATTTGCAAACTCTTTGCAGAGAGTGCAAAGGTGATTTGTGTAAATAGACAACATTAAAAATAAATATCATGTCAAGAATTTGTGATTTAACAGGCAAAACGGCATTAAAAGGAAATAACGTATCTCACTCGAACGTTAAGACCAAGCGCAAGTTTTATCCTAATTTACAAACCAAGCGTTTCTACATTCCTGAAGAAGATCGTTGGATTACGTTGAAAGTATCTACGTCTGCAATTAAGACAATTAACAAAAACGGAATTACTTCGGTTATCAGTAAATTTATCAAAAAAGGATACGTTTAGTAGATAACTGCCTGTTAATTAAAGATATTCATGAAATCGATCCGTCAACTGACGGATTAAAATAAAGTAAAACAATGGCTAAAAAAGGAAATAGAGTACAGGTAATATTAGAATGTACTGAGCACAAAGAAAGTGGTCTTCCAGGTATGTCACGTTACATCACTACGAAGAACAAAAAGAACACTACTGAGCGTTTGGAATTAAAAAAATTCAATCCGGTATTGAGAAAAGTAACTGTTCACAAAGAAATTAAATAATTCATATTTGAATAAGTGTTATACTTGTTCATTTTAAAAATATCATACTATGGCAAAGAAAGCGGTAGCATCGTTACAAAAAGGTGGTGGTAAAGAATATACGAAAGTAATCATCACAACTAAGTCTGCTAAAACAGGGGCTTATTCTTTCAAAGAAAGCATGGTGCACAATGACAACGTAAAAGACGTTCTTGCTGCAGCAAATAAATAAGCAGAAGATATTCCTTTTTTAAAGTTTTTCTTTAGAAAATTTAAGAGCCGTTTTGGTGCATAAGCCGAAAGGGCTTTTTTAGTATATTTGCTTTCGAAGAATGAAGGAAACGGAATGTTGAAAGCTCGAAATGCTGTAAAGTACGTTACTTCTGACTTTTAATTTCTTAACCGAGCTTTTTTAGAGCTCATCTTTTAGATAATTTGTAAACATGGGGTTATTCGATTTTTTTAAGAAGAAGCAAGAAACACCTGAGGCACAAGAGGCCCTGGATAAAGGGTTAG
Source organism: Sphingobacterium nematocida (assembly GCF_900168125.1). GTDB lineage: Bacteria > Bacteroidota > Bacteroidia > Sphingobacteriales > Sphingobacteriaceae > Sphingobacterium > Sphingobacterium nematocida. The sequence goes on from NZ_FUZF01000007.1 coordinate 145,164, forward strand.
AAAAGACTAAAGAAGGTTTTTTCTCGAAGATCACGAAGGCTGTCGTTGGTAAAGCGACGATAGACGATGATGTGTTGGACAATTTGGAGGAAGTTTTGGTTACGTCAGATGTTGGTGTGACGACTACTTTAAAGATTGTAGAGCGGATTCAACAGCGTGTCGCGAGAGACAAATATGTTGGAACAGAAGAATTGAACCGACTTTTAAAAGAGGAAATCCAAGAACTGCTAGCAGAGAACAATAGCGATGATTTCCAAAATTTTGAGTATGGTAATCACAAGCCCTATGTTATTATGGTTGTCGGTGTGAATGGTGTTGGAAAGACAACAACAATAGGTAAGCTAGCCCATCAGTTGAAAGCAGCAGGAAACAGTGTGGTTTTGGGTGCTGCAGATACTTTTAGGGCCGCTGCTGTAGATCAGATAAAACTATGGGGAGAACGTGTCGGAGTGCGTGTGGTTGCCCAAGCAATGGGGTCAGATCCTGCTTCAGTTGCTTTTGATACGATAAAGTCTGCAGTATCTAATGGGGATGATGTTGCTATTATAGATACGGCTGGACGCCTACATAATAAAGTTGGGTTAATGAATGAGTTGGGGAAGATTAAAAATGTGATGCAAAAAGTCATTCCTGGTGCGCCTCACGAGATTTTGCTCGTTTTGGATGCTTCTACTGGACAGAATGCGATCGAGCAGTGCACACAGTTTACCCAAGCTACCGATGTCAACGCCTTGGCGTTGACCAAATTGGACGGTACGGCAAAAGGTGGCGTTGTAATCGGCATATCAGATCAGTTCAAAATTCCGGTTAAGTATATTGGCGTAGGTGAAAAGATTGGTGATTTGCAGTTGTTCAATAAGAAGGATTTTGTAGAATCACTCTTTAAATAAGTTTTTGTCGCATCGATCTAGGGTTTGCATCGATTTCTCCAAGAACAAAAATATTTATAAGTGATGGCAAGGTGCAGGTGGTTCCATGTGTTGTACACACTGCTCAATACTATAGAGTGAGACCATTCCCAATCATCGGGCGCACTTTCATGGCCATTAAGAGATAATAATTAAATGAAAACAAAGCAAACAAAAGCTGCAATTTCTACAGCAAGACCACGGGTTAACGTGGTTACATTAGGCTGTTCAAAAAATATTCACGATAGTGAGGTTTTGATGGGGCAATTGAAAGGCAATCAGATTGATGTCGTTCACGAATCCAATAATATTCAGGCCAATGACATTGTTGTAATTAATACATGTGGATTTATCGATAATGCGAAGCAAGAATCTATCGATACCATATTACAGTTTTCTGAGTTGAAGGACCAAGGGAAAGTGAATAAGGTAATCGTTACAGGGTGTCTTTCTGAGCGCTATAAACCCGAACTTCAGACCGAGATCCGGAATGTAGACGCTTATTTCGGTACGAACGATTTGCCAGATTTGTTGTCTTCAATAGGAGCGGATTATAGACATGAGCTACTGGGCGAACGATTGTTGACTACTCCTTCTCATTTTTCTTATTTTAAGATAGCAGAGGGATGTAATCGACCCTGTTCATTCTGTGCTATCCCATTAATGCGGGGCAAGCATGTGTCCAAATCCATCGAAGATTTGGTTAAGGAAGCCAAATTTCTTGCATCTAATGGTACAAAGGAACTTATTCTTATCGCTCAGGATCTGACCTATTATGGACTTGATATCTACGGGAAAAGGAATCTTTCCGACTTATTACGGCATCTTTCTGATGTAGAAGGTATTGACTGGATCCGACTGCAGTACGCTTATCCCTCCGGATTCCCGATGGATATATTAGATGCAATGAATGAAAGGAGTAATATCTGTAATTATCTTGATATGCCATTACAGCATATTACAGATAATATGTTGACGTCAATGCGCCGCGGTACGACCAAGCAGAAACAGATCGATTTAGTAAATAAAATAAGAGATAAGGTACCTGATATTGCCTTGCGGACAACATTGATCTGTGGGTATCCGGGAGAGACGGAACAAGATTTTGAAGAGATGCTATCTTGGGTAGAGGAAACTCGCTTTGATCGTTTAGGATGTTTTACTTATTCGCATGAAGAAAAGACCCATGCTTATAACCTGGAAGATAATGTTGCTGAGGAAGTCAAGCAGGAGCGTGTGGATGCCATTATGGAAGTGCAGCAGGGAATATCTTACGATATCAATCAGACTAAAGTCGGAAATACCTATAAGGTATTGGTCGACCGGGTAGATGGAGATTATTATGTTGGTCGTACGGAGTTCGATTCACCAGAGGTGGATAATGAAGTTATATTAAGTGCAAAAGACAACTATCTGAGGATAGGCGATTTTGTAAATGTAACCGTTGATCGAGCAGAGGATTTTGATCTGTATGGATCAGTAGTTAAATAAAATAAAGAGGGCATTTTTTAATGCCCTCTTTATTTTTATAAGAATTTTTTAAAGATAGAGTAGAGTATCTTTAGGTCGTCTTCCGTCAGTTGCGCCGTGTTTGTGTCGCGCTGTATATAGTGCTGTTTAAATGCTTTAATGCTAGCATCAAGGTTTTTTACATCATATCCGATTACGCGTAAAGCAAGTCTAGGATCAAAATTTGTAGGGACACTTTCTAAATAATCATCGTACCAGTAACCAAACCCATTCTCCGCAAGCGTTTTCCAAGGAAATCTAGAGGGATCATTCTTCCGTGTAGGAGCGTAGTCCATGTGTCCAATAAAATTTGCTTGAGGAATATTGTACGTTTTCTTAAGGTAGGTCAGGAGTTGTATAAGGGACTGGATCTGTTTGTCGGTCCAGGGGTCTGTAGTGCCATTGTTGTCGAGCTCAATGCCAATTGAAGAGGAATTTAAGTCGGTATCATTTCCCCAGCGACCTGCCCCCGCATGGTGTCCTCGGTATAAATCATTCACCATCTGTACTATTTTTCCGTTTCTACCGATAACATAATGCGAACTTACTCCAGCTTTGGTACTGTGGAATGTTTTTACGGTCTGGGCTAAAGAATCCTGGGCTGTATGATGGATCATTACGTAATTCGGTTTGCGAATACCAAAATTGATGGAACCAATCCACTCCTTATCTATAGTTTCAATTTTTTCTAATTGTGTGCTTACAGGAGCTTCTTTATATTGGCTGGCGAATTCTTTAGCCTTTTTCTTGTATACTTTTTCTGTAGCAGCATATTTGTTGGAGCTGCAGGAGGCCATTAGTGCTAGTACAGCGAGGAGAGGGATAAATAAAGACTGTTTCATTATTATTTGTTGATTTCCATGCAATATAGCAATACTAGCGCAAAATTTGATGTAACGCGCTTGATGCGGAAACAAATACTATAAAAAGAAGAAAATTGACGTATCTTTGTATCGTGTTGAGTACTACAAAATTGATTGATATACGAAGTCTTTCATTAGAACAATTGAAAGATAAGCTGGTTGAGATGGGCGAGCAAGGCTTCCGTGCGAAGCAAATTTACGAATGGATCTGGCAGAAGTCTGCTATTGACTTTGATCAGATGAGTAATTTGAGCAAGGAGTTGAGAGAGAAGCTCAAAGCGGGTTTTACAATAAACTTCGTGAAAGTCAAGGAATCTCAGGTGAGTAGTGACAAGACGATCAAAAGTAGTTTTAGCCTTTATGATGGCAACATTATTGAAGGCGTTCTTATTCCGACTCCGGATCGAATGACAGCTTGTGTCAGTTCTCAAGTAGGCTGTAGCTTGACCTGCAAGTTTTGCGCAACCGGTTATATGGATCGAAAACGTAATCTTAATGCGGATGAGATATACGATCAGGTTGTATTAATCAGTAAACAGGCCGAGGATAATTATGGAATACCACTCAGTAACATTGTTTATATGGGTATGGGAGAGCCATTGTTGAATTATGCTAATATGATGAAGTCGGTAGAGCGTATTACGGCACCCGATGGCTTAAATATGGCCGCCAAGCGTATCACCGTATCTACCGCTGGTATTGCCAAGATGATTAAAAAACTAGGTGATGACGAGGTTAGGTTTAACCTGGCACTCTCTTTACATGCCGCGAATGACTCTAAGCGAAATGAAATCATGCCGATCAACGAGCAAAACTCGTTAACGGCGCTCGCCGAGGCGTTGAGATACTACTATTCTAAAACGAAGAATCCCGTTACTTTTGAATATATTGTGTTCCATAATTTTAATGACGAATTGCAGGATGCCAAAGAATTAGCAAGATTCTGTAAGCATGTACCTTGCAAAGTCAATATTATCGAGTATAATCCGATATCTCTAGCCGATTTCGTAAATGCAGAAGCTGATAAAATTGAAACTTTTGCCAGCTATTTACGTAGCCAAGGTGTTATAACTAATGTCCGACGAAGCCGTGGGAAGGATATAGATGCTGCTTGCGGACAGTTAGCAATAAAGGAAAAAGCAAACTAATTCGTTTTTCCAGCATATTTAGTTAAGTTTACAGTATACCAATAGTAGACTGTTTTGGACTTAAAAGCTTTTCTCAAAGACTTATTACATACATTACTACCCGAATTGTGTATGTCTTGTGATGCTGTTTTGTTCGCTCAAGAACAGGTGCTCTGTATGACATGTAGGTACCATTTGCCGTTAACGGATTTTCACTTAGATGCGGACAATGCAACCGCTAGACAACTATGGGGCAAATTGGACTTCCAACTTGCGATGTCGATGCTCTATCTCTCTAAAAGCTCCAGAACAGAGCGATTGTTACACCGGTTGAAATACGGAAATAAACCACAAATAGGAGTTTTCCTGGGAAGAATGTACGGCTTGACATTGAAAAATACCATAGCTCAGCAGCAGTTTGATATGATTATCGCAGTCCCTATTCATAAGAAGAAGCTCCGTCAAAGAGGCTATAATCAAGCATACCAATTTGCAAAGGGATTATCCGATTCGCTCGGTATATTCGCATATGAGGATATTTTGGAAAGAAAGGTATATTCCGTCAGTCAGACCAAAAAGAGCCGTACAGAACGTTATGAGAATGTGAAAGGGGTATTCGTAGTTAGTAAAAAAAGTCCACCATTAAAAGATAGGAATGTTCTCTTGGTTGATGATATTTTGACAACAGGAGCGACAATTTGTGAGGCGGGAATGGTTTTGCGTAACGCTGGAGCAAAGGTCAGCGTATTGACAATTGCTAGAGCTTAGCCTTTATCTTCTTTTTCCAGAGATTGGTTTTGGACACCCGCAATCTTTATTAAAGATGCCACAGGACTGTAGTGTTAGTCCCAGGATCAAAAAGCATAAGAACCAAGTTAAATATCTTCTTTTCTTCATTTCTCTCTTTTATAAAAAAATATAAAGGCAAATGTAGCCATTCCTATTCCTGTAATGTCTGCAAATATATCCCACAGATCAGCGGTTCGTGTAGGAGATAGATATTGTTGAGCAGCCTCTGTAACAAAGGCAAATATAACAGTACTAATAACAACTTTGGTAATGCTTAACCATTTATTTACAGATCTTTTTGACTTAAGAATGGATTCCCAGTATAAAAGGATACATAAAATAAAGAATATTCCGCAGTGAACCATTTTATCAAAGCCTTCATAAAAAGTTACACTATCGACTTCAAAGCTTCGAGAAGGAAGAAGAAGGATGGTCAACATTAATATAGCCCATACAATAGCCCAAATATAATTTTTCAGATACCTCATCGTCCCAAATCTCGTATTTAGGAATGAAATAAGCGTTATTTTATTGAATTAAGTTTTCTTAAAAAATGTTAATGAAAAATTATATACCTGTATTACAGTGTTTTATGATTTATATTTAAAAAATATAGTACTATGTATTGCAAAGTACCATCCAAAGGATATAACTTTGTATTGTTATGGTAGCAGAGAATACACAAACCCAGATGCGAAAAGGGATATTAGAATACTGTATCCTTTCCATTATTTCCAAAGGAGAGATATACGCTTCAGATATAATTGCAGAACTAAAGAAAGCGGAGTTACTGATTGTAGAAGGTACCCTGTACCCTCTATTAACCCGACTCAAAAACAATGGTTTGCTAAGCTATAGTTGGCAAGAGTCTACTTCGGGGCCGCCTCGAAAATACTATCAGATCACTTCTGAGGGGTTAGAGGTACTACACAGATTAGATATTACCTGGAAGGAACTCTTATATGCCGTTGAAACCTCATTGACCGGACGTAAAGAAACCAAGAATTAACCATTAGAATATATCATCATGAACAAGACAATAATTATCAATATAAATAGCATTGTTTTTCATATCGAGGAAGATGCTTACGAGGTCCTTAGAAGTTATATGATCGAGATAAAGAGGCACTTTAGCCAATCAGATGATAGCGGAGAGATACTACAGGATATTGAAAATAGAATAGCCGAGATGTTTACGGAGCGGATTCAGGCAGGGCGTAAGGAAGTAATTTCGATGGTAGATGTGAATGAAGTCATTGCGCAGATGGGGCGTGTGAGTGATTTTGAACAAGCAGACGAAACGACAGAGGAACCCTATGAGTCAAAATTTAGAGAGGAATATAGACGTGTCGTTTCGGAGAAAAAACTAATGCGTAATCCCGACGATACTGTGATCGGTGGTGTATGTAGTGGTTTGGGTTATTATTTTGGGCTACAAGCCAAGTGGGTTCGTATTCTTTTTATATTACTTTTTTTATTCGGTGGGTCAGGAGTTCTTTTGTATGTCGTTCTTTGGATTGTCATGCCTACAGCCGTTACTCGGGCAGACCGAATGTCTATGCGAGGGGAAGAGCCCAACCTTCAGAATTTTAAAAAGAATTTTGAAGAAGAGCTAGACGGGTACAAAGATGAATTTTCAACTGTCAGGGGACAATTTAGTAAAGGAGCTCAAGCGGTTGGAAGTGGAGTTTCTAGTTTTTTTCGGTTCTTGGGAAAAGGGCTCGCGTTTCTAATGCTTTTTTTCTGTGGTATGGTGATCATTGGGATGTTGGTAACCCTTGTGGGGTTTGCAACAGGTATTCTTGGATACCAAAATGAGATGGTCTTTCCAGGGCTGGAATTATTGTCTACCGGACAGGCGTTAATTGCATTATTAGCTGGAGTGATGGCTATTACCATTCCCTTTATTGCATTATTGCATATTTTTCTTCGTATGTTATTGAATACGAGTCCAATGAATAACTATCTCTCCTTGAGTCTGTGGGCGGGCTGGATTGTATCTATTATTTTGGTGCTGTTTTATGTCTTCGTGGGGATTCAGGAATACAAAGAGTCTAGTACGATCAAAGTAGAAAAATCTTTGGAGAAAAGGAGTGTTTACCATTTTGGAGAAAAAGATATTCGGGTAATTGATGGGGCGACATTAGAGAATGGAGATAAAAAATATACACTTAAAATGAAGCGTGAAGAATTGTCTAAATATTTGAGAAGAGATATTAATATCCGGTTCGAATACTTAGACTCTTTAGAGACACCTTATATCCAATACAACTATTTTGCCAAGGGACGTACTTATCAAAGCGCTTCAGAACGAGCTTCAAGGATTAACTATCTTGGCCATGAGGATAAAGGTAAGGTCGTATTTGATAGTCACTTTGCATTAGCGACAGACGAGCCCTATCGTGATCAATCGGTGTCTGTGATTGTATTTCTACCGGTAGGCTCTAAAGTTACGATAGATGAGTCTATTCATAACAAGATGTGGTATCTCCCTTATTCAGACTGTAAGAATGAGTATGCCGACGATGAAAAAGAAAAGCATACAGAGTGGGTTATGAAACGTTCAGGGTTACAGTGTGCACCCTCACATATAGAAAAGCCCAAAAAGAAAGAGGAAGATGCAACTAAAGCAGAAAAAGAGTCGTCTAATTAAAAGTCGGGATTAATTTATTTAGCTTAATCGATCCTATTACGGTACCATTTATGAAGAGAGTTTTATTTTTAATGCTAAGTCTGTTCTCGTTATCGGCCACAGCTATTCAGCGGCCGGCAATACACGGGAAAGTGGTCAATCAGGACAATGAGCCGATCAATGGAGCTTCTGTCTACCTGATTACGACGACGGCTCGGGCCATTTTAAAGACAGCAGTAACGAATGCAGATGGAGTCTATACGATATTGGACTATCCCCGTGGAACATTTATCGTAGAAGCTACAGCTATAGGATTTGGTAAGGGAGAGACCGAAATATTCAGCGTTGATGATTCTGGTTTAGGCCTGCCTGTGATTAAGCTTGGACCTCAGACAAAAGAAATTGAGACTGTTACAGTTCGTAGAGAACTACCATTGATACAGAGCACAAATGGTAAACTGGTGATGAATGTCGAAAATTCTTCCGTTAGCGCGGGCAATAATGCTTTTGAGGTATTGCAAAGAGCACCAGGAGTTAGTGTAGATAAGGATGATAATATTAGCCTAATGGGGCAGCAGGGCGTGAATGTGACTATCGACGGTAGGCCCACCTATATGACTGGAGAGCAGTTAGCTACATTTTTAAAAAGCACAGATGGTAGTCAGATTAAAAGTATAGAATTGTCTACGACACGCTCGGCGAAAGACGACGCAGAGGGGGCTGCAGGCGTGATTAATATTACACTCAAGAAAAACAAACTAGAGGGATTTAATGGTTCTTTTGTCGCAAGTGCAGGTCTTGGGTTGAAATTTCGTGGAAACTCTTCTATTAACTTGAATTATAAAAAGAACAATACAACCTTTTTCAGTACTTATTCCTACACGGACAATCGAACTAAAGAAACGTTGGATATAATGCGTGTCATTCCCGACGGACAACAAAAGACTATTTTTGATCAAGTTACTGAACTCGGCGAAAAGGATAGAACACATAATTATAGGCTCGGGGTAGAACAAAAGACTTCCAACCGGAACACACTTATGTTCCAGTTTAGTGGAAATAATAACGTAGAAAATCAAGACAATCCCGGGGTAACAAAGATAGGAAGTAAAGTTGGGGTAATTGATTCTATCATGAAGGCCTTCACTGTGGGCAAGGAGACGTTTAATAAGTATTCATTCAATGCTAATAATGAGTTTAGGATAGATACATCTGGCAAGAAACTAACCGTTGATCTAGATTATAGCCTATTTAAGACAAATACGTTATTGAATTATGAGTATAATACTTCTCCGGATGGGAGTGATATCTATCCTACCGAAAGAGAAAGAAGTGATGCATTGACTGATATTAAGATTTTTGCTGCCAAGCTGGATTACACACAAAAGCTCTGGAAGGGTAATATAGAGACCGGTTTGAAATACAGTAATGTCGAATCAGACAATGGTATTGTGTTCGATCAGGAGATCTCTGGTCAATGGCAAAATAATACGGGACGCTCCAATACGTTCAACTATGTGGAGCAGATCGCAGCAGGGTATTTTGATTATAGCACACAAGTCAAAAAATGGGGAATTAAAGCAGGACTTCGTGGAGAGTATACCATATCCGATGGAGTATCAGAAACTGAAAATAAGAAGGTAAAGCGAGATTATTTTGATTTATTTCCCTCGGCATCCTTGAGCTATAATCTCAGTGAAAATCATGTATTCGCTTTGAATTATGCGCGGAAAATATCGAGACCCAGTTACCGACACCTCAACCCCTTTGAATACTATATAGATAAGCGTACTTTCATGCGTGGTAATCCCTATCTCAATGCGCAGTATACCGATGGTTTTTCACTAAACTACACACTCTTCAAGATGTTTAATATAGCGGTAGGACACGACTTTACAAATGATGCTATGGTAGAGAGTATGGGGCAGGATACTGTTGCTAAGACAACATGGGTGATCCGTGAAAACCTAGGAAAGCAGAATACTACTTATCTCAATCTGACCATTCCCGTTCGTATCGGCAAGTTCTGGACTATGTATAATAATTTAACCGGTATATATATGCACTTCAGGGGACCGATAGCTGGTTATTATGTCAATCAGGGATCCGTATTTTTTCAAGGAAACTCGACGAGTAATTTCAAGATCAATAAGTCCGTTTCTGCCGAATTAGCTATGCGTTACAACTCACCGTTTTTGTACAATGTCTATAAAATCGAAGGACGTTTCAATACAGATATTGGAATGACATATAATTTTAAAGATCAACGTAGCTCACTCAAGTTAGCGGTGACCGATGTATTACATAGTAATCATAATAATTTATTCACCAAGTTTCAGGAGTATGATTCGGAGATTCGGCAGTATAATGATACACAATCTGTTCAGATCACTTTTAATTATAAGTTTGGAAATCTCAAGCAGGCTATTCGTCGTCGGGATAATGCAAGTGATGAAAAAGATAGGGCTCAATAAAGATATTGTGATTTAAAAGACCGTGTTTAGTTTTAGTTGAACCGTAAGCCTAAAGTGCTTGCGGTTTTTTTATGCGTTAACGGACCGTCGAATTAAACTTTTTAAGAAAGCTTAGTCCAACTGATTGTATCAGTATGGAAAAGCAACTAGGGATAATAAAATTATGTTTCATATGTGTATAATTTGATTTTTATCTGTCATATGGAATATTCAATACAGATATTTCGTATATTGAAATTTCAAAAGATATATTTTGTTGCTATAATCACGCATATAAAAGATTGATAGCCTCATAAAAAGGAAAATTATGAAGAAGATATTTTTAGTCTTAGGGTTAGCTAGTGTCATTTTTACGACACAGGCTCAAACACACAAGCTGGAGAAACTTTGGGAGGCAGATCAAGGATTGCCTGTCCCGGAATCGGTGCTGTACGATGCCTCAAAAGGACTGCTGTATGTTTCTCTCATTGATGGGGCAGGAAGCGAGAAAGATGGAAAAGGAGGAGTGGCTCTTTTGAATCCCGATGGATCCGTCAAAAATGCGAATTGGATAACAGGTCTTAACGCGCCTAAGGGTCTTGCGTTGTATAAAGGCCTTTTATATATCGCCGATATTAATTCGGTCATAGTTTCGGATGTTGTGACAGGGAATGTCATTGACGAAGTAGAGATTAAAGGATCTACTTTTTTGAATGATGTTACAGTGGATGATAATGGAGTGGTGTATGTGTCCGATACCAGAGATAATAAGATTTACCAGATTCGTAATGGCAATTCTTCCTTATACATGGAAAATGTGCCGAGTGTCAATGGATTGAAATATCTGAATGGTTCGTTGTATGCGTTAGCGGGCCCTGAGCTTTGGAAGATTGATGCTAATAAGAAAACACAGGTGGTAGCGAAAGGTTTTGAACAAGGAGGAGATGGATTAGAACCTGTTGGTAACGGTGATTTTTTAGTGACCTGTTGGCCAGGCCTGATTTATTACGTCAAAGCAGATGGAGGTATCGAGAAGTTACAAGATGTACAGGGTAAAATGAATACTGCCGATTTGGGTTTTAATGCTAAAGAACGGATACTATATATTCCGACTTTTAACAATAATAGCGTGATAGCGTATCTGTTGAAATAGATTTTTAATTACTTTTGTCCCACTAAAGAGACAGGCCATGCAGATTGAAGCGTTGTACAGCATCTACAAGCAGTACCCAAAGATATCTACGGATACCCGTAATATCATCACTGATAGTATATTTTTTGCACTTAAGGGAGCCAATTTTAACGGCAATGCCTTTGCAGATCAAGCCTTGGATAGTGGTGCGCGCTACGCTGTGGTTGACGATGTCGCTTATCAAAAGGATGAGCGGTATATATTAGTTGAGGATGTCTTGACTAGTCTTCAGGACTTGGCGCGATACCATCGCAAGCAGTTGCACATTCCTATTATTGGAATTACTGGTACAAATGGTAAGACAACTTCCAAGGAGCTATTGTATGCTGTACTTTCACAACGATACAAAGCCTTTGCTACCAATGGTAATTTAAACAATCACATCGGTGTGCCCCTATCTATCCTTTCCATTGATGCTACGATTGAGATTGCGATTATAGAAATGGGAGCCAATCATTTGGGAGAAATCGCCTTTCTTTCGGATATTGCTCATCCGACACATGGTCTCATTACCAATGTTGGAAAAGCCCACTTAGAAGGGTTTGGCTCTTTCGATGGTGTCAAGAAAACCAAAGGCGAGTTGTATGATTATTTGCAGGATCATGAAGGGACATTATTTCTACAAGGGGATAATAAGGACCTGGTCGAGATGGCTTCGCATAGAAACATCCATAAAATAGTACGTTATGGCTTTAGTCCAGACAATGACGTGATTGGTAAATTGCTTATTGCAAATCCTTATCTTGCTATCAGTTGGAAAGAAAGGGACAAATCTGCTATTTACGAAGTCTCGACTAATCTGACCGGTTCTTATAATACAGAGAATTTTTTGGCGGCTATTGCTGTGGGGTTACATTTTGGTGTGCCAGCGATCTCGATCAACGAGGGGATAGCCGGATATATACCGACCAATAATAGATCTCAAATTACCAAAACGAATCGTAATACAGTTGTTGCAGACTTTTATAACGCTAATGCCAGCAGTATGGTTGCTGCATTGGACAATATGAAGGTGTTGACTGTAGAACACAAGGTTGTGATCCTAGGTGATATGTTTGAATTGGGCGATGATTCCTATACAGAACATGCCATTATCATCCAAAAAGCCAAAGCTTTGCCGTTGGAACGCTTGATTTTTGTTGGAAAGGAATTTTTTAAACATCGCAGCGATGACGCGGAGTTTTATGAAAGTACTGCTGATGCACGAACTGCTATTGTAGGTCTGTCAGGAAGCTTTATCTTGCTTAAAGCTTCTCGTGGGATGTCATTCGAGCGACTATTAGAAGTTCTTTAATCTTTTTTATCGTCCACGTCCGACACAGCAGGTAGAGATAGGTTATATTTTACGGATACCAATCGGATACCCACTACAAAAGAGGCCGAGATAAATGCATTCCAGCCTCTTTCTAATCCAAAATACTCTAAGATTACAAATAAGAGTGCCCCAGACAGACAGGCCGATGCATATATTTCCTTTCGGAGAATGAGGGGGGTCTCATTCATTAAGGTATCACGTATTACGCCTCCCATGGCGGCAGAAAACATACCAAACATCATTGCGGCAATATTGCTGCTACCGTAGTCCAATGATTTTTGTGTTCCTACTACTGTAAAAAATCCAATTCCGATGGCATCAAATAGCGTCAGTGTTTTAGCCCAGTTATAAAGATGCCGGTTTGCGATGATGGAGATAAATACTCCGATAAAAATAGCGATAAGGTAGTTTCCATCTTCGACCCACACCGGTCTTATATTTAAAAATACATCCCTTAGTGATCCGCCACCGATGGCTGTTACAAAGCCCATAAAGGTAGCACCGAAGACATCGATACCCCGTCTGTTGGCAGCCATTGCACCCGATATGGCAAAAACCATAGTTCCCAGAAGATCTATACCGTATATGATATTCATAATCTAAATACTGATAAACAATGATACAGAAAATATAAATAGAAAGCATGTTGTGGTATGGATTTTCGAACGGCATGTCTTGGCAATCGATTGTGTAAAAACTTCATCACAGCGCCTGTAATCGCTAAAAAGACTTAATTTTAGGAAGAATTAAATTTTGTAAGACTAACCTACATAAACATCACAGGATGAACTATAGATCACTAATTTTATTTGGCCTATTCTGTATGGTATGGCAAGGGTATGCGCAGCAACAAAAAACATTTGCCATTCCAGCCAATAAAGCATATGCAGAGCCCTTTGAACGGAAGCATGAAGAGGTGGGGGTTCGTATTCCGGTAGGTTATCCTGAAGACCAGGGAGATATATCACATTGGACAGCGCAGAGCCGAAAAGTGGTGTGGTACCTTTATCAAAAACCAGGTAGTTATCAGATGCAGTTTGAGTATAGCAATAAAGGCAAAGCGACCCCATTTCAATTGCGAATCACACCTTGTTATGAGATATTGGACTACAAGCCTACTACACATATGCTGAATTTTGATACAGGGGCTGAGAAAGGTTTGACAACCTCCATTCCCGTATCTATAAAAAACACTGGGTATTATCGATATGAACTTACCGCGCTATCTACACCGCCGCTAGATTTGCGGATTCACTATTTACGCTTTCATACAGCGTCATTAGATGGGCAGGTCAATCAGACCGACTATCAGTCATCTCCATCTGTACACATCAACTTTAGTTCTACCGGTACAACTGATAAACGTTATAATTGGCTTTACGAAGACGTAGTAGTACCTGTAGGAGCAGATCCTTTTCACACCTTTTATATGGCTATCGGTTTTTACCGCGGTTATCTTGGTATGCAGACCAATTCGGATAGCGAACGCAGGGTCTTGTTTTCCGTGTGGGATAGCAAAGATGCAGAAAACGATAAGACTATAGGGCACGATGATTTTGTATCGTTGGTAGATAAAGGGGGAGCTACCACTGTAAATTCTTTTGGTGGCGAGGGTACAGGTGGGCAGTCCTATGTGCCTACAGCGGGGTGGGAGACAGGCAAGCGAGTTTCTTTCATCATGAATGTCTTACCGCAGGATAATAATTCGGTTGTTCTTTCGGCTTGGTATAAGCTTGAAGGACAGCTTGACTGGAATTATATCGCTTCATGGCGTGCGCCAAAGGAACAACGATATTTTGATGGATTTCACTCGTTTTTAGAGAACTACGGTTTTGTCAATGGGCAACATAGACGCATGGCCGAGTATTATAATGCCTACGGTTACGAGGCACAGTCTAATCGATGGGTACACTTGAACAAAGTTCAGTTTAGCAATACCGATGGCAAAGAAGGGCAGCGTGTCGATTACGAACAGGGTGTATCGCCTTTGCATACAGACCGCTTTTACATGTCTTCAGGAGGGTATACTCCAACAGTTAAGACTGCTGATACGGTGCCTTTGCAGCAGACATCACCAGCTGTAGACCTCAGTCTTTTGGAAAAGCGCGTACAAGAAGCCCTTGCAAATGAATCTAAACATAAAGATATGATTAAGAAAAAGAGCTTGAAATAATTATGCAAGTCCAAACTTTCTGGGAAAATAGGAAGCAGCTAACATATAGTACCACATTCATGTAGACTGATGGTGTTCTCCTTTTTTAATTATTGGCCTTAGTGATCAATACAACATATTTTGACTAGGAGTTTTGTGCTCTAGGACAGCGAGTTTTTTTATGCTTTCATAAAAAATAATGTTGTTTAATCAATTGTTATTGATTAACTTACGTGTTAAAACTTAAATTAGACAAACCATGAATTATCGCAATCGATTGCTTATCGTTGTGCTTCCACTTATTTTTTTGTAAGCTGTAAAAAGAATAATGTCAGCGGAGAAGGAGATGATCCTGTAGTAGAACCCATTACCATCACCGAGTTCATATTTCGTGCCGCTGACAATCCTACCATACCAACAGATCTGCTGCTCGATCAGAAAGACGATCAGTTCAGTGGCAGTCTTTCCAGGTATGGACCACAGCAGCTGATAGCAAGCTTCAGCACCAATGCTGAAAAGGTAATGGTTAATGGTGTCCAGCAGCAAAGCGGAATCAGTGTCAATGACTTTGTTAACGAGGTATCCTATACCTTTATAGGTAAAAACGGAAATAAGAAGGATGTAAAGGTAAAGATTGTCTGGACAACGGCCGAGGTACCACATATACAGATCACAACAGCAGGCGGAGAGGCGATAAGTTCCAGGGAAAATTACTTACAGGCTACCGTTTCGATCGATGGTAAAGGACGCTATTTGGATTTTTCCGGTAGTACCGAGGTTAAGGGGCGAGGCAACTCCACCTGGGCTTACCCCAAAAAACCCTATCGGCTTAAGTTGAACAGCAAGTCCGAGATTTTGGGAATGGGTTCGGCCAAGAATTGGGTTCTGCTAGCCAACTATCTAGATCCATCCCTGATGTCTAATGCCGTCGCGATGAAAATTGGACAGGATTTGGAAGTGCCGTTTACCAATACCATTATACCCGTAGATCTCACGGTCAATGGGGTGTATAAAGGAAGCTATGTTCTGACTCAACAGATCGAAGTACAGGACAATCGGGTGAATATTGGGAAGGACGGCTATCTGTTGGAGCTGGATACCTATTTTGACGAGACCTACAAGTTTTACAGTACGGGATACAGCCTCCCCGTTATGATCAAAGAACCCGAGCTGGAAGGATCATCAGAGATAACGCCATTAAAGACCCAATTCGATACTTTCGAGGCGTTGATCAAGGGAGCCTCTTTCCCCAATAATAATTATGGAGACTATTTTGATAAAGATGTCTTTGCGCGATACATATTAGTTTACTTCCTTGCTGGCAATGAAGAGATTAATCATCCGAAGAGCGTTTACATGCACAAGAAAGCTGGCGGCAAGTTCACATTTGGCCCATTATGGGATTTTGACTGGGCCTATGGCTATGAAGGGAGCGGTATACACTTTACAAACCCCAACCGGCCACTATTCTGGTCAGGGACCAACAAGGGAACGGTATTTCTCAAACGATTATTTGAAGACCCCGAGGTACAGGTGGCTTTCAAAAAACACTGGACCAATTACAAGGAAAGACATATGAGCCAGTTGATCCATTATATTGATGCGTATGCCTCATTGATCAAAACGTCTAAGTCCAGAGACTATGCCGTATGGGGTAGAGGAAAGGATTTTGAGGCAGAGGTTGGCAAACTCAAAAAATACATACAAGACCGGGCTTTATATATCGACAGGTTTGTGCAGTTTTAAATCTATAAATTGAATTTATGAGGTCAATTGTTGTTATTCTATTTCTTTTTTTTAATCTGCCCCAAGTGTCAGCACAGGAGCTGCCCCAAATCTACGTACATACGGACCGATCAATGTATGCCCCCGGAGACACGGTCTGGTTTAAAGCTTACCTGATGTATGATGGTAGGCTGGACTCTACCATCCACAACCTGTATATTGACTGGGCAGATAGTGCCGGCAATGTACTGGCAAACAACGTGCACATCGCATCCCAAGGGTACAGTTTCAGTCAGTTTGTCGTTCCTGCAGACCTATCTTCTTCAGTGATCTATCTCAATGCCTATACCGGCAATATCGAAGACAAAGGCTATTTGGGGTACACTAAGCCGCTGTATATTCTGGGGGATGGAAGGCAGGTCAGCTATCGGGAAAACACCAAGAGGCTGGTCGTCAGTTCTGGTGCGAAGTACCTGGTACAGGGTATGACCAATCGCATTTATACCCGGGGCGAAGATAGTCGCGGCCTACCCTTTCCTTATCAATTGGAGCTTTTGGACGGGCAGTACGATGTTGTCAGCACGACCACATCCGATTCTGCAGGGATAGCCCATATCGATTTTGAGCCCGAGATGGCGGGATACATGCTTCGCTGGAAAGATTCTGATGGCAAGCTCACCGTAGAACAGCTTCCTGCCGTACAGCCCGAAGGCGTGCTGATCAGCTTGGTTCAGGAGGGAGCTGGTTATTACGCTATCTTAAAGCCCTCTGCAGGCATGGTGGGCGACTATGTGCTACATGCCCGACTCAATCAGTTGCAGCTGTTTGAGCAGCCTGTTATGATCAAAAAAGGCGGTTTGAAAATAGCAATAACACCCGATATGTTACGTTATGGCCTTTTGCAGTTATCATTAGTAAACAGCAAAGGCCAGGAGTGCGCGTATCATTCCGAAGTGGTGCAGCAGGAGGATATACGGGCAGAGCCACAGGTGCAAATTTTGACAGCGGAGAAGGGGCCTAGGGCCAAGCAAAAAATAAACTTAAGTATTCCCCATGTTGCCTATGCCAACCTTTCGGTATCTATCGTAGACGACTTTAGTCTACCCGACAGCAGCGATCGTATGGAACGTGCGTTACTTAATAGTCAGGTTGTAGGGGCCGTATATATTCCATCAGCTATCGAAGATTGGGTACATACCATACCTTGGAATCGGGATTACAGCCTCATCGACGAGCTTCCTGCACGAAAGGACGCAGCTTTATATGTCCAGGGGCAGGTCAGCATGCCCGACAAAGGGTGGAAGCGGTTTGAAGCCTCTACCCAAAAAGAAGGAACGCTGAAAGTAGGGATTCCGCGGGGTTCGTTATCCTTAGGCTACCGACCTATCAGGCAAGATACCGTGCATTACCCTTTTAAATACCAAGCGGTCGAGCTCGATGACAATCGTCGAATAGTACTAAAAGACTTACAATATTTCGATACGATGGAGTTTCGGCTTTCGCATATTGATCGGAAAAATCAGTTTGATGACATCAAGGTAGATTATCGGTTTAAGCCCTTTGCCGATCATACTCAGCTGACTGTGCCTTCTGCTTACTTAAACAAACATATTACCTATTTGGATAGGGCTGCAGCCCATATGGAGCAGGTCGATGCTGCGTTTGCCAAGTATTTAGGTGGGCAACGCCAAATCCAAACGGTGGTCGTACGTCGCAAGGTAAAGCCGTTAGCGGTTCGGGATATGGAAGATAAATTTATGGTTACCGAATATTTTAAAAACTCTGTCGCCGATTTTCTTCCACAAGACGATCCCTATGTCATTAAATATTCCACAACGCTGTTAGATTATATTCGTAGAAGTAAAGAAATAAATTTGTTATTCGATGAGAATGAGAATGTCCGTTCAGGTCGATTTAAACGTATCTATGTTAATGAGCGGAAATGCTATGATGTGTCCGATGGTTCAATTTCTATTATAGACGTAGAAATGCTTCGTGATGCTTGGAGGACGGATATGAGTCGGATAGGCTTGATCAAAATTATTCAAAGTTCTTTCGGTGATGAATTAGCACTTTATGTGTTCGCCGCGAGTAATGTCAATCGTGATCTCGGGCGAAGGATTAATTTAGGTAAGCTCGGAGGGTATACACCGATTTATCAGATCACAAATGTCGATTATGGGCAGGCAGATGCGAGCCGCCATCAGAAAGACGAGCGACAGACTTTATATTGGCACCCACTCTTGTTAACAAATTCGGAAAATGCTTCCCATGCTACTATAGAATTTTATAATAATGAATTTGGACGCGATTACTGGATCGTTATCAAGGGTATAACAGCCGAAGGTAAGCTTGTTGATTACACGAAGAAGATAAAATTATAAACCACATCCTATGTTGCGACTTATAATCCTACTTTTAGTTTTCATTTATCCTTGGATTGGATTCGCCCAAAATACTATATCGGGTAAAGTTGTGAACAAAAAGACCAGAGAAGTCATTGTGGGTGCAACTGTGTACATGGATAATACCACTATTGCTACAAGCAGCAACAAATCTGGCGAATTTGCTTTAAAAACTATGGAGGTTGCCAGTTTTAATATTGTATGCTCCGCAGTGGGCTATGAGGTGACTACCATACAATTAGGCCAACCCGATGACAAAGACCGTCATTTGTTGATAACACTTGTGCCCAAGGTGATAGCTATAGAGGAAGTTGAGGTGTCGGCATTTTTAAAAGATGGCTGGAAAATATGGGGAAAGAGGTTTACATCGTCATTTATCGGAAGTAGCACATTTGCTGAACACTGTATGATCGAAAACCCCGAAGTTATCAGGTTCCGGTATAGCGAAGATGATAAAGTGCTGCATGCTACAGCAAGTGTGCCGATTAAGATTACCAATAAAGACCTAGGTTATACATTGTACTGCGATCTTAAGACGTACGAAATGCATACAAAAACAGGTAATCTTTATTATGACGGTTATCTGCGGTTTGAAAGTGTAGGTAGACCGACAGGGAGGATGAAAGCCTATCGTAAAGCGGCGTATCAATCATCATTTATGCGTTTCATACGAAGTACATTTCATCAAAACTGGGAAAAAGACGGCTATGTAGTTAAGGAGTTATTTTTGGACCCTAATTTGGATCGCGAGCAGGCTCTTAAAACATTAGAAGATATAGAAGAGATCATTCGGACTGACTATGCCGGCAATGCAAAAGCTTACTGGAATGTGGTAGGACCTAAAGGACTTCTCGCAAAAGATAGGTTAATGGAGCTGGTCAGCCAGCCAAAAACAAATCTTATCTATGGAAAAAGGCTTGCAGAAACAGATATCATTTCGTCTCGAAATCACAACAGAGGTTTAGCTAATGTGTCCTATAAGAGCGCCTTGCAAATAGAAAACAGTAAAATCAAGCTCGACGCCAATTATGTAAAATATGATATAAAAGGAAACAGTAACTCCCGATTGATATTTACGCCGGTAGATGCAGAGGTCGAGATCAATAGGTTAGGCGAATTTAAGCCCATTAAAAACTGGAGTTTAGATGGCTATTTTGCTTGGTTTAATAAAATGTCTACTATATTACCATTGGATTATGAGGTAAAATAAGATGGGACTGTCTCACAAAGTAGACTTCATCGTCCTTTCGACTGCAGCGTAGCGAAATGGAGAAATCTACAAGCTTGAAATTTAAGCTTGTAGATTTCTCGACTACACTGTGTTTCACTCGAAATGACGTTATAGTTTTTGATTTGAGACAGCCCTTGATATGTTGTTTAAAATATCACATTGGAGTTGCCACTCCACATAAAACTCGAATAAACAGAAAGATGATCAGGGTAAGATGTGTAATATTCCCCGAATACTTGGACTGTCCCATCCCATTCAATGGCGATAGGACCATCATTTATTGGTGAATATAGACCATTCGAAAGACTAATACTTAAATCTAATAATTCAACATTAAATGAAAGTGAATAGGGATAGGTTTGATAGTTATCATCATAAAACGCACTTACAACTCCATACACCTTACCATAATTTATGTAATTGAAATTGTGCGAATAATCGTATCCAACTTCTACTCGAATAAGTATTTTTCTATTGGAATAAGGATCGTCAATAGTAAATTGATTTGCATCTGGTTGCATATGTTCGAAGGTGTAAGGGCCTCTAATGTAAGATTGCGCATTCACCCTATTAACTGATAAAAAAAACATAAATGCAGATAGTAATGCGATAATAGTTTTCATAAGATATAAGTTTTAATTTGTTAATACAATAAATTTACCAGAACTATTCTAAAATTACAAACCGTGTGATAGGAGAAAGTAATAATATCACACGGTAATTTATTGTATGTCAATATGTATATCATCTTATGAGTCGCCTTTTATGATATGTTAACATTTTCCGGCGAGAAGTTTGACCTGCAGAATAATGCGTTAAATTTAACCAAAATCAATAAATACCTTCCCTAAATAACCAAATAGAAATATCAGCCCTAATGATCAATCATAAAGGTTAGCGAGTTGATTCCAAAAAAACGTCCCACTAAAGCAACTTTATTTAAGACCAAATTTTCTCGGAAAATAAGATATGGAGAGCATATAATACTGAGTCAGGATATTGCGGTAACCCGTAGTAAATTCAGTTAATCCATTGGTATAATATAGTCCTTTATTTTGCCTTAGCAAGTCATAGGCCGCAACTTTGAATTCTAAACTGTTATCCTTCAATACCCTGTAGGTTGTATTTGCATTCCAGATGATAGCATGGTCGCTGTTGTAGGTGGATGTATTGTACCGTACTGTAGCATTCGAATTTAGAGACCATCTTTTGGTCACAGCATATGCCATACTCAATCCAGTATTCCAGCTGTATGATCTATAGTCGTTATTTCCCGTCGTGTTAGATTTGTCCTTACGTTCGTAGCGAGTCCAACTATTAATCCAGCCCAGCTGATATTTATTCAGTACTGTATAGTAGGTGTTAAGATCAATATTCTGATTATTATTTACCATTTCCTGCAGTTCGGTTCCGATATATTGGAATTTATTGCCCCAGCTAGTTCTACTATTTAGATTTAGAGATAAGGTTTGATTTTTTCCAATCAGAAAAGGTTTTTTTATAGCTATATTCATGCTGTATAGCCCCATAGGTTTTCTGATCTGTGCCAGGTATGCTTGCTGTTGGTTTTCTGCATAGACGATACTATCGGTTAGTCCGTTTTGGTAACTTTTATAGTTAAAATAGTACGAAATATCATAGCCATTTTGTCTAGATTGTCGGTAGCTTGTATTTAGACCAAATGAATGAATGCCCGTTTTTTCTAACAGGGTTGTGCTGCCATAATAGCGGTAGGCGGGATTGATATCGTCATATATCGGCCGCATTCTATCTAGTAAAGGATACTCTTCATTAAAATTATACGAAATACTCACGGGCCAAAAAAACTGGTTGTTCTTGTTGTAGTTATAATTTAAACTAGCTTCAGGTAATATGGAGGTATAGGACAGTGCCAAATTACGATAGTCCAGATTCGATCTATTATCATCCCGATATAGGCGAGCCGCCAATTTTAGGTTTAGACTCAGGTTAGATGACATCCGTCCATAGAGGTTTTTGGACTTTATGTTGTATCTATAGCTTATGCGTGGTTCATATTGCCAAAGGCTGAAATTGGACACATGGCTTAGGTCTTTATTTTCAGTAGGCGTGTTTACTATTTGGTCATTTACTAAATTGTCGGTTGTTGTGCTGTAGTAGCGTATATTGCTGCCGATTTCCAAGCCCATTCTACTCGCATTTAGGTCCAGGTTGAAGTTTTTAGAACTCATGTTTTCGTCATAGCTGCGCAGATAGTTTTTGTTCAGGTTAGTGTTGGTAAGGTTTGTATAGTCCCCCTGTCTAAGTTGCTCATTTGCCGTTTTAGAAACATTGGCATTTAATTTTAGATTGTAATTCACCTGGTCTAGGTAACTATATTTATGATCTCCTCGCACGACCATGTATTTTCCAGCCTTACTGAATATATCCAGATGTGTCATCAGGCTTATAGTCTGAACGTTGTTGTTTTCATCATTATTCAAGGTATTTGTCGATTTAATATTTTCATAATCATACTTACTTTCCGAGCTAGATATATTGCTGTTATGTGTATTTGTCGCGTTAAGATTTGCCATTAGATTGATTTCCCTTCCCTTCCATTTACTGACCGAATTTTGATAGTTAGTACTTAAATGCTGCGATCGCCTACTATTTTCTGCATCCGAAATATGAGACCGGGTATTGCTTGCGTTATCGACATTGAGCAATTGCGTATTCGACTCATTCTTTATGTTATTGCGATTCCATGTACTCAGGACATTTGTATTGAAGAGATGTCTTTTGCTCACATCATTGGCCCCTATTATATCGTATTGGTACCTGCCACCCAATACATGTTGATTGAGTATTCCCGATCGTAGGAAGTCAGAGTCAAAGTCCGCATTTACATCTATTCCCTTATAAGTTGTGTTTTTAAGGAGCTGGTCAATACCCGTAAGGTCCTTATTGACATTATTGGTCGAGTAGGCAATACTTGCTTGAGTTCTATTGGTCGAGTAGTTGAAGTTTGCACTCGTCTCGTATCTGTCTTTGTTTCCTAAGCCTATGCCTGCAAATCCAAAATACATTTTTTCTTTACCCTCCTTGAGCACGACATTCATTTCATATTTTTGGTCCTCTGGATTTTCCTTTTGTTCTTTTTTTTCTCTGGTATCGTAGATCTGTATCTTATTTACAGCCTTTTTATCGATATTCTGCAATATAATTGCCTTTTCCGTTCCAAAGAAAGATTTACCATTGACCAACAGGTTTGGGATATCCCGACCATTATAGGTCACCGCCCCATCGCCCCATACCACCAAGCCAGGGAGCTTATGCAGCAGATCCTCCACTACCGCATTAGAGTCCAGCTCAAAGGCGTCAGCGTTGAACTCCAACGTGTCACCGTTCATTCTTATAGGCGGGATGATATCGATAGCCTCTATTTCGTTTAGCGCCAATTTCATGTTGATATGCCCCATGTCCAGGTGTTCCCCTTTTTTTAGCGTAAATTCTTTTGTCAATTTTTGAAAACCTTGATAGGAGAGTTCGATTAGTAGTATTTTTTCGGGACTCAATTCTTCCAGAACAAATTTTCCAAAATTATCCGTAAGCGTTACCTTGTCTACCGATTTTTTGCCCTTTTCATATATCGATACGGTGGCAGATCGTAGTACATTATTATAGGTAGAGTCTACCAGTACGCCGTGTATCTTGGTTTGGGAGTAGGCTGCATGTATTAGACAGAGGCCTAATACTAAAAGATAAAATATGGTCTTTACCATGATCATTTGATCTTAAATCGGACGAGTACAGGATTGTTATATTTTTCGAGATCAGCGTATTCTTTGCGTATGCTATGGCGTTCATCCATCGATTTGTTCTTGGCGCTTCTGACTTGTTGTGGGTAGATATACGAATAGAGGTACTCTCCATCTGTAATGATATTATTTGTATCAAAAAAGCTAAGATAATCGTTCGATTTATCCGGAATGATATAATCCAGTCCCCAGGCTTCTTTTGATTCTAGGTCATAAGCTATCCACCTCGGATCATGATACCTACCCGCTAGAAATATCAAATATCGGTGGTGCGGCACTACATTTCCCAGCCCATACACTTTTTGCGGGTTGGCTTTTATATATTTTTCGTAGGTTTCATAATCTTTATAAATTTGTCCAGCACTACTGTCCATGGTATTATTAAAGGGAAATATGATATCATATACTTTTTCAATACCCGCCGCGTTCAGTTTAAATATTTTTGTGTTATTGGGAAGTGTACAATACGCCTCGCTATTGTTTATTTTACTGAAAGCGTAGCCTAAGCTATAGTATGATCTTATGGTATCTTTGCTGTCGTATCTTATCCATATGTTATCACCCGCACTGATCGCCCGGTTATCCTTTTTGGTATTTCTGTAGTAAGGATTTGTGAATGATAGCTCTTTATCGTCCAATTGTAGTCTTTCGCTAACATCGTTGTTTTCCTCATATTGTTTACTTAAGGTATCCAAAATGTTTCCTTCTTTACCTATGGTGACTTCAAATTCACCATGAGAAGCCACAAAATTCCCATCTTTTACTTTTATTTCGTAGAAAAGGGTATTGCCGTATCGTGATTTATGTCCTTCTATCTTGGTTATCTTTTTTATGAACGTTCCATCTTTGTTATACAAGAAGAGCGCGCCGCTGATGCTTGATAATATGGCTATTCGATCTTCCAAGATAGCGATATTACCAATATTGTCGATCAGATTAGTTTTATCCCCTTTCAAGGGAATATACTGCAAGTCGCTTATTCTGTCAGCTACCGTTCCTCCTTTAGTTTGTTCCAGTATGATTCTGATCTTTTCTGTTGGTATCTGAGGTGGATAGATCAGCCGTTGGCCTTGGCACAAGAAAAAAGAAAGAACAAGGGTGAAAAGCAGATATATTCTCATCGTAAATAATTGATTTTGTGTTTTGGTTATTTACATTAAAAATAAACATAGATTATACAGTATTCAAAATGATTTGGATATTTTAAGGTTATTTAACATCTGTCTGTCCGGTCTATGGATAGGTTTCAAAATGATGCGTTTAAGTTTTCCTTCGCTCATGATGTATGTCTTGAACCTTAGGATATCGGTAGGTAATTATATAGTGCTGTCATCTTTATGATATGTCAAAATTCTCTGGCGATAAATTGGTACAAGTTTTCAATTAAAAGTCTTTCTTAAATAACCAAATAGAAACACAAGACCCAGTAATACAACATGAGCTATGAAATTTATTTTAACGGCTTTTGGTGATGGATTATAATCATAACGGTGGGATATTCCGCTTTTCGGGTCTACTTTCATAGCCTTGACCAGTAGTGCTTTAAAGACGTAATAAAATATTGCGACGTTTAATAGTGCATATAACCAAAGTTTCGGTTTTGACAGCTCGGGTAATGAAAGATACCCGGGCCAAAATAAATCAACAATCGAATATAGTATGCCCAAAAAGACGAATAGTGCCATATTTACAAAGCCAATTGCTTTAAAGAAGGGATCGTCATGATCTTCAAAATATAAATAACAAAGCCTGAAATATTTATAAACGCATACCATTTTTTAGTGTTAATTATCTTAAAGGGATAAATAGTCAATCTACTATAGAGACGATGTGTTAAACTTATCCGGAAAAAGCCGTTTTAATTCATGGTCCAGATTGTGAGATGCAAAATTATCATCCCTAATACGGCCTTTGTCATCGACCAATACGTATCTTGGTATTCCGTTAAATTTGAACAACTCGCGCAGCAAGAGATATTCATCGGCGGTTATACGGTAGGAGTTTTTTAAAAAGTTCTCTTTATTATAGGCCTCAAAAAAAGCCGTGTCTGGCGTTCCCCTCTCATCCGTGATAAAAACAAAATCAATATGCGGATTGTCTGCCATTGCTTTTCTTTTGGTGAGGCTACTCTCTATTCCTGCTCGGCATGGCCCACACCATTGCGCCCAAAAATCTATCACCAATATCTTTCCTTCGAAGGGCTGTACTATTTTTTTGAATACGTTAGCACCTTTCGTGTTAGGGAGTTCATAGCCCGTTTTCTTGCGTTCTGCTAATTGCTTTAATCGGCTCACTTCCGCCTTAAAAATAGGGGCGGTCGCATTTGCTAAATATCGATCTGTTATCGCGTTTGTCATACTATCTGTCCTCGCATAGTTCAGCCTTCCTTTAAGTCTTCGTAGGCCAGCAATATGATAGACCAGCGGAGTTTCGGTAGTTTTATAGACGGATTTAAAATCGCTAAGCATTAAAGCTTCTGGATTTTCTTCATGCTGGTGTTTTAGCATGGGGTACAAGGGCGAAAATTCAAACCTGTTAATAAAAGTTGAGAAGTCATTTGATACCAATAATGAAGGGTCGTCTAGTTTTAATCTGTTTACAAATCCATAGAATGATATTTCAACGGGTATCTTAAGGGTCTGATTCGTCGTGTCCTGTTCGGCTAAGTAGTCTCTACTCAGATTGTATTCAAATATGTAATTGGCATATTTGATATTCAGCTCGTTACGGATTATTTGCTGAGCTCTTGGAGATAGATTACCTCCCTTTAGTACACGATCTATTCGCTCGTATTCGTTGTCCCATGCCGATAGTTGGTTTTTAAGAAATAGATTTGGTTCCTGTGTCTTTTGCAGTTCACGAAATACCTCATAATCCGGCTTGTTAAATTTTGTTTTGGCGATCTCGTCGTTTATCCTTTTATTTTTGCCCATGTAGGTTATATCAGTGCTTAAAGACTTATTCCACCTAAGCACCAGCCCTAAGGTTTGGCCCGGCTCAATGTAGAAAGGGATCCATTGGTCATTAATAAGCAGGTTATGCGTTGTAGGATGAAATACAGGCAGTACTGCCTCGAAGCGACCATCCGGATATATTTGGATAGTAGTCGGTATGTCCTCACCAGTCATCACATGTTCTTGGTATATGATGCCACTCGTGAACCCCAGCTTTACATCATAACCTTTTATATACCCTACTATAGTGGCGCTGTCTCTTTTGAAGAATCTTTTGGGGTCAAATTCGGCTGTTTCCTGCTTCTCTGCGGAGGCAGTTTTAGTATCAAGCCATTTTTGTATGTCTTCGGGTATCTTGTATTCTTGTTTTCCTGACTTGGTAGAGTCAAGCGGAATGTCTTTAACGTTCTTGTTGTGATTGCTAGCTGTGGTAGACGACAATGGGATCGTATAATTTTTCGAGGACAGCGAATAGCCGCCGTACAGCGCACATATGGTCAGTATCAGACTTATGGTGATTTTTTTCATGACATCTTCTCCTAAATAAAAGCTATGCTACTTATGAAAAAACAAGGATTAGGTTTAGCCATAAGGATTATAATTGTTCATGTCTAAAATAGCGATTTTTCTTGAATCCGATCATAATCTTCTATTAAATCTATTTTAGGGCTACTAAGAGTTTTATGTTCGTGGAAACAGGCTGATTAAAAACAGTGTAAACCTTAACTTTTTTTCCTTTTATCAATTGTATTGTTGAGGGGACTAATTTATCGTCATCTTTAAAATCATGTGCGAGTTTAATATTTCTTAGGTTTCCGTGTTGATCCACTATTACGTTAAATAAAAAGGGTAACATAGGCTTTCTCGAAATTGTTGAATTATTTGGAACATGCTTTAATAATTCGTTCCAGGTCATCTTAATTTGTTGGTGAAATTGTGCGGAAAAGACAGCGTATTGTTGGTCTATTATATGATAGTCTTTTGGAAGGTTGAATACTTGTGACTTTAATTTTTCTTTAAATGCGTTATAAAACGTATTAGAGTCTATTTCTTTATAATCGGGCAGTTTTTATTTAATAAAATTAGCGTAAGATCGGTATTTAACGACCTTGTTTCCCTTTCGCTCTATTTTTCTACGAATATCATACTTGAAGTCTGGAGGCCCTCCCATAGCAGGCTCAAATTGAGAGATCGTGTCAACCGAATAATCTCTCCAGTCGATAAAAATACTGGTGTCTTGAACCTCCCCAGAGTAAACTTTTATATTAGGTTTATTGCGATTATTAACGGTTAATATCCTGAAGGTACTATCTGTCATAAAAGTTTGTGCACTTGGAGAAAAATGAATCGCTAGATAATTCCCATTCTTTGGATCAAAATAAAATATATTCCTGGCAGTTTTTTTAACAGACTCTCCTTTTTGAGAAGAAGTTGTTTTTTTGTTGTTACAACTTACTATTAATAATAATACAACAGCGACCGCAATTGAGGCAGTTCTTTTCATAATATGGATGATTTCAATATACTAGCCTTGGCTTAAGCATATTTTTTTAAATGTAAATCTTTAACCGTAGAAGTTAAAATCAAAAAGCGTTATAATCTTAGAGTTGCACAAATGTAAAGCGAGATAAAAAATATACCGTTGAACAGGAAAGAGTGATGTATCTGACCGCCTTGGCAGAACAAAAAGCTGTCAATGTGCTAATGGAGACGAACAGAGGTAACTCTCGGCGTATTTGAGCGGGAGCAGGTAGTCCCGAAGCTGTTGTCCAAAATGGAGAACCTCGGATAGTCTACTTAAAAAGGATTTTAACATAATGGTTTATACATGTTCAGGGCCTTAAATAATTGTATGTGGTATATAAGGAATCATAAGGCGGACTTTCGGTTCCGTACGATAAGGTGATGATAGGAAGTTGTGTTGGACATAGGTCTGATCGTATTACCTATGTCCGCTAGGCTGTATGAGATGCTGTCAGAAGCGGTAGTGAAGGGAGAAGCAATTCTAGAGTTAACCCCGATGAGGTCGGGACAGACGAGTTATCTGGTTTTTTCAGGATAACAAGTTAACATGATAACACAATAACAGAGAAAAAATGCACAAAATCATCAAGAAAATAAGCCAAGCGGTTCAGGTGTTGCTGCTTGCCCCGATCAAATTGCCGGGCAAGGCATTGAATATTATTAAATACGTTGCGGTGGGACTGGGGGTATTGGAGGCGGTAGTAGGTGATAAAAGTGATCAAGGTGAAATGGTGAGGAGGGTGACAAGTAATGAGTGATGATTTAAAAAGTATGAACCTTAACGAAATACGCACAGGTATGCTAGGTGGTACGCTGTGTTCAATTTGGGGTTTCCTTAATATAGGAGATGCTGTACAAACAGTGTTGCTGGCTATAATAGGTACGATCGTATCTTATTGTATGAGCTGTTTGCTCCAGAAAATGAGAAAAAAATAGATTTATAACTGCAAAAGTGATAGCGAACGCCTATGGTTAATTCCATAGGCGTATTTTATTGGGCGCATTACCAGCGCTTTAGGGTTTTCTGGTAAAATAGGTGGGTCTATTGCTTGGAATTATGGTTTCAAAGTTCCTATCTTTGCACCACTCCGCAAGGGAGGAACGGTCGGATCTGAGGACGAGGCCATGAAAAAAGAGGGGTTTAAAGTTATTTAAACGCAGGAATGAAAGGAAGACCGTTAAAAATAAATTTCACATTTATTTTGGAGGTTTGAAAAAGATTCCTACCTTTGCAGTCCCAACGGAAACGAAGGGCAACAGAAAAAGTAAGATAAGGGATTTATTTCCGGCATCATAAAAGCAGAAGCGCGAAGCGGATGCGATAGAAGTTCTTTAAAAAATGATCATGTAACGTAACGAGTAGTGTTGAGAAACAACGAAAGTTAAAAAAATCAGCCTTTAGTTTTAGAATTAGAAATTATAATAAAGACAATTCTATTTTTATAAATAGTCTTGGTCTTACACTTCATTTTACAATG
>NZ_FUZF01000032.1 GCF_900168125.1 Sphingobacterium nematocida
TTTCACTCAGACCGAGGGATCCAGTACGCTTGTGGCGAATTTAAATCGATACTCAGCGATAATAACATAATCCAGAGTATGAGTAGGAAAGCGAACTGTTGGGATAATGCCGTAGCGGAGAGTTTCTTCAAATCTTTAAAGGCAGAGATGGTCTACCATAGAAGGTTTATGGATCAGCACTCGGCTAAATTAGAGGTGTTCGGATATATAGAAGGTTTTTATAACACTAAAAGAACACATTCGGCTTTAGGTTACAAAACACCTAGGCAAATGGAAGAAATGCTGTTGGGTAAAGAAAGATTAGCAGCATAAAAAAAGTCTCTCATTTTTAGTTGCAGTTCCATTTCACACCCGCTTCGAGCGGTATTTGACTCCGCTTCGACTTGTCTTCGAGAGCTCTTCGGCAGACCTTCGGCACCGCTTCGAGACTGGTTCGGGACTGCTTCGAGACTCCTTCGGGTGGTGTTTGACACGGCTTCGACTGCGCTTCGACGTACCGCCGAACAGGACCCGAACAACTGTCGAATAGCAGTCGAACAAACCTGCAGGCAGGTACGACGCTGTCCCGAGGCATTGCCAATAACTTCAGCCAGCTTAGCAGAAGCAGACCTGGCGTATTGCCTAAGTATTAGCCAAGTATGCTCGAAGTAATAACAGTGTATGAGGAGTGTATTAGAAGACAATACACTAGCCTTACTGATTCCTTGCTTATTCTTCGGACTTTGCTTGGTCTTTCCTTGCTCTTTGTTTGCCTGTTCTTCGGTTGTTCTTGGCTTATTCCTTGGTTGTAGACCAAAGGAGAAGCAACCAATAGGCCACGAATAAGCAGAGAAAGAGCCTGCTTGGTACCTACCATGACCTAACCAAGTACCACCTTGCTCCGATGATTCCCCGATGGCGCTCCGATAGTTCTCCGATGATGATCGGAGCCGCATCACAGCACAGTCAGGCGCTGAACCAAGCGAGGTAGAACAAAAGCAGAACAAAGGTAGAACCTGGGTAGAACTAAGTTGGTACACAGTAGGTGCCAAGTCGGCTGCCTCCTCATCAGATCCGTACCTGCTCCGTACCACCTTCGGAGTTTCATTACCTCCGGAACACCTTTTCATCACGTTTTCATCGAATATTCCCGATGAAAACGTGGTAAATCTATGGTCAAAACATGGTAAATCTGTGGTGTACGGCCGAAGCAAAGGCGAAACCAGTCCGAACGTAGTACGAAGGCTTCTCCTGTCTTCGCTACACCTACCCTCCTTTACGTCATTCCGACCGTAGTAGAGGAACCCCAACGGGCTCATCGCAGATAATCTAAAAACATTTAGTTTTTTTTCACTTTGATGGATAAAACTCTCATGTCCCCATTTTTTGAACAATCCAATCCCACCCCTAAAAAAATGTTTCATTTTTCGGTTATTTAAAGCAACACGCAAACACAATCAGGGCACAGCCCTACAGCTAATTACGTGCTACCGATTCACGATAAAAAAAGATTTCCCAAGCATCACTTTTCGTGAATTAGAATTGGTCTCTTTACGTTGGTAATATGACACTTAGGAAAAAGAAAAATACAATAACCGACCTTCACATATTGTACTAACAATACTGCTCCATACAAAACAATTTGTAGCAATAGAAACTAATCATTACCTTTAAGGTTCCAGATTAAAGATGCGATATCGCTCTATTATACAACTTTTTGTAAGGTGTATGATAGGTCGGTAGCAGACAAGAACACAACAGGCATTTTTAATGCGTTGCTGTGGGCTAAAAGGCAGATATTGTAAAATAACCGTGCCCCATTCCCCTTGTCTGTTTACAGTGATAGCAGTTTTATTCCGGTGGCGAAATGATGTTCTTGACATGTAATGAATGACAAAACCAGTGACCGCGATCTTGGATCGAGTCTGAGGGTTTCTTTGGGATGGTTAATGTAATCGTTCTCATAATATTTAGTTTATGTAGAACGATGTAAGTCGAAGAGGGGGAAATACCCTGTAAAAACAAGGGGTGATTCACACTTTAGGCCCGTGGGTGACTAGCCCTGCTGTCTAAGTCTACGCGAGACTCTTGACTCTACCTCCTAAAGTTAACGTGAACCACCCACATGCTTCTTTTATAAAGAACTACAAATGTAGTAAACTTTTTGAGCATGGGGCGATTTCACGGTTTCTCTCGAAGGAATTAGTCGTTTCGGGTCGAGATACATCGTTCACAGAGATTAACACCTCTGTTTCTTAATCGCTTAAACAAAAGTAAACATTCGATTCCTTAAATACAAATAAAATATAAGGAACCGACAAGATATTAATTATGGATGATAAAAAACTGGCTAATCAAGATTTAGATAACTTCTGCATTTATGTACTTTCTAGAAAGCAACACCTAGGTTTATCAAACGAAGCTTTCGGAAAAACCGTTAATATTTCTAAGGGTGAAATAAGTAAAATTATCACCAAGAAGCGCCAAGGTGTTTCACTTCACTCCTTTTATAACATCGCTATAAACTCTGGTGATACTATAGAAAACGCTAGAAAATCTGTTTACCCTCATAGGAACTTCAACTTAAAAAAAGTCAAAACTGACAAAAAAGACACGAATTCAAGAAATAAGTTTGGGTCATATATGAAGGAAAACTTTGAGACCGATGGTGTCGAATATATTCCTAGCAAGAACTCTTTTGATATAATTCAACAAAAGACGGGAA
Source organism: Sphingobacterium nematocida (assembly GCF_900168125.1). GTDB lineage: Bacteria > Bacteroidota > Bacteroidia > Sphingobacteriales > Sphingobacteriaceae > Sphingobacterium > Sphingobacterium nematocida. Next base: position 2,705 of record NZ_FUZF01000032.1, read on the forward strand.
TAACCGAAAAGCGCCTTAAAGAGATATACTTTAAAACAGGAGCACCAGAACCTTATGAATTTCTACTTATCGAAAAGGCAGTAGGTAAAAAAGCTGGAGAGATGATGAAAGAGTATCTCGAGAAGCATGTAAATCGTCAGCATAATTTGGACCTAAATGATTAAAAACTAAGAGAGTGTTTTCCTAAAAAGATTTAACTTTAATGATCATGGGAAGACCGAAAAAAACAACCCCCGAAAATTTCATCAAGGATGTACGTCGCAGTACCCGCAGAATTTTTACCGCCGAGCAGAAAATTATGATCGTGATGGAAGCTTTACGTGCAGAGCATTCTATTGCCGAGATCTGCCGAAAGCACAGTATTAATGAGTCTCAGTTCTACAAATGGAACAAGGAGTTTTTAGATGCCGGAAAAAAGAGACTTGAAGGTGATGTAACTCGTGAGGCAACATCGGATGAGGTTGCCGAGCTCCGAAAAGAAAATGCCAGACTCAAAGAAATGGTTGCTGATTTGGTTTTGCGCTATGATATCGTAAAAAAAAGCTTGGATCTGCTGGATTAACGGATAAGTACAAAAAGTATATGCGATTATCAGCAGGAGAAAAAATGGAGATGTTGGGTTTGTACAATTCAAGGATTGTAAAACTGATTAATAAAAAGGGACAGCTAAAGAGTTCGGTTATCATAGATGAGTTGCCCACGATTTATTTCAGGGGACTGGATAATCTTATCGCAACGGCGAGAAGTAATAAGGTAGCAGTATGCCTGGGCTTTCAGGATTTTTCGCAGTTAATACGGGATTATGGAGATAAAGAAGCGAAGGTTATTCAGAACACAGTTGGCAATATATTCAGTGGTCAGGTAGTCGGAGAAACAGCAAAGAGCTTGTCAGAACGCTTCGGGAAAGTATTGCAGAAAAGACATAGTATGACCATTAACCGCAACGATAAATCTACCTCTATTTCCACACAGTTAGACAGCCTTATTCCGGCTTCCAAAATTTCAACGCTTACACAGGGTATGTTTGTAGGATCTGTATCGGATAACTTCGATGAACGTATCGACCAAAAAATATTTCACGCTGAAATCGTAGTGGATAATGAAAAGGTAGATACGGAAACCCAAGCCTACCAGCAAATACCGCAAATATTATCCTTTGCTGATGAAAACGGAGTTGATAATATGAAACAAGAAATTGAAAGCAATTATCGGAAAATCAAAACCGATATTGTTGGGATTATTGAAAACGAATTGGAACGTATCAAAAATGACCCAAGCTTGCAGCATTTGGTGTAGCAAGGGCAATAGAAATGTGTAAAATAACCTAACATCCTTAATGTTTAATTTTGAAAGGTTTTAAATTACAACAACTTAAAAAACGGAATACTCTTTTTTACTAACTTTGCTATATGAGAAGAGTACTCGCCATATTGTTTCTGTCCGTATATCTTATTTCAACGACTGAGTTAGGTCAGTTGTTGAAATTTCCTATACTGGTAGAACATTATTTCGAGCACAAAGAGAAAAATCCTCAAATAAATGTGATGGAGTTTCTCGCACTTCATTATGAAGGCAACCACCTCGAAAATCATCCACACGATGAGGATTACGAGCATGATCAACAACTACCGTTTATCGTCCATACCGATGTTTTGAGTGTCAGTTTTGTACTTACCCCTCCTTTTAGTTTTGAAATAGAAACGAGAAAACTTGTGGGTAAAGAACCTAAAGCTTTACCGTTGGATGACACATTCTCAGACAACAATTACCTCCCCACTATCTGGCAGCCTCCCAAAGCCTGTTAATTTTTTCTGGATTGATTTTTAATTGAATTCGCAATTGTGTGTATTGCTTCTGTGTGTCTATATGACACCAGTATTGCCGTACCTAAAGTCTATATCAATTAATCATCTGTGTATTTCGGGATTTGCACCACCAGTGTGTGCCTGCAAATCCCGTATCCCATTAATCATTAACAGTATCAAAAATTATGTTAGACAAAATAATTGGGTTTTCCATTAGGAATAAACTCATCATTGGGCTATTTACAATAGCTCTCATTGTCTTGGGGTTGTATGAAGCCACCAAGTTACCTATTGATGCTCAACCTGATATTACCAACAATCAGGTGCAGGTCATTACCGTAGCTCCTTCATTGGGAGCGACCGATATCGAACGTCTGGTTACTTTCCCTATCGAACAGGCAAACAGCAATATAAATGGCATTACCGAAATACGGAGTTTTTCCCGCTTTGGATTATCGTTAGTAACCATTGTCTTTGATGACAATACCGATGTGTATTGGGCAAGACAGCAGGTTGCTGAGAGATTGCAAACCGTTCAGAACGAAATCCCCGACGGTGTAGGTACCCCCGAACTGGGGCCTATTTCCACTGGATTGGGAGAGATTTACCAATACGTGGTAAGACCCGAAAAGGGGTACGAAAACCAATTTGGTGCCACCGAACTGCGTACTATTCAGGACTGGATCGTAAGACGGCAATTATTAGGTGTAAAAGGCGTTGCCGAAGTCAGCAGCTTTGGAGGTAAGCTGAAACAATATGAAGTAGCCGTCAATGCCAACAAACTGCAATCGCAGAACCTCACCATCAGCGATGTATTCACAGCGTTGGAAAATAACAACCAAAATACCGGAGGTGCTTATATCGAAAAAGGTCCTACCGTACTCTATATACGCAGCGAAGGACTGATTGAGAATAAAGAAGATATCGAAAACATTTCGGTCACGGCAACGCAGGACGGTATTCCTGTATTGTTGAAAGATGTTGCCGAAGTGAAGACAGGCTATGCCACACGATACGGAGCAATGACCTATAACGATCAGGGCGAAGTCTCAGGTGCAGTAGTGATGATGCTCAAGGGAGCCAACAGTGCTGAAGTCATCAAAAATGTAAAAGAACGCATAGCCGTCATCCAAAAAACATTGCCCAAGGGCGTGGTCATCGAACCTTTTCTCGACCGTACCAAGATGGTAAACAATGCTATCAGCACCATTGAGACCAATCTTGCCGAAGGAGCCTTGATCGTGATCTTTGTACTGGTCTTGTTCCTCGGAAATTTCAGAGCCGGATTTCTGGTTGCTTCTGTAATACCGCTGTCAATGCTGTTTGCCATCATTATGATGAATTTGTTTGGCGTGAGCGGTAACCTAATGAGCTTGGGAGCATTGGATTTCGGATTGATTGTGGACGGAGCGGTCATCATAGTCGAAGCCGTACTGCACCAGTTGCACGGAAAGAAATTTTCAGTTGCCAATCGTATTTCGCAGGACGAAATGAACCATCAGGTCAGCAATTCGGCTACCAAAATGGTCAATAGTGCCGTATTCGGTCAGCTCATCATCCTGATTGTGTACCTGCCTATTTTCACGCTTGAAGGCATCGAGGGAAAAATGTTTAAGCCGATGGCACAGACCGTGGCTTTTGCCTTGATCGGTGCATTCATCCTTTCACTTACCTATATCCCGATGATGAGTTCATTGGTGTTGAGCAAAAAAATCAAGCACAAACCCAATTTGTCTGACCGGATTATGCAAAAGTTGGAGAACATTCATCACAAAGCACTCGCTAAGGTGCTGCATTTCCCGAAAATCGTTATTGGGGTGGTGGTTTCCCTTTTCGTCGTTGCGGTACTTATTTTGTCTCGCTTGGGAGGCGAATTTATTCCGGCATTGGAAGAAGGCGATTTTGCGGTAGATACCCGTGTATTGACGGGAAGTAACCTGAAAACAACGGTTGAATACACCCAGAAAGCAGCCCATATCCTCATAAGGGATTATCCCGAAGTAGAAAAGGTCGTGACCAAAATAGGAAGCGGTGAAGTACCTACCGACCCGATGCCGATGGAAGCGAGCGACCTGATGGTGATCCTGAAAGATAAAAAGGAATGGAAATCTGCCAAAACCTTTCCAGAACTGGCTGAAAAAATGGGCAAATCACTTGAAGCAGTTCCAGGAATTACGACCGGATTTCAATATCCTGTACAGATGCGTTTTAACGAACTGATGACCGGAGCAAGGCAGGATGTGGTCTGTAAGATTTTCGGTGAGGATCTGGACAGCCTCTCCGCTTATGCATCCCACTTTGGCGAAATCATCAAAACGGTACAAGGTGCTCAGGACTTATACATCGAACCCATCACAGGGATGCCACAAGTGGTAATAAAATACAACCGTGCAAACATTGCCCAGTATAATCTGGATATAGCCGGCATCAACAAAGTCGTGAACACCGCTTTTGCGGGACAAAGCACAGGTAAAGTGTATGAGGGTGAGAAACGTTTTGAGCTGATGGTTCGTCTGGACGAAACACAACGTGAAAATCTGCAAGATATACGCAACCTACTTATCCCAACGCCCAAGGGCAATCAGATACCACTGTATCAGGTAGCGGATGTACAGATCATAGAAGGGCCCGCTCAGATCCAGCGGGAAGATGCCAAAAGGAGGATTGTGGTTGGTTTCAACGTTCGTGGACGTGATGTACAGAGTATCGTCAACGAATTGCAGGGCAAAGCCGATAAACAGATGGCATTTTCGCCCGGCTACTATGTGACCTACGGCGGAGCCTTTGAGAACTTGAATGAAGCCACGAACCGATTGATGATAGCCGTTCCGGTTTCGCTGGTATTGATATTCATTCTGCTGTATTTCGCCTTTCGTTCCGTGAAGGAAAGTTTGTTGATCTATACCGCCATTCCGTTGTCGGCCATCGGTGGAATATTCCTGTTGGCATTGCGTGGAATGCCGTTCAGTATCAGTGCGGGCATCGGTTTTATTGCTTTGTTCGGGGTAGCTGTGCTCAACGGAATTGTTCTCATTGCAGAGTTTAACCGGATGAAGCAAGCCGGAGAGAAAGACCTGTACCAGATAGCACTGCTGGGAACCAAGACAAGGCTTCGCCCAGTACTGATGACCGCATTCGTGGCATCGCTCGGTTTCTTCCCGATGGCGGTGAGCAACGGTGCAGGAGCCGAAGTGCAGCGTCCGTTGGCAACGGTGGTAATCGGAGGTTTACTGATTGCGACGTTCCTGACCCTTTTTGTATTGCCCACTTTATTTGTGTTGTTTGAAAAACTGAAATTTCCGAAACTGCCATTCGGAAGGAAAAGTGCAACGCTTCTTATTTTATTAGGTTTGAGTGGTTCAGCATTTTCGCAAAGCATCACACTCGATGAAGCAGTGAAGATGGCTACAGAAAACAACCTGTCGGCAAAAAGCCAAAACCTGCTCGCAGAATATTATAAAAAGCGGACGGCTACTGGAACCAATATCCCACAGCCTACTATAACGGGCGAATTCGGACAGGTCAACAGTGCAACTTCCGATAATAAATTCGGGATTTCACAATCTTTCAGTTTTCCGACTGTGTACGGCAACCAGAAGAAACTGCTGAACGAAGAATGGAATTCGGCAGTTATCTCGGTGAGGCTGAACAAACTGGACATCCGTAAGACTGTAAGTGAACTGTTTTACCAGATTGTGGTTTTGCGTGAGCGGGAAAAAATCCTGAACCGTACCGATGAAATGTATAAAGGTTTTTTAGAAAAAGCCTCTCTGCGAATGGAAAGCGGCGAAAGCAACCTGCTTGAAAAAACGGCTGCCGAAGTGCAACGGGAAAACATTGCTATACAATTAAAAGCGTTGGCAAACGAAATTGAGTTGGCAAAAATACAGTTTCAACTGATGCTGAATGCTGACACCCGCTATGAACCATCGGCTTCCGACATCATCGTTCAGGAGGTGCTGTTTGATGCGAATTCGGATGTCGCACAACATCCGGTCTTGCTATTTTCGGCACAGGAAATCGAAAAAGCAAAAGCATCGGTTCGCTTAGAAAAATCGAAGCTGTTGCCCAATCTGTCAATTGGTTATTTCAACCAGAGCTTCAGGGATTTGAACAGCAATCGCTTTAATTCCTTTCAAGTGGGTGTAGGCATACCTATTTTCTTCAAAGCACAGAAATCACAGATCAAAGCAGAGGAACAGCGTATTCTCTTCACGGAAAATGAACTCGCTTTGCGTAAAGCCGAGTGGGAAAGTGGATATGAAGCAGCATTGCAGCAGTACCGGACACAGCTTGACATCGTCGGTACGTATAAGAAAAAACAATTGCCGGCAGCCGATCAGATTTTCAAAACGGCAGAAGAACAATTTGCCAATGGCGAAATAAATTACTTGGACTGGGTGATACTTAATAATCAGGCGATACAGATACAGCGTGATTATTACGATGCCGTGATGCAGCTCAATTTCCAAATATTCAATCTTCAATATCTCATTTCAAAATAAAATATTCTAATGAAAAATATAGTCGGAATTTTCGTTTTGCTCCTGTTATGGAGTTGTGGAAATAAGGAAAAAACAACAGAAGAAAATGTAGCGGAAGCTACCGAAAACGTGTTGAAACTATCGGACGAACAACTAAAAGCATTCTCGCTAACGACCGTTGAATTACAGGAAAGAAATGTAACAAAAACGCTGAAAATGAACGGAATGGTGGATGTGCCGCCACAAAATCTGATATCGGTGAGTAGTGCACTGGGCGGATATGTAAAATCTACGAAATTGCTACCCGGAATGCACTTTCGAAAAGGTGAAGTAATCGCTTTGATGGAAGACAACCAATTCATCCAACTGCAACAGGATTACCTGACAGCAAAGGCTCAATTGCAAAATGCAGAAGCCGAATACCACCGCCAGAAGCTATTGAACCAAAGTAAGGCAAGCAGTGATAAAGTGTATTTGCAAGCAAAAACCGATTATGAAACACTGCTCATCAGCAAAAAGGCATTGGAAGAAAAACTGTGGTTAATCCATATCAATCCCTTCAATGTTTCGGTGAACAACATCAAACGTACAGCGTCTGTTTATGCTCCTTTTGACGGTTTTGTTTCTCAGGTTTTTGTGAATGTAGGCAAATACGTTTCCCCATCGGATGTGTTGTTTGAACTGGTAAATCCGAAAGATTTGCACCTGAACCTGAAAGTATTTGAAAAAGATTGGGATAAAATCAACATCGGACAATCGCTTACGGCATACACCAACAGCAATCCGGAAAAGAAATATGGAGGCGAAATCATTCTAATCGGTAAAAATATTTCCCAAGACCGGGCGGTGGAGGTTTACGCCCATTTCACGGAAAACAACGCAAAACTTATTCCTGGTCTATATATGAATGCCGAAGTTCCCATACCCGAAATCAAAGCATTAGCACTTCCGGAGGAAAGCGTTGTGACTTTTGAAGGAAAACATTATGTCTTTGAAGTGCTGGAAAAGAACAGTTTCAGAATGACAGCAGTAGAAGTCGGTACCTCTGGTGACGGTTGGACAGAGATTGTCAACGGAAACCAATTAATCGGTAAAAAAATCGCCCAGAAAGGAGCCTACACATTGTTAATGGGATTGAAAAATAAAGCAGAGGATTAAGATGAAACCTATATTGTTATTGATTACTTTCTTGTATGCGTTGAGCTTAAAAGCTCAAACAGGAAATAAGGATACATTAAATATTGACGATAAGGCGTATAAATTTTCAGCGAAGAAACTTATTGTCCCGTCGGTTTTTATCTCTTATGGAATTGTAAGCTTAACATCTCCTAAGCTGAAAGAACTTAATTTATCTACCCGACACGAAACACGAGAACATTTTATTGCCGGTGCCACGATAGATAATTATATGCAATATACTCCTGCTGCGGCTGTATATGTGCTTAATCTTGCAGGGATAAAAGGGAAACATAATTTTAGAGACCGAACCATTATTTATGCTACTTCCCAATTAGTTTCCGCCGCAATTGTATTGCCTGCAAAACAATTCATAGGAGAGACACGCCCCGATGGCTCAAATAATTTATCTTTCCCTTCGGGGCATACAGCAACGGCTTTTTCATCAGCACATTTTATGTTTAGGGAATACAAAGAAACCAATTTTTGGTTGAGTATTTCAGGTTATCCCATTGCAATAGCCACAGGCATATATCGTGTTCTAAATGATAAACATTGGGTGGGTGATATAATTGCCGGTGCAGGAATAGGTATTGTATCAACCGAAATTGCTTATTGGTTATTTCCTGTCACATCGAAATGGTTTTCGTCAAAAAAAGAAAGGGAAGTATTGTCCGTTGTTCCTTTCTATCAATCCAAAGCAGTCGGACTTACAATTATAAAAAAAATTTAAAATAATGAAAACAATCTTTAAGAAAGAGTTTACTGTAACTCATAGAATATTGCACTGGTCTTTGGGACTTCCGATGACCGTACTGTTTATTTCTGGATTTTTAAGAATGCAGTGGATGGGTCGAAAGCCCATTGTTGCGGTTATCGAGCAGGATGCTCCCGGAATAATGACGAAGGAACAGACAATGGCTATAGCCAATGATATCCTTAACCCTATGTGGCAATGGCACGAATACGCAGCGTATATCATCGTTTTTTTCTTCTTAATGAGAATTGCCTAAATGCTGTTGAAAGGAACTCGTTTCCCAAATCCTTTTATCGGAAAACAATCCATAAAAGAACGTCTGCAAGGGATGACATATATTTTATTTTATTTGTTTGTAGCTATTGCTGCTATAACAGGATTTTATCTCAAATGGGGCGATGGGGATTTGAAAGAGCCTATGGAAACCGTACATAAGCTGGCGATATACTGGTTTCCGATTTTTATATTGGTATACATTGCAGGAATTGTTATAGCAGAATTAACAGGCAAAAAGGGAATAACGTCAAAAATGATTGGTGGAGATTAAATAAATAATTCATATTGACAAAAATAATTGGTAACACTACTAATTTAGTTATTCCAAAAGCAGTTTCAATACTTGAGACTAATCATCTAAAATTAAAAAATATGACAACCTATAATATCCCAAAACATCTCACAGGTCTTTCGGAAGAAGAGCTAAAAATTTCCCAAAGTAAATTTGGTTATAACCAATCAGACAGTATAAAGAAGAATACCTGGTACAATATGTTATTGGCTATTCTCAAAGAACCGATGTTGCTTTTACTCATTGCAGTGGCTATTATCTATGTGATTGTGGGCAATTATTCCGAAGCGGCTTTTATGTTGGGAGCAATCATAGCTGTTTCAGGCATCTCATTCTATCAGGACAATCGAAGCAAAAAAGCATTGGAAGCTCTGGAAAAACTGAACGAACCACTCAGCACCGTTATACGGAATTCAAAAGTAATACAAATTCCCACCCACGAAATTGCCGTGGGCGATTTGTGTATTATTGAAGAAGGAAAAATGATTAATGCCGATGGTGAAATAGTACACAGCAACGATTTTTCAGTAAATGAAGCCTCTCTTACAGGAGAAAGTTTTTCGGTGTTTAAAAATCAGGATACCGAAGACAGAAAAATATATAGTGGTACTTTGACAGTTTCAGGACTGGCGGTTTTTAAAGTTGAAAAAATCGGTTCAGAAACGAAGCTGGGAAAAATCGGGAAATCCATTCAGGAGATTAAAGAAGAGCGTTCACCACTGCAAATCCAGATTACCAAATTTGTAAAATGGATGGCAGTTATTGGAATAGTGGTTTTTCTGATGGTTTGGGCATACAGTTTTTGGCAATCCCGGAATATTATTGAAAGCCTGTTGGTCGGACTGACTTTGGCAATGTCCATTTTACCGGAAGAAATTCCCGTGGCTTTCACTACGTTTATGGCATTGGGAGCGTGGAAACTGATGCGTGAAGGTATTATCATCAAGCGAAGCAGCGTGGTAGAAACATTGGGAAGCACTACTGTAATTTGTACGGATAAAACCGGAACAATTACTGAAAACTCGATGCGGCTAAAAGCCCTTTTTGATTACAAATCCAATCAGGTTTTTGACGAAGAACGTTTCAACACACCCGAACTTTCCGAACTCATTGAGTTTGCAATGTGGAGCAGCGAACCCGTTCCGTTTGACCCGATGGAAAAAACGCTTCATCAGGTTTACGAGCAAACACAACCTAATGACCAACGGAAAGATTTCCAAATGGTACACGAATATCCGTTGGACGGTAAGCCCCCGATGATGACACATCTTTTTGAAAGCCATTCGGGCGAACGGATTGTTGCAGCCAAAGGTGCTCCCGAAGCTATTCTTGCCGTATCCAGTCTTTCAGAGAACGAAAAGGAAATACTTCGCCGGCATATCAGTGATTTTGGCAAACAGGGTTATCGGATATTAGGTGTTGCCAAATGTCATTTTGAGGGAAATAATTTTCCCGGAAAACAGCAGGATTTCAACTTTGAATTTTTAGGATTTACCGTGTTTTACGACCCGCCTAAAAAAAATATCCAGCAGGTATTCCGGAAAATTTACGATGCCGGAATTAAAGTAAAAGTGATTACAGGCGACAATGCCGACACCACAAATGCCATTGCCCGGCAAGCTGGGATTATCAATCATACTCCGGCTGTTAATGGTATGGAAATTATTCATCATTCCGAAGCGGAATTGATAGGGCTTTCAAAGACAACAACTTTATTTACACGGATGTTTCCCGAAGCAAAGCTGGCAATGGTAAACGCTTTGAAGCAAAACGGAGAAGTTGTGGCGATGTTGGGAGATGGTGTGAACGATGCACCTGCACTGAAAGCAGCTCATATTGGTGTAGCAATGGGAAGCAAAGGAACTGAAATAGCCAAAGCAGCAGCTTCACTGGTTATTACCAACGATGATTTAGACAAACTCATTACAGGAATTGCAGCAGGGCGACGGATTTACGCCAATATCAAAAAAGCCATTCAGTATATAATCTCCATTCATATTCCGATTATTTTGACCGTTTCACTGCCATTGTTTTTGGGTTGGATATATCCGCATATTTTTACGCCGATACACGTTATTTTTCTGGAGCTGATTATGGGACCGACCTGTTCCATTGTCTATGAAAACGAACCGATGGAGCAAGATACGATGCAACGGAAACCACGAAAAATGACCGAAACATTCCTTAATTGGAAAGAATTAAGCATCAGCATTATTCAAGGCTTGATAATTACAGCAGGTGTATTGTTCTCTTATCAATTTTCCGTTCAAAAAGGAAGTAACGAAGAAACTACAAGAGCAATGGTTTTTACTACCTTGATTTTTGCTAATGTGTTTTTGAGCCTGGTCAATCGTTCATTCGTTTACAGTATGTTTGAGAGTTTAAAATACAAAAACCCATTATTCCCGATTATTATAGGAGCAACTTTGGTGTTACTTTCTGTCATATTGTATATTCCCTTTTTTTCTGATTTCTTTCAGGTAAACAGATTAAACGCAGGGGAATTAGGCATAGCGATTAGCATTGCTACTGTATCTGTTTTATGGTTTGAGGCATATAAATGGATAAAGCGGACGAAATAAGGTGATATCCCAGTTTTATAATGTATAGATAAAATTAGTTTACTTTCTTGAAAGATAAAATAATTATTATTATTTTTGCGAGTGAATACTAACTAACGTGATTGGTTAGCAAACAAATAATATGGAAAAGTTCACAGACAGGCAAATAGAAATAATGGAAGCTGCAACGGCTCGTATTGATGCTTACGGTATTCAAAACCTGACCATCAAAACGCTGGCTGCCGATATTGGTTTATCCGAACCGGCTTTATACCGTCATTTTAAAAGCAAGAATGATATTTTACTTGGTTTGCTAAACTATTTTATAAAGGGAATGAAAGACCGCATCAGTAATCTTTCTGTAAGCCCAGATGCAACAGCAGGAGATGAACTGCGAGCAATTTTCAAATCACAACTACAAACCTTTATCGATAAGCCTGCAATTGTCAGTGTCATTTTTGCGGAAAGCATTTTTCATTATGACGAGGGATTAAGTTATAAAGTTTCCGAGATAATGGATTTGATGCATCTATACGTAAATACAAACATTGAAAAAGGACATAAGGCAGGGCAATATGGCAAACTGATCAATGCCTCTACGCTTACCACGATTATACTTGGAGGAATGAGAATGACCGTATTGAAATGGAAACTTTCGGGGCATAAGTCTAACCTGATGAAAGACGGAAAAGCAGTTTTGGAGGGAATTTTAAAAATGATTGAAAAAAAAATTGAGATATGAAAAAACTACTTGTATTTGGATTGAGCGTTATGTTGTTGTGGAGTTGTAATAATGTTACTGAAAAATCAGCGGCACATCAGGAAACAGAAAACCACGCAGAACACCAAGACGATGAGAGTTCTAATTCTATTGAACTCAACAATGGCGAAAAGTGGCTGGTGAACGAAGAAATGAAACCTTTTGTAGTGAAAGGCGAAGAATTGTTAAATACTTATATTCAGGAAGGAAAGACTGATTATAAAGCATTGGCTCAACAACTAAAAGAGCAAAACGACCAGCTCGTAAAAAGTTGTACAATGGGCGGCAAAAGCCACGATGAACTGCACAAATGGCTACATCCACATCTTGAAATAATTAAGGCGTTGCAAAATGAAACAGATGCAACCAAAGCAAGTGAAATTGTTTTGCGCCTGCAACATTCGTATCAGCAATATCATCAGTATTTTAATTAAACAACGAGTATGGCAACATTTGAAAAAGAAAGCATTTTCAATCTCGAAAATGCAATTGAATACACAAACGGCGGTGTTATCAGCAAACAGGTAACTAAAAGTACCGGCGGAAATTTAACATTGTTCTCGTTCGACAAAGAACAGGGATTATCAGAACATAAAACACCTTATGATGCCATTGTGCAGATTTTGGATGGCGAAGCAGAAATAGCAATTGCCGGAAAACTTCATCATCTTAAAAAAGGTGATTGTATCATTATGCCAGCAAACATTCCACACGAATTGAAAGCCATTGAACGCTTTAAAATGTTGCTGACGATGATGCGGCAGGAATAATTAAATAAAGACAATAAAAGAAACAAAAAAATTTGCTCAATTATATTAGTGAACGCTCACAAACTATTTGTTATTCCATTGATATTTATCGGGTGGAATACTGTTCAGGCACAGGAAGTCTGGACACTGAAACAATGTACTGATACGGCACAGGTCTATAACAAAACCCTGCAAATCAACCGAAACCACATCAGCATCAGCGAACAAAGGGAAAAAGAAGTAAAAGCCAATCTCATTCCGAAAGTTACTGCCAATGACCTGATACAAGTTTATTTGGAGGATAGGCTGAATAATATTGATTTGGGAAAAAGGTCAGACAACTCGTTGATATGGACGACAAGCAAAACGGCACTTACCGAACTAATATACGCCCTATACTGCCACCGTGTGTTTAATAACGGAAATACAGACATAAAATTAATTGCCAGAACTTTTGAAGATGCTTTCAATATTGAATTAGGCGATTTCTACCACACCTTTATGGAATTGAAAGCACGCAAAATAAACCGGACAAAATTTCTTGACAGTCTGTCTAAAGTATTGATAAAGAAAATTGACGAAGAGGACGAAAAGTAAGGAGAACTTATTTCTTTTGATTAAAACCGCATTACATCAAATTTTAGCCTAACAGCAAAACTATTGCAGGCATTCCAAATTTCTTCAAAATTGTATGTTTAAATTTGGAGAATGAAAGTCCCGAAGAAATGAAAATCTTAATTATAGAAGACGAGAAAGAGCTTGCCAAAAGTATTGTAGAGTATCTTTCTGAAGAAAACTATCTGTGTGAAGTTGCTTCCACCTTTACGGAGGCGATGAACAAGATAGATGTGTTCAATTATGACTGCATCTTATTGGATATAACCTTGCCGGACGGCAATGGTCTGAAAATATTGGAAGAACTCACGAAGGAAAATAAGGAAGATGGTGTTATCATCATTTCGGCAAAAAATTCCATTGACGATAAAATAAACGGCTTACAGCTTGGTGCAGATGATTATCTTACTAAGCCCTTCTGGAGTTGCTACCTTTAATGCGAGACAGATTTAATAAGTAATTATAAATTTGTAGAGATGCATAGAAAATTTGATGATTCATTTAAGATAATGGCGGTCGATTTGAGCGTTGTTAAAGGTTCAGTAGCAGAAGTTGCAGGCGAATTGGATATTGATCCCAGTTTACTTAGTAAATGGCGCAGGAACCCACGTTACAATGGTAATAAGGTTCTCCCGGACAATCCTAAGATAAGCCCCGAGGAACAGGAACTGAGGGTTTTGCGTAAGCGACTTAAAGATGCGGAGTTAGAGCGTGATATTCTAAAAAAGGCCATAGCCATCTTCTCCAAGGGAGACGGTCCA
>NZ_FUZF01000006.1:0-19175 GCF_900168125.1 Sphingobacterium nematocida
TAGAAGAAAGAAAAAGAAGTTGAATATTCCGTTTGTAGACAGTTCATTCAATGCTTCCGGACCAAATGCTATGGTGATCAACATCCCCAGAGCGACATAGATTACGATAATAAATAACCCGTAGAGAAAGGCCTGGGATATCGCTTTGGAGCGGCTGCCCGACTTCTTGGTAAAGAAGCTGACCGTAAGTGGTACCATAGGAAAGATACAGGGCATAAAGAATGCCGCAAATCCGCCTAAAAGACCGGCTATAAAGATTCCCCACATGGATTTGTCTTCGGTAGAAGCACCATTTGTAGGCACAGCACCGGCCGTTTCGCTCTGTACAGCGGTACTATCTAGCTGTGTTGTATCTTGTCCATCAGAGAATACCAGATCTTCAGGCACTTCGCTCCCTTGAGAACTGTCCGATACACTACCATCGGTAAAAGTGAGTTCGTCATAGGACGTTAATGAATCTTGTGCGGAGAAAGCAAATGATGCTGTGGCAAAGAAAAGTGAAAGTAAGAAAGAAAACAGGTAAGTCTTCATAAGTTGAAATAGTTGTTGAAAAGTATAAAAATAGAAAAAAGGCAGTGAAATACTGCCTTTTACTATCTTCCTTATGTAAAAACTACTTTACAGTAACAGCAAAGTTATATTCGTCAGGAGGCAGACATTGTGACTTGTCGCAAGCTTGCCATTCTACAGTACCTTTTACAGTTGCTGTACCTTTTGTTAATTTGACTTTTTGTTGAAACATAACTTCATTTGTGAAGTAAGGTACATTCATTTTGAAAACCTCTTCGTATTTTGTTTTAGCTGTAGGCTCTGTGGTCTTTCCATTTAAAGTGTAATCCTTAGATGAGGCGAATTTGAATGATGTAGGGATCGGACCTCCATCAGCTACATTTTGTGAATAGATGTTCCAACCACTTTGAATTGTAGCTTTCACATAAATAATAGCCTCATTTTTATTTAATTTTTTGTGAGCAACACTCCATTTTACAGGTTGGTGAATTTGTGCTAGAGCTCCAGTAATTGTCACTAAGACAGCAACGATAAGTAGGCTTAATTTTTTCATAATAATTTTTTCTTCTATAACTTGTATTTGATTCTATGACTCGAACCCGGGTCATAAAGTTTAACGCTAAGGTACATTTATTATTAGCTTACGAACAAGTAAATTTTTCGTTATAACTGATAAGTTATACCTTTTAAGTCGTATTTCTTGGTCACTTGTTGATGGCATACGATGAGTTGTCCATCACTTTCGACTCCCAGTATTTGTCCCTGTATGGAGGTGCCGTTTACAATAAAATCAGCGATGATACCTTTTAGAAAGAGCCTGTTGTTGTATAGTTCAAGATGTGCTGCTCTGTTTTCAGGAGAAAAAATACGTTGGTAATAGTAGAGGCGATGTTGTATTTTTTTTACTAAATCGAGTATTGTCAGATTAATTTCAGAATTTTCTAAAACCAACGATGTACTACGATTGGCAATGTCACGGGGAAAGTTCCGTTCATATACATTGATGCCTATTCCTGCAATTACATTTTTAACATACTGTCCAGCGACTTTGTTCTCAATCAGGATTCCCGCAATTTTTCTTCTTTCGACCATGATGTCGTTCGGCCATTTGATGTATACTTCTTTTGATGTGAATTCTTTTATTACATCGTAAACAGCTAAGCTTGAATGTATTGTTAGCAGGAACTGGTCAGTAATAAAAAGGTTGTGCGGAGAATAGATGAAGCTGGCAGTCATATTACAATAGGGGTGGGTTAGCCAGGTGGTACCCCTTTGTCCACGTCCTTGAGTTTGGTGTTTTGCCATAATGGCAGTAAAATCTATCTGTGGCTTGAAATTTGTCAACAGTTGCTTTGAATAATCATTTGTGGAGGGTGTCTCCTCCAAAACAATTACAGGCAGTGGCTGATAATGTGCGAAAAATGTATTATTTTGCAAAAGAAAAAGATATTATAAAGTTTTTGAGTAAAACTATAACATTTCTTAATGAGTAAAAAGAAAAATTCAGAATTATCTAACAAACTGGCAGATATTGTCGTGTTGGGAATGCAAGAAAAGAAGGGTAACGAGATCGTGAAGTTGGATATGCGAGAGATTAATGCAACTGTTTCTGATTATTTTGTGATCTGTCATGCAGATAGCAATGTTCAGGTGAATGCAATAGCACAGAGTGTTGAAGAAGAAGTGTATAAGGCTTTTGGCGAAGGACCTTGGCATAAAGAGGGGCAAGGAAACGGGGAGTGGATCCTCCTTGACTTTGTTGATGTTGTTGTGCATATTTTTAAGACAGATGCGCGTAGTCGTTATCGTATAGAAGACCTCTGGGGCGATGCAAAAGCGGAGTCCTATCAGAGTGCATAAAAAGAAATTGAAAAGATACGTAATATTGTAATGAAGAAAATTCCAAGTAAAAAGATAACCCCAACTCCTCCCAAATTTAATATGATGTGGCTTTATATAGCCATGATATTAGGTTTTATAGCGCTGAATTTCTTGTACAACAGCAGTAGTACGAAAGAAATTAGCTATGAGAGTTTTGAAAAGGATATGCTCCGTACAGGAGATGTGGAGAAATTGATTGCATACAACAAAGGAAATATTGTTGAAGTCGAAGTCTATATAAAAAGTGACAAACTTCAAAATGATCCAAAATATAAAGATCTAGCCCCCTCTGGGAATAGCCTGAGCTTTTCGGCAAACAAAGGGCCACAGTATATATTCTCTGAAGGGTCAGCAGAGATTTTAAATCAAAAATTAATCGAATCTCAGAAAGATTTACCTGAAGGTACAGCTAAGATATCTGCCAAATGGGAAGAACGCACAAATGCATGGGGTGGATTTTTCATCTCCTTCATCTTACCGTTGATTATTATAGTTGCATTGTGGATGTTCCTTATGCGTCGGATGAACGGTGGTGGAGCTGGTGGTGGAGGCCAGATTTTCAATATTGGAAAGTCTAAAGCGCAGCTTTTTGACAAAGAATCTCAAATTAATATTACGTTCAACGATGTTGCAGGTTTGGAAGAAGCTAAGACCGAAGTTATGGAGATTGTTGACTTCTTGAAGAATCCTAAGAAGTATACTGATTTGGGAGGTAAGATTCCTAAAGGAGCCTTGCTCGTAGGTCCTCCAGGAACAGGAAAGACATTGTTGGCAAAAGCAGTGGCAGGAGAGGCCCAAGTGCCATTTTTCTCATTGTCAGGCTCAGACTTCGTAGAGATGTTTGTTGGTGTTGGTGCTTCTCGTGTACGTGACCTATTTAAACAAGCGAAAGAAAAGGCTCCTTGTATCATCTTTATTGATGAGATCGATGCTATTGGACGTGCGCGTGGCAAGAATTCGGTAATGGGAGGTAATGACGAACGCGAAAATACGTTAAACCAATTGTTAGTGGAGATGGATGGGTTTGGTACCAATGTGGGGGTTATTATCCTTGCAGCGACTAACCGCTTAGACGTTTTGGATTCTGCATTGTTGAGACCAGGTCGTTTTGATAGACAGATTTCTATTGATAAACCGGATCTAATAGGTCGTGAGCAAATCTTTAACGTGCATCTAAAGCCATTAAAACTTGCTGAAGAGGTCGATGCAAAGAAATTATCGGCACAGACTCCAGGGTTTGCAGGGGCAGAAATAGCAAACGTTTGTAATGAAGCAGCACTTATTGCAGCGCGTAAGAATAAGCGGGCAATTGAAATGCAGGATTTTCAAGATGCTATTGACCGCGTGATTGGTGGATTAGAAAAGAAGAATAAAATTATATCTCCAGAGGAGAAAAAAATCGTTGCTTATCATGAGGCAGGCCACGCGATAGCTGGTTGGTTCTTGGAGCACGCAGATCCATTGGTGAAAGTATCTATTGTACCCCGTGGTGTGGCAGCGTTAGGATATGCGCAGTATCTACCGAAAGAACAATTTCTATACACAACCGAACAGCTGTTAGACAGTATGTGTATGACAATGGGAGGACGCGTAGCTGAAGATATTACATTTGGTCGTATTAGCACAGGAGCCCAGAACGATTTAGAACGTATCACGAAGCTGGCTTATGCAATGACAGCGGTATATGGAATGAATCATAAAGTAGGTAATGTTTCCTTCCGTGATAGTTCTGGAGAATCACAGTTTCAAAAACCATATTCAGACCAGACTGCAGAATTGATCGATGAAGAAGTCCGTGTTTTGGTTTCAGCAGTTTACGAGCGTACTAGACAGCTATTGCTTGATAATCAAGAGGGCTTGATCCGCATCGCAGAGAAGCTATTAGAAAAAGAAATATTGTTTCAAGCAGATTTAGAAGAGATTTTGGGAAAACGTCCGTTCTCTAACCGAACAACTTATGATGAGTTTGTCAATGGAGGAGCAGATGGAGGGGGAGTTCCACAAACAGAATTGCCTATCCCGCCAATTCCTGAAGAGTCTCAGAACACGGAGCCTTCAGAAAAATTAAATGAAGATAATATTTAAAAAGTAAGAGGGCGTTAGCCCTCTATTTTTGTTTATAAATATCTACACAGCAATAGCCAGACAAATGCGAATAACCTCAAGGTAGCACGCACATCGTTTCGAGACACAAATGGGCATAATATACATTGGATATTCCATTCCGACTTGTCGGAACAAGTTAATGGCCCCTGAAGAACAAATAATTTGCATATGAAATACTCATGTTTAGCGAAGCACAAACACCCATGAGTATTCCATATGACTGATAAAAATCAAATTATACACATATGAATATCAGGAATACAACGGCTAAAGAGAAAATGCTAAAGAAGATCAGAACGGCCCTTCTTCAGAAGCATGATAATCCGCATCCCGATTTCGAGGATTCGGCATTGTATAAAGATGAGGAAGAATCACTAGACGTAACATTTGCGCGGGAGCTGACCGCTATAGCCGGTAAATTTGTTTATTGTGATGGAGAGATTTCTGTGATTGAGAATTTGATCGGACTAGTTGAAGAGCTTGGTGTTACTAAAATTCACGTTTGGGAACCTTCGATACAAACCCTATTGAGACATTATGGTTTTCCTTACTTAGCTACAGATAAAGACTTTGACCAAGCAGAGGTAGGTATTACATCCTGCGAAGCATTGATTGCTCGAAACGGTAGTGTGATGGTTAGCAATGCCAATACTGCCGGACGTCGCTTGAGTATATACCCTCCGATTCATATCGTATTGGCCAAAGCCTCACAATTGGTAATGGACATACGCCATGGGATGACACTAATCAAAGATCGTTATCCAGAGTATCTTCCGTCAATGGTAACGACTATCACGGGGCCTAGCCGAACCGCCGATATAGAGAAAAAACTAGTATTGGGGGCACACGGCCCAAAAGAGCTTTATGTTTTCCTAATTGAAGATAGATTTTAGATTAAATGATTCAAGACTATATTTTAAATCTGCCGATAGCATCGGTAATATTTGCAATTACAATCGCTACTAGCGTATATGCTTTTTCTAATCCACAGCTGTATGGTTCAATGATGTTGCACCCCTATAGCATTCAACGTAATAAATCGAAATGGTATACCGTTTTGACAAGCGGAATTATACATGCCGACTGGGGACACTTGTTGTTCAATATGATCACCTTTTACTATTTTGGTTTTGCGCTAGAGGGATTCTTTGTTCAGGTGAGTGGGGATATTGGACATCTGTATTTTGCGGTATTATATTTAATCAGTTTGGTGCTAAGCGATATTCCGACAATTATACAGCAGAAAAATAACCCTGGATATTACAGTTTAGGAGCATCGGGAGCGATTTCAGCTGTTTTATTTAGCTATATACTGTTCCAGCCTAAGGCAACTCTTGGGATATTTATGGTCATTCCGATGCCTGCTTATCTATTTGCGGTTCTTTATGTAGGATATAGTATTTGGGCGTCCAAAAGATCAAGTGACCGGATTAACCACGATGCACATTTGTTTGGCGCTCTTTCTGGCGTACTGATTACGATTATACTTTACCCTTGGATCTTTAGGCATTTTATCGAGCAGTTTTAACGTTAACCTAACCAACTTTGTCGGTCTAGGTTTCTAAATTGAATGGCCTCTGCAATATGTTGGCTCAAGATGGAATCCGAGTCGTCCATGTCAGCTATTGTTCTTGCGACTTTTAGTATGCGATCGTAAGCTCTGGCCGAAAGGTTTAGTCTTTCCATCGCAGTTTTCAATAGCACCTTGCCCCCTTCGTCTAACAGACATATTTCGCGGACATACTTTGCCGACATATGTGCATTACAATGTACATCCTTTTCTTGGGCAAAGCGTTGTTCTTGGCGTTTTCGAGCTTTCACTACACGCTGTCTTACGCGTTGACTCTTTTCGGTTTCTTTTTGGTCACTTAGCTCTTTAAATTGTACCGGTGTAACCTCAATGTGTAGGTCAATACGATCTAGTAGTGGCCCCGAAATCTTACTTAGATAGCGTTGTACAACCATTGATCCACAAACACACTCTTTCTCAGGATGATTGTAGTAGCCACAAGGACAGGGGTTCATCGCTGCTATTAGCATAAAACTCGCGGGGTAATCTATCGTAAACTTTGCTCTTGAAATAGTAATGCTCCTCGATTCCAACGGTTGGCGCATGACTTCCAATACGGTACGTTTAAACTCAGGTAGCTCATCTAGAAAAAGTACGCCATTATGAGCCAGTGAAATCTCCCCAGGTTGAGGGGTACTACCTCCACCGACTAATGCTACATCTGAAATTGTATGATGAGGAGCGCGGAATGGACGTGTGTTCATCAGCGCTTCTTTCTTAGGAAGGTTGCCCGATACAGAGTGTATTTTTGTCGTTTCCAGCGCTTCTTCGAATGTAAGAGGAGGTAGTATTGTAGGTAGACGTTTGGCCAACATTGTTTTTCCAGCACCCGGTGGGCCTATGAGGATGATATTATGGCCGCCAGCAGCGGCTATTTCTAAGGCTCTTTTTATGTTTTCCTGACCTTTGACATCAGCAAAATCCAGTTCACTTGAGTTTGTAATATGCGACAGATCTTCTGGATCATCTTTTTGTATATGTTCCAATTGTATTTTTTTATTGAAGAAATCAACGACTTGCTGCAGCTTATCCACAGCTAAAATATCGATTTCTCGCACAATAGAAGCCTCGGAGGCATTTGCGCTCGGCAGAATAATGCCTTTAAAACCTTCTTTTTTGGCCTGGATTGCGATAGGAAGGATGCCTTTGACAGGTTGTATCGTACCATCTAAGGATAGCTCGCCTAAAATGATATAGTCCGAAAGCTTATCTTCTAAGATCTGAGCAGATCCGGCTAAGATACCAATAGCTATGGCCAAATCATAGGCAGAGCCCTCTTTTCGGATGTCTGCAGGTGCCAAATTGACAACGATTTTTTGTCGTGGCATGCGGCATCCTATTGACAATATGGCGCTCTCTATCCGTTGTAGGCTCTCTTTTATGGCATTGTCGGGGAGGCCCACAATATAGTATTTAGTGCCTGTAGAGACATTGACTTCGACCGTAATCGTTGATGCTTCGATGCCGTAAACGGCACTGCTAAAGGTTTTTACTAGCATGGTTGTTATAATTGGCCAACTTAAAGTTAAATAAAATTAGTTAATCACTGCACTAAGTTTGGACTTGTTTTTGCTGTTTTGTGATAAAAACGTTATATTAAAAGTGTAAACAGTATTAGGTATACTTATTTCAAACGATTTTGTTTTTTTATTGTTTATATAATAGAGACTATTTCATTTTTTTAAGTTAAACATATAATATAGAGAGTAATGAAAGATAGCGGTAAAGTTGTAGCGGCATTGTTAGCAGGATTAGCTGCAGGAGCAGTATTAGGGGTGCTATTTGCACCAGAAAAAGGGACAGAAACCAGAGAGAAAATAAATGATTCTTTAGCGGATCTCGGTGATGCCTTAAAGGAGCGTGCTGAAGAGCAGTTTGATCAGTTAAACGACTTTAAAGAAAAGATCTTGGCAATGGTTAAATCTAAGGTTTCTAAAACAGAAGGTTTTGTCGAGGACGAAATCGAAGAGCATGCATAGTCTGGACAAACTATCAGTTCAGCGTAGTAAAATATATACAGATTTATGAAGTACGGTAAATTGATACAACCGTACTTCATATGATTAAATAAAAATTCAATGGGTGATCAAAAGTTTTCATTTTCGGGAAGTTTTCAGAAGGCTAAGGAATATATAGATACAGAGATTGAGCTGTTGAAGTTAAAGGCGATGGCCAAGGGAGGAAGGATTATCGGAGCACTTATATTGGATGCGACGAAGTTACTTCTGACTTTGATTATTATATTTTTCCTTTCTTTAGCGTTGGGTTTTTTCCTGGGAGAGGTGTTAGGAAGCAATGCATTAGGTTTTTTGACTACAGGCGGCGTTTTTTTGGTGATCTTGTTAATTATTCGAGCAGTTGAGCCTAAATTGGAAGCGAAGTTTATGGATATTACCATACGCAAAGTGCTTGGAAAGTGGCACCAGGATGAAGATGCAGAGGAAGAATCTAAAGAGGAGGGGTCTTTTGAAGAAAAGGTAAATTTTGATAGCTATAATTCGCAATCAGATCACAAAACAGCAGAGGAAAATGAAAGCAAAAATTAATAATATAGGAGAGTTGAGGTTAGAGATTGCCCGTTTAAGCCAACTTAAAAAGGAACAGGAGGCATATTTAGCCGACCAGTACCATCTTCTCAAACATAAAGTGGAGGCTCCTGCTCGTTTTGTTGGAACTATTGCTTCGAGTATTCCGGGGGTTGATCTAGTGAAGGGGATTTTTTCCTCTTTCAAAGGAGGATCAAGTGTAGGGGCTGCAAATCAAAGTGATTGGTTCGGAAGAGCAATACAATTAGGTTTACCTTTAGTGCTAAACCGTACTTTTCTCCGAAACTCAAGTTGGTTGAAAAAGGCATTAGTGTTGTTAGTGTCTGATAAAGCTGTGGGGGGTATTACTCAAGATAAAGTAGGATCAGTTATTTCCAAAATTACGGATTTTGTGCGACCTAAAAAGAAGTCCAAAAAGAAGCATCGTGACGTCGCTCCTTTATCAGATGACGAAGGGCAGGATACTCTTAATTTTGGAATTCCCCCAGATAGCGAAACTTATTAACAGTATTTCGCTATAAAATCTTTATAGGCTAGACGAATACCTTCATCTAAAGTAATTTTGTGTTTCCATCCCAGTTGATGGAGTTTATTTACATCCATCAATTTTCGGGGAGTTCCATCAGGTTTGGTAGGGTCAAATTTGATCTCCCCCTCGTAGCCTACAATATCTTTGATGAGAAGAGCCAGATCTTTTATAGTTATGTCATGTCCCACACCAATATTGATAAACTGACTTTCATCATAGTTCTCCATTAAGAAGACACATGCTTCGGCTAGATCTGTTGAGAATAAGAACTCACGGAGCGGGGTCCCTGTGCCCCAAATAACAACTTTAGGTGTATTATTGATCTTGGCTTCATGAAATCTCCGAATTAATGCAGGGAGTACATGCGAGTTTTCTGGATGATAATTGTCATTGTAGCCATATAGATTGGTTGGCATCACAGAAATGAAGTTGTCACCATATTGGCTTCTGTAGGATTCACACATTTTTATGCCAGCAATTTTTGCAATCGCATATGGCTCATTCGTATGTTCTAATGTTCCTGTCAATAAATAATCTTCTTTTAGTGGTTGCGGAGCCAGTTTTGGATATATACATGAAGATCCTAAAAATAAAAGCTTTTTGACTTGATGCACATGAGATTGATGTATCACATTGTTTTGTATAGCCAAATTTTCATATATGAAATCTGCTCTATACGTATTGTTCGCAACTATTCCTCCCACTTTTGCCGCAGCTAAGAATACATAATCTGGTTTTTCGGTTTCGAAAAAAGCTTCCACAGCCTGTTGATTGCGCAGATCTAGCTCTTGCGAGCTACGCGTTATAATATTTTTGAACCCCTCTTGTTGTAATTTGTTATATATCGCAGATCCCACCATTCCTCTATGGCCGGCCACGTAGATTTTAGCTTCTTTTTCCACAGCAAAGTATTGAATTACTGCAAACCTACATAAATTCAGCATTGTACGCAATATAATAACGCCCCGCATCCATTTATATTTTTTATAGAGAAATGTCCATGATTGCAAAATACAAATGAAAATGATCTGGGCATTCCATTCCGATAAATCGGAACAAGTTAATGACAATTAAAAAACAAACCGAGTGAAGCGAGCTCATTTATATAATTGAAAACAAACACTTGTTATAAATAATTACATATATGAAAATATAAGATTATTTTTGCTGCTTATTATTTGTTATGGGTAAGGATAAATTGAGAAAGTTCGCAGAAGTAGCGACATTTAAAAACGTAGTTCAACTGGACGCAGGAAAAGAATATAAGGGTAGATGGTCTTCTGATTTTTTTGGAAATAGTAAACCATTAATTCTAGAACTTGCATGCGGTAAAGGGGAGTATACCGTTAACTTAGCGAAGTTATTTCCCGACACCAATTTTATAGGAATAGACTATAAAGGTAATCGTATCTGGAGGGGGGCAAAGACAGCATTAGAGGAAGGGATAGAAAATGTAGGTTTTCTACGCATTCAGATCGAAACGATTTTAGAACATTTTGCTGAAAATGAAATTTCGGAAATTTGGATTACCTTTCCAGATCCACAGCCGCAAGATAGTAGAGAGAAAAAACGCTTGACTAATCCTGTTTTTTTAGAACGGTATAAGATTATCTTGAAGGACGGCGGGCTTATGCATTTAAAAACGGACAGTGACTTTTTCTACGGTTATACCCGCGAACAAATTTCCTTACAAAACCTACCGGTTCTTAAAGAAACAACAGATCTATACAAGTCTGATCTGGTGGATGAAGTTCTTTCTATCAAAACTTATTACGAAAAGAAATATTTAGCAGTCGATAAGAATATCAATTACGTAGGATGGACGTTTTAAATAATAAAAGCCTTAGGATTCCCTGAGGCTTTTATTATTTATATTTTTGGAGCAAAATTTTTGTGTTTACGTTTAGATATCTTCTCTATGTTTACGGGCTGAGGGATTTTTACATAGTATCCCGTTCCATCATATTCCCTTTTATTGGGGTTGTCCATACACGCTTCCGAGCAACAGCCTTCTAGTTTCTCTCCACAGGCATCACATTGAGTAAAGTGCTCGTTACATGTTGGGTTGGCACAATTGATCATCTTTGGCGTAGTCGTCCCGCAATTCTTACAGGTAGATATTACGACAGGATTGGTCGAGTTCACTTCAACCGTCACTCGGTTGTCAAAGACATAGCACTTCCCTTCAAAATCCTTACCTCCCGCTTCTTTGCCATATTTTATGATACCACCATGTAATTGATATACATCTTCAAAACCTTCTTTTAAAAGTAGAGCAGATGCTTTCTCACATTTGATACCACCTGTACAATAGGTTAGGATTTTCTTGCCTTTGTATTGTTCGAGTTCTTTTATTTTTTCTGGAAACTCCCGGAAATTTTCAATGTCCAAAGTGACCGCATTTTTGAATTTCCCTACATTATGCTCATAGTTTGAACGTACGTCCAGGACAACGACATCCTCACGGTCTTTCATCTCCATAAAGTCCCGTGGTTCCAAATGAATTCC
Organism: Sphingobacterium nematocida; assembly: GCF_900168125.1. GTDB lineage: Bacteria > Bacteroidota > Bacteroidia > Sphingobacteriales > Sphingobacteriaceae > Sphingobacterium > Sphingobacterium nematocida. The sequence continues at coordinate 11,651 of NZ_FUZF01000006.1, forward strand.
CGTCTGTTGGTTTGGATCTATTTCCTTGGGATCACGCAAGCCTGAATGGACAATCTCCGGCTTATAGCGACAGTGCATCTTGATGAAAGAAGGTTCCTCCACATCGTCGATTTTAAATTCGGTGTGATTGAATCTGCCATCTGCATATATGGCGTCCATATAAGCCTTACAGGACTCCTGAGAGCCAGATACAGTACCATTGAGCCCTTCATCAGCAACAATAATACGACCGACTAGGTTCAGAGATTTACAAAATTCGAGGTGATCTGCAGCAAATTGTTCTGCATTTTCGATAGGGCTGTAACAGTAGTACAGTAATGTTTGATAGTTTGTCATATGTGCATTGATACCGCTGCAAACGGCGTTTAATGTTTGAATTAATGATGCAAAGTTAAATAAAATGGATAATATAAAAATGACGATCGTTACTTTTTAACCAAAGGTAATAACAAATATTCCAGTCCATTAACTTTGATCTCGTATAAAGTAGCTAGCAAAACACCTAGTTTTCCTGTAGGGAATCCCTTCTGTCTATACCAAGTTAAATACGGTTCAGGCAGTCTATGTAGTGCCCATCCCTGATATTTGCCGTAGGGCATCTTGCTGTTAGCCAACTCAACTAATATTTCCGGATTTAGTATATTATTCTCTTGTTTTGCCATGCTTCATTCTGTGTTTGAATAATCGTAATGCTATAATACCGTGATTGATCCAATTATTGAAACAGCCATAGTGTTTTTTAAATATCTGATAACGTTCCTTTAGGCTTTGACGATGTCTTTTCTGAGACATTCCCCCCACAAGATATCGAGCGACATAGTTATGAACATTCTGAGTTGTTTTAGCTTTTTTAGCAGCACGTATTATCCAATCTATATCGGCGCTCAGATGATATTTTAGGTCGTAAGGTTCTGCTATACTACGTTTTATGTAGATGGCTTGATGACAGATGTTCATTCCATAGCGAAATGACTGCCAATCAAATTTATCTGGAGTCCTATGTCGACGATCAGCAATAATATGACGCTGTTCATCCACTAATTTAGTTTCGCCGTAGATTATATCAGCACCTTTCCCCTTTTCGACGATACAACGGATTGTATCGTTGTCATAGAGCTCATCGCCTGAGTTTAGAAAAAGAACATAATCACCAGTCGCGAGTGCTAGTCCTTTGTTCATGGCGTCATAGATACCTGCGTCTTTTTCCGAAACGATGGTGTTGATTCGATCCTTGTACCTATTGATGATATCCAATGTACCATCTGTAGAGGCTCCATCTATAACGATATATTCAATATCTGGATACGATTGATTAAGCACTGAAGATATCGTGTACTCAATGTCCCTAACGTTGTTATATACGATGGTTATTATGGATATTTTCATTGCTTTTACGTTATTTTTTACGTTTATCCCAATGTTTACGAATATACCGGGCTACTCGTTTTACAAAAGATCCCTTACGGTTTTTGTAAAAATATTTGATTGCCTCGTAGGCTGCATTGTGCTCTTCGATTTCTTTGGGAAAGTTATTAACTTTTTGGGTTGCCAATGTCACTTTATAAATTTCGTCCACATCGGAGTGTGTGCCAGATCCGTCGGTTCCCATATTTTGGATCATAGATGTTCTAGGATAAAGAACAAGTCCATTTTTATTAAAAATAGAAAGATACCATCGAATAGCCCAGGAATTAATTTTTCCGGATTTATATAGCTTTACCTGTTTCCAGAAATTTTCCGTATGATCGATACTAAAACGTTTGATATGCTCTTTCGAAAAATTATTTGTTAACTCGTCGATGTCAGCATTAAAATGCTTCCAAGCGCGCGCCCAAGTGGCCCAACCCCAACTATTGGCAACACGGAAGAAGAAGGCTTCAGGTAGATTATCTGCATGGGCAACTGGGTACATGTAGCCACTTATTTCCATGACCTGTTCATCCTCTTCATAGCATACTAATGCATCGTTAAAATATTGTAATGCAAATTTTGAAACCTCTAGATCATCCTCTAGAACAATAGCCTTACCATGTTTTTCGATTACCTCAGTTACTCCCTTGATGATATTATTGGCGAGGCCAACATTTTTAGATCTTTCAATGATATGAATGCTTTTGAAATTCCAAGGTTCTCTTATAATAGCACGCACACGGTTTACACTATCGATACCATCTGCATTTTTAGCCCCATCAGAGTATATATAGATATCCGAATCAGAAGCATCTATGCTTTTTTCGAGAGCTTCTAAAGTCTTTTTAGTATGCTTGGGTCTATTGTAGACAAATAAAATAATTGGAGCTAATACTTTTTCCATTCTTTAGTTGCTCTTACGTGTATCAATAATCAATTGCTGCATCATATTGTCGTATATCTGGCTGTTAAAATATCTTTCGTATTGTATACGGTTATGAGACATTTGTTCCAAAGTCAGTCCGTTCAAGCGGGAAAGTTCCAGCTCATCCTCTTCGATACAAAATACAATAAAATCACGTTTCTTTAACCAATGTAGCAAAGTGTTGTCTTTCCTTAAAAATACTTGTGCTCCCATATTCAAAAGTTGAAACACATTGCCCGCGGCTTCTTGACGTCTCATCCCGAAAATAGCTATTTTTACCTCAGACAAGATCTTTTGATACTCATTTATCGGTAAAAACTTTGTTAAAGCATTAATATCTGTTTTAAGTTCCTGTTCGGCAGCAAGCTTTACTTTATCCGCAAATTTTTTGTCCCCATAACTTAACGGTAACAAAATCTGATACTCGGTTAATGGGATTTGCAATTTTGCTAACGTATGGATGATATAATGGTGGTTCCCAGAGAATGAAGCTGCATGATTAATCATTATAACCGCCTTTTTTTGAGGTTGCACATGCGCAGGGTCTCCCAGTGCATTGCAATAGATAAAACTCTTATACTCGGCAGCGCTTTTTATTTTAGAGTGGAATAATTGATAATCATATTCATTCCAGAAACAAAAATAATCCAGCCGTTGAAAAGCACGCATCTTTGCTGTTTTCTGGCTCATCCCAAACCTAAGTAGGTATTTTGTTCTTTTGCTTAACCAGTTTAAGAAGGATGTTTTTGGTAAGAATGAAGAATCATCGATAATTTGATACCCTTCGTAACGTGTTAGGTATTCATACAAATCTCCACCGTAGAAAATCCAATAAAAACGTAAATGTTTGAATTTGTCTAGCAATTTATTAACCAAGGCAGCTTTAAAATCATCTATGAAATGAAGGAAAAGCCTTGAACCTGAGTTGGATTGAATGATTCCACTTAGCTGTTGAAGGAGATTTAAATCACGTATATGAAACACATAAGTATGCGCATTGGGAACCGTGTACTTCAGTTGCTTTTGATTGTAAAGTAATATAATGTAGCAATTTTTCCCAGGATAGGCCCGTTCAAATTGCTTCATGGCGCCATTATTAAATTTGTCGTCGTGAAAAAGATGTATGTTCATAAGCGTTCTCTGTCAAGATCTGTATCTTATGACCCGGGCGGGTATTCCTGCTACTACGGCATTGTCGGGGACATCTTTAGTGACAACCGCGCCAGCGCCCACCAGGCAATTTTTTCCAATTTTCACACGACCTAATACGGTTGCATTTGCTCCTATCTGTGTAAAATCGCCTATGCTTACCCGTCCCAGTAAGGTCGCCCCTGGAGAAATTTCAACAAAATCACCTAGAATACAATCGTGGGTGATGATACCGTTATAATAGATAAGAGCGGCAATACCTATTTGAGTGCTATTGCTAATACAAGCTTGACTTAAAACGTTACAGCCTAATCCCAGCTGGCTGAATGTACCTATGGAAGCCCGTTTGTCGATCGCCGAAACAAGGTTTCCTCCGATATCGGATATTTTTTTAAAGAGCTGTCTGCGTATTTGTGTGCCACCGATGCCCAATGTAAAGTCATTTCCATATTGATGAAAATGCTGTAACAAATCCTCCGAATTTTTTAAAATAGGAAATTGATCGAAGAGCTCATCAGGTCCATCTTTGGTGGTATCGTCGTAAAAGGCGATCTTTTTTAATGGGGTTTCCTGTAGAACAACTTCAAGAAGTTCTTTGGCAAAGCCCCCTGCTCCAATGATTACCATTGATTATTGTTTTGAACCCGTAAGATGATACGTGTGATTAAATTAATTTCCTCTAGACTAAGATCATAATAAAGAGGTAAGCATAGCACCCTTTGAGAAATATCATCTGTGTCCTGTAGATGTTCTTTTGTCAAATACGGTAAGGCGCTAGCCAGAGAAGGATAAAAATATCTTCGCGTAAATATTTGATTTTTTTCCAGTTCAACCATGACCTGAAGTAATAATGATTCACTGTCAAAAATGACCGGAAAATATGCATAGTTAGGAAGAGAATGCTTATTCCATAGTGGAACGTATCCTTTCAGATTTTTTAAATTTGATAGGTACCGATCCGTCAGTAACTTTCGCTTAGCGATAATATTCGGGACATATTTTAGGTTTGCTAGTCCCATTGCTGCGTGAAACTCTGAATTTTTTCCATTAATGCCTAGTTCGCCGAACTCATTGAACCCAGATATACCGAAATTCCGCATCAGCGAAGCTTTCTTTAGTAAGTCAGAGTCTTTAGTGACTAAAAGACCTCCTTCGGTCGAATGATATAATTTCGTTGCATGTAGCGAACAGATACTAATATCCCCATATTCTAAAATAGATCTGTCTTTATAGTTCACAGCGAATGCATGTGCAGCATCATAGATAACCTTAAGATTGTGTTTTTTTGCAATACGATCTATCTTTTCAACTTCACATGGGTTACCATATACATGGGTCGCTAGGATCGCCGATGTATTTTGTGTTATTGCATCTTCTATCTTATCGGGATCTATATTAAGACTTTGTTTATCGATATCGACGAATACAGGTTGGCAACCTTCCCATACGATAGTACTTGTTGTGGCGACGAAAGAGAAAGGCGTTGTAATAATCTCTCCCTTCAGTTCCAATGCCTTTATTGCAATCTGCAAAGCAACAGTACCGTTCGTCAGAAATAAAAGATGCTCAAGGCCTAAAAATTCTTTGAGTTGTATTTCCAATTCGCTCGATAGAGGTCCCATGTTGGTAAGCCACTGTCTTCTCCAGATCTCATCGATATAGTTTTTATACTCATCTGCTGGAGGCAAGAAAGGACGTGTCACTTGAATCATGGTCGATAGCTTTTGATAATTTTAACTAGAAATAAAAAGGGTTTCAATTTGAAAATATAGCTTAGTATGAAATAAAATAGAAATCCAATCGTAAAGTTAACGAAAATCTGTAATAACGGTGGAAACTCTTGTATAAAATTGGATGTTAGCAGTATAACAGTATACATCGCACCTGCCGTAAATAAAGTAGGCAGCATTTCGAAGATCTGTTGCTTGGTAGAATACTGAATTAGTTTATCACTGTAATAAGTATTGACCAACAGTGATAAAGCGGATGCAGCAACAGAACTCCATACTAAACCTATTATACCAAAGTTCCACGCAACAGCAATACAAACAATTGTTAAGATTTTTTTAATTACTTCAAGTTTAAGAAATAAATCCGATCGTCCGTAGACTTTAAGTACATTGAGGTTAATTGAGTGGATAGGATAGAGCATACTCGCTAAACAAATAATCTGAAAATAGGGGATAGATTCTCTATAATCTTCTCCTAAGAGAAATAGAATTAAGCTGGGTGCGGTTGCCGCTAAAGCCAACATTATAGGAGCACTAATGTAAAGGGACATTCTTAAAATTTGCCGGTATGCATTAGAAATTTCTTCCGTATTATCTTTGATGTTTGTAAGTAGAGGATAAGTTACCTTAGAAACAATGGTGGTTAAGATATTAGTTGGATATCCATTTAGTGTGTTGGCTCTTTCGTATTGTCCAAGTGAGCTTAGCGTGTATCTTTTTGGAATAATAAAGTTGTATATGTTTTTGAAAATATTATCTAAAAGAGCAGATAATAATAGTTTGTATCCAAATGAAAGGTGAAATTTAGCTTTGCTAGGTACAAAAATAAATGATGGTCTCCAGTTAGAAGCGGTCCATAAAGAAATACTTTGAAAAAAAGGAGCTGCTAAGGCCATCCCCACTAACGCCCATATTCCATAACCATAATAAGCTAGGGCAACACCAAGAGTAGGGCTGATAATAGCGGAAGGAATATTGGCTATCATCAGTTTTTTAAATTGCATTTCTTTTGTTAGGATAGCCAATTGTACCGTTGTAAAGCTAGAAAATATGATGCTTAGGGCACTTATTCTTAATACTTCCGTTGGAATAGGTTTATCAATATAATCTATAATATAAGGTATTGCAAAATACAAGCCAACGTAGAGAAGAATGGCGGTGAAAATGTTCATCCAAAAAATGGTTGAGTATTCGTCCTGCGTGGGATTCGACGCACGAATGAGTGAATTACTCAATCCACTTTCTACGATTGTTGTTCCAATGCTAATTAAAGGAATGAGTATGCCATTTAGACCATAATCTTCATCTGTCAGTAATCGAGCAAGAATATAAAAAGATAATAAGGATAAGGCTTTTAAAAGAACAGAATCTATAAAAGTCCAGATGATCCCAGAGATGGCTTTTGCCCTACTTGACATTCTTTTCGAGTTCCTTAAAGTACTTGAACCGCATTTCTGAAATCCTTCAATGAAATATCGTTAGGATTTAAGTCTGTAATAAGGTAAGTGACATCTTTCAAAGGCATCACACGCATCTTTTGATTGGAGTTTAGCTTCTCAGCTATGCTTAAAATAGCCAAACTCTTAGAACATTTGATCATAGCTCGTTTGATCTGTACGACTTCCCAATCTGAGTCGGTAATACCCTCCTCCAAAGAAAGGCTATTCGTACCCAGTAAGCAAAGATCTACTCGTATGTCAGCCAATTCATTGATTACCTGAGAACCCGTTACAATATTAGTATTGCGCGATAGCTTTCCGCCTAATAGAAAAACATCTATGTTGTCTTTTTCCGCAAGTTCCAGCGCGACAAGTGGGCTTATTGTGAAGAACGTGCATTGCAGATCGTTTGGAATAAGACGAGCCAATTCAATCATGGTCGTACCTCCTCCGATCAAGACGGTCATCCCGTTCCCGATTAGAGAAAGCGCCTTGCTGGCAATTTCTTTTTTGCCTTCTTTGGCATATACGTTACCTTCTTGAAACGGGAATTGAAAAGATTTTGATAGTGCTCCTCCGTAGACTTTTATAACTTGACCATTCTCAGCAAGCTCATTCAAGTCGCGACGTATAGTATCTTCCGAGACATTAAGCTGTATACTAAGATCGGATGATAGGACTTTGTTGTGAAGGTTTATTTGATGGACAATATAAGCCTGTCTTTCTTCTTTTAACATAATTTTAGCGAATTATATAAGGTTGTTTGTTTATTGCTATTGATTGTCAGCCGGGGGTATATTCTTCGTTACTCCAGCTTTAAATCTGGGCTTAAATCCAGCCGGTTTATTACTATTTGACTTTGCTTCCTCTGT
>NZ_FUZF01000006.1:19705-201481 GCF_900168125.1 Sphingobacterium nematocida
GGCTTAAATCCAGCCGGTTTACTACTATTTGGCTGTGCTTCCTCTGTAGAAGCTACAGGAGTTTCGATGTCAGAGATAGGGGCTTGTGTTACCTCCTTCTCTTCTACTGGGGTAGTTTTCACTATCCCAGGCTTAAATCTCGGTTTGAAACCCGAAGGAGAAACATTTGACGTTTCTTGTGAAGTCTTTGCGTCTTCAATACTTTTGCTAGTTGGTTTGGGAGCGAATTTAGGCTTAAAACCAAGTGTAGGACTCTTTTTAGCAGCTTGGATATCCTCAGCAGAAATACTGCTAGTTTTAGGAAAGTCTACTTCTTCGGCTAATAAGTAACTTTTTCTTAATTTATTAAACCAAAATTTTTTGGAATGATCAAAGCTTTTTTCGCCCATTGCCCTATAATGAACCTCAAATTCCTTATAGAGCTCCTGATTTGCAGATTTCAATGCAAAAAGATCTATTTTCTTTTTTATAAAAAATTCTTCAAAACTGAGCATATCCAAACTTAAATAAAATGCTTTGAATTCACGATATATAGACTGTTAAAAACTTTCATGATCCGCCAGCTAGCGAATTACCATCATGGATGAACCGCTACGTAATCAAAAACCTTCACACGTTGAAGGTGTGAAGGTTTTTTAGCATCGTATCTAAGGACTTAACTAGTCCATATTGTGATAAACAGCTTGTACGTCGTCATCCTCTTCGATTTTATCGATAAGTTTTAAGACGTCAGCCGCTTCTTCTTCTGTCAATGTGCTATGAGATAACGAAATACGTTCTAGCTTGGCGGAAGTTACTTCAATGTTTTTTTCTTCCAATAAGCGTTGCATATTCCCGAAATCTTCAAAAGAAGTCTGTACCACTACGATATCATTACCTTCTTCATCAGATTCTACGTATAGTTCCTCTAGGCCTCCGTCAATCAATTCCAGCTCTAGCTCTTCTACATCCAACTCTTCTGTCGCTGGAAATCTGAAAATAGATTTACGTTGGAATATGAAATCTAAAGAACCCGTTTTACCTAAAGAACCACCTGCTTTTGTAAAGTAACTACGGATATTTGCTACCGTTCTATTGGTATTATCAGTTGCGGTCTCGATTAATACAGGTACACCGTGTGGACCATAGCCTTCATATACAAACTCCTCGTAGCCTTTGGAATCCTTTTCTGAAGCACGTTTGATTGCCGCTTCAACACGGTCTTTAGGCATGTTTACCGCTTTCGCATTTTGGATTGCAGTACGTAAGCGAGAGTTATTTTCAGGGTGAGGGCCTCCTTCTTTTACAGAAATTGCTATTTCTTTTCCTAAGCGCGTAAATTGTACGGCCATTTTGGCCCAACGCTTAAATTTTCTTTCTTTTCTAAATTCAAAAGCTCTACCCATTTCTTTTATTTGTTTGTTTTAAGATTTTCGATCATGTCCTTTGTCATGGCCTCCAGGTCATAAGCTATTTCCCAGTTCCAATCTTTACGGGCATATTCATCGTCGATACTTTGCGGCCAAGAATCGGCAATAGCTTGGCGAGGATCTCCCGAGCTGTAAGACATCTCAAAATTAGGAAGAATTTTTTTAATTTCTTGCGCGATCATTTCAGGAGTGAAAGAAATACCAGCAAGATTATAACTTGATCGGATGGTTAAGTTCTCTGAAGGTGCATCCATCAGCTGTATAGTAGCACGTACAGCATCATCCATATACATCATCGGCAAAGCGGTACCTGCCGATAGAAAGCTCTCATAGCTACCTTTAGCCAGCGCTTCAAAGAAAATATGTACCGCATAATCCGTGGTTCCTCCGCCTGGAGCTGTTTTCCAGGAAATGATTCCAGGATAACGAATACTACGGATATCCAAACCATATTTAGCATGATAGTATTCACACAGACGTTCTCCAGAAAGCTTACTGATACCATAGATGCTATTTGGATCCATTACGCAGTATTGCGGCGTCTCTACTTTTGGAGAGTGAGGTCCGAAAACAGCGATTGAACTCGGCCAAAATATTTTCTTAATACCACCCAATTCAACAGCAAGATCCAAAACATTTAATAAGCCGTTCATGTTCAGGTCCCATGCCATCTGTGGATATTTTTCCCCTGTAGCCGACAACATCGCGGCTAGAAGATAGACCTGTGTAGGTTTATGCTTTTCGAAAAGAGTTTTTACGGCATCTTTATCAAGGACATTGATGATTTCGAAGTTATGATCAGGAGCAGTGATCTGAGGCTCTCTGATATCAGTTGTAATCACATTTTCGGCGCCAAATTTGGTTCTTAGTGCATCAGCTAGTTCGGTGCCGATCTGACCGTTTGAACCAAGGATTATAATTGTTTCTTTCATTAAAATAAATATTTTACGAGCTGTTGTTTTTTCAAAGACAACAAACTCGATTATGCGATGTATAAACGATGAAAGTTGACCGCCGATATTTTTTACTAATTTAAAGGCAGAATACACTTCAACTTTCAGTGCTGCAAAGATAGGTGTTTTATCGCGTTTTTGTCAATAGTACTGCGATTTATGAACTAGTACAAAAGCCTCTCTAAAAACTTCTTTGTAGCCAGTCGCGTCATAAATTTCGACCCAATAAATATAATGTCCCGCGCGTGCTTTAAGCCCGTTGTCGTCTCTGCAGTCCCAAGTTATCTTTCCCTCAGAACTGGCGCTTTGATGGCGAATCAAACGTTTGATTAATATTCCTTTTTCATCGTAAATATGGACTGTCAACATATAGTCTGGGGCTTGTAGTTGATAATTTATTTCTAGTTTATCTTCAAAGCCATCCTCATCTGGAGACACCGTTTTCGAGGTCAAAGAAAAAATATTTTTTCTTAAAAAGTTATCCACAGTTTTTGAGTTTTTGTATCCAGGAGTAGCACTACCAACCAATGTTGACGCCGATTTGAAGTTACCGGGGCGATTGGTTTCATCTTCATAAGAAGCCCTTTCTAAAGATACCCCCTTAGGATTATTGATCCACGGGCTATGCATATCCGTGTGATAGTATAGCGAATCGATAAGAGAGGTCGGTGAAAATAACGTTACGACCCCTTGTTGATTTGGATAAGCCGGTAAGGTAGGTACTTCATAAATGCGGTCATACACTGCATTGGGATACGTTCTCTGCAATTTTTCTTTTTCTATCGTTAACACCAAAAAGTCGCTTGGTGAAATCAACAATAACCGATCCGATATGGTCCGATTCCCTAATTTCCACCCCTGAAGATCGATCGGGTGTTCCGTTTTATTATAGAGTTCGACAAAGTCGGGGCTTCCATCTTTAGGGTTAAATAGAATCTCATTGATTACGATAGAATTATACTCGGAGGGCTGTTGTTTGAAGATGAAATACGGAGGTATTGTGATCTGGGAGCCACAACTCTGGAAATCATTGATAATTAAGGTATACAGTTTGTTGTTTTCCAGTGGCTCATTAAAAGTAAGAATGAGTGTATCCTGGCCTTCACTCCAAGAGATTTCGGAAGGGTGAGGATCTGTATGATCGATAATAATTTGCTCTTTTGAAAAAACAGGAAGTATAGCCTTATCTACATTGAAAGTGATAAACATATTTTTATTACTGATTCTCGCGTCTGTGATCCCAATGTTTGGTGTATGCTTAGCATTGTATATGGAATTGGGGCTGCTCGGGGTACCACCACGCATTGCCGTAGATGAGGACCAGTTTGATGCCATATTGCAGGACCAATTGGGGTTGATACGTTCGAGACTCCACCCACCAGCTTTTTTCGAAGCACTTTCGTGCCAACTGTCTTTGTAGGATACTTCGTCTATTACCAAATCCTGTTGATAAAGGGTGATGGTAGTTCCGGTATTGTTCAAGACAGGCCAATTAGATAGGGCAATAACATTTCCGTAGCTTTCCAAAAAAGCTGCTCCCTCCTGAGGGCATAAAACCACCAGTTGCTGTGGTGCTAAGAGATAAGATGGAAGAAGTATTATTTTGTTGTTGACTTTTAAGCTGATTTCAGAAAGGTTCTGCACAGAAGTGCCATTGTTGAAAAGTTCGATATACTCAAATGCAGGGAGTTGGCTTCCCTTAGGATTTGCCATTACCTCATTAACAATGATCCCTTTGCCATATACATACGACAGGGATAAAAAAACACAAAAAAAGGTGAAAAGCAGAGCTCTCATGTGATTAATAATTGGTTCTTTGTAAGAATCGTATAGTTTCTCTATTGGGTACAAGATAAAGAATAATTTTTGCTCAAATACATCTTTGATATATTGAATATTCGGCGAGGAGGCGTATTATTTTGATAAATTAGTAAATTAATGGCTTTATACAGGTGCTTTCTGTTAATATTCATCCGTTTAAAATAGAAAAAATGTAATTTTTTGTATCGATTACTCCTCTTTATTTGCTATGTTTGGCATCGTGAACTTAGCGTAATAAGTCACGTAAGTACTAAAAATTATAAGAAAATGAAAGTAGCAGTAGTTGGCGCAACAGGGCTTGTTGGGTCAGAAATTTTGACGGTATTAGCGGAAAGGAACTTCCCCGTAACAGAATTAATTCCAGTTGCCTCTGAAAGAAGTAAGGGTAAGGAAATTGAATTCAACGGTAAGAAGTTTAAAACGGTTACTCCTGATGAAGCTATTGCATTGAAACCACAAGTGGCTCTTTTTTCAGCAGGAGGAGGCGTATCAACGGAGTATGCACCTTTATTTGCAGCAGCAGGAATCACGGTGGTGGACAACTCATCAGCATGGCGGATGGATCCATCCAAAAAACTAGTGGTGCCAGAAGTAAATGGAGATGTGTTGACGGCGGAGGACAAGATTATCGCTAATCCCAATTGTTCAACCATTCAGATGGTTGTCGTGTTAAAGCCGCTACACGAAAAATATAAAATAAAGCGAGTAGTAGTATCTACGTATCAATCGGTAACTGGTACAGGGGTAAAGGCAGTGCAGCAATTGAAGGACGAAAGAGCAGGATTAGAAGGAGAAAAAGCATACCCTTATCAAATAGATCTTAATGTTATTCCACACATCGATGTTTTTCAGGAAAATGGGTATACCAAAGAAGAGATGAAGATGATTCAGGAGACAAATAAGATCATGCAGGATGATTCGATCAAAGTGACCGCTACTACCGTACGTATACCAGTGATGGGAGGGCATTCGGAGTCTGTGAATATCGAGTTTGAAAATGATTTTGATGTAGAAGAATTAAGAGGTCTACTTAGAAATCAAGAAGGGGTGATCGTTGTCGATAATCCCGCTAATTTAGAGTATCCAATGCCTAAAGATGCACACGGTAGAGACGAAGTATTTGTAGGGCGTATCCGTAGAGACGAATCACAGGCAAATACAGTAAACCTTTGGATTGTTGCTGATAATTTGAGAAAAGGAGCTGCGACAAATGCTGTACAGGTTGCCGAGTTACTTAATAAAAAAGGCTTAATTTAACGAACTAACCGTAAACATATATATACCAAAAAATGTCCTCATTCGAGGGCATTTTTTTGATTATAACGTAATGATTAACTCTGTGTGGAGAGTAAAAATGAAAGCTTGCGAGCTCACCGTAGGTAATCTGTCATTGGTAACCTGAGGAACAGCCTGTCCCAGCTTGCCCCGAATCATCGGGGAGAACCGGGAACGGTGTGGCAATCTAATTTGCTTAAATACAGATTGCTTTGTAATCCCGAAGCGTAGGGTAATAAAAAAGGCGAATACTGATTTAGTATTCGCCTTTTTTATGCTGTTATAGCAATTATTAATTAACGTACTTGTGTAAATACCCAAGTGTCATCAAATTTCGTTGCACTGTTCATTCCAGTAGTCAAGTAACCTTTTCCACCGATAGAGAATGAAACAGCTCCTTCTCTAGCATTTTGAGGTAAAGCTTGGTGTTTACTTTCCCACTTGTTTGCACCTACATCATATTTCCATACATTACCTAATACAGAAGCTTTTTTGCCACCAACTACATAGCCAAAGTTTCCGATTACAAATGTTGACGCAGATTGACGTGTTAGATCATAAGTATTAGCTGCATCCTTCAATGGTGATAACTCATTCCAATTAGTTCCATCAAAAGAATAGAAATCCTCAGGGAATTGATTGTTATCCATACCGCCACCAATATAAGCTTTACCACTTACTACAAAAGCGAAAGCGTTAACGCGTTTGTTTTTCAAAGGAGAGGTAACGTTTGTCCAAGTATCAGTCTTAGGATCGTATTTGTAAAAATCCTTAAGTGTTTTCTGTGTTTTGGTCGCTCCTGTTCCTACATAGCCAGCACCATTCAATGTAAATGCTACAGCGCCATAACGCGCTTCTCCTGGAAAGTCTGCAATTTTAGTCCATGCTTTAGTCGCAGGGTCGTATTTCCAGAAATCATTCAAAACGTCTGTACCATTAAATCCCGTTCCTACATAACCTTTACCATCAACACTGAAACCTACAGCGCCATTACGAGCTTCTCCAGCAAAATCAGTAATGCGTGACCATAAATTATTTTTGAATTCCCATGCATCTTTTGTTCTTTCATTTGTTGACAAGATACCTGTTGCTAGATATCCAGTTTCTCCGATTTGAAAAGAAGCAGCGGCACTTCTTGGATCGCCATCAAAAGCCGAATCTTTGACCCATTCTGTAGGACCTGTATCAGTTGTAGAGTCCTCATCATCGCTTTTCTTACATGAATTAAAGGCAGTCAACGAAAAAACGCAGGCCAAAACTACAACAAGCCAATTTTTCTTATTCATAAGATTATTTGAATTTAGTATATACAATATTTAATTTAATTTTTGGTTTGCCATTCTCTGTGGCTATCATTGTTCCATTAGCTGTTCCGAACAGTGCCGGAGAAGCTGTCGATAATAATAAAGAAGTTCCTCTATATTCAGGACGATTTACATTTTTAATGTAATCAATCAGATTAAAAACATAACGTCCGTTTATACCAGAGTCGTTGCCCGGTATAAAAGTCGCTTGTTGAATACTGTTTGAGAATGGAACTCTCACATAAGAGATGGGGACTCCATTACTATTCGCAATCAATAACATTAATTGATTGGGCGTCGGGTAAAAACCATAATTATTACCTGCAGTTTCTACAATCAGTTCTACTTTATTTACCGCTAAATTCTCTTCATACATGAATTCATTTAACGAAGGAATCGTCATTTTCGCTACAAGGCCACCTCCGGCTTGGATAAATACCTCGCCATTTGTAGCCGTACTACTAATCTCTCTATTTGTCGTATTTAGACTTGCATAAGCAGTCCCTGTACGATCATGTTCAATATTGTTATATTGATAAGCTTTACCTCCGGCAGAGATCACTTTAGCACCCCTTTTTAGAAAGCCATCAGAACCTACGTAAGAATAGTTGACGTTCATTTGTAAGGTGTCACTCAACCCTAAAATAGCTGTGTTTTGAGAACCAGGTACTAGGACCAGACCTTTTAAGTATTGTTGAAAAGATTCATTCGAGGTAACATTGATATCATTGGCACGTACCATATCGAAAATTTCCTGCCCAAAAGATTGATTCAATCGCACACTGATGCTATCCAAAGAACGGATAGTAGGATTGAATGTCTTGGTGCCTAAAGCTGTTGCGTCAAAATTAAATTTCTGATCATTGAAGATCGTAGGACCAGTGACATAGATTGGCGTATTATAGTTATCGATGGCATTGGTGATGTCTTTAGTGACGATCTCCTCCGTTACACGGTGTACGGCGATAGTTTGTGCTTTTGTCGTATCTCCATAAAAATATCTAGCTCTATTTGGTCTTAGTATTAAATTTACGGAATCAAAGACGGCATTCGTAGGGATATCGTTTACTAAGGTTTGCAGCTGCACTAAGAAATAGGAGGAGGACTTTAGCGATCCAACTTTAGGTTGTGTCGATTTGCCAACTAGTAAAGTTCCAGTACCTGCAGAAGGCATGTTTAATAATTGAAATGTAGACGTATTAATCGTCATGGAGTCAACAACAACAATACCCATATTCTCGTTGGGATTTTCCAAGGACACGTTCATCTCTTTGTCACAGCTAGTAAAGGAAACTGTCGTCGCAAGTAAAAATAGAAATAAAAGGTATTTAAAACGTAATAATTGCCTCATATATATTAGTTGACATGCAAATGTAAGTAATACGTATTGTTAATATGTGTTATAATTTGTTAAATATGACCCTAAACAATTCGTCGTGCAAATCTAAGAATTTAAATTTGTTTTAATCATGTTAAAAAAGTATAAAATATTGATGTTGATGATCGTTCTTTCCCTTGTTGGGATAGGCGGTATTGTGGGCGTTTGGCTTTATGGGGGGTATGTTAATAGGCGTGAGATCTTTGTGAACGAAGTAGAGAGAGGTCTTTTTAATGCCATTCAATCCTCTTATGCAGATCACGAGGGGATAATCAATGAAAAAAGAAACAAGAGTATTGCCAAAGAAGGTAAGCTTTTTGTATCACGTATCAAATCGTTGTATTCCAATGTTGATGAGATCAAAATACAGAATCTTTGGGATAGCCTTGCGCGTGAACGTATGCGACGGTATGCGGAGCGACGAGAGGCAAAAAAAGACGAGGGAGAGCCTGTTGCAATTATGCCTTCCTTCATGTTGCAAAATATCGATTTCAATGATAGTACGCTTCACGAGGTCAACATTCTTTTGCGTGAATCCCTAGCCGTTAAGGGGATCACAACTCCTGTGACCGTAGATATCAAAACCATAACCGATGAAGACCGGCCCCGCGGCCCACATCGAATAAAAGTTGATTCCAGTGGTACAATTTCAACTCGGCCTATATTGGTTAATTCTGCACAGGATCAGTTTCTCTTAGCCCAATTTGAACAACCCATTTTCTATCTCTTGGGTAAGATGGCTATACAGCTTATTGTTTCTGTTTTGTTGATTTTGGCATTAATTGGCGCTTTTATTTACTTGTTATGGACTATCAATAGACAAAATAAATTAGCACTCTTACGCAAATCCTTTGTCAATAATATGACACACGAGCTTAAAACCCCTGTTGCCACAGTAATGGCAGCAGTGGAGTCTATTCAGCGTTATGGAGCCAGGGATGATAAAAGTAAGATGGAAAAATACTTAGATATCTCGCATCGCGAATTAGAGCACCTATCTAATATGATAGAGAAGGTACTGCAGCTCGATATCGATGAGGTAAAGGGGATCGTGATGCAAAAGACAAACGTCGATTTAGTACAACTACTTGAAGAAGGAGCAGAGATCGCGCAATTGGGAGCCAAGAAGACTGTAGTTATTGATTTTGGGAATAATCTTAAAGAATTTTCAGTTCAAGCGGATTCGGCGCACTTAAAAAACGTGATAAGTAATTTATTGGACAATGCTATCAAATACTCTGGCGAGTCCGTCAAGATTCAGATTAGGTTAAGAAGAGAAACCGAATTTGCACGGATATCTATTTCCGATGATGGTTTGGGAATTGACGGAAGCTATTTAAAAGATATATTTGATATGTTTTTTAGAGTGCCTAGCGGCAATCTACACCCTATTAAGGGCTTTGGGCTAGGGTTGGCCTACGTCAAGCAGGTGGTAAAACAGCATGGCGGAAGTGTTGAAGTAGACAGTACATTAGGAAAAGGAACTATATTTATACTATCAATACCCATTGGATGAATAAAGTGAAGATATTATACGTTGAGGATGAGCAGAGTTTGGCTCTTATTGTAGCAGATAGTCTAGAGGATCATGGTTTCGAAGTCGTACATCGCGAAAATGGACAAGATGCTTTAAATTATTTTAAGCGCGAGAATGCTGATATCATCATACTAGATGTTATGATGCCGTTGATGGATGGTTTTACTGCAGCGACTGAGATTCGTAAAGTAAATCCGCATGTGCCTATATTATTTCTTTCCGCATTGACACAGACAGAAGATGTTGTAAAAGGGTTTCATTTAGGAGCAAATGATTATATCCGCAAACCCTTCAAAATTGAGGAACTGATCGTGCGTATTGAAGCATTGTCTAAGCGCGCAAAGAAAAGTGTACGCGCCTTGTACGAAATAGGAGACTATCTGTTGGATACCGGTAAGAATGCGTTGCGGCATGTTTCGGGAGAAGCCAAGCTTTCCTATCGCGAGACCGAATTGATCCGACGCCTTTTCGAAAGCAAAGATAGCGTAGTTCCACGTGAAGATATTATTAAAACTTATTGGGGCGACGATACCTATTTTACCGGACGTAGTCTGGATGTGTTTATCAGCCGGATTCGAAAATATTTCGCGTATGATGAAAGGGTCAAGATTACAAATGTAAGAGGGATTGGTTATATCATGAATATTGACTAATTTAAGGGAATGAAAGCATTAATAATTGTAGATCTTCAAAACGATTTTCTTCCAGGCGGGGCTCTTGAGGTGCCTAATGGAGATCAGATTATTGACACAGTTAATGCGCTGCAGTCTCGATATGACCTCGTTATTGCGACCCAGGACTGGCATCCAAGCAACCATAAAAGCTTTGCCGCGCAACATCCAGATCATAATATCTTCGATCGTATTGATCTCAATGGACTAGATCAAGTATTGTGGCCAAACCATTGCGTGCAGGGTACTAGAGGATCTCAATTAGCCAGTACTTTACATCAAGAATGCATAGAAGCAATATTTAGAAAAGGTATTGATCCTACTATAGATAGTTACAGCGGTTTTTATGATAATGGTAGACGTAAGAATACAGGACTGCATGGTTATCTACAGAACCGGGATATTACCGAAGTACATATTTGTGGTTTAGCCGCAGATTTTTGTGTCTATTTTACAGCTATGGATGCTTTAAGTCTAGGATACCGAACGGTCATCTTGTCAAAGGCCACCAAACCAATTGACAAAGAAAGCTACATGGACAAAAAACAAGCTTTTATACAGGCAGGCGGACTCTTTATCTAATTTCTTTTTCTACCGCCTCCTATCTGACCACCAAACTGTCGAAGGTTATAGGTGAAAGACAGTAAAAAATAGCGGTTTAGTGTGTTTGATGTGACATCAGAAATGTTATTATCATTAACTCTCCTGTTGACATTCTGTGCATTGTTTAGCAGGTCGAAACCTTTAAAGGCCAATTCCCCGTTTTTACGTTTTAGAAGTTTGTAACCTATGGATGCGTTCCAGATGGATGTTTCAATACCAGGACTTCCCATGATGCCTCCATTGAGTAAATACATGAATTGTGATGAAAGAACCAGTTTTTTAAAGAGCTCGACCGTCATATTATTGTTTATTCGATGCGTGAACACTTCGTAGCGTGGTACCCGTGCTATCGGGTTTTGGGTATATCTTCCATCTACATTATAACTTAATCCAATGACATACTGTTTGCTGAAATTCGAATTAAAACCAATACTCTGTCCAAAACCATAGGAAGTGCTATTGACAATATCTCCATTTATTTTTGCGAGATCATTATTGTAGAAAAGCCTAGTATTTGTGTGTATATTAATTTTTAGCGGTTTGATGGGGAGGCCATAGCTGTTGTTTACGCGCACAGTATAAGCGCCATTTACATTAATAGGTACTGTATATTGCCCTCCAGCTCCAAGTACCACATCGTCAAATAAGATTAGAGTTGTGTCGGTCATGAATACCGAATTGATTATTTTATCATTAATGTATTCAAAGGTCGCATTACTCGTTAATGTCCGTCCTGAGATCTTGTTTACATCCTTGTACTGCAACTTTAAGGTATGCGCGTACTCTTGATCCAGGTTTGGGTTACCGTTGGTGATACGGAGCTCATTTTGATTGTTTACGAAATCCTGCAATTGATCTATATTAGGTGTATTCGTCTGTGTAGTATAGTTAAATTCCAAATTTCTTTCTTTCGAGAATTTGTATACTGCCGTGAATTCAGGAAGCAAGCTGCTGAAGTCAGCCTTAGTTCGTAGATTCAATGGCACAGTACGGTTATTGATGCGAATACCATGTTGATAATTTAATCCTGCCTGAATCCGAAGAGAATCCTTCTTATTATAAGAATAAGACATGCCTGCACTATGGTAGTTATAGTCATTTCTGAATTCGTTCGAAAGCCTATCTTTTAATTCCCCCAGTTGTCCTGTTTCTGCCAAAAATTCAAAGGTTTCTCGATTAGAATAGTTTGCCGTGTTTCTGAAATTATAATTAGCCTGCAGTCGACTACGGCTTGAGAGCGGCTCGGTGAGAGACAGTCGAGCACTAACACCAGATCCGTAACCATTGGTTATACTTTGGTTGTTATTTGTGTCTCTACGGGTCAATAATGAATCCTTATAATAAGAGGTCATAGCAAGATTGAGCCCCAGCGCATCGTTTGTGCTTTTATTTCCATTAATACTCAACGATATCGATCTTCCTTTTTTTGAAAATCGATGCATATAAGTCAATGCACCACCAAAATTTAAATTTTTATTATCATTATCATTCGACCGTACAGACTCATTGATAGGGTCGATACGTTCTCTCGTTGTTCGACTGTGGGAACTGTTCTGCCTGAATCCCTGAGAGTAGTTGAAATTCGGAGAAAAATCAATTCGATTTACCGAGTCAATATCCCATTTTATACGACCATTGAACTTATGTTCTTTACTTAAGTTGTCTGAAAGCTGTTCTTGGGTTCTAAATTGATTCGCCTGTTTGTCATTGAGGTATTCAATATTCGACTGCGTATTTGTTAGCGTAGACAGCGACTTGAAGTTATAGTCTCCACTCACCTCCATCTTTTTGTTTAGGTACGTGTTGGTAAAGTTGATTGCGCCCGCATAAGTATCCGACAATCCTCTTTCCGTATTGTTGTTTCCTCTTCGGCCACCACCACGTCCCTGTTCCGCAAAGTTCGTTTCGTTGATATTGTTGGCCATAAGATTTATAGCATATTTCTTATCGCCGTCGAATGCATTTATTGAAGTATTTATCCCAAATTTGTCACCATTGCCCTTTCCCCCGTTGGCCTTGCCAAAATAACCGTGTCTTTTGTCCGGTTTAGTGACGATGTTGATTACCTTATTACGTTTGCCATCATCAAATCCTGAAAAACGGGCCTGTTCCGATTTCTCATCAATCAGTTGGATTTTGGCAATAATTTCAGCAGGTAAGTTCTTTAGAGCAATTCGTGGATCCGAACTGAAAAATTCTTTTCCGTCGACAATGATCCGTGTGACTTTTTCACCATGTGCTTCCACATTTCCCTCTTCGTCGATCATAACTCCTGGAATTTGTGCTACCAGTTCGTCAGCATCCGCATATTCTCTTGTCGAAAAGTTTTTAGCGTCAAACTCTAATGTATCTCCCTTCATTACGATGGCCTGAGGAGCCGTGATCTCTACCTCTTCAATAGCTATCTCAGCAGGTTCTAGACGAAAAAAGAGGTATATCGGTTTTCCCTCTACAGTGAATGTTTGCGATTCAGATTTAAAACCGATATAATTCGTGCTAATAGTGTATTTGCCTTCTTTGAGTGTATTCTGTGCAAAAAGCCCATTTGTGTTGGTGCTAAGAGACAAGACAGAAGAGTCTTTTTGGTTTATTACTCGTAGTGTTACACCCGACAATGGTTTTGATGTGGTTTTATCTACAATATTGCCGGAGATCCTATTTTGGGCAAATGCATTATGCTGTATGATAAGAAAGCATATAGTCGCAAATATAAAGTTTAGTATGCTCGGTTTCACAAGGTTTGGTATTACATATTTTGAAGCAATATTAAGTTTTTTATTTGTTAATTACTGTTACAATGTATTAAACCTTCGCGAATGCAAGGCATTTTATATAATTTTGTGCAGTTCTAAACTGTAGTATGAAGGAAAGCTCATTAAGTAGAAAGGAGAAAATTTTGCAGACAGCATTGACGCTATTTGCAGAGAATGGGTATGCAGCCACCTCAACGAAAGAGATTGCAGCTATTGCTGGTGTGTCGGAAGCTTTGATATTTAAGCATTTTGGAAATAAAGATTCCTTACTGGCACACCTGATCAAATCAGGATATCGACGGGTGTTACAGCATCACAGGGGTATGATGACTTATAAAAATGCCACTGACTTTTTACGAACCATGATTTTCCTTCCCAGTAAGTTGGTCTCTGATGAACCCTTATTTTGGAAATTGCAGGAGCGTTTATCCCATACACCATTCTCCAGGCAGCAACATGAGCAGTTTATGAAGCCAGTACAGCCTATTATTCGGCGTGCTTTTGAAGAGCTCGACTATAAAGAACCAGAATTAGAAACCCAGTTCCTATTATTGATTATTGATATGTTGTGGAAGAAAGAGGCTTGTGGGGATATTGGCAATTCATTGGATCTGGCGATCATGCTGGAACATAAATACAATCTTATTTGATGCGTTTTTGTGCGTTATTTTTCAAAACTTTCGCAAATAGTAACCGACTTGTCTGTAAAAGTGCTATTTTAGAGCCTTAATTATAAAACAACTAATATGTTAAAGTCAATTATAACGAGTGCATTTTTATGCGGTTTAACTTTGGTGGGTTTTTCGCAAAAAAAACCAGCTTTCGTTCCTTTTATCAACCAGCAGCACCAGTGGGTGGATTCGGTCTTTAATAGCTTGACCCCAAAAGAACGTATTGGGCAACTGTTTTTGGTGCGAGCACATACGAATCTAGGACAAAAATATATTGACTCTGTAGCTACAGTCATCAAGAAAGAACAATTAGGTGGACTTGTCGTTTTCCAAGGAGGACCGGTGCGTCACGTAGATATGTTCAATCAGTATCAGAAGCTCTCCAAGGTCCCATTGTTGATTACCTTCGATGGCGAGTGGGGCTTAGGTATGCGTTTGCCAGATTCTACACATTCTTTTCCTTACCAGATGACCTTAGGTGCTATTCAGAATAATAGTCTTATCTACGACATGGGACGCGAAGTGGCTAAGGATTTCCTTCGTATTGGTATGCATTTTAACTTTGCTCCAGTGGTGGATATTAATAACAATCCCAAAAACCCGGTTATTGGTTTTAGATCTTTTGGTGACAACAAAGAAAATGTGACCGCTAAATCCAAAGCATATATGGATGGAATGGTTGATGGTGGTATCATTGCTTCCTTAAAGCACTTCCCGGGTCACGGTGATACCGATGTAGATTCACATTACGACTTGCCACAGCTTAATTTTTCTAAGAAAAGATTAGATGAGTTGGAGATGTATCCCTTCAAGGAGTTAATTAAACAGGGGGCACCAGCAGTTATGGTCGCTCATATGCATATTCCGGCGTTAGATAATACCCCCAATATGCCTTCTTCTATCTCCCGTAAAGTTGTTACAGACTTATTGCGCAAAGAGTTAGGTTTTAAAGGGCTTACTGTCACAGATGCTATGGATATGAAAGGGGTAAAGAAATTTTTTCCGAATGGAGAGGCTGATGTGATGGCTATCGAAGCTGGGCATGACCTTTTAGAGGTTTCGGAAAATAGCGGAAGAGCGATTGATTTGGTTGAGAAGGCGATTAAAAGTGGAAGAATTAAACAAGACGAAATTGATGCACGTGTGAAGCGCGTATTAGCCTCCAAATATTGGTTAGGACTAAATAATTACAGTCCAACAAATAGAAATGGATTGATCAACGATCTGAATAGACCAGCTACAAAATCCCTTATTCAACGTATGGGGGATGCAGCAGTGACGGTGTTGAAGTCCAATAAACGTATTCAATCATTTGATACAAAAATAGAAACTGCAGTAGTCAGTGTTGGTATCAGCCAGGCGCAGGATTTTGAAAAGGGATTAGCTGTGCAGCTGACAAAGGGAATGAACTATTATATTACCGGAACAGAGACCGAAGAACAATTGGATAGCTTAGTAAAGGTAATCAGAGATCACAAACAGATTGTACTAGCTGTGCACGACAATCGTTCCCGTCCACGTCCAGAATTGGCTGTAAAAGAACCTGTAAAGAAATTTATCGACCAGCTTGCTGGCAGACGTACAGTTACCGTGATGTTTACAAATCCTTACGCGATCAACTCTGTTGATGTCGCCCGCAGTGCATCGATTATCTTGGCCTATCAAAACGATGACTTTATGCAACGTTCTGCATTAAAGGTATTGCTAAAACAGATTAAGGCTACTGGTAAATTACCGGTGACGATCAATAAAGAATTTGCCTACGGAAAAGGAATTTAACTGTAAAACCGTAAAATTGTTTCTTTACAATTTTACGGTTTTACCTTTTCGCTTTCGAACTCCATAACTCGTTAACTCTACTCCCCACCAAAAAAATTACCAAAGAGCATGACTAAAAGCATGGGATTGTAAACATTTTCTTCTTTTGTAGACGCTTCTTTTTATTTCATTTATATTAATGATAACTTTGACCCTGATTTATAAAATAGACTTAAGTTATCGTAATGGCACAGGAGCAGATTTCCGTTTTTGATATGTTTAAAATAGGTATCGGACCATCGAGTTCGCATACTTTAGGCCCTTGGAGAGCAGCACAGCGGTTCGTTCAGAAGCTTGTCGAACTTTCTGTTTTCGACAACGTGCAGCAGGTCAATATTTTACTTTACGGTTCTTTAGCCAAGACAGGGGTTGGTCACGGCACCGATATAGCCGTTTTACTCGGTCTTAGTGGTGACGATCCGGTTACTTTTGATGTGTCACAAGTGATGCCAAAAGTAGAGCATATCAAAACTGGAGGAAAGCTCATCTTGGGAGGTCGTCATGAAATTGATTTCAGCTATTCAGAACAATTACTTTTCTTGTTCGATCAGAGTTTACCTTTTCACCCCAATGCCGTTACATTTCAAGCTTTTCTGAATGATGGTAAAGCTATTTCAGAGACCTACTATTCTATAGGGGGAGGGTTTGTCGTACAGGAAAATGATTCTGAGACTGTATTGTCCGAAGTAGATCTGCCTTTCCCTGTTGACAGTGCACAGCAGTTGATGAGTGCTTGTATGCGTACAGGCTTAAAAATATCGGAAATCGTATTAGAAAACGAATGCTCTTGGCGTCCGGAGGCAGAGACCAAGGCCGGTATTCTACGTATTTTTCAAACAATAAAAGAGTGCATCTACAAAGGATGCCACACGGATGGTGTATTGCCAGGAGGACTGCACGTCGAACGTCGTGCGGCTAAGATGAACAAACGCATGTTGAAGGGCCGTGAATACAACGATTACGAAAGCTGGTTGGAAGCTATCCGCCAGGGAGGTCGCGACTTTGGGTATATCTTAGATTGTGTAAGCTGTTTCGCGCTTGCTGTCAACGAGGAAAATGCTTCCTTCGGACGTGTTGTTACAGCCCCTACCAACGGAGCGGCAGGAGTTATTCCTGCGGTGTTGCAGTATTATATCGCTTTTTACGATGCTTTTTACGATGATAAGGTAATCCAATTTATTGCAGCAGCATCCGAGATCGGTTCTATTTTCAAGAAAAATGCTACGATTTCAGCTGCTATGGGCGGCTGTCAGGCAGAGATCGGAGTGTCCTCGGCTATGGCGGCAGGCGCACTGACCGAATGTCTTGGTGGCTCGCAGCGACAGGTATTAATGGCAGCAGAGATTGCTATGGAACACCATCTGGGGCTTACCTGCGATCCGATAGGTGGATTGGTTCAGATACCATGTATCGAGCGTAATACCATGGGAGCCATCAAAGCCATTACAGCTGCACAGTTGGCTCTACAGTCCAATCCCGATAAAGCAAAGGTCAGCCTCGATGCGGTGGTTTCTGCGATGTGGGAGACGGCGCAGGATATGAATGTCAAATACAAGGAAACAGCGGATGGCGGTCTAGCGGTAAAAGTACCGTTGAGCTTACCGGAGTGTTAATGTAAAAGAGTTGCCAAGCCTTAGCCCTAACAAGCTAAGGCTTTTTTCATTATTTTTGCCAACATGAAATACGCCGCAATAGCTTCAGGATCGAATGGGAACTGCTACTACATAGCCAAGGGAGAAGATGTTGTTCTCGTCGATGTAGGAATCAATACAAAACACGTGGAGTTGCGTATGGCTAAGTTAGGGCTATCGCCAGCTGCTGTCAAAGCTATTTTTATCACCCATGAGCATGGAGACCATATCCGGGGCCTTTCTGTATTCTGTAAGCGATATCAGATACCGGTGTATATAACACAGGGAACCTATAAAGGTACACGCCTGCATCTGCCGGAGCACTTGGTACATATTATCAATACGGATTCCCGAACGACAGTCGGGGAATTGACGGTTATCGGTGTTCCCAAGTACCATGATGCCAAAGAGCCTTGCAGTTTTGTGGTTACCGATGGAAATATCAATGTAGCTATCTTGACAGATCTAGGTCGCGGATGTGACAATGTGAAGCAGGTGATACAGCATGCTGATATATTATTGTTGGAGTCCAATTACGATGAAGAGATGCTACGTACCGGTCGTTATTCTTACTACCTCAAAAATAGGATCAGTTCAGGCTGGGGGCATATCTCCAATCGGGAGGCATTAGAATTATTGTTGGAGAATCGTAGCCCACGACTCAAGCACCTTATCCTAGGGCACTTGTCAGGAGAGAATAATAAAGTAGATATTGTAGAACAAACCTTTGCTCCCCACTGCGAAGAAATAGAAGTATCTATCGCGATGCGTACGGAAGAAACTCCGCTATACGAGTATGTTGCAGCACAGCAGATTGTTTCAAGGTTTGTGTATGTAGAACAGCAAGTTACCGTTACACAAGAGTTGTTTTAGCGCCATCCATAAACATTTACCTTACATCTTCGTTAAAGGTCACCAATGTTGAATCAGCCCACACAAGCCCGCATTTCAACCCTGATGCCTGCTTACGCAGTGGCGGATTGCCAATTGTAGGAATGGTAATCCCTTGTGGCAAGCCGGCACAGTGACGAGTTTTGGTTAACTCCAATTCCAATTCGCCGCGCCAAAGATTTAAATCAATTGAATACGCTACTGTTTCACTATCTTTACACACTATTGTCCTCTTTAGTGATGAAAACCTATAGTGCCTATAGCGATGAATATCTGTTCTCTCTATCCCAAAATGGAGATAATGCGGCATTTGACGTGCTTTACGAACGGTTTTTCTCCTTATTATATGTGCATGCCCTTCGAAAACTTCAAGATTCGCAAGAGGCGAAAGATTTGGTACAGGATACATTCACGGCATTATATCAAAAAAAAGAAACTCTGGGAGAAATAGCCAATTTTTCAGGCTACCTCTATGTATTATTGAAGAATAAAATCCTCAATTTCTTGGAGAAGAAAAAGGTTAGGAGTAATTATTTGGAGAGCGTAGATTCCTACCAAGCCCATAGTTCTATCGAGAATTATGTGTTTGAGAAGGAGTTGCGTGCGCAGATAGAAGAAGGGATTAATTTATTGCCCGAGAAAATGCGTTTGGTGTTTGAGATGAGTAGATTTGATCATCTAACCCATAAAGAGATTGGCGAACAACTCAATATATCAGACAAAACCGTAAAAAGACAGATTGTTAACGCATTGAAAATCATACGTTCAAAAATAAATTTGTTGTTTTTTTAAAAACCTTCTACACCCAGAGTCATATCTACCTGTCTTAGTTTCAAAAGGCAGATTATGGATCCGAACTTTCAAGATTTACTTAAACGATACAACGAAGGAAATGTTTCTTCTGAGGAGAAGAGACAGGTTGAGATCTGGTACCTTTCGATTTGCAAAAATCCGACAAGCATAAATGCGGATGAGTTATCCCGATACTTTTCCGAAGGGCGGGATGAAATAAGGCAACAGTATAAAACCAAGCGAATCAATCCTATTTGGAGAAATATTGCTGCAGCTGCCGTGGTTTTTGTTTTTGTAGCTGGAGCTTACTTGATGAATCGTTCTGACAAAATTTCAAATAGCCAACTGGTAGCTATAGATAGCATTCTTCCTGGAGAAGAGACTGCCGTTTTTAGTATGGAGAATGGAGCTGATTTAGATTTGAAGACGATGGTCGCAGGTACAAAACTCAGCCAGGGAGGGGTCGAAATCATAAAGCTAGCAACTGGCGGAATAAAGATCAACCAAACAGGAACAGACCAAGTCAGAGCCAGTACAATTAGGACACCTAAGGGAGGTGAATTTGATATTACCTTGCCCGATGGATCTACAGTCAAGTTGAATGCAGACTCCGAGTTGAAGTTGCTGGCAGGATATAACAAAGATGATCGTAAGGTAGATCTTTCGGGAGAGGCTTTTTTTGATGTTCAAAAATCAACGAAGCCGTTTGTCGTGAGCACTGCAAATCAAAAAGTAACGGTATTGGGTACGCAGTTCAACATTAAAGCATATACCTCTGAATTGGAAACCACCACCAAGCTATTGCGTGGAAGTGTAAGGGTGAGCAACAACGGGTCAGGAAAGGAAATCTTGATGAAGCCAGGGGATCAGGTTGTCAATAGAGGTGATGAGCTGTTGGTTTCTTCGAAAGAGAAACAACAAGTAGATTGGGTGAATAAAGAGTTCATATTTAATGAAAAGACAGCGGAAGAATTAATGAACGATATCGCACGCTGGTACAATCTAGATATCGAGTTTGCAAATGAAGATGTAAAAAACAAACGTTTTACAGGTAGCATTGAGCGTTACTCAAAATTCACAAAGGTGATTGCTGTATTGGAAGCAACAGAAGTTTTAAACTTTGAAATCGAAGGAAGAAAAATAATCGTTAAATAATAGAAACTAACCGTTGACAGCCAAAAGATGAGGCCAAATATGCTCGAACATATCTGACCTCAATGGGTGTTAACATTTAATACTATGTCGTGAGAACTAAATAATTAACAAAACCAATCAAATTTATGAATTACAAAAGAGGAATACTAATGAAAATCCATTTAGTATGTGCCCTTATGGGAGCCGCTCTCCTGCAAAGTAAGGCATCCGTGTATGGGCAGTTGATCAATGTAAGCGCCAAAAATTTGTCGTTTAAAGAATTGATCCAAAAGATTGAGCGTCAATCGAACTTCAAGTTTGTCTATGAAGACCAGCTTATCCGTAGTTTGAATGCCCAGAATGTGAGTTTTGAGCAAAAAGACGTACGTGAGGTGTTGGATGCGTCAATAGGAGACCTGCCTATTCAATACGAAATTATAGACAATACCATCATTCTTAAAAGAGGGTTAAGCCAGCAACAGACAAAAGATGTTGTCGGTTTTGTGTTTGATAAAAATGGACTCCCTATCCAAAATGCTACCGTACGTGCAAAGGGGACTTTCCGTGCGACTGCGACGAATGAAAAAGGTCGGTTTGTATTAGGTATGTTGCCCAATGAAAAATATGTAGAGATCTCGATGCTTGGGTATCATACCAAAGAATTGAATACCAGTAGTAATCTAAGTCATGTCGTGCTAGAGCAGGTGCAATATGCCTTGGACGAATCCGTTGTGACTGTCCAGACAGGTTATCGCGCATTGACCGATGCGCAGTTGACCGGTTCTGTCTCTAGTATTAACCAAAAGGATTACGATCAGCGCGTTTCTGTGTCAGGCAATTTTCTGGAAAACCTAGAAGGTAAGCTTGCGGGTCTGGTATACAACCCACAATCCAATGACCTGTCTATCCGTGGTGTATCTACTTTCGATGCTGTACGCAAGCCACTGATCGTGTTGGATGGTTTTCCTACGGAGATTGATATCCAAAGCATTAACCCGAACGATATCATTTCAGTTAACGTATTGAAAGATGCCGCAGCTGCATCCATCTACGGATCGCGAGCGTCCAATGGAGTTATCGTCATAGAAACCAAGCGTGGGAAAATGGGCGGGACGAAGTTTAATCTCCGCGCAACGACGGCTATCCAGCCTCGTCCTAATTTTGACTACATGAATTACGCAAATTCATCTCAGCTTACCTCTATTTTGAAAGACAACTTGTTGATTGATAAACAGGCGGTACGTTCGGCATTGACGGGTAAACTGATGGGAAGTACGCCAGTTCACGATGCGGTGTTCGATTTTAAGGAGGGGAAAATTACACAAGCAGAATTAGATGCAAGAGTAGCAGCGTTAGGTGAATACGATAATCTTGAACAATATAGAGATTTGTTTTATCGCAAGGCTTTAACAAACCAGATCGATTTTGATTTAAGCGGAGGATCTGATAAACATACTTATCTTTTAGGAGCAAATTATCTAAGTGAAAGAGGAGACTATGTAGAAACAGATAATAAGCGAATATTATTGAACTTTGCTTCTACACACAGTCTTAATCGCTTGATGAATTTAGATTTTAAAGGAATCTACCGTAATGGAAGAAGCAAAAGCCCTTATCGTCAGGTAGGTGTTAATGACTTTCAGTCTTACGAAAGATTGGTGGATGCCAATGGTAATGCCTTGCCGGTATTATGGGGGGTAAATACTTTTGGTGGAAGCAGCCGATTTACGAGTATTATTCCTAGTAATAATGATTTAAATATGGCTAATGGGTTGTACGATCAGTTATATTATCCATACGCTGATGTGTTTAGAGCAAATAATACGGTTAATACCTCGGCTATTCGTTTTCAAGCTCGACTAAACACAAAAATTACCCCGTGGATGAATTTTGATTTAGGAGGTGCATACGAAGACGAGAGGAATCAGACAAATAGATTAATGCAGCAAGACTTTTTTGATTTGCGTCGTTTGTTGAATTATACGGCTACGAAAGATCCTGTAACTGGTCAAGCTGTTTTTAATAGAGTGCCAAAAGGAGATTTATTATCGCGAGATAATGAATCGGTGAAGAGTTATACTGTACGTGGGCAGTTTAACTTTGATTATGCAGATGCGTCGAAAGATCATCAAATATCAGGCTTGATAGGATCTGAAATTCGTAAAATTGAAAACAGTAATTATTTGACTTCTGTCTTTGGCTACGATGGGCAGTCATTAATTTATACACCGGTTGACTTTGTTTCCTTAATTAGTATGGGAAAGCCAGTATTTGGGAACACGCTTCCAGAGACAAGTATACCTTATGTAAATTATAGAAGCTATTTTGGTGAAAACTACGATGACAGACGCTTCGTTTCTTTCTATGCAGATGGTACTTATTTATATAAAAATAGATACGCATTAACAGGGAGTATACGTACCGATCAGTCCAACCTTTTTGGAACAGATCCTAAATATCGTTACAAACCATTCTACTCTATAGGTGCCAACTGGAGTATTCATAAAGAAGAATTTATGCAATCTGTTGCATGGGTCTCACTATTGAAATTGAGAGGAGCATATGGTGTTAATGGAAATACACCAACAACAGCAAATGGTCAGTACTTGATTCTTAATTCGGATCTAAACTATACCTACCTTCCTTTTGAAAAGTATTACGATGTGTTGTCTCCGGAAAATAGCTCCATGCGTTGGGAGCGTACGTCTACCTATAATGTTGGTTTGGACTTTGCCTTATGGGGTTACCGTTTATCAGGTAGTTTAGACTATTATCGTAAAAATTCTACAGATGTAATTGGATTATTAAGTTCTGACCCCACTTCTGGATTCAATTCCTATAATGCCAATACAGCTAGTATCGTGAATAATGGTTTTGAGATGCAGTTGACATCAACCAACATACAACGATCTAACTTCTCTTGGAAATCTCAGTTAACGGGTTCTTTCAACTTTAATAAAGTTAAAGATGTGTTAACAGCGCAGCCCACTGGTGTAGCAGGTCAAGTACCTTTAATTTCTCAGGTCGAACACGTTGCCGGAAGACCTATCGGTGCTTTGTATGCTTATAATTACGCTGGCTTGAACGAAAAGGGGCAGCCCGAGATTATAGATAAAAATGGCGATCGCCGTATGGTAAGTACTGCTACGACTGGTAGTAACTCAGAAATTACTATCGAGGATATGCTGTATATGGGTACAACGACACCAAAATATGTACTAGGTTTAAATAACCAGTTTAGCTTGGGGCAGTTCGATTTGTCATTCTTGCTTATGTACTATGGGGGGCATGTGATGCGTACACAGGCACCAGATCCTTATGTTGCTAATAGATCATTTATAGGTGAAGCATTGAATTACTGGAAAGAAGCTGGGGACGAAGCCACTACAGATATTCCTGGTTTTATGGTTACAGGTTCGGCTAACTATTTTAATGATTATGCAAAAACAGGATATACCTATGCAAATAAGTTTGTGAAGAAAGCAGACTTTATTCGCTTAAGAGATATTGTGTTGACATACCGTGTTAAAGAAGATTTTAGCAACAAATTTAAACTGTCTAATACGATGTTACGTTTCCAGGTTCAGAATCCTTTGAAATATACATTTAGTGATAATAGTATTGATCCAGACGCAATTAATAGATCGACTGGAGCACGTTCTTTACCAAGACCTGCAATGTACAGTATTTCATTATACACTAATTTCTAAACGACATACTCATGAATATTAAATATATAATCGGTTTAATAGTTGCAGCAAGTATTTTTTCTTCTTGCGACAAATACTTGGATGTTGAACCTAAAGGGATCGTTATTCCTAAACGATTTGAAGAGTTTAATGCCATCTTAAATTCTGAAACAAATACGAATTCATTTCCAGATCACCTGGCCTATGCCAGTGATGATATACACGCATCTTATTCTCCAGTCGCACAAGATCCAATCGCCAATGTATATTTTTGGAAGTCAATCATAGATGTAGATAATGATGCCTCTCCAGCTATATGGGGCACACTTTATCGTCAAATTTATAACACTAATATTATCATTAACAATGTTGAACAAACAACAGATGCAAGTGATGTGCAGAAAAAGAGTTTATTAGCTGAAGCTCTTGTCGAAAGGGCAAATGCCCATTTTATATTGGCAACAACTTTTTCTAAAGCTTATGATGCTGCTACAGCGAAGACCTTGCCGGGTATTCCTTGGGTAACCTATACCGATGTGACGAATATCACGCCGAGTCGTTCTACCCTACAAGAGACCATGGATAACATTATTGCCGACTTGAAAGAAGCTGAAGGTTATTTGAGTTCAGTTCGTCTAAATAAGACCCGTATAAATAAAGCAGTAGCTCAAGCTGTATTGTCAAGAGTATATCTGTATATGGAGAATTACACAGAGGCAAAAAAATATGCAGAGCTCGCAGCACAAGAACCTCATGAATTGAGAGATTATAATGACTATATCTCAGCTTATGAATTTCCTACACAAGAAATGGATCCAGAAATATTATGGTTAAAGACAACAAATGATTATACACTAGGTTTTTATATAAATTACTCTAATGATCTTATTAATCTCTTTGAACCGGATGATATGAGAATGATGATTCATGCTCAGGACTGGTATGGTAACGGTTGGTATGCACACGAAGAAAACGGTTGGGGTATGTACGGTATTCGTTTCGTTGAGCTTAAACTGACGCAGGCAGAAGCATTAGTTCATGCTAATGATTTGGATGGAGCTTTGGATATCATCAATGAAATTAGAGCGCTTCGCATTGCCAACTACGCATACGAGCCTATTGTTTCTTCAGATAAAAGTGAAGTTTTAGAATGGGTATTGACTGAGCGCAGAAAAGAGTTAGCATTCGGTTCTTCCCGTTGGATGGATATGAAGAGATTGGCTAAACAAGGCTTAGGTTCGAAAGCAACACGTCAGTCAGAAGATTTTGAAGATTTAATTTCTATAGATCCTAAGACCTATACATTTACCTTCGAGATTCCGTCCCGGGTATTGATGTTTAATCCAGGTATGCCAAAGAATTTTTAACAACATCTATATACTAAAATCTTAAATAATGAAGGTGTCTAAAAATAACTAATCGTAGTCACTGCGAGAGGTAAGTTTTTTAGCAAACACAAAGGAGGTTCGATGACAGGATACGTCACCTCGACCTTGTGGAGAGGTCTACAAACTGTATAGGATTAATATATAGCTTTTAGATTCCTCCGCTTCGGTCGGAATGACGACATAGTTTGTAAATCTGTCATTGGTAGCTTGATGAGCAGCCTATGCCGATTCTTGGGAATGGTGAGGCAAGGCCTCTTGCAAAGACGAGAATTCCGAGCTTTTTAGACACTTTCATCTAAATCACATTTATTATTATGAACAAGTTATTTACAGTAGCGCTATTGCTATTGAGTATGGTAAGCTATGCCCAAGAAAAATACTCGATTTTAGGTACTATTGCTGGGAATGCAGAAGGCAATAAGGTCTATTTATACAAAAATGATTATGCCCAAGATATCAAAGTAGACAGCACCGTTATCAAGAAAGGTAAATTCAAATTTAAAGGATCGGTGTCTTCACCGATGCTTTATCGGATTATTATCGATCGTACGCCAAAAGGAAAGGAGACTTCAGAACGTAATTTCACTTCTACTCACTTCTATTTAGAAAATTCTCCGATTACTTTTGAAACGCATATTGACAGTGTGACTACTTTTTATTACAATCCTAAAAAGAAGGCTGCAGTTGTCAAAGGTTCTAAAACTGAAGATGAACATACAGCCTTCAAAGCATCCTTAAAGGATAAAAAGATACAGATTGCGGCCCTCGATAAGGAGTATACGGAGAAATACCATCTGCCAACCATGGATGGTATTTTTAATACAGAAGAAGGGATACGCCTGACCAAAGCCATTCAACCGCTGGAAAAAGAGGTTAAAGCCGCAACGTTAGAATATATCCGTACCAATCCAAAATCAGTAGTTGCCTATGACCAAGCCCGGATGAATTTCTTAGGGATGTTTGTGGAGTTGACAGACGATGAGATTACAGGTCTCCAACAGCTTGTTAAAGCGGGATGGGAAGGAACAGAACGCTATACCAACTTTATGGAACTATCCGAAAAGGCCAAGAAGATGGCTTTGCATACAAAATATCAAGATTTTGAATTGGTAGATCCAGCAGGACAGAAAGTTAAGATATCTTCGTTGGTTCCCAAAGGGCAGTATTGTATGCTGGAGTTTTGGGCCTCATGGTGTGGGCCTTGTCGCGGAGAGATCCCACACTTGGTAAAAATAAATGAAAAATACAAAGATGCAGGTTTTAAGATCATAAGTATATCTATTGATGAGAAAGACGCTCAATGGCGAAAAGCGATGGAGGAGGAGAAGATGACTTGGACACAGCTGAATGATCCAAATGGCTTTAACGGCGAGATAACAAAGGCTTATAATATTCAAGGGATTCCTTTCGCGATATTGTTGGATCCAGAAGGACGTATAGTTGATTTCAATATGCGCGGAGCCAAGCTTGATGCAGCGTTATTGGATATTTATAAGTATTAATACGATATCACACACACTAACTATATAGCCTTAGGTAACACTTTACCTAAGGCTTTTTTTATTTACTATTTTGAATACCATTGATCGACTGTTGTTGGAAGGGTATTCGAGATAGCGTAGGGATTAGTTCGAGACTGTTTTAGGACATCTTCGGCTGCTGTTCGGTAGTTGTTTGGCTGTTGTTTGCCTTATTGCGGAAGGTTAGCCGGAGAGACGTCGAAGGCTAGTCGATGCTGTATCGAAGGAGTCCCGAGGTTGGTACGAAGGAATATCAGAGCTTGGTCGAAGCTATAGCGGAGTTGAGGGGACTTGAGCAGACTTAAGGGGACTTAAACGGACTTTGTATATGGTATTTGTTCCGATGTTTAATTTTTGTTAACTTGTAGGTTTTGAGTTTGTTGTGTGTTTTTAAGCCAATTGTCTTTATTATGGATGAGCTTGTCAAGAAAGTTGTTTCCCAAAAATTACGCAATCGAGGCGCTAACTATGGTCTTAGCGAAAAGAGTAAGCTTGCTAACAAGGATTTTACCTATGCCAGTAAGGTTAGTTCTAAGATATACCAACATGGTAAAAGGACTTGGCCTGAGATGGCC
The DNA here is from genome assembly GCF_900168125.1 of Sphingobacterium nematocida. Taxonomy (GTDB): domain Bacteria; phylum Bacteroidota; class Bacteroidia; order Sphingobacteriales; family Sphingobacteriaceae; genus Sphingobacterium; species Sphingobacterium nematocida. Next base: position 47,519 of record NZ_FUZF01000006.1, read on the forward strand.
GAACGATCTGTTTTCAATCGGTTGACGAAGCGGGTGAGTAAGCTCGTTCGGTTGGACGAAGAACATGAGCTAGGACAGTTACGTATAGGCTATGGTAATAGCTCAGCTTTAAAAGACTTCCGTTGGAATAAGAAGCGGACCTTCTCAGGAATTGTCTCTTGGCAAACTGAGGTCCTCTATAATGAGAAAAAAAGAGATATTTTGGTGAAAATTCTAGATGACAAGATTTGGAGTCGTGCAGCGTATAATAGTCGAATCCGCTCACTATGCGTTCACTATCATGTCTTGAAAATTCCCTTTGAATTGGACGATGAAATCGACTTTCGCTACACCAAGGAGTTGCAGGTCTTTCCAGGTAAGGAGCCCCCGGCAAAAGAAACTACGTTTCCGATTCAGAACTGGGACGATTGCCTGATTATCGTGACGGGAGTGGTGCGCTGCCGTTTATGGCATCCCGGTGGCAAGGAAGATTATTTGTCCAACAGTCAAGCCTTTATGGCAGCCGATATACTAGAAGTCTTTCGGGTACGAGATGGGAAGTTAATGAAGGACGTGATTCGGGAATCAACACCTGTAGAGAAACCTATTCAAGAAGGAGGAACAGACTGGGTGTAGTGTTACTAAAAGCCTCGAAGCAGAAGATGCAGCGAGGCTTCTTAGTCGCTATTATGCGCATTGTTCGATGTTTTCGATTTTATTGGCTTCTTGTAGTTGATCTTGTTGTTTGAAATGGGTTTTCATAAAACTATTTGCTGAGGCTATAAAGTCTTCTAGTTGCCAAATTAACACTTCAATTTTTTTTCCATTCGCAAAATAGTTGCTAGAGAACTTGAATTTTTGTTGCGCTTTTATTAGTCGATTGAAAGATTTTTTGTCTTTTAGAGTGTTCCTTGGAAAAATTGATGATACATTTGGACAGATACTATCGCATAAATCCATTAAGTAATTTAAGTTTGTACTAGTTGGAATAAAATTATAAGAGTGTTTTATTAAACCCATGCAGATCTGTTCTATTGATAGGCCGATAATGTAATAGTATGTTTCTATTGTATGTTCTAAAACAGGTTCTTTGAGAGTGTTGTGCAGTACATAGGCGTTTTCAAAACGTTTGGTCCAAAAAAAGTTCTCGAATTGGACTGTAGAGCTGCTTTCTTTACTTATTATCGACGAGGATTTAAATTCATACCAATACTCCCCAATCTGCAATAGGTTACTACGAAATACATCACCCTTTTTCAATTTTTTTTCTACCTGCTCTGGTGTCTCTTGTATTAAAGTCACTTTAATCTTCTCTGGTAATAATTGCATAACGCAGTTTTGTAGATCCACAATGGGCTTGCTCTGATCAGCCATAATGGCAAAGAGATAATAATGGTGTATCTCGTTATGTGACTGTTGTACATTTAAGAGGTTGCACATGCTGTCTTGACGTGTCACATAAGCAAAACAATACAGCCCATGTACCTGACCATAGGTTTCCAGTGCATTGTGGATCAGATCCCGATGGTTGTTGTTGATGTTTGTTGACTTTTCCATATTGATTTTGGTTTTTATAATGTCAGTTTGTTGATGAGAGTCTGGGATATGGATAAACTTTTCCTCTATTTCTAGTAGTAACTCCTGTTCATAATCTTCTATCCATGCAAATGTTCGGTCGGCAATGTCTTTGCAGAATGCTATCTTTTGCAGATCGAGCACGAAGTTGTTTTTGTAGCGAGATCCTGTATAAGACTCTGTTAGTCTATTAATTGCTTGTTCCTCTTCCTTGCTTGTGAGTAGGTTTCCTAGGACCGGATCATAGGGCTTGAAAAAGTCGATATTTTGCTTTATTGAATGTGATCGTTCCTCCACGCCCAATAACAATTTTTGTGCTGTCCGTAATGATATTTCCAAAGCTTGATGGAGCATAAATGCAGCATTCGAGTACATTTCCTTTTCAGAATAAAGGTGGTAGCCTTCCATAAAGGCTATAATTTTGTCCTTTTCTCTTTTTATGTACTCCCTTGTTTGCTCCACGAGCTCTTCCTTACTAAGACTAGGAAGAGCTATCGAGTTTATATACTCGGGGTGAAGATAGATGCGGTTGCTGGGGTGGCAGTTGAGGTGTAAGCGACCAAGTCCATCGTTGATTCTAGATTGCACTTCTTTTGTGTTATAGAAGGTGAAGTGGTGGCCTTCTATTTGATTTAGAGCGCGCTCGCATCTTTCACGAAGGGTTCTACTGCGTTGTTTATTGTGCGTATGTATTTGCACAATAGTCTTTGTCGTCCCATTGCGCCTATAAGTCCATAGAAAGATCTCATCGACGGTAAGATGTTTAAAAATAATCTCGAAATTGGGTTCTAGTGCTGTCGTCATGGCCCTAGGTATTTTGGCTTTGCATGTTTTTGTTTCCATAGTTGTATCTGGTTTATATTTGTTTCGATTTTAGCTTTCTTGTTGTTCTAATACCGGACTGTTTATGAATTCGATTTCATCTTTGAAGGCTATCATATAGCCGAGTTCAAGTACTTTGGTTAGTGTTTGATAGACCCTACCAGTGTAGGTAGCATACGCTCCTATGTAGGAATTGGAAGAGAGTCCATATTGTAGCCAATCATATAGAATTTCCTGCCATTCAATTAACGTGAATATGCTTAAGCTCTCTAGTATTGCAAGTAATGGATTTTCTATAGTCTCTTTCTTAATATAATACAAGGTGACAGCTTCTCCTTTTTCTTCGATATTAATAGAGGTTGTTTCAGGGAAAATGGAGACTGTTGCATCATCTTCTAAATTGAAATTTGACCCTTCTTGCTCCGATAGTTGATTCAAGAACATTTCTAAGAATGAACATATGCAGCTATAGATGTGGACGAGATTTGCTCCTGAAAAGTGGCTGCTATTTGAGGCCGACCAAAAATGGTTTTCGGTTAGTACAGACTCGTACCAATATCGAATATCCTTGCGCCATCCGTTTAGATCATTTCGATCGAAAAACTCTTTAAGAGCCTCTATCGAGTAATTTCTTGGAGCTAACCATTCGGGAGGAATTACTTTTTGTTTAGGATTAAAAGGTAATGGGATATCTGTGGTGGATTCTTTCGTTGTTCCTATCCGGTTATGATAGTTTTTAGGTATTAACTCTTCATTGTATAGTTTATGAACCGGCAAAATGTAGTAGGGGTAGTCAAAATAGCCTTCTTGATTGTTTGTATATAGATAAAGGTATTTAGCTAAATAGTGAGTCAGTTCAATCAAGTTGATTAGATAGGGGTTGTAGTTATCATCATCTAGATAATAATATTTATCTGTTTGATTTCTAAGAACGTCATCAAGTTGTACGAGCCAGTTTTCTAGTGATTGTCTTTCAAATAGATATTCAAAAAATCGGTTTGCTTCAATTGCTAATTCGTATTTGTGATAAAGGACAAATGCATACTCGAGTTGTTCTACGAGATTTTGGTGAACAAATGTCGGATCGTACATCGGGTATCGTTGTTGGACGGAACCAGAAGATAAGAAGACATATATCTTCTCTTGCCATAGTTCTAGATCTATTCTTTCAAAAAAGAAGCATAGAAATCCTTTAGGATCTTCAATATTTTCCTTACTTAAATACCTAAAATGTTTTGCTTTCAGTTTCTTTTGCGTATTTTTCATCATAATTATTGATTTGTAAGTTGTCATAAGATCGAAATAAGTAAGGCGTATTGTTTTACCCGCCTGCTCATATGATTTCTTAATAGTCGCATTGTTGAACAAAATCTAGAAACCATTACGGCACCGACAATGGTTTCATTGCATTTGTTCTGTAATCGTAAATTGTGCGTAGGATAAATGAACTCACAAGTTCAAATGGTCGGATATCCCGTTTTGGGATACTATTTTATAATTGTTAACCAAATTTAAGATAAATATTTTTCTTAAACAAGATGAAAGAGAAAATAATTTATAACATCAAAGATCGTGTAGTTCAGATAGCGCAGGAGAAGGGAATTAATAAATTGGATTTTTTCAATGAGTTAGGACTTTCTTATGGTAATTTTAAGGGAGTTCAAAAGCAATCTGCACTTAGTTCTGATGCTTTGGCTATGATTTTATCTGTTCACAAAGATATTAGCCCTTCTTGGCTGATAGTCGGGGAAGGTGAGATGTTCCGTGATACATCAAGTATTGAAGAACGTGCCGAAACGTATTTAAATGCGGAACTTGAAGGAGTGAGCAATGCCGTAATCCACTCGATGCAGCGTGTTATATCCTCTCAAGAAGTCACCATCAAATCCCAAGAGAAGACAATTTTCTCCTTGGAGAAGCAATTAGCGCTACTAGAGCGCGAAATATCATTATTAAGAAAAGACTAATTATATGGATAATCTATCACTTACTATCAAAGAACGAATCCTGTTGATAGCAGGGCATGCTAAATTGAGTAAAATTGAGTTTTTTAAAGACCTAGGGCTTTCCTATGCTAATTTCAAAGGGGAGCAGAAGAAATCTGGTTTGAGTTCAGACGCACTGCTTAAAGTACTGTCCAAATATCCAGAATTAAGCCCTTCTTGGCTATTGCTCGGAGAGGGGGAGATGCTTAAACCTACTGCGGCACCAACCCCTGTAACCGTTGAAAAAAATCCCTCCGCTCCCAAGGGGTATGTGGCCCCTCTGTCGGATAGTGAGTTACAGTTTGCATTGTACGATGCTTTCAAAGAATTGAGCGCGCTGATCGAAGAGCAGTCACTGCACTTACGTCAATTGGCAAAGCGCGTAGAAGAGTTGGAGAAAAAGGGGAAAGATAGCAAGAAGAAGAAAAAGAAGAAGTAACGAGTCGGAGACTCGTTATAGCGTATTAGATAGTCAATATGAGCAGAAGATTTTGGCGCGTATGTTTGATGGCATGTATGCTATCTGTGTTTTTAGTTAATGCACAAACCAAAGAATGGAGACCGGTGTATACTTCGCGTTGGGAGCATCTTTTATCTTCACCGGAGGATAAGTTATCTGTTATCGGGGTGCTTTGTACAGAAGCATCTATTACCGTGTTAGACTCTACACGGACACATTATAAAATCAGAGTTAGCAATGGAGATGTTGGCTATATTGTCAAGCAACCCCTGGCTACGAGGATGTTCTCAAAAAGATCTGCAGGAGAACCAGCCCAGTATTTCTACCGTGGTTCAGAAGGACAGCAGGGCCCCCATCTGTATGTACAGGCTGCCGAGCTACGGGTGCGCAACCAACCCTCTGCAGAGGGCAAGATCGTACGCCGTGCGCGTCTTAATGAACATACTTCGCTGGATTACTATCCTTTGTATAAGGATGGTTGGGTATATATAGGTGATCATTTTCATGAGCAACCTGAGTATATACAAGCCAAGTACCTAGGGATGGAACTGACTTATGACCAACTATTAAAAGCCTACCTCGAGGTAAAAGGCAAAGGTATAGCCGAAGAATTGAATGCTGTTGGCCGCCTTCGTGAGATAGGATGGTCCAGTACTAAAGATGAGATGTTACAGGCGCTCCGTTATTATCAGGAATCTTGGGAGCGTTCCGGTCAAAGCAATCCTAAGGTTGATATCGATTTTGAGTTGCTACTTGCTTCCCAGCTCCAAAATTTGGGCTATGAGAAATATGAAAAGGAGCTGAAAAAACTCGATATGCACTTTTTGATAAAGGGGACATCACTGTGGGATGGTAAGATGACCGACAAGCAAGCGCTCGCGTTGAATCTCAGCAAAGTGCAAGATATCCCCGACTCGCCAGAGTGTGGCTGGGAGCCGCTCTATTTTTACCAATCAGCAGATCTTATCCTAGCATTTGAAGAGAATTATCCAGCAAAAAATAAAATGGTTGGCTCAGTGTATACGATGACTTTTGCAGATCAACAAGCGCTGGTGTTGGGCAAGGAAATTATTGATAACAGATACAGCGAATTAGACTTCATCACTAAATTTGGACACCTTCTTTCGGTAGACTGGGCGGGCAATCCGCACTACTATCGTATTGCCAATGGCGATGCCGGATTCTATGCGATCACCTTTAAAAACGGCGTGCCTGTTGCTTTTGAGTCCGTTTATTATTGTTAAGTAATAATTAATCGACAAAACATCTATCTTTGATTAATATTTTTTTTCAATATCTAGTTACCGATTTGATAATCAAGTGTCTGAAACCGATAAAAAATTTATAATTTGGCCGGGCTTGAGGACACTTCTTGATTCATTTTGAGATTCTTAATTGATTGCGGGCATGACGGGAATAGAAACGCTTTTCAAAGAGTATTTTGTACGATTGACGGTTTATGCGTATCCGTTTGTCAATTCGGAAGAAATAGCTAAAGATATAGTCCAAGAAGCCTTTGTTATCCTGGTCGATAGGGCAGATATTCTTGCTCGCCCTGAGCAAGTCATCAAAAGCTTTCTTTACACTACAGTCAAAAACCAATGTTTAAATCATAAAAGAAGGGAAGCAACTGCTGAGAAGGTACATACTGTACTGCGTGCGGAAGAGGAGGATAGTGTCGATCAGCTAACCAATCTGATTCGAGCAGAGGTGGTTGGTGTACTTCATCATCAGCTTTCGACATTGCCTGATAAATGTCAGCATATCTGTAAACTGATTTATTTTGACGGTAAAAAATATGAAGAGGTTGCCAAATTACTGAATATAAGCCTAAATACGGTTAAGAGCCAACGACAGCGTGCGCTCCGGATATTGAAAAGTAAGCTTATGCCAATCTTGATTACTTTCTTTAGAATTTTATTTATCTAATAATCAGTTTGTTGAAATTTTATTGAAATCAAAGCAGACTTACGCTCACCCTTTTGTGATTTTCAAGTTACTTAGTTATAAATTATGATAGAAACCGATAAAATTGTATTTGCAGAATTTGCATCTATGCTGGCTGCTGGTCAAGAGCTAGACCCTCAGCAAGAGGCCATATTAGCCCATTTATTGGAGAAATACCCCAATGGTCATACCTATTTGCGGGATATAATCGAAAGTGGAAAAGTAGAAACGCCTGTCGACCCTAGAAGGATAGATGTCTATGAAGAATGGTTAAGGTTCAATGTAAGCACTCCGGTAAATCCAGATACTTCCATTGGTTTTAGGTCTTCGTGGAGAATCTACACTGCTGTTGCTGCCGCTGTGATTTGTGTTTTGCTATTCGCGATTTTGTGGTTTGTTAGAAGCGGTCGACCCGATTATATTATTGAGGATAAGCTGTATGGACAAAAAAATGATGTTTTGCCCAATGATGAGCAAGCTATTTTCGAGGTGGATGGTAAACTGTTTAAAAAACTTGGTTCGGATGATTTGGGAAAAATTCCCGATTCAACCAACAAAATGAGCCGCAGACAAAAGGTTATTACACCCATTCGTTCTTCGTACGCAATCGTATTGTTTGATGGATCAAAAGTGTGGCTCAGCCCCGAATCTGAGGTTGAATATTTATCTACATTTTCAAGTCATGAACGTAAGGTTAAACTGAGGGGAGAGGCTTTTTTTGAGATTGCCCGGGATACAAGCAGACCCTTTATTGTAGAAGTTGATGGGCTAGAGATCCGTGCTTTAGGAACAGCATTCTCGGTCACAAATTATAATAAAGAAGAACCACAGGTATTATTGACAGAAGGTCGTCTACAATTGATAACACCCGATAGTGAAAGAATCATAGAGGCCGGTTACCAAGCGGATGTAGTTGCTGGAAAATTGCACGCCGGTGTTTCTACACATTTGGAGGATGCGCTGGGGATAAAAGAAGGCTTCTTTAATTTCAATAATAAGGATATCACAACCATTCTTACGGAAATAAAACGTTGGTATGGTGTGCGATTAGAGATAGATAGAGAAGTGGAGAAGAAAAGATATTCGGGTAGTATTGAACGTAATGTTACCCTCGCTAAGGTCTGTTCTGTATTAAAAGATCTTACAGGATACCAATATATAATCGATGGAGATAAACTAATTGTACTATAATAAACCTAAGAAATGGAGGGAGATATATGAGATAAATTACACTACCAAAAGATAAACTAAGCGAAGGTACTGCCATACCTCCGCTAATGATGAATTCAAATTTGTTATAAACCATTAAATTCTCTACAAATTTATGAATATTAAAAAATATTCAAAAGCCGACGTGTCCCTCACCAAACGGGAAGCTCGGCTTTTGAAAACGCTGATTAAGATGAAATTGACAGGTTTAATTTTAGTAACCTCAATGTTCGCCAGCTTCGCTACGACCAACGGTCAAATAACACTAAATGTTAAAAACGGAAAAGTTGAACAGGTTTTGGGTACAATCTCAAAACAAACGGGGGTACGATTTGTATATGAACACGGCCTTTTGGCTTCTGAAAGGACAACGATTCTTGTCAAAGACGAAAGTTTGGATCAATCACTGGAAAAGATGTTCGCTACCAGTGATCTTACTTTTACAATCCATAATAATACCGTGGTAATAAAAAGGGATGAAAGATCAATAGCTCATACCGCGAGACAACAATCTATCTCTGGACGTATTGTAGACAGTCAAGGCAATCCGGTGTCTGGCGCGACTATCGCTGTGAAAGGCGGGAGATCAACAGCTTCTTCGGGAGAAGGTAGTTTTTCGGTCGTCGGCAAGCTCGGTGATGTACTAGAAGTAAGATACTTTGGGTTTAAAACCCAGGTGGTGACGGTCGACAAGCTAGAAGGGCTGCAGATTATTTTGCAGGAAGAGGTTGATGCATTGGATGAGGTGGTTGTAGTTGGTTATGGTAAACAACGGAAGGCCAACCTAACTGGACCCATAAGCTCTGTAAATGCCGATCAACTAAAAAATATTGCGCCATCTAATCTCTCTAACACATTGGCGGGACGTGCGCCTGGTGTCAATGTGACCAATACCTCAGGGATGGCAGGAGCTTCATCTAGTTTACGGATACGGGGAAGTTTTGCCGAACCTCTATATGTCATCGATGGAATAGTTCGTGATAAAGCGGCTTTTGATGCGCTAGAAGCCAATGAGGTAGATCAAATGAGTTTTCTGAAAGACGCTGCTACAGCTGCGGTGTATGGAACAAGGGCAGGGAATGGTGTGGTGGTCGTAACGACTAAAAAAGGAGTTAACCAGGCCCCGGTATTTAATGTGCAAAGTAGCTACAACTTTAACACACCTACACAGACTTTACTCGCAGATATAACAACTGCGGCGGACGAACTGACTTATCAGAATCGTGTTGCTCAGTTTAATTGGGAGCAAGGTGATCGTAAGAATCCTTTTGTCGCTCCGAACGGTAAGGAGGAGTTTGACTATTTTCTGGATAAAAAATATAGCGTCAATGATGTCATCTGGCGCAATCCTTTCAGTCATCGTCAATCTATTTCAGTGACAGGCGGAGGGGATAAGATCACCTATTATAATCTGGTAAGTTATCGTAAAGAATTAGGTTCATACAAGACACTAGAACACGAAAAGTTTAATTTACGGAGCAACGTTAGCGCCCAATTATCTGATGATTTTAGCGTTGATGTAAATATTGCAATGAACCAGACAAACTCAGAGCGTTTCTTTTGGCCTTTTAGTACTTCGGCTAATGATGATGATTTTGATGTGGCTGATTTTTACCGGGTTACCTTTAATTGGCCTAAGATGTATCCATTTTATCTAAATGCAGACGGCTCTCCAAGTGATACCCCAACAGCGTATCCTGTCCAGACCCCTATGGGCTCTTGGCAAGCATGGAATGTTATCGATCAGGTAATCGGAAATCGGTATGTGAATCGTAAGGTAAGAGAGGTAAATCCAATTCTTACATTGAACTACAAATTAGATAAGCTGGTAGAAGGACTCTCGACTAAGGTTGTAGGTTCGTATGTCGCTCAGGATTATATGAAAAAGCGATTTATGACTTTTCAAAAAAACTATACTTTCACCTCCTTAGACCCGAATGGTAATAGGTTTATCCCTGCACCTCCTTCGGAAGATAAAATCAATGTGTTTACCTTTAGCCAGGCACAACCATTTATGGATTATTTTCCGGAAAGGACCTGGCAATATCAGGTCAACTGGTTCTTGAATTATAGCCGTAAATTTAATAAACACGCAGTGGATGCCGTCTTGGTTTACGAACAGTTTAAGGCGGGCGGGACTTTCATTAACTCTCGTGCGGAGAATCCTATTGTGAGTCTAGATCAGATGTTTATCTATCCAACAGACCGCAATTTTAGATCGACGACAGCCAGAGAGGCCGTTGACTCTCGAAGAGGAGTGATCGGACGTGCTAACTACAATTATGCCGATCGCTATATCGCTGAGTTCTCTTTCCGCTATGATGGATCGCCATTATTTCCCAATGACAAGCGGTGGGGATTTTTTCCTTCTATGTCTGCTGCCTGGCGGATATCTGAGGAAAGTTTCTTTACCAACTTAAAAAATACTATAAATGACTTCAAACTTCGTGCTTCTTATGGTTCGACAGGTAATGATCTGAATGTAAGTGCCGAACGCATCGGACAGTTTTTATACCGAGAAAAGTATACGCCGAATGGAGGTTCTATTTTTGGGGACCGTTATTATAATGGCATCGCCTATGGAAATAATCCTACACAAAACCTAACGTGGACTACTTCCAAAAGTTATAACGTAGGAATTGACTTTGCTATGCTAAATAGTAGATTGAGTGGTTCTTTGGATGGCTTTGTGCGAAAGGAAACTGATATTCTAGGGCGTAAACAAAATACTTTACCTGATACCTATGGGCGTGAGCTGGCTCCGGAGAACTATGCCGCCCGAAGTTATAGAGGAGGCGAGTTTTCTTTGAATTGGAATGACCGTATCGGAGAGGTATCCTATGGCATCAGCGCTAATATGGGATATGCAAAGGACAAATGGGATATCTATGATGAAGAACCTGCCTATGCCGCAGGGGGAGCCCAAAATTTTAGATCTAGGGTAGGTAGACCGGAAAATAGGATTGTTGGTCTTGAGGCTATAGATCTAGTCCGTACCCAAGAGCAACTTGACGCGCTCAAAAGTAAAGGATTTAAAACCTATGGACGGGATCCTTATTTGGGAATGATTTTATATAAAGATCAACGCGGGGTGAACTATTCGGATGGACCGGATGGGAAGATTGACGGCAATGACATGGTGTTATTGTCCGATAATAATACACCGCGGATCAATTACGGTTTCGGTTTGAACGGTTCTTGGAAAGGTATTTCAGTTTCTGCACTCTTCCAAGGTGTATTGGCTTATGATCGTATCATTAGTAACCTAGATGGACCAGGTATCCGGCAACATGGTGGCGGGTTTCGACCGTACTATCCAATATGGGCAGACGATGTGTGGACCGCTGAAAATCCGGGAGCTAAGTACCCAAGGGTCGTAGGTGCCAACTGGGCCGAATCTGGGACTGAAGCATCTTCTTTCTGGATTCGTAATGGAGCTTATTTACGCCTTCGGGATCTCAATATCTCGTACAGCTTGCCTTTGAGGGTGACTGATCGTATGAAGATTAAAGGGGTTAACGTTTTCTTTAATGGCACGAATATGTTCGTATTCTCCAAAATGACCGAATTCCATGATCCGGAGCAGAAGATGTACGACTCGTATCCGGTGATGAAAACTTATGCGGTAGGTATTGATGTTAAATTTTAAATGTGCACGACAATGAAGAAGATATTTTATATGGTTATAGCGTCGGTTCTAATTACCACGTCCTGTAAAAACGTGCTCAATATTGATGATTTGAATTCCTTAGATGAAGATAAGGTATGGAATGATCCTAATCTTGTCAACGCTTACTTAGCGAATCTCTATCAGCTTTTTGGGAACTGGGAGGTGTCCTTAGATAATAACTCCGAGCAGTTAATCGGGATCACCTTTCCGCTGGATGCGGTGACGGTAAATAGTACCTCTTATAAAGCATGGGACTATACAAGGATACGTCAGATCAATACCGCTATTCAAAAAATCAATGAAAGTACAGGGCTAGTCAAAGAGACGAAGGATAATGCATTGGGTCAGCTACTTTTTATGCGAGCCTATATGTATTTCAACATGGTTAAGCACCACGGTGGAGTTCCGTATATTACAGTGCCTCAGGCTTTGACCAGTGCTGATTTGCAGGTTACTCGAAACAGTACCAAGGAGTGTTTTGATCTGATGATAAAGGATCTAAATGATGCGATATCCTTGTTGCCAGAGACTATTCTTAAAAGTAGTTCGGATTACGGGAAGATCGATGGCAACTATGCTGTAGCTTTTAAGGCAAAGGTGTTACTCTACAAGGCTTCGCCACAATTTAATCCGAGTAATCCATTTGGGAATGCCTACTGGGCAGAGGCACATACAGCAAATAAAGCAGCTTATGATCAGCTCAAGGCAAATGGATATGGATTGACGGCCGAATATCAAAATATTGCTTTGCAGGAAAAAGGTGCCGAAGCGGTATTTGTGGTAATTAATCAATACCCTAATAAAGTGGCCAATTGGGATAATGGTGTACGCCCTGGCTCTGAAAGTCGCGGTCCTGCCGCGGCCGTTCCATCATGGGAGTTTGTGAAAGCCTTTCCTATGAAAGATGGTAAACTCTATAACGATCCGACAAGTATTTATTTCAAAACAGACGATCAGTTTTTACAGTCCTATTGGGAAAATAGAGATCCCCGTTTTGACAAATCTATAGTGTGGAATGGGAAGATTTATGAGGTCTCGGGCAAAGTCGGTAAAAGACAATATACAGGAGTAGGAGTGGCAACGGCTTTGGATGATTTTGGCGTAAATCCTAAAGCGAATACCCCTTCAGAGAATCTGAATAGATATAGTGGTTTCTTTATCTTAAAAAATTCGAAACTGTCACTCAAGCAAACTGAGGTACAGACACAGTATGATGTCGATTATATTGTTATGCGATTTGCTGAAGTTATGTTGAATTATGCAGAGACTGCCAACGAGACAGGTGATTTTAATACTGCGATGGGGATTTTGAAAGAAATCCGTGTCCGTGCAGGAATTGAAGCTGGTGTTGATGGTACGTATGGTATCAAGGCGACAGATAAAGCAAGCCTTAGAGATGCTATATTAGCCGAAAGAAATATCGAATTCTCGTTTGAAGGTCACCGTTTTTGGGACTTGAGAAGAATGAGACGCTTGGACCAGTTGAATAATAAAACGAAATTTGGCGTGGAGGCGATTGCTGTTAATCCAGACGGTTCTGAGATGGATCTGACTGCTGCTGCTAATCTGGCAAAGACGTATCAATTGAAAGAAAATCAGTTTAAGTATAGCGTACGACAGGTACCAAATACGGGGGCAAAGGTAAATATTGTACCAGATACGTATTACTTTTTCCCTATTTCGCAGTCGTCAATAGATAAAAATCCGAAATTGTTGCAGAATAAAGATTGGGGAGGTACATTCAATCCGACACTGGAATAATGATTTAATAAATAAAGGCACCTAATTAGGTGCCTTTATTTATTTATTAATCTTTCAGTTCCATATGGAACAGTGCTGCAATATGTCTTTTTAGCTTTTCTTTGACCTCATTTATATCAAGTTTATAGCCAAGCTCTCGTTCCATAGAAGTAACATCTTTGTCGTCAATACCACAAGGGATAATGTTGCCGAAGTAACCGAGATCCACATTGACATTGAAAGCAAAACCATGCATTGTCACCCAACGGGAGGCACGCACCCCCATCGCACAGATCTTCCGGGCTTTATCATTATCAGCATCGAGCCATACGCCTGTAAAACCATCATAACGGCCAGCTTGTATGCCGTAATCGGCTAAGGTCAATATGATGGCTTCTTCTAATGTGCGCAGGTAGAGGTGGATGTCGGTAAAGAAATTGTCGAGATCTAATATCGGATAGCCTACAATCTGCCCTGGACCATGGTAAGTAATGTCGCCCCCGCGATTGATTTTGTAGAACGTAGCATCTTTTTCTTTTAATCCTTCTTCATCTAAAAGCAAATATTCGGGATGACCACTTTTGCCTAGGGTGTAGACATGTGGGTGCTCGGTGAATATAAGATGATTCGGGGTAGCATGGCTGGTCTCATTGACGCGATTATCATGTTTAACAGCCAAGGTCTCCGCAAATATTTTTTCTTGCCTATCCCAAGCCTCTTGGTAGTCGACCAAGCCCCAGTCGGTGAATTTTACTTGTTTGTTCATCACTCCCTTCACCTAATACAACAAATTATTATAAGGATACCTTTTGTTGTGCAGATCAGAAATTACTTCGTACAGCTTGGCTTTAAATTCTTCAATATTTGTTTTGTTGGTCGCCGACAGGAAAATCGCTGGATCTGAATTTTTGGCCATCCAAGAATTCCTGAAATCGTCCAATGTTACTTTTATTTCTTCGCCGTTTTCATCAAATTCTACTGCAGGCTTGAACAGATCGATCTTATTGAATACTGTTATAGTCGGTTTGTCCAGCGCGTTGATATCCTTGAGTGTTTCATTGACAGCAATAATATGGTGCTCAAAATCTGGATGCGATATGTCTACCACATGGATCAATACATCGGCTTCGCGTACCTCATCCAATGTCGACTTAAAAGACTCGACTAGATGGTGGGGCAGTTTTCGGATAAATCCTACCGTGTCAGACAACAAAAAGGGCAGGTTGTCGATAACAACTTTGCGTACTGTGGTATCGAGCGTTGCGAATAATTTGTTTTCGATCAGTACATCGGCTTTGGATATCATGTTGAGGATAGTCGATTTACCCACGTTGGTGTAACCAACCAAGGCCACACGTATCATCTCCCCACGATTTTTACGTTGGGTTTCGTTTTGTTTATCGATTACTTTTAACCGCTCTTTTAACAAGGAAATCTTGTTCAGGATAATCCGTCTATCGGTTTCGATCTGAGACTCTCCCGGCCCACGCATACCGATACCACCACGTTGTCGCTCCAAGTGGGTCCATAATCGTGTAAGGCGAGGTAGAAGGTACTGTAGCTGCGCTAGCTCCACCTGTGTCTTCGCTTGGGCGGTCTGCGCATGCTTTGCAAATATATCCAAAATCAAACTTGAACGATCCAAGACCTTGCGCTGTAATTCTTTCTCTATATTACGAAGTTGGGATGGCGATAGTTCGTCATCGAAAACAATCATATCAATATCCTCAGCCTCAACGTATTCCTTGATTTCTTGTAGTTTTCCTGTTCCTACAAAAGTAGCATGTTCTGGCTTGGCCATCTTTTGCGTGAAAACTCGCTTAGTATCGCCCCCGGCTGTCTCTACAAGAAAACGGAGCTCGTCCAGGTACTCCAGTGCTGTAGCTTCTGAAACTTCGGGTGTAATGACCGATACCAGAATAACGGTTTCTTGTTTTATCGCGGTGTCGTATATCTTAGTTTTTCCCATATATGTCTTTTATCACTTGTCCCACGGACTACTATAGTAGAGAACAAGAAAACAAAGATAAATGTTTTTGAATTAAAACCCCGAAGCAGTCGCTTAAGAAATCTTATCCCAAGAAATTCCAGGACTTCGTTGGTTGAGGTAGTTAACTAAGAGGTGGTTGCGAGGGTCTGCCAGCTGCGGATCTTGTTTGAAGAGGGCGATCACCATGTTGCGGGCATTCGTTAGCAAAGCTTGGTCCTTGGCCAGATCTGCGATCCGCATTTCCAGTACGCCCGATTGTTGTGTTCCAGAAAGATCTCCAGGGCCACGTAGCTCGAGATCCACTTCTGCGATTTCAAAACCGTCATTTGTACGTACCATCGTGTCTAGCCGTTTGCGTCCTTCTTTACTCAGTTTGCTGCCCGACATCAGGATACAGAAAGATTGCTCAGCACCTCGACCTACCCTGCCTCTGAGCTGGTGAAGCTGGGATAAACCAAAACGTTCCGAGTTCTCGATAACCATAACCGAGGCATTGGGTACATTGACACCCACTTCGATCACTGTGGTAGCGACCATGATCTGTGTCTCGCCCTTAATAAAACGTTGCATCTCGAAATCCTTGTCCTTGACAGGCATCTTGCCGTGGACGATACTGATTCGATATTGGGGTAGAGGAAACTCTCTGGAAAGACCTTCAAGGCCAGCTTCGAGGTAGAGAAGATCCATCTTTTCACTTTCTTTGATCAGTGGGTAGACAATATATACTTGTCTTCCCTTGGTGATTTCTTCTCGAATAAAACCAAAAACACGTAGCCGTTGATTCTCGAAAAAGTGCACGGTTTTGATAGGTTTACGCCCAGCAGGCAATTCGTCGATGATGGAGATGTCTAAATCGCCATAAAGTGTCATGGCGAGTGTACGTGGGATCGGTGTCGCAGTCATGACTAGCATGTGTGGCGGTATGGTGTTCTTCCGCCATAGTTTGGCGCGCTGTTCTACACCGAAACGGTGCTGCTCATCGATTACAACAAAGCCTATATTTTTAAATTTTACCTTGTCCTCAATCAAGGCATGAGTACCAATAAGAATATCTAGGGTGCCTTCTTCTAGTTCCTGATGAATGATTTTACGGTTTTTGGTACTGGTCGAGCCTGTAAGAAGCTTAACCGAGCAGATATCCTCGCCTAACAGTTCCTTCAGGCCATTGTAATGCTGGGTCGCTAATATCTCTGTCGGGGCCATCATACAAGCCTGATATCCATTGTCAATAGCCAGCAACATGCTCATTAGGGCCACGACTGTTTTGCCCGAGCCTACATCACCTTGTACAAGACGGTTCATCTGTGCTCCAGTATTGCTGTCCAAACGGATTTCTTTCAATACCCGTTTTTGAGCATTTGTCAGAGGAAATGGAAGGCGCTCGTTAAAAAAGCGATTGAACTTATCGCCGACTTTGTCAAAACGGTGCCCCTTGAATTTCTGGGTATTGAGTTGTTTGTTGCGCAGAAGCCGCAGTTGTATAAAAAATAGCTCTTCAAATTTCAACCTGCGTATTGCGGCATTGAGCTCTGCTACCTGTTGCGGAAAATGTATATTTAAGAGCGCTTCTTTGCGTCCGATCAACTTCTGTTCATGAAGGATATAGTCGGGTAGGGTCTCTTCTATACTCGAAAATATTGTCTCTAAAGCAGATTGTTGTAGCCGCTGTATACCTTTGGTGTCTAGGTTGAATTTTTTTAGTTTCTCCGTAGAAGAATATACCGGCTGCATGGTCATGTTACCTATTTTCTTTTCCGTAGCGCTGTAAAGCTCCATTTCTGGATGTGTAATGGAAATAGTACCGTTGAATTCCGTTGGTTTGCCATAGGCGATGTACGGAGATCCTACTTTAAGGCTCTTCTTCAGGAAGGGGATACTTTGAAACCAGACTAGCTCCATTGTTCCCGTTTCATCCCTAAACTGCCCTACGAGCCGTTTACCTCTGCGTTCACCAAGTTCCTGAAGGGAGACCAGTCGGCCTAATACCTGTGCACCGATCAGGTCTGTATGTACTTGACGTACTTTGTGGAATTGGGTACGGTCGATATAGCGAAAAGGATAGGTCTGAACTAGATCTGCAATTGTAAAGATCTGTAGCTCTTTTTTCAGGATATCCGCTTTCTGCGGTCCTACCCCCTTGAGGTATTCTATCGGAGTTATTAAAGATAAATTAGCCATTCCTAAGAATGGCTAATTTACAAAAGTTAGTCGAAAGATTATATATAAGGGGTGGAATGGTCTATTTTAATTTGTTTATTTTATCCTGTACTTGAGCTTTGCTACCTACAGAAAGCTCCTGCTCCGTGAAGGTGATCACCGAATTGGCCGCTACCGTTACTTGCTTGATGCTATGGGCGACAGCTCCATTGCTCTCTGATACAAAAATCACATGCATGGTCATGCCTACTGGCACGAAGCCATAGTGTTCTGAAAAGAAATGATCTACTTTATCATAGGTGTCCAACTGTGCCAACAGGTTAGGTTGGTCCTGGTAAGCGAGGTAAATAGCGGCATTGTCCTTGTTGTATCCGGCAGGTACTTTGACTTTAATCTGTGTTTTGGGATCAGGGAATGAGGCGAATCGGTCTACATTAGTCCATCCAAATTCAGTGCCCCATATGCTATAGGATGCCATGTCGGTATTGATATTCATACCAGCCTCTTTGCCTTGACCTTTTACCTCTTCCCATGCAAGATTGCCGTCCTGGTCGATATTGCCATTCCACAACTTCATGGCTGCATCCAAAGTTCCGGTATTCGAAGCTGGGATCGATACATTAAACATACAGCCCGATTTTAATTCTTGATCCCCCTGCATGATTTTGATATTGTACTGTCCGCCCGTAATTAATGGTTCTTTTTTACCTATACCATTTATACCCATTACAGGTTTGTTGGCCATAACCATGTTCCCTCGATCATATATTTCGATAAAGGATAGCGTCGCGTTACCAGTTGCCGGAGATCCGTTTTGAAGGCGAAGACAGTTTGGCTGAATCTGAAGTTTGGCTCCTTTGGATGAAGTAAATGTGATTCCGTCTTCTATTTTAAAATCCTTTTTCTGTGTCAGGTCCGTAAGTGTTTTGGCCCGCATGTCCTTGAAGCTAGCTGCTGAAGGACCCGCCATTTCATCATAAGCGCTATTGTCCTTGCATGAAGTGGTAAATAGAGTAGCACATAGAAGAAGTGCTGATAATTTGAAAGTAGTTGTCGTTTTCATACCTATAAAGTTTATTTGTTAAATGATTTTCATAGGTATATAAAGAGGGGGATAACATTGTTACCCCCCTCAAAGAAAAAAATATTCTTTTGATTACCCTTTCCAGGCGATTACTGATATCTCTACATTAACATTGCGTGGCAATGTCTTTACGGCTACACACTCGCGAGCAGGTTGATTTTCGCTGAAATACTGGGCATACACCTCGTTTACCGTAGCAAAGTCATCCATACTGGACAGGAAGATAGTCGCTTTTACGACATCTTTGAAATCATACCCTGCGTGGGTCAAGATGGCACCTACGTTTTTTAGTACTTGATGCGCTTCATCCGCAATACCAGTGGTTATCAACTCCATCGTCTCTGGGTTGAATGGTACCTGACCGGATACGTATAAAGTTTTGTCTGCTTTGATTGCTTGGTTGTACGGTCCTATGGCTGCAGGAGCCTTTTCGGTGTTGAAAATTTCTTTTTGTGACATATTACTTAGCTATAAATATTTTATAAAGGATACCCAAAACAAACACCGAAATAGCAATAATGTTGATGATACGCATGGCTTTTATGCTCCCGTTGGTATGTTGTTTTGGCTGCTCCATAGTGTGAGGTTTGTGTGTGCAAAGAAGTTACAAACCTACATAAATTTGGTTTTACACGCAATATAATTGCGTCGTAATATAAAAGTGAATTTTGTAGCTCTCCTTATCCATTTAGACCTTTGTAGAGGAGATATTTCGAATGTTTCTTCTAAACACCGGGAGTAAATTGATATGGTCAAAATTTAAGGAAGGTTTAATGTAGTCACATTTGTCCTTGTCAGGACAGAACCTTCATTTTTTTGCTTGACCAAAAAAACGAAGCAAAAAAAATCAAGACTGTGTAGCCTATGTTCATCACAGCACGTAAAGCTATCAAGGCGGTTTCCAAGGTCGCCACCACGACAGTCCAGCCCATCGACTGGAAATCCTTGATTACTGCAATATGCACGATGGTCAGTGTGATAACTTTACGGCCTTAGATTTCATATGCTACAAGGTCGTTTTTTTAGGTATTTCTTATTGATTACTGCTTACTCTATTCTATCGACTGGCTTCAAAACGGCCTTAGCTTATTTGGTCGTGAAAGTAGTCAGGATTAGAAAATATGCTGTTTGCATTGGCTACCACTTTAGATAAGGTCACCTTGGCGGATTGCCAATAGCAGGAATGGAAAGGCTTTGTGGCAATACGGCACAGTGACGAGTTTAGCTTCGCTGAGCTACACTTCGTTCCGGTTTTTGCATACTTTTTTGCGGAAAAAAAGTATGAGCCCTGTCGCGGCTAGAGCGACAACAAATGTGTTCAGCATAAACCTTCTTTTTTTTATATCTTGCGATATGAACAGCAAAATAGCTTTATACAACGGAACTATTTATTCCGAATATGATATTATAAGTGATGGTGCATTATTAATTTCAGAAGGTAAATTATTAGGAACAGTACCTGTAGATCAAATTCCAGCTGGTTTTGAACCTGTGGATGCCGAGGGCGGTAATATTTGCCCGGGTTTAATCGATTTACAGATCTATGGTGCAGGAGGGAGCTTGTACTCTGCTGACCTTAGTGTCGAATCGTTGCTACATATACAGAATACGTTACTCGGGCAGGGGTGTACTTCGTTTTACCTAACATTAGCTACGAATGAGATAGCTGTTTTTAAAGAAGCAATACGGGTATACAAAACTGTTAATCCTCGTAATACGCTTGGGTTACATTTAGAAGGGCCATTTCTGAATCCGAAAAAGCGCGGCGCACACCCTGCCGAACTTATTTTAAAAGCAGATGTCGCAATATTAGATGATTTGTTGGCTGATGCTGCTGATACGGTAGGCATGATTACTGTTGCGCCAGAACTACTGGAAGATGAGTGCTTGACTTACCTCCGGTCTAAAGAGATATTGATTAGCGCAGGGCATAGTGATGCTACATTTGAAGAGGCTACAGCTTCCTTTGATAAAGGCATAGCGACTGTGACACATTTGTGGAACGCAATGTCTCCATTACATCATCGGGAGGTTGGATTGCCAGGAGCTGTTTTTAATCACCATACGACCTGTGCTTCCGTGATCGTAGATGGTGTTCATGTAGACTTTGAAGCTGTTAAGTTAGCCAAACAAGTCATGGGCGAACGCCTATTCTTAATTACCGATGCTGTCACGGACTGTTCGAAAGATATTTATCACCATGAACTTCATGGAGATCACTACATACTGCCGGATGGTACGTTGAGTGGATCTGCACTAACGATGTTAGCGGCTATTCGCAATTGTGTCGAAAAGGTGGGAATACCGCTCGAGGAGGCTATTCGTATGGCTACGATTTATCCGGCGCGATTAATCGATCGTAACGATATCGGACATTTGAAGGCAGGAGCCAGCGCAAACGTTTTGGTATTTGATAGGGACTTTAATGTGAAAAAGGTTTACTTTGAAGGAGAGAAAGTGTAGTTTTGCATACTATGAGTTTAAACCCGTTTAAAAGCGCACTTGTTGCAGCATTATTAATTTCGGTTTTTATGCTTTCTTGTGCTTCCCGCAAGAATAAGAAAGAACAAAAATCAACGAAGGCGCAAACCGAAGTGTCTACTCCACAGGTACCTGCAGTCGTTCAGAAGGATACCCCTAAAAAAGAGACAAAAGGTGCTTTGGTTGCAAAATCAGCAGAGATGGCTCCTCCTGTAAAGGTCGAAAAGGAAGAATCTTTAATTGTAGATTTACCTCCAGTGGCACGCGAATTTCGCGCTGCATGGGTTGCTACCGTGGCTAATATCAACTGGCCTTCGAAACGTAATCTAACTACCGAACAGCAAAAGCAGGAAGCGATAGCTTTATTGGATATGTTGAAGGAAAATAACTTTAATGCAGTTATCTTTCAGGCCCGTCCATCAGCAGATGCAATGTACAATAGTCAATTTGAACCTTGGTCTTACTTTCTTACAGGAGAGATCGGCAAAAGACCTGAACCCTACTACGACCCGTTAGATTTTTGGGTGCAAGAAGCTCACAAACGTGGTCTTGAACTACATGTATGGTTGAATCCTTATCGCGCACATCACTCCAATGGTGGTGTCGTGACATCCGAGTCTATGGTAAAACGCACACCGGATAATGTAGTCAGATTACGGAATGGTATGTACTGGTTTGACCCTGCTGATCAACGGACGCAAGACCACGCTGCTCGCGTAGTAAATGATATCGTAAAACGCTATGATATCGACGGTATTCACTTTGATGATTATTTTTATCCTTATGCAGAATACAATGGCGGAGCCGATTTTCCAGACAATAAAACATGGAATGCGTATAGAGATACTGGCGGGAAATTGTCACGTGGAGATTGGCGTAGAGATAATGTCAACCGTTTTATCAAACGTATTTATGAAGAAATTAAAGCAGAGAAGAACTTTGTCAAGTTTGGTCTAAGCCCCTTTGGTATCTGGAAGCCAGGTTATCCATCAGGAGTTACAGGATCTTCACAGTATGACGAATTGTACGCAGATGCCAAATTGTGGCTTAACGAAGGTTGGATTGATTATTTTACACCACAACTTTACTGGCCTATAGATCCTCCAAAACAAAGCTTTACAGCGTTGTTAAAATGGTGGCAGTCTGAAAATAAATACAATAGACACTTGTGGCCGGGGCTAAATACGGTCGAAGTAAGGGCTGCTGATAAAACAAAAGAGATTGTAAACCAAGTCGCAGCATCCCGTGATATTGTGCCTAATAGTCCAGGTACCGTCCACTGGAGCATTGCGGGGTTGACGAAAAATCCGGCTATGTTGCCTGCATTGAAAAATGGCGTTTACAAAGAAAAGGCGCTGATTCCAAGGAGTCCTTGGTTGAATGCGAACCCTTTGTTGCGTCCTACATTACTGTTGACCAATCAAAAAAACACGGTATTTGCAAAGTGGTTGCATAAGCAGCCTGATCAGGTAGCACTCTGGGTAATGTATACGAGATACGGCGACCTATGGACGACTGATATTATCGATCCTACTATTACTTCTTTAGAGTTACCTAGACAAAAGGATGGCAAGACATTGTATGATGTCGCGGTACGTGCCATTGACCGTCTAGGTAATGAAAGTGAGTATATCGCTAAAAGTGTACAGCACAACTAGAAAAAGCATTAGACAAAACTTTCATGATTCCTTTGGATCACAAACAGGCATGAACCGAACCCGATTGTAGTGGGTGAGCTCTTGAATGCCTACGATAAAGAACACTGTGATGAAAAAAGTTCTTGATGTCCTTAAAGAACAAACACTTTTAGAAAAAAAAACTATACATGGGAGTAACTTGCAATTTTAAAAATAAGATACTTTCAAGGAAAATAATAACAATTGTAGGCTTGGTCTTCGGTAGTATACTTGTACTATCAGCACAGACCAAGCCTACTATCATTAAGCGCCCCATACAGTGGGATGCTGACCGCGAGCGACTTTCGTTGGAGTACCTGTTGAAAAGGCATGGTATCCATACGGATACAGCACTGATCGAACCTCGTGTAGTTGTGGTGCACTACACTGAAAATATGAGTGTGGGTGCTACCATCAAGACTTTTGACCCTATATTTCTTCCGGGTAGAAGAGATTTGCAGACCGCAAGTGCCTTAAATGTTTCGGCGCAGTATGTCATCGGGAGAGATGGTCGTATATACCAACTATTGGCCGAAGATCAATTTGCCCGACATACCATCGGACTCAACTATTGTGCTATTGGTATCGAGAATATTGGAACTCCCAGAAATCCCTTGACCGAGAAGCAACTCGAAGCGAATACCAAGCTCATCGCTTACTTACGAAAGAAGTATCCTATTGAATATGTCATAGGGCATCACGAATATCAGGCATTCAAAAAAACACTGTGGTGGAAGGAAAGTAATCCGACCTATATAACCCAAAAGCGCGATCCCGGAGATAAGTTTATGCATGCGCTAAGAAAGAGGCTCGGTCTACCAACGGAGTTGAAGATTATTCCATTACCATCGCAGTAGTTTGATAAGGTCAAAATTTAAAGAAGGATTTTATGCGCCTCTATGCCGGCGCAAGGCATGTTACCTTTTCTTGATAAAAAGTAACCAAAAATCAAGGCTGTATCTTATTTGTTGTTTCAGTAACGCTATGGTGTAAGCGCAGTTCCTAGGTCTCCTACGCTCAAATCCCACACAAGGACTGGAATCTGCTGGAGATAATGCAATATGTAAGGATTGTAATACACCATACCTACTTTCACAGCCAAATAAGCTAAGGCCGCTTTTGGGATAGTGAAAGAAACTACCATGAAGTCAGTAATTTTGCGGCTTGTGTTAGGTATAACAAACGTTAAATTAGCATAAAGTGAAAATATACGGCCTAGGGTGTTGTAGCGTTAAGAAAACAGAAGAAGTCCGACAAGAATGGATTTAAGAAATGTAACGACTCAAATACATTCCGGACTGCGGACTGTTTTTAGCGTAACAATACCCAAGCCTTGATTTGTTTGCTTCTTTATTCATCAAGAAAACCCACGAAGTGGCTCTTGAATACCTTTAAAAAGACAAATGAAATATGAAAAATAAAGAAGGCCCTATCCCGGCAGGGACAAATAGAATAATTTAATCCTTCTTTTAAATATATCAACCCAATGCTTCTCGTCACCGCAATTATAAAATCGTTATTAATAAAAAAGTTATAATTTTGTTTCTTTAAACGCAAAGCTGCTTGGAAAAGGAAGAATTTGGTGAAGGCAAGTGGATTTCCCTTTTAATAGAGGGGGATCGGGCAGCGTTTTCTAAGCTATACGAATTACATTCGCCTACTTTACTACATAAATTGAATCACTTGCTCCCTGACGAGGACAGTGTTTTAGAAATCCATCAGATAACATTTGTCCGGTTATGGGATATTCGCCATAAGATACAGCGAGAACAGGGCGTTTGGCCGTTGTTGCACACCATTGCTCGCAATCTTGTCGTCGATTATTTCCGTAAATCTGCCTCTAATGAGTCGGTGCGTAAAGCCTTATTGACACAGGCTACGCTGTATTATGAAATGGAAGACCCTAATGATGCAATAGAGCAAATGTCAGAAGCACTTTCCACTGCAATTGATAGACTTCCTTCCAAACGTAAGGAGATTTTTCTGTTCTGTAAATTTCAAGGCAAGAGTTATGAAGAAGCTGCAGCGGCCTACGGAGTATCCATTGGCACCGTAAAGGATCACATGGCCAAAGCGATGCGCTTTTTGAAAAGTGAACTGGGTGAAAAGCTATTTACCCTGTTAATTGTGCTTTTAGGTTTTTTCGACACGTAGTATCTCGCTCAATCCCTTTGTCTTCCATCCAGTAAGCCTACTCGTTGTATAAGAGATGGCATTTATTTAATTTTTTTCTAAAAAAATATTTTTTAGAGCATAGACTTTGCTGCCCCTCTCCGTATATAGATAAATAGCCGAAGAGCGCAGCACTAAAGAACTAAAGTTATGTACGATAAGAAACATGTTTTTGAACAGTACTTAGCGGGGAAATGTACCCCGGAGCAGGCTGCTTGGTTGGTTGCTACATTTTCGGAAGAGACTTTTCGTGCGGAATTAGAAAACTATATCGACGAAGTGTTCGAAGCCGAGCTGCAGAATGCAGATCATATTGAAGATTTATATGTACAGTCTCAAGATCAATATCCTATTGTAGAAGCCCTGATTTTTGGAGAAACACAGCAACCTAAAATTCGTTCTTTAGCAACATACTGGCGTTGGGTAGCAGCAGCTGCTGCATTATTGATATTCTACATCGGTTACAAACGTATAGCGATGGAATTATTACCTGCTACCGATAAGGTGGAGCTAGCGTCAACAAAGGGAGAAGAGAAGTCACTATCATCCGATGTGGTTACCTTGACGTTGCCAAATGGAGAGGTGATCGATCTTTCGGATGGTACAGAGTCCCGCTATGCAACTGTAGAAAAACAGGATGGTGATTCATTTTTCGAAATAAAAAAGCTTCAGGAAACGAAAGAGCCAATGATTCAGACTGTCCAGGTACCTGCAGGAAAGACGGGGACATTATTGCTTACAGACGGTACTAAGGTTTGGCTCAATGCAGGTTCAAAATTAACCTATGATGTTAATTTTATAGGAGGTGTACGTAAGGTAGATTTAGAAGGAGAGGCATACTTTGAAGTAGCGAAGAACAAAGAAAAACCTTTTGTTGTTGCTTCTGATGATCAGCGGATCCGTGTTCTAGGAACTCATTTTAATGTCAAAGCATATCGCGAAAATAGAACTACAACAACCCTGATGGAGGGGAGTGTAGAAGTAGCTACAAATACCAGCGCTTATACCCTGAAGCCCGGTCAAAGCAGTATGGTGACATGGGGTGGAGCAGATATTAAAGTGGAGCCTGCAAAGATGGACAAGGTTAATGCTTGGCGAAATAATGAGTTTGCATTTTATGATGCGACACTCGATCAGATCGGTCGTGAGCTTTCGAGATGGTATGGGGTAGATGTGCAGGTGGTAAGCAGAGGAAGAGGCTACGGTTTTACAGGTGTTATCTCTCGAAATAAAGATCTTGAAGAAGTATTGGACATATTAAATAGAACAGGACAGATTCGGTACCATATTATTCCTGTGGGGATAGGAGAAAGGAGGGTCGTCCTAATGATATAGTTTTACACGATTACCAATCTAACTAACCGCTGCTTTGATGGGATTAAGCAGTATACCGTAAATATTGAACTAATAAATTATTACTAATGAACTTATTTAATGCCAGGTCATTACTGAGAGGTATGGCTTTGGGAAAACGTACAACTATCGTTTTGGTTGCCCTCATGTGTGCGCAACTAAGCATGGCTGCTTTCGCGCAACGCGTTAGCATCAAGAGAAAGGGAATGACACTTTCTCAGGTATTTAATGAAATCAAGAAGCAGTGCAACTGTGATTTTTTCTACAATGAATCTTTGGTGAAATCTAATACGCCTGTAGATATTGATATGCAGAACGCAACCATACAACAGGTGTTAGATCATTGTTTTAGAGACCAACCACTGCAATACAGTATAGATAATAAGACGATAGTCATTAGCGCTAAGCCACAATCTGTCAGACAGCAAAAAGTACAGGTTCGTGGACGTGTAATGGACTATAAAGGAAAGCCCTTGGCAGGGATTACGGTGAGCGAAAAGGATAATGCACGTAATGTTGTAGGTACTGATACTGACGGTACTTATGTGATATCTGTAGCAAGTACAAATGCAACCTTGATATTCAAGAGTATGGGATTTGAGACCCTACAAATTCCGCTGCAGGGTAAAAATTGGACGGAGGTTAGATTGACACCTGTCCAAAATCAATTGGAAGACGTAGTGGTCACAGGTTACCAAAATTTACAAAAGAGATCGTTGACAGGTTCCGTTGCCACAGTGAATATGGAACAGTTGGAGACTATTTTCCAACCTAATATTGACAAATTACTTCAAGGACAGGTACCGGGATTGACGGTGATGAGTACCTCAGGTGCACCTGGGGCAATGCCACAGATCCGTATCCGTGGTACTGCTGCTTTAAGTGGTAACGTACAGCCACTATGGGTTGTTGATGGGATTATTTTGGACGATGCAGTAAATGTATCTGTAGATGATATTATGACAAACAGGAATTTGATTGCTTCGGGTATCGGTGGGGTAAATGTGGATGATATCGAAAGTATCAACGTCTTGAAGGATGCAGCAGCCACAGCAATCTACGGTACCAAAGCAGCGAATGGGGTAATTGTTATTACTTCTAAGAAGGGGAAAGCAGGTAAGACGCGGATTAACTTCTCTAGTACGTTATCGATGGGTGAGCGTCCACGTATAGAGGATGCCTATATGATGAACTCGAAAGAACGTATTGGTGTGAATTTGGAGATGTTGGATAGAAATTTGTTCAACGCTACAAGTCCAGGTGTAGGAGAATATGGCACAGTTTCAGACTTTGAGCGTTACTTTATTGATGCGAGTGATAAACGAATCACTTGGGGGCAATTTGAAGATAAAGTACGTGTGTTGGAAGAAGTAAATACGGACTGGTTCCAGCATTTGTTCAGAAATTCGTTGACCAATCGCCAAAACTTGAGTATTTCAGGTGGTGATGAGAAAACGACTTTTTACGCATCAGGGTCCTATTTAAATGATCAAGCTACTGCTAAAGGTGTGGGACAAAAGACCTATACAGGATCATTGAAGGCATATACCTATTTGAATCCAAAAATGCGCTTGGGTGTTATGATGGATATCAATGCTCGGGACAATAATAGTTTCTTTGCTCAAGATTCACGCGAAAATCCGTATGAATGGGCGATCTATACTACACGTGCACAGCCAGCATTTGATGAAACAGGTAACTATAGTTATTTCTACCAGAATACATTGAAGTATAACTTTATGGAAAATAGAGAACAAGGTTGGAGGGACTCAAAAAACTTTGGTCTACGTTCATCGGTAGACTTCGAATGGAAATTTTATAAAGATTTAACATTTAGCTCTTTATTTAGCTACTCAAAACAACATACTACAGATACAGACATCGCACTAGAAGATAGTTTTTTTGTTCGTAGTCGCAAAAAAGACTATTATGATATAGTAGATTATATAGGAGTTGAGGTGTGGAAAGACGGAGGTTATCGCAAAGGTAAAGGTTCTAAAAATGGTTCTGTTACTTTCAGAAATCAATTGACGTATAATCCTTTCTTTAAACAAAAACATTACTTAAATCTGATGGTGGGACAAGAGGTCCGTAAGGCTAGAATCGAAGGAGAAACCACACAGATTTATGGGTATGCTCATGATCGTGCGCACCAACAGATTCCACAGTTTGACCTTATTAAGAAAATGGGGTCAGCTTATTGGACTGAGCAATTGGACGAGTCGGCAGCAGTCTCTTATTTTGGAGCAGCAAACTATACTTACGACAATCGTTATACGGTCAGTTTCAATATGCGTACAGACGGTTCCAATCGTTTTGGTTTAAAAACAAATCAGCTGTTCCAACCACTTTGGGCTGTAGGAGCGAATTATCAAATGAAAGAGGAGGAATTCCTTCGAGATGTAAATTGGATATCTTATTTAACCCTTAAAGGGTCTTATGGTAGTCAAGGTAATGTGGCTGCTCAAGCCTATTCGGATTTAGTAGCTCGTGTTGGTACAGTTAGTGTGGATAATCCTATTAATTATTTGGTTATCAGTGCTCCTAAAAATCCTTATCTGAAATGGGAAAAGACATATACGAGCAATGTAGCTTTAGAGGCTGGGTTCTTCAAGCGTCGCTTAATGGCTAATGTAGAATGGTATAATAAAAAGGGAACAGATTTGTTAGGTTCCAAGCAAGTGTCTCAAGTGACCGGTTTCAATGAGATACAAGTAAACTGGGCTTCAATGCGTAATAGCGGATGGGAGTTTTCTTTAAATACGATTAATATCGACACCAAGTATTTTAGATGGTCCACAAATATTAATTATGGTTATAATAAAAATGAAGTACTGGATGTCAACTCTAGACCTACTTATAGTGGTTTAACTGATGCTAAACGTTCACAATACGCAGCTTCTGCTGTGGTGGGTAAACCAATTGATGGAGTGTGGTCGTATCGTTATGCAGGGCTGAACGAAGATGGTCGTGCGACTTTCTATACCAATAAAGAAGGTGAAAAGGTGTTGTATGGGATGAACAAATTGGATGGATTGAAATATGAAGGTCCGGTAACACCAACTACCCAACTTGGTTTTACGAACACATTTTCGTATAAAGGCTTCACTTTGTCTGGACTGTTTATAGGTAGCTATGGTAATGTGATGCGTTTAAGGAATCTGTCGTCAGGCTATGCATTGACGTTCCCAGACCCAACACAGAATATGTCTCAAGAATGGGTGAATAGATGGCGTAAATCAGGAGATGAGCTAATTACGGATATCCCAAAATTGGAGGATAGCGCATTTGAGGGGGCGGTTACAGGTAATCTTCCTTATAACGCAACGATGTATGATAATTCAGATCTGAGAACAGTTAAAGGAAATTTCTTTCGCTTACAAAACCTATCTATATCCTACGATTATTTTACGCCAAAGCTAAGAGCAATGGGTATTCAAAATATTAGAATGATGTTGCAAGGGAACAATTTGTATGTTTGGAAAGATAGTAAGTTGAAAGGGCAGGATCCTGAGGCACAGGGAAGTAAGATGAATTACTCCGCATCTAATTCTGTTGCAGTGTCTTTTGGTAATACCTATCTGCCTGTTCCGCGATCATACTCAGCAACATTACAAATTCAATTTTAAATCCAGTAAATAACATGAAAAATATATTTAAATCTTTTCTTTTTGCTGCTTTGACCGTTAGTCTTGGTCTATCATCTTGTAAAGGTATGTTGGATATTACGCCTGTCAACAGTATGAAGCCAGAGACGATAAGCGATTATGAATCCATTTTGTTAGGAGGATATCCGCGAGTGGACTATTTTCTTAGAACAGAGTTGATGACAGATAATGCTATGGTTAATCTGAATACCACGCTAAAACTAAGTACAGCAGAGGAGCCGTGGTTTGTCTTTTCCTCCTCGCATATGTTAGGTGAACCTATTGATCCTTATTGGGGGCAGTTATATAAGACTATATTCTATGCGAATACCGTATTGGACAAATTTGCAGGTATGACTCCCGATGCATCGGAAAAGAAGAAATATGAGCAGGTGAAAGGAGAGGCGTATGCACTTCGCGCCTATGCGTATTTTTATCTGGTCAATATGTATGCGGATGTGTACTCACCAGAAAACCTTGAACTTCCGGGGGTGCCTATGCCATTGGATGCCGAAGATGTTAATGAATTTAGTAAAGATAACACTCGTGAACCTATAGGTAAAGTATGGGCACAGATCGTTAGTGACTTAAAGCAAGCGGAAACTCTATTACAGGGAAAGCCTGGGAACGACCGGTTTAGGTTTAATGCCACAACAGTACAACTTTTGAGTGCTCGAGTGGCCTTATTTATGGGTAAGTATGACGAGGCTATCGCTTATGCTTCTGAAGTCATGGCTTCAGCCCGGCTTTCGAATATGAGCTCTATGCAAGCTCGTATTGATGAAAAAGGTGACAAAGCAGCATTTTCTGGTAATTTTGGGTTTATAGATACCGATTATAATAGTGAGGTTTTGTTTTTTACTGGGGGAAGAGCGAATAATAACTTGTTTTACTATTATCAAGCAGCGGCTAAACCGACAGAAGAACTGTTGGAATTAACTAAACGTAATGGAGACTTGGTAGACTATCGTCAATATATTTTCGATTCTTTTGAAGATTTTAGTATACAAGGTGCTGCATTAGTTGGAAAAACAGTTTATAATATGTTTGCTACACAGGATCGGTATTGGTTTTATATCGGACTGAAAGCAAGTGAAGCCCATGTAATACGCGCTGAGGCGTATGCTCGCAAACAAGAATATGTTAAGGCGCTAGATGACATCAATAAATTGTTGGTGACGAGATACAAAAAAGGAAGCTTCGTTGCTCTCCAAGAGTCTGATTATATAAATAAAGAAGATATTTTAAAGCGTGTACTTGACGAACGTCGTCTTGAAACAGCATTTGACGGTGGATTACGTTTCTTTGATTTGAGACGATTGGGTAAACCGGAGATTAAGCATGTCTATAAAAATAGTCAAGAATTTGTGTTGAAGAAAAACGATCCGAAATATGTATTACAGATTCCAATGTCTGAGCAGAATAATTCACCAGGTATGCCAACTAATCCAAGATAAAAAGATGAATAAAATAGTTTCAATGTGCTTATTGGGCGTTTTGCTCATGGCAAACGCATGTAAGAAGAACGAGAAGATCACAGCATCGGAGGAGTTTGGTTTTGAAGAACGATTTGGACCAAAAGAAGATGAGTTACCAGTCATCAAGGAAATGTTCAAGACCTATGATTTATGGTTGCGCCTTAACTTCAAGGATGCCAAAGAAGTAACGAATGCGATATTGTTTCGGGATGAGTACAATCGTTTCGGTGCTACACCGATAGATGAAAGTATGAAAGCCAGCGCTATTATGTTTATGGATACCTTGTTGCATAATGTATCGACCGACTATGTACAGAAAGTATTTCCAAGAGAGTTTTTCTTTGTAAAGACCTATAATGGTTCTTACTGGGAAGAAAATATTAAAGCGCTAGGTCGGACCCGACTTATCGTGTGCTGGCCTAATAAGGTAAAGGATGCACAACCTATTACTGTACCAGAAACGCACTACTACCAAGACTCTGTGGTTACGCGTATGGTCTGGGGTAATTTGTCTGGTATGTTAGTGCAGCGAATGGAACAAGAGATTCCTGGTTTTGAGGCAGCAGGTATGCCTTATGATAATGGAAAAATACTAGATGAAATTTCTAAAAATTACCCCGGAAACTCAGATGAAGCAATTGAAATTCGTCAAGCAGAAGTGGCTAAGATGGCCGCTGAGAGAGGCTATATCTCAGGAGCTGGATCGAAAGAGTATGGTACAGATTTATCGCAATGGTTGAGTCTACTTGTCTTGGAATCTTTTGACAATGTTAAGAAGAACTACTTAGACAATAGTCCAAAGAGAGCGGAGAAGTATAAAGTACTTACCGAGTATCTGAAAAAGGAGTACAACTGGGATATTCAAGCAGCAGGTAATAAATACCGTAAAAAATTAAACAGCTTTCAATAGAAAGTACGATCGGCAGGTACATGGACCTGCCGATCTTGATATATGCTAATACGTTAAAATAAATAGATAGATGAGAGTTTTAAAAATGATGTTGTTGTTGGCTCTACCAGGTGCAGCGATGGCGCAAAAGTCAAGTTTCAGTATTGAAGGAAAGATACAACAACCTCAAAAAGAAGGAAAGATATTTATGTCCATCCGTACGCCAAGTAGCGAAGTGTTGGATTCGGTCGCAGTCGTAAAGGGAAAGTTTTCTTTCAAAGGCGAAGCTAACGGCCCAACCATGGTGTATATGATCTACGATCAGGAGAATAAAGGCTGGAACCGCGTAAGTTATAAAACAGATATGGTAGGATTCTACGTGGATAAAGGTAAAACGGTAATCCAAGCTAAAGACTCTTTGAAAACTGCTGTGATCAAAGGTTCTGCTTTACAGACAGCTTATACGGCTTATCAAGATATGCTGAAGGAGTCAGAGGATGGAATCAAAGACATCAATATGAAATACAGTAGTGCGACGCCGGAGCAGCGCCAAGACGAATCATTTGCGACACCTCTTCGTGAGCAGTATATGGTATTTGCCAATAAAAAGAAAGAATTGCAAGAGGATTATATAGCTAAAAACCCGTCTTCTTATTTTAGCTTGATCGCTATACAAGATCAATTG
This sequence comes from Sphingobacterium nematocida, assembly GCF_900168125.1. GTDB lineage: Bacteria > Bacteroidota > Bacteroidia > Sphingobacteriales > Sphingobacteriaceae > Sphingobacterium > Sphingobacterium nematocida. The sequence goes on from NZ_FUZF01000006.1 coordinate 80,518, forward strand.
CAGGCAGGAAAGACGGTCTTGGAAATGGAGCCAGCTTATAATGCTTTGGCAACATCAATACGTGAATCAGAGGTTGGATTGGAGTTTGCAAAACAGATTCACGCGGCAAAAACTACGGCGGTAGGTGTGATGGCGCCTGATTTTACGCAGAATGATGTAAACGATAATCCAGTGAAATTGTCAGATTTTAGAGGGAAGTATGTGTTATTGGATTTTTGGGCTTCCTGGTGTGGACCTTGTCGTGCAGAGAACCCTAATGTGGTTGCTGCTTATGAAAAGTTTAAAGATAATAACTTCACTGTTTTAGGCGTTTCTTTGGATCAGCCAGGTAAAAAGGATAACTGGTTAAAAGCTATTGAAGCTGATAAGTTAACTTGGACAAATGTAAGTGATCTGAAATTTTGGAACAATGAAGTGGCTAAGCTTTACGGTGTACGTGGTGTGCCACAGAACTACCTGATAGACCCAGAAGGAAGAATTGTCGCTAAGGATTTGAGAGGGGAACAATTGCATGAAAAATTAGCGGAACTTTTAAATTAATATGGAGATGAATCTAAATCTAAAATCAATTTTAGGTGCGTTAGCCTTTTCGGCATTCTCTTTCTTTAATGTCCAAGCGCAAAGTTCGGACAATGTTGTTTTAGTAGGGAAAGTAGATCAAAAGTACAACGGTACGAAGGTGTATTTATACAATAACATAACAGGTGATAGTGATACTACTGTTGTTGCAAATGGTGCATGGCAGATCGTACGTCCATTTACCGTTGCTACTAGACACATGCTGGCTTCGGAAGCGGAATCTAAAAAACATGGTGGTTACGCTCCGTTTGGCGTATTGATTGATGAACCTGGCAATGTCGTAATCGAAGGAGATTTAGAAGCTTTTTATACTTCTAAAGTTTCGGGTTCTAAATCACACAATGTATTGAATCAATATTTCGCACTTGTGCAAGAGCAAGGTGGTAATGAAGCTGCTATTATGGCTGATGTTGTAGCAAAGAATGCTAATTCTTTTGGAGCAGCATTCTTATTGGATCGTTATGGCAAAGTTATGGTTCCTGAGGATGCCTTGAAGGCGTATGAGGGGCTTTCTTCGGATGTGAAAAAGAGTTTTTATGGGAAATCTGCCGGCAACCAGATTAAGGGCGCATTGCTTTCTAAAGAAGGGGCTGTGGTCAAAGATTTTACCTTATTAAATGAAAAAGGAACGGAAGTAAGTTTCTCTTCGTTAAAAGGTAATTATGTGCTTCTGGATTTTTGGGCTTCCTGGTGTGGCCCTTGTATCGAAGAGTTCAAGACGTTGAAAGGAGTGTATGCCAAATATAAAGGAAAAGCTCCTTTTGAGATATTGAGTATTTCTACAGATAAAAGTGAAGTAGCATGGAAGGGTGCGCTGAAAAGTCAACAATTGCCTTGGGTACAAATGCATGATCTGACCGGTGATGAAGCGATTGCAACCAGCAGATTTGCGGTCACTGCATTGCCAACTACATTTTTAATCGATCCTGATGGAAAGATTGTAGCAAAAAACTTGCGTGGTAAAGAGCTAGAAGCTTACTTCCTGAAGCTTTTCGGGCGCTAGAAAGAGCAATCGACTTTACTTAATAGTTAGTGTGTTAAAACCGTTGGTGAGATAATTCGCCAGCGGTTTTTTTTATTTATTTTTCCATCTCCTTGCTTTTTCTTATACTTGACATCTGAATTTACACTAACTCATCTAAATACAGATAAACCCATCGCATTTTGAAAAGGGAAGATCTAGAACTGGTACAGGCGATCAACGATGCTGATCCCAATGCTTTTAAGAAGCTATTCGATGGTTATTGGAAAAAGGTGTACCGTACAGCTCTTCAAAAATTGCCTCGGGAAGAGGATGCTTCCGATATTACGCAGGATGTGTTTTATATCATCTGGAAAAATCGTGGTTATTGGCATGTAAAGACGAATATAGAGGGCTATCTATTGTCTATGCTACGACATAAAATATATGATTTTTATGCTCGACGAGATAGGTTGCCTATTTTTGTTCCCCTTAATGAGCAGGAAGAGTATTGGGATTATAGCTTCCGCGAAGGCGAACAGGATGATTTTTCGGAAGAAAATCAATTGGTGAAACAGGAAATTGATGCTATGCCGGAAAAGATGCGCGAAGTATTTGTGTTAAGTCGGTTTGAAAACCTCTCTGCCCAACAGATAGCAGACAAACTCGGAATTTCGGTACAAACGGTGAGAAACCAAATCTCGTCGGCATTGAAACGTTTTAAGCTACGATTTGGAGATAAAGCTACCTGGTTGTTGTTTTTGTTTTTTATAAAGTTTTAAATGAAGTTTTTTGCGCCTCTCTGCCGGCGCAAGGCATGTTACTTTTGTCTTGACACAAAAGTAACCAAAAGGTCAAGGCTGTATCTTATTTGGTGCTCCAGTAACACTATGATGCAAAGCGTATCTCCTAGGTCTCCAACTCTCAAGCCCACCCCATGACTTGGATCTGCTGACCCACTGCTAGCTGAACGAAATTGCAAACATCATAGCTACTTTCACTACCAAATAAGCTAAGGCCCCTTTGTAAGCCTGTGATAAATACAAGAGCATTTGCTGCAGCAAAGAGACAGCGCGCGAAAGAAACGACCTTGTAACATATGGAGTCAGAGGCCGTAACACTGCCGTTCCACTGCTGTACATTTTGCATTAAGTAAGGATTTCCAGTCGAAGGGTAGGCCATGAGCCAAGGAGACCTTGGAAACCACCATGGCAGTTGATCGTGCCGTGACGAACATAGGTTACACAGTCTTGACTTTTTTGCTTCGTTTTTGTGTCAAGACAAAAATGAAGGACCTGTCCTGACAAGGACAAATGTGACGCAAAAAAAACGTCCTTAAATATTATCTACGTTAGTTTTTGATAAAATTTAAAAAATTTTCATTTCCACATAGTATGTTTTCAAAAAAAGACAGACTATAACTGTAGGAACTCAAAACTATGATGATGCGTTGGCTATCCAATAAACCGAATAACAATAAAAAAGATGAAATCTGGCGGGGTATTATAAACAAAGCCCAGCAAGATGGAGACCATAGTCTTGATAATATTATCGAGGTTAGATCGGTGCCTATTTATAAAAGCAAGTGGGTTGCTGTTGCGGCTATGTTAGTGCTATTCCTGTCGACGTCGATATGGATGTACCGTAGTATGACCGGTCAACAATTCTTAAACGAGAAAGAATTACACGAGGTTTTTGCAGATACGGGTTCAGCTTCTAAGTTGGTATTATCAAACGGCGATACCGTGTTTTTGGATTCAGGCAAAGGTTTGGATAGTACTATTGCCTACTTGGCAGATGAAAATTATGCCTTAGATTTTCGCAAACTTGATGATGAAGAGCTGTTTGAGGAACAACAAATAGTCGAGACCGCAAGGGGCAAGCAACTGCATATTATTCTTTCCGATGGTACAGGTGTATGGCTTAACGCTTCTTCGAAGATCGTTTTCCCAGCTCGTTTTCAAGGTGATAGGCGGGAAGTGGCGGTCGATGGAGAAGCGTATTTTGAAGTTGCACACAATAAAAAGTCTCCATTTATTGTAAAAATGGAAGGGCAGCAGGTAAAAGTGTTAGGTACGCATTTCAATGTAAGGCAATACAAGGAAGAGGGAGTGAAAGCGGTTACCCTGCTAGAGGGGGCTGTACAAGTGACCGGAGCTGCTGGAAGTAGCAAGCCCGTCGTATTAAAGCCCTCGGAACAGTTTGTTCAGGTAAATGGGAAGACGAGGCCCACTATACATACTTTAAGTAATCCAGAAGCTGTTATTGCCTGGAAAGACGGAGATTTCTATTTTGAGGATGCCGATGCAGAGACTATCGTGAAAGAACTGGAACGGTGGTACCCTGTTGCGATAGGTATAAAAAAGCAAGATACAACCAAGAAAATATCGGGACGTATCAAACGAACGGATTCGATGAAAGAAGTCGTAGACATGCTGCGTTTCTTCGATATCGAAATACAGGTCGAAAAAAATGAAAACTAACTAACAATCAACTATAATTTTTTAACCTCAAAAGCCATTATGAAGCATTTTCTCATGAAGTACAGGCATGTGAGAGCGTATCCGCTACAAGCGATACTACTGATTCTCGCACTTTTTCAGGTGAAAGCGGTTTTGGCGCAAATTAATGTTGCGGCAAAGCAGAAGTCTTTAACCAGTATTTTTAATCAAATTGAAAAGCAGAGTAAGTATGTTTTTCTGTATGACAAGGCCGTTGCTAATACGCCCTCAATCTCGTTTGACTGTTCCAACTGTTCGATCGAGCGTATCGTTCAGCTTTTAGAAAGACAGACCAAATTAGAATTTAAAATATCAGGACAACAGATCTTGGTAAAAAAGAAGGAAGAGAAAGCCGTTGTAAATTCCACACCGGCTGCTACCATGCAAACAGCCCAAAAAGACACCATTCAGGGGAAGGTCGTGGACGAACACGGTAATCCTATTGTAGGTGCGACATTATTGATCAAAGGGACTAAGATTGGAACTTCTACGGACAAGAATGGTAATTTCAAAATGCAGCGAGTATCGCCTGCGCAGACTATCATTACGAACAGTATAGGTTACCACCCGATGGAGGTAATTGTAGGAGCGCAAAAAACATTGATGGTCGCTCTAAAAATCAAAGCGCAGGAAATCGAAGATGTCGTCATTTCTACGGGACTTCAAAAGCGGGAAAGAAGTAAGCTTGTGGGTAATGTGTCGTCCATTAAAGGCGAAGATTTAGAAGGAGCGGGTATCACGACCATTGACAAAGCTTTACGTGGTAAGATGACTGGCGTATATGTTCGATCTAATTCAGGGAGACCGGGAGAGACCGGTTCGATTGTAATCCGTGGTAGCAATACAATGACGGGCAGTGCAGAGCCTTTGATTATTTTGGATGGCATGCCATTGCAGAATGGTGATGTGGCAGGTACAGACAAAACCAGTTCCAATATCAATAACTTATTGACCAATGGTATCGGAAATATTCCGCCTGAAGATATTGCTACAATTGATATTTTACGGGATGCTACGGCGGCATCTGTATATGGTGCCCGTGCGGCAAATGGAGTGATCGTGATCACGACTAAGCGTGGAGAAGCAGGCAAGGATTATATCAATTACTCCACAAAGCAAGGGTTGACGATGCGACCAAAAAACACGATGGACTTTATGAATTCTTCGGAGAAGTTGAATTTTGAGAGACAACTGTATAATGAATTTCACCCCGTATATGGGGGGCGCGCTAACCAATTGTTGTTTCAGGCTGATAACGGTGTTATTTCAAGGCAAGAAGCTGAGCAACGTATTGCTGAACTATCTCAGATCAATACCGATTGGGTGAATGTGCTATATGATCCCGCCTATCAACAATCGCATAATGTGACGATGTCGGGTGGAAGTACCAAATTGCAGTACAATGTGTCACTGAACTATCAAGATGCGGACGGAACCTTGATGGAGAATAATTTTAAGCAGGGTGGAGCTAATGCTAAATTAACGCGCAACTTCAGCGAGAAGCTGTTGGTTGATTTTAATCTATACACGACCATCAAAAAGAATAAGGAAGGCCAGTCGGCTTTAGATCCTTTTCGCTATGCGATGTTCGCTAACCCTTATGAGAGACCGTATAATGCAGATGGAACTTATGCTTGGGACGGTACTTACCGCGATGTGAGCAATGATATTACTTATAACTCGGATTTGAATTATAATACCTTCAATATCATTCGGGAACTGCGTGAAAATACACTTTCAACGAATTACGGCAATGTACGTAGTCAACTGAATGTAGAATGGAAGTTTTTGGACGGTTTTCAATATCGCGGATCTGGAGCTTTCAGCTTTACCAATGTACAGACTGCGGACGAATCTAGAGGAGGAACCTACCGCTCATGGGCAGGCAACTGGTTAAACTCGGTAAAAACTGCTGGAGCGGGTATTTTGGAAAAGTTTAATCAGGGATTTTTAGAGGAAAATTCAGGAAGCACTTTAGATTATACGGTACGCAATGCTGTTGAATATAATAAAGCCTTCGCTACGAAGCACTATGTACAGGCGCTTTTCGCCAACGAAGTTAGCGAACGTACAAATAATCGTTTTTTTCATTACAACCCAGTTTATTTGCAAGATTATCGTATGGCAGGATATCCATCATGGGATGATATTCCAGCCACGAATTATAAGAAGCTAGATTTGACGAAGCTAGGAGGTACTTATTATGAGAAAAATAGAGAGGTATCCTTTATTGGTTCGGCGGCCTATGCCTATGCTAATCGCTATGTGTTAAATGCCAACTTCCGCTCGGACGGGGTAGATATTATCGGGTCTGACAATCAGTTTACACCACTGTGGTCGGCAGGTGTCAAGTGGAATGCACACGAGGAGACTTTTATTAAGGAACAGCTTCCTTGGTTGAACCGTTTTGTGCTGGCTTATGGGTACGGTTATACCGGTAGTATTAACCGTTCTGTTTATCCATTTCATACGTACCAATTAAGCGCAATTATATACGATGACCTTGCTAAAGCCCAGTCGTTTACTTTTGGTAATCCCGTGCTCAAGTGGGAGAAGAAGCGGGATATTAACTATGGTGTATATATGTCGGTGTTTAATAGCCGGGTCAACATAGAGGCAAACTACTACGATACTCGGGTAAACGACCTGCTGGATGAAACCGCACTTCCGCCATCGGTAGGAAGGCTGTCTTCTTATGTCAATGTAGGAGTGCTGTCCAATAAAGGTTGGGAGCTATCTACTCGAGTAGAAGTAGTGAAAAACACCGACTGGCTATGGGAGGTCGGAGCCAACCTGACTACTGTTAACAATAATCTGGATAAGGTATATAATAAGAAAGACCCTACGGTATCCCGATTGGTCACAGAGAATATAGAAAATTATCCACTACGTTCTTGGTTTGGCTACAAATTTAGTCATATCGACCCGGTGAATGGTCACATGATGGCCAAAGCGCAAAAGCTCGATGATATCGGTAATATTTCGGGCGAAGAGATTATTGATTTGTCTGCTATTTCTACGGCAGATTTGCAGAGCAAGTACCGTACCTACTACTTGGGTCACCGTGATCCGAACCTATATGGTGGATTCAATACGCAGGTACGCTATAAGCAGATTACCTTTTCGAGTAATTTTATGTTTGCGACAGGGAATAAGATTATGGGCTTCCAAGATCGTAGAGAAGGTCCTAGTTTACGTACGGATGATATCACTGCCGGCCGTACCAATCGTTTGAAGAACCAGGAGAATAGATGGAGGCAACATGGTGATGTTACCGATATCCCGGCGTACTCGCCAAATCTATCAAGCTATGGTATGTATTTGGTGGATAAAGACATTGAAAGTGGCGCGTTTTTGAAATGTACAGAACTGGGATTGAACTGGAGGGCTAAACCTTCGTTATTTAAGAAAGTTGTCAAACAGATGAGTGTTGGTATTTTCGCTAACAACCTATTTACCCTTACACCGTATTCCGGTTCAGACCCAGAGACTTACTTGGCATTTGGCTATCCGAATACCCCCAGTTATACCTTTTCCTTAAACATTGGATTTTAATTGACATGAAGAAGTTATTTTTATTCTATATATTGATTGGAGGACTCCTGCTCCAGGGCTGTAAGGATTTCTTGAACCTGCCTCCAAAGAACGAACGAGCGGTGACCAATCTGAACGATATTAAATCGGTATTGGCAGGTTATTTGGATGCTTTTGCACGGTCCAATACGAGACCTATTGTCGGACCTTTCCCAATTATCCTCGAACAGCAGAATATGATGTTTGAGGCTTACTCGGACAATTTTGACTTTTTGGCCAATATGCCACAGTATCTACATTCGACAAATTCCTTTGCTAAAGAACCATTTTACGCCGATAAGCTTTTGTTTAATGATATGGAAACCCCAAAGGCGATTTGGACAAGCTACTATCAGGCGATAGGTTTTTTAAATGCACTGATCGAACAGTGTGATGATTTGAAAGATGCCGATTCTCAGGAGCTGAAACGTGTGAAGGGAGAGATGCTGGTACATAGGGCATTTTATGCCTTCAAGCTGCAGCAATACTTTGCACCGATGAATGACGAGGCTATGGGTATTCCGCTGTACCTGCACACCGGAAAAGAAGTTGTAGGTGTAGAGATGCGCCGGTTAAAACAAACCGAAGTGTATAATATCATCCTTGCGGATTTGGAGCAAGCATTGGCTTACTACGGCGAAGCAGGGAGCAATCCGGGATATAATCGCTTTTTTAATACGCGTTATATCCAGAATTTATTGGCTCAGGTTTATTGGTTCAAGGCAGCGTCGAGCGCCCAGCAAACCGATGATTATGCCAATGCACAGCAATATGCACTCGGTGCGATCGAAGATGTAGACACTTATATTCCGAAGTCGTTGACTGCATTTATGGATGTACAGGCCAATAAGGATGCGCAGTATCCGGCGGTATTTATGCAGAGTATGGCTTTTAACTATGTTGCTGCTTTTTATGGTAATCCCTATGCGCAATTTGGGTTATCACCGGCGAATCTTAAAGTTGCTGATGATTTGATTAGTTTATTCGATGCGACAGACATTCGGAACGACGCCTATTTTAATGGAAGCAATATATCTACCGGTTGGCCTGACGGAGGACCGAATGGACAGAAGCCTATCCGTATTCATTTGTTTGCTCCAGAAGAGGCCTATTTGATTTTGGCAGAGGCTTATTATAGAAATAATAAAGAAAGCGAAGCTTTGCAGGTACTGAATAAGTTTAAAGGCTTTCGTGGCGCCGCTCAAAAAACCAATCTTAGTGGCGATGCACTTTTAACAGAAATTGTCAATGAACGTCGGAAGGAGTTTTTTACGGATACGGACAAGCGCTGGTTAGATCTGAAGCGATATAATATTAAGACTATTCAACGTACTCTTCGCTTTTTTGGAAAGGATTATACGGTGAAGGTAGAGCCCGGTGACTATCATTATGCGTTGCCTATACCGCAGGTGGAGCTCGAGGAAAATCCCTATATCGTTCCAAATGCAGGCTGGAATCCTATTGTTTTTTAATTTATAATTTTGATTTAGATATGAAGAAGATTATATATACGTTAGCAATTCTTATTGGGATGAATAGCTGCGAGAAAGAAAAATTTAATTATTCGCCATACGAAGTAGACGTGTCCGAGATTGATTCTGTTTATTTTTCGACGGGTAGTCCAACGTTGATTGCCGACAATAAAGCCAGTTTACAGTTTGTACTTGAAGCGTTTCGATCCGTACAGATCAAGAATGATGAAGGACAACTTGTCGACTCGATGTTGCAGGTAGATTATCAGTCGCTACCAGCCTCTGCTGTAAAAATCTATGCCGATGGTAAATTGGTTGATGGGATGGAGTATAAAACAAGCAATACGGCTGCTGGTGCCATCAAATTTTATGCGGAGATCGGAATGCTTAAATCTAAGGAAAAATCGGTTCAGGTTTTACAGCCCAAAGCGATAGGTACAAAGCGTATTGTGGATGTTGTATTTCACGTTTTAGAGCTGAGTACGACAGATGCGGCTTATGACCCACTGACGTATCAAAATGTAGAACAGCGACACTTGGAAGAAGCCGTAGCCTATGCTAATGCGGTATTCAATAATGTATACGGCAAGGACCCGAATGGAGGTAATGCTAATGTTGAGTTCCGTTTGGCAGCGAGAAACCCGACTGGGGCAAAGTTGGCCAAACCCGGCTATAACCTGATAACCTACAATTCAACATGGAAAACCAATGCTACGGCCGTTAATTTTGCGCCGGCTGACTTTACGTCCAAGTTCAATACGACTGCGGCTTACCAATGGGATAAGTCGAAATACTTGAATATCTATATTTTACCATTTGCAGGCAACTCCTCTATTGGCAACAATAGGGCGGCCTATCAAATCGTGCCGGCAGGTGAAACGGCTATTCAAGGTATTACAAATACAGTAAGCTCCGAGGCAGATGTTCCACAGAATAATTTTTATACGAACTATGGGTTAGGCATACATCGTACGATGTTCTTTCCCGGGACAGATCGTAAAATTGAGATAGCTTCTTACTTAGGGATTTACTATGGACTGTACCCCGCGTACAATGCGGCAGCAACGGCCACAACGGTGGTGGACTATGTGAATGACACGCGGAAATACCTTTCTGGGTCGGGGCAAAGGGCAAATCATGTTCGCAATCTTTTAAAAACAGGAATAGACGGAGAAAAGTTTTTGGCAAACAATGCTTTGGATGAACTTCGTTTTGCCTCATTAAGAAATTGCTTTACCCAAGGACAGGTGGAGCGTATGCGGTTGGTGATGGAACGTTCTCCGGTTCGTAAGGCTTGGTCATTACAATAAAGAGTAGAACTATGAGAAAACTAATATATACAGGGGTAGCGTTATTATGTGCCCAGCTGGCAATGGCCCAACTAAAAGTAAAAGTAGCCGGTACTGTAACGGGAGATACCGAGGGACATAATAAGGTCTATTTTTATACGCAGAGTGCGAAGGATTCTGCGGAGATTAAAAACGGAAAATTTGAGATCAATGTCAATGAACCTGCTGCTGGTTCACGAGCTATTTCCATCGAGTATGATCAGAAAAAGAGACGAATGTATTCGCCGTTGGTACTTTTCTTTGATCAATCGGGTACAATTAACGTGGAGTTTGATATCGTAAAAGGCTTGTCATCGGCTGTTGTTAAGGGGATGCCTTCGGCTGTGACCTATTTCAGTTATAATGCAGAGCGCCCTAAGGTTTTTATGGGAGCCAGACAATCTGCTATAACAAAATATGGTGAAGAAGCACTCCATAAAAGTAACGCTCAATTTGAGGTTGCGAACACTTATCGCGAAGGTTTGATAAATAAAGGTTACGATTCGTTACTGAACAAATACTTTGATGGAAACAGGTTAGTATCGGCAACATTAGTGTTAAATACGCTTTCCAATCTGTCTACACAGCGAGCGGAGGATTATTATGGTCGCTTATCTGATAAAGCTAAGGCGACAGATGCGGGTAAGACATTATATGCTAAGATTCAAGGTTTGAAAAATGCGTACGTAGGAGCTATAGTAAAGAACTTTGAGTTGCCAGATCAACATGGGAAGACGCAGTCTTTTGAGCAATATAAAGGCAAGTATGTGCTGTTGGATTTCTGGGCCTCTTGGTGTTCGCCATGCCGCGCATCTTTCCCTCGTATCAGAGAGGTGTACAGCAAATTGAAAGGGAAAAACTTTGAGATCGTCAATATCTCTATCGATCAGAATAAGCAAGCATGGTTGAAGGCTGTAGGTGAAGAAGCTAATCCTTGGCCCCAATTGTATGATGATCGTAAGGTGTCGTACGAATTTTTCAACGTGAGTGCTGTCCCTACGTCCTATTTGATTGATCCGACTGGGAAAATCATTATGAAAGAGATCGGTTTTGATCCCAAAGGAGGGGGAGAGATGGAAAAGAAATTAGAAGAAATTTTTAACATTAAATTTTAATATATTAACATAGTAAGATGAGAAGAATAATATTAAGCGCAGTTGCGGGATTGATGCTAACTACAGGTGTATTTGCACAGACACGTGACTTTATTACGGTAAAAGGGAAAGTTAATTTTCCGCCAGCAAAAGAACACCAGGAGAAATATCCTTTTACATTAAAGGACAAAGCCATGAAAGATGCAGAAGTCTATCAGACGATTCAGCTAAAGGCAGACAGTACGTACGAAATTAAGGTGCCTGCGAAGACTCCCCGGCTGTACTCTTTAGATGTATTCGGTTGGGATAGAATCACGTTTTGGGCAGGTAATGATGATTTAAAAATCAATTTCCGTGGGGAAGATACCGCCAAAGTTAAGATAAAAAATCCTCCTTATATCTTCATTGAGTCCGAGGGTAAAGACAATCAATTGATCAACATGTTGAACTGGGAAGTACATCAAAACTACCAGACTTCTATAGCTGCAGGCAAGCGTCAGTATATGGCCATGCAGATTAAAGATACTGCTTTGACCAAATCACTTTCCGATATGGTGATGGATCAATATGAAAGAAATAGTAACTCTGCGAAGGTTTTCGTTCGTGCTTTCAAAAATGACCCACAGGTAGTGTATGCGTTAGGTTATGTAAGCTCTAGAAGAGATAAAGATTTTATTTTGGAGTATGTCAATCCGTTGATTGTTAAGTACCCTTGGTTAAAAGAGGCGAAAGAAGTAAAAGAGAACATTGCTAAGGCAGAAGAAGCCGCTAAGAAGACGGTAGATGGGGCCAAATTTATTAACATTACACAGTTAGATCCTAATGGAAAAAAGATCAATCTGTACGATTATTTAAAAGGCAAAAAATATGTATTGGTTGATTTCTGGGCATCATGGTGTGGTCCTTGTCGCGCGGAAAATCCCCATGTGTTAAAAGTGTATAATAAATACAAAGCTAAGGGATTTGATGTGTTTGCGATCTCGTTGGATGATAGCAAAGACAGATGGGTGAAAGCGATCAAGGATGATAATATGCCATGGGCGCAGGTGTCGGATTTGAAAGGTTGGAAGAACGAAGCTGCACAATACTATAATATTACAGCTATTCCGATGAACTACTTGTTGGATGAAAAGGGTAATATTGTTGCAAAAAACCTTCGTGGCGATAATTTAGAAAAGGAAGTAGCTAAGCTATTGGATAAGTAAGAAAAACATGAAGAAAGTATTATTATTATGTTTTGTACTGATAGGCTTTGCGACAAGACCTATCTATGCACAGATGGCAGCGGCACAGAAGGTGCAGTGGGATTTGGAAAAGCAATTCGATGTACCTGTGGAACGTGATTCGGTATGGAGGTTATTAAAGGACTACAGCTTGGTATCTAAATTGTCCAATGGATTCGTGCAATCGATCGTTCACAAAGACGATGTTATGCCCATTTTGCGCGAGTCTACGTACAAAGATGGCACCAAGCGTGAAAATTTGCTGACGCAATTGGAGGAACAAAATCGGTTCTTGGTTTTCAAAATAAAGGAAAGCTCCTTGCCAGAAGGAGTAACTTTTGCAGAGACAGCTATCTTTTTGAAAGAAAAGGGCGACAACCAATGTGAAGTCATTTGGAGAGGTCTTATTAAAGGTAACAAAGAAGCAAAAGCGAAATATCTGGAGTTTATGAAAACAGAGGCTGATCAATACGAAACTGGTCTTAAGGGTTATTTGAAAGGCGAGAGAAAAGCTGTTCAAATGATGCGTATGCAATAGTTATTTCTGACATATGTCAGTAGGAGGCGTTCAACTTAGTTGAGCGCCTTTTTATTTTTCGGCTGAAACAAGGTTAACTTTAAGTTCAAAAAATATTGTTTGTTACAAAAGGTCACGTGGTTTTTTGATTTGCGTTATTCTGTCGGGAAATGTGTTTTTGCTGCTTTATGCTTCTATTTGTGGATTTGCAACCGATTGATTTTGTGTTTTTTGTGCGTAATTATGCGTTTTATTATTTGTTTTTTTAATAAGATGCATCTTTCTTTAGGATTATTGTTTAATATTGTGTTAACCAAAATATGAATATACATGCCTATAAGGCGAGCATATTTGGCCGATTATTTTATATACCTAAGAACCATTAGTTTATGTACAAGTCTGTAATATCTTTTCGTGTGAATGCTTATAGCTTTCGATAAGTTGTTTGATTCGCAATCAATTGGAAGATTGTAGTTTATCTCAGTTATCGACAACGAAAAATGTCAATGAAGCAAATTATGATATACAACCATTTATTAAAAAGTAACTAATCATGAGGAAATCTTTGTTATTTTCAGCGGTAGGGATGGCCTTAGCCGTTTCTTCGCAATTTTCTTATGGAACAACGACCTTTATTAAGGAACGATCTTCATTTTCTTTTGGGGAGACTATCCTTTCCAATTCGGTACTTCAGCATACCGTTAAAGGGCGTGTTTCTGGACCTTCTGGGCCTATTGGAGGCGCTACGATTATGGTGGTCGGGGGAGGCGTTTCCACAATGTCTGCAGTAGATGGGAGCTATTCTATCCAAGCACCCATTGGTGCCACCCTGCGTTTTACTTCCGTAGGCTACCAGTCCAAGCAGATAACGGTGTCGAGTAGTTCGTTATCAGTAAGATTGGAAGAAGGGGCGAGTGATATCGAAGAGGTGATGGTCACAGCCGAGTTCGGAATGAAGCGGGTAGCCCGTGCAGTAGGCTCTACAGTTCAGCAGATTGATGGGGCTACCATCAGTGAGTCGGGGAGGGAAAACTTTATTTCGGCTTTAGCAGGACGTGTACCAGGACTTAATGTGACCTCTACAGGAGGCTCTCCAGGATCTTCGTCTACCGTGGTACTACGTAATATTACCTCAATATCAGGCAATAACCAACCACTCTATGTCGTTGATGGTGTGCCTATGAACAATTCTACGTTCGATCCTCTTGGAGGGATGGCTGGCGGGGGCGGAGATACCTATTCTGTGCGAAATTTGGATTTTGCTTCTCGAGGAAGTGATTTCAATCCAGAAGATATTGAGTCTGTCACCGTATTGAAGGGAGCAGCTGCTGCGGCACTGTATGGATCTGACGCTTCTAATGGTGCTATTATCATTACCACAAAAAAAGGGAAGGCTGGAAAAGGTACTGTAACCTATGGTAACTATTTTAAATGGGATAAAGCATACGGCTATCCAGATATGCAGACCAAATATGCGAATGGTAATTATGGGACAACTAATTATTACAATACTGCACGTTTTGGTGGGTTATATCCCGATGGTATGAAGTTGTATGACAATATTGGTGCGATACTACAGACAGGTACACAACAAAGGCATAATATATCAGTTGATGCGGGTACAGAAAAGGCAACTATACGTGCTAGTTTTTCGCAGCTTGGACAAGATGGTGTATTAAAAACTACTGGGTACGACCGGACGAGTCTGAGTTTGGCTGGACAGGCTGCTGTCACAGCTTGGCTTAAGTTTGAGGGGTCTATGCAATACACGAAAATGGGGAACGATAAGGTTTTAAGAGGTACTGATGGACCTCTATATCGAGCAATGCGTTGGCCCATAGTCGACGATATGAGCCGTTATCTCGCAGAAGATGGAAGTCACATGAGAAAGCCCGATTATTACATAGATGAAGACCTGTTGAATCCACTTTTTGCGATGTACAGAAATAAGTTCTACGATAAGTCGGATCGGTTTCTAAGCAATATTGCTATGAATTTAACGCCTATCCAGAATACTTTCCTTCGTGCACAGGTGGGCTGGGATGTGGGGATGCAGACTTTCGAAACCTCCACGCACCCTTACTATTTTAATAAAAACGCAGGTACAGGACAGTATAATCTAGTACAATCAAATTTTTCAGATCCTACGATCAATATTCTTGCAGGATACAGCAACAAGTTTCTAAACGATAAACTTTCCTTTTCTGGCCAGGTTGGTTATCATCAAACGGAAAATGCTGTGACACGATCTGCAATGAACGGAACAAAATTTATTATACCCGACTTTCAGTCGATCAACAATACAGACCCGCTGACCCAAACAGGTACACAGCGAAATACCAAACGACGGATACAAGCACTTTCAGCGCAGTTGGAGTTTGGATATAATAATATTGCCTTTGTTACCCTGAGGGGACGTAATGACTGGTCTTCTACGCTGCCTGTAAAAAACAATAGATACTTTTACCCCGCTATTGAGGGGTCATTTATCTTGTCTGATCTAGAGTTTGTAAAGGATATTCCTTCCATCAATTATATCAAGTTGCGTGGATCCCTTGCACAGGTGGGTAAGGACGCCGGACCACTTCAAATCCAACCTCAATTAGTGACTAGTGAGTTGACCGGAGGAGGATTCCAATATGGAACAACAGGCCCTAATCCTAATCTTCGTCCAGAGATAACAACAGCCCATGAAGCGGGTATTGATTTACGTTTATTCAATAATAGAGTGAATGCTGGTTTTACCTATTTCGGAACGCGTAATGAGGATCAAATTGTACAGGGATTTCGCTTAAGCTACGCCACGGGGTTTGTATTGAATACAATGAATGTCGGAGCGTTCAAAACCTGGGGATGGGAAGGTCATATAGATGGAGATATTATCAAGAAACCTAGTGGATTTACATGGAATCTCGGCGTGAACGCTTCGCAAGGAAAATCAAAGGTCTTGTATCTCCCGGAAAATGTGACTGAGTACTACAATGCTTATACCTGGAACTCGGGAAATGTGCGTAATGGTATCATGGTAGGTAACCCCATTACTACATTAACGGGACGGGCTTATGAACGAAATAATAAAGGTGAGGTGCTGATCAGTCCTGGCACTGGGCTTCCAATCACGAGTGATGTATGGTCGGTGGTCGGTGATCGTGAGCCGAAAATAAGATTCGGCATCACTACTGCTTTGACGTACAAAGATATTCGTTTGTCAGGGTTGTTTGCAGGTCGTTTTGGTGCGACGGTAATAAATGGTACCAAGCGTTCGATGATGACAGATGGTACAAGCTGGGAGTCTGTTCATTTACGTGAAAGTGGACCTTATGTGTTCAATGGCATAGTGAGAGACGGTAATGAAAACTCGGAAAATCCTACCCGAAATACCGTTGCTGTAGATTATAGGACTTATGGTGCTACGATCTTTACGGGAGGTGATGAAGATTGGCTAGAGAAAAATGTTAATTATTTGCGCCTACAGGAGTTACGTCTTTCCTATCGTATACCAAAAACTCTATTGAAGCGTGGTAAAATTATTTCAGCAATGGACGTTTACTTTGTGGGTAATGATCTATTGACCTGGACCAATTATTCGGGCATTGACGCGGTAGGAAATACGGTTTCTGCGGCCGCAGGTGGTACAGGGGGAGAGGGATACGATGTATGGTCCATACCTAATCCACGTGGGGTCTCGGTAGGCTTTAGTCTGACATTGAACTAAACTAAATTAGGAAAACATGAAAAAGAAATTAGTATATATGCTCATACCCTTTTTATTTGTCGTGGGTAGCTGTAAAAAATATTTAGATGTCAATAAGAATATTGATGCGCCGGATTATGTCGATGCGCATTTGTATCTGGCAAATATTACGCAACAATTTCAGGGGATTTATTGGGATCTACGCGCTATTGCTCCGATGACCCAAATGATGGGGACAACTGCCTATACATCCTTTGCAGAACATTATTACTCCTTAGGAAGTGATGCAGGTGGCGAGATGTGGCGGGTGACATATTGGAACCAAGGAATGAATCTGGAAAATCTGATAAATCAATCTATGGAGGCAGAAGATTGGACACTAGCAGGTATAGGTTATGCAATCAAAGCTTTTAGTTGGGATGCTACAACAAAAATTCATGGCGAAATGCCTATGAAAGATGCATTTGTTCCTGGGTTATTGGCGCACAACTACGATTATCAGGATGCTATTTATGAACAAGTAAGAGCCTGGGCGCGGACAGCTAT
The DNA here is from genome assembly GCF_900168125.1 of Sphingobacterium nematocida. GTDB lineage: Bacteria > Bacteroidota > Bacteroidia > Sphingobacteriales > Sphingobacteriaceae > Sphingobacterium > Sphingobacterium nematocida. Next base: position 98,006 of record NZ_FUZF01000006.1, read on the forward strand.
TGAATTGTTGGAAAGAGAGGATAATCATGTTTACGGAACTAAAATAAGTGCTAATGATTATATCTATTCGGGAGATAAGGCAAAATGGATAAAATTCGCAAATGCTGTAATTGTCCGGAATCTAGCATCTTTAAGCAACAAACATGATTTTAAGGATAAGTACGCCCAAGAGTTGATCGATGCAGCAGCAAAGTCTTTCCAAAGTCCAGATGATGATGCCACATTGAAAATAGCTGGTGGATCACAACAAGCTCCGTATTCCGGTTATAATAACTTTTGGGGAACAGCTAGACCCAATCTTACATACGATTATTTTCAACATGATTATGCTGTTCAGGTTTTTACGGGTACAGTACCTTATTACAATGAAGCTACGGGCGAGAAAGTACGGGAAACCAACAATCCTTACTACCCCTTTAAACTAGCCGACAGGCAGATTGTTTCAGACACTTTATTACAGTTGCCAGGTCACTTTGATCCCCGAGTGGTAGTCAAGCTGGGGACAACCAGTAACCCAAATTATAATAATATTAATAATGCGGATAATATAAAGGCTTATAAATATTATGGGGGGACGTTTACAGCTAAGGCAGGACCCGTGGATCAAGCACCTTCGTTCTATGGACGAAATATAGCTTCTGTAACGAGTGGGGCTATCCATGATGGCATTGGTCGGTGGATTTATCGAGATGATGCACCGTACATCCTGACCACTTATGCTGAGATACAGTTTTGCCTCGCCGAAGCTCTTTGGAAGGTTGGACGTACCTCAGAGGCTTTCGAGGCATTCAAAAAAGGTGTTGATGGCGATGTGAAAACCACCGCCCGTTATATATATCCTGGCAAAGAGGGAAGCGCAACAGGTGGGGATAAGATTACAAAAGAACTATTCAATACTTTGGGTAGCCAATACGTCAATGGTCCTTTTGTAGGGGGATTATCCGAATTAACATTATCTCATATCATGATGCAAAAATGGGTAGCACTTTACCCTTGGGGAGCAGCAGAAGCGTGGGTAGATATGCGCAAATACCATTACGATATTGATTATACAGGTGAATATCCTAGCGGTGGTAATGGTTGGATACAAGCACAATTGGAGCAGAAGTGGGATACCAATACTTCTAAAGTGTACAAGGGATTGTATTTAGCTCCAGCTCAAGTGGACGGTAGAAAGGGACGCTATAATGTTAAAAATGAAGGTTCTCCAAGTTATCGATTGAGGCCACGCTACAATTCGGAATATATGTGGAATCTTCCAGCATTAGAAGGACTTAAACCTATTGCTGGAACAGCAGATAACTACCACACATCGATTCCATGGTTTGCATATCCTGGAGATATGCCAAAGTAAAAAAGATAGGTAAGGAAATAGATGTTGCATTTAAAATTATTATGTGATGATAAATCTTAATAAATTATTGATAATCTTGGCCCTTGTACTCTTAGGGACAGGATGTGAAAAAAATGTTGTGGAGTATAATGCTGATTTGGTCGAAGACCAGACTACAGCACAATTTCAGCTATTTTACATGGCGCCCGTGACAACAGGAGCAGCAAATAATATTAACAAAGTTGAATTGAATGGTGAATTGTTAACCAATGAGACGACTCCATTAGCGGTTTACAATTTTATACCGAGTGGGGCTGTGAGTCGCTTTTTTGCAACCAAACCCGGTACGGTCAATTTAAAATTACATAGAGGAGCAGCGAATAACCTAACGCTGGCTTACGATCAGAGTTTTGATTTGCCTGCTGGGAAGTATAACGTATTTGTACATGATTTTACCAAGCCGCCTGTGTTAATTAAACATGAGGCTCCTTATCCTTCGGTGACTACTGAATTTACAGGCACAACGGCCTGGGTAAAGTTTTCTAATTTTCTTTACGAGACAGCCGGTATTCCAACAACCTTGAAGCTACAATATCAGTTTCAATACATAGTTGACAATGTTACAGGGCAGAAAAGTGACTGGGCAAATGTGGGTAAGCCGGTAGCCTTTGGTGAGGCGACAGGCTGGCAACCTATAACGGTGAATAAAACGGTAGAGATCTCTTCAGGTACAGCCCGTATTGACTACCGTATTCGCTTGATTGGCGCAGATGGTTCAGATCAAGGTAGCTTAAAGGTACGGAATAGTGCTGGAAATACGGTTGATTATGCGGATTGGTGGAATGCAAGTATCGGTCGGATATACATGCATACATTGGCAGGATATAGAGCGGCTACACCTGTGTCGTCTGTGAAACAAGTAACCGTAATGTAGATTAAGTTTTTTAAAGATAAGTAGGAGGTACAGCATTGTGCCTCCTTTTTTGTGTCTCAATTTAACTTAAAAATTTCTCCAATAGAGAAACGATGAAAACATCTTTTTGATCGCCAGTTTGGAGTGTAGTTACCTCTCCAATATATTCGCCATGACCGCCCGGTATAATGGCTATTCTACAATCCGGAATAATCTTGGACATGGCCATAATATGGTCAGCGGTAGCGACATCTCGGTCTCCATTTATAAGAAGCGCGGGACAGGCTATAGCGCTTAACTGTTCATCGGGAATGTCTTTGAGGTTACGGATTCGTTCTCCACATTTTTCGTACAGGTTCATCAGCTTTTTCGGATCTGGTGTTACTGCTAAAAATGCATCTTTATAAGCCTGTGGCATCTGTTCGAAGGTTCCATTATTAATGAATTCCCAGAATTGAGGAAATGTACCGTTGCGTTTTAATAGGGGAGATCCTGCAATTATCTTATTGCACAGTTGTGGATGTCGGATAGCCATCTGTAGAGCTGTGTTAGCACCATTGCTAAAACCAAAAAAGTCAGCTTTAGATATATTTAGATATTGTAGTAGAGCGGCAACATCATCTGCGTCCTGTTCGAACGAAATCGGTCCCTCTCGATCGGAAGTGCGACCGTGGGCCTGTAGTTCGACAGCTATGAGACTTCTACGTGAACTTAAAAAAGGGATAATACGACCAAATGTAGTCTGGATAGTCGAGCCCCCGCCATGTAATAGTACTAGGGGTATACCTGCAGATGGGCCATATAACTCATAATACATACGAATGCCATTGATATCGGCATAATCTCCATTTGTCGATGTATTCATTTTCGATGATTAAGATTTATTCATGGTATTATAAAGATAATGATTTCTTTTTATCGGTGTGAGTTTTAAAATAGCTTAGGTATTTTTGTGTTAATAGGTTATGCGTATAGTCATAAAACTTTTGTTGGTAAGGAAGTAAGTTTGTCCTATATGGTACGGAATAAATGGTTAAGTGTAAAGGTTTGGACACAAATAGGGATTTTTAATCTATTATTGGTTGCAACTCTGGGAGTTCTCATGCGACTGAAATTTCTTCTTCCAATGCCCTTTATTAATCTGAAGCATTTGCAACATGCTCATTCGCATTTTGCTTTTACGGGGTGGGTCACTCATGCGCTGATGCTTTGTTTGGTCGTAGTGACCTATCGGCTTAGCGGTAAAGATCAGTTACCTAAGCATCAAAGGAACATACTTCTCGCAAATTTCTTTTGTTCTTTTGGAATGTTATGTAGTTTTATCTATCAAGGCTATGGGACTGTTTCAATTGTATTTTCTACATTAAGTATTTTTGTGTCCTATTGTTTTGCTGTAGCCTTATGGAAGGATTTGAAAGTACAGCAATTAGATCAGAAAATTGCACGTTGGTTTCGAGTAGCGCTCGTTTTTCTAGTTCTATCTTCTGTTGGTACCTTTTACTTAGCTTATATGATGTCCACACATCAAGTCGACGTAAAAAAGCAATTGGCTGCAATTTATTTTTATCTACATTTTCAATATAATGGTTGGTTCTTTTTTGCGTTATTAGGACTGGCCTGTCATGTCCTTAGACGATACAGCATAAATTTGAAGGCAACAGATTTACTGTATAAAGTACTGTGCATAGTGACTATTCCCTTATACCTACTTTCTGTACTTTGGTGGGATATGGGGACACTGCTGTACGCCCTATTGGTTTTATTGACGGTGAGTCAATGTGCGATATGGGTATATTGGATGATCAGCCTTTTCCAGACTAATCTGAAATCCCGAATAACAATCCCAAAGTATATCAAGACCATCCTATGGTTTGTTTGTTGGGCAGTGCTGTTAAAAGTTATTTTACAAACCCTCTCTGTCATACCTTCATTAAGCCATTTTGTTTACGGCTTTCGTCCCGTGATCATAGGATATCTGCACTTAGTACTCCTGTTGATAGTCTCTGTTTTTATCCTTAGTTTTCAATATCAGGAGTCTTTGTTGAAATTTGATAGACAAGTAGCATCTTTTTACACGATCTTTATTTTGGGAGTTGTACTGAATGAAGTTTTCTTAGGAGTTCAGGCTTTTTTTGCATTGGTAGGAGAAGGACTACCTTATGCGCATATGTATTTGCTCTTTGCTGCCACAGTGATATGGGGCGGTCTGGTTGGTATGTTGTTGAAAAGTACAGCCTATCTCCAAAATGATTTTAGAGAAGGCTGTATGTAGCTTATGACATCGACGTTATTCGGCGATAATGACACCTTTCATAACTGCTAGATGGCCTGGAAAAGAACATATAAAGTCATAACGACCGGCTTCGAGGGTTACGTCAAAAGAGGTTTGTTCGCCACCACCAATAACAGCGCTATGAGCGATCACGGATGAAGCTAGAGAAGCCGGAATATACTCTGTATCTTTTGATTTGTTGGCCTCTAAGCCAAATGCCGGAATATCTGTCCCGGGTTTAAGGATTACGATGTTGTGTCCCATAACTTCTTTTGCCATTTTCCCGACATGTTTGAGCGTAATGGTTGTTTTTTCTCCAGCTTTAACCTTGATTTCGCTTTTGTTGAATTGCATTTGATCATTGCTTTCAATTTCAATAGCTCCATTGTTTACGGTTGTAGCCTCCGATGGCGTACTCGAGGTTGCAGGGGTCTCACTCATCGTCGAATGATCATGTGCACTGTGATCTTGATTTGTGCCTTTTTCGGTATTGTTACCACCACAGGCAGCAGCTAGCAATACTACACTAGCTAAAAGAACTGGTTTGAATAATTTGTTCATACGAGTTGTTACTATAAAATTAAATTGTTTAACGTAATATTACCTGTACCTCATTACAGGATAGATTTTCGGTGTCCAAATATTGATGGCTATAAGGAAGGTTGCCTAGCGTAGGTACACCATTGACGTACCGCTGTATAAAGTAATTGCCCTTATAGTTTCGTTGATCAAGAAAGGATACCATTTCTTGTAGATCATCAGTAGAGAGCAATTCACTGTGCCATGTAGTTCGTACCTCGAAAGGGATATGAGCCTCTTGGATGAGTGTAAAGCTGTTAATAAAGCTGTCCCAGGTTTCAGATTGCGTGATATGCCTATGTTGTTGCTGCGTAGCTTTAAAGTCTAGCGCTATATAGTCTACCAAATTATCCTGAAGCAGCCGGCGGATCCGGTCCGGGCGAGTACCGTTAGTATCAATCTTGATGAGATATCCCATTTGCTTAGCCTCTTTTGCAAGTCGGATGATAGAAGGGTGTAAAGTACATTCCCCACCACTGAATACCACTGCTTGTAGTAGATGTCGACGTGAATGCAAAAATTCCATGGCTTCGCTGAGGGTTAGCTTACCTTTTCCGCATACGATAGTAGGATTATAACAGTACAGGCAGCGCATATTGCAGCCTGCAAACCAGATGATGCAAGCAGTATGTGCCGGATAATCCAACAGTGTAAAGGGGGTAATACTAAATATCGGTTTTGACATGCCTGTAGTTGAAATGAGTACGTTGCTTGTGCTCACCCTTTTTACCAATGTTAAAACTCTCTACGGGGCGATGATACCCCATGACGCGGGTATAAACTAGACATTTGCTGCGTAGCTCCTGGTATTGCTGCAATACCGAAGCTTGTTCTTGGATATTTGTTGTCATATGGATAAAATTTGATGGTGCTTGGCTATAAGTAATTCGTCACAATGTGGGCAGTATTCATGCTCTCCGGCAAGATACCCGTGAACAGGACAGATACTAAAAACTGGAGTCACCGTGATATAAGGTAACTTAAAATTGGACAGTACCGTTTGGACAAAAGACATACAGGCCTCGGGTGTACTGATTCGTTCACTCATGTAAAGGTGTAAGACAGTTCCTCCGGTATATTTACATTGCAGTTTATCTTGCAGTAGTAAGGCTTCAAAAGGGTCATCAGAGTAGTCTACAGGTAGTTGTGAGCTATTGGTGTAGTAGATGTTGTCGCCCGATCCCGCTTGCAGTATGCTCGGGAATCTCTTTTGATCTTCTTTCGCAAACCGGTAAGTAGTTCCCTCAGCGGGTGTTGCCTCAAGATTGTATAGGTTTCCAGTTGCTTCTTGGAATTCGCGTAACCGTCCACGGATGTGATCGAGAATTTCTGTAGCAAAATCGATACCCCAGGGAGTCGAAATATCTTCCTGATTCCACGTGAAGTTGCGGATCATTTCATTCATCCCGTTGACACCAATGGTCGAAAAATGGTTACGGAAGTGCGGTAGGTATCTCTTGGTATAGGGGTATAGACCGCTATCATAGCGTTCCTGAATAAAAATTCTTTTCTTTTCGAGGGTAGATTTAGCAAGCTCTAACCAATGATCCAGTTGCTTGTAGAGATGCTCTTTGCTGGACCTAAAAAGAAAACCGAGTCGAGCCATGTTTATGGTGACCACACCAATACTCCCCGTCATTTCGGCACTACCAAATAATCCGTTTCCTCGTTTGAGCAATTCACGAAGATCTAATTGTAGGCGGCAGCACATGCTGCGTACAGCATTAGGTTTGTAGGCTTCCGGGTTTTCAACTTTATTACCCCTTTCGTCCAAGATGTATTGGCTGCCTATAAAATTCTGGAAATAGGACGAACCTATCTTGGCCGTGTTCTCAAAAAGAAGCCTTGCATTTTCGGTATGCCAGTCAAAATCTTCCGTGATATTGACCGTAGGAATAGGAAATGTAAACGGTTGTCCTTGTGCGTCGCCCTCGGTCATCACGGTATAATAAGCTTTGTTGATCATATCCATCTCCACCTGAAAATGGCGATAACAGAGATCCTCTAGCTTGTCGACGCCTCTTTGCTGTGCACGCTCAAGCAATAAGGGATTGTCCGTATAGGCAAAGAGATGTTGCTGACTACGGGTAGGGTTTTGGTTTTTGAGGTCATCTGGCACGCTCCAGTCTAAGGTGATGTTGGTAAAGGGGGATTGTCCCCAGCGAGCGGGTACATTAAGGTTGTACACAAAACTACGGATAGCTTTGAGTACATCTGTATACGTAAGTTGATCCTTGAATACATAAGGTGCAAGGTAGGTGTCAAAAGAGCTGAAAGCTTGTGCTCCGGCCCACTCGCTCTGTAGTATGCCCAAGAAGTTGGCCATTTGGCCTAGTGCCTCCCTGAAGTGGGCGGGAGGGCGGCTTTCAACACGTCCCCGTATCCCATTAAACCCTTCATCCAATAGTACTCTAAGGCTCCATCCGGCACAATAGCCGGTGAGGCAGTCTAGGTCATGGATGTGAATATCAGCGTTGCGGTGTGCGTAGCCTTCCTCTTTCGTGTAAACCTTGTCTAACCAATAGTTGGCAATAATCTTTCCTGCAGCATTATTTACCAGACCAGCATTGGAAAAGGAGGTGTTGGCATTGGCATTTATTCGCCAATCCGTCTGATTAATGTATTCTTCAACTGTCTGTGTGCTATTGATATACGTGGTGTCGTCAACGAGCTTGTTAATATGTTCGCGTTGCAGTTTACGGGTGTGCCGATACAGCATAAAGGATTTCATGCTTTCAAAGTACCCCAACTCATAAAAGCTACGCTCTATACTATTTTGGATATCTTCTACAGCCCAAGTGGTTTGTTGTTCTAGCTCTTTGGATACTTTTTCCAGAACCCGCTCGTCAATTGGATGTTGTGTGCTTTGGAAACCCTTATCTATAGCATCTTTGATTTTGAAAATCTCAAAAGGCTCAAATTTTCCATTTCTTTTTATAACATATCTTTCCATATTTTTTGCTTCTGTGTACGCTATTTGTCGTGATGTAAAACAAATTTATGAACGATACATTTGCTATTTTATGACCTCAAACATAAATAGAGATATTATTGCGATTTAGGTTTAGGTTGTTGTCTGTCAGTTGTTTATTCCCAGTGCGGTTTTGCCTTCATCCGTAATCATATCAGCGTTCCACTCGGGTTCCCAAACAATCTGAATATCGATAAGATGGTCTGGAAAGGCGATGCCTAGTACGTGAGTCACGCCTTGTTTAATGGCATCACCCAGTGGGCAGTGTGGAGTAGAGAAAGTCATGACCACGACTATAGTTGCAGCCTGTGAAAAATCGATAGCATATACCAAACCTAGATCAATAATATTAATCCCCAATTCAGGGTCGATAACCTGCATTAATGCAGTCTGTGCTTTTATTTGCTGTTGAGCAAAAGGACTATTTAAGGCGATCTCCATGGTTTTACTTTTGATTGGTGAAATACAATTTTTCCTACATTAAAGCAGTATAATGATGCTAATGCGACCCATAATGCTGTGGCCAATCGCAATAGCCATACCTGATTGAATATAAGTGCAATGCATAGCAACACTAAGGCTATTGCAAATAAATAGGTTTGAAGTTTGACAAGCTTTTCACTATATAGGTTTTTGGGTAGCGGTATTCGCGCATTGCCATGCACATCTTTGTAATGGTTGTTCCAGACAATGAAAGGCAGGGTTTTAAACGTCTTACTGATAATGATACCTGTTATCCAGCCCAAGAACACGAGTGTGCCGTATAGACTGACCCATTTGGTATGGCTAGACATAAAAGTGATACCCAGCGCTGTTACGGCCAATAGTTTGATGCAGAGCGAATAGATTGCTTGCTTCATCAACAGATCCGTTTTTTTACGAATACGGCTTTTTATGGCTTCCCAGATATACCTGCCCCACAAGAGAGTGCCAACAATAATGAGTATTATATATAGTAAGGCTATTGCATCAATCTGTTTGAAATAGGCATGCACTATAAATAACACAAGTCCGGTGTTTTGAAGTGCCAGCGCTGTATGTAATAGGTAATCTTTCTTGGTCTTTCCCAAAAGAAACATGGGGATCAGCTTGGCTCCTACCCCACAGATGAGCTGTAAAAACCAGCCTACGATACCAGCGTGTGCATGTAGTTTGAGAAGATCGATATGATCTCTTGGGATAAAATTATGACTCAGATTGATCGCTAACAGTAAGCCTGCTGTGGTGGTCAGTAACAGCCAGATAGCCGAACTGATCATAAAGTATTGATAACGCGTGGTTTTGGTCGATCCTATTATTGTTGCACAAACATTGTAGAGGTAACAAAAAGCCGATAAGACAACGATACTACCAGCAATGATGAGGAGTGTCCCGATCTGAAACTTCCAGAAACAATATACCAGTATAATAGTGCCTATAAGTAGTGTGACAAATGAAATGAACGCTAGCTTACAGCTGTACAGATCGTGTTCGCACAGTACAGGAAGCAGTTGATAGACAGCACCAAAGATAATCATGGTACCCCAACCTAATACAATGGCATGGACAATGGCTAAGATATGCGGATTGAAATGGTGGCCAGTGAGTTCTGCAGAAGAAATGAATAGAAGGATAGTCCATCCTAGAAAGAATACAGCGGCAGCTACATAAAACGGTAGTACTGCTAGAGATTTTGGAGCCTGCTGAACAAATAGATCTGCCATTTCGGATTGTTTAACACGAGGCATGATTAATGAGCAGTCGAATGTCCTCTTTCCCATACTCGCATAATCTGATTTCGAAATCACTATCTTCCAGTTCTTCCATCAAATGCAACGGTACACGCTTGTGATATACCAGCAAGACATGATGAGGGTCTAATGCAGACAAGCTCTGGAGAATCGACTCCATCGGCATCGGCATTGGTAATTCGCGAACATCCACTGAAGTGATTTGTGATGAAGGATAGCTTGATAATGCGGCTTCGAACGAAGGGATATCCAGCATGGTCATGTGATCATTGTTGTGGCTATTTGGGGATGGTGTAGTAGGATTACCTTTAAAAAACCAAGTATAGTGCAGATCTGGCGATTTTGAATCAATATGATGTCGAGCTCCTTTTTTTTCTAATACCTGTAGTAAAGGGTAAGGGATAAAACTGTTTACAATACAGAGCGCAGCTCCTACCGGTAGGGATTGAAAGCGTTGCATAATCTGTTTTAAGGGATCATCGCCTTGCTCGATAAGGTTCCGTACATCAAATAGGTCTATAGCGGTAGACGGAAGGTTGATCAGCCAATCCGGAGCTATTGTGGATGCGGTGCTTTGGTCCGTATGGAACGTATTATGTTCAAATACAAAGCCAAGCGGAATCAACACACGCTCGAAGTCAGCTATCGTACAGCCCCCAATGGATGCGGCTTCTGCTATCGTGACACGTGGTGCCATCAGACGTCTCAAGATAGGATTTCTGAGCTTATTGAATACAGAAGCTATAGAAGCTATCGCTTCTATGCTTGCGGGATTTGATTTAATGACAGCCGATATCTTCGTGTGTTGATTGATTAATAACATATCTCTTAGCGATTATTTTTCCATAGCTATAACTTTCGGAAATAGGATGTTATTTTCCAGGTGGATGTGCTGGAAGAGATCATTTTCAAACTCCTGTATTTTCTCAAATAGGTAGGTGTATGAATTACAGGCGTTTTCGGGGAGCTTGTAGTCTTTAGTGAGCGATCTAAACTGACGCAACTCATCACCGGCATGTTCGTGTTCATGTTCCATATAGCGAATAACATCTTGCAATTGATTTTTGTCCGAGACACTTATGGTATCTAACTGTTTTACGATCGGGAAAAGTTTTTGTTCTTCTTGTTGAATATGCTGATAAAGATCTTGCATAAAGGCATGCATACCTGTTGCCAGAGCATAGAGCTCATGATGTTCCGATCCATGTCGCATGGATACTTTGTCAGCGAGCTGTTCGATGATGGGGCCTTGTTCTCGAATATAACGATGGTGTACATTGGTTATATAATCGGCTAAAAAGCCGATATCCCAAGCGCCAAAATCATGTTGTGTACCTGCAGAGCTGCTGGATTTCGCATTTTCCAATTCCTGTTGCAATTGTGCTTCATCCATACCAATAGACTGGGCTGCTTGTTTCAGTGTCTTCTTGCCACCACAACAAAAGTCTATCCCTAATTTTTTGAATACTTCAGCTTTTTTAATGTCCTTGGCTGCAATTTCTCCTACTGTAGTTTTCTGATGTCCTTGTTCAGCCGGTTTGTGGATCCGTACGCGCCACCATTCAGGGCCATTCTCTACATACTCCCAGGTGAATATATTGCCTCGTTCGCCCAGCAGCTGATAATAAAGTGGTTTTGGATCATGGTCATTTAGAATCTCAAAGCCTTCTCCTTGAACTAGGCTGTCAAAATGTTCAAAAATAGTGGGATGTTTAAGTCTTGGTTCGATCTGTGTCACATCCAGTGTTGCTGTCTTTATCATGGTATTTTATTAAAATAAATACGGTGTTTTTGCAATATTCCGATTTTCCTTGTTCGGTATACTACAAATTTACCGTGCGTGGAGGAAGCATTTTATGACTCGACTCATAACTGTATTTAAAAATGTCAAAATGATGTCAGTCTTTGGTATACAGATTTTTATAGATCTTTTCTTCTGAATTTTCTAACGGATAAGAAAAGTGGTACTGCTATCCATAGAACTAGGATCATGGATGTCAATAGCATGCCGCCACCCGTCCCAAAAAAATCATGAAAGATAGCACCCGTATATCCCATCATGGCCGAAAGATCTACTTGTAATAAGATGATGATCCTAGTGATATCTATTGGGTTAAACATAGTCAGGGCAACCATACCATTCTCGATGGGGTATTCCGAAAACTGAAACATGATAAAGAGGACTAAGGCATCAAATAGCAAGGCAAAATATAACCAAAGTAAAATAGCCACTCCAATTCCTTTTGCTTTGTCACGGATCTGCACAGAAGTCCATAAAGCAATAGACACAAAGATCGGAGAAAGTGCAGCGCCGCAGATAAGTAACAGTATTCCGGAAGGGATCCAGGCAAACAGAATAATCGGTATACCTACTCCGATCAAAAAGGCTAAAGTAACGGCCCCAGATAAACCAAAAAAAATACTGCTCCATATTTTTGTTCTTTTCAAGGGTTGACTGACAAGTAGTTCTATAAACTCAGCACTATTATATAGATATACGGTAGCAAAGATAATACTGACCAGAGGGACTACAAAAAGCACGACATTCAGTAGACTGACGATGCCTTTTTCAGCATTGTTCTCCATCGCTAGGATGCTGAAAGACAAGGCTAACAGTAGTATGGTGTAAGCGATGATAGTACGACTACGAAGAATGTCACTAATGACATATTTTATTATTTTACGCATAGATGGAGGCTTTTGAGGATAACATAACTTGTGCGATGGCCTTGCCTAACTTATCTGTTCCGGTTTCCGCTTTCAAGGCGTGGATATCTTTATGAAAGCGAAGCTGCCCCTCCTCCATATATACAATCTCGGAGACCAATTCGTCCAGATCACTAAGGATATGAGAGGTGATGATAATGAGCTTATTGTTTGCTATTTCCTTTTGTATTTTTTCTTTAAGAATCTCGGTGGAGACAGGGTCTAGACCCGCTGTGGGCTCATCCAGTATCAAAATTTGAGGTTTGAACATAAAGGCAATGCAGGCGCTTACTTTTTGTCGCGTACCTCCCGAAAGTGTACCCATTCTTTTATTTAGAAGACTGTCCATTTGGAAAGAATCGTGTAGCTCTGTGTCTAAATCCTGATACTGATCGCCACGGATGTCTTTCATCATATCGAGCACCTGTCCGATAGTCATATTATCTGGATATCGACCGATCTGCGGCATGTATCCAATGCTTTTGCGATATTCCCAGGCATTAGCAATATTTTTGTCTTGCACAAAAATATTACCTGAGGAAGGGACGACCATGCCCAGTATAGATTTGATCAAAGTCGTTTTTCCGCACCCATTGGGTCCGATCAATGCAATACACTGTCCACTTTCAAGATGAAGCGTTATTTCCTGAAGTACTTTTATCTTACCAAATTGTTTGGATATATTTTCAATCTTTATCATACAGCAATGGGTTTCATATAAGGATTGTCATCCTTTAGGTTTTCCGGGGTAAGACTGGGCATAACCCGTTCCGTTCGATCCAGTAGTTTAGAGATAAAACTACGAAACAGCAACATCGTCATTGGGTATTGTTCCACAATAACAGAGAAAAGGCTTATAGGGCGGTACGGCACATCTCCCAGGCCATCTTTATTCAGATCATACCCTTCATACTTGTCCCAGTAATTTTTTATAAAAGTATTTTGTGTCAGAATCAGGTTGTTGGTGGCTACGTCAAAAGTATTGTTGATAAAATTATTATTGGTCAGCATATTGTCTTCGCAGCTCGCCTGTATCTTTAGTGCCCAGCCGTTGCCTTCGATCTGATTGTTTTCAATATGGATACGATTGCTACCTTCCATGAAGATAGCGGTGGTGTTTTTGATAAATCTGTTGTTTTTTATTTCGCTGTCAGTGATGTCTTTGAGAAGAAGTCCATAGGCAGAGTCGCCCCAATTTTCATTAAAGATATTGTGTTCCATACGAACACGTTTGGTGTACATGACAGCTACACCTGCACCGTTGTGGGTAAATTCGTTATGAAGGTAGGCATTGTCATGTGAAAACATAAAATGAAGGCCATAGCGGATGTTGTTTTTTGAGCGATTGTTCTCTACATGTGTATGGGTTACAAATTCGAGATATACCCCGTCACGATGCCCCATTATGCTGTTGTTGTTGATGGATAAGCTATCACTCTTCCACGCATGTATCCCATTTCCACTGAGTTGTTCGGTGGTACCAAACGCGACAATAGTATTGTTCTCTGCTTTACAATGCTTGGAAGCCTGAAAGTATATTCCGAAAAAGTTATCTTCCAGTTTGTTATCGCTGATAGTGATATGTGCTGTGTTGTATACTTTGATACCTGCGATATCCGTTAAGGAGGATTGTCCCGACGATTTGATATAAAAACCCTTGATGGTCACAGAAGGGGATTTTATGGAGATGGGTTCGTGTTTTTTTTCACCATCAATAGTGGGTAAATCATTGCCTAATAAGGTTAGCGGTTTGTCGATCGTGATATTTCCTTCTTTATAAATCCCCTTTTCTACAAGAATGGTATCTCCACTTCGTGCTATTAATACCGCTTGTTTTATTGTTTTTACAGATTGATTATTGCCCACCTTGATGGTTGTGGCGCTTAAGGCGCCACAAGCCAGCAGGCAGATGAATAAAAACAATACCCGTTTCAACAGATAGAAATTCTTCATGTTATTATTTCCAGATTTCTTCCCACGATAATTCTACTCCACCCAGCTCGTCTTTCACTTTTTTCAGGTCTGCTTGGTCTTTAAAAGCAGCAATGTCCCCACGCATAGGACTTTTCAGGCCTTCACTTTTCAAGAAAAACAGTTCACTTGCTGGATATAGCTTTTTGTCTTTTGTGTAATCGGGGATATATAAATTCTCAATTTCTTCTTTTTTGACATTACCCTCTTTTGCAAAAGCAATCATACACGATAGGTCATCAAAATTGTAGGTACGTCCCTTTTTTGTCAATAATTGTGTTCCAAATCGGGCGTCCGTGATTGTCATTTTGCAATAGACACATTGATCTTTTCCGTAGTTGATGGGTTTTGGCCCTGTTGAACCGCAAGATTGTAATCCAATAATCAGTAAAAGACAGGTACAGATAGCCGAAAGATATTTTTTTATAATGATGCTCATAAGTTTGATTTTTTTCTGTTTGTTTTCCATTCGGAGGCTAGACAATACAAGAGCACAGCTCCGGCACCGACAATAATCCATCCGCCAATATCTGGTACAGAATACGCACCAAAATTTAGTAGTTGTTTAAATCCAATTAGTGGCGGTTGGTAAGCCATTCCAGGAACTTTGATGGGGGCATTTGGATCGAGATCGTGTCCGTAATTATATTCCCAGATCCAAAAGTCCATCATAGCTACTATCCCAAACAACACAAATGCAATGAAAAGAATTTTTAATGCACGCTGTCGACCGCGGATACCTACATAGATAAAAGCTAAAGCAAAAGCACCTAGTATATAGGGCAGAACTTTAAATTCTATGAAATCATCTGCGTGCAAGGTTTTCATTCCAATATAATGGTTCAAACCATTGATGATATCGACTTGACCAGCCAGCTTGTTGCTATGGATTAATAGTTCCAAGCCTTCTGGGTATTGTGCTGCATCCAATTCGATCCGCCAAATGGGCAATTTGATGGTGAGTAGGAGTAATACTCCTGATAGTATCAGGAGTATTTTATGGATGGTTTTTAAAGGATCTAGATTTTTCACCATGATACGTTATTATTTGGCAGTAGTCAATTTGTCGCCTGTTCCATAAGAAATAGGTACATTACTTCCTTTGGGAGATACCCTCACATATCCAGCCATCTCTTGGTGTAGTGCGCTACAGAAATCCGTACAATAGATTGGGAATATACCGACACGATCTGGAACCCATTTCAATGTTTGTGTTTCACCGGGCATCACCAAAAGTTCCCCATTACGGGCTCCTTTTACGGCAAAGCCGTGAGGCATATCCCAATCTTGTTCAATATTAGTGACATGGAATAGCACTTCATCACCGAGTTTTACGCCCTCAATTTTGTCGGGCGTAAAGTGAGAGCGAATTGTTGTGAGGTAGACATGAACGACATTTCCTTTACGTTCGACACGTGCCTCTGCTTCTCCATTGGCAAAATGGGGGTGTTTATTATCTTCTAGTTTATAGATTTTTACCGATCTGTCTTTAACTTTTTCAGCTCTTACTGCTTGTGCATAATGTGGCTCTCCAATGGTTGGAAAATCCAGTATCAATTGCATCTTGTCACCAGAAATATCATATAGCTGTGCGCTATGAGCCAATTCAGGTCCAGTAGGCAAGAAGCGGTCTTTTGTGATCTTATTGAAGGCTACGACATATTTAGCATCAGGTGATTTCGTATCGCCACCTGGTATCATCAAGTGTCCAACAGAATAGAAGGTCGGTACGCGATCTAAAACTTTAAGATCTTTGATGTTCCATTTTACCAATTCAGATGATACAAAGAATGAAGTGATTGCATTTCCCTTGCCGTCAAACTCGGTGTGTAATGGGCCTAAGCCGGGTTTCTCTACCTCTCCGTGTAAAGCTGCTTCGTATTTGATAACAGGGATACCTTCAAATGTACCCTCAAATGCTTTGTCTTTAATGGCTTTTTGAAGCTTAGTAAACGAAAATACAGGGATCAAAGCAGCTAGTTTACCACTTCCCACAATGTATTCGCCCGTTGGATCGATATCGACGCCGTGTGGAGACTTAGGGCAGGGTATATAGTAACATAGGCCTTCTAGCTCTGCGGAATTTAAGACAGTAACCTCATTTTTAATAGTTGATTTGGAGGTATGAGAATGCTCATCGTATACATTATGCGCATATTTGACGTTAGTCAATTTTTTGCCTTTTCCAGCTTTCAAATATTCCTCAGCCTTTTTCCAGTTTACTGCCAAGATAAAATCCTTATCATTTTTGGAGGCATTGACTTCTAGTAGTGTGTTTGCTTGCTCCGTATTATAGGTCGAGAAGAAAAACCATCCGTGAGATGATTCTTTACCAGCACGGCTTAAGTCGTAGTTGACGCCCGGAGTCTCAATTTGGAAAGCAATATCCATGTTGCCGCTTTCTTTATTGACACTTACAAAGCTAAGTGTGCCCTTGAAGTTTTCTTTATATTTTTCAATAGAGACATCGCTTTGAGGTCCATCCGGAGGAACGCTAAAACGGGTTCCTGTGACCACGTACTCCGTGTTTTGCGTGATGAATGGCGAAGAGTGGTTACCGCCACTATTGGGTAGTTCTAGTACTTCAGCTGTTTTGAATGTAGTCAGATCTACTCGGGCTATACGTGGCGTATTGTTGGCATTGACAAATACCCATTTACCGTCATACTCCCCATCTGTTTTAGATAATTGAACGTGATGCAGATCATCCCAAGGAACACTGCCATGAGAAGTCTCTAGCATGGGTTTGGTATCTTCGCTGAAGCCCCATCCTTTTTCGGGATCTAGCGAGAATACAGGGATTACACGTAGTAGCCTTCCCGAAGGTAGTCCATAGACAGACAATTGTCCACTAAATCCACCGGATACAAAACTGTAAAATTCATCGTATTGACCAGGGGCGACATAGGCCTTTTCAGCAGCATTGCCACTCACGGCACTTTGAGTTCCTTTCGGTTTACAACCTTGAAAGGTCGCTGTTGCGGCTAGGATAGCTGCGGCACATAGGATATGATTTTTAATCTTCATAATATATTGTTGATTAAATCTGTTAAGGTTTTTCTGTATTGTGGTTCTTTATTTGACACCATCATTTTTACGCATGAATTCTAGAATCTCACGAGCCTCTTGGTCTGTTAGATTTTGATTCGGCATCCGCACGAGACAAAGTTCTAATTGTGCTTGCAATTTCGGATCTTTATCAATCATGGGGTCTGGATTTGTAATGAAGTTCATAATCCATTCGGGTGTATGTCTTGTTGATACACCGGACCAGCCTGGACCTACAAGTTTTTCTTCGGAATACTTGTGGCAACTCGCACATTTTACATTTGCTATGGTTTCTCCTTTGGCAGCCATGTTTTGATCCAGTGTAGCTCCCACTTCGACTTTGTCATGTTTACCCTCACCACGTTTAGGGTCGTATTCCGATGCTGCAGATGTGTTTTCAGCTTCTGTTTCAGTTGAGCCAGATTGGCTTTGATTGCTGTTGTTGCTTTGCGAACATGCGTAAATAAGTACGCAGATCCCCAATAGGTAAATAAGCTTTTTCATGTTCATTTTTTTAATTGATTTATTTCTTTACTCCGTTGTTCTTAATCGTGATTACAAAGTTAGCCCAGCATTATTTGTTGTTTTATGCGTGTAATCATAAAGGGAAAAAGATTGAACTATTTATTTTTTTTACAAATCTATAATGTATTGTATTTCAGTTTATTATTATGTTTTGTTGACTCTTGTTACTTAATTTTGTGATGAGAATCAACTTTGATATGCGGAGCGCACTTTACCTTTGTAGGGTAAGTCGTTGAGTTATTTAACAGCCAATAATTAAGACTATGATTCCAGTAGATATCCTTTTAGAAAATGGAGCAGTATACCGACAACTTTCATCGGGAGAAACTGTTTTTCAGGTAGGCACACATGCCTCTTTTTACTATCAGTTGATTTCTGGCCGGATTCGATGGTGCAATGTGCTGGACGACGGGAGAGAGGTGCTCCATCAAGTTGTAGAGCCAGGAGAAACATTTGGCGAGTTGCCGTTGTTTGATAACCAGCTCTATGCCGCAACAGCAATAGCAGATGTGCCCACCACGGTTATTAGAATATGTGTTTCGGGTTTTCAGAATATCCTCCGTAAAGATCCTGATCTGCATTTTGCTTTTACGTCTTCTATTGTTCAAAAGCTCCGATTTAAATTTTTCTTAACCGAGTTACTGGCCAGTAATGACCCTGTTAGTATTGTTTCGCAGCTCATCACCTATTTCAATACGAATCATCAGTTTATTTGTGAAGAATGTAGGCGATTAATGTTGACTCGCCAACAAATAGCCAATATGATTGGATTTCGTGTAGAAACGGTTATTCGCGCGATACGACAAATGGAGAAGGAGGAAAGATTAGGAATTGTAAAAGGTAAAGTTTTTGTTCCTGCGGATGGTTTTTAGAATTAATTTTAGCACGCTATTATATGCATCATACTTTTCATATCCCGGTCTTAGGATTGGCATTTTCTGTTGACAGTCCGATTAAAGTCGCTCAATACGGAATATCTTCTGTCGTATCTATTGTCGATGATGAACTCATTGAAAATATGCGTAAATATCACGCAGTCAATTTTTCTGAACCTTATGAGCCCATCGTTAAAAACGAGGAAGATGCAAGAGCTCGTCGTATTACGTCGTATCTAAATCTCCTAAATGCTATTGTAAGTAAGCAAATAGCTGATCTTAGGGGGAGTGACCTCCGGACAAATCCAGATGTACAGAAATACTTTCGATTATTACCAACAGGTTCGGAAGGCAAGTCTATTTATGCGTGTCTTTTGGCGGAAAAAGATGAAAATAGAAGAAGTGAGCTAGAAGAAAGGGTCAAGAGTTATATTATCGCTGGCGCAATAGACGTCAATATAATGGCCAAAGTCGATAAGTTGAATGCAGATATGAAGACTAAATTGGCAGATCCTTTGTTTTCCGATGCTTCTGCTGCGCTACGCGGATTTGCTAATAGCAATTTGAGTTCTTCTGTAGTGCTATCAGCAGGTTTGAATCCAAGACTTTATCATTATTTGAGTGAACTGCCTGCATTTTTGCCTGATAAGAATGGTCGTATCAATAAGCATGTCGTATTGAAGGTGAGTGATTATCGCTCGGCGCTGATTCAGGCAAAATATCTAGCTAAGAAGGGGATTTGGGTATCTGAATTTCGTGTTGAATCCGGGTTAAATTGTGGTGGGCATGCCTTTGCTACAGACGGATATCTATTAGGGCCTATCTTAGAGGAGTTCAAGGAAAGGCGTAACGATTTGCAGCAGGAGTTGATGGGTCTTTATGTATCTGCTCTTCAAGAGCGTGGTTTGGCTAACCCTCCATTGAAGGCAATAAAGCTGACCGTTCAGGGTGGTATAGGTACCGCTGCAGAACAGCAGTTTCTCTTAGATCATTATCAGGTTGATGGGACAGGATGGGGTTCCCCTTTCTTGTTGGTGCCTGAAGCGACCACATTAGATCCCGTTACATTAGATCTGCTTGCAGAGGCGACGGCAGACGATTTTTATATCAGCGGAGCTTCTCCTTTGGGAGTTCCTTTTAATAATTTTAGAAAGAGCTCTGCAGAAAAAAATAGGCTGGATCGTATTGCACAGGGGCGTCCAGGAGCACCTTGTACAAAAAAATATCTAGTCTCGAATACGGAGTTTACTGAGGAACCGATCTGTACGGCATCCCGTAAGTACCAATCAAGAAAGATTCAAGAGTTGACAGATGGTCAATTGTCTAAAGATGAATTTGAAAAGGCCTATAACGCTGTTCTAGAAAAGACTTGTCTCTGCGAGGGTCTTGCGACCTCGGCCTATCTGAAGTATGGAATGCATGTTTTAAAAATAAACACGGCAGTATCGATATGTCCAGGGCCGAACCTATCTTATTTTGACCGTGTTTATTCACTCGAGGAGATGGTGTCTCATATCTATGGTAGATGTGATTTATTGAAGAATATTGAGCGACCGTCTATGTTTATAAACGAGCTTAAGCTTTACATCGAATATATCGAGAAGCAATTTCAAGAATATGTAGATAATATGGATATCAAAAAGAAAAAGTATATCGACAAGTTTCTTGTTCAAATTCGCTCGGGGGTGGATTATTACCAGGAGCTAAGTACTAAATTTCAGGCCTTCCCAGCGATAAACAGCGAAAGCTTTCTTACCAGTCTTCTTTCTTTGAAGGAACGCCTACAATTGCTGGTTGTTAAAGTTTAAAGTTTTTTATGGTTTTTGGATGTCCTTTTGGGTCGGCCGCTTATACTTGCGAGTCATTTGCTGTATCGTTTGGTCCATTAGATGAATAGGTTGGGCCATTTGCTTCATCAAGTGCAGCATTTGCTGTATCGTTTGGTCCATTAGATGAATAGGTTGGGCCATTTGCTTCATCAAGCGTAGCATTTGTTGTATCGTTTGGTTCATTAGATGAATAAGTTGGGCCATTTGCTTCATCATGCGTAGCATTTGCTGTATCGTTTGGTTCATTAGATGAATAAGTTGGGCCATTTGCTTCATCAAGCGTAGCATTTGCTGTATCGTTTGGTTCATTAGATGAATAAGTTGGGCCATTTGCTTCATCAAGTGTAGCGTTTGCTGTATCGTTTGGTTCATTAGATGAATAAGTTGGGCCATTTGTTTCATCAAGTGTAGCATTTGTTGTATCGTTTGGTTCATTTGATTCATCGGTTGGGCCACAAGTATAAGCAGCTAGCGCAAAAGGACATCCGAAAATGAGATGTATCTAGTTACGTTCCTCTACAGGAGAGTTCAAGGATAGATACCATAACTATACTATAGATAGTATTAAGAACCTATTAAGAAGGTAACTGCGTGCGAGTTCGGATTAGGGTGCTACCAGTATAGGTCTATGATAAACCTGCTCTCAACATGGAGTGAACCTGGACTCAACCTGGACTTAAGATACTTTGAGCAAGAATCCTGCGTGTATTATCCGTCGATTGTTATCGAATATAGGGAGTGTTTTTGAGATGGCAAAGAGTATCGAGAAACGAAGAAGCGTTCATAGTGTGTTAACTCCTTTTCTCTAACAGAGCATTGTACTTTTCTAATACTTCGTAATATTTATCTCGCCACTTGTCCCTATCAATTCTCATTTCTTGCAGGTTGTTGATTTCTTTATTAATCTCCGGAATATAGCTGCTCATTTCGGGAAATTCTTTCGTGAAATCATATGGTATTGCCTTTCCGTAACTCCAAAGAATAGAGTAATCTAAATCTGGCTTTTTAATATGAGTGTAGTATGATGATCTGTCATACCCCATTCGTTTAGCCAACTTTGTTCTGTTGACATTAAGTTGGGTAATTACCATATTTAGAACTTCTCCTCTATGTTTCATTGTATCACGATAACCTGTTCTTGAAGATAGCTAATACAGTTTCCAAAAAGAATAGTTTAAAATCCACAAAATTGTTTGTTTTATTCTACATTATTGTAGATATTTGTTGTGTTTAGTGTTTTTTGAATTCTTAAAATGTAGAAAGTTGTAGATTTTCTTGTTTAAGAATCAATAAGAGTTTTACGAGTTTCTTGTTCCTCCCAGGCAAAATGAGTGATGCAAGAAATGGCAGTGAAGCCCGTTTTTGGATTTGTATTATTTTAAATATAAATTTGAGCGGGCGCTCACTCGCTACATCCAAACATGCCTGGGAGGAGTAGTGAGCAGAGGCCCGCTTTTTATTTTCCTCCGCTCGCTATTTTTAAAGAAATAAATTTAAAAAGCGAGTTATGATAACCCTAAAAAAACAACTTCAAAAAAATCTAATCTGTGCCCCCGAGTAGCTTGGTCGGTAAAATTTGGTCTATGTGACCATTCGTTTCGGTGCAGCCCAATTATAAACATTATGAAATCCAAGATATACACCACAAAAAGGGGGACTGCCGAATTTTTAGAATCAATTTTATTTATTACACCGTGTGGCCTGATCAAGGATTAGGTATGGTTGGTTATTGGTAGAAGTAGCTCTCTAGCCCGCCTTCATTAGGTCACACTTAATGGATCCAAAAACCTTGCTTGCAAGTTCTTTTGGGCCATTAGAAAACAATTAATTCCAAAAAAATGACAAATTTTAATTGGGGTGGGAGAGGTATGGCCGTTGGCCAAAGTGACGAAGTAACGCAGTTACACCGTGACAGAGTTCTTTCTAATCGCCCGATAGAATATACACCTATTGTGTACCAACTTAGTTCTGCCCAGGTTCTACCTTGGTTCTACTTTGGTTCTACCTCGCTTCGTTCAGCCTGTGTCCGTGCTGTGACGCGGCTCCGATCATTCATCGGAGCGCCATCGGAGGTTGATCGCTACGTCATCGAAGCGGCATCGGACAAACGTAAAACTAGGTCAGGTCTTGGTAGGGCTTTGGTCGGTATAAATGCAGTTACTGCAAATACTATTTTCAGACTAACTTCTGATCCTATTCGCCCTTTTTTCGCTCTTTCTTCTTCTTGTTATCGGGTTGGGATCGAGTGGGCATCGAATGGGGATCGGGTACACCCGATGAATATCCAATGCCAACCGGTTAATGAGGGCATTAACTACAGCAAAAGGGCCGAAGATAATGTAGGGAAGTATGCTCTTCTAAATGATGCAGATGCTACGATAAGCACGGAAGAACTACCCGAAAGGTACTGTAAAGGTACGGGAAAGGTACTAAATAGTGGGGGTAAAGGTACTGGAGAGGTACTAGAGAGCTACCAAAGAGGTACTAAGGAGATACTAACTGGTAGTAGGTCTGTGGTAGGTTATGATAGGGATGGAGATTGCTTCGGCGTAGTTCCTACTTCTCTCAATGATGAGGATGTGGTAAATGACGTCCGTATGAATCGATTGTTTTTAAGAGGCTTTCGCTCTCTCTGTGAGGAGTTCAGGTGCAAAGTGGAGTCTATGGCTGTAAGTGAAAATAAAGGTCGGCAAATCGGCTTAAATCGCGCCTTGCTAAAAACGGTTTCACTGATGATATTCTGTGTGTTGTTTAGTTCGCTTGTATGTTTGCAGGCGGTCGCTCAGACGCAGTCCGAGCTTGTACTTCAGGGTGAAGTACGCTCGGCTGCCGATGGGCGGACTATCGAAGGGGCATCTGTCAAGGTGGATAATAAGTATGCCAGGACGGATAAGCAGGGGAAGTTTACGATCGCCGTAGATAAGTCTACAGGAGTATTACTAATAAAACATATCGGATACAAAGAGCAACGCGTTGCCTATGAGAATACGTCTACAATTATAAATATAAGGTTACAGCCGAATGCCAATACAATAGAAGAGGTAGATGTCGTATCTACAGGATATCAGAAAATAGATAAGAATAATACCCCGGGATCCATAGTCAAGATCGATAGTGGTCTTTTGAATTTGAGTATATCTGGCTCACTCACAGAAAGGCTACAGAACATAAGCCCAAGTTTTTTGGTGAGCAATACTGTCGAGGGCAACAAACGGATCCAGATCCGAGGGATGTACGCGTTGCGCGAAAATGTGGCCAAGCCACTAATCATATTGGACAATTTTCCTTATGAAGGAGAGCTGGATGACATCAACCCTGACGAAATAGAAAGTGTCAATATATTAAGGGATGCTTCAGCTGCGGCAATATGGGGAGCTCGGGCAGGCAATGGGGTTATTGTACTCAATTCTAGAAGAGCAAATAAAAACGGCTTTAAACTTCAATTACAGACAAACACTTCTATACAGGCACGACCAGATTTAATGTCCAATAGTCAGATACTTCCCTCCCGGGATTTTTTAGCATTCGAACAGTACAAGTTCTCACTGAATTATGGGCTTTCGGATACTGCAGATTACCGTAAGCCGGCATTATCGCCTTTGTACGAACTTTTACTTGGCAAGCAGAAGGGGATGATTTCGGAGGCGCAGATGGAGGCGCAGCTCCATAAATGGTCTCTTACAGACCTACGAGATGAATATGAAAAGCATGTATACCAAAACCAGATTGTCAATCGATACAACATAAGCCTGCAACACGGCTCCACAGCGCATATGACTATGCTCAATTTAGGACTTGAAAACGACACTAGGGATATCGTCGGTAACTCTGGACAGCGGATATCAGTGCTGTTGAATAATACACTGAAGCCTCTTCCATTTTTAGAAATAGACCTTGGTGTCCGTTTTTTTAGACAGAAAAGCATTCTTAATGGATTATTGGGATATGGGCAGTTACAGGTAAATGGAAAACTTTTACCGCCGTATCTATCCTTCTATAATGAACAGGGGGAAGCCAATGAATGGGATATATACTATAGAAAGGAATTTACGGATCTGGCAGGACAAGCTAAACTGCTGGACTGGAAATATCGACCATTGGAGGATGTAGGCTTGTTGGATCGGTGGAGCGCACAAAACAACCTGTTAGCAGATCTCGGCCTTCGCTTTAGACTGACTCCAGCTAGCCTTCTGCAGCTCAGCTATCGCGGCGAGAGTACGTCGGATCAATATCACTACTATTACCCAAAGGAATCTTATTACACGCGTAATCTGATTAATACTTTTACTAAAATAGAACAGGGAACACCTGTGTATCAGTTGCCCAATGAAGGTATGCTGGATCAAAACAATGGTTCTGGTTTTAGACATTTCTTAAGAGGTCAGTATAATTTTGACCGGCGTCACGGTAAACACGCTTTCAATGCCATTCTTGGAGGTGAAATCTCCTTAGGACAAGATAGAAGTAACAAAAACAGGGTGTACGGCTATAATACCAAGCTCAATCACGCTAGTGTGCCGTACAATGTACTAATACCGAGCTACGCCAATGTCGCTGGTTATTTATATATTCCCTATATAGATGACCTAAGCCAGATCGATAACCGAAACTTATCCTTTTATGGCAATGCTCATTATGGTTGGGATGGTAAGTATATTGTCAGTGCCAGTGCCCGAAGGGATGCATCTAATCTATTTGGCGTAAATACTAACCAGAAATGGAAGCCGCTATGGTCTGTAGGGGGACTTTGGAAAATACAGGAAGAGTCTTTTTTCAGATTACCCCTCTCTGTTTTGGAACTCCGGGCTACATATGGTAAAAGCGGTAATATAAACCGGTCGGTATCTGCTCTGCCTACAATCATGTATTACCCGGCATCGTCGCAGCTCACCCAACTGCCGTATACCGGTATATTGGGTGGATATAATCCCGATCTGAAATGGGAAGAGGTCAATACATTGAATTTTGGAATTAATATAGCTTCGAAAGGGAGGAGATGGAAGGGGAGTGTTGAGTATTATTTCAAGAATGCGCGTGACGTAATAGCAGACGAACCTGTCGATAATACCATTGGATATACTTCAAGTCCTAAAAATTCGGCACATATAGATGGCCGTGGTCTTGATATTTCTCTGGATGTCGATGTAGTACGGGGCAACAGCTGGAGATGGCAGATAATAGCAAACCATAGTATAGCAAAATATAAGGTCTCGAAATACCTGGGAGCAGAGGTGGATAAATATATCGGATATGTAGGAGACGGCAGTTCCATTTCCATTCTGGAAGGTTATAATCCGTATACTCTGGTGAGCTACCGTTGGGGAGGTCTGCGTGCTACGGACGGTAGCCCTTTGGGATTTGTAGATGGAGAGATTTCAGATGATTACGAAAAGTTGATCAATAGGCCTTTTCATGAACAGTCCCTCAGTGGCTCTGCCATCCCATTAAGTTTTGGTAATGTCCTCAACAGGATTTCATACAAAAGGATTGATCTTTCCTTCAACATCAGTTATAAGTTAGGACATTACTTTAGAAAGAATTCAATATCCTACGAAAAGGCTTTCCTTAACAATAATATACATAGTGATTATCTCCTCAGGTGGCAAAATGAGGGTGACGAAGCAAAGACGGTGGTACCTTCTATGCTTTATCCGCTGGACAATCGTAGGGACCAGTTCTATCTAAATTCCGATATCAATGTCCTGAACGGGGCGAATGTACGGCTTAATGACATCCGACTGTCTTATACAGTACATATTGATCCACTAAAAAAACGCAGGGTACCCATTGCGCTGTTTGCAAATCTCAATCAGGTCAATTGGATATTATGGCGGGCAAATTCGGAAGATATTGATCCCGATTATAAGGATGGCTATTTGCCTCCCAAGCAATGGAGTTTTGGAATGAAAATGAATTTTTAAACCTTATAATTATGAAAAGTAGAAAAATAAAAATATACAGATTGATTCTATTGGTATCTAGTTTGGTTACGTTTTCGGCATGTAGCGAATTCCTGGACATAAAACCCGATGCAACTTTGGCGGTCCCCGAAAGACTGGAAGATCTTGAAGGATTAGTAGATGGCTTTACAGTCATGAACACCACGCTGCCGAGTACATCAGCGATATATAGTGATGATTATTATGTGCTTTCTGCAGATTGGACTGCTCAGAATAATGTACAGGAACGCAACTTTTACCTCTGGCAAAGTGAGGGGGAATTCAAGACTATAATAAGTAGGGAATTTAGAGCGATTCTCTATACGAATATGGTTCTTGATAGATTGAAGTCGATCAGTGCCAGTACGACAATGGAAAGGGATACATGGAATAGATTGAGAGGATCTGCTTTGTTCCATCGTGGGTTAAGGTATTACGTATTGGCTTTACATCATGCGCCGCATCCCAACCATCACCTGGCAGATCAAACGAAAGTTCCTCTCCGTCTTACAAGCGATAATAGTAGTAAATCGAAGCTTGTGCCGACGTCTTCCATCTATGAACAGATATTGACGGACTTGCGGGAGGCTGTTCCATATCTTCCTGATTTACCTCTACTGCCCTCCCGTCCTTCGAGAGCGGCGGCCTATGGCTTGCTCGCCAAAGTTTTGCTGGATTTGGGAAGATATGAAAGTGCGCTGCAATATGCTGATTCTTGCTTAATGATAAAAAGGGATCTGGTGGATTTGAATACGATAAATGTTAATGCGGCTGCACCTTTTCAGCGATTCAATAAAGAAGTAATCTTTCATGCGCGCTCAGGGACAGCCTCCATTATGTCTCGAAATGTTGCTCGAGTAAACGAGGAGTTGTTTGATTCTTATTCGCTCAATGATCTACGACGCAAGGCTTTTTTTGTCCAGAACCTAAATGGTAAAGTTGAATTCAAGGGGGATTACGATGGAAGAGGAACTGCATCGGGATTCGATTTCTGGGGTATTATTGTACCCGACATTCTCTTAGTCAAAAGCGAATGTCTTTCCCGGCTTGCACGGCCGGACGAGGCAAAGGCAGTGCTTTGGGAGTTATTGAAGAATAGATTGACTGCTGGTGAGGATAATCCCTATAAAGATGAGTTGGATATGCTAACCGCCGTGTTGAACGAACGCCGCAAAGAGCTTATTCGTAAAGGAGCACGATGGATAGATATACGCCGGCTGATGTTTGATGAAGTGCACAAAGTATCCCTCAAGAGAGAGATAAACGGTAAAGAATATCAACCCAATGAAGATAGACTTTACATCAATATTCCAAATTCTGTTCTTGCGTATGGAGAGTAAATTATTAAAACGTAAAAATGATGAAAAACTATATAATACTATTGTTGATGCTAATAGCGTCAAAGACTTCTTTCAGTCAGGTTATTTCTGTTGGGGAGCTGTTGCCTAAGCAAACATTGGATTCGCTACAATTGTTAGACGGTAGCTATATTCCAAGCTCCGAGTTTGAAAACAAATATGTAATCTTTGAGTTTTGGTCTACATGGTGCAGTACCTGTGTTAAGAATATGCCCAAGATTCAAGATATAAAAGGTGAGTTTGCTGACTCGCTCACCTTGTTCTTAGTTAATAACCAAAAAGAAGAATTGGTAAGGGGATTTTGGAATAGCAATGCTGTCACGCAGTCGCTTAAAATGAGTACCATTGTAGGGAATTCTAAACTAAAAGAACATTTTCCTTACAAAGGAGTGCCATATGTGGTGTGGGTTGGGCCCGATTTAACGGTGAAGCATTTGACCAATGGAAGATATCTTACCAAGGAAAATGTGCAATTGTTTTTAAAAGGACAACCATTACAATTAAGTAAGTAGAAGATAAAAAGCCCCCGAACGAAATTAGTTAGTTCGAGGGCTTATTTTTTGATGTACTGTTTTTTAATCTTTCTGAACAATTTGATCCTCATCGTAGCCAGGCGCTAGTGGATCGAAGTAGTTGTTTAACTCTGTTTGTATGGGCTGCCCGGTTATTATTGGCTTTGGAACCGCCGGGTTACTCATGTCAACCTGAGCCCTGATAGCACAAAGATTATTACTACCTGCACATAACTCTGATGGGTTAGTGACTAAAGTGTAATTGTTCGGATTTGAAGCATCCGTCAGATTGGTCGGATGGCTTGACGCCGAATAGACAAACCATTGTGTAGTTTGAACCTTCGCTTCTTTTATCTCTTTTTTAACAGTCTTTGGGTTTTTATTATCTGTGGATGCATTTGCACCAAAAGATATCCCTAAACCCAGTATCGAAAATAATATGGCGCGTAGCCAATAGTTTTTTAAAGCACGCATACGCATTGTTTTAAATGTGTTTTAATCTTGTTATTTAGTGTGCATCACGGGTTTGCCTCTCAGTGATGCGGTCGAGGGGTTTCCGATCCTCAGATCAGGTTTTGGGGTCTTGGTCAGTCAGCTTCCTAGAAGCCGAACAGCCGAGCAACCCGTGAATACGGCAAACCTACGCGGGTACCACCATCTGTTGATAACTCTCTGCTGGGCTAAGAGGCTCTGGCGGAGTAAGCGCGCTATAATACGCACGTCTGATTTTCGATAGAATAAACTTAAGAGTACTTTGGTACCCAAGATTACGCACAGCCTGATCCTAGTAGCGGATAGAGACAGTAGTCGCATATTGGCGAGCCATGCTGTCATGATGTGTAATGCTGTGTCTACTCTTTTCATCCCTAATGATATTCCATACTGTTATTTACTCCGCCAAAGCTCCTTTTTCTCAGCGGCGCAGCCTTGGCGCGCCCTGCCCACTGTTTTTGTTTGCACTGTATCGCTGTACCCGCGTCCCTGTGTCCCGAGCTATCCCATCCAGCCCTGTGGCGCACCGAAGGATATAAATAGCGGGTCTCACTGCCTTTTGCTATTCTGCTCGCGACTATATACCATCGGGAAAGATGGTTCGGATCCCGGTACGCCCACCATATCTTTTTAATCTATCGTTGTCTGATATAGAGCAAAGGAAATAGGTATGTCATGTATTTCCGTATTTATTGACGGATTGTGGTGAAATAAAATGGTTTCCTGCGAAATTTTTTGAAATTCTGATTTTGTTTTTGTAATATTAGGTTACCAATACCTTGATTTATAAACTTGAACGTTATGATTTTACATTTTATGGGGGATGGAGACGAGGAGTCATCTAAATTAAACAATAAGGAAAAGCGTGTGCTGCGCTGGGTTTGGGCCGCTTTATTGGCCTTCTTTATGTCGTTGTTAGGATATCAGATAGGACGATGGTCAAACTTTTTAGAGCTCGTGGTATTCAATAGAGCTTACTACGTTGATTTATTTTTTTCATACCTACTTTTGGGCGTTGTTATGGAGTATATATATGGTATCACCCGATATTTGGATCTCAAACAGCCCTGGAGTGAGGGGTATTATAAACGGATGTTTATACAGATGTTGCTCGCTATTATAGGTGGACTATTGTTTATGGAAGTATGCGATGGCATTTATAAAAATTTTGCGCACCGACATTTGATACGTATGGATTACGGAATATTTCAGATACCCTTCTCGCTGATATTACCTCTCGCGTATAGTTTTTTCTGTTGTATAGAGTCGCTAGGGGATGCCTATTTTAAACTTTTAGAAAGAGAAGAGGAATTGTATCGAGAAACGGATGAACCTTCTGTGGTAGAAGATAATCCAATTATTGCTATCAAAGAAGGTGAGGAAGTCCGTTTGTCGGATATCCCCGTCAGTATCATATGGCATAATGATGGTATAAATTATATCTATTATGCTCCTGAGGAATATTATGAGGATAACCGTACACTTGCAAGCCTATATAGTTATTTGGATAAGGAAATGTATCGTAGAGTAGGGCGCAATGCTGTGGTGCATCGTGAACTTATCGCTGGATATAGACCGCGGTCCGACAAAGGGGTAATTCTGGAGTTGGCTATAGGGTACAATCAAAAGGTAATAGTCTCAAAAATGACGTGCAAGACTTTTTGTTTTGGTTTCAAAATCGAAATTAACTGTACTTGATAGAATATTGGAGGGTTCCGGATTCAATGCTTTATTGTGTTGGTTTTGAGTTGTTTTGGGTAATATTGAATGATTGTTTGCTTTGGTTTTATAGTGTTTTTTTTGAGCTTCTATCTGTGATAGAGGTGGATAGGTGATGGTTGTTCGACAGGGGGATTGAATTTCTGAATTATATATTTTTCGCATCATTTAAAAATAGTGACGCAAAAAAACGCATAGTGCTATTTTTTTTTCGTAGACTTGTCTTAACTAAATTACTGGTGGACAAAAACCATTATTAGAACTAAACACAATTTTTAAAACAAACTATCAAACACATGAAAAGAAGATTTTTACTTACTTTTTTCGGGGTGTGTCTCTATGCATCCTGTTTGATGGCACAGCAAAAAGCAATTTCTGGTAAAGTGACTTCATCCGATGGGAACGGAGTGAGTAATGTTACCGTTATTGTTAAGGGGACTACGCGTTCGGTACAAACGAATGCCGATGGGTCTTTTTCGATCCAAGCTGCGCCAGGCGAAACATTGATCTTTAGAGCTATAGGCTCGGGGGAGACTTCACAGGTTGTGGGGTCGGGCAATGTTTACAACATCAAGTTAATGGGCTCGGAAGAGGCGATTGACGAGGTGGTAGTGACGGCGATGGGTATTAAGAAAGAGAAGAAAGCTTTGGGGTATGCTGTGCAGGATTTGGGGAGTGAAGAGTTGATGAAGAACAAAACCGCGAATATCGTTAATTCTTTGGCAGGTAAGATTGCTGGTGTAAACGTTACCCAAACTAGCGGGGGGGCTGGAGCTGGAGCAAGCATTATCTTGAGAGGAGGAACTTCGTTAGAGCGTGATAATCAGCCTCTTTTTGTTGTGGATGGTGTTATCTATGATAATTCAACAGGTGTTAACGGAAACAGTCTGTTTGATGGAGCATCTTCAACAAATTCAACGTATAGTAACCGGGTAATGGATATCAACCCAGAAGATATTGAGAATGTATCAGTATTAAAGGGACCCGCTGCTGCCGCACTTTACGGTTCTCGAGCAGCAGCAGGTGTTATACTTATTACTACAAAAAACGGTAAAGAAGGAACGGCTAGCGTTACGGTTAATTCACGTTTATTGTCCAATTGGGCTAATCGTTTTCCAGAATATCAAGATCAATATAAAAGAGGATTTTATCAGCAAGATGGAAAGCTGATGGAAGGAGATGCAACTGCCACAATGGGATCTTGGGGAGCTAAATTTGGCCCCAATGACCAGCGGTATAATAATATGTCTGACTTTTTTAAAAGCTCTGTGAGTTGGGATAACTCCGTAAGTCTTTCCGGAGGCTCAAAAACAGGTAATTTTTATTTGTCGGCTTCAGATTTCAGACAAAAGGGGATGCTTCCTGGTACAGAGTATAATAAGACCACTGTGAGATTTAACGGTCAGCAAAATTATGGTATTTTGAAAGTTGGTGCAAACGTAGCCTATTCAAGTGCTGATCAGCTGAGTTCCTTGACATCCGGTGGGCTGTATGGATATAGCGGAGAGGGTGCTGTCCAAGGAGCTTTTATATGGCCTCGAGACATGGATATGAAGCATTGGTTAAATGACGACGGTACCAAATATCGTCCATTTAACTGGCAGCAAGTTACAGAAGATTTCGATAATCCTTATTGGGTTATGAATAAAATGCCGAGAACAGATGATACGAAGCGTTTGACAGGTAGTTTTAAGGCGGGAATAGATATTACAGATTGGTGGGATTTGAATTATACTGTCGGAATTGACAGATACATGCAGAAGACGAGCAGGTTTACAGAACCCGGTTCTGGAGTGTCTCAGATTTATCAAAAAGGACTTTTATCAGAGAATGATAATGATTTTCAATACATAAGCTCCAATATCATGACAAACTTTAAGAAAAAGTTTGGCGATTTTGATATGAACTTATTATTGGGATCTACTGCAGAGATGACAAGCATTGAATATAATGGTCGAAAAGGATGGAATTTTATTATTCCAGGATTTTACGCCGTAACAAATACAGCGTTAACCGATCGAGCCCTTGCTCAGCAGAAGACTAAAAAAAGAATGGTGGGTTTCTATGGCGAGTATCGTGCGTCATATAAAAATTATGCTTATATTACCGTTACTGGACGTAATGATTGGACATCTACATTACCAATTGATAATCGTTCGTATTTTTATCCTTCTGTTTCTGGAAGTTTTATATTTTCAGAATTTATTCCTCAAAACGATATCCTGTCATTTGGTAAAGTTCGTGCTTCTTGGGCGCGTGTTGGTAAAGATGCTAGTCCTTACGTAACAAATACTTACGTGGTAACTCCTGCAGAGTATACGTTGTATAACAATGGAACTGGGGTTGGTGTTCGTAATGATTGGTTGAGAGGAAATCGCGAATTGCTTCCTGAAATTACAGAGTCTCAAGAGTATGGAGTGGATCTTAATCTTTTTGGAAATAAATTAGGATTAGAGTTTACGTATTACAAAAATAGAAGTATCAACCAGTTGATGCAACCGCGTACTTCGCAAGCCACTGGGTATATTTTAATGTGGACAAATGCAGGTGAGATTGTTAACAACGGCTTGGAATTGTCAGCTAAAGTGTCTCCGATAAAAAAGGAAGATTTCAGATGGGATTTAACACTTAATGCATCGAGGAATAAAGGAAAGGTAGAGAATTTGCTTCCTGGAATGGATGTTCTTTATGTAACAGATGTGCAGGTCGGCAATGCGAAAGCGGCGTCATTTAATGGCGGAAATTTTATGGCAATATCAGGTTCTAAATGGTTGAGGTCTCCAGAAGGTCACTTAGTGCTAAATGCGCAATCGGGCATGCCACAATCTGACGGATTGGTTACACATGAAATAGGAAACAGGGAATCTAAATTGTTTGGCGGTCTTAATAATAATTTTCAATATAAAAGTTGGAACCTTTCATTCTTATTAGATTATCGTATTGGAGGCGATGTTTACAATGGTACAGATTATTATATGACTACTATGGGGATGAGTAAGCGATCTATGGATCGAGAAAAGCTGACCTTAACAGGCGTTGTGAAAACAGGAGAAAATCCTGATAAAACTCCAATTTATTCGGAAGTGCAGACATTTGAATATGAGGCCGGTAAAATGTATAAAATCGGTAATCAAGATAGAAGTGGAGAGGATATTATTAGTAGCTATTATAAAGATGGTGGTGCTTACAACTTGGAATCAACAAACTATATGACTAATACAAATTGGTTACGTTTGCGTACGATTTCTTTATCTTATTCACTTCCTAAAAATATGTTGAGTCGAATGAAAGCCATTAAAGGAGCGACTGCAACACTGACTGGAACAAACCTGTGGTTATGGACGAATTACAAAGGAATGGATCCTGAAACTTCTGCCGCGGGTGCAGGAGCAGTCGGATCTAGCTCCGTGGGAATCGACTATAATGGGGTGCCAGCGATGGCAGGAGTTAATTTTGGTTTAAGTTTGACTTTTTAATAACTAGAGAATATGAAAAAAATATCATATATATTGAGTGCATTGCTGATATTGGGCTTTACCTCTTGTGATAAGTGGTTAGATGTCAATGAAAACCCAAGTCAGGCAAATGATGAAGTCCCAACTCCGGACTTAAGGCTTAGGTCTATTCAAATGCAGTTTGTCGATGCTTATGAGTCTTCTGGGACACGAGCTTCTTGGATGACACAAAACATTACTAAAGTCGGTGGCTCGACAAATAATGATTTGATTGCGCGTTGGGATTTTCCGCTGGCGTCTACAACTTGGCCCTACCAAGCTTGGTTTGTCTATACTGCGGGTAATCTTGATCCAATGATTCGTAAAGCCACAGAGGAGGAAGCTTGGCATTATGTCGGTGCTGCGCAACTTATTCATGCTTGGGGATTTATGTTAATGTTGGATTTATATGGAGAGATGCCATATACAAATGCTTTAGGTACTGACGTAACACCAGCTTATGATGATGGTAAAACAATTTTTTATGGCTGTCTAGATATGCTAGAAAAAGCTATAGAAAACTTATCTAAACAGCAAAATGTTGCTGCAACACCATTAACAAGCGGAGATATTTGGAATGGAGGTGATCCTCAAAAGTGGATTAAATTAGCTTACGGATTAAAAGCACGTTGGTTGAATAATTTAACTAAGAAATCTTTTTACGATCCTGATGCAGTATTGGCTGCTTTAGAGAAAGCTCCTCAGTCTATTGCCGATAATACCACTATGGATGCCATTAATACTGCGGAAACTAGTATATCTGGAATTGTAAGATCAATGCAATTTGGTAATTTGGGCTCTACCAACAATAAAGTGTCAAAATGGTATACTGATTTACTAACGAATACTTTTACTGGTGGGTCGGGAGTTGAGGATCCTCGTGCGAAAAGAATAGTGCCAAGTGCAGAATTCTATAATGCTACAACCGGATTGAAGGAATGGAGGCTTTCTAAAGGGGTGGATTTAATCAATTCGAATATTAGAACATCATCTGGACCTGTAGCATATGAAATAATGGCAACTAGGAAAGCTACTACTACACATCCGTCTGGTTACGTTAGAGCGGGAAGTGTAGCGGAAGCTGGAACAGCCGCCTTTACAAATAGGTGGTTTACAACCAATGCAACAGCAGCAAGGCAAGGAGACTCTGTATATGTATCTGTATATTCTGACCGACTAGATTGGATAGCAGCTTTGATAGATGGCAGGAAAGATTCTGATTTAAAGAATGATTATTATTTAGCTTCTCGTTATAACGGTATGACTAGAGCCAATCCTAATTTTGGTGATAAGGCGATTAATGTAAATTCAACGGGTAGTTTCTATATTCGCGCGGATGCACCTGCTCACTTGTTAGCTTATCATGAGATGTGTTTTATTAAGGCAGAAGCTTTGTTTCGAAAAGGAGATCCAGGAAATGCCTTGACCGCCTATAAAGAAGGGATTAGGGCTCATATGGAAGCTATGAATCTCAAGTTGAAATCTTATGACCAAACGAAGTATGGAAAGCAAGTTATATCTGGAGGTGAGATTGATGCGTTTCTTGCTAGTAAAGCTGTTGCGCAAAGTGCAGGCGAATTGACTATGGCTAAGATTATGCAACAGAAGCAGATAGCCATGTCATTGACAATGCAGAATTGGAATGATATGCGTAGATTTAATTATTCTGCTAATGATCCAAAATATGGTGTGGTATACCCTGATTTTGGAAGACCGTTTGAGGTTGCTTCTGCTACCGCATTAGAATGTTACCCCGGAGCTACTCCAGCGGATGTTCGATATTGGCCACGTCGTATTCAACAATGTAGTCATGAGAGAAATTATAACTCTGAAAATTGGTTAGCATCTAATCCCGAAGCTAATAAGAGAAGCATTATCTCAGTTCCTGTTTGGTGGGATATTGTAGAATAAATTTAACTATACAGTTTTTTTTAAGCCCCTCACAACTTACGGTGAGGGGCTTTTATGTTTTCACGAAATCGGTTGTTTTAACAACTGTATCTTCATTGTTACACACATGTGTATAAAATACACTAACTATCGATCCTGAAAATGACCTGCTATGTCTTTAACATAATTTAACGTGCTGATTTGCCCATTTTTTAGGTTTGATCTATCCTATTTGTGTTTTCGGTTTTATGCGTGTTTTGTTTTTATAATTGCGGATTCTTGTGTGTTTATTTCGTTTGAATGCTTTATTATGCAGTTTATTGTGTTAATTTTAACCCCAACGATCTGAATCGATGATAAATAACGCATAAAGCAGAAATAAATAACGATATACATATGAAATATCCACGTAGCAATGGCTACACAAACATGAATAATATAGTTTGGATATTCCATATGGCCATTAAAAGACAAATTATATACATATGAAGTTTTTACCTGTAGCAGTAACTGCCCTCATGGTCTCCGTACTATTATCTTGCAGTTCTCAAAGTCATGCAAAGAAAAATGCCGACCCCACTTTAACAAAAAACTCCAGTGCAATTAATCCGGTACTAACTGGTGCCGACCAATTGACCGCTTATCTACCTTTATTGAAAGGTAAAAAGGTCGGATTAATGGGGAATCAAACCTCCGTCGTAGGTCCAAAAAATGAGCATTTAGTGGATGTATTATTGCGTGAGAAGATTGATTTGCGATTTGGGTTTGCTCCCGAGCATGGATTCCGTGGCGATATAGAGCGCGGTGAAAAAGTAAGTAATGATAAGGATTCAAAAACTGGCCTGCCATTATATACCTTATATGGTAAAAATGATAAGCAAGATTCTATCATACAATCTATCGATGTGATGATCTTCGACTTGCAGGATGTGGGTGCGCGTTTCTATACTTATATCGCTTCTATGCATCGTGTGATGGAATTGTGTGCGAAGCATAATAAAGAACTTATTGTACTGGATCGTCCTAATCCTTGTGGAGATCAGATCGATGGGCCTGTGCGTAAAGATGATAAATTCAAATCGAATGTGTCTTTACATAAAATTGCGATGATCCATGGGCTTACGGTAGGCGAGCTGGCGCATATGATCAATGGCGAAAAGTGGTTGGAGCAGGGACGTCAGTGTAAAGTGACTGTTATCCCTGTGCAAAATTGGGATCATAATAAAATGTACGAACTGCCGGTCGTTCCTTCGCCAAGTTTACCCAATCATCTTTCCGTTCGTTTGTACGGAGCATTATGTCTTTTTGAAGGTACCGATATTTCGGTAGGACGAGGTACAGATTGGCCATTTCAGATAGTGGGATATGATAACCCAGTATATGGTGATTTTCAGTTTACTCCAGGCGAAAAGGCTGGGATGGTAAAGCATGTAGAAGGTAAAGGACAGACTATGTATGGTTTAGATTTACGTAGTTTAGATGCCAATAAGCAGGTTTTTACGCTTAAGTATGTGTTGGATTTTTATAATAAAATGCCCGATAAATCGAAGTTCTTTGCAAGACCTGAGTTTTTTGATAAACTAGCAGGTACGGATGAGTTAAGAAAACAAATCATCGCAGGGAAGACAGAGACTGAAATTAAGGCTTCTTGGAAGGCTGAATTAGATGAATACAGACAAATGCGGAAGAAGTATTTGTTGTATACCGATTTTGAATAAGGTTATAAAGTTGGGTCTACTTTTTATAAGTAGACCTTTTTAGGTTATGATTACGAACAAGTTTATTTTAATATGTTACATATGAGAAATACTTTATTATTCTCTCTTGCGCTAGGGATGGCGGTGACAACTGCAGATGCAAAAATTGCTAAAGTTGCCAATTCAACCAACCTTAATGCAGCTACAGCCTATTCCTCCAATAGGTTGATTCAGAATACAGTAACGGGTACTGTGTCGGATACAAATGGCCCTGTAGCGGGTGTTACCGTATCTGTAGTAGGGGTGCCTGGAGCAACAACCACAGATGCTCAAGGTAATTTTAAAATTTCGGCAGCACTAGGTGCGACATTGCGTTTTTCCAGCATAGGCTATATTTCACAAGATGTGAAAGTAGCCGGAAATACGGTTAATGTCAGCTTAGAGTCTGAAGATAATGCGTTGGAAGAGGTTGTCGTTGTGGGATATGGTACTCAAAAAAGAACGAATGTGACAGGTGCCGTGTCTACAGTGGATACAAAGAAGACTTTTGAAACTCGTCCTGTGACTGATGTGGGCCGTGCGCTGCAAGGGGCTGTGTCGGGACTAACAATTTCTACAGCTAGTGGTGATTTAGGGGGAGATCCTAAAATCCGATTACGTGGAGTGAGTGGATCCTTAAAGACGGATGGAGGCGCTTCACCGTTGATATTGGTAGATGGGGTAGAAGTACCTAGTCTGTCGATGATCAATCCTACCGATATCGAGTCGATGTCTGTTGTAAAGGATGCATCTGCTGCTATTTACGGTTCTAGAGCGGCATGGGGTGTGGTTTTGATCAAAACAAAATCGGGTAAGCGGAATACGAAGACCTCTATAAATTATTCTAATAATTTTGCGCTTCAAACGTTGAGCGCAACTCCTGAAATTGCTGGTGCAGCAGCAGGAGCGAGGGCGGGTTTGTTAGCTATGCAGCGGACAAATCCTTCTTTAACAGGCTACAATAATCTAGGTACGCGCTACGACGAGTACGCTATTCAGAAGATGGAAGAGTGGGAACGGTTGTATGGTGGACAGGATTTGGGGCTGGAGATGGTCAAAGGGCGTGACTATGAAGTAAAAGATGGCTTTCTCTATTTTCATCGTTCATGGGATGCGGAAGATATGTTCATGAAGAAATATACGCCACAGCAAAACCATAACCTGAATATTTCCGGTGGATCCGACAAGATTAATTTTAATGCCGGATTTGGGTTGATTAGCCAAACAGGTGTTTTAAAAGATAATACGGACAAATTTAACCGTTATAACTTTAACCTTGGTATCAACGCGGATATTACCGATTGGTTGACAGGTTATGCAAAGGTATTATATACAGCTTCAGATGTGAATAAACCATATTCTTATAATGGAGATGTGTTTGAGCCTATTTTTTACCTTTACCGTTGGCAACGTAACTTCCCTTATGGTACCATAGATGGTTTACCGATGCGTAATGCAATCACTGATGTACAACAAGCGAACATGAATACGAAAAACTCGAACATGGCACGCTTTACATTTGGAGGTCAAGCTAAAATTTTACCGGGGCTTACATTGGATGCAGATTATACGTATTCGCAGTTTATCAATAAAGATAATATAAATGGTGGTTCGGTAACAGGTTGGGACTTTTGGAATAAAACGAACTTTGATTACGTGACTTATACTGGGGCAGCCCACAACCGTGCTAGAAAAGAGCGTACGATGACGGATAGGCATGTCGGGAATATTTATGCGACTTATGACAAAAGTATCCAAGATCACAATTTTAAAGTAATGGCGGGAGCCAATGCTGAATTGTTTCAGAAAGATAATATTTGGGGACAGAGACTCGGGCTTTTGGATCCAAATTATCCAGAGCTGGGTCTGGCTAACGGCGATATGACAACAAGTTCTGGCGCCTCGCACTGGTCTACTTTAGGGTTTTTTGGTCGTGTTAATTATGATTACAAGAACAAATATATCCTTGAGGTGCTGGCGAGATATGATGGTTCTTCTCGTTTTAATAGAGACAATGTATGGGGATTCTTCCCAGCTATGTCTGCTGGTTATGTGATTACACAAGAGGACTATATGGATTGGTCAAAACCTTATTTAGATTTCTTGAAAGTGCGTGCTTCATGGGGTTCTGTGGGTAATCAGACTGTACCTAGTGGCTTGTATCTTTCTACTTTAAGTCAGGCAAACTCTGACTGGGTAGTTGGTGGTATTAATCAGAATACAATGGGTACGCCTTCTATCGTCTCACAAAACTTGACTTGGGAAACTGTTACCACAAAGGAAGTCGGTGTGGATGCAGCATTTTTCCAGAATAAATTCAACGTTACGTTTAATCGTTACAGAAGAACAGTCTCTGACCTGATCACAGGTGGTGAGATTCTATCGGCCAACTTTGGAGCACCTTCACCTTTACGTAATTATGGTGAAATGCAGACTAATGGTTGGGAGTTGGAATTGGCTTATAATCATAGTTTTAATAATGGTCTGAATATGCGTTTGTCCGGACAGTTGTCTGATTACAAAGAGACTATCAGTAAGTTTGATGGAATTGCTCAGGTTAATGCTAATGGCACGTCGTCGGATTACAGTGGTAAGACTATTGGAGAAATTTGGGGGTACGAGACAGACCGTCTTTTCCAGATAGATGATTTTATTCAAAATGGTGACGGTTCATATACCTTGAAAAATGGTCTTCCATCGCAGTCTTATTATGAAACTACTACTTTTAAATTCGGCCCTGGTGATGTAAAATACAAAGACCTGAATGGTGATGGTGTAATCGGTGTCGGTGAAGGTACTGTAGGAGATCCTGGAGATCGACGAATCATTGGTAACTCTAATCCAAGATATCAATATGGTTTCCGTGCGGATTTTGAATACAAAGGATTTGACTTTGGCTTTTTCTTGCAAGGTGTTGCACGTAGAGATGCTTGGGTAGGTGGGGATTTGACGGTACCTGGATGGAGACCTGCTGAGGCTTGGTACTCGCATCAAATGGATTATTGGACGCCAGAAAATACGGATGCTTTTTATTACAGACCGACAAATCAAAATCAAAGCAATACAACCATGAATCATATGCCACAGACAAGATATCTGTTGGATATGTCTTATTTGAGGTTGAAAAACTTGACATTCGGTTATTCCTTGCCTAATTCGGTGTTAGAGAGAGCAAAGATCTCTAAATTTAGAGTGTTCTTCTCTGGTGAGAATCTGTTGGAATTTGATAACTTAAATGTTCCTATCGACCCTGAGACAGATTATACAGAGCAGGCGAAAAGTGATCTTAATACTTTTGGTAGATCGTATCCTTACCGCAGAACATTTTCACTAGGACTTCAATTAACATTTTAGACATGAAACTATTTAAATATATAGCTTTAGCAGGGGCGCTGTCTTTTTCGTCCTGTTCAAAAGACTTTTTAGGAGATGGGTTTTTAGAGAAAGATCCTATCGATCAGTTGACAGATCCAGCATTCTGGTCCTCTGAAAATAATATTCGTACTTATACTTACGGCTTCTATAACTATTACTTTAAAGGTTATGGTAAAGGTTTTAGCTGGGGTACGTATTTTGCAGGACAGTTTATCAATGATGATCATACGCCTGCATCACCGATTGAAAATATCGTTACAGAATTTATACAGAATGTGCCTACTTCTGGTGGGGGCTGGTCTCCGGCGTTGCCAGCCAATCAGACTCCAGCTACTGCAAGTTCGTATTATTCACGCATACGTAAGGCCAATCACTTTATAGCGAGTGTGCCTATCGCTACTTTGGCTGAGGATGTACAAAATCATTGGTTGGGCGTTGGTCGATTTTTCCGCGGTTTAGAATACGCAAACTTTGTGAACACTTTCGGGGATGTACCGTATATCGATCGTGTACTTTCTGAAACGGATTCCGATCTTTACAGAAAGCGTGATTCGCGCGTGTATGTGATGGATAAGGTGTTGGAAGACTTTAAGTTTGCAGCTCAGTACGTGCGCACAAACGATGGGCCTAGTCAGCAAGCGGTGAATAAGAATGTTGTGTTGGCTTATATGTCTCGAATATTTCTTTTTGAGGGTACTTGGTTGAAATATCACGCAGTTGATGGGGTGAAAGCGAAAGAATATCTAGAGGCAGCCAAATGGGCGGCCGAAGAGTTAATGAAGAGTGGTGCTTTTTCTCTTTCTGCAGATTACAGAGGCTTGTTTACAGCAGAGTCCCTAAAGGGGAATTCGGAGGTGATCCTATTTAAAGAATACGTTGACGGTGTATTGCAACACAGTCTGATGTCTTTCAATAACTTGGAGCCTCAGGCCGGCATTTCAAAAAATGCGATGGATAGCTATTTGATGTCCGATGGACTTCCTATCGGATTATCGCCTTTGTATAAAGGAGATAAAACCGTGGCTGATAACTTTGCAAATCGTGATGGACGTATGGGGCAAACTGCTGTTCCGCAGTTAAGAATGATGAATACGTTGCCAAATTATGCTGTTTCAGGATATTCGACCCATAAATTCCTTAATGAAAGTCTTAAAGATGGTAAGTTGGGAACTGGTCAGCTAAATGTTACTGATGCGCCAATAATTCGTTA
Organism: Sphingobacterium nematocida; assembly: GCF_900168125.1. Lineage (GTDB taxonomy): Bacteria > Bacteroidota > Bacteroidia > Sphingobacteriales > Sphingobacteriaceae > Sphingobacterium > Sphingobacterium nematocida. Next base: position 140,483 of record NZ_FUZF01000006.1, read on the forward strand.
CGGCGAAGTGTTGTTAAATTACGCAGAGGCTGCCGCTGAGCTGGGGGTGTTGGATCAGGCAGGTCTGGATAAGTCCATCAACTTACTGCGTGGTAGAAAAGGTGTTTCTGTCGCAAAATTGGAGATATTGGGGAATCAGCCTGCTGTGAATGGACGGGTGTACGATGACCCTGCTCGTGATGCTACAGTAGCAAGTTTGATCTGGGAAATCCGTAGAGAGCGTCGTACAGAATTGATGTTTGAAGGATTGCGCCTGAACGATTTGCGTCGTTGGAAGAAACTGGAATATGCCGATACAGAAAAGAACCCGACTATAAATAGAGGTGCTTATATCGTAAAAGCGAACTATACCCCTGAAAAATTGAACGGAATCACGATCGATGGAACAAATGAAGGTTATATCATTCCTTCAAACAAAACCAAAAGAAAAGTATTGAATAAATACTATTTAGATCCAATTCCATTAGATCAGATTACGCTGTACAAAGCGAATAAATCAGAATTGGTTCAAAACCCTGAATGGTAAAATGAAACTTTCATGATTTTTTTGGATCACAAATAAATATGAAAGTTCTTGATGTCCATGGGATATGGAGACTTTCAGAAAAAAGATTAACGTAGGGATTACGAGTATAATTCCCTATTGAAACCCTGTAAGAAATTACAGGGTTTCTTTGTTTTTAGCATATGGAATCGGTTGTGTATTTTTATGTAACTCAATTGTTACAACAAAGTGTTGGTGTTACACTATCTCCGTGTATTAAGAAGATGAATAAAGCTATTTAACATTATTTAACGCTATTAAACGACATTTTTTTTCGCTTTTCGGTTTTTCTAGGGTGTTCTGTTTTGTGCGGTTTTTGTTTTGCAAAACGCTGTAAGATGTTAGTTTGTGATCTATTGTTGCTTTATTGTGCGTTTTTTATTCTATTTTGGCTTATAAAATCTGAATTATTGATAATAACGCAAACTATTAATGAAGGGGCCTTTATTTATGAAGTTTTTACCAATTGTATTGTCGGCGGTTGCAGTATCGATGCTTATATCCTGTAATTCCCCCAATGAATCAAAACGGAAAGCAGAAAGAGAGTCGGCGCAGGACGCTAATACCCGTGCTGCCATTTTGCCTGCTGCAGGTCAGTTAGACGCTTATTTGCCTTTGTTGAAAGGTAAAAAAGTGGGACTGATGGGCAATCAGACTTCTATTGTTGGAGAGCAGAAGGAGCATCTGGTAGATGTGTTATTGCGTAACAAGGTAGACTTAAAATTTGGTTTTGCGCCAGAACACGGTTTTCGTGGTGATATTGAACGTGGTGAAAAAGTAAGTAATGATAAGGACTCTAAAACTGGTCTTCCGTTATACACGCTGTACGGTGGTAACGAAAAGCAGGATTCTATTGTACAGTCTGTGGATGTCATGATCTTTGATTTGCAGGATGTAGGAGCTCGTTTCTATACCTATATAACGTCCTTACATCGTGTGATGGAATTGTGTGCTAAACATAATAAGGAACTTATTGTATTGGATCGGCCGAATCCTTGTGGGGATCAGGTAGATGGTCCAGTACGCAAAGACGATAAATTCAAATCGGATGTTTCGTATCATAAGATTGCTATGGTGCATGGTCTTACTGTAGGTGAACTGGCAAATATGATAAATGGAGAGAAGTGGTTGGAGCAGGGGCGTCAATGTAAGGTGACTGTTATCCCTGTGCAAAACTGGGATCATTCCAAGATGTATGATCTACCTGTTATTCCTTCACCATCATTGCCAAATCATCTATCCGTGCGATTGTACGCTTCTTTGTGTTTGTTTGAAGGGACAGAGATATCGGTAGGTCGCGGAACGGAATGGCCTTTTCAAGTAGTAGGTTATGATAACCCTGTCTATGGTGGTTTTAAATACACACCAGGCGAAAAGGCGGGTATGAAAAAACACGTAGAGGGGAAAGGCCAAACTATGTATGGTCTTGATCTTCGTGGATTGGACGCGGACAAGCAAACATTCACCCTGAAGTATGTATTAGATTTTTATAATAAGATGCCCGATAAGTCCAAATTCTTCAGCCGAGCAGAGTTTTTTGATAAACTAGCTGGTACGGATGAGTTAAGAAAACAGATTATAGCCGGAAAAACCGAAGATGAAATTAAAGCGTCCTGGCAACAGGAGTTGGCCGAATATAAGGAGATGCGTAAGAAGTATCTGCTATACAAAGATTTTGAATAAGGTTATGGGATAAGGTCTGCTTTCTAAAAAAGCAGGCCTTCCTAGATTATGAATTACTAAACAAGTTTATTTTAATATGCTAAATATGAGAAATACTTTACTATTCTCTCTTGCATTGGGGTTGGCGGTGACGACTGTAGAAGCGAAAGCTTCGAAGGTTTCGAATCCCTCAAACCTTGCTGCAGCAACGGCCTATTCGTCCAATAGGTTGGTACAAAATACAGTAACGGGTACTGTTTCTGATGCAAATGGGCCTCTAGCCGGGGTTTCCGTATCTGTAGTCGGTGTGTCGGGATCAACCTCTACGGACGCTAACGGTCAATTTAAGATTACAGCAGCTTTGGGTGCTACATTGCGTTTTTCGAGTGTAGGATACGCTTCAAAAGATGTGAAAGTTGCTGGGAATACAGTTAATGTTTCGCTAGAAGTAGATGATAATTCACTGGATGAAGTCGTGGTCGTAGGTTACGGTCAACAGAAAAAAGGACATTTAACGGGTGCCGTCACAAATGTTGATGTGAAAAAGACTTTTGGAAATAGGCCAATTCCTGATGTTGGACGAGGTTTGCAAGGAGCTGTTCCTGGTTTATCTGTTCGAGTACCATCCGGAGAAGTTGGTTCGGATCCTATAATGAAAATACGCGGACATGTTGGCTCTGTTTTAGGATCTAGTAATCCTTTGATTTTAGTGGATAACGTAGAAATACCTAGTATTAACATGATTAATCCAGATGATATTGAAAGTATCACCGTATTAAAAGACGCTGCATCTTCTGCTATATATGGTTCTAAAGCTGCTTTTGGGGTAATCTTGATTACTATGAAGAAGGGAGCAAATACCGAAAGCACAAATGTTACCTATTCAAATAATCTAGTGTGGCAATCTCCATTTAAGAAAATTGACATTGCGGGTATTGATGGTTTGGAGTATACATTAGATGCTCATGAGAACATGAAACAGTCGGGACCTGCCGGTGGTTTTTGGCGTATAGATAGAACTAGTTTTGAGAAAATTAAAGAGTGGCAGGAAAAATATGGTTCAACAGTAAAATATGATGATCCAGTTTTGTATGGCCGTGATTGGTGGTGGGACGGTACACAGAAGTTTGGATACCGCGTTTATGATCCTGTCAAAACGATGATTAAGGACAACGCGTTCTCACATATTCATAATTTAGGACTGAACGGCAAAAGTGGAAATACTTCATATAATATGAGTGTTGGTTATCTAGGGCAAGAAGGAATGATGAAGCCGGCAGTACACGATGACTACAAAAGGTTTACGCCAACATTAAGCTTAACGACACGAGTTAACGACTATTTGTCATTGAGAGGGGGAGCTCGTTATGCGGAAAGCACAAAAAGAAATCCTAACTCATTGAACGTTGATGGATTTGCAGCTGACCCTTGGTTATATTTATATCGTTGGTCTCGTTTATTTCCAATTGGCGTACAAGAAAATGGCAAGGATATTATTGACCCAGCTTTCTCTGCAAGCAAGTCGCATGATGAGATCAATACCAAGAGATTCTTGAACATGAATTTAGGAACTACTATAAATGTGACTAAAAACTGGGATGTTCAAGGTGACTATGCTTACCAAATTGAAAACAATGGAGAGACATCTTCATTACCATACATACAAGGAAAGACGCATTGGTACGGTGTATCTGATTTATATGATACAAATGGTCAGAGAGTATATGTGGATGAAAATGGGGTGCCGACAGATAATGGGGGGATGTTAGCATATGAATTCCCTATGACGGATCATACTTTAAAAAGCAATACCTATTTCTATCAATATGCTTTTAAATCAAAAAGACATACATTTAACGCCGTAACGAATTATAATCTTGATTTGAAAGATCATCAGATGAAGTTTATGTTGGGAACGAATATTGTTGCTTATAATTATGTTAGTCAATTTTCGAATCGTACTAACTTAATTAATAATGATAACCCACAATTTGATTTTGCTGTTGGAGTTCAAGAATCTGGTGGTGGAACAAATTGGGATTCACAAGCGGGGTTCTTTGGCCGTGTTAATTATGCCTATAAAGATAAATATCTTTTTGAAGCAAGTTTGAGACGTGATGGAACATCTAAATTTCCAACACATTTACGTTGGAGATGGTATCCCTCCGTATCGGGAGGTTGGGTAATTTCCAACGAAAACTTTATGGAAAGTCTAAAACCTGTTTTGAGTTTCGCGAAATTGAGAGCTTCGTGGGGTTCGATCGGTGACCAATCTGTGCCAAATTCATTGTATTTACCTATTATGAGTATTGGTAAGAATACATGGTTGAATTCTGCGGGGCAACAGTTTTATCAGATGGGTACCCCAGATGCAGTGTCTAGAAATATTACATGGCAAGACATTGAACACCTTAATATTGGCGCCGATTTCAGGTTCTTTAATAACAAACTGGGACTTACTGGAGAATGGTATGAGCGTAATACAAAAAATATGATTGTATCCGGAGATGTATTACCTGCTACTTATGGTACTTCTGCCCCAGAAGGTAATTATGGTAATTTAAGAACGCGCGGATGGGAAATCGCCGCGGACTATACACATCAATTTGATAACGGATTGAAGTTAGTCTTTAATGCAAATATTGCAGATGCTGTAACTTTTGTTACTAAAGGAGCCGATTATAATACACCTTGGGCAGACCGCGCTCTAGGCACGACATTTTCTACAGGTAGACGCTATGGTGATGTATATGGTTTTGTAACAGATCGTTTGTTCCAAAAGGAAGATTTCGTTTATGATGACCTAGGTAGTTTTGTTCAGACTGATATTATTTACAACGGTACAAGCAAACGCACCAATATGTTGGTGGGCAATAACCCTGTTTATCAAACTTATTTTGAGGATGGGAATCAAACGTTGTTAATGAGTCCTGGTGATGTGAAATTTGTTGACGTAAACGGTGACGGATATATTGATGCAGGTAAAAGTACCAATGGAGAGCCTGGAGATCGTGTCGTGATCGGTAATACAACACCTCGTTACGAATTTGGGTTTAGAATGGGAGCCGAATATAAAGGTTTTGATATATCTGTATTTTTACAGGGAGTTGGTTCGCGTCAAATTTGGGGTTCCGGACAATTAGCAATTCCCGGTTATTTTGCGAAGGAGGGGGCAATGCCGCAAGCTATTGCTGGAGACTACTGGAAACCGGATCGTACAGATGCATTTTATCCGAGAGCGTGGAACATGAATGGTGCGAATGAGGGGTATGTGATGCGTGCTCAATCCAAATATATGCTTGATATGGCCTATTTGAAAATTAAGAATATTACTTTGGGATATAATGTGAATCCTACTGTTCTAAATCGTATTAAATTGTCAAATGCTCGTATATATGTTTCGCTAGAAAACTATATAACCTTTGATAGATTGAGAGGTTTACCAATCGATCCTGAAGCTATTTCTGGAGAGTCAATGTTAAGACCTGGTGGAAACTACAATTTAGGAAGAACAGGTACATCTAATCCTCCGTTTAAATCGGCCTCAATGGGAGTACAAATAGGTTTTTAATTATTAATGTTGAAGAAAATGAAAGTCACATATAAAATATTGTTGATCACTGCGGCTCTTAGTTTTTCCAGCTGTGAAAAGTTTCTGGATAGGGCTCCTTTGACAGTGGAAAATGACGACACAGCTTGGTCAAGTGAGGAAAAACTTCGGTTGTACGCAAATAAATACATGGCCTCTTATTTTGGAGGGTACTCTGGGGATGCTGCACCGTTAGTTAATGCTACAAATAACGATGATGTTGTTGTTCAAGGTAAACAGGCTAATTTTGTAAGAGCTGTACCTGTAAGCGGAATATGGGGGATGAGCAACATACGTTCGCTAAATATAATGGTATCGCGTATTGAGAGTAGAATGTCAACTGTACTTTCTACAGAAGCTAAAAACCATTGGCTGGCTGTAGCACGTTTTTATAGAGCAGTTGAATATGCTAACCTCGCCAGATCATATGCAGATGTTCCATACTATGACTCGGAGGTGTCAGATACAGATTTAGATCAGTTGTATAAACCAAGAACCCCACGTAATGAAGTTATGGATCATGTTTATGAAGATTGGCAATTTGCATTAAACAATGTCCGATTGAATGATGGTGACCAGACGCTGAATAGATATATTGTTGCTGCTATGGTATCGAGGTTAGCATTATATGAAGGGACTTGGCAAAAGTACTATTATAATAATACGGAACAAGCTAAGAAATTTCTGGAGTTGTCAAGAGATGCAGCTCAAATGGTAGTGAATAGTAAAAAATTCGATATCGTAATGGATTATAAATCACAATTTACTTCCAAAAGTCTAGTGGGTAGTAAAGATATGATTTTGTATCGCGTTTACGATGGCGCTGTAGGTGTGACCCATTCTGTTTCTTCCTATGGTAACCTTCAGGAGTCTACATTGAATGGTCCTACTACGGACTTAATAAAATCATATATTCTGAATGATGGTACGACTTGGGAATCAACTTCCATGACAGGAGCTAATGATTTTGATATTGAAAATTTGATTAAAACTAGAGATTCGCGTTTTGAGGCAACATTCTATACTAAGCCAGATGCTTTAAATAAAGGATCTTTGTATTACGTGACAAAATTTTTTCCTCGTGAAGTTGAAAAAATATTAAAGGAAATTCCTGAAAAAGATCGTACTGACGAACAAAAGACTCTGATTGAAGTCAATAAAGGTGCTAAAAATGAGACAGATGCACCGGTTTTTAGGTATGCCGAGGTATTGCTCAATTTGATAGAGGCGAAGGCTGAATTGGTTACTATTGGTGGAAATGGTGTTACCCAAATGGATGTAGATGCAACGATTAATGTCATCCGTAAGCGCCCGCTACACGCAGATGCTGTCGCGAGAGGCGTTAAACAAACAGCGCCGATGTCGATTGGAAATTTACCAGTAGATCCTAGTCGAGACCCTAGTGTTTCGGCCTTGCTTTGGGAGATACGTAGGGAGAGACGTATGGAGTTTGTCTTTGAAACTTCTCGACTAATTGATTTAAGACGTTGGTCTAAGTTGGAATACATGGATGATAAAGTTAATAAGGATCTTATGTCTGGTGGTTGGGTGAACTTCCCCACTCAGATGACTAGTTATATTAGTGCAGGTCAGATTGGTAAACTTTCAGTTGTGGATTTGAATGGAAATGAAGTTGTATATTCTGGTTCAAACGCCGCTCTTATGAAGGGATTTTACAAAAATCAAGATAGTGAAGGGAGATTGCCATTTTTGAATATACCGAATGTAAACCCATATTTAACACCGATAGGGTTTAATCAGATGGATCAGTATAAAACTAAGGGCTACGAATTAAAGCAGACTCAAGGTTGGCCTGAGTATTAATTAGTATATTTTTAAGAAATTGTTATGAAATTAATATTAAATATTTCGAAAATAGGATTAATTGCAATGATGCTTTTTGCATTTTCAGCGATGTCTTGTAAAGAAGATCTTCCTGGAGCAATGGATACTTCTTCTCAATTTGCAGAATTAAAATCAATCAAAATTTTAAATACAGGAGCAAACGGTAATGTGGTTTTGGAGGGTATGGTGAATGAAAGTACAAAACAGATTTCTTTTCCAAGAATTGACACACTCACAAATTTTGATAATTTGCAGTTTGAAGCCATTATGTCTGACGGTGCAAAGTTGGAAAAAGATGTTTTTAAATTAGACTTTGAGGAAGGTGTGTCTGAAAAGCAGGTTCTTTTGAAAGTAGTGAATTCTCCCAGATACCGAGAATACCTAGCTACATTGAGATTAAAGGTTCCAGTTTACGGAGCTGACTTTAAAAACGGAAAGGTGTATGATTTTTCTAATAATGCAATAGGAAACCCAATATATCCTGACTACGTTGGGTTAGCTACAAGAGGAGGAGCTTTCGACGGAGAGTATGTCATGGTGCCTTCGAGGTTCGGGTCAGTTAATCCTCATCTTTTAAAAGTTAGTGATCTAAAGGAAGGAAGGATTAATAAGTTGAATCTGAATACGACTAATATTACTGGTGGTACGCTGCCAATACAAACTGGAGCGTTTGCAAATGGAAATCTCTATGTTTTTAATGTTTCAAGTGGTGTAGGATTTAAAATGTATTATTACGAAAACTACAAAGAAAACTATAATAAGCCACCTCTTGTTATAACAGTTCCTGTAACAGGTTTGCCAATAACCGGTGCTTATAATACTCGTTTTGGAGAAAATACATCCGTAAATTTGGACGTTAACGGGAACGGTTATATTTATATGACGAATAACCCAATACAACATATTTTGAGACTTAAGATAGCTAATTATACAGAAGTGGTCGAAAGGTCTATTTTACCATTGCCGGTATCAAGTATGACATGGACTATGTCGTATAATCAGATTGGAAGCACAAGTCAATATTTATGTACTTCACATGGAACTCCTATGTATATAATGAGTGATGGGGGCGGGATTATATCGACTATACCTACTACCGTTTTTGAAGCTTCGGCGGCTGCAGCCAAGGTTGTGTATTTTAATAATGAAAGGTACTTGATATATATGACTGCGGGAATTAATGCAACTTCGGCTACTGTTTTTAAAGTTTATAATATAACCCGAGGAAAGACTGTAGAAGAGGCTATTGGTTTTTTTGCAGCTCAAAGTGATTTGGAAAAAAAGCCAATATATGAATTTGCTCTAAATGGAGCCTCTAACAGCGCGCCGATAACATATACTTCTTGGTATGTTGAAAAGGATAATGGAGGAAAAGATAGTAAACTGTTGTTGTTTACTACTGCTGCTGATGCAGGTTTTTCAATATTTGAATTTCCGGTGAATGTTGCAGTAGATTAAAAATTGTAAGGTAACAATGTTTTATAAAGGGCATCATATTTATTAAGCTATGAAACGATGTCCTTTTTAGTCATTTATAAAAGGTAATTTGATTATGAAAAGAATTCTCATTTATGTGGGTATTTCCCTCTGTTTAGCCTTAATTTTAAATAGCTGTGGTAAGGATTCAGGTTCAACGCCTGCTCCGGAACCAGAGCCGCCTGTGTCTACAGGATTAATCTTTCCTAAAAAAGAAATGCGTGCAGCTTGGTTTGCAACGGTTTGGGAATTGGATTGGCCGGGGGTACGTGGTGAAGCGGCCCAAAAACAAAAGTATAGGGATATGCTAGATCGGTTAAAGGAACTAAAATTCAATGCAGTTATTTTTCAAGTAAAGGGGATGGCGGATGCGTTTTATAGTTCGCCATATGAACCTTGGTCTGCTGCTATATCGGGTACACGTGGTGTTGATCCTGGTTATGATGTTTTAAAATTCTTAATCGATGAGACACATGCCCGAGGCATGGAGTTTCATGCGTGGATGAATCCTTATCGGATTTCAACGCGGGCAGCAGCAACGGATGCTTTTGCTGCATTGCCATCAACAATTCCTTCGGCTTGGACTATAGATCTGCCCACAATAAGGATATATAACCCCGCAATGCCTGAAGTAAGGCAACGACTGAATGATATTGTAAAAGATTTTATCACAAAATTTAATGTGGATGGCATTCACTTTGACGATTATTTCTATCCGTCTGGATTTACCTATAATGACGATGCAGATTATACAAAATATGGTTCTGGCTATACTAAGAAAGATGATTTTAGGCGTGGAAATGTGGAAAAAGCTATTGAGGGAGTTTTTAATACCATTAAAGCGACTAAGCCAGAGGTTGTTTTTTCGGTATCGCCGGCTGCCAGTAGATCGTATAACTTTAATACGATGTTTGCTGATCTTCCAAAGTGGACGTCTTCGGGGTGGGTTGATATTTTGATTCCACAGCTTTATCAGGAAATTGGAAATTCATCGAACCCTTTTGAAGGTAATCTTGCAGATTGGACACAGTTTAGGGGTAAGGCACAATTGGTTATTGGACATGGTTACTACAAGTTTGGTGCTTCTGATGGAGGTGCAGCTTTTCAGAATGTTGATCAACTAGCCCGACAATTTGATTTGGTTGCTAAAAATAAATATGCCGTAGGTTCAGCTATTTACTCGGCTCGGGATGTAATGGCTAATCGTATAAAAATTACAGACAAACTTAAAGAGCTCTACAATCATAATGCAGTAATGCCATTTGCAGGACGTGAGGTGGCTCCTAAGCCAACTGTACCAACTAATTTAGCTCTGAATGGTAGTGAATTGAGTTGGACGGTGACTGGATCAAATCTGAAAACTGTAGTTTACCATTTTTCAGATCTCAAAGCAACAGGTAAGGTCGTGGGAGTAACTAGTAATTTAAAGATGGATGTTACTGATAAAGGCTTCTATTGTGTAACTACAATTAATGTAGACAACCTAGAAAGTATGGCTACCACAACTGTAGAGAAGAAGTAGTTTAGCCAGCTTTTTATCAAGGCCTCCATAACGTGTTTTCTAACAACGTTATGGAGGCTTTTTTTATGGTGTAATATTGCGAAATGATACTTTGTGCATTTTTGTGACTGTTTGTTTCTGGTGTTGTTACATTGTAAATTAATTCAATCGGTTGTTTTTGCGCTTTTTTACGTGTTTTGTTTTATAAAAGGAGAAAAAAAATATAAAATGTTAAAAAGTCTTAAATCTATTATTTAACTTAGTACTAGTAACTTATAAATCTGAGATTATGGTATCCAAACTTTTACCAAAACAGCATGGCTGTAGGAAAAAGTCAATCTTGATGGCGGTGGCCATTGGGGTGATTGTGCCTGCAGTATCTTTTGCTAGTGGTAGAGAAGAGTCAAAAGTGACTCCATCCACTGGTGAATCATTTGTTTTTATCAAACAGCAAAAGGTGAGCGGTGTCGTCACGGGGCCTGATGGGCCAATTGTCGGAGCTACCGTCTCCGTAGTGGGCACATCAAGATCAACCATGACAGATGCTGAGGGGCGATTTAGCATTGAAGCTTCCAATGGTGCAACATTACGGGTCTCTTTCATAGGACTGACACCCAAGAATGTGATTGTTAATGATGTAACCATGAATATTGCACTGGGGACGGAGGATAATGCATTGGACGAGGTGGTTGTCGTAGGATATGGTACGCAACGGAGAGGAAATGTAACAGGTGCTGTATCAACAGTTAATGTGAAAGAGAATCTGCAGGGAAGAACTGTGGTAGATGTAGGCCGAGCCATTCAAGGTACTACTCCAGGGCTCACCATTACAGTGCCTAGCGGCGAGGTAGGGGCCGATCCTGTTATAAAGATTCGTGGGGCTATTTCATCGGTCAACGGCAGTAGCGCGCCTCTAATTCTATTGGACAATGTCGAAATACCTAGTATACAGTATGTGAATCCAGATGATATTGAGTCTATAACAGTTTTAAAAGATGCAGCAGCCTCGTCTATTTATGGGGCTAAAGCTTCCACTGGAGTTGTCTTGATCACGACAAAAACTGGTGCCGCGGGCAAAGCGAGTATTAGTTATTCCAATAATTTCTCGTTTCAAAATCTATACAAGAAATTTGAAATGGGGCAATTAAACGCATTAAAATATTCTATAGATGCACTAGAGCGTGTTGGGGGTACTGTATATGGAGCATTTTACTCGTTAGATAAACAGAGTTATGAAAAGGCGGTCGAGTGGGACAAGAAGTATGGCGGAACGTTGGGACCTAACGATCCAACAGTGTACGGTAGAGACTGGTATGTAGATCCTGCCTTCCCTACACGTAAATATGGTTTACGGACGTACGATCCTTATGATTATATGATTCGCGAGTGGGCGCCAACGAAGACGCATAATTTCTCATTGGGAGGTACTGCTGGAAATACCAAGTATTCCGCAACATTCGGAGCCGTGGATCAGGACGGTATGATTAAGCCTGGAGATAAAGATAAATTCACAAGGTATAACGCCGGTGTTAGAGTGTCTTCAGATATTACAGATTATCTTACCATGAGGGCAGGTATGATGTATTCTAGACGGATCAAAAGTTATCCATATGCCACAAACTCCACAACTGCGGACCCTTGGTTATATATGTACCGATGGAGTTCTTTATATCCGATGGGTTATGACGAGTTAGGTAATCCGATTCGGAGTCCTTGGAGTGAAAACGAATTTGCAAACGAAGCGTCCATGAAACGTAACTACTTGAATGCAAATGTGGGGACTACAATCAAGTTGAAATCCAACTGGAAGGTTGATGTAGATTACACTTACGCGAATGAAGACTATGGATGGAGGCGAAATGGAACAAAATTTACGGGAGCGAACAGTTGGGTTGCGGCAAGGCAACGTAAGGACGGAAACGGAAACCCTGTATATGTAAATTCCGATGGTGTTGTTGTTGGGGCATCTGAGCCAGGGGCAATATTGGCTTATGATCTTATCAACGAAACATACACCGCGAATGGTGGTAATCCAGATCATATCTATCAACGTTCTGAAAATGAGTATAAACATACGCTAAATGCCTTTACAACATATAATCTTACGGTAAATAATGATCATGACTTTAAGTTTATTCTAGGTTCTAACCTGGTCAGTAGTCATGGGGCCAATCATTGGAATCAACGTACCAATCTTTTGGATATTACAAATCCGCAGTTTAGCTTAGCTACTGGAGAAATGACCGGTGGCGGTGAAGAATTTTGGGAAGCTCAGCTGGGATATTTTGGTCGTGTAAATTATGCGTACAAGAATAAGTATCTTTTTGAGGGAAACCTTCGGTATGATGGATCATCAAAATTTCCAAAAGACTTAAAGTGGCGTTGGTACCCTTCAATGTCAGCAGGATGGGTAGTGACGGAAGAGAGTTTTATGGAACCATTAAAGGAAACATTAAATTTTTTAAAGTTTAGAGGGTCATGGGGGTCTATAGGTAACCAAGGAGTTCGTTCCGATCTATATTTGCCTAACATGGATCCAGTAGAGAGCACATGGGTAGCAGGTGGTGCAAAAGTTGTAGGAATTCCTTCTCCCGATTTAAGGTCTCGTGAGGTGTCTTGGGAGGATATCGAGACTTTAGATTTTGGAGCAGACGCACGGTTCTTTAATAATAAGTTGGGATTTGTGTTTGACTGGTATAAAAAATCAACAAACCATATGTTTGGTCAATTAAGTGGCGTGACTTATACCATAGGAGGTGCTCCACCTTTAATCAATACGGGTTCTTTAGTTACTAAAGGGTATGAGATAGCGGTTGATTTCAATCATCGTTTCGAAAATGGTTTGGGGATTAATCTTCGTGCCAACTTTGATGACGCTAAATCTAGGGTTTATAATTATACGAGCTCTCGTCTCACAACTTCACATTATGATGGTAAAGTATGGGGTGAGATTTGGGGTTATGAAACGGATCGCTTATATCAAACGGATGATTTTGTTCTCGATGGCAACGGTAAAGCCCAACTGGTGGATTTGACAACAGCTATGACCAAGTATAACACCAGTGGTGGTGGGAAAATGTACCTTTTGAAGGATGGGCCGAATGGAGAGAAGCCTATTTATCAGTCGCGATTAGAAAACTCGTCTACCTTTAATTTTGGGCCTGGAGATGTGAAGTTTAAAGACTTAAACGGAGATGGGGAAATCGATAATGGAGATGGTACGATTGATAATCCCGGTGATCGAAAGGTAATAGGGAACTCAACGCCTAGATTTAATTATGGATTTCGTATAGGTGCTGATTATAAAGGGTTTGATTTTGCCGTGTTCTTCCAGGGTGTTGGTTCGCGGCAAGTTTGGGGAAGTGGCTTTTTAGCGCAGCCAGGATGGCACGTTTCTGATGGAGCTATGCCGGCTGCCTTTGTTGATGATTATTGGACACCCGATAATACGGGAGCTTTTTATCCAGCGGCTTATAGTAATGGTGGTACAGCTGATATAAATAATATGCAGGTGCAGTCGAAATATTTGTTGGATATGTCTTATCTCCGGATCAAAAATATGTCTTTAGGTTATACTTTCCCTAAAGAGTGGACACAGAGAGCAAAGCTGACAAACGTACGGATATACACTTCATTAGAGAATTTCTTCACATGGGATAAATTACGTGGACTTCCTATAGATCCAGAAGAGGTTTCAGGGTATTCTATATTTAACGAAACAAATTATAATTCAGGAAGAACGGGGGTTGGGGTACCAACTTTTAAAAGTGCGTCATTTGGACTTCAGTTAACATTCTAAGTCGGTAATTATGAAAAAGATTTTATATACAATTATAATAGCATCTTCTACACTGCTGAGCTGTGAAAGTTTGCTTGATAGACCGGAATTAAATAAAGTGGTAGATTCTGAATCTACATTCTGGCGTAATGAAAGTGATATTCGGTTATTTGCCAATGATTTCTATTCCAATTATTTTGTGGGATATAATTCAGGATTTGGTACTGCGTATACACCGCTGACAGGATACAATTTTGCAGATGATTTCACTTCGCAGGGAGCACAGACCAATCTCTTGGGAACTTTACCTACCGGTGCGGGAGGAACGGCTTTAAGCAATGCAACATTGCGAACAACCTCAGTGTTACGATCTGAACACCCCGGGCCGAATTGGAATTTTTATTGGGTGCGTAAAGCGAATGTGCTTTTGAGTAGGTTGGAAAATTATACAAAAGCTCAAGTTTCTGAGGAGACGTTCAACCATTGGGCAGCTGTTGCACGGTTTTTTAGGGGGTATGAATATGCGAGGCTGGTTAGTAATTTTGGTGCGGTTCCTTATTACGATACGGAGGTCGATGTAAATAACCCAGATATGATGTATAAAAGTCGTGATGAGCGGGGAGTTGTCATGGATAAGGTGTATGATGATTTCAAGTTTGTAATGGATAACATGCGCTTGGATGATGGGGTGGGGTTTGTAAATCGATATGCAGCAGCAGCATTGATTTCAAATTTGATGCTTTTTGAAGGTTCATGGCAACAGTATCATGGTCTAGATGCGGCACGTGCAAAGAAATACTTGGAGTTTGCACGAGATGCAGCAGAATTGGTTATGAATAGTGGGAAATGGAACTTTACGAGTGATTTCAAATCTCTGTTCGCATCTGAAGATTTGGCTGCAAATAAAGAGGTGATTTTTTTTAGAAGTTACCTAGATGCTATAAAAATAACGCATGCTGTGGGTTCTTATAGTAACGGTACCGAATCTCAAGCCCGATCTGCAAACTTGGACTTGTTGAAAGATTTTATTTGTACAGATGGCAAAGTTTGGCAAAATTCCACAGTCGCTAATGCGTCAAATTTTAGAATGCAGAGTTTGGTTAAGACAAGAGATCCTCGATTTGAAGCTACTTTTATGGATACTATTAATACTGCGGCTTCAGGTACTTTTGCGTATGCACACAAATTTGCGGGAAGGGAAGCTTTGGGGTATATTGGGTCCGCTTATCCAGCAAAATGGGGTAGTAACACAAATACCAATGACGCCCCAATTGTACGCTTGGCCGAAGTGGTGTTGAATTGGATCGAAGCTAAGCAAATCCTTGCCGAGAATCATGGGGGAGGGGCGGTAACACAAGCTGATTTGGATAAATCTATTAATGCTATTCGGAATAGACCATTGGATGCCGCGGCTACCGCTAAGGGTATTCTGAAAACGGCTCCGTTATTATTGGCAAATCTTCCTAATGATCCGGAACGAGATGCAGATGTAACCGCTTTGATGTGGGAAATAAGAAGAGAGCGTAGAATGGAATTTGTATTCGAGTATGCTCGTATGCAAGATATCCGTCGCTGGAAAAAGTTAGATTACCTGAACTTTGTGTCCAATGATTATAAACGTGGACCTTGGATCATAGGAAATGTGGACCTTAGAGATAAGGCCAAACCCGGTAAAATCATTGCAACGTATAAAGACGTTCTTCAAGTTGAAAATGCCGCGGGACAAATTGTGACATATAACGGTACAAACGATGCGGCTATGGTTGGGTATTATGTGGTTCGCAATTTTGCCAACAGATTACCTGTACAACCACGTAATTATCTAGCTCCAATAAGCGAAGCATTAATTCAAGAATACAAGGATATGGGGTATACCCTATCTCAAACTGTAAATTGGTAAGACCTTGTTTTTATAATACATAAGTATGCCGTCACTTAGCGCTGAATAGTTTTCATCACTATGGTGACGGTATTTCTTTTGCAGATTTTAATTTTTACTATATATGACTTTCAGATTTTTAGCACTTTCCTTCTTTTCTTTTTTTGCAGTAACATTACTTTCTGCTCAAACTCCTTTCAAATTTGCTCAGGTAACGGATACCCACGTAGGTGGGCAGACCGGTGCTGATGACCTGCGGCGTACTGTAGCCGATCTCAACCAACAAAAGGGTATAGACTTCGTAATTCTCTCAGGAGATGTCACCGAGTTTGGTTCGGATGAGGAATTGGCATTAGCCAAACAGATATTGGATAGTCTGAAATTGCCGTTGTATATCGTGCCAGGCAATCACGATAGTAATTGGTCCGAAAGTGGAGCAAACTCCTTTCGGAAGGTGTTTGGAGGAGAGACTTTTTTCTTTGAACATAAGGGCTATCAGTTTATAGGTACGACCTCGGGTCCCAATATGCGGATGAGCCCGGGACAGATACCTCGTGAAAACTTAGTGTGGGTCGACTCGGTTTTTGAAGCAAATGCGGATCCAAGTAAACCTTTGATTTCAGTAAACCATTATCCTTTAGACTCTTCGTTGAACAACTGGTTTGAACTCATTGATCGCTTACAACAACGAAATGTACAATTGGCCTTATGTGGTCATGGGCATATCAATAAGCAGTACAATTGGGATGACATCCCAGGGGTGATGGCTCGTTCTAATCTTCGCGCTAAAGAGGATGTAGGAGGTTATAATATTGTGACGTTGACAGGAGATTCGGTGTATTTTCAGGTGCGTAAGCCAAATGTCGGTACAGAAAACTATTGGTTGAAGTTACCGCTCCGAAAAGTGTCTTTTAAGAGCCAATACGCACGTCCATCTTACGCCGTGAATACGAATACAAAAGCTAAGCTGGTTTGGGAATATCAAGACCATGGTGATATCGGTGCAGGTATTAGTTCGGATGGTAAGCGTATTTTTACAGCCAATACGGTCGGAGAGGTATATGCATTGGATCTAAACACCGGTCAAAAAATATGGTCATTTAAGACAGGGGGTAAGGTATATGCTACACCGGAAGTGTATAAGGGAGTTGTTGTGGTAGGATCTACAGATCATCATATTTACGGTTTGGATGCTACAACTGGTGCGAAAAAATGGGCAGTTAAAGCTAATAAAGCGGTGTTGGGATCTGCTTCAATAGCCAATGGAAAGGCGTATCTGGGCGATTCTGATGGAATTTTTCGCTGTATTCAAGTATCGGATGGACAGGTTTTGTGGGTGTTTGATGAAGTGAAAGGGTATGTGTCTACCAAACCAACAATAGCAGATGGGAAGGTGATATTCGGAAGTTGGCAAAATGGTTTCTACGCATTAGATCAGAATACGGGGGCTAAAGTGTGGGATTGGAGCAGTGGTGCGACTAATCGGATGTTTTCTGCAGCGGCATGTTATCCTGTCGTGGCTAATAATAGGGTTTTTATTGTGGCGCCGGATCGTTTCATGACGGCGCTGGATTTGAAAACAGGCCAGCAGGTATGGCGTGAGAAAAAGGATGATCTGAAAGTCCGCGAGTCCATGGGGCTTTCGCCAGATGGTAAGCTCGTGTTTGCCAAAACGATGGACGGAGAACTGATCGGTGTTTCTGTCTTTAAAAACAACATGAGTGTGGATTGGAAGTCGAAGTTGGATTTGCCCTACGAGCTTACTCCAACGGCGATTTATAGTAATAAAAAAGCAGTATTTGTCCCTAGTCACTCGGGGTTACTGTCTGCTGTGGAGCCTAATTCAGGAGAAGTGCTGTGGCAATACAAGATTTCAAATGGAATGATTAACCCACCGCTGCTGCTCAAGGATAAAATTATAGCTAGTACCATGGACGGGAAGATTGTGATGCTTCAGTATTAATAGTCGATTGTTAATGATTAATTGTGAATGCTATTCAAATGAGATTATTTAGTTTAACCTTTTATTTTATTCTCTTGTCCATGCTTGTGATAGGGCAAGAAAAGGCTTGGATACGGATCAATCAATTGGGTTACCTCCCCGAAGGGAAAAAGAATGCGGTTTGGGTGACTAAAGGGAATAACGATATTCGTTCTTACGAGGTGGTCAATGCCTTGAATGATAAAGTCGCGCTTAAAGGAAAGCTCAAAGATAATTTCGGTGCATATGGCCCCTTTAACAAAGGATATCGTATGGATTTTTCACGATTGACAAGTCCCGGCGAATATTATATACGCACAGATGACGGGACAGTATCGCCACGTTTTAAAATCGATAGAGATGTTTATAATGGAACTGCCGATTTCGCATTACGCTATATGCGACAACAACGCACCTTATTCAATCCTTATTTAAAAGACAGCTGTCATACCCATGATGGCTTCACCATGTATGCTTCCTCTGTAGGGATGCCCGATAGTACGCGTGTCGATGTTGGGGGAGGTTGGCATGATGCTTCTGATTACCTACAGTACGCCACCACGTCGGCCAATGCGACCTATCACTTATTAGCTGCTTACCGCGATTATCCAATGGTTTTTTCGGATGAAAAGCAGGCCAATGGATTGGATGGTAGAAATGGCATTGCTGATGTATTGGACGAAGCAAAGTGGGGATTAGACTGGTTAGTTAAGATGCATCCGGAACCGCATATCCTATTTAATCAAATTGCGGACGATAGGGATCATACTTCGTTAAGGCTCCCGGGACAGGACTCCTTGTATGGTAGAGGACATGAGCGGCCGGTATATTTTATCGATGGGAAGCCTCAACAGCGGGGCAAATTTTTGAATAATACGACTGGAACAAGTTCGACAGCCGCGAAGTTTGTCAGTGCATTTGGATTGGGGTACGACTTGCTCAAAACAGAAGATAGCGATTATGCTATCCTGTTGAAAGAAAAAGCGAAGACAGCTTATGATTACGCACACCTTATACCTGGTGTGACCCAGACGGTCTCTGTAAAATCACCTTACATATATGCAGAAGATAATTGGGTTGATGATATGGAGCTTGCTGAAGCGTGGATGTATAGATTACATACAGACAAGAAACATGTGGATTTAGGATTAAAGTACGCAATGACGGAGGCTATTACGCCTTGGATGGTTAGAGATACGGCAAATCATTATCAGTATTATCCATTTATTAATCTAGGACATTATGAGTTGGCCAAGGTGGCTGATGAAAATGGTAAGAAAGAGCTAATACAGTATTATAAACAGGGAATTGATGCGGTATGGAATAGGGCAAAGGAAAATGTTTTTTATCGAGGTGTACCTTTTATCTGGTGCAGCAATAACTTAACAACGGCATTTGCTATTCAATGCATTTGGTACAAAGAGCTATCTGGAGATACCCGATATGAAGAATTGGAGCAGGCTAATTTCGATTGGCTGTTCGGGGTGAATCCCTGGGGAACGAGTATGGTGTACGGACTGCCAGCAAATGGTGATACGCCAATAGATCCACACTCTGCATTCACCTTTTTGCATAAGTATCCCATTGATGGAGGGTTGGTAGATGGGCCGGTATATACAAATACCTATAAGAATCTGATCGGTATAAAATTAACTAAGCCGGATGATTATACCGATTTTCAGAGTGATCTGGCTGTTTATCACGACGATTTTGGAGATTACAGTACCAATGAGCCTACGATGGATGGGACAGCTTCTTTGGTTTACTTGCTTTCTGCAAAAGAAGCAGAAGCAAAAAAAAAACGACCGTCGGGTCGGAAATGAAAAGTAAGAAAATTACTGATCAATTTGGAGCCACTGTACGTGGAGATAGTACGATGCGTCAGGTCAGTCTAGTATTTACTGGAGATGAATTTAGAGAAGGATTGCCTGTTATTGCAGAAGTGCTCAAAAGTAAAGGTGTAAAAGCTTCCTTTTTTGTTACAGGACGATTTTTAGATGACAAAAAAAGTGCGCGAATAATCGGCAGGCTTATCAGACAGGGGCACTATATAGGTCCGCATTCGGATCAACACCTGCTGTATATGCCGTGGGAGGATAGAAAAAAGCTGTTGGTGACCAAAGATGAATTTGTGAAGGATATCAAAAGAAATATAGATCGGATTGAAGAGCTTGGAGGTAAAAAAATAGATAAGTTTATCCCGCCTTATGAATGGTATAATGCTGTGATCGTGGAGTGGGCTAAGGAGTTAGGGTTGGAAACTTATAACTTTACGCCTGGGTTAAGGACAGCTACAGATTATACATATCCAGAAATGGGGGATAGGTATTGGCCTACCGCACGAATTTTGGATCAGGTGTATACCTACGAAAAGCGTGGTGGTATAAACGGCTATATCATTTTAGTACACCTAGGTACAGACGACCGACGTGAAGATAAATTGTACAATAAACTGGGTGAATTAATTGAGGAGATTCGCTCAAAAAACTATAAATTCGTGGCACTGTAAAAATTATAGCTGCGTTTTTTTGCATGTTTTTCAAAAAAGTAGCATATTTACGAAATGTTACCAAGTATTACTATATTTTCGGAACCGATGATAAATACAACAGAGAAAGATTCTAATTACCAAGACCTCGACAAAATGTCAGTTCTTGAGTTGCTTAACAATATAAATAAGGAAGACAAAACTGTTCCTTTGGCGGTAGAGAAAGCAATACCACAGATTGAAGCCCTAGTAAAGGTAGCTGTGGATCGCATGAAAAATGGAGGAAGATTATTTTATATTGGTGCCGGTACGAGTGGGCGTTTGGGTATATTGGATGCTTCGGAATGCCCGCCAACTTATGGGGTTCCATTTGATTGGGTTATCGGTCTTATAGCTGGGGGTGATACTGCCATCCGAAAAGCTGTAGAATTTGCGGAAGATGATATGGAACAGGCATGGATCGATCTTGAAGAGTATGCCGTCAATTCTAATGACGTGGTGATCGGAATTGCAGCGTCTGGAGGTACTCCTTATGTGATCGGGGGATTAGAGAAAGCGAATGAAAAAGGTATAGCTACCGGTTGTATTGTATGTAATGGAAATTCGCCGATAGCAGCTCGTGCCCAATACCCGGTTGAGGTGATTGTGGGGCCTGAGTTTGTTACAGGATCTACACGAATGAAGGCTGGAACAGCACAAAAATTGGTGCTTAATATGATAAGTACTTCGGTGATGATACAGTTGGGTAGGGTCAAAGGAAATAAAATGGTCGACATGCAGTTGTCAAATCATAAACTGGTCGCTAGAGGAGTGCGTATGGTTATGGCAGAGACTGGAGCTGATGAGGATACCGCTACAACGCTACTGGAAGAATTTGGAAATGTGCGCAAAGCGATAGAGGCTTTTAGATCGGAACACCAGCTATAACAAACACCTAAACATATGTCACCTATTATTTTATTATCTTTTTTAGTTGTCTATTTCGCCGTACTGCTGGCTGTGGCGCATTTTACTTCCAAGGGATCGGCCGACAACTCCACTTTTTTCGTTGCTAATCGCAATTCGAAATGGTACATGGTGGCTTTTGGTATGATCGGTACTGCGCTGTCCGGGGTAACTTTTATTTCCGTACCGGGCGCAGTAGGAGCTTCTAATTTTAGTTATTTTCAGTTTGTTCTGGGAAATGCTGTGGGCTTTGTGATTATTGCCTATGTCTTGTTGCCTCTTTATTATAGAATGAATCTCACTTCAATCTATACGTATCTCGAAGAGCGATTTGGACACATGACTTACAAGACGGGAGCAGCTATATTTTTAGTGTCACGTACTATCGGATCGGCGTTTAGATTGTATCTGGTAGCGATTGTGCTTCAGCATTTTATCTTTGATGCCTGGAATGTGCCTTTTGCGATTACAGTTGTTATTTGTTTACTCCTGATCTGGTTATATACGAATAAGGGCGGTTTGAAAACTATTATTGTTACAGATACGTTGCAGACGACATTTTTGATTACAGCGGTAATTCTCTCTATCTATTTTATGGCCAAAGGTCTTGATTTTGGCGTAGTTGATACATTCGAGGCTGTTAAAGAAAGTTCTTACTCCAAAATTTTCTTTTGGGAAGATTTTGTAGGAAGTAAAGCTAACTTTTGGAAGCAGTTCTTGGGCGGTATATTTGTTACTATTGCTATGACGGGGCTTGATCAAGACTTAATGCAGAAGAATCTATCGATGGGTACGATAAAAGAAGCGCAAAAAAACATGATTACGTTTACTAGCGTATTTGTCGTCATCAATATTTTCTTTCTAGCAGTAGGTGCTTTATTGTATATCTATGCCGAGAAAAACGGAATTGATATATCCACATTGGCTACAAGAGATTACTTGTATCCAGAAATTGCACTAAATCATTTGGCTATTTTACCGGCGATCATCTTTATGATGGGATTGACTGCGGCGACTTTCGCTACGACGGACTCGGCGTTAACGGCGTTGACGACTTCTTATTGTGTCGACTTTTTAAATTTTAATAAAAAGGAAAACCCGAATGATCCAGCTTTAGTGAAAAAGAGAAATTTCGTCCATTTTGGGTTTTCGGTATTAATGCTTGTCGTTATTTTAGTATTCAGACTGATCAACAATGATTCTGTAGTAAACGCGATTTTTACGGCAGCTAGTTATACTTATGGACCTCTGTTGGGCTTATTTACTTTTGGGATGTTAACGAAACGTGCAGTCAATGACAAGCTAGTGCCTTATATATGTGTGCTATCGCCATTGATTTTGTTTTTGCTTAACACCTATGTGATATCGGTCTATACACCTTATGTAATAGGATTAGATTTGATAATCCATAATGGATTGATCACATTCTTGCTATTGCTTATGACATCGCCAGGAAGGGCGACAGAAAAAGCCTTATCGCACAAATAGTTTCGTTTTTTTATTGATGCGAGGGAAGACCTTCAAAACAAGTTTTTTAACTGTTTTGAAGGTTTTTTTGCATTATGACGTTTTTAGAAATCTTCTTTTTTAACCTTTAATAACAGCTGTTCTCCAAATAGAATTGATATTATAAGTATCTTTATCGTGGACGCTCTCAGAATACGTCTTAAAGAATACAATGTTTTTTTGATTATTATTAGAATATGTATCATTTAGTTGAAGACACAATAGCAGCAGTTCGTCGCAAAATAGGCGACTTTGTTCCTGAATTTGGGATTATATTAGGTACCGGATTGGGAAAGCTTGTTGACGAGATTGAAATAGCGCATCAAATCATGTATGCGAATATTCCTAATTTCCCTATCTCGACCGTTGAGTTTCATTCAGGTAAGCTTATCTTCGGTACCCTGAATGGTCGTAATGTAGTCGCTATGCAAGGTAGGCTACACTTTTATGAAGGGTATAATATGCAGGAAGTCACGTTTCCGGTACGTGTGATGAAGGGACTTGGGATTCAGAAGTTGTTTGTTTCAAATGCCTCAGGCTCCTTGAATCCTCAGATTAAAAAGGGAGATTTCGGCATAATCGAAGACCATATCAATCTATTGCCCGATAATCCGTTGAGGGGGTCGAATGACGAAAGTTTTGGGCCGAGATTCCCGGATATGAGTGCTCCCTACGATAAGACTATGACTGAACAAGGACTGGCTATCGCTGACCGATTAAGTGCAAAAGCACATCGCGTGGTATACGTTTCGACGCCAGGTCCAAACTTGGAAACACGAGCGGAGTATCGCTATATGCGTATTATAGGAGGGGATATTGTTGGCATGAGTACCGTTCCTGAGGTGATCGTTGCTAATCATATGGCGCTGCCTGTATTTGCTATTTCGGTAATTACAGATGAAGGATTCCATGCAGATCTAAAGCCTGTTTCTCTTCAGGAGATTGTTCGTGTAGCTGCAGCGGCAGAACCGAAAATGACGGCTATTTTAAAAGAATTGATTGCCATGCAGTAAAATCTAATTTATCCTTTATTTTTGCAGGTATATTTAAAATAGATTCATGAATAGTTGCTTACGTAGTGCCTTTGTTGTTTTAATACTCTTGCTGTCCTTTTTTAAGGGCGTGGCGCAGGAAGATGAAGGTTTTAGTAGTGCTTTGGATTCTGCCCGTGCATTGGAAGATAATAAGAAGGACTCGGTGGTTTTTTCGGCAAGATATGTCAGGTATGCTACGCTTAATATGCTGAAGTATGCTACATTTACGAAGCAAATTGATACCACACATCACAATTTTCAGTATTTCAATAAACAGAACCTGCCTTGGGATCCCAGTATAAACTTAGGCTCCTATGGTTTAGCGACACGTGATTTATTATTCACGCCGGATAAAAGTATAGGTTTTCAGCCCGGATTTCATGCTTTAGAGCGGTATCTGATCACTTCGGATTCGGTAAACTATTATCGGGCTCGGGCAAGATTTTCAGAGCTCTATGCTGTTGGATTCTTTTTTGACGACCAGGTTTTTAGAGCAAAGTTGGCCCAGAATATAAATCCGCATTGGAACATAGGAGCCGAATACCATGCTACAAATACAGATGGCTACTATTTGAATCAGAAGTATGCAGATCGTAAAGGAGCTGTTTTCTCTTGGTATGAATCGCCAAGCAGACGCTACAATATGATCACTAACTTTACATTCAACAAGTTGGATGCAACGGAGAATGGATCTATTATTAATGATACGGTATTTAGGGATAAAGATATTGGTGCATTGTATAGTGTGCCCGTCCGATTAACCGGGCAGCAAGCCAATAGGCCATATAATAAGTGGAATGATTATGGTGTCTTTCTAAGACAGTCCTATTATCTAGGACGGTTAGATACGTTGCATAATGGACAACCCGAAATGGAAATTCATCCAACTAATGCAATCGCGCACAATACTTCATTGCGTCAACGTAAGTATGTATTCTTCAAAAATGAATCGGATAGGGAGGGTGCATTTCCTTTTGGAACAGCACAATTGGTGCGTGATACGACCAGTATTACTACGATAAGCAATGAATTTACTTACTCTTTCTATCTCCGTAACAAGTCGTTGTTGAAAAATGAAGCAAAGTTGAACCTGGGTTTTCAAAATGACTTGATATGGTATAAAGATAGTCTCACGAGTGATTTTTTTCAAAATAGTACCGTGAAAGGCGAACTGACTTATAAATTTAGTGACCGTGTGAATGTACGAGTGGCCGGAGATCAAATTGTTGTTGGAAAGAACTTCGGTGACTTTTTATACGAGGCTAACGCTGATATAGAAATAGGTGATAAAATTGGGAAAATATCTTTAGGAGCTTATAGTCAGAACAAGTCTCCGGAAATGGTATTTGATAGGATGAACTATACGTATCATCAATGGTCGAACGAATTTGATAAGACTAAGACGCAGAATCTATCTTTTATGTACAGCAATAAGGTATTAGGTTTTAGTGGAAAAGCGGAGTATTTTCTAATGAACAAGTATCTTTATTTTAAAGAAGTTGATAATCCAGAAGGCGACGAGCGTTTGGACCGTGTCATTGCTCCTACACAAACAGGTAATCTGAATCTTTTGAAAGTGACCGTCGCTCAAAATTTCAAGTTTGGCGCCTTGAGTTTCGACAATAAGGTTGTTTACCAAAAGTCCGATGCAATGGATGTATTGATGACACCAGAGTTATATACGTGGCACAGTCTCTATTATAGCGGTTTTTGGTACAATGTTCTGGATTTTAGAATTGGTACTGACGTGCGCTTTAATACGCCGTTTAGAAGCCCTTCGTACGCTATTAATGCAGGCCAGTTTTATTATGATAATACCGGTATAGAGTTTTCTACTTATCCTATTGTAGATTTTTGGATTACGGCAAATATTCAGCGTGTTAATTTATTTGTGAGCAGTAATTTTACCAACCAATATATAGCACCTAAGGGATATTATACGGTCAGAAGATATCCAATGAACCCTGCTAATTTTAGATTTGGGGTTTCGTGGAAGTTTTATGATTAAAATTATCTGATTGTTTTTTAGTGTTTTGTGATATTAATAGTGAAAAACATTCATGAAATATTTTGAAAATAGAAATTTAGACCTATATTTGCACACGCAATCAGGGAAACAGATTGTGAGTTCTTAAAGATAAAAAAAACATGGAGAATTAGCTCAGCTGGTTCAGATCATCCCGACTAGTCGGGAGTGGTCACTGGACAAGTTCTCATTCTTATCATGTAAATATATAATGGAGAATTAGCTCAGCTGGTTCAGAGCACCTGCCTTACAAGCAGGGGGTCACTGGTTCGAACCCAGTATTCTCCACCATAGTCTCGGAGGATTAGCTCAGCTGGTTCAGAGCACCTGCCTTACAAGCAGGGGGTCACTGGTTCGAACCCAGTATCCTCCACACATAGAGCATCAAGTGATTGGTGCTTTTTTTTTACAAAAAGAAATAATTTTGGGGGTTTAGCTCAGTTGGTTTAGAGCACTACCTCGACAAGGTAGGGGTCACTGGTTCGAGCCCAGTAATCCCCACAAAATTAGCGAAGCATCAGATTACTGATGCTTTTTTGTTATAACTAAGATCTCCTCCTCTTGACTAAACACCACCTCTTTTTCTCGCACATTTATTTTAATCCTAACAAAGAAGTCTCCGTTTGACGATTTGTAGCATATATCTTCTCGCAGAGCTTCGGTAAAGTCGCGTGTAAGCAACTTATAGATAAACGAATTGTTTATACTCAGTCTAATTAAGACTTTATAATTTATTACATGAAGCTTTATCTACTACTTTTTTTATACTTTATTTCTTATTCGTACCTCACGGCTCAAATATCTTTATCAGGTAAGGTCTATTCTACCCAAGGCAAAGTACTGAGTCAGGTCAATATTCAACTCTTGTCACTTCCGGATTCCTCATTATCTATGGAACGGAAAAGTGACGAGGACGGTACTTTTACCTTTAGTTTTCATAAAGAAGGTGATTACGTTTTACTATACTCCTATCTAGGATATAGTACGTCTCTCAGTAAAAGTTATAAGATGGTTGCTGGAGATAAAACAATGGTAATGCCCGCTATGCTTTCTCCTGAGTCTGTCATGCTCGAAGAGGTAGCAATAAAGGGAAAGGTGCCCGCTGTCCGTCAATACGTAGACAAAATGGTTGTCGACGTGGAGGGAAGTGTCGTCAGTGAGGGGAATAATGTATTGGAGCTGTTGGAGAAAACTCCAGGTGTCGTATCGGATGGTAAGGGCAATTTTTCCATTCAGGGTAGAACTGGCGCTAACGTAAAAATTGACGGGCGTGATATTTATCTTTCGGGGACACAGTTGGCGGCCTTATTAAGGGGAATGCAGGCCTCAGATGTTGCTAAGCTAGAACTTATGGCAAACCCTTCTTCCAAAGAAGATGCTTCAGGGACCGCGGGAGTCATAAATATTGTGACGAAGAAAAACCGCAAGCTTGGATTTGGTGGGGATGTTTTTGCACGTGGCGGATATTCGCGTAGACCGGAGGGAAGTATCGGGGGAGGTGTTCATTTTAAAAATAGTAAAGTCAATACCTTTATGAGCGCTTCTGTCGGGTATGAGGAGTCTAAGGAGCGGCGCTTTACAGAAAATAAAATCCATAACAATGGACAGCTGAGTCGTATTCAAACTCAACTAGAAACGTCTAGATTAAATCCTGGGAGATACCATAGTCTTCGTACAGGAGCGACATTGGAAATAGATACTTCAAGTACAATAGAAGCAAGTATCAATTGGATTAAAGGGACATTTATAACTGTAGCAGATATAGAAACAAAAAATGAGTCAGCAGGACTGTCTACTTTAGCCAATACTTCAAATTCATTTAATGAAGGCTATAATAACCTAACATTTAATGTAAACTACAAAAGAAAGTATAGTACTGACGATCATTTTCTTAAGATCAATGTGGATTATGCCCCTCATACCAATAAATATGATAACATGTTCCAAACTCGATTCTTAGATTCAAAGCAGGAGCCATCTAACATATCTGCACGAAAAAATGTGCAAAACCTTAGTAATACCACCTATACGGCGCGGGCAGATTATAGTAAGCCCTACACCAACTCAAAGTTAGAATTGGGATGGAAGTTGAGCCATTTTTTTATAGACAACAATGTTCGGAATGATACCCTGTTCAAAGACCAGTGGATTATGGATGAAAAGAGCTCAAATGTATTTCAATATACCCAACATGTACAAGCCGGATATCTTATCTATTCCGGTAAAAAAGGCAGGTTTGAATATCAGGCTGGACTAAGAGGTGAGTATGCTTACATTCAGACAGCGCAAAAAACCTTGGAAAAAAAGAACAAGAATAATTATCTGGAGGTATTCCCTAATGCATTTGCGCTATATAATCTTAATGAAAGTAATTTTTTAAGAACATCTTTTGGTAGTCGTATTGAACGCCCGGTTGATCATGATGTGAATGTTTTTAGGGTATACGAAAATGCGTTTTCCTATTACCAAGGAAATGCGGAGTTAGAACCTGAACGCAGTTATATTGTAGAATTAGGGCATGGATTTAAAAACAAGCTCTTTACAACACTGTCAGCAGGGTATGGTAAAAATGTAATTACTTGGATTACAAGAGCTGCTGCAGAGCCAAATGTGACTTTCAGTACCCCCGAAAATATAGGACGCTTCGTTAATTATAGTGCTAGTGTGATGTATAATAGTTCATTTACTTCATGGTGGACAGGTTGTCATTATGTGAATGCATTTCACAATAGGTATTCTGGTTCTATTGATGCTGTTGACTTAGATTCCAAAGGAGCTAGTTGGTCTGCCAATTCTAAACACACCTTGCAATCGGCATGGGGAGTACGAGCAGAAGTGTTAGGATACTATAATTCTGGAATTACCACAGGGGTGCAACGAAAAGAGGCGACTTACGGTCTTGATTTGGCGTTAGAAAAAAAGTTGATTGCTGATCGGGCCATGATAAAATTAGCTGTGAATGGATTGATTCGAAATGGTAATCCAAGATACACCAGTGTCTATGATGGGTTGACATTATATAACTCAGCTTATCCAGATAATAGAAAAGTGCTATTGTCGTTAAGTTACCGGTTCGGTGCTTAATGGTTTGGTTTAGAAAGAAAGAGGTCATGAGTAAAACGGAAAAAGCGATCATAACACTACTTCAACAGAAAGAAGTGTTTATGGATGTAGAGGATATTTTCCTGCAGCTGAATCCTGGTTGTAAGCGCTATAGTTATGCGGCAGTATACCATAGTGTACGTACGCTGAATCAAAAAGGGGCGATAGTAAGTGAGGTAAGGCCATTTGAACGAAGAAAATATTTTCGGATCAATGTAGCATGGAGTGCAAGAACGTTAGAATAGTGAAATATTATTTATAATCGATCTAAATAAATGTATATTTGTGGTGATTTGGATACGGCACCTCATAACTCAACTATAGCGATTAATGCAGAGACTTTCGAGCAGCTCTTTCAGGAATACTGGAAGAGGATGTACATCTTTGCTTTGAAGACAATGGAGGATGAGGATGACGCAAAGGAAATCGTTCAGGATGTTTTCAAATCGCTTTGGGAGCGAAAGGACGAATTAAGTATTAAGGACGTAGAGCGGTATTTATTAAGGTCTGTCAAGTTAAAATCTTTAGAGTATATTAGAAATAAAAGCACGAGAAAACGTCATCACGATGTGATACAGATACAAACAAAGGCGATGTATGAGGATGAACAGCTCCAGTTGAAGGAGCTGACGTCAAAACTAAATACTATTGTAGATGGATTGCCTAAGCAATGTAGAAATGTGTTCAAAATGAGTAGGGAGCAGGGGTTGACAAATCGAGAAATTGCTCAGACACTGTTTATTTCGGAGCGTGCTGTCGAATATCACATTAGCAAAGCTTTGATGGTGTTGCGGACCAATCTGATAGAGCAGAATTGACAACTCGAGACACTTGGAAAAGATAGTTTTATATTTTGTATTTTTGTATATAAGATGGATATCAGTAAAGCGCTATTAGAAAAGTACGAACTTGGTCAGTGTAATGACGAAGAGCTTGCTGCTGTCCAAAAGTGGTTAGAAAGTGAAGATTGGGGCGATTGGGAATTTTCAGAAGAAGTTAAGCCTGGTGTTAAAGAGGGAATGTGGGCGGATATCGCAGAGGTTATGGATAGTACACCAATTCCTAAATTGAAGAAACAGAATTCTTTCCTAAAGAAATATCGGTATGCTATCGCCGCTGCAAGTATAGTATTGCTTATCGGTGGTTATTATAGCTTGGCTCTGCAGAAAGAAGAGGAGTCTAATTTCCAAGCTTCTAATATTGAACCTGGTGTGGTGTCGTTTACAAAAGACGCTTTTGATATGGTGTTAAGTGCTAATAGCGAGGCTAGTATCGATTTTGAGACAGGTAGCATAGTCTTGACGGGAGATATTATGTTCAGGCCGAAGCGGGATTTTGTACTTCAGGACGAAAGAAGTAATCAGGTTTTTAACTTTAAAAGTGGTGAAGTATATTTTGTCTCGGATCGAGAAGAACAAAAGAAACTAATTATTTTATCGAAGAAGGAAATGATATTTTTACCTCCAGCCATTCAACGGAAAATAAAACAACAATTTCATATCTCTTAGTTGTTTATGAATCGATATAGATCTATTTTCTTTTCTTGTTCTCAACTACATTTAAGTCTGATCTTATTGTTGGTGGTTGCTTGTACATCTCCAAAGTCGAAAGATTCATTCTCGCCAAATTATGCACTTTATCTGTTGAACGCAGATGGATCTAATAGTTTCTATCTGAAGGAGAGTCTGCATGACGAAGGAAATATTCAAGAAATATCGGTGCCCAATGACAATTTTACAAGGGAATATATTCAAAAAGATGGATACTTTTTTCATGTCAACGAAAGAACAGATCACCTTGTACGCTACCAGTTAAATGATCTTAACGAGCTCATTACTTTAGATTCTATTCAACTTAAGGATGGTTATCTGGAGAACTATCTGTGGAAAAACGATTCTGATACCTTATTGCTTTTTACGGTGGAGAAGAAAACCACAGACAAATCAAGGATGTATGTGCTGGATGCGAAGAATTTTAAGTTGCTAAGAGAGCAACTCCTGCCAATTCCTAATGCTGTCGCGGATTTTGATTTGTTGAATATTGGGGTGGTCGATATTGTAAAAGATAGACTGTGGATAGCCTATTCTTATTCTAAATATTTGAAAGATAGAGATTATACCACTTCGGATACCATGTATTATACCACGGTAGATTTTACAACTTTAGAAGTTTTGGATCTACAGCGGGATAGTCGCTCTTCTTACCCAGGAGGGTTAAATACGGTGCAGTCTTATAGTGCAAGGGATGAAAGTGGTGATTTTTATTTTATGAGCTGCCCAGGAGTCGCTTTAGGTAACAATCAATCCCTACCAACGGCAATCTTTAGGAAAAAAAGCGGCCAGGTAAGAGTTGATACCGATTATATACTAAACATATCAAAGGCTATCAATAACCACGCTTATGGCTTTTGGTATTTAGGTAAGCACAAAGCCATAATTAGAAGTGAGCAAAAAGAAAAGTACACCGACTTTTCTAATCATCATTCGACCTATCAATTTGAATACTACCTTGTCGATCTGATTTCTCAGAAATTTCAGAAACTTGATCTACCATTGGATAAGGGCACCCGCAAAGAAAATGTCTTGGTGCAGGGAGACAGTGTCTATTTTGGAATAGATAGTGAAGACCAGCAGCATCAGATCTGGCATTATTCCATTAGTCAAGACAGATTAACTCCTGTTTCTTCTGTTTCAAAATCAGTTGATTATATCTTACGACTGGACTTTCTTAAATAAACTACACTTTTTTTCTTTTTACACCTTCGGATTACTGCTACATAAGCTACATACTTATGTATAATTAATCTAAATAAAAGATGTTGAACTTGAGATGGGGGCTGATGCTTCTATTTACAATAGGAATATTGTCGACCAACGGTCAGGGTAAAAGTGTAGAAGGTGTCGTTCGGAGTACAGATAAAAAAGTCATCGCCGGTGTGGGGGTGAAGATTGTTGAGACGGGAAAACAGACCACTACAGATACAAAAGGACGTTTTTCTTTTAAAGCATTAGAAACAGGTTCATATAATCTTCAGGTACAGGCTGTAGGTTATGATACTTTGAGAAAAAGGGTAACGGTTGTTGAGGGGCAGAATCTATTTCTAGATCTGCTTCTTTTGAAAAGAGATCAGGAGATAGAAACAGTTGATGTCTCAGGGAAAAGTAAAGCGCAGGAGATAAAGAGCTCTGGGTTTAATGTGAATGTTATTGAAACGAAAGCTTATGCAAATACCAACTCGGATATTAATCAGATTTTGAATCGTAGCGCTGGAGTCCGTGTGAGTGAACAAGGAGGCTTAGGGTCTAATTTTAATTTTTCGCTGAACGGACTGTCGGGAAACCATATTAAGTTTTTTATCGATGGTGTGCCGTTGGAATCTATGGGAGCGGGTCTGACATTCAATAATATTCCTGTCAATATTGTGGAGCGTATCGAGGTGTATAAAGGTGTGGTCCCTGCTTATTTGGGATCCGATGCATTAGGCGGGGCCGTAAACCTCGTGACCAATAAAGACCGTAACAAATTTATGGATTTGAGCTATAGTCTTGGATCTTTCAATACGCATCGCTCAGCCTTGAGTTCAGGCTATAAGGATCCGAAGACGGGGTTGACGCTCAATCTGAATGCCTACTACAACTATTCCGATAACAACTATAAAATGCGGACCAATCCTAAAGCTGGTGTGTTTTTAGAGGTGCCGCTAATGGATGATAAAGGTAACTATACCTCCTATGATACGCTGTCGTCCGCCCGAAGATTTCATGATAGCTATTATTCTTATATGACACAATTAGAAGCAGGTGTCCGGGATAAGCAATGGGCAGATGTGGCGGTGTTGGGTTTTACTTATGCGGGTACAGATAAAGATATTCAGACCGGAGCTACACAAGATCGGCCTAGAGGAATGGTGGATACTAAAACAAAAAGTTATACACCCAATATAAGATATAGAAAGGATAGATTGTTTATAGATGGGCTCTCTGCGACAATGTATGGTAACCTGGCCTATAGTAATACGATCATCACGGACACCAGTTCTTTTAATACGTATACCTGGACAGGAGCACCTGTAGATCTAGGTAGACCTTATGAAGGAGAGTTAGGATCTCGGAAATCTAGACAGCATCAAAAAAATAATAATCTATTTGGTCAAGCTAACTTAATGTATACGCTCTCTCCAAAGCATGTATTTACACTGAATCATAATATCAATAGTAATCAACGGGAGGCATACGATGAAATCGATCCTTACGATGATTATTACAGCAAGACCAATCGAATGGTGCAACAGGTCACGGGGTTGAACTACCAGCAATTACTACTCGATAAAAGACTCCATAGTTCTTTCTTTGGAAAACGGTATGGGGTAACGGGAAAAGTCAAGATTGGCGAGGCAGGAAGCTCATTGAAAACCACGGATTATTATGGCTATGGTGCAGCTGTAAGTTATAAAATCTGGGAAAGTATCGTTGTAAAGGGATCGTACGAACGTAGTTTTAGACTCCCTAGTTTTATCGAACTACATGGCGATGGCGTCAATGTGGATGCGAGTCCAAAGCTTCAGCCCGAAAACAGCGATAACTTTAATATCTCTTTGAATTATAATCTTGTTCGGGAGGACCATCAATTCTCTTTTGATGGCAACGTGTTTTATCGTAACGCAAGAAATTATATTGTCAACAAGACATATCAGGGACTTCAGGGGTCAAGAAGATACTCGTCGAATGAAAATGGGGTTAAGGTAAATGGTGCTGATACAGAGGTTCGGTATCTGTATAGGGGAGGTTTATTCCGGGCACAGTTCAATCTGAGCTACTACAATGCCATAGATCGGGAAAAGTATGATAAAGGAACAGACCGGATTAAGATGACCTACAAAAACCGAACGCCTAATGAGCCTTGGTTATATGGTAATGCCGATTTGAGTACATTTCTGAATAGGCCTTTTGGAGTCTCCGATGGGCGGTTATATATCAACTATTATTTACAGTTTGTTAATTCATATTCGTTAGGTTGGTCCAAGCTGGCAAAAAAGACCAGTGAAGATTATATCCCGGAGCAATGGCTGCACAATTTGGCATTGACCTATTCGTTAGCTGATAATAAATACAACATAACTTTTGAAGGGCGCAATTTAACAGATGAGATTGCTTACGACACATTCAAATTGCAGAAACCAGGACGGGCATTTTCCATCAAATTAAGGTATTTGATTTCTTATAAATAATAATTCTTATCATATGTTTGCTAAAATTAAAAATGGGCTGTTTGCAACACTCGCATTGTCAACAGCATTGGTATCCTCTTGTAAAGACAGTAATGATGGTCCAGACGGTCCTGTAATGGAAGAGCCCAATTTCGTGATTTCCTATAGTACAAAAGGGGGAACGTTCATGGTTCCCTTCGAAGATCTTATGTCGGGAGAGATTTCCCCAAAAGGTCGTGGTACAGACGTGACCAGTATATTCACTTGGGAAGAAAATCGCTTCCAAAGAGGGAAATATTTTTATCATTTGGAACCAGAAGGCCGTAAGTTTGGTAAATACAGCGCCGATGGAGGTGTAATAAAGACCGTTAAGACTATTCCGTTAGTCACTTTGACTAATTATTATTTGGGCTGGCACAACTGGATAGACGATACACATGTGGCTTTTGGACCGCGTGGAAGTAACGAATATGCGATTGTGGATGTAGAAAATATGGTTGTCAAATCTTCAGGGACTTTTAATACTGGTACAGC
This sequence comes from Sphingobacterium nematocida, assembly GCF_900168125.1. GTDB lineage: Bacteria > Bacteroidota > Bacteroidia > Sphingobacteriales > Sphingobacteriaceae > Sphingobacterium > Sphingobacterium nematocida. Next base: position 175,579 of record NZ_FUZF01000006.1, read on the forward strand.
ATTACCAAAAGACCATCAATTAAAGCTGTATGCGATGGTTCCTCAAGGTAACAAAGTAGTCTTAGGTTATAGTCTTTATGACCAAGTAAAGAAGATAACCTATGATACGACCTATACGGCATCTATGGATTACCCTTCGTTTACAAATTTTAAAGTTACAGGCAAAGATTTGCGATCAAATCCAATAGGGCCTGTACGTAACGGTTATTTTCACCAATTTAAAGAAAATGGATATACCTATCTAATGTCTTATACCATGCCATTTTTGGGAGGTAATAAACCACATATGCCAACTGGATTCTTCCGTATCAAAGATGGCGAACAATCTTTGGACAAAGATTACTTCTTTAATATCAGTGCACAAAGAGCTGGAGATAATCAGCTTGGTGTGGCCTACTTAGGGAATGGCAAGGCCTTGGTTATTTCTGCACATGATGTTGCTAATAATGTGAAGGAAAAAGATGATTGGTGGTATGCAGCCATGTGGGAATATCTGATTGTAGATGTAAATACACAAAAAGTAATAAAGAAGCTGGATTTTCCTCCTGTGACAAACTCCAGATCAGCGATCGTGCATAATGGTAAAGCATATATCGCAGTAAACGATCCAAAGGCAGACGCAATTTACATTTGGGAATATGACCCTGCAAGCGATAAATTAACCAAGGGAGCAAAAATCATAGGTGGAGATAACGATACCCCGATGTTATTTAACCTGAATAAGTAGTAAACATTTTAACGAACGTGTCTAAAAGAGCAGGTATTTTGCCCATTTCTTTTAGACACATTTTATTTTCATTCATTTAAGCCTTTTTATACCCTTATTCTTTTACATGAAATCTATTTTACTAAAAATAAATGCTTGGTTGCATCTTTGGCTAGGTTTGGCTTCAGGTATTATTGTCTTTGTTTTGTCCATTACAGGATGTGTATTGGTATTTGAGCATGATATAAAAGACTTAGTCTATAATTACATATCAGTAGAGGAACAGACGACAGATAAGCAACTACCGCCAAGTGTCATTTATCAAAAGATAAAAGAATTTTATCCAGATAAGGAAGTCGGTAGTTTGTGGTACTACGGTTTGGATAAGTCTATAAAGGCAAGTATCAACCATAGCGATACCTTGTTATATGTTAATCCATACACCGGACAGATTCTTGCCGAGGTGGACCATGAAGATATCTTTCATTTCATGGATGAAGGGCATCGTCATTTCTGGATTCACGGAAAGCTAGGACGTCAGATCGTGGGCTGGGGAACTTTTGTTTTTTTCTTGGTAACGCTTTCCGGAGTAATACTATGGTGGCCCAAACGATGGACAAGGCGTATGGTAAAGCAGAGTTTTACCATTAACTGGAAGGCGAAGTTAAAGCGGATTAACTACGATCTACACAATGTACTTGGCTTCTATTCGCTCTTGTTGGCTTTATTAATGGGATTAACTGGATTAATCATGGCTTTCCCATGGATGCGTAAATCGGTGATGTGGCTTAGTGGAGGCTTGCCTCCAAGGGTGAAAGTAGAAAGAGTAGAGTCTGGACTAACAACACCGGCTATGCAAGATGCTTTAGTGGTTGCAGATAAGATCTGGTATAAGGTGCGCAAAGAAATAGCGCAATTAAATAAAGAGGCCGTAATCGTCCATATTCCTGAAGAGGACGAGCAGACTATATATGCTTGTACGGATATGCATTCGGGGAGATGGCGTGACTTAAAGTTTGATCGCAATACAATAACGCTTTTGCCTAATTCACAAAAACCCATCAGCGAAGCTCAGGCGGCAGAATGGATATCACGTTCAAACTATGCGTTGCACACTGGATTTATAGGCGGTATGACGACTAAGATTATGTATTTCTTGGCAAGCTTAATATGTGCTTCATTGCCTATTACGGGTTTTTACGTTTGGTGGGGCAAGAAAAAGAAAGTAAAGAAAAAGACAAGTCGGCGGGCTGTTTCGAAAAAGGCTGATGTTGAACTTTCTTCATGATAGAGAATTAAAATTTTCTTAACTGTCTGAAAATGATAAGTTAATCTTCGTTCTCTTTATTTGTGTTAATCAACTATGAAGAGAGAAGTAGACTTGGTCGTTTTGTCTGACCTACATTTAGGAACTTATGGCTGCAGAGCCAAGGAGGTACTGCATTATTTGTACTCTATCAAACCATCGAAATTGATCTTGAATGGTGATATAATAGATATTTGGCAGTTTAAGAAAAGCTATTTTCCGGATCAACACCTCCGTGTCATTAAATACCTCTTTGATATGGCTTATCAGGGTACAGAGCTGATCTATGTTACGGGCAATCATGATGAGATGCTTCGTAAGTTTTCGGATATCAGTTTTGGGAATATTAAGTTGGTAGACAAGCTGGTGTTACATCTAGGCGATAAGAAGGCTTGGGTATTTCATGGTGATGTCTTCGACGCTTCTGTGCAGCATTCCAAATGGCTGGCCAAACTGGGAGGTTGGGGCTATGATATGCTTATTCGGTTGAATAATCTTATTAATTGGTGCCTGAATAGATTGGGACGTGAAAAATATTCGCTATCCAAAAGAATTAAAAATTCGGTAAAAAAAGCGGTCAAATTTATTGGCGATTTTGAACATACTGCGTCAGAGCTTGCGATAGAGAGCCATTATGATTATGTGATCTGTGGTCACATCCATCAACCACAGATCCGTACCGTCGAAACGAAAAAGGGAAAATGTGTGTATATGAACTCCGGTGATTGGATAGAAAACCTATCTGCATTGGAATATAATAACCACGAATGGACCATGTTTCACTATGAGGAACAGAAAGACAAGCTGGGCAAGTATCCGCTGCACGAGTCTCCTCTGTCCTATACATTGGACAGTATTTTGGATAGGATTAAGGTCGGGCGCTAACTCGTTAGAACCGAATAATCTCCTCGATCTGCTCCTGCACGAATTTATAGGTGCTATCCTCATCAAAATCTCCCCCTTGGCTTAGCTCGCTTTGGATACTGGGGATATGAATTTTTAACGGCATGACATGCATTCGCATATAATTGCAAACCCCTGTAAAGTGATCCACACCTCTGATATTTCCGTATTTTCCGGTTGAGACACCTACAAGAGCGGCTTTTTTGTGGTAGAAGGAAACAGGATAAGCGCAAGCATCAATGAAAGTTTTTAGTACTCCGGGGTAGCTACCATTGTATTCTGGAATGATAAAGACAAATTTCTGTGCCTCTGATACCAACTCTTGAATTGGAGCGAAGGCTGCGGAACGCTTGCCGTATAGGTCGGTAAATAATATGTCGTGAGGAAGATCTGTCAACGATAGAATCTGCCAATCTTCTCCTTTCTTGTTCAACTCTTTTTTATAATATTCTGCGACTTTTAACGAGTTACTACCCAGTCGATTTGTTCCTGAAATAATTAAATTCATTGTAATGTTGCTACTTATAATAATCAATCAACGAGTTTATCAAATCGTAAATCAATTTTTTGTATCTTAGCATCCTGAGTAATAGTATCAGGAAGTTCTCAAATTTAGTAATTTTAACATCATTTAAACATTTCTTTAGTAATAGGAATGTATTTTTGAATGGAGAACAATTCTTGAAAACAAAAATTGTAAAAGGTTCGGTATCTCATGGGAAAAATAATTGCAATAGCAAATCAAAAAGGTGGCGTAGGGAAGACAACAACTTCGATAAATTTGGCAGCGAGTTTAGCCGTTTTGGAGTATAAGACGCTGTTAGTGGACGCGGATCCACAGGCAAACTCTACTTCAGGGATAGGTTTCGATCCTCGAAATATCAAAGCTAGTGTCTATGAGTGTTTGGTGAATGATCTGGATCCTCGTGAGGCTATCCAAGCGACAGATACACCTTATTTAGATCTTTTGCCGGCACATATTGATTTAGTGGGTGCGGAGATTGAGATGATTAATCTTCATGAGCGCGAGTATAAAATGAAGAAAATGCTGGGCGAAATCAAAGATGATTATGATTTTATTATCATCGATTGCTCGCCATCACTAGGCTTGATTACGATCAATGCGCTAACGGGATCTGATTCGGTGATTATTCCGGTACAGTGTGAATATTTTGCGCTTGAGGGATTAGGTAAATTGTTAAATACCATAAAAATTGTTCAAAATAGATTAAATACGGACTTAGAAATCGAAGGGATTCTACTTACTATGTATGATGTACGTCTACGCTTGTCAAATCAGGTAGTCGAAGAAGTTCGGACACACTTTACGGATCTGGTTTTTGAAACTATTATACAACGCAATACACGATTGAGTGAAGCGCCTAGTTTTGGTATTTCCGTGATTATGCACGATGCTTCATGTAAAGGAGCTGTGAATTACTTGAATCTTGCTCGTGAGATTTTGCAGAAAAATGGTTTGGTTGAACATAATAAAGAAAAAGCGATCGTATAAGAATGGCAGCATTACAACGTAAAACAGGGTTAGGGAAAGGCTTAGGTGCTTTGTTGCAGGATGATTTGAAGGATTCACCGGTTTCTCCTCAGAAAGATAGCGGTGAAGTATCCGGATCTGCGGCAGGAAGTATCAATTTTATTAGGGTCGAGCAAATCACTGTCAATCCTTTTCAACCTCGTACTGATTTTGATGAGGAAGCATTAAAAGAGTTATCGGAGTCTATTCAACTTCAGGGGTTAATACAGCCGATTACGGTACGTCAGGTTAGCAAAAATCAATATCAATTGATCAGTGGTGAGCGTCGTTTGCGCGCTTCCAAGCTTGCCGGTATTACTGATATCCCAGCGTATGTACGTACAGCCAATGACCAACAGATGTTGGAGATGGCTTTGATTGAAAATATTCAACGGGAGAATCTAAATGCGATTGAAGTAGCATTGAGTTTTCAGCGAATGATTGAAGAATGTAATTTAAAACAGGAAGAATTAGGAGACCGTGTTTCCAAAAATCGCTCTACGGTTACAAACTATTTGCGTTTATTGAAGCTACCTCCTGCTATCCAGGCTGGTATTCGGGATGGACAGATTTCTATGGGGCACGCACGTGCTTTGATTAATGTCGGTGAAATTGATAAACAGCTGTTTGTCTTTCAGGAGATTATTGAAAAAGGACTATCTGTGCGTATGACAGAAATTCTAGTTCGTAATATACAAGAGCAGGCGAAACCTAAGAAAAATCAAAATGTAGGGAAGCAATTGGACTTTCAATATCAAAAAATTGAAGATGATTTGGCTTCTAGATTTTCTACCCGGGTACGTTTAAATCTGAAAAATAGCCGTGGTAAGGGGGCTATCGAAATACCATTTGATTCTGAAGATGATTTGAGTCGTATTTTAGAACTTCTTGACTGGTAATGCCTAAGATAATAGTAATTATATTTTTTTTAATATTGGCACAGGGGACCTATGCCCAAATAGATTCTACCCGTGTGCTTAGGGACTCAACAAAGCTGGCTTTGGACAGTATTGCTCCACAGGATTCGGTAAAAAAGGAAACAAGGAAGGAGCGTAAAGAGCGAGAAAAAGCTGAAAAGGAGCGCGCCAAATATTATTACAAGGATATTCTTAAAGATTCGACACGATTGGCCATCGAAGAGATCTCTCGAGTGGCCTGGCGAAGATCGGCTATAGCACCTGGTTGGGGACAGATAACGAATGGTGGTCGTTGGGTATGGGTCAAGTTGCCCATTATTTATGGTGGTTTTATAACAGCCTATTTCGTGTTTGATTACTGGAACTATTATTATAAGATGTTTGCCAAAGAGGCCGCTTATCGGATCGACAATGGAGATGATAAACAAAACTTGGATTTGCAGAATTACAGTACTACAGGTTTAATTCAGCAAAAAGATAATTTTAGGCGAAATCGTGATATGACAGTCATAATTACCGCGGTATGGTGGGCGGGCAATGTAATAGAAGCATATACCGATTCCATGCTGCGCAACCGATATAATATAGGTGATGACCTAACGGTCAAAATCAATCCGACATTTATGCCTACCCCGACATTGGCTTATCAACCTAATTTTGCAAATTATTTTACCCCCGGCATCAAATTGACATTTGCGATTAAATAATAAATGTTAATTTGGCAATTATTAAACTATAAGATATGAAGATCGTTTTACTTGGTTATGGAAAAATGGGGCAACTTATTGAGAAGTTTGCACTCAAGCGAGGTCATGAAGTCGTACTTATCGTAGATGCCAATAATAGAGATAGTATCGGTGTAGAGGATCTTGAAGGAGCAGACGTTGCTATTGATTTCAGTACACCAGAAGCCGCATTGTCCAATATTAGTTTGTGTTTTGAATCAAACTTGCCCATCGTAGTAGGTACTACGGGATGGTATGAGCATATGCAAGAAGTTAAGGATACTTGCCTTGAGGCAGAACAAGCTCTTTTATACGGATCTAACTTTAGTATAGGCGTAAATGTCTTCTTTCATATCAACAGGCTTTTGGCTCGCGCTATGGATCCTTATAAGCAATATGATGTACAGGTTGAAGAGATTCATCATATTCACAAATTGGATGCGCCTAGCGGGACGGCTATTACCATCGCCGAAGGGATTCTTGATAATTATACATCAAAATCTTCATGGGTGAATGAGGTGGTGGGAGCTGAGAATGATGTAATTAATAAACCTGACGAGTTATTGATCGAAAGTCTCCGTATCGAAGAGGTTCCCGGCACACATACTGTGCTATATAGTTCTGAAGTAGATCAGATCGAATTCAAACATACGGCACACAATAGAGACGGTTTTGCTTTAGGTGCTGTCGTGGCAGCAGAGTGGTTGGAGGGACGTAAAGGTTTCTTTCAAGTTACTGAGATTTTTGATTTTAATAAATAATAATAAGTACTGTAACATTTAAATTGAACAGTCGACATATAAGAAGTCATGATTATAACTTTTGACTTTAGTCGGGTTTTTAATTTCTGACTTTTAAATTTTACTATTATGTGGTATATCGTTTTTGGAATACTTACTGTCATCTCGCTTTATGGGCTATGGCTATTGTTTAAAAAAGCTGGTAAACAAGGCTGGGAAGCAGTGATTCCTTTTTATAGAGAATATGTCATGGCGCAGTTGGTTGGTAGACCGACTTGGTGGATAGTCTGGCTTTTCGTACCTATTGTAAATATTTTCATATTTTATGGTTTTTACCTGGATCTGATTAAAGCATTTGGCAAGCGTCGTTTTTGGGAAAATGCAGCAGCAGTTCTTGTTCCGTTTATAGTTCTTCCGATGTGGGGTAGAGATCCTGCAGTTAAGTATTTAGGGCAACCCAATACCGAAGAGTTCAAGAAGAAATACCCTTACAAGAAATCTGTAACCCGGGAATGGGCCGATGCGATCATCTTTGCTACTGTAGCGGCATCATTAATTCGAGGTTTTCTAATTGAAGCTTATATGATCCCTACGGGTTCCATGGAGCGCAGTCTTTTAGTTGGTGACTTTCTGTTTGTTAGCAAGTTGAATTATGGACCTCGTGTTCCTAATACCCCGTTGGCATTTCCTTTTGCACATCATACGATGCCTATAACGGGCGGTAAAGCTTATTCCGAATTAATCAAAATTCCATATAAGAGATTGCCTGGCTTTGAGAATATCGAACGTAATGATGTGGTTGTCTTCAATTTTCCGATGGAAGCAGATGCCCCTTACAATAGGCCTGTCGACAAAAGGGAGAATTATATCAAACGTGCTGTAGGGAAACCTGGTGATGTCGTTGAGATGAAAGGAGGACATTTGGTTGTGAATGGTAAAACAGGCTTTGATTCTGATGATGTACAGTCTGCTTATATTGTGTACACCGACGAACGTGGACTTGATCCAGATATTTTGGTGGACAAGCGTTTTGAGTATATGGCGTTGCCAGATGAAAATGGGCGTATCGTTGCTTACCTTTTACATGTTACCAAAGAAGAAATACAGCAAGTCAAAGGCTGGTCTAATGTGACCGAAGTAACGCCTTACAATAATGACAGTGCTGCCTTTCCAAAAGACAATCAATATAACTGGAACTTTCATAATTTTGGCCCCTTAACTGTTCCTAAGAAAGGGGATGTTGTTCAAATTAATGATCTTACATATCCGATTTATCAACGTTTGATTACGGTATACGAAGGGAATACACTTGAAAAACGCGCTGATGGTTTTTATATTAATGGAATTAAGGAGGCTAGTTATACCATTAAGATGGACTACTATTGGATGATGGGAGACAACCGTGATAACTCTTTGGATTCTCGTGATTTTGGGTTTGTTCCGGAAGATCATGTGGTAGGGAAGGCGTTGTTTACCTGGTTGAGCTGGGATAAAGATGGAACTTTCTTCTCGAAGATTCGCTGGAATCGAATTTTTAGAGGAATAAAATAAGAGTAAAAAAGTAAATGTATAAAGAAAGCCCTAAGTAGACCTATTTACTTAGGGCTTTCTTTTCTGAATGTCTGTATTATTGATTCTAATTTACGTTTCAAGGCATCAATGAACTCTCTTCGTTCGGTTCAATGGAATCATGAAAGTTTTATGGGGTAGTAGCATGTATTTAGGCTTTTAATGCGGCCAAATATCGCTTTATGGTTTCTTCGAGACCGAGATAAAGAGCGTCTGCAATCAATGCATGTCCGATGCTCACCTCTAGTAATTCGGGAATGTGTTGATTAAAGTAAGCTAAGTTGTTTAGGTCTAGGTCATGACCTGCATTTAACCCTAAGCCGAGCTCGCGTGCTTTTACTGCTGCTTGATAATACGGTGCGATAGCCTTTTCCTTATCGAACCCAAATTCGGCCGCATAAGCTTCTGTGTACAATTCGACACGATCAGTGCCTGTTTCTGCCGCCCCTTCAATCATTTCCACTATAGGGTCTACAAATATCGAAACTCGAATTCCTTCTTTTTGGAATAGACTAACCATGTTTTTAAGGTAATCTTTATGTTTTAAGGTATCCCAACCATGATTAGAAGTTATTTGTCCCAAGACATCGGGTACCAAGGTAACCTGTGTAGGTTTGTTGGCTAATACTAGGTCTATAAATTTCTGTTCCTGACAGTTACCTTCGATATTAAATTCCGTTTTGATTTCAGCTTTAAGGTCATATACATCCTGATAACGGATGTGTCTTTCATCTGGGCGAGGATGCACTGTGATGCCTTCTGCTCCGAATCGTTCTGCCGCCAGTGCTGCTGCCAGGACATTTGGTGTGTTGCCTCCACGAGAATTACGAAGGGTAGCCACTTTATTGATGTTTACAGATAATTTTGTCATGTTTAGCATATTATTAGGTAAAGATAGTTAAAATCAAATTAATACCTTTTAGACGTAATTATGGAGACTGTTTTTAGTAAAAACTTTCATGATGCCTTTGGATCAGCAACAGACATGAAAGTTCTTGATGGCCTTTGAAAACAGACACTTTCAGAAAAAAGGAAGGTTACATTTAGACACATTTATTGTCGCTCTAGCCGCGACATGGCTCATACTTTTGTCTTGCCAAAAGTATGCAAAAGCGTGTCGCTGTACCGTATCGGCACAATGATTTACCATTCCTGCTAGCGCCGATCCGCTAAGGCGACTTAATCTAAAGTATACGTATACGCCATCCAGACAATTCCTTAATTAACTATTAGCAAAACTAATACAAACCTCAAAACGTACATTTTAGCTAAATCTCGCCTGTGAAGATTTTGGCATTAGTAGGTGGAAGCCCTACCCTTACAGCCAAAATGTTCGAGCGAGGAGTTTTGGTTACTTTTGCTCCAAAAGTAACATGCCCTGCGCCGGCAGAGAGGCGCATAAAAAAACTCCAATTAAAACCAACTAATTTCATTATATGCCGATCTAGAAGACTAAATTGAGGTATTACGTTTATAAAACTATGAAAGAGAGATAAATCTTAGTATTAATTTTTTAAATTGCATTATAAATGGAAGGACTAAGCTTTAATCTACTCGAAGGGTTCCGATTACTGGATATTATAGATATCTTTTTAGTGGCCGTCATCGTGTATTACGTCTACAGTTTAATAAAGGGTACTATTGCTGTTAATATCCTGTTGGGGGTAGCCCTATTCTACGGGATCTATTTGGTGGTGAAGCAATTGGAGATGCGCCTATTGACAGAAATATTCGGTGGATTTATTTCTGTAGGATCAATTGCATTAATTGTAGTCTTCCAGCAAGAGATAAGACGCTTTCTGTTACATATTGGTAAGAATATCTCGATGCGCCGTAAGAAGTTTTTTTGGACATTTCTAGGGGCTAAGAAGACCGCTCAACAGGATCATTCCGAAAAGATAAAACCTATTGTTGATGCCTGTAGGAGCATGTCTAGATCACGTACCGGAGCCTTATTGGTGTTTTCTAAGTATTTTGATGAAGAGTATTACCAATCCAGCGGCGAGTATATAGATGCTCCGGTATCGAAGCGATTGCTGGAGAGTATTTTCTTTAAAAATAGTCCGTTGCATGATGGTGCTGTCGTTATCGTAGATTTTCGGGTGATGACCGCTAGTTCGGTGTTGCCACTCTCCGATAGTGAGGATCTTCCACCTCAGTTTGGGTTAAGACACCGTGCTGCTATCGGTGTGACCGAGGTATCGGAGGCCGTTGCCGTTATTGTTTCTGAAGAAACAGGCGAGATTTCCTTTGCCAAAGACGGAAATGTAAATATGAATCTCAGTCCAGAAGAATTGGAAGATCTCTTGAAAGAAGAGTTGTAATAGTTCGTTGTTTTGGATTGTTTTTAGAATATTTTTCTGCATAAACTTATTTGCTGTGATTTTTATTCGACAAAATTCGTGTTGTCGTGTTTTATTGAAATCTATTTCCTAAATTTACTATAGTATAAACTTTAAATTTTGATCGTATGCATTTTGATGAAAATAAGCCTCTCGATGTCGTCTTGAATGATTTATTTGATCATTACAGAGCCCATGTTTCGGACGTTAATAAGATTACCGACGCTTTATTGGCAAAAGGGGTGATCGGATCGCAGGAAGATATTGTCAATGATCATATTGCCTTTCGTACGCTAGGGGTACCCCATCTAGGAATTAAATCCTTTGAGAAGATATTCTTAGCATTTGGTTATGAAAAAAGAGATTATTATTATTTTGAAGGTAAGAAATTAGATGCATATTGGTTCTCTCCCCCCCAAGAAGGATACCCGCGTATATTTGTTTCCGAATTACGTGTACAGGATCTGAGTTCGAAGGCGCAAGAGATAATCCATAAGTATACTTCTTCTATTGTTGAGGATCCTGTCGACGCTATCAATCTGGAAAATGGTCAAGAAGTTGCCGATTTCCTTCAAAAGCCATTATGGGATTTACCGACTTCGACAGATTATCAAGCTTTACTAGCGGAGAGCGAATATGCTGCCTGGGTGATTTACAACCGATACTACTTAAACCACTATACCATCAGTATTCATGAGTTAAAAGATGGTTATAATACTTTAGAGGAGTTTAATTCTTTTTTGACGAGTATCGGAGTGAAGCTTAATAACTCCGGCGGCGTGATCAAGACTAGCGATGACGGTTTGTTAAGACAGAGTAGTACTGTGTCTGCATTGTATAAAGCGCTTTTCGCAGATGGACAAGAGTTGGAGATAGCGGGGAGCTATGTGGAGTTTGCCGAGCGAAGTATATTGCCCGAGTTCACTCATTTAGCTAAATCTGAAATTGGTGTCAAACACAGAAGAGATGGTTTTGAAACCAATAATGCAGATAAAATTTTTGAAAGCACATATACTACGCAAATTAAAGGGGCATAAGAAAACTTGGCGGTGGAAGAGAGGTTACAGGAATTAGCAGCTGCTATGACAGGCGAGCTGTATAGCGATAATATGATGCGTACGCTTTATGCAACAGACGCTTCGGCTTATAGGGAGCTGCCGCTGGCTGTAGCATTTCCTAAACAGGAATCCGATATAGCGAAACTTATCCAATTTGCAGTAGACAATAAGACATCTCTCATTCCTAGGACTGCCGGCACTTCATTGGCTGGACAGGTAGTAGGCGCTGGTATTGTTGTAGATGTGTCTAAACATTTTACCCAAATTTTGGAAGTCAATACGGATCAACAGTGGGTTAGGGTACAGCCGGGTGTTATTCGGGATGAGTTGAATATGTTTCTCGAGCCTCTGGGACTATATTTTGGTCCCGAGACTTCAACGGCCAATAGAGCGATGATAGGGGGCATGGTTGGGAATAATTCCTGCGGATCTAATTCGTTGATTTATCACAGCACTCGAGAACACACGCTGGAGATTACAGGATTTCTCTCTGATGGGACCAAAACATCTTTTAAGGCTTTATCGTTTGATGATTTTATCGCTAAATGTGAGCTTCCTTCGCTAGAAGGAGAAGTTTATAGGCAGATTCGCACTATTTTGGGCGATTATAATAATCAGCAAGAAATACGTGCACAGTTTCCGAAATCAAACATCAATCGACGCAATACAGGTTATGCTATTGATCTGCTATTAGAAGCGGATCCGTTTACTGCTGGGGGAGAAGCATTCAACTTCTGTAAATTGATCTGTGGATCAGAAGGAACATTATTCTTTATGACCGAAATCAAGCTACATGTAGATAAGTTGTCGCAAAATCCAACGGGCTTGCTATGTGTGCATTTCCACTCGTTGGATGATGCACTTCGAGCTAATCTTATTGCCTTAGCGCATAAACCCTTGGTCAGCGAATTGATGGATCATTATATTCTAGAATGCACGGCCAGTAATCTCGAACAGCGACAAAACCGATTCTTTGTAGAAGGGACGCCAGAGGCTATTCTAATAATCGAGTACGATGGCTCCGACGAGGCCGCAATACGTGACCGGATTGCAAAAGTGGAATCTGCTATGCGAAATGAAGGTCTGGGGTATTATTTTCCTATTGTTTTCGGAAAGGATAGAAAAAAGGTGTGGGATTTGCGTAAGGCTGGGTTAGGGCTGCTGAGCAATATGCCTGGCGATGAAAAGCCTGTTGCCGTGATTGAAGATACGGCTGTGGCTGTAGAAGACCTTCCGGCTTATATCGCGGATTTCAATGCCATCCTGGCTCAATACGGATTGTATTCTGTACATTATGCACACGCTGCTACAGGTGAATTGCATCTAAGACCTATTCTAAACCTTAAAACCAAAGAAGGTAATTATCTTTTTCGGGAAATTGCTTTCGAAATTGCAAAATTGGTGAAGAAATATCAAGGCTCTTTGAGTGGAGAGCATGGCGATGGACGATTGCGAGGAGAGTTTATTCCGTACATGATCGGCGAACGTAATTATCAGCTGCTAAAAGATATTAAGAGAAAGTGGGATCCTGCCTGTATTTTTAATCCTGGCAAGATCGTAGATTCTCCAAAAATGAATACTTTTCTGCGGTATGAACCAGAAGTGGTAAAGAGGAAGATAGAAACGGTATTTAGATATCCAGGTCAAGATATATTAGGACATGCCGAACAGTGTAATGGCTCGGGCGATTGTCGAAAGTCGGCTTTGTCTGGCGGAACGATGTGTCCGTCCTATATGGCGAGCCGGGATGAAAAGGATACAACACGCGCACGGGCTAATATATTACGCGAGTTTTTGACAAACTCGCCCAAGGATAATCCATTTGACCATCCTGAGATAAAGGAAGTGATGGATCTCTGTCTGAGCTGTAAGGGGTGCAAAATAGAATGTCCTTCTAGTGTCGATATGGCAAAAATGAAGGCCGATTTCCTACAGCGGTATTACGACAAGCATGGGGTACCCCTACGTAGTCGTATGATCGGAAATGTAGATCGTCTAATGGATTGGATGGCTTATATTCCAGGTTTTTACAATTGGTCGGTCCAAAATCCTATCGTCGGGCAGCTAGCTAAGCGAATGGTTGGATTTTCTACGAAACGCAGTCTACCTTTGCTAGGAGAGATCCCGTTGGAAAAATGGTTTTTAAATAGAGATAAACCGATCCGAAAGGAAGCGGGAATTAAGGGGACGGTGTATTTCTTCTGTGATGAGTTTACCAACTATAATGATTTGGAGATAGGGCAACAGTCGGTTCTATTGCTAGAACGACTGGGGTATGAGGTTTTGATGATTTCGCATGTGTCCAGCGGAAGAGCTTTACTTTCTAAAGGATTGCTGAGAGAAGCGAAAAAGCTGGCCAATAAAAATGTAAAACTCTTTGCCTCCCGATTGACAGCAGAGACGCCATTACTCGCTGTAGAACCCTCCGCAATATTAACCTTTCGAGACGAATATGTTGACTTGGTCGACATAGAACTAGAAGCTGAAGCGAAAAGGATCGCACCCTATGCGATGCTTATTGAAGAGTTTTTGGTGCGCGAGTTTGAGAAAGGAAATATATCTTCCGATCTATTCGATCCAACAGAAAGACAATTCTTGTTGCATACGCATTGTCAACAGAAGGCATGGAAACTACAAGGCTATACCGAAAGGGCATTAAAGATCTTGAAAGGAGCTACTGTAAAAGTTATACCTTCTGGTTGCTGTGGTATGGCAGGTTCGTTTGGTTATGAAAAAGAACATTACCAACTGTCTATGCAGATAGGTGATCTGGTGTTATTTCCAGCTGTTAAAGGAAAGGCTATACAGGAAATTGTCGTTGCTCCAGGTACAAGTTGTCGACATCAAATTAAGGATGGGACTGGTGTCAGTGCCGTGCATCCTATCGAAGTGCTTTATGAAGCATTGATGTAATTTGGGTCGAGGATACATTTTTTTTAAATCTAAGGTCATCCTACAATCGGGATGACCTTAGATGATTTTTTTTAAGTATGTGGATACTATTTAATAGCCTTTAAGGCCTCCGTGTTCATTTTAATGTATTCCGGATTGTTTCCTTTTGTAGCCATTTCGATACCTTCTTGTGCAGCTTTCTTCGCTCCGGCCTTATCTCCTGCCTTTGTTAAGATTCTTGCCTTCCAATATTTGATATGTGGCGCTGTAGTGTTTCCCTCATCCGCTTTGCTAACCCAATCGGCTGCTTTTTTGATATCTAGATTGTTGTTAAAATAATATTGAGCTGCTTGAAAATAAGGTTTTTTATCACCCTCCATCGCTTTTTCTATACCGGCTAGGATTTCTTTCGATTGATCTGTTGCAATCGAAAATCCTACTTTTGTTTTCTCCCAGGCCAATGTAACTTTGGTTGATTTGGTCGTTACATCCTCAAAAGCAATGGTGAATGTCTCTACATTACTACTTAATGTTTGGGGTTTCACCGTGAAGCGTAGGAAATCCTCCGCTTTGTTGTATTGATAAGCGCCCCATTGTTTTACATTTTTGCTGAGGATGATGGTCCATTCATTCTTATTAGGAATAGTAAATAGTCCATAGGTACCTGCAGGTACTTTGTTGCCCTCAATGGTAACTTCCTCTTCAAAAGTAATACTTGGAATATTATTAGCTCCCGTGCGCCATACTTCACCGTAAGGGACAAGCTGACCGAAAATCACACGGTTATTCATATTCGGACGTTGATAGTTTAAAGAAATGTTTTTGATGCCTAGCCCTTGGGTGATACTCTGTGTACTACTTGCTGCTGGCAGTTTGATCTGGGCATTACTGATCTCAGTTCCGAGAAACAATGCTGTAGCTGTCGCTATCGAAAGAATTATCTTGTTCATATGCGTGTAATTATTTTATGATCCGTCAGTTGACGGATCGGTTTGTTTTTTAATGGTCATTATCTTGTGCCGACTCGTCGGCATGGAATACGCCTAGTTGTTTGTAATTTGTATAATTAGGAGTATTTCATGTCTATTTTGTTTGTTTTTTGTTGATGTGAATTTACGAAAAAACTTTTATGATTTTATTTGTTCTTCAATGGTTTAGAACCAGGCTGTTTGTTGGACTAGTTCTGAGCGGTGTTATTACATCATGCTTACTTGTACAGTATACGGAATTTTATGGTGTGATCGATCTGTTTTAGCTGTTTCAGCAGGCTTTTGTCATAGTCTGTATCAATATCCGTCACTGCATAGCCAATATCCCCACGTGTCATTAAAAACTGAGCTAAAATATTAATTTCATTTTCTGCATATACATTATTCAACTGAGCCATTATTCCTGGAGTGTTTTTATGGATATGGAGCAGTCTGTGACCTTTTATCTTTTTAGGAAGGATTAGATTCGGGAAGTTTCGACTTTGATCGGTATCTCCGTTATTAATAAATTCGGCCATACGTCTTGGGATAAATTCGGCGTTATGACTTTTGTTCTTCTTATCGTCAAATACAACGATTCCTTTTTGGCTACATATTGATTTGCTGATCTGTCCTTTGATATCTCCTAGGTATCCGATGGTTTTGAGCTTGGATGCATTTTCGAGCTGTTCATCAGATACAGAAACGCCGGGTCCGAGCAATAGCATGCCTACGTCTTTGGTATATTTGTCTTCAAAAGTATCTTTAATTCGAATCGAAAAACCATCTCTTTTAAGGATGTGACTAGAAATCTCCGGTACATCACCTACGATAAGACACAAGATCCTGTTTTTTGGATAGGATATTGCACGTGGCAAGTCATTTACATAAAGGAACTCGTCAAAACTTGGTGTCACATGGTCGGCTTTTTCGGTAACACTCTGTCTAGAGATGTTCTCTGTGAAAGCAAAGAATTTCTCTATGATACCAGATTCTTTAAGTTGAAAATCCGAATAACCGTCTCCTATACCGAAAATCCGACCCTGGATGTTTAACTCTTTTAATAGCTTGACTTTGCCGCCTTCATCCGACAAGGGATTGGTGTCGTCATAGCCAATAATATTATCCTGCTCATCAAAAATAAAGGTATTTGCATAAATATTTTCTGTCTTTATGCCGTAAGGAGACACTACAGGGGTAATAAATTCTTTGAAACCTCCAGATACAATCCACGCTGTATCGGTGTTGTTTTTGAAAAACTCCCTATTACGATCAAATGATTTTGAGACCTTTTTTTTGAGTTGTGATATAAGCTTTTTTAAGTGTCCTCGGTTCGCTTTCAATAAGGCTACTCGACCAGCAAGGCTCTCGCGGAACGAAATCTTGCCTTCCATAGCCAGATTTGTATAACGTTCTATTTCCTGATATACTTTTTCTTGGTCAGGGTCTCCTTCAAGTGATATCCGAGCGAGTTCGTCAAGAGCCTCTACTTGCGTGAAGGTGCTGTCAAAATCAATGATGTAGTAATGTTTCATTGCTGTAAACGTTTTTTTTAGGTTATGAGTCAGATACTAGCGCTAAGCTTATATCGGACGCATGGGGTTTAGATTGTTGTTGTGTGTTTTTGTGTTATGAAAGTGAAACAAGTTCTAAAGGTTATTAGTTCTTGTGTCCAATCCTTATAAATATGTGTCTGCTATTTCTCGAAGCGTTTTGTGGAGTGGTTTGAATGAATAGTTTAGTTCTTTTGCGATTTTGTCGTTCGAATACATGAGCTTTTCGGCTGAAGCACGTGCTGACTCTTCTGTCAATGCAGGACGACCTCCTTTTACTAGCGCGATGAGTTTAGCTGCACGCCATGCAATTTGAAGCATAAAGGGCTTCGCGGCTATTGTCGGTGCTTTTTTACCAAGCAGAGACGCTATTTGTTCTAAGAGCTGTTTATTTGAAATGTTTTCACTATTGAGCACATACCGCTCGGCAGTAATTTCTTTCTTATCCATTAACAACAACATGATTTCTGCAACATCATCTACATCGACAATGCCTACGGATCCGGGAGGATATATTTTGATGCCTTTGTGTACCAGGTTAAAAATTACAGCAGAGCCCGATTTGGTATTGCTGGCTCCCATGATGACCGATGGGTTGATGATAACGGCATCCAATCCTTCTGTGATACCCCGCCATACTTCAAGTTCACTTTTGTACTTTGATAAGGAATAATTGGACATATGGATGTCGTATTCCCATTTATCTTTTTCGTCAACAGGTCTTCCTAATTTATTGGAACCTAAGGCGGCTATTGAACTCACGTGTAATAGACGTGCGCCGCGTTCTAATGAAAGGTTGACGATATGACGGGTGCCCTCAACGTTGACATGTAGCATATGTTCGGCATCATCTTTCTGGTACGATATTTTAGCGGCACAATGGTAGACCTGTGTTACGCGCTCAAAAATATCTGAAAGTGCAAAATAGTCTGTAATATCGGCATCTACCCATTCGATTAGTGAAGATGCTTTTAGACTTTCCGGTATGATGGAAGTTTCCCTTTTTAAGGCGATTACCGCATTCCCTTTTTCGACTAGGCGCTTAATTACGGTAGAGCCTAAAAAGCCTGTTCCTCCTGTTACTAATATCACTGTTAACTTGTTATTGAAATACTTGATGTACTCAAAGATAACCCATTGCTATTTGCTATGCAAATTAATGGTAAAGAAGTAAGCGAGGTTATTAAAGTTATATAATGATGAAGACATATAATATTTTCACTTTTTACTTTTAAATTTTTACTTTTGATTTTATGTCATTAGCAGATTTTTTTTCACCCATTACGATTTCAGATTTTTCGTCAAAAGAAGGTTACTTCAATTCGCAGTTTGGTCACATCGTTCAGACCTACATTGATGAATTTCCAGTTTTGGATGATCCAGAAAATCGTCCTCAGTTAGCGATCGTTGGTGTCGAAGAAGAGAGGGGAGCTATTGGCAACAAAGGTACGGCAAAGGCTCCTAATGCCGTGCGTAAGCACCTGTATGAGTTGTACCAAGGAGATTATAATGTTTCTCTTGTCGATCTTGGTAATATTAAGCCCGGAAATCGAATAGAGGATACCTATGCTGCTTTACGTTTGGTTGTTGAGGAGCTGGTAAAATACGATATACTCCCAATAATCATCGGTGGAGGACATGATCTGACTTATGCCCAATACCGAGGCTACGAAGACCTGGAACAACGTGTTGAAGTGGCTATTGTGGATGCCAAATTTGACTTGGATCAAGCCAGTACCCAAGACACCCCCTTAAATTCACAGACGTACCTTAATCATATTATCTTGCATCAGCCAGATTACTTGTTTAATCTCAATAATGTAGCTTATCAGACTTATCTCGTGAGTAAAGAGTCTATAAATATGTACGATAAGCTATTTTTTAATGCACAACGTGTGGGAATGATCGCCGGTAAGTTGGATCAGGCAGAACCGATTATTCGGGCGGCAGATATGGTGAGTTTTGATATTGGTGCTATCCGTGCGTCTGAAGCTCCAGGGAATGCCAACGCTGTCCCTAACGGTCTTTTTGGTGATGAGGCCTGCCAATTGGCCCGTTACGCAGGAATGTCTGATAAATGTAGCTCAATAGGATTTTATGAGTTTAATCCGACATATGACCCTATGGAACAGACAGCAATGTTGGTCTCGCAGATGATCTGGTGTTTTGTGGATGGCTATTACAACCGTAAGAACGATGCTCCGTTGATTCCTAAATCAGCTTATATTATATACCGCACGCCACTCGAAAACGAAGCGCACGAATTGGTCTTTGTGAAAAGTAAAAAATCAGATCGTTGGTGGATGCAAGTACCTTATTTTGGTACAAAGTCGGTCAATGAGCGCTTTTATCTCGTGCCTTGTCGGTATGAGGACTATCAGCTTGCTGTAGCAGGGGAAATGCCCGATCTATGGTGGCGTACACACCAAAAATTACAATAATTCGTCTGGTAACGATGGAATATACGTTGTTTATCTTACTTGCTGTCCTAGCAGTTGCTTGTGCTTATTTATTGTGGCGCAATGGGCGTGCTGTATCCCGAGAAGTTTATGCTGCTACGCAATCAGAAAAACAGCAGTTGGAGATCTCGGCTTCCAAAGCAAATCATCATGTGGCGTTGTTGACAGAGGAACAACAATCACTCAAAGCGACGTTGGAAAGAGAACGGCAAGAACGACAAGCGGTAGAACGTACTTTAGAGGGGACGAATGCTTATTTACAGGCACAGCAAGAAAAATATTTGGAACAGAAGGAAGAAATATCCCAAATAAAGGAAAAATTTAATGCGGATTTCCAAGTGTTGGCCAATAGGATTTTAGAAGAGAAAACCCAAAAATTCACTGCCTACAATCAAGAACAGATGGGTAAGCTGTTGGATCCGTTGAAAGATAAGATAAAGAGTTTTGAAGAACGGGTAGAGAAGACCTATAATCAGGAGGCAGCCGAACGTAATGTGCTAAAAGGTGTGGTCGAGCAGCTTATGCAACAGAGTCTTGAAATTAAGAATGAAGCAGGCAACCTGGCCCGGGCGTTAAAAGGGGATACGAAAAAGCAAGGTAACTGGGGAGAGGTAGTACTGGAGCGTGTTTTGGAGCGGTCGGGATTAAATCGGGATCAGGAGTATCGGATGCAGGTTTCGTTGGCTGATGATCAGGGGCGACGATTTCAGCCCGATGCCATTATCGATCTACCAGACAATAAACAGTTGGTTGTCGACTCCAAAGTCTCTCTGGTATCCTACGAGAAGTTTGTGAATGCCCTGACGGACGAAGAAAGAACTATACATCTCAAGCAGCATGTGCAGTCTGTGGAAAATCACGTACGTGAACTCTCTGTGAAGAACTACCATAGTCTATATGGGATACATTCGCCAGATTTTGTTTTGCTGTTTATGCCTATTGAGTCAGCACTTAGCGTGGCGGTCATGCAAAAGCCGGAGCTGTTTTCAGATGCCTGGGATCGAAAGGTAGTTATTGTCAGTCCTTCTACGCTATTAGCTACACTGCGTACCATTGCGGCAGTCTGGAAACAAGAGCGTCAAAATAGGAATGTACTGGATATCGCTCGCGAAGCAGGATTACTATACGACAAGTTTGTTGGTTTCCTTACTGATATGGAACATATTCAAAGCCATCTGGACAAAGCTTCAGAAAAGCATGGTGAGGCTATGCGTAAGCTAACTTCGGGTACTGGAAATATCGTTCGTAAAGTCGAAAACCTAAAGGTTTTAGGCGCTAAGGCGAATAAGCAGATCGATGACCGCTTTTTAGAGGGGTAATTTAATACCCCATTGCCTTGTCATCTCCTCTAGGGTCGGCGCCCGTCTGTAACCTGCCATTGGGAAGGATTACGATATTTTCAACACGCCCTATGGGGCCTCTCTTATTGATCTTGTAACCATCTTTTTCTAAACTCTTACGGATTTCTGCATTGATGGCTTTCTCCTCTACATCTATATAGTCGGGTTTCCATTGATGGTGGAAGCGAGCTGCACTTACAGATTCCTGCGCGCTCATGTCGAATTCCAATACGTTTAGAATAGTTTGTAGGACCGAGGTGATGATTGTTGAACCTCCGGGAGTACCCACTACCATTCTCAGTTTTCCGTCTTTCTCAATAATTGTCGGTGTCATGGCTGAAAGCATCCGTTTTCCCGGTTGTATCGCATTTGCTTTACCCCCTAGTAATCCATACATATTCGGAGATCCCGGTTTAACGGAGAAGTCGTCCATTTCATTATTGAGCAGAAAACCTGCGCCACCCACCCATACACATGAACCATAGGAGCCATTTATGGTTGTCGTGAGCGATACGGCATTACCCTCCTTGTCTACAATGCTGAAATGGGTGGTCTCTTCAGATTCATATCCAGCAAATTTGCTGGCTTTGATACTTTCGCTATCCGTGGCTTTAGATAATGATACCTTGGACATACGCGTGTTATTAAAGGAGGCATCTGTAAGTTGCGCTACCGGGACATTGTAGAAGTCAGGGTCTCCAAGGTGTGTAGCACGATCGGCGTAGATCCTACGTTCGGCCTCAACAATAGCACGGACTGTACTGTCTGCCTGGAATCCCCATTGTCTTAAGGGATATCTTTCAATGGATTGTAGCAAAGCTAATAGAGCTATTCCCCCACTAGAAGGTGGAGGCATCGAAATTATTTTATTGTCTCTATAATAGCCCACTATAGGTTCCCGCCATTGGGCATTATAATCTGTTAAGTCTTGATGCGAAATAATTCCGTTTCCTCGTTTCATCTCCTCTACAATATAATCGGCGGTCTTTCCTTTATAAAATCCATCACGTCCCTCTTGCGCAATCCGTTCTAATGTTGCTGCTAGTTCTGTCTGTTGAAATAGATCGTCTTTTTGCCATAGGCCATCTTTGATAATAGCTGCTCCTTGCTGATTATGTGCTTGAAATCTTTTTTTGTAGTGATTAAATTCTTCAGCTTGTTGTTGCGTAATAGGGAAGCCTTCTCTTGCTAACCGGATAGCAGGGGCCAATAGCTCTTTCCAAGGAAGACTGCCATATTTTTTGTAGGCTTCGTCCATACCAGCGACGGATCCGGGAACTCCTGCTGCAAGTGGGCCATATAAACTGAGGTCTGTTATGGGTTTGCCTTCCTGGTCCAGATACATGTCACGAGAGGCGGATAATGGCGCTTTTTCCCGAAAATCCAGAGAAGCAATTTCACCAGTCTTACTTCGGTAGACCATAAATCCACCTCCGCCGATATTGCCTGCATTAGGATATACTACGGCAAGGGCGAATTTGACAGCGATGGTCGCGTCAATAGCGTTTCCCCCTTTTTTCAAGATATCGACACCAATGCTAGAGGCTATAGGATGAGCTGTTACTACGGCTCCGTTTTTGTAGGTTTGCGTGTCTTGATTGTTGGTACGTCGTTGTGTGTTACAGCCGGTTGTGATATAACAAAGAACTATAAATAACCAAAAGTGTTTCATCGAGTTCATTTATTGGGAGTGGTTATGTCGTAGGGGTGTAAGAGTCTCTACGCCACTCTGTTTGAAATTAGTTTAGTCTTTTTTGTTAAAGATACTTATCTTCACCTAAATTATCGAACGATGCGCTATTTTGTTTTTTTTCTATTCCTGTTTGCGAACCTTGTTCTATCTGCACAGACTGTTCGCGTATTGACTTATAATATTCATCATGCGAATCCTCCTTCCAAACCAGGAGTTATTGATATCGATGCTATCGCTGAGGTGATTAATGCTGTAGATGCAGATGTGATAGGTATACAAGAGGTGGATGTGAATGTGCCTCGTTCAGGAACAGTAGATCAGGCAAAGCGGCTGGCTGAACTGACCAATACGAATTATTTTTTTTCTAAAGGAATCGACCTAGACAATGGCGAGTACGGAATATTAATCTTGACAAAGCACAAAATAACGGGTCAAAGACGTTATGATTTGCCTATGCCCGTAAAGAGCGAAAACCGATCCCTAGCTATAGTTGACATCGCATTGAGCAATGGAAAGACGATTTCACTAGCGAATACGCATTTGGATTTAAAAGATGATAATAAAATCGCCCAGGCAAAATTTATAAATGATTTGGTCGATGGCTATAAACACCCTTTGATTTTGGTGGGTGATCTTAATGCTTCTCCTACTTCGGTACCTATCCAACTATTAGAACAGAAGTTTGTGCGTAATAAGAAAGACAATGGACCAACATTTCCTAACGTCAATACGAAAGAAGAAATCGATTATATCTTAATCTCCAAGCCCTCTAAGTTCAAATGGAAGAAGTATAAGGTCGTAGATGCTTCATATCCTTCTGATCATTTGCCTTTGTCGGCAGAAATCGTTATGAAATAGTCCTGTCTATTTGAGTTTTTCGTTGTTTTTGTGACGTTCGGCGTCGCGGATACTCTTTTTATCTAGGTTTTTTTCCAAAGCCTGTGTTAAATCTATTCCGGTTTGGTTTGCTAGACAGATGAGCACGAAAAGTACGTCCGCCATTTCGTCGGCTAAATCAACTTCTTTATCTGATTTTTTAAAAGATTGTTCGCCATATTGACGCGCCATAATACGTGCGACCTCTCCAACTTCTTCCATCAGCATGGCGGTATTGGTCAATTCGTTGAAATAACGGACCCCTGTTGTTGTAATCCATTTGTCGACGATTTCTTGTGCTTCTTTGATTGTCATTTTTTTTAATCGTTAAGTGTTAATGATAAATGGTTATTGCCATAGAGTAAGTAGCCATAAACCATTAATAATTATCTTTATCCTTAGTGTTCATCATAATGGTGACTGGGCCATCGTTTCTAAGATCTATCTTCATATCAGCACCAAAGATGCCCACCTGTACTTCTTTCCCTAGGAGGGACGACAGATGTTGAGCCATTTGGATGTACATCGGTTTAGCTTTGTCGGGTCTCGCTGCCCGTATAAAAGAGGGGCGGTTTCCTTTCTTTGTCTGTGCAAATAGCGTGAATTGAGATATAAGTAGAATATTTCCTTCGATATCTTGTACGGATTTATTCATCAGTCCCTGCTCGTCGCCGAATATGCGAAGATTAACCAATTTTTGCGAAAGCCATTCCATATCCTCTTGGGTATCTTCATCTTCAATACCTATTAATACCAATAAGCCATTTCCTATTATTCCGGTTATTTGTTCGTCGACGGTGCACGAGGCTTGTGTCACCCGTTGTATTACTGCTCGCATGTGTCAAAGTAAGTAAAAATTTACAATAGCTAAAAGAAAAGAGTAAAAGTCCGTAGAACTCGGTTCAAGTCTGTTGAAGTCCGTTATAGCTAGTATTAAACTCGTATTGTCTCTGTGTTAAACAAAGAGGCTATCTAATGGCACTAACCGTCACCTCGACCTAGTGGAGAGGTCTATTAACTGTATAGGATTAATATATAGCTTCTAGATATCTCCGCTACGGTCGATATGAACTGTGTTTAAATCCAAACTTAAATTTAATTTTCTCCAAATAATATTCTGTTAGGAGAGCTGTACTTTATACGGTTCCCCTGATTTTGCTATTGCAAATACCTGTTTGATCAGCTTGTTTACCGCTGCTATTATTGCTACCCGATAAGGTTTTCCTTTACCCCTCAACCTTTCGTAGAGATCTTTACAGGCTTTGTTGCATTTTATGGCAGAAACGGCTGCCATATATAATACTTTTCTTACCTGTCCCATTCCCATTTTACAGATATGACCTTTACCTTTCACACTTGTACCTGATTCATATATCCTGGGCGCCAGTCCGAAATAAGATATGACCTGCTTGTAGTTTTTGAACATCCCGAAGCCATCTGTAGCAATGATCAGCATAGAAACACTTCTGGGACCTATACCGGGTACACTTCTGATATTAGAGGCCATTTCTGCGTAGTGCTGTTTTATCAGGATTTCTATCTGGCGCTCTTTCTCCCCAATCCGTTTATCATGGCTTTCAACCTCCTCCGTTATTTCATCATACAATAGCCTATCTATTGTGCCTGCGGCCTCAAAAGCATGCAATTGACTACCTAACATGTGCCTTCTTTGCTTAAGCCCCTCCAGATAAGTTTCCAGATTGCGGATGCTTTGGATTGCTTCAGTTGGAGGTTCCCAGAGCTTAGGACTGGTCATCTGTACAAACGCTGCTATTACCATCGCATCTTTCTTGTCTGTCTTTGCTCTAGACAATCTCATCTGTGCAAACCGGCGTATAACCAATGGATTAACTACTGAAACACGTGTTCCCGAATCATATAAAAATCTTGCCAGCTGGAAGTAATAAGGACCTGTCGCTTCCATCGCAACATGGCTCCCTTGGGTATGCCGAAGCATATCCGTAAAACCTTTACTATTGTTAGCAAACCTGCCCTTGAAAGCTACTTTGCCTTCTTTTAAAACTGCAATGTCAAAATAATCTTTTGAACAATCGATTCCTGTTACCATATTTGTACTAATCGTAAAAAAAGGATTTCAGCAGTTCTTATTATGACTTATCAATCGTAAAAACAGGCTCCTAAGGCCTAATGAACTGTCCAAGTTCGTAATAAGAATGAGAGAAGGGGACTAACATACCGAAGAGTCTTATATGACTAATGACGAACTAAAGTCTTATTCCTTCTCTCTGCTGGATCTTAACCTAAATACAAAACTATATTCTGTATCTGATAATCCTGCTGTTGCTTTACAAACTTACGATGACG